>CAZPQK010000008.1:0-158130 GCA_964588695.1 uncultured bacterium
GGTTCGGGTAGTTCTGATCAAGAGCAGTCTTGGTCGCGGTACCCGTACCCACCGGCGAAGCCGGAGCGTTGGCAAGGAAGTTCATGATGTGTTCCATGTGCACGAAACGATCAGGCACGCCGGCCGGAGCGTCGTCGCGGATGTAATGGAACGAGAAGCCCTGGAGCAAGAAGCCAACGTTGAAACCGTTCGGGTTCAGCGTGGTCTGACCGATCAGGGCACCACCCGTGTTGCCGTTACCGTCATAGTTCATCATGACAGCGGAAGCACCGGAAGCCGACATCACGTCGAAGTCGTTGATAGCCGGGCAGCCACCGTAAGCAACCAGTTGGTCACCGGCGAACGGACCAGCCACACCAACGCCGAGCGGGCTTGCGCCAACGCCGAAATCAACGTGGTTCGGGTCATCCAGGGTGTAGTTGATGTACTTCGAAAGGAGGCTAACCATACCGCCACCAACAGCCTGCTTCATTTGATCCGGAGCATCGTCACCGTCGACGTAAACGCCACCAGTGTTCGTCAGCTGCTCGAGGAACGAGAAGAGGACCGAAGCGTCATCGGATTTTTCCGGGTTACCAGTACCGTCACCAATGGTGATGGAGAGGTCACCGCAGTTCCAGATGATCTTGCGGTAGTTAGCGTTGAGCTGTGCTGCAACGTCATTGACGCGGCTGCCCGGATGGTTCGCAACGCCCGAGGACGGGGCACGAATGTCATACCGGTCAATCAGGTCAAGAACGCCGAGCGAGTTGAACGCGCTGTCGAAGAACGGCTGCGAACCACGGAAGTTCATACCGTCAACGTACAGAATGTCGCCACCAGCGTTGACGCCACCAGCCGGAAGGATGGTGAATTCATCAGCGAAGGAAGCAGCTTCGTCGAGATCATCGGACGAGCCTGCGCCTACGTTGTAGTAGGTACGCTGGCCCACGGTGTTCTCGGCGCAGTAGAAGAAGTTAACCGTGTCACCAGCAACGAACAGGTTGTCGTTGAGGTCAACACAGAACAGATCCGGCTGAGCACCGGTACGGGTCGAACCGTCGGTGAACGACGTGTCGAGACGTACGCAGTACCAGGTCATACCGTTAGCGGTAACCGAACCCGGAACAACCGGCCAGCGGTCTTGGTTTTGCGAAAGTGCATTACCAACCGCGGTGCCAGCGCTCGGACCCTGAACGTTAACGTACAGGAAGACCTTCGAACCGGCGAACGCGCCGCCGTTCGGGTTGGCCTCGGTGTCGAGACCGGAGATCGGATCGGAAACGGTAACCGTCGCCGAGTCACCCGGCAGGATGCCCGGGTTGGCGGCCGGAAGGATGTCGTTAGCCATGTCGGCACGGGCGGTACCAGCAGTCGGGCCAGCAACTTCTTCGAAGTTGTCCTGGAACTGCTCGAGGTCACGACCACTCCACTGCGGACCAACGGTATTGATGCGGTAGACATCAATGTCGTCGAGGAGCGGAGCGTGGCTGTGACAAGCACCAGTACCGAAAACGCCACACCAGACACCACACTGGTCAGCCACACCAATTTGAACCAACAGGTCGGTTGCGCCCGGGGAAACCAGGTCACCAAACGGTTGGATTACGCGCAGCCAGTCAAGCTGTCCGCCGTAGTAGACGAAGTTACGGTCTTGGAAACCGCCGGGGCAGCCACCAACAACCGAGGAAACGCCCCAGGTGTAGAAAATCAGGTTATCCAGCGGAAGGTCACGGTATACAGTGAACGCCAATTCGGCGGACGCACCGGCACCAACGTACGGGATAAGCGGCGAAGTAACGGTGTTCTGCAGGTACTGACCTTGGGCGTTACCGTACGGTACCACCGGCTGGGACAGGAACTGCGGCGTAACACAGTCATAAACAAAGCTGGAGCCGTTAAAGAAGCCCCACATACAGGTCAGGAAGCTAGCGCAAGGATCTTGCTGAACCAGGCCAGCACCCGGGAACAGACCCGAGAAGTCACCATAACCAGCCGGCGAGCAAGCAGCCCAGTCGTTCGACGAGGTTGCGCCAACGGCTTCGCCTTCGAAGTCTTCCGAAGCGAGACCGGTACCGGTGGTAACCGTTACTTCAAGGTCGTCAAGAATGATTGCACCATCGGTGTCCCAGAGACCGTCTTCATCCGACCAGGCACCGTCAGCGGTGAAGTGGAAACGGATGTTAACGGAGCCGCCGTGAGCGGTATCGGGAACCGAAACCGACGTGGTGTCGGTGCCGGTGCCATCCCAGAAGCCAATTCCGCCGTTAACGGAACCAAGGGCGATCCAGTTTTCACCGGCGACCGTGGCGTCGTCAACTTCGAGAAAGCTTTGGTCGTAGCCAGGCTCGGAATCCCAGTGAATCGCGAAATTCACGGAGACGCCGGTACCGGTAACGGTCGAGGAGCAGAAAGCCTGATCCCAGTTGTTACCGTAGCCCGGAAGCGACGCATAGCCGCAATACGGAGATGCGGCCGACGGACGAGCACCACACCAGAGAGCCTGAAGGCCCGCCGGAGCGGAGAGAAGACCGAAGGTACCGCCACCAAGTCCGGCGAAGTCATCCACGTGGAAAAACTCGTCGAGCTGAGCGGTAGCATCAGCGGTGACCCAACCTTCGTCCACACACGTCGGACCGGAGTCAAACGTGTAGGTCGCAAGGAAGGTAGTACTTTGAGCAGCCGAACGGCTCGTAGCACCCGTGAGTTCCAGTGCGGCATTGATTTCCGACTGGCTCACGTCGACACGAATATTCGGCTCTGCTTTGTTAACGTTCTTGGCCATCGCTACCGACACGAGGAGCGAGAGGCTAAGGACGAGACAAAGCGAAACGAAAAAAGATCGCTTCATTCGTAATTCCCCCATCGTTGCTGAGAAGGAACGAGAAACGTTACCCCAATTTATCCCGCTGTAATACTGCCCAGCGGGTCGGCAGAGGCGAGGTTAAGGTATTGCCACTTCGTCTCGTTCGACCGATAAGGATTCAGGCGAACGGTCTACCGTCGGTCGAGTAGTTAACAGGTGTCGGGTCGAATGTTAACACCAACGGTGGTCGGCAAAATCCCAGACGCGATACCACCACGCCTGAGCATGTTTGAGATGAAGTTTGCAAGGGGATAACCCTTTGCCCCTAGTCCGCATAACATAGTATCACGGCATTTTTCCAGGTGTCAACCCCGCAAAATGGGCGCGGGCATGCGGATATATGGGGTTTCGGAAGGGATTTGAGGGAGCGACAAGGAGGCCCGTTCGGGCGGCTCCCGGATCCGGTCGGGAGCTGCCGCGAAGGGCGCAATCTACTTAAGCAACAACATCTTACGGGTTTCGGTGAACTCACCCGCCACCAGGCGGTAAAAGTAAACCCCGGACGCGACCGGTGTGCCTCCGTCGTTCCGCCCCCGCCAGACGACTTCAAACACTCCCCCACTGCCCGACTCCGGTGCCTGGATTCCGTCAACCAGGGTCCGGACCCGCTGTCCGGCCACGTTATATATGTGCAGCTTTACATGCGTCCGTTCCGCCAGCGAGTAACGGATCGTCGTCGTCGGGTTGAACGGGTTTGGGTAGTTCTGGGCCAGAGTGGTCTTGGTCGCTGCTCCGGTCCCGACCGGGTTGGGATACGTATTGTTAAGAAAACTTCCGACATTACTCAAAAATACGGCACGATCCGGAATCCCAGCGGGTGTATCGTCCCGAATCTCGTGGAATGAAAACCCCTGCAACAAGAAGCCCACATTGAACCCGTTGGGATTCAGCGTGGTTTGCCCAATCAATGCCCCTCCGCTTACGCCGTTCCCTTCGTAGTTTATGAGCACCGCTGACGCGCCCGATGCCGACATCACATCGAAGTCGTTAATGGCTGGACAGCCCCCGTACGCGATCAGTTGCGTTGCGGAAAACTTTCCGGCCACGCCCACACCCAGCGGGCTGTTTCCCAGCCCAAAATTCACGTGGTCGGGGTCATCAAGAGTGTAGTTCATGTACTTACTTAGAAGACTCATCATGCCAGGCGCGGTCGATTGCTTCATCTGGTCGGCAGCATCGTCGCCGCTAATCCACACCCCGCCGGTGTTGGTTAGCTGTTCCAAGAACGAAAACAACAGCGACGCGTCGTCTGACTTCTCGGGACTGCCACTTCCATCTCCGATGGTGATGTCCAGATCGCCTGTGTTCCACAGAATACGTGGATAGTAGGTGTTGAGTTGAGCGGCCACATCGTTGACTCTCGATGCGGGATGATTGCCAACGCCAGAACTGGGCCCACGGATGTCGTAACGGTCAATGCCGTGCGATATGCTCATTAACTCAAACGCGGTATCGAAGTAAACCTGCGCCCCACGTCCGTTCATGCCATCGACATAAAGTATATCTCCTCCGTTATTCACCCCACCCGCTGGCAACACCGTAAATTCATCGGCGTTCGAGGCGATCTCATCGATGTTTTCCGCCGGCCCGTACATCACATTGTAGTAACGCTTCTTACCATTGGTACTTTCCGCGCCGTAGAAAAAGCACACCGTGTCGCCGGCTTCGAACAGGTTGTCATTGAGATCGATGCAAAACGTGTTCTCGATAGGAATGTCGGTCCGCCCCGGACCATTAAACGTTGTGTCCATGCGCAAGCATGTCCACGTGACTCCATCGGCTACAGTTGTTCCGACCGCCGGCCAACGGAACGAGTCCTGGGTTAGATGATCACCAGTTTTGTTGGCTTGTCCTTGAGGCCACACCGACACGTAGCAATAGACCGCCGAACCGAAACCAGAGAGTGGGTCTCCGGCCAGCCCAACTTCGGGATCATCGACCATGATGAGCACCGAATCGCCCGGAACAATATTGGGGCTACTGCTGGGCAGAATGTCCCGCGCCATATCCGCCCGCGCGGTTCCAGCGGTCGGTCCGGACACCTCTTCGAACGTGTCCTGAAACTGATCGAAGTCGCGGACGAAGAAATCGGGCCCCTGGCTGTCGATGCGGTACACGTCCACGTTGTCGAACAGCGGCGCATTACTGTGGCAGGCACCCGTCCCGAATACTCCGCACCAAACAAAACACATATCAAACGCACGCAGAGCAATCTGAACATCGGTTGCCGCCGGGTCAACCAGGTCGCCGACCGGGTGGACCGCTCGGTACCAGTCCTTTTGCCCGCCGTAATAAACCGACGTGCGATTCTGCCACGCCCCCGCGCACCCACCAACAATGCTCCTGATTTCCCAGTTGTAAAAAACCAGGTTTTCCAGTGGCAGGTCGCGGTACACGTCAAACGCAATCTCGTACTGCGACCCCGAACCCACCAATGGCATCATCGGAGATTCGACAAACACGTTTAGACCGGTGGGATGACCGTCCTGGTACGGCACGACTTGCTGTGTTGGGTACGACGGCACGACGCAGTCATACACGTACGACGATCCGGTGAAAAAATTCCACACACAGCTTGCGTTCTGCGCGCAAGGATCGAGCTGTAGAATATCGGAGGCATGCATCACCGACGCGAACGTCCCGAAGCCCTGCGGACTACACGCCTCCCAGTCGTCGCTTTCGTGTGCTCCCAATGCCTCGCCTTCGAAGTCTTCCAAGGGAACTTGCACACCCAGGTTACTGGTTACCGAAAGGTCGTCTATGACGATCGCGCCATCGGTGTTCCATAAACCGTCTTCGTCGGACCATGCACCGTCCGAGGCAAAGTGAAAGCGAATCTTGATTGCACCGGTGTGAAGGCTATCGGGAATCGGACACATCGCAGTGTCAGTTCCCCACGAAGTAAACCCCGACGCTCCGCCCCATGGAAAGGTAGACAGGTCGCGTGGAATCCAGTTCTCGCCGACGTCGTTCTGGTCGTCGATTTCTACAAAGGTAAAGTCATAGGCGGGCTCGGAATCCCAGTGGACGCTAAAGTTCACACTGACGTCGGTTCCGAACACAGTGTCTTTGGTGCAAAACGCAAAGTCCCAACTGTTGCCGTACCCCGGTAACGCCGCGTACCTGCAAAAGTCCGGATCGGACGACGGTCTTGCGCCGCACCAAAGCGCCTGCAACCCAGCGGGCGGACGCAAGAAGCCGCGCAGGTCGCCGCCTCCCAAACCGGCAAAGTCATCGACGTGCCACATCTCGCCAATGCGTCCGTAGAGGCTGGTGTAGTCCACCGCCACCCACCCTTCGTCGACACATGTGGGCCCGCTATCAAAAGTGAAACTACCCAGAAACGTCGTGGACGCGGACGCGGACCGAGCGATCGGCAACCCGGCCATCCGCCGTGCCTCGCGGAGGTCGGCGGCGGGAATCTCCATCACCGGAACGGGTTCGGGTTGAGACTTGGGCGGGCGCGCGTCGGTCGAAGTAGTACCAAACGCACAGGCAATAACCAGAGCAGCACCGGCGAGCAACCGGTGGGGTCGACGGGTCCGCATAGTGAGCCCCCTACAGGTCAGCGGATCAATGCTTAGGACATATAGTAAGAGTCTAGTCGCCCTCCGGGCAGATGTCTACTGGCCCATAAACAGAATATCATTAACCCAAATGGGACGGGAGCGCCGGAGCGCCCCCGTCCCATGGAATGTTCGTGGCTGGCCCTACTTCAGCAGAACCATCTTTTTGGTCTGCGTGAAATCGCCCGTGACCAACTTGTAAAAATACACACCCGACGAAACAGACTGACCGTTGTCGTTTAGCCCGTTCCAGGTGACCGGTACCACATCGGTCGGATTCTGCACGCCATCAACCAACGTGCTCACCAGTTGACCGGCGACGTTGTACACCTTCAGCGAGACGTTCGTGCGCTCACGCAAGGTGTAGTTGATCGTGGTCGTCGGGTTGAACGGGTTCGGGTAGTTCTGGGCAAGCGAGTATTTACCTGCTGCACCCGCTCCAACCGGCGATGGTGGACTGCTAACTAAGATGTTCAGAATGTGTTCCATATGAACAAACCGATCCGCCAGACCAGCAGGCACATCGTCACGAATGTAATGGTACGAGAACCCTTGAAGCAGAAAGCTCACATTAAACCCGTTGGGGTTGAGCGTAGTTTGTCCGAGTAACGCGCCCCCAGTGTTGCCGTTGCCACTGTAGTTCATCAACACCGTTGACGCGCCCGATGCCGACATGACGTCGAAGTCGTTGATCGCTGAACAGCCGCCGTAAGCGACCAATTGGTCACCGGTAAAAACGCCTGCGACACCGACGCCGAGCGGGCTTGCGCCGAGTCCAAAGTCAACATGATCAGTCTCATCCAACGTGTAGTTGATGTACTTGGAGAGCAAGCTGACCATTCCCGCCCCCACGGACTGTTTCATCTGGTCCGGAGCATCATCACCGTCAACGTACACGCCACCGGTGTTGGTTAGCTGCTCAAGGAACGAGAACAGCATCGAAGCGTCGTCGGACTTTTCTGGGTTGCCTGTCCCGTCGCCAATGGTGATGGACAGGTTCCCGGTGTTCCAGATGATGCCCCGGTAGTTGGCGTTGAGTTGCGCGGCCACGTCGTTGACGCGGCTACCAGGGTGGTTGGCGACGCCGGACGAAGGCGCACGGATATCGTAGCGGTCCACTTGGTCCAGCAAACCCATCGAAGCGAATGCCGTGTCAAAGAACGGCTGCGCGCCGCGAAAGTTCATGCCATCAACATAGAGAATGTCACCACCGTTGTTCACACCACCGGCTGGCAGAATGGTAAACTCGTCGGCAACCGAAGCTGCTTCTTCAAGATTTTCGATTGGGCCCGAACCAACGTTAAAATAGGTACGCACACCCATTGTATTCTCTGCGCCGTAGAAAAAGTTTATCGTGTCACCAGCGACAAACAAGTTGTCGTTGAGGTCGACGCAGAACAGGTCGGGTTGGGCACCGGTTCGACTCGCACCATTGGTAAACGACGTGTCGAGACGAACGCGGTACCAGGTCACCCCATTCGCCGTGACCGACCCCGGAACAACCGGCCAGCGGTCCTGGTTTTGCGAAAGCGCATTGCCAACAGCAGTACCGGCGCTCGGACCCTGTACATTCACGTACAAAAACACTTTTGACCCCGCGAATGCCCCACTGTTGGGGTTGGCTTCGGTCGACAACCCACTGACGGGATCAGCTACGGTCACGGTGGCCGAGTCACCCGGTAGGATGCCCAGATTATTTACTGGAAAGATGTCGTTGGCCATGTCGGCGCGCGCAGTACCGGCTGTCGGTCCCGCAACTTCCTCAAAGTTGTCTTGAAACTGATCCAGATCACGCCCGGTCCACTGTGGCCCAAAAGACGCGAGGCGAATCACATCGATGTTGTCGAACAGCGGCGCGTGGCTATGACAAGCCCCAGTTCCATACACGCCGCACCAAACCTGGCATTGGTCCAGCGTGCCCAGCGAGATTTGAATATCGGTTGCACCAGGTTCGACTAGATCGCCAAACGGCTCGACCACGCGCAGCCAATCTAACTGACCGCCATGGTACACAAAATTACGGTCGCGCCATTGCCCCGGGCAGGCCGCAACTACTGATCGGACACACCACACAAAGAAGATCAAGTTGTCGAGCGGCAGATCGCGATACACGTCGAAGATAAGTTCCGCCTCGGCCCCCGAACCCACCCAGGGAATATTCGACGAGCGAATCTCATTGTTCAAAAACTGCCCTTGCGCGTTGCCATACGGTACCACCGGTTGTGATACAAACGCCGGAGTTACGCAATCGTAAACAAAACTCGACCCGCTAAAGAATCCCCACACGCAAGACAGACGACTTACACACGGATCCTCCTGCACCAGGCTTGACCCAGGAAAGAGACCAGCGAACGAGCCGTAACCTGCCGGCGTGCAGCTTTGCCAATCGTTGGCACTGGTAGCACCCACCGATTCACCTTCGAAGTCTTCCAGCGGAAGTCCGGTGCCTGAGGTGACGGTGACTTCGAGGTCATCTATGATCGCCGCCCCGTCGGTATCCCAAAGGCCGTCCTCATCGGACCAGGCGCCGTCAGAAGTAAAGTGAAAGCGAATGCTCACCGACCCGCCGTGCATCGTGTCGGGCACCGCTATCGATGCGGTGTCGGTCCCGGTGTTATCCCAGAACCCAATACCACCGTTGACGGACCCGAGAGCGACCCAGTTCTCGCCTGCCACCGTGGCATCGTCAACTTCAAGATAGGTTTTATCGTAGCCCGGCTCGGAGTCCCAGTGGATCGCAAAATTCACCGACACGCCGGTACCAGTCACCGCGGACGAACAGAACGCTTGATCCCATGCGTTCCCATAGCCCGGAAGTGATGCGTAACCGCATAGCGGAACCGTTACCGTGGGACGAGCCCCGCACCATAGGGCTTGCAAGCCGGCTGGTGCGGTCAGCGATCCGCTAGTGCCGCCACCGAGTCCGGCAAAGTCGTCGACATGCCAGAAATCGCCGAGTTGAGCCGTGCGATCGATGATGGTGAACCCTTCATCAACGCACACCGGCCCCGAATCGAACGTATATGTGGCTAGATATGTAGTCCCCTGGACCACCGAGCGGAAGTTGGCACCGGTCAATGCCTTGGCTGCGTTGAGTTCGCTAGGAGTAACGTGGGACTTAATGTCGCGCTCTTTAGTGACCGGCGTCCGCGCCAACGCGCTGGCGGCCATTGCCACGAGGATAATGCACAACACAGCGAGCAGAGAGCGTCGCATAGCGACCCCCTTCGTGTCAGGGTAAGAGGAGTTCCCGGTCCGTTTTAGAGCCAAGGGGGTAGCTCACAAAACCGAGTCACGCAGGTAGCATTAGCGTAGCCTCACCCCATGAGGGCGTCAATACCCCAGCGACAAGATTCCTCTTGCAGAAAAGCAAGAGCCGGGGTTGGTGCACACAACCCCGGCTCCTGTGATGGTCCCTGATAACTGCTAAAGAGCTCCCATTACTTCAGCAATACCATCTTCTTGGTTTGCGTGAAGTCACGCGTCACCAACTTGTAGAAGTACACGCCCGACGAGACCTGCTGCCCACGATCGTTAAGACCGTTCCAGGTAACAGGAGCGACCTGCGCCGGGTCGAGTACTCCGTTAACAAGCGTCCGAACCAGCTGACCCTTCACGTTGTACACCTTCAATGAAACGTTACTGCGGTCGCGCAAGGTGTAGTTGATCGTCGTGGTCGGGTTAAACGGGTTCGGATAGTTCTGCGACAGACTGGTTTGCGCAGCAGTTCCGGTACCAGTCGCAACACCCGGGGTGTTGTTGAGGTACTGGAGAATTTTCTGCATGTGCACGAAGCGATCTGGCACACCGGCCGGGCGATCGTCGCGGACATAGTGGAACGAGAAACCGCTAAGGACCACACCAACGTTAAACCCGTTCGGGTTCAGCGTCGTCTGTGCAACCATCGCGCCTCCGGTTGTTCCATTGCCGCTATACGTGCCCGCCTGAGTGGCCGCACCAGCTGCCGAGATAACATCGAAGTCGTTAATCAGCACACAACCACCGTAGGCCACCAACGTGTCACCGGCCAGGAAACCACCGCCATCGCCCACCATAAGCGGACTGGCGCCGGTACCGTAGGTAACGTGGTTGGGGTCGTCGAGGTTGTAGTTGATGTACTTCGACAACAAGCTAACCATGCCGACGCCGGTGGCTTGTTTCATCTGATCGGGCAGGTCATCGCCGTTCAGATACAAGCCGCCAGTGTTCGGAAGTTGCTCTAGGAAAGAGAACAGCACCGAAGCGTCATCCGACTTCTCTGGGTTACCGGTACCGTCGCCAATGGTCTGGTCGAGGTTACCTGTGTTCCAGATAATCTTCCGATAATTCCCTATCAACTGCGTCGAGACGTCGTTGACACGACTACCCAAGCGGTTGGCAATCGAAGAACTTGGAGCACGCACGTCGTATCGATCGACTTGATCGAGCAGCCCTAAGTTTTCGAAGGAACTATCAAAGAACGGTTGAGCGCCACGGAAGTTCATCCCGTCGACAAAGAGAATATCGCCACCGTTGTTGACGCCACCAGCGGGTAGGATGGTGAACTCGTCGGCATTGGCGGCAGCCTCATCGATGTTGTTAAAGCTTAGACCGGCACCGGCGTTAACACGGAAGTACGTGCGTTCGCCGTTCGTGTTCTCTGCTCCGTAGAAAAAGAGAACCGTGTCGCCAGCTTCAAACAAGTTGTCGTTGAGGTCGATGCAGTACACATCGGCGGTGACCCCGGTACGCGTAGCACCGTTGACGAACGCCGTGTCCAGTCGGACAATGTCCCATGTGAGGCCATCGGCCACCGTGGAACCCACGACTGGGTAACGGAACGAATCGTCGCTAAGTGCGGCACCGGACTTACCCGGCTGTCCCTGCGGGAACACCGTTGCGTACAAGTAAACCGCAGGACCGAAACCGGAGGTAACATCGCCAGCCAACCCAAGCACCGGGTCCGACACGGTAACAACCGCCGAGTCGCCAGGCAGGATATTTGGATTGGTGCTGGGGAGAATATCCTGCGCGGCGTCGGCGCGAGCAGTTCCCGCGGTGGGCCCGGAGATCTCCTCGAAGTTGTCCTGCAATTGATCGATGTCGCGACCTGACCACTGCGGGCCCGTCGTCGCGATGCGGTAGACATCGATGTTGTCGATCAGGGGCGCGTGGCTGTGGCACGAACCGGTCCCGAAAATACCGCACCAAACGCCACATTGGTCGACACAACCAACGGACACTTGAATGTCGGTAGCACCCGGAACGACCAGGTCGCCAAACGGGTTGACCTGATTCAACCAGTCTTTACCGCCACCAAAGCTAACCAGGTTACGGTTAACCCAAGGCGTCGGGCATCCCGCTACAATAGAACGAACGTTCCACACGTAGAAGACGAGGTTATCCAGCGGAAGGTCGCGATAAACATCGAACACCATTTCGGCGCCCGTACCGGAACCCACCCAGGGAATCACCGGCGAAATCGCGTAGTTATTCATGTACTGACCCTGGGCGTTGCCGTACGGCACCACCGGCTGAGTCAGGAACTGCGGCGTAACACAGTCGTACACAAACGACGAACCGCTAAAGAATCCCCACATACAGGAAACGCGCGACAAGCACGGGTCTTCCTGTACGAGTTGTGCACCCGGGAACAGGGCCGCGAAGTCGCCGTAACCGGACGGCGAGCATGCTTCCCAGTCCGAAGACGAGGTTGCACCCACGGCTTCGGCTTCGAAGTCTTCAACCGGAAGGCCGCTGCCGCCACTGGTGACCGACACGCTAAGGTCGTCGAGAATGAGGGCACCATCGGTGTCCCACAATCCGTCTTCATCCGACCAGGCGCCGTCCGAAGTAAAGTGCCAGCGAACGTTAACGCTGCCACCGTGAAGCGAATCCGGGATTGCGACGCTCGTGGTATCGGTACCCTGAGCATCCCACGCCCCTCCGGTGCCCGGACCGGCTCCAAGATCGAGCCAGTTTTCGCCGCCAACAGTGGCGTCGTCAACTTCTAAGCGGACGAAGTCATACCCCGGCTCGGTGTCCCAGTGAATGGCAAAGTTCACAGAGATTCCAGACCCAGCAACCGCGGACTTGGTGCAAAAGGCTTGGTCCCAGAGGTTCCCGTAGCCGGGGAGTGAAGCGTAACTACATAACGGTGCGGTTCCAGATGAACGCGCGCCGCACCAAAGTGCTTGTAGCCCCGCAGGCGCTGCCAGCAACCCGAACGTTCCGCCGCCAAGACCGGCAAAGTCATCCACGTGGAAAAACTCCTGGATCTGAGCGGTTAAGTCCTCGGTTGTCCAGCCCTCAGTAACGCAAGCGGGACCAGAGTCAAAAGTGTAACTGGCCAAATAGGTCGTGCTCTGCGCGGCTGATCGATACGCGGTACCGTCACCAAGTGACAATGCAGCGCTGAGTTCGCCAGGCGACACGGCCTGATCAAATTTAGGAGAAACTTTGGTTGTGTTCTTGGCTCCGGCGTCGACTGTCATGAACGCCGCTGCAACAACAAGCAACACAAAAAGAGAAGACCGTCTCAATGCGGACCTCCTGAGCAAAGAGGTGAACGAGACATCTCTCTGTTTTGAGCGGGGGGTTAACCTCAACACAGAAAGTGCGTCAGGGAGCTATTGGGAAATATATTCCTGTGGGCAAGGTTCGCAACGGGGCAATTTTGTTTACGTTACACGAACGTTGGTGGATGCGCGCGTTTGCATGCGCTCGTGAATGCACGCACAAGTGTAGGTGCAGCTAAGGTTCACGCGCTGAACGCCGAGACAGACTCTAACCTATAACGTAGTTGTCGTTCGCGGGGTCGCGACGAAGTTGTTTCCTCTCCCGCCTCTCGCGTTTGCATGGTGGTTGCGCATCGCTGATAGTCAGCCGCGCTCGGAAGTTGGGCTCGACAACATCGCCGCCACTCTCGGCAAACGCTGTAGTTCGCGCATGCGGTTCGTAAGTTCGACTTCCGAGCGCGGGTGCCATCGCAATTGGATTGGCTAGTGCTGAAAAGCGAGAGGAAAATGAGCGAACTGTAGGCGCAAGAAGGTAGGCGGTGGGCGTGTTGTTTGTGAGTTCGACTTCCGAGCGTGTGAGTTACCGCATCCGGAGCGAGCTAGCGCCGAAAGCGAGAGGAGAACGAGCGAACAACACGTCCACCGACAAGCGCCGCCGCTCAATGTTCGGAGGTAGACTTAACTAACTTCGACGATCTTCGAGAAATCCGCGTAGCGCGCAAACAACGCGAAAACGACCGCCAGAAAATTCTGTCTATTCTCTCGCAGCGCATCGTCTTTCGCGTTCACCAGCACTTCGTCAAAGTACGCGTCGATTGGGTCGGCCAGGTGGGACAACTCCGCCAGCACCCGGTCGAAAGCCTGCGCGTTGTCGTGTTCGCGCACGCGCGGCGCGGCCGCCGAAAGTGCTTCCCAAAGTCCTTTTTCCGCGGGTGATTCGAACGCGTCGGTGCTGTACGACAACGGCGCGGGTCGACTGCCGACGTTTAGGGCCCCCCGAGCATCGAACGCTCGATCAAGAGCCGACCAGGCTACGCCCTGTGCGCGCTTGTCCGCCGGGAGAATGTTCCCGACTCGCTTAACGCCGGTGATCAACCGTTCAAATTCGGCGTTCCCCCGCATTTGCGTTAGCGCCCGGGCCCTCGCCACCGCCACCGCCGGCGTCGACCACGTCATTTCGGCAACGGCCGCAACCACGTCATACGCGTACTTGCGTTCCTTCAGCAACGCTTCGCAGCGCCCAATCAAAAACGCATGCATCGCTTCGTGGGCTTTTTCTTCGGTGGCTTTATCGCTGTAACTCTCGTGACGATACAACTCCAACGCCCGCAAGAACAGCTCGCGTAAATCCAACGCTGGAAGAGTTTCGGCGATACGGAACAAGCCGTTGGCGTGGCGCCGGAGTGCATACGGATCTTGAGATCCCGACGGCACGAAACCCGCCAAAAAACAACCAGTGATGGTGTCCACCCGATCCGCGATCGACACCAGCGTGGCCAACATCGACTTGGGTAACGGCGACGCCGGGTTGACCGGTTCGTAGTGTTGACGAATAGCGTCAGCGATTTCTTTCGATTCACCGGACTCGATGGCGTAGTAGCTTCCAATCAAGCCCTGCAGCTTGGTGAACTCTTTGCCGTCCTTGATCATCTCGCTAGCAAGGTCGGCCTTGGCAATGCGAGTGATTCGTTCGAGCACCGCGTCGTCGGGCAACGCATCGCTATCAACCGCCGCAAGCAAGTCGCGCGCACGTTTGGCCAGTTCACCCATGCGCGTCGCTTTCTCGCCAATCGTGCCAAACCCTTCGATAAACACAATGCGATCGAGTTCCGTGGCCAGGCCATCGACGCCGCGGGAAACGTCTTCGCGAAAGTAAAACTGTGCGTCCTCCAGTCGTGCTCGCAGAACTCCTTCGTTTCCTTTACGCACTGCCGCGGGCGAACCAACCGCGCCATCGGTGAACGTTATAAAGTGCGGCATTAGTTTTCCGCGCCCCTTGCGCACGGCAAGGTAGCGCTGATGCGACTTCATCGCGATGCGCACGACTTCTGGTGGGAGTTGGAGATACTTCTTTTCGAAGTCACCAACCAGAACGCGCGGGTTTTCGGTCATATAAGCAATTTCGCTAATGAGTCCGTCGTCAGGAATCACGCTCAGGCCTCGGGATGCCGCCGCTTTTTCGGCTGCCTGGGCAATTTTTTTCTCACGAGTCGCGCCGTCGACTATTACACCCAACTTCTTCATGGCGCCGTCGTAGTATCCCACCCCGCGAAGCGTTGCTTTTTCGCCACGCATCCACGGACGACCGTAAGTGACATTGGCACTGGTAACGTCGGCGAACTTAAACTTGACTACTTTGCTACCCAACAGCGCCACAATCCAGCGCACCGGGCGCGCAAACCGGGCTCCCGACGGCTCCCACTTCATCGTCTTGGGAAATCGAACACCAGCGACCATATCCGGAAGCATGTCCTTAAGCAGCGCGGGCGTGGAACGAACCGGGAGTTTTCTCTCCAGCCCCAGCACCTTCCCTTTAGGCGAATCCATGTGTGCTAGCTTGTCCACCGTTACCCCAAGCGACCGCGCAAATCCTTCGGCAGCTTTGGTTGGTGCGCCGTTTTCATCGAAAGAACGTTCGACCGGCGGACCAGTAACCTGCTCGGTCTGCGCACTCTGCCTCTCGGCGAGCCCCCAGACGCGCACCACCAGACGCCGCGGTGTACCTGCGGCCTCGATGTCGTCAAACGTCAGGCGTTCGGCCTTAAGTTGCTGGGCGAAATCATCGCGCAGCTGTGCGACAGCGGGTTGGATATACGAAGCGGGAAGGTTCTCTACGCCAATTTCCAGGAGGAAGTCGCTCACGACCTGGCTCCTTTCATCAGCGGAAACTCCAGTGCTTCGCGTTTTTCGATGTAGGCGAGTGCGATCTTTCGCGCCAGCGAACGAATCCGGCCGATGTATCCGGTCCGTTCGGTTACGCTGATCGCTCCGCGGGCGTCGAGTACGTTAAACAAGTGCGACAATTTAACGGCGTAGTCGTAAGCGGGCAACACCAGCCCTTTGTCTAACATGACTTTGACCTGCTCTTCGAACGACGCGAACATCGAAAAATAAAGCTTCGTGTCCGCGGCTTCAAAGTGGAACGCAGAAAACTCCTGTTCGGCCTGAAGATTAACGTCGCCCCAGGTGATACCGTCGCCCCACTCGATATCCAGCACGGAATCAACGCCTTGCAGATAAAGACAAATGCGCAACAGCCCGTAGGTAATTTCGGCGCAAATGGGTTCCAACTCTAACGAACCCGCCTGCTGAAAATAGGTAAACTGGGTAATCTCCATGCCGTCCAACCAAACTTCCCATCCCAAACCAGCGGCACCCAAGGTGGGTGCTTCCCAATCGTCTTCGACCAGTCGGATATCGTGTTTATTGGGATCGATTCCAATCTCGCGCAGGCTTTCGATGTACAACTCGATCACATTCGCTGGCGGCGGTTTGAGAATGACCTGGTATTGCAGAAACTGCTGAACCCGGTTGGGGTTTTCGCCATAGCGACCGTCTTTGGGACGCTTAGACGGTTCCACGTATGCAGTTTTCCACGGCTCGGGCCCAAGCACGCGCAAGAAGGTGTTGGGATTGAGCGTTCCCGCACCCACTTCGCTGTTGTAGGGCTGCAGGTACAAACAACCCTGCTTGATCCAAAAGTTTTGCAGGCGGGTAATGAGTTCTTGATACGTCGGAGCTTGTCGGCGACGGGCCACGGTATGTCTCTTTTATTTTTTGGGATGAATAACTAAAGCAGGCTCAGCGACTTGGGTAGGCTATAGCCCTGAACGTGCGAAGTATAGGTCCAGTGAATGAGTTTCCCCAAGTCCTTTCTGGATTCGGGGGCTAGTGTCGCACCGCCCAAGACCTCGAAATCGGCAGTCAGACAGCCCAACAGTGCTTCTCTTACCGCCGACCGCAGCACCATTGTTCCTTCGCCGCCAGCGCCGTGGCTCCGGCAAACGGTCGAACCCTCGGCGAAACGATAAATTCCCTCATCGGCCGCCTTTCCGCATTCGGCGCAGGTCTCGACGTCGGGAAACGCGCCGAGTCGCTCCAGAAGCTTGGCGGCAAACGCCAGAAACATCAGCAACGGATCCTGCGGCGCGGGCGCGCTTACAAAGTCAATGGCGAGTTCAACCACTTCGTCGGCGGGACTTCCTGGATAGCACACCAGGTCCAGAATCTCCATCGCCGCCAGGCGGCTGGCCATTAGCTCCAACGACGAGTCAGCGGCCGCTGGGCGACCGACCAGATCGACTTCCTTAACAAAGTACACGTGCCGGTTGGGCTTCAGGTAAAACAGAACCTGGACGTGGTGTCCAGGCTGCAACGCGCCGCGGCGACCGTCTTTCTTGGAAAGAACTCCCTTTGCAGTTAGCCGGATCTTCCCGTGTCGCGCCAGCAGGGCTGTTGCCGAAACACTGGATTCGCCGCTGCGACGAGTGGACAACACCACCCCTTCTGCTTTTTCCAACATGACTACGAGAATTTGGCCAGATAGATATTGGCCAAGGAAAGGTAAATTGCTAAACCGACGATGTCGTTGAGTACGGTAATGAACGGGCCTGTCGCAATTGCGGGATCAATCTTTAGTCGGTTCATTAGCAGCGGTATGGAAGCACCGACAAACGCGGCGACAATAATTACCGCCATCAACGCCAGCCACAGCAGCACTCCAAGTGGCGCGTCGCTGAACCATAGGTAGACTGCGCCAAAGAGAATCAGGCCAAGGACGATTCCGTTAAGGAACGCCACTAGAAGTTCGCGCCCAACTCGATCACCCAGTCGCCGCAGGTCGATTTGACCCAGAGCCAACTCTCGCACCACCACCACCGCCGCTTGCATCCCCACACTGCCCGCGGTACCCACGATGAGAGGAATGAACAATACCAACACTGCCAATTCCCCGATGGTGGTTTCGTACCGGTTCAGTACGGAGGCGGTAATTAATTGCCCGAGCACACTAAACACCAACCAAGGCAAGCGCGCACGCGAGGTTTTAATGGGCGACGGTTCCCCAATCTCATCCTCGGTAGTACCGGCAAGCCGCGCAATGTCCTCCGATGCCTCCTCTTCGAGAACGTCGATAATGTCGTCGACGGTAATCCGACCTACCAGCCGGTTGCTGCTGTCGACCACTGGAAGCGTAAGTTCGTCATACTTGCCGAACAAGCCGGCAACGTCTTCCTGATCCATGTCGACGGGAACCGAGATGACGTTGGTTTTCATGATGTCACGCACCGGAGTCGACCGGCTCCGCAACAGCAGGTCGAGGACATTGACGACGCCCACTAAACGGTTGTCCGCATCGACGACAAAGACCTTCTGCAGATGCTCGACGTCGTCTTCTTGCGCGCGAACCACGCGAATCGCGTCCCGGATTGTTTCGTCGTCCTGGACGACGACGTTCTCTACCTCCATGATGCCGCCCGCGGAGTCTTCGTCGTACTCCATAAGCGCCACCAACTGGTCGCGGTCGGCGTCCTCCATTAGCTCGCCGACGGCTTCGGTCTTTTCGGGCGAGAGGGTCGACATAAGGTCGGCGGCGTCGTCGGAGCGCATCTCTTCGAGCAACGCGACGATCTCACGGTCGGAAAGCAACAGCAGCAACGTCTGTCCGGAGTGGTCGTCCACTTCGGTCAACACCGACGCCGCCCGTTCGGTACCGAGGTACTTCAGCAGCGTAACCTGGTCGGGTTGCTCGAGTTCGGGGAGGATCTCGGCGACGTCGGCCGGGTGCATTGGCTCCAAAAACTCGTCCAGGCCGGCGTAGGCACCGGCCTGGAGGAGTTCCCGGATGCGCTGAACATGTTCGTAGGACACGCGCTCCATAGCAGGCATCCTAGTGAACCGCCATGCGTATCGCAAGCGGAACCCGTGTCACGCACGTAATGGCCAGAAGAATGAAACGTGAGCTACTAAACCGGGGTGGCTTCGGTGGCGTTTACCAAAGATTGAGGCACAAAGGCGCCTCCGGAGACGACCATTTTGAGCCCCTCCTCCACTGTAATCGGAACCCGACGCACCAGAGATCGCGGGACGAACAGCAGGAAGCCAGAAGTGGGGTTGGGTGTGGTGGGAACAAACACGCTGACGACATCGTCGGAAAGAAGTGAGTTTACCGCACCGCTTTCTTCGGTTAGAAACGCAAGCGCGTAGGTGCTCGCATGCGGGTACGGGACGATTACGACTTCCTGAAAGACGCTCTTTTTCTCCGAAAGGAAAATCTCCGCCAGTTCTTTAACCGCGGTATAAATACGTCGCACCAGGGGCAGCTTGTAGAGCAGTCGCTCGGCGCGCGAAATGATTTGCGAACCTACGATGTTGCTGGCAAAGCCGCCGACGGTGAGCAGCAACAGTAACACGGCGACAAAACCAACGCCGGGCCAGTCGATAATTGGGTACCGCTCTTGTAGCGGTTGGATCAGGTTGTCGATCCAGGTGAACGTGCGCCACAACACCCACGCGGTAATAGCGATCGGGCTGATCACCAGGAGTCCGGCCAAAAACCATCTGCGAAATGTTCTGAACATTCTCTAGCCCGTCGAATCTTCCAGGCGCTCGGCCAGCGAGGCCAGACCGGTGATGGTGACGTTTTTAATTCGTTGGCGCTGCACACCCTGAACCTTAAACTTAAGGCCGCCGTATTCTACCGTCTCGCCCGGTGTCGGCACCCGCCCGATGGTTTCAAAAAGAAATCCGCCGAGACTGTCCGAACTGCTTTCTCCAAACACAATTCCCAAATGCTCGCCAAGTTCGTCGAGATGTACCTTGGCATTACAAACGACCGTGTCGTCGTCCACCCGCTTAATTAACTCTTCTTCCGCGTCGAATTCGTCCTGAATCTCTCCGACAATCTCTTCCAACACGTCTTCCAGCGTCACAATCCCGGCGGTACCGCCGTACTCGTCAACCACGATAGCCATGTGCTGACGCCGGCCGCGGAACTCGCTTAGCAACTCGTCGATTTTTTTGGTCTCGGGAACAAAGAAAGCGTCGCGAGCAAGCTGCGCAATGGTAAAGTCCTCCCCCGACGCCACCTTGCGCAGCAAATCCTTGGTAAACAACATCCCCACGATTCGGTCGATGGTCTCTTCGTAAACCGGAATGCGCGAATGCCCCGCGGATATTACGGTCGAAATCGTCTCTTCCTTGTCGGCCAATGCATTAACCGCAACGATGTCGATACGCGGCACCATAACTTCGTGCACCCGGGTGTCGCCGAAGTCCAAAAGGCTCGACATCATCTTCTGTTCGTCGTCGTTGTCATCTCCGTTGGTCGTTCCAAACAGTTCGATTTTCTCGCGCAACGGAACGAACTCAAAAGACAGCTGGCGATTGAGCTTGGGCGAAATCCGGCGCACCGTAGATTCAAGCACGTAGGCGGCGGGCCGAGCGAGATAAACGATCGGATTGATGAACCAACTAAGTCGTTGAAGATAGACTTCGGGCGCCCGCAGAGAAACCACGCGCCCCACCATAATAGAAATAAGAAGCGTACCCACTACCAGTCCCGCCCGAGCGGCGGCGTCGAGACTGGAGTTTTGCAAGTGCCAGTCGCGCAGCACATGCATCAGCGCCCACACCACGCCCGCGGCGGCAAAGGATCGCACCAGGTCGATGGCGATACCGTTACGCACCGGATCATCAAGCAGGCGGTTAAATACCGGGGTTTCGTCGACGTCATCGTCTTCGCTTCGTGCCAGACGCACCAACGACAAGGCTTCAACCGCGGTACCCGCGCCGGAGAGCAAAGCAAAGACAACAGCGACAGAAATAAATATGGCTAAGTCGGTTTCAGAACCCATTTTTTGCTACGGGGCTAGAACAAGGCCGCAATGTCGGACGGGCTAAGCCGCCCCTCAAGCGCCGCTATCTCGGCGGCTTCCATTTTGGCCGCGGCGTCATCGGTATCGTGAACCATCCCGCGGACGTGCATCAGTCCGTGCACTACAATTCGGGCAAACAATACCTGTGGCGTTACCCCTAACGAATTCGCCTCCTTCGCGATCGTTTGGTGCGATACAAAAATTTCTCCAATGACATCCTCGTCGGAATCGACGTCGCCGTATTCGAACGTGATAACGTCGGTGGGCTTGTCCTTGCCTCTGAATTCCCGATTAAGAGACCGAATGTGATCGTCGTCGACCACAATCACGTCTACGTTTGCCGTTCGTGGCGACAGGCCAGCCGCGATCTCGACAACTTGCCCACGCGTCTCATCCCCAAGCCAGGCTAGCTCAACGACCTCACTGGACAGACTTAGCGACAGCTTCACCGGAAGGTTCGTCCTTTTTATCTTGTCCCGGGTAGGCGATCCGTTTGTGATAAATCCCCGAGAGGATCGAAATAAACTTCTCTTTTACCGTATGGATGTCGTCCAGTGTGAGCCCACTTTCGTCCAACTCACCTTCCTGCACCCGCGCGTCGATGAGCTTAGTCACCATGTTGCGCACGTGCACCGGCGTTGGGTCGCGCAAGCTGCGCACGGCGGCTTCCACGGAATCGCCACACATGAGCAAGCCGGATTCCTTGGTTTGCGGTCGCGGTCCTGGATAACGAAAATCGTCCTTCTTGACGCTGGAATGGGAGTCGGTCTCGAGCGCTTTCTGGTAAAAGAAAGCCATCACGCTGGTACCGTGGTGCTCTCGAATCGCATCGATAATGATCTGCGGAAGCTTCTCTTCGCGCGCCAGTTCTACCCCGTCTTTAACATGCGACACCAGGATCAACGCGCTCATCTGTGGTGTTATCTTTTCGTGCTTGTTAAAACCGCCTTCCTGGTTCTCCGCAAAGTACTCGGGCTTAAACATCTTACCAATGTCGTGGTAGTAAGCCATTACCCGTGCCTTTAGCGAGTCGGCGCCAATTGCCTCGGCAGCCGCATCGACCAGGTTTCCAATCAACATCGAGTGGTGATAGGTTCCGTGCGCCTCCATATTAAGTCGCTTCAGCAATGGCTTGTTGAGGTCGGTCAACTCCAGCAGCGTGAAGCGCGATGTTCGGTTAAACAAACTCTCAAAAATGGGCAGCAAGAACATCACCGTCATAGCCGAAAACACGCCGTTACCTAATCCCCAAACCGAAGACCGGTATAGCTCGTCGAGACTTTCTGCCGTACCAAGTTGCACACCCAGAACGCCCAACAGATACGCCGCCGCGACATGAATCAGAATGGCGTAGACGTGACTACGAGCCCGCATGCGCTCCACGCCAAACACACCGGCAGTCGCTGCCAGCATGGACACGAAGCTAATATTGACATCGTAATTAGTCACCAGAGGAATCAGTGCGCCTGCAAACAATCCCGCGACCAGGCCAACGCGATACTCGAACAGCGCGGTCAGCATAATCGACACAAACGCCGCAGGAATTATGAACGGGTTGAACTGGAATCGCTCGACGATCCCGATGAACACCAGATACAACAGCATCACGGCGAACACACAACCCAACTGGCCCAGGTTGCGGTAGATGTCGCGATGAAACCCGTAAAGGTAGGCTGCAAAAAGCAAACAAAACAGCAGCAAACGAATGATCTCGGCCAGATACAGGCTAACCATCAACAGCGGCGTTTTTTCCGATTCCTGGTCGGCGCGAAACTCCTCCAAAGCCAGGAGTATTTGCTCCTGGTCGTCGGTAACCTTGTCGTGTTTACCGATGATTCGTTCGTTCTTGGAAACTTCGAAGTAGTCGATCACCTGGTTAGTGGCCGCGTCGCGGCGCACGTTGGTTTCTTCGTAGTCAAACTGCAGGTTGGGCAGCAGATGGCCTCTCACCACTTCAAAGAACACCCGGGTACGGTCCTGGTTCGTCCCGAATCGTGCGGTCGCTTCTTCGCGTATCAGGCGATCAAGGTTCCCTTGATCGATAATGTCCGAGACTTTGCGTAGTGTTTCGTTCTGATTGTCGACCACCGAGATTTCGGTGTAGCCGTTGCGCCGGATGATTGAGGCGTTATCAACCAGACCGCGAGTAAAAACATTGCGCTGAAAATCTTTGCTTGCTTTGTTGAGCGCTCGCAAGACCGAGGGTTGCGCAATCTCGTCAAGTGTGGCGGCCGGAAGATTGGGCAGCCATGACGACAATCGATTGGTCTTACCGGCTACGTCGAGCGTATCGATGTTGACGATAACCGTGAGCGTGTCCATTAACGCGGCCAGATCATTGGTAAGATCGGTCTCTACGTTGGGCAAACGGCGATAAACCGGAGGTACTTTCAGCGATGCCTGCGCCTGGCGAATACGCAGTTCTTCCTGAGACAGGGGCACACGAAAGTTAAACGGAGCGATGACGTCGCGATCGGCGATCTCGCCGGCTCGAAACGCGATCTCCTGGGTCCGCTTGGTCGGCGGAAGCAGAACGACGCCAACAAGAACAAAGACCAGCGCCAGCGTCAAGCGCGGCGTGATTCCCTGAGAGAACTCGTGGCGCAGGGCGATGCCTTTGGAATACTTTTCCGCGCGTTCTTCGCGCGAAACGTTCTTCCGTCGACGGAATAATCGAGAGAGTGGATCCACGGCCTTACCGCCTACTGGCGATCGAACGCCTTAATGATGCGTTGCACCAACTGGTGGCGAACAACATCGTCGGTGGTCATGTACACGAAGCCAATACCATCGATATCGGACAGAATCCGTTGCGCAGCCAACAGGCCGGAACGAGTTGGCGGCTCAAGGTCGATCTGCGAAACGTCGCCGTTTACGATGGCCTTGGCATTTTGTCCAATACGGGTAAGAAACATCTTCATCTGTAGTTCGGTCGTGTTTTGCGCTTCATCCAAAATGACAAACGCGTTATTCAGGGTCCGGCCCCGCATGTACGCCAGAGGCGCAACTTCGATGGTGCCGTTCTCCATGTAACGAACGGTCTTCTCCTGCCCCAGCATGTCGACGAGCGCGTCGACAATGGGGCGGACATACGGGTCAAGCTTGGCTTGAAAGTCGCCGGGCAAAAACCCAAGGCTTTCCCCCGCCTCCACTACCGGGCGAACCAGAAAGATCCGGTCGATGAGTTTTGCTTTCAGTGCCGAAACCGCAGACGCGACCGCGAGGTACGTTTTACCAGTACCGGCGGGCCCGATGCCAAACACCACATCGTGTTGACGAATCGCGTCCACGTATAACTTCTGGCCCGCCGTCCGCGGCTTTACCGGTCGTCCCGCGCGAGTATTCACGACGATGTCGCCGTCGACTTCTTGTATCGACGGACGGCCGTTGCCACCGTTGCGGTGATCCACGACCACGTTTACGTCCTGCTCGGTGACGGCTTTGCCGCTTCGGGCTATTTCGATTAGCTGACCAATCACATGGGTCAGTCGTTCTATCTCCTCAGCGTTTCCCTTCAGTATGACTTCATCGCCCCGCACCACCAGCGCGCCGGGAAACGCATCTTCCAATATGTCCAAGTTCTTTTCTTGGGCGCCAAACAAACGCAAAGGATCAACGCCAGAGAACGAAATGACGCGCTTTTTTTGCGTGTTACCGTTGGCTTTTTCTCGTGTAGCGATAGCCTACCCTCAATAGCGAAAGGGATTCGGCCGAATCCCTAAAACACAGAAACTCTTGGGCCGACGACGGCGCGACCCAAGAGCCTGAATTCCAATAATTTAGAGTTCCGCGATCGTCATATATTGGCCCGAATAATCAAATTATAGGCCAAGACCCCGGCGGGAACCATTAAACTACCGGGGGATCTGGATAACTTGTTTAGGTTCAATAAGATTCGGGTCCGCGATTTGATCCTTGTTGGCCTCAAACAGTCGCGTCCAGTCCATCGGGTTACCGTAAACTTCCCAATAACTGGCAATCAAAGACAGCGATTCTTCCAGTGCCACCTGGTGGCTCCGCGGCCAGTGGCGCGGAATTACCAGCACCGTATCGGGGTAAATCCAATGCGGATCCTGAACCTTGTCCTGGTTCGCGCGGTAGATCCGCGGCCATTTGATCGGGTCGGAGTAGACTTCCTCAAAGCTGGCGATCGTCCACAGCGTCTCGCCCGGCTTAATCGCCCACTCCTTCGGCAGAGCTTCCAACTCGTCAATCTGCGACGTTAGCGAACGAATGTCCGAGTCGAGGCGAGTGATCTCACGCTCGATTGGCTTGATGTCGTTGCGCAGCGTTTCGATTTGCTTGCGCGTCGCGGTTAGCTCGGTACGCTTTTCTTCGACTTCGGACTGAAGACGATTCAGCTCTTGCTCGAGATCAAGACAGTAGCGTTCTTTTTCCCGATTCGACAGTTGCTCGTATTCCTCTTCGCCGTAATACTCGCCGGCCGAAACGTTAACGCCGCGGCCGCTCGTACCCGAACAACCCGTGACAACCAGGGCCAGCATAGCTACAGCAAAAGCAAAGCGCAGAAGGTGGCGCGGCATTACGTGGCCTCCTTCTCGTCTTTGTCTTTCTTCTTGTCGTCTTTTTTCTTTTTCTCGTCGCGGCCGCTACCCTTTTTTAGCTCGTCGAGCTTCTTTTGGAGTTCCGCGGGTTTATCCTTCTTAGAATTGTATTCGGCTTGCTTGCGGGCGAGTTCGTCGCTGAGTGACTTGGCGCGCTTACGCGCATCGGCCAGATCCTTGTCCAGGATCTGCGAGTCCTCGCGGGTTTCTTCGATCTCAATCGGCGAAACCGTGCACGGCGGCACCTCCGCGCAGCCGTAGCTGGCGACAGCGGCCGCGATCAGGCCCACAAACAGATGTCGGTTCGGACGTCGCAACGTCACTCCTTTCAATTACCCTACGATAAGAAACGAGCGTTACCCTAGCAACCGGATACCGGCTGTGTCAAGCGGATTCTCGCCCAAATACACTTATAACCCACTGTCACATAACGAGTTATGTAGCCAGGGGTTGGTTTAAGGGTTTTAAATCGTGGGGAAACCCATGTGTCCCAAAAGGCCCTATTGCTCCTCATCCACAACCTGGATGTGGAGATCGGCCAGTTGGTCCGGATCGACGTAGGATGGGGCGTCGTCCATCAACGACGTGGCCTTCGCCGTCTTGGGAAAGGCTATCACGTCGCGGATCGAATCGCTACCCGCGAGCGTCATAACGATACGGTCGATCCCAGGGGCGATCCCACCGTGCGGCGGCGCTCCAAATTCGAGAGCATCAAGCAAGAACCCGAAGCGACGCGCGGCGTCCTCTTTGGTGATTCCCGTGACCGCCATTACCCGCTCCTGCAACTCGCGGTTATGGATTCGAATACTCCCCGACGCTAACTCCATACCGTTAGCCACCAGGTCGTATAAATGCGCGCGAACCCGCAGGGGTTCGCTCTCCAAATATACCAAATCCTCTTCATAGGGCATCGAAAAAAAGTGGTGGCACGGTGTGTACGCGCCGGTCTCTTCATCTTGCTCGTACAGAGGAAACTCATTTATCCACAAGAACTCAAAGCGGTCCGATTCCTGACCAAGCCCTAGCACTTTACCCACGTCCAGACGAAGCTTACCCAGAATATGCGACACTTTTGGCGTGGGACCCACCAGGGCGACGATCACTTCTCCTTCGTCTAGACCAGTGGTTTCGATTAAGCGAGTTTGAATCGACTCGTCTAAGAACTTGGCCACCGCGCCGGTAAAGCCCGCCCCGTCGCGCTTAAGCCGAATGAGTCCACCGGCTCCCAACGATTTTGCGGTCTCTTCGAGCTGGTCGAGATCGCGCCGCGCCAATCCCACAGGCGCGACGAAACCACGAACCTGCTCACCCTTGTCCAGCGCGCCGGCAATGACGCGAAAGTCGGTCCCTTCAAAACAGCTGGTAAGCGTCTGCAACTCCATTCCCAGACGCAGGTCGGGCTTGTCGATGCCGAAGCGGTCGATTGCCTCTGCATAGGAGATGACTGGGAACGGTGTTTTAAGTTCAACACCCAGCCCGGCGCGAAAAATTTCCTTCATTAACGACTCGCCCAACTCAAACACATCTTTCTCTTCGACGAAGCTCATCTCCATGTCGATTTGAGTGTGTTCGGGCTGACGATCGGCGCGGAGGTCTTCGTCGCGCATGCAACGCGCCAACTGAAAGTATCGATCAAACCCCGCGACCATAAGTATCTGCTTGTACAATTGCGGACTCTGCGGCAACGCGTAGAACTTACCCGGGTGCAACCGGCTCGGAACCAGATAGTCACGAGCGCCCTCCGGCGTTGCGCGCACCATCATGGGCGTTTCGATTTCGAGAAAGCGTCGCGAGTTTAGAAAGTTGCGAATCGCAAGAATAATACGGTGTCGCAGTTCTATGTTGCGTTTCATCGGTGCGCGACGTAAGTCCACGTACCGATACTTCAGACGCAACTCTTCGTTGGCTTTGGTTTCGTCCTCAACTTCAAATGGCGGTGTCTCCGAACGGTTCAGCACTACGACACGCGTCACCGCTATCTCGATTTCGCCAGTCGGAACTTCCGTGCGCTTGGTTTCGGCAGGTCGTTCGCGAACGACGCCGGCAACGGCGACCACGTCCTCGCGCCGCAGTCCCCTGGTCGCGTCGTCGAGTTCGGCTTGTTCGGGATCGACCATCAGTTGGGTGAACCCGTAACGATCGCGTAAATCGATAAAGCGTAGCCCACCCAGGTCGCGCATCTTTGCGACCCACCCCATCAGGTATACCTCTTCGCCGACCTGGTCGGCGCGCAAGGCGCCGCAATCGTGCGAGCGTTGAAACGGCAGCCAGTATCCCGGCGTTTCCACGATGTTTCTCCTTAGTTATCCCAAACGTCGGCCAGTAACTGACCCAGTCCGTCCAACGTAAGTTCGCGTGTATCTTTTTCCCCGCGAACCCGCACCTGCAGTTCTCCATTGGTGGCGATGATAATCGCGCGGGCACGTTTGCGTTCTCCGACTTGAATCTGTTTCTTTTGCGAGCGACCGCTAAGGTCGACTTCAGCCACTCCCATTTCGCGCGCGACACCAGCGGCCTTCATTGCAAGCCCCGCGTCACCTGGCGAAACGCACCCGACGTACACGTCGACGATCTCTTCGGCGGCGGCGCCAGCAGCGGATCCTTCGGGCAGGTTGGCAACAACGCGCTCCAAACCAATACTAAAGCCAATCGCCGGCGTCGCCGGCCCGCCGCATTCTTCGATTAGGTTGTCGTAGCGGCCGCCACCACACAACGCGCTTTGCGCGCCGCGATCGCCAGAATAAAACTCAAAGGCAGTCCGGGTGTAGTAGTCCAAACCGCGCACTAGATGCGGGTCTTCCACGAAGGGGACTTCGAGGGCCGCAAGCAACCGCTTGACTTCATCAAAGTGCTCCCGGTCGTCGGCGTCCAGATGTTCGGTAATGGTTGGCAACTTGTCCTTTATCGCCCCAATCTCCTTGCTGTCGAATATGCGGAGCGGGTTCTTGCCGTACCGCTCGCGCCAGCCATCTTCCAATTCGTCCGACAAGGATTCCATTGCAGCCAGCAACTTC
This sequence comes from uncultured bacterium, assembly GCA_964588695.1. Lineage (GTDB taxonomy): Bacteria > Krumholzibacteriota > Krumholzibacteriia > WVZY01 > JAKEHA01 > CAZPQK01. Next base: position 28,362 of record CAZPQK010000008.1, read on the forward strand.
TTGCGATAGGGCTCGCGCGACGACGGCGTCCCCACCGAGTTGATCCGCAGTTCCAGTTGGTCAAACCCAAGCTGCCTTAGCCCCAAAACCACCATGTGAATGAGTTCGACGTCAATCGCCGGTGCGTCGCCGCCAATAGCTTCGGCGCCAATCTGATGAAACTGCCGGTACCGCCCCTTTTGCGGACGGTCGTAGCGAAACATTGGCCCCATGTAAAACAAACGCTGCAATCCGCCGCGGCGATGGAGTCCGTTTTCGAGGTACGCGCGCGCAACCGACGCCGTGTTCTCCGGACGAAGCGTCACACTGCGACCGCCGCGGTCCTCGAAGGTATACATCTCTTTGGTGACAATGTCGGACTGTTCGCCGACCGCGCGCGTGAATAAATCGGTGGGCTCGATAATTGGAGTGCGAATTTCGCGGTAAGCGAAACGGGTAAACACGTCGGCGAATACCGACTCGACAAATTGCCACGCACCGATGTCGGGCGGGAATATGTCCTGCGTTCCGCGAAGTCTGGAATACTTGCTCATTTTGTTACGATCGTCCGGCAACCAAACGCCAGCGTCCAAGCCGGGTGAAGGTTAGCAGTGTTAAAGCGGTGACGATTCCTACCGCGTCGGCAACCCAGTCGGCGAAATCTTTTTCGCGCCCCGGCGTGTAACTTTGGATAATCTCGTCACACGCGGCAATGGTTGCACCCACAGCAAATAGCAGCAACAGTGTCAACAGGCGCCGCCCATTCAGTGCGCGCCCGGCGGCAGCAAACAGCAGCGCGCCCATCCCAAAGTATTCAACAAAGTGATACACCTTGTCTTTGTTGGCGAAGTCGGGACCTGGAGAGTCCAGGTGAGGCCGCATCGACAGGCCAAACACCGTGATCACGTAGAATACCAATAGAAGCAGTCTCAGGCGATTCAATCCCGACCTGCCCGTTAAATTATTAGTGATGGGGACTACTTGTCGCCGTGACGTCGGAACACATCGGCCACCGCGTCGCTGTCCGCCGCATCGCGCAGTTGCTGACGAAAATCATCGTGATTTAGCAAGCGCGAGAGCTTGGCCAGCACCTTAATGTGGTCGCGGCGGCCTTCTTTAGGACCAAGAAGTACGAAGAACAAATCGACCGCATTGTTATCGAGCGCTTTAAAATTGACCGGCTCCGCCGTCCGATAAAACCCTGCCACTGGCTTATCGACACCGTCGGTATAAGCATGCGGAATCGCAACGCCGTTACCGATTCCGGTACTCATCACGTTTTCGCGCTCAATCACGTCCGCGACCACCAGGTCACGGTCGCCGATCTCGCCGCGACCGTTGAGGTCGTCGATGATAGCGGTGAGCAGGGAGTTCTTGTCGGCCACCGGAAAGTCGGTGCGAACGCTGCTGCGGGTGAAAAGCTCGGAAAGTTTCATGACGTTTTTTGCATTCCTGGACGCGGTTTAGCGGTGACGTTAGGCCCGAAAGCGCCCACTGTCAAGGCATTTACGCCATTCGCACTAGTACTCGACGCGGTCGACGGGGAAAGCACCGCGGAACCCAACCGCCGCCAACCCCGATCTGGCGACCGCATCACCTGCGGTCTCGGGAGAGGACGAAAACCACTGCGGCAGGTCGCGGAGTGTCCGGCGATAGTGTTCGGCTTCGCGCTTACGGCACGTTAGCACCCAGTCGGGTTTCGCTGGAAGCGACTTACGAACCTCAATCGCTTCGCGCGGAAAAATTCCTTCGGCAACCAGCGCGTCCAGGTCGCTATGTCGCACGATCCCGACTGGCGCCTCACCTCCCATGACCGCAAACACCACAGCGGCCGGTCCGTTGCCGACCTTCGGAGTCATCAGGTCATCGGTCGACAAATTGGCCCGAGTGTGGAATTCGAGAGGCAGGTTTCCCGGCACAACAATAGGCGTCTCCGCCCCGCGCTCGCCGGCACGACCGATAAACACATAGTGGTCGGGATATGGCGATGGCGACAATCCCCACAAAACGGTGACGTCGGGATCGGTAAGGTCATCCAGGTGAAGCAACATCAGATCGGCATCCTGCCGGTCGTCACAGAAAGACAACCCCACCGACAAACGCGTCTCGCGCGCGATCAAGTAACGAAGGGGCTCGTATGCTTCCAACGACACCGAAGAATCACATACCGCTAGCGTCAGCGGGTCGCGATGAGCACCGTCCCCCATGCGGGACGTGACCGCCAGGATCAAGACGATGATCGCCAGGGCGCCGGTCAGAAAACGCCCGGCGTAAACCGAGAGGAAATTAATGTCGAAGAATTCGAACGTGTTGCGCTTGCTCATGGCGCTCCCAGCGCCTCCGGCGGAAACACGCGCACTGTTACGGTGTCCACGCTCATTGCGGCCAGGGCTACACCTGGGGGAAGAATCACTTCGGGAGCCAGGCGATACTCGCTTGCCGGCTTGCCGCTGAGGTTTAGCAACACCGAAACGTCGCCGGACGACAGCGAATCCAGAACCGAGGCCGCGCCCTCAAGCGTCAGCGTAACGGTAGAAGGCACCACATCGGCGACCAAATCTTCGGAGTCCAGCAGAACTGTCGGCGGTAGGTTGGCCAACATGCGCTTGGATTTGGGGCTCACCCTAATGCTTAATGACACCTCGCTGGGAGAAGCGACTATCCCCTGCACGGGGATACGGACGCCGACCGGACGTGTCACCGACTCTTTGACCTTGGAAAGGTCAAACGGCTCGGTGGATACCGAGCGCATGTTTTCGATAACTGACTTGGGACCTCGAACCGTCACCCACGACGGCGCCAGCGATATGCTGCCATCAAGCAACACCAATTCGTTGGATATTTTCCCGGAGGTCGCGAGCGTGATCGGTACTCGACGTTCGATGAGCGCTTCCATTGTGAGGTCGAGCGTCATCGGGCTTAAGATGCGCACGTTTCTGCGGTCGAAACCACTGGGAAGCACGACGTTCATCGGCGAAAGGTTAACCCGTTCGCGACCCGGCGCGGATCCGGAAAGGTCAACCGCAACCGCCAGGTTGCGACGCATTCTTACGCGAAGCACATCGCGCTTGGTTCCGGTGAGACTAATCTCGATGGTTTCGGGAACGGCACTTTGTACGCGAACGCTATCGGGAAGGTTTTGCAGTTTGAGCGGGATATCGACGACCCGCATGATCGACTGCTGTCCGCTGGCGTGAAACCAGATGAACAACGCCACCACCAGCGCCATGAGCTTGACGCCGATGTTGTTGGTGACAGCCTGTCGGAGGTTCATGGAGGCCTAAAATGGATTCGAGATCAAAAGTTCCTGGCCCACGCGCAGCCGCGTGTCGTGGAGTCGGTTCACCTTTTGTAATGTAGCGACTGACGTGCCATATTGGCGAGAAATCTTCCAAAGCGTGTCACCCGTCTCAACCCGATGGACGGTAATGGGCTCATCGCGACGCTTGGCTGGCTTGACCGTCCGGAAGTAGTTTACCACCCCAAGGGCTACCGCCTCGGCGATCGCATCGCGCCCCTGTTCGGTACGGATAATCTTTGCGTCGGACCGATTCGACAGGAACCCACCCTCCACCAGAACCGACGGCATATCTATGTGCCTCAACACCTGATACGAGCGCTGCTTGACCGCTCGCGTGGGGAGAGTGCCTTTGTGCTCGAAGGCTTGCAGAATCGCTTCGGCCAGGGTGGCACTCCGCTGCAGGACCGTCTGCTGGTTGACCCCCACCAGCATGTTAAGCAGGTCGCGATTGACCTCGCGGTCCAGCCCCAAGTCGTGGGCCGCTTTTCCGGGGTTCGCAAGCATACGGTTAGCGGAATACTCCGCGCCCGACGGCGATACGAAAAACACTTCGGTGCCGCGAGCATGCCGATTTGGCGCCGAGTTCAGGTGAATGCTAACAAACGCATCGGCACCCTTCTGCTTGGCGATTTCGACCCGGCTGGGGAGGGTCAGGTAAATGTCCCGTCGGCGCGTTAACGTTGCGGCAAACCCGTCGTAGCGCTCTATCTTTTTTTCGATACGATTGGCCAGATCCAGCACCAATCGCTTCTCGGTCAACCCATTACCACGGGTTCCACCGTCCTTCCCGCCATGTCCGGGATCAATCGCGACCAGGTAGATTTCCCGCTGGCGCGGTGTCGATGACGCCGAACTCGCCTGCGGTGCAGGCGGTTCGAACTCGGCCCGCGCCACCTCGGTGTCATCGCCGCCGTATACGTCCAACACAATCCGGTGGCGCTTGTTCCCGGCCTTGGGCAGGGTGAAATGTTTAACCGTGCCCTCCCGGTGAAGGTCCAGGACCACTTGAACTCCCCACGACAAGCGGTTGACGCGGACACGCCGGACCGAGTCGTTCTGGGGCAACATCCGCGCTTGCAGCGTGTTGGCACCGCGGGCGCCGCGAATGTTCACCGAAATGCGAGGCGGATTGTCGTGGCTGGCAACCTGATAGGTCGAGGCTTCCTCGAGATCGATTACAACGCGCGTGAAGGCGTCGCGAACGGCATAACGCACTTCGTGCACCGTTTGCGAGGCGCTCGCCGTTGCCACCAATCCAGCAACCAGCGAAGCCACAAGAACCACGAACCGCATTGTTCGCATGCCTACTTGCCTCTAACCTCTAGAAGTTCAGTTAAATCAATGCACTACGAGCGCAGCTTGACCCATCGTGAGACTAGATCAGCCACAAATTAGCTGGCAAGAATAAATTAGCGGTTTTTGCGCTCGCCGCCAAGTGTGGCGGCAAATCAGGGGAAGGGTCCGGAGTTAGCCGGAAATGATGTACTTGGCCGGGTTTACGCGCTGGCCGTCCTTCTCCACCTCGTAGTGGAGGTGGGTAAAGGTCGAACGCCCCGTCTGCCCTACGCGACCAATCGTATCGCCGCGCTTGATCTTCTGACCTTTCTTGACCAGCTGCTTCTCCAGATGGGCGAACCGGGTCACGAAACCGTGACCATGGGAAATCTCAACGACTTTGCCGTAGGTCTTCCAGTTCCCCGAAAAGGTCACCACACCGTCGGCCGGCGCAAAAACCGGCGTGCCTTTACGCGCCGAGAAGTCCAGCCCGCGATGCATCTGTCGGCGGCCGTTGATGGGGTCCATTCGCCATCCGTATCGGCTGGACACAAAGCCCACATTCACGGGTCGTAGCGACGGCGTGTGCCGCAGGATGTCGGCGCTTTCGTTTAAGTTGGTCAGAATCTCTTCGTAGGATTCGGACTGTAGTCTCGCCTGCCGAAGCATCTTGTCGACGTCGTTCTTGGCGCCGAGAACGCTCTCACGCGTAGCTTCATCGAGATGACTGAGCGACTGAATATACGTAAACGACGGCCCACCCACACCGACTTCCTGAACATCTTCGGGCAGGTCATCGAGGTTGGCCAGAATCCGGGCCTTCTTTTGGAAATCGAAGTTCTGGTGCACGTCGCGGCGCAGCTCGTCAACATCCGCGGTCAGACCGGTCAGTTGCTCCCGGAGCTGCTCGTTCTGGCGCTCGACGGTAGCCAAACGGTAGGTTTGACGGATCTTGCCGTGGTACTTGACCACCGCCCAGGTGGCGATACCCGTCATCAAGAGCGCCAGCGTCATTGCACTGTATGCGGCCACCTTGGGGATACGAATGGGCTTAGGGACCGCGTTTTCGCTCGGAATGTAGAGAAATGTAAAGTTCTTCTGTTTCATGGTTTTCGGCCGCCCTGTGTGGGCAGAAGTACGGGAGGGTACGGGAAGCGAAAACCGCTGTCAACCCCCGAACGCAATCGAGAACTGCAATATACATACCAAGTTATGGAGGGGAGCGATGGGAAGCAAAAAGGCGCGGAGCGGGACCGTCGTGGTTGCTTGGGCGCATTGCGAAGCAACCCCGAAGATCCCGCCCAGCCTGGTCGGATAAGGCGTGTCCTCCCCCTGGAGGCTCGAGACTAGTTCTCGATGTAGCCTTTCAAGTACTTAGCCCGAGTCGAATGCCGTAGCTTCTGGATCGCCTTCTCTTTGATCTGGCGAATCCGCTCTCGGGTCAGACTCATTTGCTTACCGATGTCTTCCAGCGTCAGCGGCTCCTGACCGTCGATACCAAAGTAGAGTCGCAGAATATTCTGCTCGCGGTCAGTCAGCATGCTGAGCGCCTTTGACATGTCGTCGGTAAGCGCATGCTCGTAAGTGTTCTCGTCCGGCATGGGCTGATCGTCATCGGTGAGATAGTCCACCAACGAGTTATCGTCCTTGTCGGTCGAGTACGGATCGTCCAGCGATACGTGCGAGTTCTGAATCTTAGAGGTTTCCTTAACCTCTTCCTCAGAAATGCCCAGACGATCGGCGATTTCTTTGTGCGTCGGGGCGCGACCCAACTCCTGGTCGAGCGCACGCGCGGTCTTCCCGATGCGGTACAACGTACCCGCACGGTTGAGCGGCAGGCGGACGATTCGAGAGTGCTCGGCCAGCGACTGCAACATAGCCTGGCGAATCCACCAGACCGCATACGAAATAAACTTAAACCCTCGCTCTTCGTCGAACCGGTGCGCAGCCTTAATCAAACCGAGGTTGCCCTCGTTGATCAGGTCTTCAAGGGACAGGCCTTGGTTTGCGTACTGCTTGGCAATCGACACGACAAACCGGAGGTTGGCCTGCACCAACTGATCCAGCGCCGTTTGGTCGCCTTGCTTGATACGCTGCGCCAGCTCGCGCTCCTGCTCTCGCGTCAACAAGGGTGTCTTGTTGATCTCGTGCAGGTAGACATCGAGGCTCCGGTTGGAGCGGGGACTTCCCTGGCTATTTTTCAATTCAGACCTTCCTTCCACAGGGGCTTCGCGTTCTTCCATTTAGACACGCTCCCGGCCGCCTCGGTCACGTCGTAACCGTTCTGGCCCTAGTCTTCCGGAATCACCGGAATGTAGATGGTCGTACGTCCTCGCTTTACAAGGAAAGCGATGGGGGCCTTCCGGTCCTTGAGGTCATCCGCGATCCGGCCATAGTCGCTAAGCCCGGCGACGGACTTGGCGAATACTTCCACGATCACATCGCCCTCACGAATACCCGCCTCGTCCGCGGGACTCCCCACTTCCACCTCCGTGACGACGACGCCGTCGTCATCGCCGGCATCGTCGACCACCAGGCCCAACCAGGCGTCTTGACTACCGCCGCCCGGCGCGCCTTGAGCGATCTCGCCCTCATCGGGGCGCTCACCAATTTCGATGGTTAGCTTCTTGCGCTTTCCGTCGCGCAAGACCACCAGCGGAACGCGTTCGCCGATGGGAGTGCTACCAACTTTTAGACGAAAGTCTCCGTCTTCCCTTACATCTTGCCCGTTGTACTCGACGATTACGTCCCGAGCCTCAATACCCGCTTTCTCGGCCGGGAAGCCCTTCATGACTTCGCGGACCAGAATCCCCCGCTTTACGTCGAGTCCCATGCCGGCGGCCAGATCCGCGTCGAGTTCCTGCAGGGAGATCCCGATGAACCCGTAGCGAACACGACCGTCGGCAATCAGTTGTCCCATAATGGCCTTGGCCATGTTGATGGGAATGGCGAACCCGATGCCCTGACCGGAAGGGTTAATCGCCGTGTTAATTCCGATGGCTTCGCCGTTCATGTTCAGCAAAGGACCACCGCTGTTACCAAAGTTGATCGACGCGTCGGTTTGAATGTAGTTCTGGAACACCGCCTCGCTACTCGCGATCTGCAGGTCGGTGCGACCCTTCGCACTAACAATCCCCGCGGTGACTGAGCCTCGCAGTTGACCGAACGGCGTCCCGATTGCCATTACATAGTCCCCAACCCGCATCGCGTCAGAGTCGCCCATCTGGACCACGGTAAGGTCGCGACGGGGCGCATTAATCTGGATGATCGCGATGTCGGTGCGCGGATCTTCGCCGACGACTTCGGCATCGAATTCCTTTTCGCCCGACGGCGTGTTAACTACCACCGTCACGTCGTCGGCATCGCGAATCACGTGATGGTTGGTTAGAATGCGGCCCTCGTCATCAATGATGAACCCCGAACCGCCCCCAGGCATCCGTCGTCCCCGCTGTTGCTCCTGACCCCGGTCGGGAAGCATGTCGCGGAAGAAATCAAACGACCGCTGACGCGAATTGTTTGCCGTCCGCGTGGTTTGGATGAAAACCACGCCCGGGCTGACTCGCTCGGCCAGGTCGGCCAACAATGAGGATCCATCTGCACGCAGCGGCATCGCCTGGCTGCTACCAGCTCCCTGAGTGGTGGCATCCGTGCCAGCCAACGACGCCGTGGTGGCCACCGCTGGGTCGTCAAACGACCGTAGCTGGCCAGCCATGAAAGCCGCCGCCATCAACCCAATCACACCCGCAATCGCGACAACATTTCGCAGGGTCCGTTTCATCGAGATCCTTTCTTAGGGCGCGGCAAAACACCGGCACCCGGTACCTGTGGGTATTTATAAACTTCCGTTGCTCGCGGGCACAGGCCCGCGGGCCGTTCTAGAGGGGGGAGTCGGAGACTGGTTCGAAGCTGGTGTTCACCAATTACTATACCATATCCCGTTGAGGCGTAGCAAATGGTGTTTGGGGTTACCGTCCAGGTCACTCTTACCTTATCGGCCGGCAATTTCTACCCTTTAAGAGTATCACCCGCTTACGAAGCCTGTCAAAGCGCTTTCTCGTTTATTCCGCCCCTATCTAGTGTGTTTTACGCTCAAACATGCCTTTGAGTTCCTTTTATCGGGGTCTGCCGGAAATTCTCACTTGGATTCCAGTTGCCCGTCTCCGCCGCTTCGGGTAAGTGTTAGCGGATGCGCCAACCCTTTGTATACAAACCGGATGCCAGCGTATTCACCCACGTCAGGAATACGCGGCGTGGAGGGTTGGCGTGACCGATTTTCCCAAACTCGACGCCGCCCGCGTCGTTTTTATGGCCGACGCCCACTTCGGCAGCCGGCAGCTGGCCGACGATCTCGACCGCCAGGCCCGTTTCTTCAGGTTCCTGGAATCCCTGCCCGGCGACACCCATCTGTTCCTCCTGGGCGACTTGTTCGACTTCTATTTCGAGTACGGGTCGGTGGTGGACAAGCGCTTCGTGCGACTTCTCGCGCAGTTGCGAGCCGCCCGCGACCGCGGCGTGCGTTTGCATTTCATTGGCGGCAATCACGACCACTGGGTTGGTAAGCAGTTTCGCTCGCTGTTGGACGTAGAAGTTTACCGCGAAGAGATCCGCTTTAGCGCTCAGGGTAGAAAAGTGGTGTGCGCCCACGGCGACCTGGTGATGCCCCGCGACTACGGTTACAAAGTGCTAAAGACGGTCATTCGCAATTCGATGGTGGTGGGGCTGTCGCGCTGGATTCATCCGGACTTGCTGGCGGGCATAGCGGAACGGGTATCCAGCGGGAGTCGCAACTTCATGCCCAAACCGCAGGACGAACGCGCGCGCATGATGTCCGAACACGCCCATCAGCATTTCTTCAAACGGGGCAACGACGCGTTCATAATGGGACACGTGCACTGGCCGCATCACGACCGGCGTGACAGTAACGATTTTTTTATCGTGGGAGATTGGATTACGCAGTTCACGTACGTTGAACTGGTGGACGGGACATTTTGGCAGAAAACCTTTACAGGCTAAACGACAAACCAAAGCGATGACTGTCGCCAAGGTCATTGCCAATCAGCATCATCGCATAGTCAAAGTCGACGTCGAACTCCATAACCCGCTGGCGAAGCCCGACCCCGAAGGTGGCGCCGTGCGAGTCGTAGCCCGCCTTGAAGCCGCCTCGCAGCGACAGTCGATTATCGTAGTTATATTCGGCGCCGACATGCTGCTTAAGGTCCCCGTCGTTGGGCACCACAAAGTCCAGGGCAACCAACACCGTTCCACGAATCGCCTCGCCCAAGTACTCGTAGCTTCCGCCAACCTTTACCTGCGCCGGCAACGTATAGGTTTCGGCGTCGTATTGCATTTCCGAGCCCAGGTTGGTGACAACCGCGGCCATCTTGACGCCTTCGACCCGACTGACATGGTAGATTCCGGCGTCAAAAGCAAGCCCGGCTGCGTCTTCTTCGTCGATCTTTTGATAGACCGGTTTTACCGAAACACCCAACGACGTGTTGGGCACAATGTAGCGCGCAAACCCCACAGAAAAGGCCAGGTCATACACGCTGAACTCACCCAGCGGAATCGCCGACGGAACATCTTCGCGGCGCTCGAGCTTGTCCATGTACAAACCGGTGAACCCCAGTCCGAGGGTTCCCCATTGGGTTTCGTGAGTGAGCGAAATCTGCTCGAGACGAACCGTCTCGAAGTACTCGTTGTGCATGAAAGAAACATTGGTCCCCTGCACCGGCGCCATCGCGGCCGGGTTCCAGTACAACGACGACGCATCCTGAGCAACCGCGACATGGGCTTCGCCCATCGCCGACGCCCGCGCGCCCATTCCGACTCTCAGGAACAGTGCCCCCGCCTCGCCCGGTTCGTTGGCGGCAACCGGTTGGGCAAGCGCCACCCAACCAACGATGGCGAGAAGCATTGTGCGATGTAGGAAAGACATGAGTTCTCCTTAGCGTCGGATCGCAAACGGCTTGGTGAGCGTGCGACTTCCGCGATCGCCTTTCACTTCCAGCCTCATAAAGTATACCCCACTGGCCAGCGTCGATACGTCGATGCTTTCATCGAACGGTGTGTTGGTGGCACCACCGGGGTTGGTATTGAACGTAGCTTCGAACGCGCGTTCGCCTTCGAGGTTAAAAATCTCAACAATCACGGTCGCAGCCTGACTTAGGATCACGCGCGCGTTGACGGTCGCGCCGGTCGCCGGATTCGGGTAAACCATAAACGTGGTCTCATCGACCGCGGGCGCTGAAGTCACCGGCCGCGCCGCAACCACCACGCGACCCGTGCGTGCGCTGTTACTGCGATGGGCCACCCAGTAGCTGGGCCCGTTCACGTCGGTCGCCGCCATCGATTGCACCGACAACGCAAACCGCGGCGTCGTATCTAGCTGATCGGTAATTGTGTTGACCGCGTTGATGGCAGCAATGGAACCCAGAGTGATCAGTTCAAGCGCTCCGTTTCCGGTGACGTCGGCTGCACTTGCAGTTGCGAGTGCGCCCGAAGGGATCGACCGGGGGAAACCGGCGAGCACTTCACCGCTGCCATTAACCGCGAACACTGCGCCTTCTCCAACGGGAAACAAAATGTCGGCTCCGCCACGGCCGTCGACGTCAAAGATCAGAGGAGACGCACCCACCATTGGAAACGATGTCGGCGGCTGTTCGGCGACAACGCCCGGCCGGATGGGCAGTGGCCAGTTGGGCTTCAGGCGGGCGTTACTCGCGAGCACGTATAAATTGGAGTCATCCCACAGCGCGAGTTCAAGAATGCCGTCGCTGTCAATATCGCCGATGGCCACGTTGGACGCCCGGCCTTCGCGCATTTGAAACTCGAGTCGATCGGACCCGTTGGCAATCTGCACGCGGTCGCCGACTGGGTCGACCCACACCACATCGTCGTTGCCGTCGTTGTCGAGATCTGCCACGGCCGGCGCAAGCAAGTTCGGCATCGAGGCGATCGACGTCGGCAACGTGCGTTGAGCCAGCAGTACGGGCTGCGGCCCGGGCGTGGGGACCGCAACCGGGACAAAGTGAAGCTGGTAAATGCGACTGGTTGTGTCCACGGTGGCAAACACCAGACCCATGGAAGCAGTTTGGCCAAATTCGGCCTGGGCGACACTGACACCGGACGCAAGGTTACCGGCGACGGTGAAGGGAAGATGCGGCGTTAGTACCGGTCCGCTCGCGATGGCACCGGTTGCGTCAATAATATCGACGACAACGTTCCCCGCCACTGCGTCGACAACGATAATCTCTTCGTTCGCATCACCGACCAGGTTGGCGACGGTCGGCGGCGCCAACAGTTGCGTCCCGGCGAACAACACCCCCGTCGTTCCCGGATTCGAGTCGCCGTCGGCGACTTCGGTGCCATCCGACTTCCACGCGTAGAGTCTACCGCCAGTGCTAGCGGCGACAATCTCGAGGTCCGATCCGCCGTCGATGTTTCCGACCGACAGGTCTCCCGACCACACCTCCCCCGCAACCGGAATCCACGGCGCCGTTGTAGAAGGATCTGCATCGCCGTCCACCAGTTCGGAGGCATCGGCATTAAACGCAAACAACCCGGCGTCATCGCCGAGAGTAAGAATCTCACTGGTCGCTCCGCCGTTGAGGTTGGTCACGGTCGGCGCTTGCATGTGACCACTCGCGTCCCATCGTCGCCGCGTATCGGTAAACGCCGCCGCGCGACTAATGTCCATCGTCATGACCGGTCCCGGCGCCGAGACATTGTCGATCATGATTCCGGTACGGCCGCCCGCGTTGCTTTGGGAGTTGGGACGGCTCCCCGGACCAAACGAAGTCGCGGCGCCATCAAGATTTCGAAACGAATCGTAGAAACTACCCAGCGCAAACGCGCCCAGACCGCCGCGGTCCAGATCCTGCGAACCATCCGCTTCTTCCAGATCAACACCCTTGCGCCCAACAAAATCGTTGGGCAGAAACTCCAAGGCGTTGGACTGCGCAATCACCGTCTCGTCGACATGCCACACATACAAACCCGAACCCGTGTGGCGTTTGAGCAGTGAACCGAAGCGCGGATCGGGAACCTGCACGAAAGGGTTGGTGAGGTCGGTCAAAAAGAAATCAAACTCGGCGCCGCGCAGTGTGTCGGCGCTTTGCGGAATCAGGTTGGTGTCGATGTCGGTGAAAGTGAACAGGCTGTCAAAGTTGGTGTCGTGAACCCGATTGACCACCAGAAAGTATTCGTTTTCCGAGATCGGGATCTTCACGCACAGCGTGTCGTTATCCGCACCGCTGTTGATGTCGGCCACGCGGACCGACTGGGTTGTGCCGGAGGGGTCGATGGTAACTGGATCGACCCAGCCCGCGATAACACGGTTGTAAGCACAAGGATAAGCAGGAACGAAACCCTGCGCATTGAAAATACCGTAGGCCATCACGCAAAAGTTGCCGACTCCCTGACTGTCGGGAATGCCTGGGCTGCTGTCGAAGAGCGGTAGTAAACCCAACCGGCTGGCCAGCTCAAACGCCCAGATCCCTAGAGTACCTACGACTGAATTGTCCTGAGTCCCGACTGCCGGAACCAGGCTAAAGTTGTCAATTTCAACGCCGTCGCTGGTCGGCAGGCCGGTAATCGTTGTGTCGGGGAACGCCTGCGCGATGTCGTCGCGGTCGTAAAAACTCGACCACAACTGGTTGCGCGAATCGCCCGCCAGATCGGTTTCCTGGCCGGCGCCCGCGTGGATTACAAATAAATGATCGTACTGCGAGAAATCGACGTCGTCATCGGACAGCGCGATTGTGTCTTCGATAAGTTCGACCACGCGGACCTCTTCGACCTGGTCGGCGCCGTAGTACCCCATCGCGCGTGGCAATTGATAAACCGTTGGGAGCAGATCGGCGGCAACGCAGGTACGCCCCCGCGATGCACCGTCGAAATACTCGGAAAGGTGTCGAAGCTCATTGGTAAAGAACTCGTCATCGCGCCCGGCCACAATTGTGGAGTCGGTAAAATCGACTCGCACCGCCAACACCCGAATGGTATCGGTGCCCGCAAACCTGGAAAAGACGCGGGGCTCGTTCATGTTTCGAAGCTGGAATCGATTGAGCGACGAGCGCACCGGAGCGGTCCGGGTGACCTGCTCCTGCCCACTCCGGGTGTACGGCGGGACCGGGTTGGCCGCATGGACCACAGTAGCAAAAACGGCGACCGTGGCCAGGGTCGCCAAAGAGAGGCGGAAATTCTGTAGTTTCACGCGTTATTCGCCTGTGGGGAGACCCTAGGTGATTTCGACATTCATGCTTGGGGGGTGGACAGCAATCTGGAATTAGGTATATACTGAGAATCGCACAACGTCAATAGTAAAGGGGAGTTGGCCCTCTGTAAATCGCCGCCCCTGATCGACGCTTTACTTTTGCGCTCAACTCCCCCTTACGCTTTTGGTCGGCTTTAAACCAGCCTACTCGTTAACGACCGACCAAAGGCTTTGACGTTATCGTCGCGTTTGACTCCTCTTTTGCGCCGTCTTTTTGGGGCGCTTGGCCGCGTTCTTATCGGACGCGGCTTTTCTTTTCGACGCTTTCTTCTCCGCACTGCCGCTCGCCTTCCTCGTCTTCGAATTGTTGGTGGCCTTTTTAACGCCCCGGTCGTTTTGTGTAGAACGCTTGGCCACCCTGGTCGATCTGGTTACCGTATCGCTCTTTAGCTTCGAAGCGGTTCGTTTGGTCACACGTTCAGTCTTCGACCGGGCACTGCTCATTTTGCGATCGACCGAATGCTTTGCCTGCGACTTCGCGAAAGACTTCTTAGCGGATGAATTACGCTTTACGGTCACCTGCTTTCCGTGTTGGTCCCCAACCTTAGGTCGGCTTCGGTAGGTTGTGGTGCCCCCACGAGACTTCTTACTAACAACCCGCGACACCCTGGCCGGAGCTTTGATCCGCGAACGATTTTTGGCGTAGTTGGTCTCGCCCGCGTGCTTTCCCGGATGTCCGGACGTGCGCTTAATTTGAGAGTGCGCCGACTTGTACCGTGTAACCGGTTTGATTACATCGTACGGGTCGTGGGCGTGACGGCGATAGCGGTCATATTCTCCCGAACAACTCCCACAGTACTCGCCGAAACGCACGTGGTGCCGGTCACGCTTGAATGAGTGGCATAGATACGACGGATACCGCGTCCATTCGCGCACGTAAAAGCGCGCGGTGCTAATCGACACAAACCCTGGCGAACAATCACGCGGCAGAATTGACACATAGAACTGTCGACTGGCCACGTAAGGATCGCCATAAACTCGAAACCCGAATCCGCCTAAGAAGATCTCGGCACCCCAGCTGTCGTAGTCAAACGGACGCGGACTACTAACAGCAAACACATGGGCGATGCCCCGACCCGCGAGCGCGCCAAACCCGATATCGCAACCTCGGAAACGGTACGTAACGCCACCCCTGACATAGGCGTTTTCGTACGGGGACAGCGGGTGAACGACGTGTAAAAAGCCCTCAGTATCGATGACATACACGGTCGCGTAACAGTCGCGCGCTGCGCGGATCGAAAGCACCACGTCTTCGTAGGTCTCATAGACGTCGTACTCATCGTCGACCCAGACACGGATGTCGGCGGATGCCGAAACCCGAACCGCACCTGCGTCGGCGGCAAGCGAACTCACCATGGCTGTGGCCAGCGCCATCACCATGGTGATCGCCAATACTTGCTGTAGCGATTTCTTCACTATCGACTTGCTCCTCCACCAGGGGATAGCTCCGGACTGTCGTCTACTTCCTGGTAGGCCCAATCCAGCGTGACTTGGGCAGGGGATACGCTCGATACGTAGATCTTCGCGAAGTTGTTCTTGCCGACTCCAGCAACCCTGACGATGTAGCTGTGGCCGGGGATCGCTTCGACGCGGCCGCTGGGCGCCCACCCTGACTCGGGCGCCCAGTCCACGTCGATTAAGGGAATCAAACCGTAGTCCTGGATGTCCGACCCTGGAGCCGCAAAGATGTAGTTCACACCGTTTGAGTTTCCAAAGTAGATGTCCGTGTCCACGGCGTCGTACGCTTGCGCGATTCCCGACACGTCCGAGAAGTCGTAACCGCTCTGCGCACTGCTGGCCCCAAGGTAATCAAATAAAACCAGGCTGAAGCCTTCCGGGCGAGGAGTGTCAAAAACCGACTCGTAGCTGAGTTCGCTTTCGTTACCCTCTTCGTCAAAGGCTACTACCGCGTAAAACCAAGTTTCCCCATTCACCACATCCCGGTCCTCGTACACCGTGGTGTTGGCACCAGTGGTACCAATGCGGGTGTACTCTCCAAATTCCTCCGGCCCACGATAAATGTCGTAACCGGCCAAATCGATTTCCCAGTTGTCATTCCAGTAGATAGTCACCAATCCGTCACCAGTAATACTGAAGACGCCGTCCGGCGGGAACGGGGGGGCGCTGTCCCGCACCGGAACGGCGTCTTCTGAACAACCAGCAACGATAGGGAGGATCATGGCCATCGCCACGATCAAGGTGCCCGACACCTTCTGACTGTTTTTGAAATTTCTTATGCGTTGGAGCGCTTTCATTTCACTTCGGCATATCGCAACCGTCGTGCCACCCGGCAAAAATAGCCCGGTATGGCGGAGGCGTCGAAGGCGTTACCTTACTGTTATACAACCACTTACGAGCCTAGCGAATTGCATCGGAAGGGGTGTTGGCAGGCGCCCAGGTGACGCCAAATGAGGCCAGTTTTCGTGTCCGCTGGATGACACCCTGTCCTTTTTTGGATACATGGAGATGGACGGTCAGGTGGCTCTATGTGGGAGCCGCCGGGGCGCAAATGAGGCAGAGGGCTGCCCTTGACGACCGAAACGAAGGGCAAAGAGGGCATGAAAAAAGCCGACGTCCCCAATCTTCCGAGTCAATGTTCGAGACCCCACCTCTCGAAATTAACTTACTCCGCAAAGCCAGCAGCTTGCTTGGAAGATATGTGAACGTCGGCTTTTAACCGATCCGCCGTAGCGGAATAATTGGGTCGAGACACTCGTCTCGTCGCTTCTGAACCAGGAATCCGGAACCTTGGGGGATTCTAGCATCCCCCAAGATTCCTCTCCCCCACCAGATGGAAGTTCAAAATACGCACGGGATGACTTCCGAGACTATGCTATTGCAGCCGCCGTGCCACTATTGCCTATCGCGCCTTATATTTTCTTCGCCTGTAACCGACTGTTATATAACGCAGTTACAAGCCTGCGAGACACACCCGCCGCAAAGGATAAAAACTCTGTTTACACCGACTATAAAGACTTTTAATAGTCACCGGGCCATACGGATGTAAGCAACGGTATAGCAACAAGTTATTACCGTACGCATAGGGGTATTAACAAAGTTTATAGGGGCGTTGATTTTCTAAACACTAGATATAGAAAAGGCCACCCGGAGAGGTGGCCAATCAAAAGGCTGGGGATAACCCTATTGGATGTTGTAGCGCTTGATCTTGGACAGGAGGTTGGGATAGCTGATACCCAACTGCAGCGCGGTCTGCGACTTGTTTCCTTCGTTACGCTTGAGGGCTTCGAGAATGGCCAACTGCTCGAGTCGCTCGATTCTTTCCTTGAGGGTTAAACCGTCCTCGGTTTCTTCTACCGGAGGAGCTTCGGTCATTACTTCGGGTGCGAGATGGTCGAGACCCAGTTCCTGTCGCGGATCCGCCAGAATTACCGCGCGCTTGATGACCTTCTCAAGTTCGCGAACGTTGCCCGGCCACGCGTAGTTCAATAGCCTCGCCATAAAATCATCACTGATGCCGCGAATTTCTTTACCCATCTCGGCGTTAAACTTGTCGAGATAATGACCGGTAAGAAGTGCGATGTCTTCTTTGCGGTCGCGTAACGGCGGGACCATCAGCGGAAAGTCGTTAATTCGATAAAAGAAATCTTCCAAAAAGCGACCCTCGCGTGCCATCTCCAACAGGTTACCTTTGGACGCACAAATCACGCGAACATCAACGGGCACCAGGTCGTTCGCCCCCACGCGACGCACCTTACTATTGTCCAGGAACTGCAAGAGCTTGCCTTGCATCACCAGCGATGTCTTCCCGATTTCGTCCAGGAAGATGGTGCCGCCGTCGGCTTCCTGCAACAGGCCTTCCTTGTCGGCGTGCGCGCCGGTAAACGCGCCGCGAGCGTGACCGAAAAGTTCGGACTCAAGCAACTGCTCTGGCAGCGCCGCACAGTTAACATGAATGAACTTGGCGTCACGACGTTCGCTCAGCATGTGAATAGCGTATGCGAACAATCCTTTACCGGTCCCGGTTTCGCCTTGCAACAAAACCGTTGCATTCGACTGCGCAACTCGTTCGGCCAGATTCAGCAAACGAATCATTTCCGGACTGTCGGTAACAATACTTTGGAATCGCTTGGCATCGTTGCTCTGGCGCGGCAGTTTGGCAGCGCGAGCACTTTCGTAAATCGCTATCGAAATTGAAGTGGCGTATGCAGCCACAAAGCTTTGTGTGTCTTTGCCCAGTAGCGAGCCGCGCGCACCGATGATTCCCAACACGCCAAGCGTTTCGTTTTGGAAACCGAGTCCGTGAAGCGATGCGCAGTCGACGTCCAGGTCCTCAAGCAACTCCGGCGCGGTAACGATGGAAACCCCCATCGCTTCGTCTTGATCGCGGCGCCACAACGCCAGTTTCTTAGCGGCGCGCTTGCCCATACCGCTGATGGCCACCACTTCCAATGTGGAACTGTCGGCACTCTTGGGAATCGCAACAAAGCACCCGACGACGCCGACACGTTCGGCGATCAGCGCGAGGGTGGAGTTCAATCCATCGATCAGGTTCTCGCGCGATGCCGACCCGGCGCGGATCTCGCTGAGTGCGGAGAACTCGTCAGCCACTCGGGTCGTGGCATTGGTCATCCGCGATTCGATGGCGGCGCGAAGGTTATCGACAGATGCAGTGTCAGCGGCTAGCTCTTCGCTCAAGCGCTCGGCTTCGAACACGCAAAGCATAGCCTCATCGAGGTTATCCAACGCGACTTCGATCCTGGCCAAAGACATGTAGCTGTCCAACAAGAGACGCGAATCGTCCTGCCGGTCGGCGATCTGCACACAACCGTCCAACACTTTTTTGGCCTTTAACAAGTCTTCGTGAATCGCCGAGTCAACATGAAGCTGAGCCCACATTAACATCGAGCGACATTGTTCGCCGGGCAACTCGTGCTTTTCGAAGTAACGATAGCTTTGCTCTAACGCGTCGGCAGCGCGGTCAACCTGGCCAAGCTCTGCCTGGCAGCGGGCGCGCTCGCGCAGAAAGTAACCCAACTCGTAAACTTCACCACAGGTGTCCGCGATTTCGAACCCCTCGTCAACCGCGGCCATCGCTTCGCGGGTATGACCCAACTCGAAGTTAGCGGTCGCACTGCGACGTAGAATTTCGGCGACGACATCACCTTTGGGCGACATCTTGCGCGCAGCTGCAAGCGCGTGATCAAAAGCAACCCGCGCATCCTGGAAGCGGCGCTTGGCCAGCAACAACTCGCCCAGGAACTCTTCGGCCAGCACGCGTTCGCGACCGAAAGACGAATCATCGGCGGCCGCATGCCCGCGCATTAAGTAACGCTCGGCCTTTCCGTGATCGCCAAATGCGCCGTATGCCCGTCCCAGCGTCAGCAACGCCCGGGTCACGTTGAGCTTCTCGCCCAGTCGCTCGGAGCCATCCAGCGCTAGCTTGGCTGACGCAATCGCTTCGGCAAAATTGTGCTGCCGGTGATGGACAGTTGCCAGGTTCAAGTCAACCAACGCGACGTGGCGGCTGAAGCCGCCTTCGCTCGCAATTTCGCGAGACTTCGCAAGCGCAGCCAGAGCCCGCGACCAACGGCAGGCATTCTTATGCAACACCCCAAGGTTGTTATAAACGTAGGCAACTCGGATGGCGTTCTCGTCGCGGCGAAACGCGCCAAGCGCATCCATGTAGAACTCTTCCGCGTCACGGGTATTCCCCAAGCGCGCGTAAATTACACCGAGCAGCATGAGCACGTCGCCCACGTCGGTGTGGAGATCGGATCCCTTGAGTCGACGGAATCCTGAGAAGGCAATGTCTAAAGCTTTGTCGTAGGAACCGCGGGTATATTCAAGGAAAGCTTCGCGGTATTCGAGTTTGCCAAGCGCAACCGGCTCGGGGTCGGCGGGTAGCGCCGCCCGGGCCGCGTCAACGAACTCCTGGGCAACCGAGAGGTCGGACTTAAGCCGGTAGCAATCAACCATCGCCAGGAGGACATCGAAACGCTCGTATCCGGACAAGCCAGCATCAAGCGCGCGTTGATAGTACTCAACGGCGGTCGAGAAATTCTCGGAGTCGCGGTGCATAGCGCCCATTTCAATCAGCGCGTGCACAGACTCGCGGAGATTTTCACCCCGGTTTTTCTGGGTTCGATGTTTTCCGTCCCGTGCGTCGGACATCAACACGATCCTTTGATCTTGTGGTCGTCGGGGGCAGGTCGCTCTTGCCCCGTCAAACCGCTACCGAATCATCACGAAATAACGCATCCACTTCATCATGACCCATTCAATGCGGGTCATTTGCGGGCCAGTTGTATACCCGCTGAAACCGTCCTTGTGCCCCTTCCAGCCAACGATTCCGTCAGCATCGCCGCCATCGCCGCCTTCATCTTCGCCGTCGGTGGTGGAAATCGGGGGAAGGTCCCTATCAGACAGAATTGACGGACCACCATCGCCTCTGATGGTGACTGCCGCATCCGCCGAGTGAGTTACGGTCAGGAGCGCGCTACACGCAATTAAAGCGGCTATGAAAAGCAAGCACACCCGCTTCATTTTCCGATCAACTCCTTGAGATAATTGAGACGAACAGGTCGTGTGGGGACCCTTGGTAATATATAAAAGATAGATCGGCACATATACGGTGTCAATGACACAAACGTCAATTTCCTAGACACTTTCGTCATCGTCGCCACCTCGCTCGGACTTATGAGATATGCCGTATTTTTCCAACTTTTTGTATAAATTCGACCGCTGCATACCCAGCCGGCGAGCGGTTTTCGAAACGTTAAATCCGTAGAATTCAAGCTTCCGCTCCAGAAACGCCTTCTCGGTGGCGTCCTTAAACTCGGTGTACGTCTCAAGGTCAAAAAAGCGGTCTTCGGCGCGCTTCACCGGCCCCATTTCCGGCAGGTCGGAGAGTTCTATAGTCCGCCCGGCGGCCAGAATCACCACCCTCTCGATTAAGTTCTTGAGTTCACGAACGTTACCGGGCCAGGCGTATTCTTTAAACGCATCCATCGCCCGTTTTGAGAGCTTCTTGCGAGGCTGGCCCAATTCTTCGGCGGTTTGGGCCAGAAAGTGATCCACAAGCACGGGAAGGTCCGAAACCCGGTCCCTGAGGGGCGGCAAGACGACGGGCACAACATTAAGACGGTAGTAGAGGTCCTCGCGAAACGTCCCATCCTGGGTGGCTACCACCAAATCCTTGTTGGTGGCCGCGACTACCCTAACGTCGACTTTCTTGCTCTCGGTGCCGCCTACGCGCTCAAACACCGACTCCTGAAGCACTCTCAGTACTTTCGCCTGAGCGCCCGCGCTCATGTCTCCGACCTCGTCCAGAAACAACGTACCCCCGTCCGCGAGCTCGAACTTGCCCATGCGCCGGGCGACTGCCCCGGTGAACGCGCCCTTTTCGTGCCCGAACAGCTCGCTTTCGATTAACTCTTCGGGAATCGCCGCGCAGTTGACCTCTACAAACGGCTCGTCGCTGCGGGCACTGGACTCGTGAAGGGTGCGCGCCACCATTTCCTTGCCGGTGCCGTTTTCGCCCATGATGAGCACCCGGGCGTTGGTGGGCGCGACCTTTTCGATGGTCGCCATGATCGCGCGAATATCCGGGTGCTCGCCGACGATGCGGGTTTGTTCACGCGCCTGTGCCTTCAGTGATCGGTTCTCGCGGAGCAGTTTGCTCTGTGCGAGACCATTGCGGATCACCAGCATCATCCGATCGGCGTCGATGGGCTTTTCGATGAAATCAAAAGCACCCAGCCGAGTGGCTTCAACCGCCGTTTGAATGGTGCCATGCCCGGAAATAATGACCACGGGCAATTCCGGGATCTCTTCGTTTAGCTTTGAGAGCACCTCAAGGCCGTCCATCCCCGGCATCTTGATGTCCAGTAACATCAGGTCCACGCGGTCGTCGTGCGCCGCCTCCAGCGCGCCTGGGCCGTCGCTGGCCAATTGAACCTGATACGATTCAAACTCCAGCAAGCGCTTAAGCGTCTCGCGAATCGCTTTTTCATCGTCGGCTATTAGAATGGTCTTGGGCATGGCCACCTACGCGATATAAACCGCGGTAAAAGAATGATTTGGGATACCCACTAGCAATACCACAACCCTATAATTAGGCCAAGCGCACGCCGCGCCGATTAACCAAAGGAACTCTGTGGCCGAACCTGCCATCACCCCCACGCCCACGCATCTGCGCGGACTTCCAATCGATGAACTCGAACGGCACGTCGCCGAGCACGGCGAACCCGCCTACCGGTTTCGTCAATTGGTCGAATGGGTGTACCAAAAGCTGGAAACCAATATCGCCAACATGACCAACCTTCCCAAATCATTCCGGGACTGGTTGGCGCAAAACTACGTGGTTACAACCGCGGACGTTGCCGCGATGCAGTCCTCGCCCAGCGACGGGACGCGCAAGTATCTGCTGGCGATGGCCGACGGGCTGCGGGTGGAGTCGGTATTGATGCCCTACGACAACCGAACCACACTGTGCGTTTCCAGCCAGGTCGGTTGCCCGCTTGACTGCGCGTTTTGTGAAACCGCCAAGGGCAAATACCAACGCAATCTTACGGCGGGCGAGATCATCGATCAGATTTGCACGTTGAAGGCGCAAGCCGGACCCAAAGCAACTAAAGTAAACGTTGTGTTCATGGGCATGGGCGAGCCATTGCTTAATCTCGACAACGTGATTGCCGCTATTCGAACACTCAACGATCCGCGCGGTCTTGACCTGGGCGCGCGACGCATCAACGTGTCGACATCGAGTTTCCCCGACCGCATTCGCGACCTTGCCGACGCCGATATCGAATGTTCACTCGCAATTTCTCTGAACGCCCCCAACGACGAGAAGCGCCAACGCTTGATGCCCAAGGCGTCGCGCTTCACGATTGCCGAACTCCTGGACGCCGGCCACTACTTTGTAAAGAAAACCGGCCGCCGCGCGACTCTGGAATACGTCATGTTGGGCGGTATCAATACCAGCGCCGACGACGCCATTGAGTTGGGCGACCTGGTTGCGCGCACACCTTTCAAACTTAATCTGATTCCCTACAACCCCGGCCGCAATGCCGACTTTGACCGACTTACCGAAAAAGACCTGCAACGATTCATTAAGCAACTACTTCCGAAAGCTCCAACCGTAACGGTTCGTCGCAGCAAAGGTCTCGATATCGACGCCGCATGTGGTCAACTATGGACCCAGAGCCTGGCCAACAAAAAAAAACCGCAGAAGGAACGCACTGGCTAATCGGGGAGGATAGAAACGGTTCCTTCTGCGGCACAAGGGCGTGCGTTATGTCGCGTTGCGCGGCGTTACTTTAGCAGCACCATTTTTAGTGTCGTGCGAGCGCCACCGGCGCGAATGTCCGCAAAGTAGTTTGCGCTTGCCACCCGGTTGCCCACGCGATCGGTACCATCCCAACGAACAAATACCTGGTCCCCGTTTGGCACATTCTGGTAGAGCGTTTTTACCAGGGCTCCGCGCGCGTTGAAGATCGAAACCGTGACCTGTTGTCCGGGAACCAATCCCGCCGGCAGGTTGATTCGAATTTCCGTGTCCGGGTTGAACGGGTTCGGATAGTTGGTAGCCACCACTTTCTCGGGTTCGTTGTCGGCGACCACGCCACCCAAAGCGAGAAAGAAACTACGCAACCCCGTCACCGACGTTGGCGTCACCAACTCCGGATTCTCCACAGTTCCGCCGTATGCTGCATCGGGACCGCCAAACAAAACACGAAAGTCCTCCGCCAACACTTCCTTGGGGCGGTATGCATGCGCAGCACCGTCGTGATAGACGCTGGTGTTAGTGATGCCGCGAATCGAGCGGAACTTCGACCATCCCGGGGAACCGACGGGAAGGTACGTGTTGTGAAACGTGTGCCCCACTTCGTGCGCGATAATGTAAGCAGCAACCGAGGGATGAACATCAAGCACGTGCGGGCTAAGAAAAACGTCAATGCCGCTGGTCGAGCTCACTAGAAGTTGGCGGCGCGGGTACGGCAACACGTAGACATTGATGGTGTAGTCCAAGCTGGGATGAGCGATAGCTTCTAGCGTTGCCCAAACGTCTTCCAAATGGAACGGGTGGAACTCCCCGTCGCCTGGGTTATAGATCGCGGGGTCGTTGATGTCGGTGATGACCGACAGGTACCGACCGTCGTCCAACGGGATAATGTCCTGGCCGTCCTGAACGGTTAGCCGGTTGGTCAGGTTGTCCGCGGAGTACAGGTTGACGGTCATCCCGCAGCCGACATTTTGGGTGACTGGCGCCTCGAAGGTCTGGTTAAAGACCGCGCGCGGCAGTTCCACATGCCCCTTGCAGGTATGCTTGGCATCGACCGGGGCGGCGATAGCGATCGTGGCGATCACGAGAAGTATTCCGAGTTGCTTCTTCATCAGAGAAATCGGACAGATTCCGACGAAACCGAAAACTGTCGCACTTTCTAGACAGTGCAACCTGTATTCCCCGCGAACGACGGCGGGGCCGACGCGGCTAACGGGCAACTCGACCAGCCGCGTAACACTTTGCGAATAAACACGATAAATAGTCATCCGGCGAGATCAGACTTCCCCCGCCGACGCGCGCGCAGTGACGCAACCCCCCGAAAACATGGGTGGTTACGCCCATAGCAGAATCCGCAGCAGACTTAACGCGTTATATTACAATGTGTTAACTCACATGGGTGAGTATCCACAAAATAGGCATCGGCCGGCCTGGAGTTCGCTTGAGAGGTTTTTTGGACGCTAGAATCGGGTGCCGGTGGAGAAATAAAAGTGGGCGTCGCCCTGGCGGTTAAAGCCAATGTCGGCGCGAAGAACGTCTTGCAAGGGGGAAAACAACCGAAGCCCGCCGCCAAAGCCAGTATGAAAGTTGTCGAGAGAAAACTCTTCCTCGGCGCGCCACGCGATCCCGCTGTCGACAAAACCAACCATCGAAACCTGGGCATCTACCAGACCGACGATCGGCAGTCGAAAGTACTTTCGATCATAGGGAGTAAAACGCCACTCGACCGTTTGGATCCACCGATGCGCGCCGCGAAACCGGCCGCCGTCGTAACCACGAAGGGTTCCGGCACCGCCCACACCGAAGCGGATGTATTCGGGGAAACGCCCGAACTGATACGCGAGATCCGACTGCATCGCCAGCACGTGGCGCTCGCCGACTCCAAAAAAAGTACGGAGGTTTTTGTCGGCGCGGTAGTAAGTGCTTCCCTCCCCATTCACCACCCGATTGACCTGCACTCCCACACGAAGCAGCTGGCCGCGACGCGGCTTTAACGGACTATCCCTGCTGTCGAATCGGTAGCCCAGCCCAGGTTCGATCAGAAACTCCTCTTCGGAGGAAATCTCTTTCGCGCCCACCAGGTTGCGCTCCAGGCCCAACGAGGCAAACACCTGGGAGACGGCGATACGACTATCGGTCAAGGGTAGGGACAATCCGCCGGCTACCCGGTATTGCTCCAATACCGACGTCTCTAACGCCCGGCGACCCCGCTTAAAATACGACGCACGTCCCGCGGTTCCGATCTGGCGCCACCCTACCCAGCGCGACGACCAACCCACGGCGGCCCGGTCGTCGAGATTGGAATCACGGGTCGCGTCCAACGAAAACGACTCCAATCGCCGCCGGAAGTTGCGGTCGTTCCATTTCATACCGAAACGCCAGCGATCGTTGTTGAGGTCGTATTCCAGAACTGGATAGACAAGCTTCAGCAGGAGTGGCGGCCGTTCCACCACGTCAAAACGGAGCGTTACCCCACCCTCTGCGCCGCGATAAATATCGAGATCGACGCGGGCGAGAATACCCAAGTCACTCAAGAACCTGTGGTCCCGCTCGATCGTGTCACGATCCAGTCGATCACCGACTCGGGTTTGCATTTCCCGAAGGAGGGCAAAGTCGCGAGTTCGGACATTGCCTTCGATGATGATGCTGTCCACGACCGAACCGTAGGCCCAGAGGTAGGCATCGGCATCAAAGAGGTCAGACCCCGCCGATGACCCAGCACCGACATTGTCGGCATGGGCACTGGATACAAAAAACGCCATGGCAACGATCGCCACGGCGCAGTAGGGACGCCACGAAACAAACGCTTTCACCCCCTAATGATAAGAGGCATGGCACCGCCGATACAAAGACAAATGTGTAAGTAAGTTAATTACGGGAACAATAGGCCGTTACCGGGAGTCTCCGGCAATCGCTATGCGGGTTCTTCGCGAGTGGCTGACCGTCCACCAAACTGACTCAACACCAACGCGCCCAGGCCACCCATGCCCGCGATGAACACCAGAACGCACCCCAGAAAGCAGATCACGAACTCTGCGGGTCCGGACCCGAAGGGCAGCATCGTCACGGTCGAGGCAATGACAAACGGCAGGTAAGCAACGATGGTCCCAAGAATGACCAGCACGAACGGATTGGTGGTACTTAACCCTAGCCCACGCCGGACGGCAAGACCCAGATAGTACACGCCCACCGTCCAACAAATCGCTAGCACGCCCAGGCTGGCGAAACTCATGACCATTGCGACCGGAAAGAGCACGAACGTAATCAGAAGAATAATGCTAACGATGGTGGCGGCGATTGAGCCGATTGTAAAAGTCAGAACGCCGACACCGACACTCTTGGCTAACTCGTTGCGCATGAAAGACGCCGCACTTAACACCCGATCCCTAAGCAGCAACATTACCAGCACGGTCAGAATCAGTTGCGCGAACAGCAAGACACCGAAACCAAAAAGGATAATGTATTTGCCCGAACCACCCAGGTCGAACTCCTGGCCGAGCGATGCGCCAATGGTTGCTTTTTCGCCCTCGATCACCACGCCGTCGTCGAGCTGCATCAACCCAAACACGACGTATGCATCGCCACCGATTTGCGCATTGTCACGCGCACGCAACGTTCCGCCTAAAACCACGACGTCACCCATTACGCGACCCTCGATTACCGCGTCACCACCGACAACGGTAACACCGCCCAGCACAACTTCGTCTTTGGCAACAAATGCGCTACTGCCAATCCGCACCAGGTCCTGACCGATGTCCTTTCGCGCGCCGTCAATGTCGCGAATGTCGACCCAACCGTCATCGTCCCCCAAGGTGTCCGGACGCACAGTGGCCGCACCTTCGCCTTCAACCGAGATACCGGATTTGTCGATGCTGATGCGAACGCGATTCTTGCCCGAGGTTGTCGAGGTTGTATCCGACTGCGGCAACGCCAAAACATCGGCGCTCGCCAAGGCGAGCCCGAACACGACGGCGAAAACCGTCATTGCGATCCTGCAGGGTGTTTTAGAGAACAAGTGGTGCATTGGGGCTGCGTCGTCTCCCGGCCAGCCGAACAAGTATACCTAAGCCGACAACCACGAAAGCCGCCAGTCCAGCGACTGCGCGCGGGTTACTTACAACTGACTCTACCGTAGAAACGCCGGCACGCGCCAGAGCTTGCATCAGGTTCCACGCTGTTGTCAGCCGGACGCTAAGATCGGCAAAAGCCTCACCGCCAATGGTGGCATCGCGAAGAGACAGTAGGGCGTTGGCAACGATTAGAGAGAAGTTACCCATTGCCTCCGGGGCCAGCCCCAGCGCCGCGGTAACCGGAAGGTAAAGCGCGGCGACAACCAGCGACGCGGCCAAAGGATAGCGGGCAAACGCCGGCAGACCAAGAAACCGATCGGCAGCCTTGGCCAGCGGAGAACGTTGAGGCTTACGGATAACCCCGTCCGCCTTTAGCTGCGAAACGATCGAATTGCTAAATCCCCGCGGTGGTTGGTAGGTGTTGCGCATGTCGTTGAGGCCAACGTAGACGTCGCGCATCGCGAGCAGTTCTTGTTCACACTCGGCACATTCGTCGACATGACGCACGACTTCGTTACGCTCTAATACCACCAAACGGGCATCGAGAAAGTCCTGCATTAACTCTCGGGCAGTCGTACAATTCATCGCTAGCGCGAACCACTTTCGCGAATCGTAACATCTCCGGTGGCGGTATCAACAATCATCATGGCCAGTCCGTTGCCGACCACGCCACGCAGTTGCCGACGGCTGATCTTTTCCACGCGGATATCCAGGTCGGCGTCAATCGCGCCACTACTCGTTGTAAGGTTGAGCTTGAAGCCATAGTCATTTGGAGTTGCAAAGACAATGTCAATGTCGCCACTCGACGTGTTGAAGTCGAACTTGCGATCTTTGAGCGGCACAATCCAAACGCTGATGTCGCCGCTGGCCGAGTTTACCAACACACTTCCTTCGGCGTTTTCGATGTCGGCATCGCCACTAAGCGCGGTAAAGTCAACGTCGCCGAGGCAGCCGTTCAGGTACAGGTCACCACTGGTGACCGCCCCAGTGAAACCACCACTGACCTCTTCGGCTTCAATGTCTCCGCTGGTCGCGGAAACTTCAACGTCTCCGCCGATTCGTTTGAGGTCGGCGTTTCCACTGGTGGAACGAACTCGGACATCGCCAGCGACATCGCCAATCTCAACATCGCCACTGGTCAGTTCCACCGACACCGCGGCAGCTTCGCGAATATTAATGTCGCCGCTGGTCGCATTGACCAGCACCGTGCCAACATTGGATAGGCGGACATCGCCACTGGTGGAAGACGACGCCACGTCGAAACCGATCGGCACTTCCAGGGTAAGGTCAACTCCCCACCCGGGGCGTCCGCGGGAAAACAGCCGCCACACCTTGCCGGAACGATGTATCCGCGGAACGTTGGTTATGACGGTAACGGCCTCGCCGTCCTGCTCGATTTCGACCGTGATGTCCTCAAGGTTCACATTGTCCAAACCACGAGACCACTTCTTAACAACCACCGATACGTCGGTCGCGTTCTGGCGCCCAACCACGATCGTCCGGCCGCGGGCGTTACGGACCACCAACTGGGTTTCGCCATCCAGTGAAACCTGTTTGGTTTCTTCGCGCTCGCTAAGCCCTGCCAGGGCCGGATACGCGTGAACCGTAACCAGAGCAGTGGCGGCAAGAATTATTAAATTGTTTAATTTCATATAGTTACAATCTTTGCGACTGATCTACGCAAGCCGCTTTTTAGTCTCAGCCTAAACTACGCAAAACCCCACAGAAAGTTGTCAAAAAAGCGGACTTTCTGACGACAGGCGTTCCTAGAAGAAATCCTGGTCTTTCAGCGAGGTTTTCAGCATTTCTCGAGCCCGGTGGATCCGGGCCTTTACAGTTCCCAGCGGTATCTCCAGCGAGGCCGCGATTTCCTCATAGGACAGGTCCTCCTGGTGACGAAGGATCAGCATGATTCGGTAGTGGTCCGGCAGCGCGTCGATGGCCTCTTTTAGCATCTGCATCTTCTGCTTCCGCACCATCTCGGTTTCGGGGTCAGGGTCGGGGGCCTCGTACTGACGCTGTATCTCTCCCCGATCGCCATCGATAGGCGAGTCCATTGGTAGGGTGTCAATCTTGCGTTTGCGCAGATAGTCGATACAAAGGTTTGAGGTGATTTTAAAGAGCCAGCTGGAGAAGGCGTAAGATTCGTTGTAGCGATCTAGCATGCCGAAGACTTTAATAAAGGCGTCTTGCGCCAGGTCAGCCGCCAACTCACGGTTCCGCACCATACGCAGGCATATGGTAAACACAGCGCGCTCGTACTTTTCGAGCAGCGTACGAAACGCGCGCTCGTCGCCTTTTTTGGCGCGAGCAATGAGTTGGATGTCTTCTGACTTCAAACAAACCTCTCGGAAAACGGGGCGCATGCGGCGGCACGCACCGGAGAGGCGACAAGGGTGGGAGGTCGGCGCGCGAGGGACCCATCCTCGCGACGCACGGCTAGTGCGGTTTACCGTTCGAGTTTATAAACCTTAATTATCTTGACACATTTGTTGCGGGGTTTCTAGAGTTTTCCTGCCCCCTGTTGGGCGTAATGCATTTAATCACAAACACATAGTAAGAGGATCGCATGACCACCATAGAGTTTGTTCACGCGCGCGAGATTATGGACTCGCGCGGCAACCCAACCATCGAAGTTGACGTTGGCCTGGCGGGCGGCGCGTTTGGGCGCGCGGCCGTCCCTTCCGGAGCATCTACCGGGGTTCATGAAGCGCTAGAGCTTCGTGACGGCGACAAAGGACGCTACCTCGGAAAGGGCGTGCGGGATGCTGTACGCAACGTTAACGACACAATTGCCGACGAAATCATCGACCTGGACGCGATGGATCAACGGTTCATTGATCGGGTCTTGCTGGACCTCGACGGCACCGACAACAAGGGAAAACTTGGCGCGAACGCCATCCTGGGAGTTTCGCTCGCAGTCGCCAAGGCCGCGGCCGACGCGCTGGAGGTTTCGCTCTTTCAACATATCGGCGGTGTAGGAGCACACGCGCTTCCCGTCCCCATGATGAATGTGATCAACGGCGGCGAACACGCCGACAACAACGTCGACATTCAGGAGTTTATGATTGTGCCCGCCGGGGCGGAGAGTTTTTCGGAAGCGTTGCGCATGGGCGCCGAAACGTTTCACGCGCTTAAAAAATTGCTCAACAAGAAGGGCTACTCAACCGGCGTCGGCGACGAGGGGGGATTTGCTCCCGATCTGAAGTCAAACGAAGAAGCCGTGCAAGTTTTAATCGAAGCGATGGAAGCGGCCAAGTACACACCGGGCAAAGATATGTTCATCGCGCTCGACGCCGCGTCGACCGAGTTCTATGACAAAGGCGTTTACAAGCTGGCGGGAGAAGGCCGCGAACTGGGTGCGGACGAGATGGTGGAGTTCTGGCAAAGCTGGGTTGACCGTTACCCGATCGTGTCTATCGAAGACGGCCTGGCCGAAGACGACTGGAAAGGCTGGAAGAAGCTTACGCAAGCCATCGGTGATCGTTGCCAACTGGTCGGCGACGACTTGTTCGTTACCAACCGTGTGCGTCTGCAACAGGGCATCGACCAGGGTGTGGGCAACTCGGTGCTGGTTAAACTAAACCAAATTGGTTCGTTGTCAGAAACACTCGACACGATCGAAACTGCAAAGCGTGCGCAATACACCAATGTAATTTCCCATCGCAGCGGCGAAACCGAAGACACAACGATCGCGCACCTGGCGGTAGCCACCAACGCCGGGCAGATTAAGACGGGAAGTCTTTCGCGCACCGACCGAATTTGTAAGTACAACGAACTACTTCGCATCGAAGAAGAACTTGGCGCCGTGGCCACGTATCCGGGTGCCGATGTGTTTCCGTTCTTAAATCGTTAAGGAGCATCATGCGTTACTGGAGCGAAGACGAATCAAGCCGACGCCGTCGGCAGCGAATGGTAAAACAGGACCGGCGCCGCATCCGGCCACGCAGCAAGAAAAAGGCGTCGGTGGCAACCGGCGGAAGTCTGACTCGCTACCCGTTTCTGCGGGAGATCTATCGCCACCAAAGTTCTTTTGGCTGGCGGGTTCAAAGAATTGCACTCCTGTTGCTTGCAGCGGGAGCCATATACGCCTTTGCTTTTGGCGACGGCGGTGGCATCCGCATCTTGACACTAATG
This sequence comes from uncultured bacterium, assembly GCA_964588695.1. Classification (GTDB taxonomy): domain Bacteria; phylum Krumholzibacteriota; class Krumholzibacteriia; order WVZY01; family JAKEHA01; genus CAZPQK01. The sequence goes on from CAZPQK010000008.1 coordinate 59,642, forward strand.
CAGGAGCGCAGCGCTCTGGATACTCAATTGGCGCAACTCAACTCCCAAGCGGAGGCGCTGGCCGCGGAAGTCGAACAGCTTCGCAACGACGAGTTTCACATCGAAAAAGTGGCCCGCGAAAAGTACGGCTTCGCGCGTCCCGACGAGACGGTTTACAAACTCATCCCTGCACCGGAGGACAAGAAGTAGCGATTGCACGTCCATCAAAGGTTCAGAAAGGCCCGGATTGCCGGGCCTTTTTCTTTAAGGGTTGACTTTTAGTGGGCGCTGGCTATTATTCCAGAACGATTTGACGCGGGGTGGAGCAGTCTGGTAGCTCGTTGGGCTCATAACCCAAAGGTCGCAGGTTCGAATCCTGTCCCCGCTACCAATTAAAAGACGGTCCGGTTTTGCCGGGCCGTTTTTTTTGTGTTCAAACAGTAGAAGCCCCGGAACGCGTTCCGTTCACGATTCTGCGCGTAGTGCTATAATGGCAACATGCGGACTCTTGCGATTATCGTTGTCCTCCTCTGGGCAACCCCGGCGGCGACGCAGAACTTGCTCACGCTGGAACTCCCCCCCGCGCTGGTGGGTTACGTGGCCACACCCAACGACGCCTATGACGTACTGTTGAAAGGCAACTACGCATACGTTCCTGACTATGCGTCCGGCTTGCAGGTGATCGATGTAAGCTCGCCGACTTTGCCCGTTATCGTCGGTTCATACGATACCCCCGGTTACGCAGTGCAAGTTTGTATTGTCGATGACGTCGCTTTGGTTGCCGACCACGAGATCGGAGGACTTCAGGTACTCGATATCTCTCAGGCCATACCAACCTTCCTAGGGGAATATATCAATGGGCAGACCATCGTGGGCGTCGGTGCTGCCGCGGGAGTCGTCGCCGTTGGCTATATTGAGGGCTACCTTGAGATTCTCGATATAAGCACGCCAACCAAGCCCGCTGTTGTGGGCGCGTACGACACACCCGGCACGCCACGGCATTTCGCTTTTTTGGACAATTACTTACTGGTGGTCGATCACACATTCGGACTAATCGTGCTCGATATTTCCGACCCTTCAGTTCCAACGATGGTCGGACAACTGGCGACCAATGGCCGCCCGGTCGGACTGGAAGTCCATCACGACTTGGTGTATTTGGCCGGTGGGGCTAGCGGGGTGCAAGTATTAAGCATTGCCTCGCTGGCTTCGCCTTCGCTTCTCGGAGCAGTCGCCTTACCTGGACCTGCGGTGAAAGTTGCAGTGCAATCACTCGTCGCATTTGTCGCGGACCATGTTAACGGCGGGCTACAAGTTGTTGATGTCGCAAGCCCCCACAACCCGGTTACACTTGGCGGGTACGTCACCGGCTTCTACGCGCACGGAATAGCGGTCCGGGAGCAACATGCCTACCTTGCCGACGGCGATGGGCTTAAGGTATTTCGTGTGTTCACCACTGCAACCGGTACCAACTCGCCAACCACGCACTCGGTGGGCAAACCTTTTCCAAATCCATTCACAAGTCGTACTCGATTGAAACTGCCCCACACACACTATTCAACGACAACCGCAAGTGTCTTTGATGCCACCGGGCGCCGGGTCTCCAAGCTCTTGCTGCGGGACAGGAGCGGAGTGGTGGAGTGGAATGGGCTTGACGATCGGGGCCGGCCGGCACCCGGAGGAGTCTACTTTATCAAAGTCAACGCCGGCGGATTGCAGCACGTCCGTAAAGTCACTTTGCTGCGCTAAACAGAAGAAGCCCCGGAACGCGTTCCGGGGCTTCTGGTCAAGTGGCTGCGGAAGGCGCTACTTGAGTAACAACATCTTCTTGGTCCGCACGTCACCACCAGCGGCAAGGCGGTAAAAGTAGGCGCCGGAACTCACCGGCGAACCGGTCAGGTTCAATCCATCCCAGACCACCGACTGCGCGCCTTCGATCAGCTCTTCGTCAACCAGGGTCTGTACCAGGCGACCGCGAACATCAAAGATGTCCAGGCGCACGGCCATCGTTTTGGGCAACGTAAAGTTGATCGTGGTCGTCGGGTTAAATGGATTGGGCACGTTCTGCGCCAGCGCCACACTCAGCGGATTCGTTGTTACCGTTACCGCGGCCGAAAACGTCTGCGCCCCGTCTTCGGAGATAACGATAAGCTGGTACGTGTACTCGGTGCTCGGCTTTGCCGTCCGATCAATAAAGCTCAATTCGTTGACGTCCAACAAACGCCCGTCGTTTAAAAACTCCGGCGCCGAGTTTCCCGCTTCTTCGCGCATAACCGAGAAGCCCATCAGGGGTTCGTCGGCGTTGATCTCCCACGTAAGCGCGACACCAAAGTCGTCGGCATCAACATCGAACAGCGTGACCAGCACCGTGGTTGCCGAGACATTCACGGTTCGCTCCGGTGAGGGCGCACTGGTCATTCCGAGATGGTTCTTTGCCTGCACGGTTATGTAAAACGTTCCCTCACCCAGGTCGCACAAGTTGTGGGTAGAGACCAGGCCGATGTCAGCTGTGTTTTGGTACTGCGTGGCCTGTCCTTGGGCGACGGACTCCGTCCCCCAACTGATCACATAACCGGTGACGTCGGGCGAGCCGCTAGGAAACCACTGCGCTCGAGCACATCCGTCGCCGATGTTCGCCGCCGAAAAGGCAGCGGGTGGAAGCGGGGGTTGCACGCTACCGTTTGAGACGGAGGCACTGGCCTCGCCCGATAGCGCACTTAGCAACCCCGCGGAGTTAAGCGCGCGCAGAGCGAAGAAGTAATCGCCGCTGGGCAACGCACATACAGTTCGTCCGGTTCCACTTACCAGAACCGAGTCGGAGTACACTCCCGACGACGATCCGTAGTAGAGCCGGTATCCGAGAATGTCGGGCTCGCCGTTGGCCGCCCAACCTACCTGCGCACAACCGGCGTCATCGCCGGAAGCAGAAAGCCCGGACGGGGCGGACGGCGGCGTGGCCGCTCCCCCTCCGGAAATGGTGTAGGTATTCCCCGTGACCGCGTCGTCCGCAAAAACCACGGCTCCGTCTACACTGGAGTTTACGGTCGTAAGCACTTGCCCGTTCTTAACCACAGTGTAAGAAGTCGAAGGAGTACTGTTGAACAGGTGGAATTGGGTTTGTTTGGCTTGGGCAACCCCGGACCCCATCACCAGCGCCGCGGTTAGGCAGAGCGCAGTAATCCCAGCATGTCGATCGAAGCGAAGCATGTAAACAGAACTCCTTGCGTAAAGCAAAGGACCTACGGATGTGGGATGATTTAGCAATTGGGCGTAGAGCAAAAACTGTGCGGCTGCGGAGATTTTCCCCCTCGACGTGTATCTGTATGGGCGAGAAGGGGCTACGCGGGTTTACGGTGGGGCAAGTGGGTGCGGTGGTCTGACAACCTTCCAATCAAGGTGGAAGTTTCCTCGCCGCTTCCCGGCAGAACTTTTCCTTGCCTATCGTGTACAAGCAACAGCTAGCAATTTAGAGCCATCGGCCAACCCCACCTTGCCCGGCCGGATGGTGATGACTACTATGAAGCCTATGAACCCACACCTCGCCCTGTTGGCACTCGCTGGAACCCTCGCGGTTACCACGCTCTCCGCTGACCCATCATGGGGACAGCCGGGCTTACCCGATGCACTTCGGCAGCCGGAACTCGTTTCCGCAACCCTGGTTGCAGAACACGATACTTTTCGACCGGGAGAACCGTTTTCGCTCGCCGTCCGTTTGCAAATCGCCGATACGTGGCATATCAACTGGACAAATCCGGGAGACGCCGGGCTTGCACCCTGGGTAAGCTGGCGACTACCGGAGGGATTTGTTGCAAAAGAGGTGCAGTGGCCTTATCCGCAGCGGTTCGAGGCCGGCCCGATGGTGATCTATGGCTACGAGCATGACGTCCTGCTGATCACAGAAATTGTTCCACCAAAGGGGTTTACCGGAGATGCCGACATATCCGCCGACGTGGATTGGCTGGCCTGCCAGGAGGAATGTGTCCCGGGGAGGTCGATTGCATCGCTAAGGATCGCCACCGGCGACCCGCAACCCACTCCCGAAGCACCGATCTTTAAAAAGTGGCGATCGCGGCACCCAAAATTCACGGCCGAAGATTGGTCGTGGCAAGTCGACCATGAGGGCGATATCTTAGCCTTGGTGGCCGAGACCCGTGACGAGGGCGCCCAGCCGACCGGAGCGGAGTTCTTTCCCCGCGAAGCTGGCGTACTCGACCACGCCGCGCTCCAGGGATTCCAGCGAACATCACGCGGATTCCGTTTGAGCCTTACGCGCGATCGGATGCGCCCCACTCCGGTGGACCGAGTTGCCGGCGTGATCGTGCTGAAATACCCCGACGCAGATCGGGCCTACACGTTAGACATTTCCATTCAATAGACCGCTAAAATGACTCAACCCAAGCAAAGGAGACCCTTGTGAAGAAAACGATTATCGCTGCAACCGTCGCCGTGGTTGCAATGGTGGGCGTGAGTGCCGCGGACCATCACGGCAAACCCGGCAAACACGACCACAGCAAACCAACCGCCCAGGCCGAGCATAGCGCGCACAACCACGACCACGCCGCGCTTGGCAAGAAGGCCCCCGAGTTTACCCTTTCGGGGATCGACGGCAAGGACTACTCGCTGGCATCGTTCAAAGGCAAGTGGGTGGTTCTGGAATGGACTAATCCGGACTGTCCGTTTGTAAAGCGTCACTACGGTTCCGGCAACATGCAGGCGCTGCAGAAGAAGCTGGGCAAGAAGGAAGTGGTCTGGCTGACCATCAACTCTTCGGCCCCGGGCAAACAGGGCTACTATGAGGCTGGCGACCTTGCCGACCGCATGAAAGACGAGAAGCACGCCGGTCACGCGTACCTGCGCGATCCCGACGGTAAAGTCGGACACCTGTACGCCGCCGCCACGACACCGCACATGTACGTCATCGACCCGGAGCAGACGCTGATCTACGCTGGCGCTATTGACGATGCTCCGCGCGGAAGTTCGGACGAGGTCACCAACTATGTGTCGGCGTCGCTGGAGTCGGCGATGTCAGGCAAGCCGGTAAAGACCCCGTTTACTAAGCCTTACGGATGTTCGGTCAAGTACGCCCAGAAGTAGTCTGGAAACCGCAATCTCCCCCAAAAAACCCAGGGATTATTTCCCTGGGTTTTTTCTTGGGGCTCGGCCGCGCCCGTCGGATTGACTTGCCCCGACGTCTCATCTACAATTATGACGTCTCTCGGCAATCACCTGCTCACCCCCCTGCTCACCATATGAACATTACCCCTCGGCTGAGGTTTCTTGCGTCCTGTTTTGCCATAGGCCTTGCCTTGGCTACGCCGCACAGCCTGGTCGCATCGGGCCCGCAGGTCAGGGTGGCCACACCAATCTCGGACGTCAAAGTACGCTCGACCCGCGAACAAACAACGATCGCACTACCGGGTGTCGACGCTGTTCGACCCGACACCCCCGGGCTAGACGACATTCCCTACAAAGTTATTAACGTCGCGATCCCAACCGGATATCGTCCGACAGGAGTTACCGCGAGTATCATCGCCGAGCGAAGCCTCTCGCTCCCGTCACCGGTCGCGCGGGTCATCGTCGAACATCCGCAACCCGCCGCCGATCGTCCGATGGTGGCAACCGCGTTTCCCCGGGCGCCCACCGATACCGCCGTGGCACGACTGCTTGGCGCTGGTTTCTGGCACGGAACCACCATCGCAGCAGTTGCGGTGCATCCGCTGCAACGGGATGGTGACCGGTTGCGCGTGTTGGAAGACATCGAACTGCGAGTTCTCATTGAGCCCGCAACCAGCACTCCAGTCACCGCGGGGCGAATGACATCCCGGCGCGCCTCTGACATCGAAAACACGATTCGCCAATCGGTTCACGCCGGCGAGGCTGTGCGGATGATCCGTCAGGACTACAGCCCGACTACCCATAGAGGTTTCGCGCCCCGCACCGCGCCATCGCTGGAAGGCAGCCCGGTGGACATGGTGATTGTCACGCCAGAAACACTCGCCGATGAGTTTCAACGACTGGCAGATTTCAAGACCGCTAAAGGCGTCCCGACCGTGGTGCGCACGGTCGAGTGGATTACCGCAAACTACCGAAGCGGTAGCGACGTTCAGGAAACGATTCGTACATTTGTGGCCGACGCCTACAGCAAGTGGGGCACAACGTTACTTTTGCTGGGCGGCGACACCGACCTGATTCCAGCACGTTACTGCTACAGCAACTATTACTACGGCGGAACCCTACTTCCTGTGGATACATATTTTGGCGGTATCGACGGCAACTGGAACACCGACGGCGATGCTGTTTGGGGAGAGGTCTCCGAAGACGCCGTTGACCTGTTCCCGGAAGTCTACGTCGGGCGATTGACTGCAAGGGACACATCAACCGCCAACATTCTGATCGACAAGATTATTACCTACGAAACGCCGGTCGACCTGGACTACACCGACGACTATCTGTATTTGGGCGAAGTCTTATTTCCCGTGGACTGGAACCCCGGCGATCCCGACCCGATCGCAACTAATGGCGCCGATATTTGCGAATTCAACCGTCAGGTTAACCTGTCGGGCGTGCCGCTCGACATCCAGCGACTCTACGAAACCCCGGGGCCGTATCCGGGCGCACTGCAGGAGTCGAAAGCCGCGGCGGTGCTTGAACTCGAGGCCGGGTACAACTTCGTTAGTCACATCGGCCACGGGTATCGCTTTAACATGCGATGCGGTGATGTCAGCATCCTCACCACCGATGCGGACGCTCTAACCAACGGCGATCGACTGTTCAACCTGTTCATGCTTAACTGCACGGCCGCCGCGTACGACTTTGACTGCCTTGGGGAACACTTTCTGCTCAATCCCAACGGCGGGGCAGTGACGGTAACCGGCTCAAACAATAGCGCTTTTGTGTCGGTCGCGTCAGCGTTCATGAACGAGTACACGTCGCTCCTGTTTCAACAGGGCGTGCAATCTGCGGGCGAAGTGTTCGCGCGCAGTCGTCTTCCGCGCGTGCCCATTGCGCTGGGTGGCGACGGTGTTGATCTTTGGTCGCAGTACATCTATTCGTTACTCGGCGACCCCGAAATGCCAATCTGGTCACGGGCGGTCAAAGCCGTAGCTGCAACCCATCCTACTGAAGTTAACCTGGGCGTACAAAACGTCGCGGTTAATGTAACGGGGAACGGAACACCTGTGGGCGGCGCTCGGGTATGTTTATGGAAAGGCGAAGAGGATTACCAGGTAGGCTACACCAACGGATTCGGCGATGTGACGATCCCGTTTCGCGCCGAAAGCCCGGGCGACATTTCTGTGGTGGTTACGGGTACGAACCTTTCGCGCTATGAGTCGACCATCTCTGCAAACTCCGCGCTAGCCCCGAATTTGCGGATCATTGACATCGCCGTTAACGATGACTCCACTACAACGACGAGTGGCAACGACGATGGCATTGCCGACGCTGGCGAGTTAGTCGAAATCGCACCTTACCTGCAGAACAGCGGCGGTGGTTCGGTGGGTCCCGCGGTGCTGACTTTGGCGACATCCGACGGTTACTCCACAGTCGAAGACGACACCTCACTTACGTTGACCAATCCGTCGATGAGCAACTTCGTTGCCTACAACAATTGGCACGTTCAGTTTGACAGCGCCGCCCCCGACGGCCACTCCGCAGTGTTCAACGTTACGCTGCACGATACCGGCGCCGGCCTGACCTGGACCGACAACTTCGCCGTTGTCCTTCGCTCGCCGCGCCTGGAAGTGGTCTCCCTTGCCACCGCAACCGGGGCAAACACCGAACTCACCGTGGAGGTTCGAAACTATGGGACCGGTGCCGCCGACAGCGTAACTGGAACCCTCCGCGACCTTTCCAATGGCTTCACGCTGATCGATTCGGTCAATACCTTCGGGTCCGTTCAGCCGCTCCAGTCCGCGACCAACGCGGCCGTGTTTACTTTTGTAGAAGACATCCCGGGTTCGTTCTTGGAGCTGACGCTTAGCGACAACTACGGCCGCACAATTGTGGACACCCTGGAACTTTCCCCGCCGACGCCACCGACGGATTTGCTTTTCGACTCGGGCCACGGCGTCGATCGCATTCGAGTTACCTGGACCGCAAGCACCAGCCCCGATGTGACCCATTATCGAGTGTATCGCGCCACCAACACGGGAGGCCCGTACGCGCTGGCCAGCAACGATCCCGTAGCTCACTCGGCGTTTACCGACACCGGACTGCAACCCAACACTCGGTACTACTACACGGTCGCGGCGCTCGATAACTCTGGCAACGAAAGTTCACCATCGGCAGAATTTGCGGCCTCGACCAACCCGCCGCAGATGCCGGGATGGCCGTTAGCCATTACCGAACCGTCGGCTAACACGCCGACCGTGGGCGACATCGATGCGGACGGAGACCTTGAAGTCATCGTTGGCAACGACCGGATATACGCATGGCATCACGACGGCAACGAAGTTCGTAATGGCGATGCCGACGCGCTAACCTGGGGTGTGTTCAGCGATGCGGGTGTCAATTACATCGGCCCGATTGCGCTCGCACCCATCGACGGCGTGCAAGGTGTCGACATCGTCGCCGCGTCGCACGCGACAAACCAGGTGTACTGCTTCAACTACACCGGCGCCGTGATCAGCGGGTGGCCACAATCAACACTTACCAGGGTTCGAGCAGCGATGACGGTTGGCGATGTGGACGGAGACGACGATTTAGAGATCATCGCCGCAGACCAGAACGGGGTGCTCTACGTGTGGCACGCGGACGGTTCGGAGCTACTGGACGGGGACAACTCCCCCGCCACCAACGGGGTGTTTAAAGTGCTGCCCAATACACCCTGGATTCATTATCAGTCTCCGGCGTTGGCCGACCTCGACAACGACGGCGAGGATGAAATTATTGTCACCGCACAAGACAGCACGTGTTACGCATTTAACGCCGACGGATCCGATGTTCCGGGCTGGCCGGTCACGCTTCCCGACTTTGGTGGCGGAAGTGTCGCCATCGGCGACATCGACAACAACGGGCAACTCGACGTGGTGGTTCCGACTAAGAACCTCGGGTTGATTGCAGCGCGGCGCGCTGACGGCACGGCTTTGTGGCAACGCTTTATCCCCTATACGCTATTCTACAACCCGTCACCCGCGCTTGCGGATCTTACCGGCGACGGCAAGCTTGAATGCGTAATCCCCTCCAACAACGGGCGGGTTTACATCTTTACCAGCAACGGCTCGGACTTGCCGGGCTGGCCGCTTCAATACAGCACATCCACCTATACCGAATCGTCCCCGGTGATTGCCGACATCAACGGTGATCAAAGCCTCGACATTATTCTGGGCGACGAGGGACGCTTTATAGGAGCCTGGAACATTGACGGAACTCCGATTGATGGTTTTCCATTGCTGGCAAAAGACGCGGTGCGGGGAACACCAACCATTGCCGACCTTGACAAGGACGGCGACATCGAGATCGTGGTTTCCGGCTACGATCGCACGGTGTACGTTTGGGACTTAACGTCGCCTTTCGATCCCGATTATGCGCCGTGGCCAACGTTTCAGGGAAACGCACTTCACACCGGCCGTGTTGGCGCGCCCACTATCACCTCAACGCCCCCCGTGCTACCCGCGCGTGCACAGTTAGCGCAGAACTACCCGAATCCGTTCAATCCGATCACGCGGATTCGCTACACGGTTCCTGGCGAGTCGCTGCAACCCGTTGACCTTCGAGTTTACGATGTCGCCGGACGACTGGTCGCGACGCTGGTAACCCAAGAGCAACGTGCCGGTGCCTACACCGTCGCCTGGGATGGCCGGAATCGACACGGACAGGCGGTCTCGTCAGGCGTCTACTTCTATCGACTGCGGCTTCCCGGATTTAGCTCCACAAAGAAAATGGTTCTGGTAAAGTAGCTGGGTCCACCGATTCGCTTTACCAGAAAGGGTCGCAATGAGCGAAGCCATGATCACCAGTAATGCCGGAATCCTGGCGGTGCTGGTTGGAGTTTGTGCGTTCTTTTTCTATTTGGAAAAGAAAACACAGTGGAAGCTTTGGTCCTACCTCCCGCCTTTGATCTTCATCTATCTAACTCCGGTCGCTTTGTCGGGGTTCGGCGTCATCACAAACAACTCGCCGGTTTACGGAGAAATCCGCACTCTGGTACTTCCCATGATGCTGACACTACTCCTCCTAAAGGTTGATGTCGGCGGCGCGCTTCGGGTAATGGGTAAGGGCGTGTTCGTAATGCTAATGGGAACGCTGGGCGTGGTGATTGGTGCACCCATCGCCTACTTGATCGTCAAGGGACAACTGGGACCGGAAGCCTGGAAAGCGTTCGGCACACTCGCGGGCAGTTGGATCGGCGGGACCGGAAACATGGCCGCTGTTTCCGAAATGATCGAAACTTCGGAAACAGAGTTCGGGCTTGCAGTGATCGCGGACAACGGTGTTTACGTCGTCTGGCTTCCTATCATGCTTGCGTCGAAGAATCTGGCCAATCGCTTCGCCAAGTTTACACGCGTCGACCCCGACCGCCTGCGAATGATGGACGAAGCTGCGAAAACGCTAAACAAGGACGAGCGCAACCCGCACTTTACCGACTATCTGTTCCTGCTCGCCATCGCGCTAACCGTCACTTGGGTCTGCGCTTCGTTGTCGCAAGTTCTGCCCGAGGTGAGGCCATACATTTCTGCCAGTACCTGGAACATACTTCTGGTAACGACGATCAGTATTGCACTGTCGTTTACCCCGCTCAAAGGAATCCCCGGCAGCCATGGATTGGCAATGGCGTTGGTCTACATCTTTGTCGCGCGAATCGGCGCGCGCGCCGATCTTTCCGGCATCGCTGACCAGGCGCTGTGGTTCCTGCTAGGCGCCTTTATTTGGATATTTATTCACGGCGCGTTTTGTTTGTTGGGCGCCCGACTGTTTAAAGTCGACGTTCACACTGCAGCAATTGCCAGCGCCGCCAACATCGGCGGGGCCGCATCGGCGCCGATTGTCGCCGCCCATCACAAAGAGAGCCTGGTGCCGGTAAGTATCCTGATGGCACTTATCGGTTACGCTGTTGGAAACTACGCCGCCTACCTTGCTGCGGTAATTTGCAAAGCGATTTCCTAGCCTAACGCGTTAGCCGCACAACAAAAAGGCACCTCCAAACTGGAGGTGCCTTTTGTTTTTCTGCTGTGCGGGGCTGCGCTCTAACCGGTTTAGTCGGCAAGTCGTTCCACGACCGCGCGCAACAACTTCCAAAACGTTTCTACTGACGGAATTTCGACGCGCTCGTCGGGCGAATGCGGCATCTCGATAAGCGGCCCGAATGAAACCATGTCCATTCCGGGATACTTTTCGCCGATAATTCCACACTCGAGCCCGGCGTGCACCGCTTTCAATTCCGGGGCTTTGCCAAAAAGCGTCTCGTGAGTTTCCGCAGTGACCGCAAGAACCTTGCTGTCAAGGTCCGGCTTCCATCCGGGATACGGTCGGCTGCGCTCCGCCGTCCCTCCTGCGAGGTGAGTCACCGCCACAATGCGATCCCGCAACGCTTCCAACGCCGAACCTATCGAACTGCGCGTAGACGTCAACACGCTCACCTGGTCGTCGTCGAGGTCGACCGCCGCGAGATTATTCGACGTCTCCACCAATCCCGGAACGTCAAGACTCATGGCGTCTACGCCGTGCGGAATTGCCAGCAATGAGGCAACGACCCGCAACGTCGATTCGGGGTTAAGCGCGTCACCCGACGTACCGGCGGCGGCAGCCACCTGCACATCCAAACCCGGGTCTGCCTTGCCAAGCTCCGGCTTAATAAGTTCGGCTTCGCGCTTGACCGCGGCCATAAACTCATCCAGATCCGGCACTGCCACCATCGCGTGGGCTTCGCGCGGAATAGCGTTGTGTTTACCGCCGCCCGAAAGCTCAACAACTTGCATTAGTGACCGCTCGTTGCCCATCGAAAGCAAACGCGCAAGAATCCGAATCGCATTGCCGCGTTGCTCAGAAATATCCAGGCCGGAGTGTCCGCCCTTCAGCCCTTTCACGACCACCCTGGCCACCGCCGCGTCAGCGGCTATTGACTCGCGGGTCACAGGAATAAACGACCGCGTATCTCCGCCGCCAGAGCAGCCTATGTAAAGTGCATCAAGCTCTTCGGTGTCAAGATTCAGCAGTATGCGCCCGGTCAGCATGTCGGCGGCCAGATCAGCGGCTCCGGTCAGCCCGGTCTCCTCATCGACGGTAATCAGAATCTCTAACGGGCCATGAACAAGGTCGGGGTCGTCCACCAGCGCGAGACTCGCGGCCAAACCGACTCCATTGTCAGCACCCAACGTCGTTCCTTCTGCCATCAACCAGTCGCCAGCAATCTTCAGTTTCAACGGCTGCGTCATAAAGTCAAAAGACACGTCGTTGTTCTTTTCGCACACCATATCCATGTGCGATTGCAGCACCACCGTCGGCGCGCCCTCTTTTCCCGGTGAAGCGGGAACCTGGATTACCAGGTTACCGACACCGTCGGTCTTATGTGTAAGTCCGCGCGACGAAGCGAACGAGACCAGATGCTCCCGAATCTTCTCCTCGTGCTTTGAAGGGCGCGGGATCTGGGTGATATTGTGGAAATGCTTCCACACCAACTTAGGTTGGTAGTCGGTAATGTTCATGGTTTTTGGCTTTCTAGTCGGGCGAGGTGGTTAAACAACCGCTTGAAGATAACCGCAGCTGGTCTACTTGACCAGCACCGCCTTAACCGTGCGCGGGACAAAGCCGTCGCCGGAGAGGCGAATAAAGTAAACCGCAGTGGCCACCGGCGTACCGCGATCGTTACGACCATCCCAACGTTCCAGGTAGTGACCTGCCTCGCGTGTACCACTAAACAGCTCTCGCACCTTGCGTCCGGACGCGTCGTAGACCGTTAACTGATGCCGACCAGCGCCGGCAGGAACCACATAACCAAGCGATGTCTGAGGATTGAACGGATTCGGAATCGGATCAGATAGCGCCCACGCCTGCGGGCCTGCCGCCGGGATGCCGACTGGGTTCAAGTCGACTTCTACTTCGCTAACCTGCGGCGTCGAAGCGGAGCGACGACTGGTAATATCAACGGCTTCGACTCCCCACAACCACACGTCGCCATCGTGCAACGCGTCTTCGGCCGGAATCGTAAACTCGGTACCATCTACCGGTCCGTAACGACGGATGTCATTGAGATTCGTCTTGCGCTGCAACCACAGATAATAACGAACACGGTCGCCCGCGTCGGGGTCTTCGCTCACCGACCAACTAAATCGGGGCGTCGAAGTGAAAACAGCCGGACGGCCGTGCGCGTAGGAAATCTCTGTTGGCCCAACCAGATCGAAGGACTCGGGCGCGTCTTCGACCGCTTGCTCCACCCACTCGGTGGCGGAGTTAAACGCGTCATCAAAAACTGCGCGAGAATCGCCAGGAAACAGCGCGTTGGCGAAAACAACATCGACGTCCTTAAGCCGGTTCTTAAAGTACTCGGCCGCCGCGCGTCGTGGGACACTATAAAACGCCGGGAGTTCATCTTGCCGCGAAACGTAGCGAGCAGACACGTCAAAGAACACCGGATTGGTTTGGGCAAACAGCTCCCCGTCGACATCGATCGGATGCCACCCTCCAACTGGACCAATCACACGCAACGCTACCCAGGTTAACCCGGAAGACGAGACGTTGAACTGGCGCGCAACTCGCAGCGGCGCGGGACGGTTCGACACATCCCACTCTCGCAAAACTCCAAGGTTACTCACCAGTTGCACCTTACCCATCGGAACAACGCACGACACCTTAAACTGTCCCTTCAGACGCTCGTTTTTGGAGCCCAGGTGGTTGTCGTCTGGCCGACCGGGCGAACCAGGCTCGGGTAACACTTCCCCGGGGCCGGCGCCCGCCAGCGTAAAAGACTCGATCAACGGATAGTTGGTGACGAAGGTGCGTCCGGCTTTGACCGCGTCGACCCAGGCGTCCATCGAAAACGACACACCCGGCGGCAGCTGCGCATAGACTCGTACTCCGCCCATGGGATAGCTGTGCGTCGACGACAAGCCGCAATCGGTACCAGCGGTAATCGGCGTCCGAAAACCCAAGTTGAGCATATGCTCATACTCGGCGACCACCTGGTCGAGGTTGTTGTCCGAATAGCTAAGCAGGTCAATGGCGTCGATCGAACCAGCCGCCAGATCCATCGGGCCACCGCGCCACACACCTCCACCTGGCCATGGTGAAACATCAAACCAATTTTCGGTGGGCACTGTGTGCGTTGCAATCACTAGGGAGTTTCCACCCTGGTCGTGTACCTGCTGGTAAATCGCCTGATTGAGCGTCTTTCCGCAGGCGGTTGGAACCACACCGCAACTTTGATTGGGGATCCAGTTCTTTAACCCGACGATCGACAAATGGCCAAAGTGCGGGTTGCGCTGCTCTTTGCTAAAGTACAGCACATGATTTGCGTCGCTTTGCGGGTCGATCGCACCGGTAAAATATGGCTCTTCTTCCATCGCGTTGGCAAAGTTGAGCCCTTCTGCCCGCATCATTCGTACGGCTTGCGCGGAACTGATTGAATAGATAATTGGAAGGTGGGAAATGTGAACGTGGGTGTCGCCGGCGTACCAACCCAACGCGTTCATGTCGGTGTGGTGCTGCAGTGCCAGTTCCACCGTTTGGTCGGATGACACCTGGAGGCCAACCAACTGCGGAACGTATTCCAAGCCGCGACCCGCGTAGATTTCTACCCCGCCCGACGTAACCGGCACCACGGTGGGACCATCGGGATAAAAGTACGACTTGCCCGCAAGGCCCTGGTACATTGTGGCTGGTTGATCCGCTGGCGGGAATGGCACTCGGTTATTGTCGAACACACCGACCCGGGCCTCCAGCGGAAGTCCGCTTTCCGCGTCAACCACTTCGACCGTTATACTGCTGTTGGTCGCGCGACGCGGCTGAGCCAATTCGTTCACCCGCGGCGAAGCCCCCACCCCGCAGTGGTGTACATAACCGCGGTCCATTTGCAACGGCGCACGTTCCCCAGTTACCTGTCCGCACGGGATGACCAGCGTCGCGATCGCGGCGATCGCGCCGGTTAAGCCTAATTTTGGGCCGTGTCGAAATAACATGGTTGACCTCGCCCGATATTCTAACACGAGGTCAGGTTTGCGGGCAGGCAAAGCTATGGAGAATTATCGATGCAGAAAACGCGAAGAGGGGCCACCGCGCAGGCAGCCCCCCTTGCGTTCCTAGAACGGATCCGGGACTTCAACTTCTGTATTCAAAACTACTTGCAGCACCACGTAAAACTTCCAGGTGAAGATCATCGGATTGGCGACCGATGGGTCGGGCGTGATGTCGTCATTATCGACCGCAAAAGTCAGAGACGGATCAGACCCCGCGAGAAAGTCGTCGATGGCCTGCTGCAGTTGGTTGACACCGGCCGTCGTCATAGGCGTTAGCGTCCGCACGCCGAACGCCGCCTGCACCGACTGGCTGGTGTAGGTAACCAGATCGATCGGGCCGGACTGATAGTCCACGGTGATGTTTCCCGAGATTACCCAGTCGTTAGGTCCGCTGAACTCGGTTACCTCGTAAGCGGAACTAACAATGTTTACCGCGGCAATGTCGTTAACCGAATACCCGTTTTCCGACAAGACTTCGCGAATCTGCTGGCCAATGGTGATTGTTGCCGGCTCGTTAAAGTTGTCGGTGGTTTCGTTTTGAATAAACTCTGCACAGGTCTCGGAGTTGAGCAAAACCTCAAGCACTTTTTCTTCCAGGCATCCCATCCCGGAAGCCACCGCCAAAACCGCGGCTACGATCATCAGAAAAAATGTACTCTTCATGATGGCTCCGTTTTCGGTTAGATGCCGACGTTGCCCAGGGTAAGACCAAAGGCAAAGTTGTTTTGTTCGGCGATGTTGTATTCGACTTGAATGTTACCGATTAAGAAGTTTAGCGCGCCGCCGATGGTTAGGTGAAACGAAGAGTCTCCGTCGAGTTCAATTGTTTCTGCGGCGCCCGTGACGTCGCTATCGTAGTCGACATCGAGGCTGAAGGAGTCGAACGACAGGCCTGCGTAAGGCTCAAACACACCCAGCTGTTTGCTCCCCTGCACACCAAACGTGAAAGCGTTGGCTGCTAGCAGGTCGTCACCGCGATTGTTCTTGCCGAGGGAGAACGTCTGCCACAAAAAACCGGCGGCCAGATCTAACGGAAGGCCTTCGAAATACTGCGACACACTGTGCCGTGCTCCAAAACCGAACAGGCTGACGTCGCCAATCTCTGAATCCCCCGCTTCGAAAGCGATGTAGCGCACCAAAGCTTCGGTTCCGGCAACACCGCCGACGCGCAGCTGCGGAACAACGATTCCGAACGAGTTCAGGTCGAGGCCACCCGGAAAAGAAAACGCGGTTCCGCCGTCGCCGGAAACCGTCTCTCCCGACGTCGAACCCACAATGGTGGGTGCGTCGGTCGTGGTTTGTGGCGAAAACCCGCCTTCGGTGGTGGCCTTAAAGGTGCGGTCATCGTCACTGAACAGCACACCCATCACACGAGTTTCCAGACTAATTTTAAGCCCAGCCTTGGGGATGCGAGCGGAATGAAAGTAGCCGCTGTTAAGGCTCGCGCCGAATGCGTTTGCAAGGGGCTGCAAGTAGCCTTCGACGTTTGCGCCGGTATAGGCCGACAGTTGGTCTTCCACCTGGGCAGTCGCCGGACGAACCAGAACCGCCGCAGCCAGGACTGCTGTCAGCAAAACCCAGAGTCGTAGCTTCATCTGATCTATCTCCTACCGATGTTACCGAGCTATCGAATTGAACCGCTAGGGTAACACCTGGGCAACCCCGCCCACAAGCCACGCTATTGTATACCGTATGATTGCAATGACTTACAGCTCGCCTAGCCTTCGGCAGTCATGTACATGGGCTGACCCGTCGCGCCGATAACCGCTCGCCACAGGTGACTTTCCGGACGGATCTTCTTGCGATGTCCCGCGACCAACGCGATTGGCAGGTGCACGTAAACCCCGTGCCACAAACCAATCACTACGTCGGTGACACCCGCCATACCCGCATGAACTGCAGTAGTCGCCAGGTCGTGACAGAAAATGGCATCGGACGCGTTCGCGCGGATGCTGCGAATAATGTAACTGGGGTCAATATACTTGAGAACCGGGGTTGGCGTGATTCGACCGTCGGAAAAATGACGGCTGATTTCGGCGCGCAACAAAAGACCGATGTCCTTGTGAATAATGTTTCCGGATTTGTCGGTCGCGCGACGGGTGTCGGCGAAATGTTCCTGACCAGCCCCTTCGGCTACAATAATTACCGCGTGGTGCGACGCGCGCAGCCGTTCTTCCAGTAACTCCAGTAGCCCTCCCTTTCCGTGTATTTCGAACGGAATTTCGGGAACCAGGCAGAAGTTTACCTCCATACTCGCTAGCGTTCCAAAAGCCGCTATGAATCCCGAGTCGCGACCCATCACTTTAACCAGACCTACTCCATTGGGCGCACCCGTCGCCTCCACGTGCGCGCTCGATAAAGCTTCGCGCACCGAGCCTACTGCGGTGTCGAAACCAAACGTTTTGTAAACAAACGGCACATCGTTGTCGATGGTCTTGGGAATTCCCACGATTGCAATGTCGCTACCGCGACGTTCGACCTCTTCGGCGATCGCGTGGGCCGCGCGCAAGGTACCATCGCCGCCGATCAGGAAGAACATGTTAACGCCGTCGCGCTCTAAGGTATCGACCATCAGCTTGGTGTCTTCGCTTCCCCGCGAGTTTGCCAGCGCCGATCCGCCTTCGTTGTGTATGTACCGCACAAAAGACGGGGTAAGGTCGATTACATCGTACCCATTTGCCGGGTTCATCCCGGCAAATCCGTACTGGTATCCAATGACGCGCTTAACCTGATAACGATAATGAAGGGTCAGAAACAACGACCGGATTACGTTGTTAAGTCCTGGAGACAATCCGCCGCAGGTCACGATGGCCGCTGTAGTTTGCTTGGGGTCAAAGTAGAGCTTTTGTCGCGGTCCGCCGCGATCGATGTAGACGCTGGTGTCAAAAGCACCGCCATCACCACTGATGTTATACAACACGTGAGTGTCGTCGGTGGTGTAATTGGCCCGACCATCGCCTTTCGAGGTCGACAAGCGCAGCGGCGAATCATACTTGGGCGGACCCAGGCGTCGAACGACAAAATCGTCACGGGTCAGCGATCGGTCAAGCATCAGACGGCTCCTTGCGATGAGGTCGGCCAGACTATGCGGCCAAATCTGTTAGCCTGTCAAATGCTTGTGATGGACGGCTTTGCAATTACCGCCGTATGGCCGTATCATTGCCCAGTCGCTCAATAACAACCCACGTCATGGGAGGCTCATTCCGAATGTGTTTACTACGCTCCATAGTCGCGATCGCGATTACCACGGTACTTGTGGCCCCGGCCAGCGCCAACGTCTTTACCGCAGACGACCTTTTCCGCACCAAGTTTGCGACCTCATCCGTTCTGAGCCCTGACGGCAAGTGGGTTGCCTATACGGTTTCGGTTGCACGGGGTATAGAGGACAAGGCCGGCGCACGCTACGCCGAACTCCACGTGGTTTCGACCGAAACCGGCGAATCCAAGGGATTCATAACCGGCGAAGTAAGTGTCTCGGCGGCCAAATGGCACCCGCAAGGTTCCTACCTGGGATTTCGCATGACTCGCGGCGACGGCGCCAAACGTCAGGTGTGGGCAATCCCGATGTCTGGCGGCGAAGCATTTGCCGTCACCGAGTCCAAGGAAAACGTGATCGAATGGAACTGGGCTCCCGACGGCACCAGCGTCATGTACACGGCACTGGAGGCAAAGTCAAAGCGCGACAAGAAACTCGACAAGCTGGGTTACGGTTTCAAGTTCTACGAAGAGAAGCTCCGACATCGCAACCTCTATGAGTGCGATTTTAGCCCCGGCGGTGGCGACGCGAATACCCGGCGCATTACCGATAGCGCTACCGTTTGGGCGTTTCAGATTAGCCCCCGTGGCGATCAGGTGATCGCGCAGGTTTCCCCAAAGAACCTGATCGACCACCGCTACGCGTTTAGCAAGCTATACATGATCAACCCCGCCAGCGGACAGATGGACTTATTCGTTAACAACCCCGGAAAGTTAGGGTCATTCCAGTTCAGCCCCGACGGCAGCCGGGTGGTTTACACCGCAGCCAAGACCCAAAGTGACCACTCGGTGAGCCAGGTTTACATTGCATCGACTGGCGACCGCGAATCGGTAAACCTCACCGAGCCAAACTTTCGCGGGCACGTTATCTCGGCGTGGTTTCGCGACAGCAACAACATTGCGTATTACTCGGGCGAAGGCGTGTGGCGCACCATGAGTACGGTGCGCGCCACCGGTGGCGATCGCAAGTTAGTGCTCAGCGCCGAAGAGACCGGGTTGGGCTTTCTGGGAACAACCTGGAACGAAGACGCCAGCGCATGTGCGTTTATTGGGACTTCCAACACAGTACCGTCTGACGTGTACTACTGGCCCGGAAAGGGAAAACCCAAGCGCTTAACCAACCTTAACCCCTGGGTGGAAGACGAAAAACTGGGGCGCTACGAAGTACACAAGTACAAGGCGCGCGACGGATACGAACTGGACGGTCTCTTGTACTATCCGGTCAACTACCAGAAGGGCCAACGCTATCCGCTGGTTGTTCATGTCCACGGGGGACCTGAGTCCCACGATTATTACAGTTGGCGAACCAACTATTCCCGGCCGGTACAGGTACTGTGCGGAAAGGGCTACGCGGTTTTTCTACCCAACTATCGTTCCAGTACCGGTTACGGGTTGGAACATACCGAAAAGCACATGGGAGACGCCGCTGGCGTTGAGTTTGAAGACATCGCCGACGCTATCGATCACTTCGTAAAAATTGGCCTCGCCGACAAAGATCGCATTGGCGTCGGCGGAGGTTCTTACGGAGGCTACGCCGCAGCGTGGTTTGCGACTTACTACACCAAAAAAGTTAAAGCTGCCGTCATGTTTGTCGGGATTAGCAATCTAATCAGCAAACGCGGGACCACCGACATCCCCTACGAAGAGCTCTACGTGCATTCCGGTGAACTGCTGGAAGAGATGTGGGAAGAGAGCTTGAAGCGAAGCCCGCTGTACTACGCATCCAAAAGCAAGACGGCGACTCTCATCGTTGGCGGAACCAACGACACCCGCGTGCATCCGGCTCAAAGCCTGGAACTTTACCGTCGCATGAAGATGAACGACCACCCGGCGGTAAGGCTGGTGCAATACCCCGGAGAACCGCACGGAAACCAGAAAATGCCGGGCCGAAGGGACATGTGCCTGCGCACGCTGGCCTGGTATGACTGGTACTTGAAAGATGGGAAGCCGATCACCTCAGAAATGCCCCCGGTGGACATCAGCGACCAGTACGGTATTAGTTTCGACAATTAGTCCAACGGTTCGGACTGAATCAAGAGGGGCACTCGGCGCCCCTCTTTTTTTGTGCAAAAACTACTCCAGCGAGATAACGCTGCCGTACCAACCTGCGGCCAGAACTCTTCCATCCGTCACCACCACATCCTGCAAACGCAACGTTGTGGGGCTTACCATGCGCTGCCAGGACTCACCGTCAAAGTGCCGGATTACGCCAAGATCACCGACCACGTACAGATCATCCAACGAACGGCCATCCACACCCAGAAGATTGCGGCCGGTAAACACGACTTCCGATTGAAACAACCCCGTTCGATTCGTGATCGCTAAACCGGATGCCCCGACGCAAGCGACACCTTCGTTGCTATCGACAAACACATCGAACAGGTCAAGGATAGTCCCGGTGTCCTGAAGTGTCAGCGATGAACCGTCGTAACGAATCAACTTCCCGGAATCGCCGGCCACGTACGCGTTGCTACCGTGTCCATCTACCGAAGTGAAGAAATCGCCGGGTCGCTGAACCAGCACACTCCAGGAGTTAGCATCGCGCTGTAGTAGTACCTCGTCACCAACGGCAATCACGTGATCGGGAGAAGTACCCCATACACCCCGGAGTTGCATCACGGTTGGGCTCGCCACTGCCTGCCAGTCTGAACCGTCGAACTCTACGATCGCGCCCTGGGTGCCAACGGCAACGACGAAATCGTTGCTGTACGCCCACGCCGCCAGGAGTTGCTGATTGGTAACCGGAGGCGATGGCTGCCAGGCATCAGGCCCCGAGTTGAGTATGGTCCCCTCGGTTCCAAAAGCGAAATCACCTGCCGACGTGGAAACCACGGCGTGCAGGACTGCGTCGGAACCTCGATTAAACTGGGTAAAGTTCATCCCATCCCACTTGCGCAAAATCCCAACTCCCCCGGCGACAAACACGGTTGTGGGATCGAAAGCAAATACGTCCCACAACTCATCGACACCGCCAAGGCTGATGGTTTGCCATGACGAGCCATCAAAGCGAACCACAGACGAACTGTTGCCAACTGCGTACACGTTGTCTGGCGCCGTCCCAAAGACGGACTGGAGTTTGTCGGTTGCAAAACTCCCCGATTTCGCCCACGCAGTGTCGTAGTGAAGTATAGTGCCATTGTCTCCCACCGCCCAAACATCGTCGTGCGCCGCGCCCCAAACCGACCGCAGTGTCGCGGTCGTTAAATCGTGAGGCATCGCACTCCAGTCGTTACCATCGAAGTGTGTTATGGAACCTTCGGTACCAACGACAAACACATCGTCACCGGCTGCACCCCAGACTCCGCGCCACAGCGCCGTGCTGTTACTGGACATTGGCAGCCAGTCATTACCATTGAAATGCAAAATGACCCCCCGCTCGCCGACGGCGAACACGTCGTCGGCGCCACTGCCCCACACGTCCCATAAGTCGACGCTGGTCCCACTGGGCATCTGCGACCAGGCGGCTCCGTCAAAAAACCAAATAACGCCATCCTCACCGACGGCGAAAATGTTGGCCGCGTCCGCACCCCACACATCTTCGAAGTCGTCGAGAACTCCAAGTCCGGTCCGGGCCCAGCCCGTCCCGTCAAAAACGAGAACGGTCCCGGCGTCACCAACCGCGACGAGGTTGTCCGGATCGCTTCCCCAAACTCCGAATAGGAAATGCGGTTGTGGCAACGGGGTCCGGAACACCCACGTTGGATCGGGCGGGCTTGAAGGTGGACCGCTTGTGGGGCGGGCGCTTTGGTCGCAGCCAGCGAGTAGCCACGCGAGCAGCACTAACACACAGATTCTCATGTGGATAAGGTAGCAAAGAACGGTGTTCACCACAAAAAATGGGGTGGAGCCTGTGCTCCACCCCATTTGGGATCACGTGCCTGAGGCGACTTAGTTGGTCGACAGGCGAAGGATCAGACCATCTTCGCCCAGCGCCCACACATTGGCGGCGTTGGCGGCGAAAATACCTTCAACGTAACTGCTACCCTTAAGGCGGGTTTTGCTAAGCGTTACGCCGTTCGACCAACCCACCATCTCGTAACCAGCAACATAGATGTTGTTGGCACTGACGGCATGGAGGTCGTAGAGGCAACGGTTTACCGGACTAACGATCTCGTTCCAGCGAACACCGTTCCAGCGAGCCATGTCACCGTAGTCACCAACTACGTAAACGTTGTTGGTCGCGGTGCCGTGAACGCCGTACCAGTAGCTGGTTTTGGGCGAGTGAACGGTCCAGTCGGTACCGTCCCAATGGTTGACCGTCTCATCGGCCGGCGCCCACCACTGGCCCCCGATGCCGAAGACGTCGTACATCCACTGGTTACCGTAGCTAACGTCGTTCCAGCTGGTGCCATTCCAATGGAGGGCGGTTCCGTTCCCGCCGACAGCGAGAATGTCATCCGGTCCCTGCCCCCACACCGCATACAACTGCTGGACGGTCAGCCCCGGCGAAACATCCGACCACGTCGTACCATTGTAGTTGTAAATGGTACCGCTGCTACCAACAGCGTAGATATTATCGGCGGCGGTTCCCCAGATTCCGTACATGTCGGTGCTACCAAATGCGGGCGACATGTCGGTGAGTGTGCTGCCATCCCAGTGCGCAAGGTCGCCTCCACGCCCAACAATCCAAACGTCGTTGGCGGTAGCGCCCCAGGCGTCGTTCCAATCCTGACCGGTACCAACTCGATCCTGCAGATTGGCGTAGATCGAGCCGTTGTAGGTCCAAACGAAACCATCGTTACCAGCGAAAACCACCGAGTTGGCGTTGGCGCCGCGAACCTGGTAAATCGCCTCACCCATTCCGGGGTCGGTTACGTCGCTCCAGTTGGTACCGTTCCATTGGTAGATGTCCTGGCTGGAGTTAACCGCGTAAATGCTGTTCGGTGCAGTTCCCCAGACGCTGTACCAGGTGGTGTTGATCGGTGTGTCGTCGTTCCACGAAGTGCCGTCCCAACGCCAAACGGCACTGTTACCTACTACCACAACCGTGCTACCGCTGATATACAGGCCACGGAGATAGTTGGTACCAAATCCCGGGCTGCGGTCGGTCCAGGTCGAGCCGTTCCACGACCACACCTGCCCGTTACTACCGGCCACCCATACGTTGCTTGCCGACGTACCCCAAACACCACGCAACTCGTTCGGGAACGTGCCGCCGTCACCAATGACATTGAAGTCGGTTCCGTCGTAGTTCAGGACGTAGCCGTCTCCCTGGTTGTCATAACCAACAAGGAAAATGTCGTCAGCCGCGAGGCCCCACATTCCCCAGATATCGTAGTTGTAACCCATGTCGACTGCCGACCACGCGGAACCATTCCAGTGGTGCAAGCAGCCTTCCTCGCCACCGACCCAAAGATCGTTGGGAGCACTGCCCCACATGGCGTAGAGGTAGAAGTTGTCGCTAGCCAGGTAGTAGCTCGTCCAGCTGGTACCGTCCCAGTGGTACACACAGCCGGGGCCAGCCACCCAGATATCAGTTAGGCTGAACACCCATGCGCCGTAGAACTGAATCTCGATCGGGATCGGGTTCACGTAGTTGACGTTTACGGTCACATTGGTGCCGCCCGTCGTACCGGTTGTGCTGGCCGGCGTCGACGAGTCGCTGGAACATCCAGCCAACACGCCGAGGGACAGGATCACCAGTGCGACCAAGCACCATCGTGTTGATTGACGAAAGGACATGAATAACCTCCGTGCGCAGATTTAGGCCTTCTCGCAGTTAGTTTTTGGGCAATTTGTTGCCAATTGCAGGTTCGCAAGGGTATTAAAAGACCGTCAAGCAAAACCTGCTCCACGAAGTACAGAGCAAAATGGGAAAAGTTGGTGGGATTAACTAGCCGACGGTGACGTCGATATCGGCCGCGATTCGCGGCTTCAGCGAGAACTCCGCGTCGCCACGCCGCAAATGGATTCCGGAGGGACCCTGCGCCACAACCGTAATCTCGGCGCCAGGGAAAACATCGAGGCTCCCCAGATACCGAAGAAATTCCGGGTCCCGGTCCTCGACCTCGACCACGCGGACAGTGGATCCGGCAGGAACTTCCGTCAGCCGACGGGAGGCGACGCGATGAACGGTGCCGTCGCGAGCCGGGATGGGCGCTCCGTGGGGGTCGGTGGTAGGGTGCCCTAAGGCCGCTGCAATGCGGTCCTCCAGATCCTCGGAAATGACGTGTTCCAGCTTCTCCGCCTCGTCGTGGACCTTGTCCCACGGCACTCCCAGCGCCTCCGACAGGTAAAGCTCCAGAAGTCGGTGGTGTCTAACAACTTCCAGCGCTGCCTTGCGGCCAATTTGGGTAAGTTCAACGCCCTGATAGGGCTCGTGGGTGAGGAGATTCAGGCTGGCGAGCTTCTTGACCATTGCCGTGGCCGACGGAGAGGCTATGCCCATACGTTCGGCAATCACCGAAGTGGTCGCCCGGTCCTCTCGCTCCAAAATTTCGTAGATGACCTTGAGGTAATTCTCCATTGCCTGGCTTAGCACAACCAACCTCGCTGCGGAAAAATTCAGCCAGTTTCTACTAGTTTAGACCCAATCCATTTATCTGTCCAGTAAGTCAATGGTTAACGCACAAATGTGTGTTTGCATTTTCTTCGGAACCAATTGACCGGCTGAATCGTCTGACATGTAAAGCAAAGCCGCGGAACCTTTCCGGCCTTCGCTTCGTAACAACATAAAACAACCCCTGCCGCAAACCGCGTCGTAACCGACCCCCATCCGAATTCGACTTGGGTTCATGCGCTGGCGGGAATCAACAAGTCACCCAATGCCCCATGGGAAGACGAGGATTGAGATGCCCAGCAAGTTCATGACGTTCGCCATGGTCTCACTCTTGAGCCTGACGACACTCGCGCCGCTTACTGCGGCCAACGACGCCAACTCTCCGTTTAACGACATATCATTTGCTCCCAACACCGACCTGAAAGTGCTTGTCACGCGCGCCGCCGCAGCGCCGCGCATTGATGGACGTCTCGACGACGCGGTGTGGACCAACGCTCGCGTGCTAGAAAACTTCACCGAAGTTGACCCCGGCGACAACGTTCGCCCTAAAGTAAAAACGCAAGCGATGATCGCCTACGATGATGAAAACCTCTACGTAGGCTTTAACTGCAGCGACGACCCGAAAGACATTCGCGCCACTATTACCGACCGCGACGGAATTTTTCGAGACGACTTTGTCGGGATCATGATTGACACGTTCAAAGACCAGCAAAACGGCTACGAGTTTTTTGTAAACCCACATGGAATACAGGGCGACTTGCGCCGCACCGGAAACAACGAAGATTCCAGCTATGACACCGTGTGGCAATCCGCTGGACGCATCAACGACGACGGCTGGTCTGCGGAGATCGCCATTCCGTTTCGTAGCCTGCGCTTTCCCGATGCCGAAGATCAGGCGTGGGGACTACACATCATGCGCATCCGACCGCGCGATAGTCGCGAACAAATTTCGTGGGCGCCCATCTCGCGCGACGATGACTGCTTTTTTTGCCAGGCAGGCAACATGGAAGGACTGGTTGGAGTCAACCAGGGTCGTAACCTCGAGTTGCTTCCGTATGTCATCGGAAGCCAGGCGGGATCGCTAAGCGGCGACGAAGAAACGCCGTTCACCTGGAATAACGGTAGCGCCGATGGCGACGTCGGCCTCGGAGTTAAGTATGGCATTACCTCCAACCTCACCGCCGATCTCACGTACAACCCCGACTTTAGTCAGATCGAGGCGGACGCTGCACAGATAAATGTCAACAACAGCTTCGCGCTGTTCTTTCCCGAACGACGCCCGTTTTTTCTGGAAGGCAGCGACATCTTCAACACGCGAGTGAGTACGGTTTACACCCGAAGCATCAACGACCCCATTTTTGCGGCGAAGGCCACGGGCAAAGTGGGCAAAACCACAGTTGGCTTTATCACCGCGAAAGACGATGTCACGCCGTACACCAACCCGTTCGAAGAGCAGAGTCAGGTAACCACCGGCGAAGAATCGTACTCGAATATTTTTCGCGCGAAGCACGATATCCTGAAAGACTCATACATTGGCGTCATCGCTACCGAGCGACACGCCACCAGCAGCACCGGCTTCAATGCAACCTATGGCGTCGACACCGAACTTCGCCTGTTGCAAGACTGGCGACTGCTTGGGCACGTGCAAGGCAGTACGACCACCGAGCCCGACGACACTACGATGACCGCTGACTACGACAACATCACGTTTGGCGCCGACAATCAGTTTACTTCGCGCTTCGACGGCGAGAAGTTTGACGGTGTTGCCGCAGATGTGGTGTTGTCGCGCAGCGGTCGCAGTTGGAATTCGTGGCTGTGGTACGAGAACTATTCGCCGACATTTCGCGCAGAGACGGGGTTTGTAACCCACAACAACTACGAAGAAGTCGGCGCGTGGAACGGCTATCTGTTTCGCTTCGAGGACCACCCGTTTCTGGAGATTGTCGAGCCGCAGTTTTCGTGGGGGCGCGAGCTAAACCGCCAGGGCGTCTTTAAAGATACCTGGTACGAGCCTGCGATGTGGGTGCGGTTCAAGAAACAGACTCGCATCTGGACCAACTTTATTTTTAGCGATGAGCGCTACAATAATACGCTGGTCACCGGCATTCGGCGCTGGCAGGGCGAAATAAACACCGACTTTACCAAAGCGTTTTCGGGCGGAGTGTGGATGCGTCGTGGGAGGGGGATGATTCGCGACGACGCCCCTCGGCTGGGAATGGAACGAGCGGTGCAGTTCTGGAGCACCATCAAACCCAGTTCACAGTTGCGTTTGAACCTCGACGTCGCGTGGTTTGCCATGGACGAACTGAACGATCGCACCGACCCCGACAGCGGCGACGTGATTACCGCCGGCAGCGAAGTTTACAACACGTATGTCGCGCGGCTGCGTACGCAGTATCAGCTTAACCGTCGATTGTTCCTGCGTGTAGTTACGCAATATGTCGACAGCAGTCAGTTCTTTAGCGTCGACCCACTGGTCAGCTACAAGATTAATCCGTTCACCGTCTTCTTTGTGGGGTCGTCGCACAGCTTTAGCGACTATGACCGCGACGTAAACACCGGGCGGGACATTGGCTACAAGCAAACCGATCGCGTGTTCTTTGTAAAGTTTCAGTACCTGTTTCGAGTCTAGACAGGCATGACCGGTCGGGCGGTTGTGATCTGCGTGCGCGTTGCCCCAGACGCAAGAAAAAGGCGAGTCAAGTGACTCGCCTTTTTCTTTCTCGATGCTAATTCGACTACGTGACTCGGGGCATGGACTTGGAAATTTCCGCCACGTGTCGATGGTCGGTACCGCAGCAACCGCCGAACACGGTAAGCTGGGGAAACTTGCTAACCAACGCGCCGTACATCTGGCCCAGTTCCACGGGGTCTCCGTCGTCCAGTACTTCGGCTTCGTCAAGTTCGGCGTGCGAACAGCGAGATGCGTTGGCGCGCAGCCCGCGCACGCGCTCCATCCATTTGCCATCCAGCACTCCGTCAAAATGCGTTGGGTGAGCGCAGTTGATCATGTAATAGACGGGCGCGTTGCCGGTCTCCTGATCGACCTGCTCGATCGCCTCACCGAGCGGTTGCCCCGTGGGCAACTTGCCATCGGTTTCGACCGTGAACGAAATTACCGCCGGCACTCCCGTCGACACCGCGGCCCTGGTTACCCCCAACGCTTCTTCGACGTAGGTCATCGTCATCGCTGTAACCATGTCAACTCCGGCGTCGGCAAAAACTCTAATCTGCCGCTGATGGTAGTCTTTGTTCTCTTCGGCGCTGAACTTGTCGTCGGCAACGTAGCCATCCCGACGCGGCCCGACACATCCGCTCACGACCATTGGAAGATCCGGCGTTTGCAATTGGTCGCGAACTTCGTTCATCAGTTCAATTGCCCGGCGATTCACGTCGTCGAGCATATCCAACGAATAGCCAATTTTGACGCCCCAGTCCGGGTTTGCGCGCCATGTCGGCGATTCCAGCACAAAGCCCATCCCGGCTTCGGCGGCGATACCAGCAAACTGGCGATAATAGTCACGAAGTCGCTGGCGCCCCGACTCGCTCTTTAGTACATCAAAAGCCGCGAACTCGGGCAGATCAATTCCATCGTTAAAGATCAGAACCGTTTCCAGACCACCGTCGGTGAGCAGGCGCTGCCCGGCAAGTTGCGGAAGATTATCTCTATACATGTCATGTTCTCCCAGGTTGAATACCGCACCTTTTGGGGCGGGTTACAGGTACTACAACGCGAGCGGAAGAAAAGTTGTTACGAAACTGTCGGAAATTTGCGGAAATTCTAAAGGGACAAGACGACCTTTCCCAAGGTCTCACGACGGGCCATCGCAGAATGGGCAGCTGCGATATCTTCTAGCGGGTAGACCTGGCTAACCACTGGGCGCATTTTGCCAGCGTCGATCAACTTCAGACAATCACGAAGGTCGTTGGCATCGCCCATGGTCGAACCGATGATCTCCAACTGGCGAAAGAACACGCGTCGCAGGTCTGTGACCGGATCGAAACCGCTGGTCGCCCCGCAGGTCAGCACGCGTCCTCCATGGCGCAACGACTTTAGTGAATCCACCCAGGTGTCTTTGCCGACGTAGTCCACAACTACGTCAACGCCTCGGCGACCGGTCAATTCGCGAATCGACTTTGGGAACGGTGTCTCCCGGTAGTTGATTAACTCATCGGCACCCAGTGCCTCACACAAATCCAGCTTGGACCCGGTGCTGGCGGCGGCGATCACTCTCGCGCCAGCCGCTTTAGCAATTTGAATACAAGCAATGCCAACTCCCGCCGACGCGCCCAGGATTAGCACATCTTCGCCGGCGCGCAACCGGCCTCGCTTCATTAACATCCGCCACGCAGTCATAAACACGAGGGGAATCGAAGCCGCGTCGGTATACGACATACCCTGCGGAATCGGCGCGACATTCTCGGCCCGCGCCAGAAACAGTTCGCTGGACGTTCCCGGAATCGTCTCGCCCACCAGATGCCAGTCGACGCACATCGACGCGTCGCCACGCAGACAGAACTCGCAGTGCCCACATGAGTAGTTGGGGTTGAGCAGCACACGGTCGCCAATCGCCAACCCGGAAACGCCGTCGCCAATTGCTTCAATCTCGCCCGCAGCATCGCAACCGGGAATGTGGGGTAACGGCACCTTGATTCCCGGGAGCCCTTCTCGAAGAAACAAGTCGATGTGATTCAGCGAAACAGCGTGCACACGAATCAGAACGTGACCAGGCATAACCGCGGGGTCGGGCATGTTCCCGATCCGCAATACTTCCGGACCACCATGTTCGTTGTAGTACGCTGCCTTCACCTGTTGCCTTTCCCAAAAGAAAGACACGGACGCGGGGTTAACCGGCGCCCGTGTCTTTGACCTGACTTGTCTTTACGCGTCCAACACCTCGTCGGCCTTCGCCGCGAGGATAAAGTCGCTCTCGGTTAGCCCGTCGATCTTGTGCGTGAAGATATTAATTTTAACCTGACCCCAAGTCAGAAAGATGTCGGGATGATGACCTTCCGCTTCGGCGACTGCGCCGACACGATTGGTAAATGCCAGGGCCTGGGCAAAGTCATCAAACTTGAACTCTTTCTCCAGGTGATGTTCGTCGACGACATTCCATCCGCCGCCTAGCTCCTCGTGCAACTTTCTTAGTTCATCGCCTTTAACCGGCGGTACGCCGCCGCTACATGGAATACAGGATTTCTGCGATAGTCCCATGACCCCTCCTAACCTGCCGCGTCAAAGCGTTTGGCAACTTCCTGCCAATTGACGACATTCCAGAACGCAGAAATGTAGTCCGGGCGGCGGTTCTGATAGTTTAAGTAATAGGCGTGTTCCCAAACGTCGAGGCCAAGAATCGGTGTGACGCCTTCGCTGATCGGTGAATCCTGATTGGCCGTACTCATGACGGCAAGCCCGCCATCGGACTTGCGAACCAACCATGCCCACCCGCTGCCAAAGCGAGTTGCGCCGGCCGCCGCAAACTGTTCCTTAAACTTATCAAAGCTTCCAAACGCGGCGTCGATCGCGGTCGAAAGCTTGTCTTGCGGCGCTCCGCCGGCTCCCGGAGCCATGATCGTCCAGAAGAGCGAATGGTTGGCGTGGCCGCCGCCGTTGTTGCGAATCGCACCACGAATACTCTCGGGCAGCGCGTTCAGATCGGCGAGCAGCTCTTCGATCGACTTACCCTGCAGGTCGCTGTGACCTTCGAGCGCGGCGTTGGCTTTGTCGATGTAAGCCTGGTGGTGTTTGGTGTGATGAATCTCCATGGTGCGCGCGTCGATGTGTGGTTCGAGCGCGTCATACGCGTACGACAGAGAAGGCAATTCGAAGGCCATCGGCTGCTCCTTGGTTCAAATGTGCGATAACGGAAGGCGTTTGGGCGGGAGTCTCCCGCCTGTCGTCCACTGGTGTTGCGATTATCATACGAGCCGACGGCGGGCGGGTCAAGCCAGCCTCGCGGGAGAGTCGTAAACGCAAGCGGGCTCGACATTGTGCCGAGCCCGCAAAGAAATCTTTGTCCAAGCCTAGACCGCGAACGACTGTCCGCAACCACAGGTTCCGCTGGCGTTGGGGTTGGTAAACGTAAACCCCTTACCGTTGAGCCCGGAACTGTGGTCGAGCGTCATTCCATGCAGAAATATTTTGCTCTTTTTGTCGACGACGATGCGCACGCCCTCTACCTCTACCACGGCGTCTTCGTCACTGATACCGTCGACAATTGAGAGGTTGTACATGAGCCCCGAGCATCCCCCACCCTTCACCGATACCCGCAGGTAGGCATTCTCGGCCGCTTTGGATTCCGCGGCAAAGGAATCGCGAATCGCCAGGACGGCTTGATCGGTAACGGTAATCATCATAACTCCTTATAAATACTTTGGTTGCGCCTGATGGCAACTTCAGCCCATCCCGGCGAAGCAGTTGCAACCTCCGGGCCATCGGCCCAGCCGCTTAATTATAAGAAACGGTTCCGATACCGTCAAACCTCGGTGTAGCTTAAGTTAACTGTAATCCTGGCCGGTCGATATCGACCAACCAATACCCCGCTGGAATCCGTACCCCAAAACAACACCTGATGCCGCAACACCGTCTCTACATTCTTTTCTCCGCGATCGTCGCCAGTCTTCTGGCTCCGTCTATGGCAAGCGCAGGTGGCTGGGTACAGCCTAAAGACGGTTACTACCTGAAGCTGTCCGGCAATTACCTGTACTCAACCGACGAGTTTGACTTTGAAGGCAACAAGCGTAGCCTGTTTCTCACCGACAGCACCTGGGTCGATGCCGCTTACCGTGACGTTGGTTTCACGGCGTACCTGGAATACGGCATCACCGATCGGTTGACTCTGGTTGGATCGCTGCCGTTTAAGATTCTGACCAGTCGCCGCACGGTCCAACAACCATTTACGCCGGTTCGCGAACAGGACATTAACACCGGTGGGTTGGGCGACATGAGTATTGGGATACGCTATCCGCTTGTGGATCCTGGCGTACCGCTGGCGGTGGAAACCAAGGTTAAAATTCCGATGGGCTACGCCACCGAGCCCGACAACCAGGGCTCGCCGCTAGGTTCGGGCAAAGTGGATGCGTCGATTGCGATGCAGGCGGGAGCGAGTCTGTACCCGATACCCGCTTACCTCACCGGCGACATCGGCTACCGACTGCGCGCGGGAAGTCTTGCCGACGAGTGGTTCTTCGCTGCCGAGGTTGGCGGCCACCGGGGGCGCGTCTTTGGCAAGGTGTCGGTGGCTGGCTCGCTGACCACGACCACACCCGCCGATCTGTCGCAAGCTGGTACCAACTCCGGGCAGACCTTTGCCGACCAGGATGCGTTTAAACTCTCCCCAGCCGTGGGGCTGGCGTTATCTCCAGAGGTTAGCCTGGTCGTGGAAGCCTTTTACATCTTTGCTGGCAAGAACACCATCGCCGGCACGACGATGGGGATGGGCTTGGTCTTCCGGCAGTAGCCAACTTCGACTTAAGTTGTTATAATCCACTAACATTCCGTCCCTTGCGGTGGCCGTCGCCGGAGGGGCGCGTTTTTTGGGCACCTGGGCCGATTTGCTTTGTTTAATCCCTAGGCCCTAAGGTGTTGTTTCAGGAGGATTTAATGATCAAGCGGATTGCACTTATGCTGGCCCTTATCGCGGCCGCCACCACCGTCGAAGCCCGTCCCTACCTGCTCATCCTGCAGAACGGTAACGGCGTACTGGACTTTTATGACCCCAACACAATGGAACTAAAAGGCTCAGTCACCGTAGGCAAGCGACCCAATAACATATATGTGGGTCCCGCCGGTAAGTATGTTTATGTGGCTGACTATGGTTCGCGCGACGGCGGTGTAGCGGTTGTCGATATCGACAAACAGCAGATCGTTAAACACGTCACCGCTAAGGACCATTTTCTTCCCTACGGTATCGTGCTGTCACCAGACGAAAAAGCGTTGTTCGTTACCGCCGAATCCAATCGCGCGGTTGCCGAAGTTGACATGCGTTCCGGCAAGCTTAAGCGTTCGCTTGCCACCGGCGAGAACCTAACCCGCGACCTGGCAATCCGCCCCGACGGCCGAATTCTCTACGCTCTCAATAAGAAGCCGGGCAACATTAGTGTCTTCGACCTGAAAACCGGCGAACGGCTCAAGCACATCTTTGTCAGCGCTGGTTGTGATGGGATCACTATGCGACCCGACGGCAAAGAGTTGTGGGCGACCGACCATCGGTACAGCAAAGTAGTCGCAATCGACACGGAAACACACCAAATCGCCCGCGAAGCCCGCTGCCCGGGTTACGTGATTCGGGTGGCGTTCACACCGGACAGCAAAACCGCACTGGTGAGTTCGGCCGACAACCGCGAAGTCGTTTTCTTTGACGTCGACACCATGGAACGTGTTGGCCAGGTGGGACTCAATGCCCGCCCGGCAACCATCGCAGTCGATGACACCGGCTCGCGCGCGTTTGTGATTGCGCCCGAAGGCAAAGGCCACCTGTTCGTTATCGACATTCCCAACCGTGAAATCGAAATGCAACTGCAGGCGGGACCAACCACCGACGGAATCGCTTACGTCGGCGGTAAGTAGCGGTGCTCGGTTTCTCTTAAGCCGATATGGTCAACGGTGCGCCCAGCGACGGAACCATTTTTGCACTACAGCTTCGGCCGGTTTGCCCGCGGGAGTGAAACCATTGTGATCGGCTCCGCCGACGCTTAGATCGCTCGGCCACTTCCACCAGTAAACACCGTTCACCCAGGCGGCGTTTTCCAGACCCTCGCAGAACACGCGATAACACCGTTCCTGCGCTTGCAGGTCGACGTCGCTGGAGTAGTCCCGATGATGCGGGTCGCTCCAGGGCTCAACCTGGCTCGTGAAACCCGCCTCGGTTAACAACAACGGCCGCTGATAACGCTCGGCAACAGTGCGCAGCCTGGCTAACACCTCATGAGTGCCGCGCGCCAACTCGTCGTCGGTCGGCTCACTGCTCTTCGACAAAGGGTAGTAGCAGTCGACACCGATAAAATCGAGTGCGCCCCAAAACGTGACCTTTTCAAACTCGTCGCCCCAATTGGCCGCGTAAACCAGTTGACCGCGATAGACGCGGCGGATGTGTCGGAACAATTCCAACCAGCGATCTTCACGGCCAACCGTAGCCTTTACCAGTTCGACGCCTACGCACAACATGTCGATATCGCTGGTCTCGGCGAGCAATGCATAGTGAATGATCCATCGGTAGTAGTGGTCAAACCACGTGTCCCAGTCCGCGGCGTTATTCATTTCAATCGAACCCGGCCAGTTGCCGCGCCCCAACCACAGGTGCGGCTTCAACATCACGCGCATCCCAAACTGGCGTGCAACACGGCTGGTATGCACCACGCTTTCGTCGTTTTCGTTGCTCGCACTGTCCGAAAAAGGCAGAACCGACGGCCGCTGCGGATCACGCATGTACGAAAACGGGGTTACCGAAATCGCGTTGGCGCCTAACCGCGCCAGTCGAGCTATCGCCGAATCGGATCGTGCCGATCCGTAGCCGTTGTGGATATCGTAACCTTCATGGGCGTGACAGAATCCACGGTGGAACGCAGGTTGCATCGTGGGTTTGGGATTCGGTGGATGTGTGCGTCGAAGCGTCGCCAGATAGTTGGTCCATTGAGACGAAATCGTCATATCGGTGACGTCGGGGCGCCAGGCCAACCAGCGTTCTCGAAACCCAGCGATGCCCCACCTTTCAACCAGGAATCCAACCACAGCACCGGATAACGCCGAACGAACCAGCGGCGAAACACCGTCGCGACGCTGTTCCATGGCGGCGATCGCAAACTCGACGACCGGTTGCCCAGCGAGGCGTCCCGCGAAGTAGCCACTACGCTGGCCTCGCCATCGATCTGCCAGGTAGACACCCAGCCCGGTTTCTAGCGTGCGGTTTTCCGGTTTGAGTCGGGCCTGCGCAAGCAATAACCGCGTCAGCGCGATTTCCGCATCGCCTTGAAATCCCGGTTCCAGCACAATGTGAAGTTCGCCGGTCACGTAATAGTGCGCGGGCAGCATGTACCCGCTTTCGAGCGCCTTCTGTTCGATGGTCTCGTAAACGTGAACCGTAATGGGATTCTGTGGCGCGGGGATGTCCAGGAACTCGACGACGGCCACAAGCTGTCGACTTAGCCGCGCGGACAGTGCGGACACGCCCAGGGTGTCGCCAGCGGCGGCGACTACCCGGAAGTGGTCCTCACCAACGGGCAAAGATTGCGCAAATGCGAGCTTCGACGACACGACCAGCGAAACCAGAACAGCGCTAACCGTTGCTCGCAAGACGCGACGCAAAATGATCACGACTAGACGAATGTCTTAAGGATTTCTTTCTGCATGCTTTGCAGATCGTTATACGCCGCGTTGATTTCGACGATCTTTTCTTGCAATCGCTTCAGGAGCTTTTGCTTTTCCAGACCGTTGCGAATGACAATCATAAGGTCTTCATTGTCCCAGGGCTTTTCGATGTACTGATACAGCCCCACTTCGTTAATCGCCTTAATTGCGTTTTCTTTGTCGGCGTAGCCGGTGAGTATGATACGAGGAATTTCGGGTTTTACATCGCGGACTTGGGCGAGAAAACTTATTCCGTCCATTTCTGGCATCAGGTAGTCGGAAATCACCAAATCAACATCATTGCCGGTGATGAACTCCAGAGCGGCGTTCGCGGAGACGAACGTGTTGATGTTGTATTCGGTTTCCAACGTAAGAATGGACTGAAGACTTGTAAGCACCATTTCTTCGTCATCGACGAGCACAATGGTTTCGTTATGATCGGACATGGCTGGCTTCTGCTCCCGAATCTAAAATGATTGTCTCAAAATAGTAGCTACGCCTGCAAAAGGCAATCCCCTAGCAAGCCTCTGGATCGATTGGAATCGTTATTGTAAATTCGGTCCCCACCCCTACCTCACTGCTGATGTCAATGTGCCCGCAGTGCGCGTGCACGATCTCGCTCACGATCGACAGCCCCAGGCCGGTGCCGACACCGGCTTTCTTGGTGGTGTAACCTGGGTCAAAAATATGCTCAAGCTTCTCTCGGGGAATACCCTTGCCAGTGTCTTTAATCGCCACCGACACCGAGTTCCCGTGCTGGCGCGTTGCAATGGTAATGGCGCCCTTGTCTTCAATCGCCTGCGCGGCGTTGACTAGAATATTCATAAATACCTGGTTGAGCTGCAACGGATGACATTTGACCAGCGGCAAAGAACCGTAATCGCGGTGAACCTCGACCCGTCCTTTTAGCTTGTGATGCACCAGGGTCAGGGTGCTCTCCAGGCCTTCGTGAATGTCGACCTCTTTTAGTTCGGCTTCTTCGAGCCGCGCAAACGTACGCAGGCTATTGACAATTGCGACGATGCGCGAGGTCGCAGTTCGGTTAACGTTATTTATGTTGTCAACCGAATCCAGCAGAGCGAACAACTTGGGATGTTCACGCACTTGCGCTGGCATTTCGTCGCCCTCCAGAATCGCGCGTATTTTAGCGAACGTGCGGACAAACACGTCGGTATTGCTGTTGATGGCGCCGATCGGTGTGTTGATTTCGTGCGCGATGCCCGCCACCAGATTGCCCAACGCCGCCATCTTTTCGGACTGAATCAGCTGCGCTTGTTTAGCTCTTAGCTCTTCGCGCTGCGCGGTAATGTCTCTAGCCGCCAGGAACACGTAATCGCGGCCGCAGATCTCGCTCGGTCCGGCATACAGCGCCAGCGATCGGCGCACCCCAGCCACGTCGACTTCGACCACTTCGGTTGCGTTTCCGTCCGACGCAATTAGCCCGGCCAGCGCTTCGTGATACTCGGGTAACACGCGGTCGGCCACGGCGTGACCGATCACGGTAGCCTCATCTACGGCCAGCATCACGGCGAGGTTGCGGTTCATTGCCACAATCTCACCGTCCGGGGTTAGCATAGAAATAGCCGCCGGCAGCGCCTCAAAGAGTGGCCCCAATGCCTCGCGAAGTAGTTTGGGATCGGAATTCACAGTGAGAAGATAATGGGTAGAGGCACTGGTGTCACCCCCGCGAATCTACTCAACGGTTCCACGCGGGCGAATGGGTCCAACCCGGTCGACTAGCGTCCGCAAGCGGCCAACCACCGTTTTGAACACGCCTTGAGTAATTTCGGTGTGGTCCGACAACAACTCCATAAACTCGTCGCGGTCAATCCGCAGCAACCTGGCATCCTCTAGAATCGTGGCTGAAGTCACCCGTGGTTCGTTGTTAAAAATCGCCCACGTCCCAAACTCCTCTCCCTTACGGGCAACCAGGATTTCTTCGTCACCCCGGTGCAACCGAACGCTTCCTTCCAACACCAGGTACATAGCGTCGGGCGCGTCGTTTTCGGCGTAGATGCGGTCGTTGGCCAGATAGGTCACCTCCTCCGCAATGGCGGCGACATAACCTAGCTGCTCAGTTGGGACCTCGGCAAACACGTCGAAGTTTTGCAGAAAGATAACTTTTTCCAATATCGAGTACACTGTGTCCCTTTCTCAACTACGCAGCGCGCGTTAGTCGATATGCGGTTTCCGCAACCAACGGATCGGGGTCATCGACCGCTGCCGCGACCGCCTCTTTCAGCGCCGACGACTGCGAACTGCCCGCGCTAAAAACAGCGCATGCGCGCAGCCAGCTGTCAGCACCGCGGATGAGCGCGAGCAATGCGTCGTCGCGAGTCTTAATGTCCAGACCAAACAAATCGCGGCCACGTTGTAACAGGATGTCTTCCGACACCTCGTCGACGATCGGCAGCAGGTACCGCTTTTCGCTACCCACCACATTGTCCAAGAACTCAATTGCCGAAGCATGGCGGTTCTTTTCGTCGCTAGTGAACCCAAGATAAGCGTTGTAAATATCCTTTGCCGAATAGTTAAGCCCTAGCAGGCGAAAAATACGTTCCAGGTTGTTGTCCAGGCGCTCGTCCAACGCGCGCATCAACAGTTTGTCGGCGTCACTACGGTCGTCGCCGCGTTGCAGCGCCGCAATCTGTCGGGCTTCAAAATACGTGCGGGTTTCGGCGATGAATGCATCGTTGACCGGCTGTGTTGGAATCTTAAGATCGGGGTTACGCTCGCGCAGTTTATTAAGGGCCTTAATAATTCTAAACCGAAGCGATGCGTCGGCCTCGCCCAAGTGATCGACCAGCGTATTCACCGTGGTTTGCGCCGGAATACGACTTAGTACAGCGGGCAAGTAACGACGCACGGTTACCGGCACCGATTGATCGGACATGTAGTCGGCCACCGTCCCCACCACCCCGGGTCCGTAGGCGACCAGCCCATCACGAGCATACCGCCGCAAACGTGCCGATCCCACGCGATCCAATAGCGTCGTCACCGCGCGCCGCTGGTGGGACTCGCCCAGCGCCACCAGTGCAGCTCCGGCAACAGCGACGTCGCGACCAGCGCTAAGTTCAATCAGCCGGTCAATACTCGCAACGTCGGCGATAGCCCCCAACGCCTTTACGATTTCCACGCGCTCTTCGGTCCCATCTGCCCGGCTCAATAGGTCATTGGCTACGGTTGCATTCGCCAGCGCTCGCAACTCGGTGTTCGCAGCGTCGGCGACGGCGCGAAGTGCGGCGGCGGCCGTCGCTGGGTGCGGCGCGGCAATGAGTTCTTTGGCCCGAGTCACCGAATCGTCGGCTTCTATCGCTACCTGCGCAGCCAGGTGGCGGACGCGCGCATCTTCGTCGGCTAGCAGCGACTCTAACGCGTCGCCAGCGTCCGCACGCAATCGACGTAGATTTTCCAGTGCCCCAGCGCGAACGTCGGCTGACTCGTGCGCCAGCAAGGGTCGAATGTCGTCGGCAAGTTCGGGCGCGTCGGACGAGCCCAGCATCCCCAGTGCATAAACAACTTCGCGCTCGCTAGTGCTCCGCAGTGACGCACGAAGCATGTTCACGGTTGCCGGATCGTTGACGTTAAACGACACACTCGCCAGGTCGATTTCGCGGCGCGACAAGGCGCTGCGAAAAGCATTCACGTACTCGCGCCGAATCATGAACACCAACCACAACCAAAACACCAGGAGCACAATCACAACCACGCTAAGCTCGCGCGGCCCCATCGCGAATACCGTTGTGAGGAGTAGCAAAACCGCTCCGGCCAGGCCCCGAAACCAACGGTCGACAAACATGTCGATAAAGACTTTCGTACGTTTCTTAATCTCCAGCGGCACCGGCAAGAACAGCAACTCTCGTCCGGTTTTGTCCAAGGAGTACTTGAAGGCACCGTCAGCACCGCGCAACAAAATCGCCGTCAACAAACCCGGGAAAATAAAAAACGAGACCGAGCCAAACAAGAGGCTGATAGGTAAGAACGATACAATCCCAACGACGCCCAACACTCGCAGGAAGCGGTAAGTAAAAACAATCTGTAGTACCAGCGACACCAAACTTAGCCGACCATAAAACGTTCCCAGGAACCCAGTCAGATCTTCTTTGGCGGGGTAGGCTTCGACGGAAATGTACTTAAACTGGTAGTCGACGAACGAAGCGGTCGCCATGGTGGTGGCAATAATTCCCACCAGATACAAGAGGTGGCGGGACTTTCGGATCATCCCGAACATGGCCAGAAAACTCTCACTGGCCGCCGCGATGGGCTTGCTGGTCACGGCACTGGCAGGTGCGCTGGACGTGCTGGCGCGCCAGGCCGCGCCCGCGAGGACGATGACAACCACAAGAAACGCCATGCAAAAATAAAGCAAATCTTCGGTGGCGATGTTGAACGTCTTGACCAGAAAGTTAGTGACCTCCCCGCCAGTCATCGCTCCTAAAATTCCACCCAGGTTGAGAAGCGAGAAGATACGCTTTCCTTGAGCCGAATCGTATACTGCGTTAGCGAACAGCCAGTATTGCGACGCTGTCAACGCACCGTAAATACTTACCCATACGTAGAACAGGTAGAACACCCACGATCCGTCCAGGGTGAGCAGGTAGCGAAGTATCGCCAGGTTTGCCACCAGAATGCCCGTCGTCACGTAAACCAGTGTCGTCAGCCGTAGCGTTTTACTGGCGCGGGCGTAGATCGTTGTGATCGGAGCTATGATCAGCGCGGTCAGGATGAACACCAGCGGGAGTTGGTTTGACCCCAGCTTGACCAGAAACAAACTGTCGCGTGCCGGTTTAAGCAGGTAGTAGGTCACCAGCACCACGTAGTAGTACGAGAACATCAGGACCGTTAAAAGCCCTTCGCCCTTGCGAATATCAACAAACGATAGAAAGAACTTCTTCACTAGTGTCCGGACTCTAGCTTGAGGGTTTCGATCGTAAAGGGACTGCCATTGTCGGGAATGGCGACGGTTTCCACTACCAACCTACCGGCCACCACACTCACCCGGGTAAAATGATGCGTCTGCGAAAACGCCTGAGTGGTGACGGAAAAGCCCGACGTTTGCAAGTCGTGCTGCCACCTGGCGACCTGTTCCTCTCCCGGCCGCTGGCGAATCGGCACGCCCCCACCACTCGATACCACAACCTGCAATGAACGCCCCTCCTGATCGGTCACCAGATTGCGTTCGTAAAAATGTTCATGCCCTGCGAGTTGAACTTGCACATTGTAATCCATGAGCAATCGAATCAAACGTTGACGCTTCGCGCCCAGGTCGCGGCCGTAATCACGTCGCGACCAGTCACGATAATGTTTACCAAACGAAATCAAAGGATGATGACAAGCGACTATCTTAAAGCGTTTGTCCGCCCGGCGAGCCAACTCGCGCT
This sequence comes from uncultured bacterium, assembly GCA_964588695.1. GTDB lineage: Bacteria > Krumholzibacteriota > Krumholzibacteriia > WVZY01 > JAKEHA01 > CAZPQK01. The sequence continues at coordinate 100,268 of CAZPQK010000008.1, forward strand.
GTAACCACGACGGTTTGGACGGATCGTCGGAAACAAACCACTCGGCAAACAACTCATCCTGGCGATCGTCAGCAATGTCCTGTTTCTGGTCGAGCAGGAGATTGCTGTCGAGCACAAAAATCGACACGTCGCGAAAGTCTATCACATAAAAGTCGGGGTATTGAAACACCGTCCGATAGTTACGTCGACCGTGGCCACCGGTGTCGTTGCTGCGCTCGTGGTTTCCAAGCACGGGCACAACTGGGATCAAATCCAACAGTGGTTCCTGGCCGCGATTCTCTCTAAGGTAGGTTTTCCAATCGTTGACCCGGCGCCCGTCGGTAAGGCAGATATCTCCAAGGTGAAGCAGAAAGTCGGCCGGTCGCGCGTCCAGTTCGGCGACCAGCGCCTGGCGCATTTTTCTCCGCTCGCGACCACCATAGTCGGGCACATGTCGCAGAAAATTGACTCCGCCGACGAGCCCGTGCCCGATGTTCCATAGCTGAAAGAACGGAACGGCAAATGACTTTTTAGTTTTCCAGCGATCGGAGCGCAGCAGTTTCTCGTGGATGCGCCAGCCAGACTGAGTGTCGCCGACAACCAGAAACGAGGGGTTGTCGGTGCGCTCCTCCAGGCTTAGCCGGGCAATGCCTTGATACAACTCGGGCGACTCATCGGCAAGCAGTCCGACCCGGGCGCAGCCACCGATGGCGATCGTGGCAAGCAGTAGCAACGGCAGCAACTTGGGCACGTTTGTGTTGGGAGAAAGAAAAAGTGCGAGACACAACTGGTGTCTCGCACTCTAGTCAAAGTAACGACCGCCGTCAATTCCCCTAGGGGCGCAGTTCCTCTTGTGCCGATCCGCTGTTGGTATTTGGGATCGAGTCGGCCTGGTCGTCGTCAACTTGCACATCCAAACTTTCGGCGTCTTCGCCTTCGATCGTAATCTTTCCGTTCTCGGTGTGCGCCGAAAACTTTGCGGACAGACTGGCCAGGTCGATGCTTCCTTCTTTGGTGCGGACATCGACGGCATAGTTTTCGGGAACCCAGATGGTGTACGTAATCCCAACGTCTTTGTGGTCGCCCTTACCTCGTAGCGCCAGAGTACCCGCTTGGGACCGCGCCTGGATGCTAAACCCGTCGAGAATGCGTTGCGCAACCGACAAACTCGGCGCCTTGGTCGTTTTGGTCACCACCACTTTAATGTGATTGCGATCCCAGGTGTTGAGTCGGATCGACCCCTTGGCGGTTCCAAGCTTGAATGTATGTGTGGGGATTGCGTCGAACGATACTTCGACCGACTCGACATAGCTGCGCCACTTTTCCATGTTGTCCGATGCCAGCGGGTGGTTACCCATGGCATTTGCGACTCCGGAAAGACCGGTCACTACCAGTACGGCGATAATGATGGTAGCCAAACGGTTCATCAGTTCCCCCTTGAAACCGTCAGATCGTGAGGTACTTGTACGCTTATTATAGTAGACGATGCGAAATCTAGAAAGGTTTCCCAGCCCGACGGTTATTTTTGTTTTTCGGCGCTGTACTCGTAACATGCGCAGTGACAGCACTTTAGACGCGGTGGGATTGCAACGGCATCAGCAACGGAATCGCGCTGGGGTCGAAACTGGCGACATCCGCAGCGAGTTCCTCCTGCCTATTCAAAGGTATGTGCATAGCGAAAACCTGCCGGGCTCGTAAATGCCGCTCCATAAACGACTGTCCAAACGCGTAGGTGAGGAACCAGAACGGCAGAAACGCCGCGTCGATTTCGTGATCCAGAATCCCGCCCGCGCGCAGCGCCCGCTCGTGAATAATACCATCGCCCAAATGGACGAATCGTTTGCCGCCCAACTTAACCATAAAGCCCAGGTGTTGAACGTCACCGTAGTTGACGGTTCCGTGACTCAAACGAAACGACGTCACCTCGGCCTCCCCAATCGACCGGACATCGGGGTGCCCTTCCTCCGGGTAAACTTCCATCACGCGATCTGATAGCAAATGAAATTCCGGGTACTCGGCCGCAAACAGTTCACGGGTCTGGGGACTGCTCAAGAACAGGACGTTCTTGTTTGCCGCCATATGGGAGCCGACGGCTAGGGCGTTGAAGTGATCGGGATGAAAATGTGTCGCCAGCAACAACTGCACCCCGTCGAACGGGGGTAGCGCACCTTCGAGCTGCGAAACCAACTCCGGTGGCGCCGCCGAGAACTCCGGAGCACCGTCCCCAAACAAAGCGTCGACGGCAACCTCGGCACCGCCTCCGCGCACAATAACGCCTTCGTTACCAATGTAGGTAACCAGAATTTCGGTGCTGGTTTCTCGCAAGCTCACGGCTTGATCACCCGCGGAACGTTTTCGAGTTTCCACGGCCACACCAACCCCCGCGCTGACTTTTCCGCATGCTCGCGCGAGTAAATCTTTTCAACCAGATAAAACGCCGGCTCGTAACTCATTCCACCGCCAACCGAGGTGATAAACTTACCATCGACAACCAGGCGAACGTCGTCGCGCACATCAATTTGCGGAAACCTTTCGCGCAGCGCTTGCCGGTCGGACGGAAACGTCGTCGCAACCCGCCCGTTCAACGCGCCGGTTGCGGCCAACGGAAACGCACCGTCACAAACCGTCACCACGTACTTTGCTGCGGCTACCGCGTCCGCAACGTACTTCATGTACGCCCGATTCTCCAGGTCCGACCCCATGCTGTTTTCCGAGCTCGGAATTATCAGAATGTCAGCTTCCGGGGCGTCGGCAAATCCAAAATGCGCGGAAATCTGCAGCCCTTCGAAACTGCGAAATGGCTCGCCGTCAGGCGTAACCACGAACGGTTCAATATAGTTTAGCGAATCCCGAAACACCGTGTGCTGAATCACGTCATACGGCGCCATCAACTCGGAGTTATAAACGCCGTCGATACAAACGAACGCGCACTTAAGCACTCCGGGATGTTTCTGTGCTTCGACAGGACGAACCAACACAACGACAAACAAAAACAACAACAGTCTTCGCGCCATGCGCATCGGACACCTTTCTGGTTTGATCCTTTAACCGAATATCGGTACGACCGGTAAAGATTGCTAGCCAGGCTTGACTGCCGCGACTAACTGATGCGAACGCAAGCCCGGCACTCGTACCAAAATGTTATAGAGAGCATCCAAAACGGGAGTGGGCCAGTTCCGTGCGACGTGCGGTAGGAACGTCAACCGTCGTGTACGCATACTGGTACCCGCAAACAGGTCGCGAGCTTCGCCGACCGACACCGGCCGTACGCGGGGGTTGTGGGGGTTTTCGCGAACTGTATCGTAGAAAAGGATCACTCCCCCGGGGCGCACCACCCGCAACATTTCGGCAGCGACGTCGCGACGAAGCGACTCGTCGAGAATCGAACTAAACACAGTGTAAGCGCTCACCACATCAAAGCTCGCGTCGGGCCACGGCATTCGCGATGCGCATCCACACGTGAGCGTTGCGTGCGGCACTCGCAGCCCAGCTTGTTCAACGGCATCGGCACGGACGTCGATTCCTGCCAGTCTGTCTGCGGACAGGCCCCACTGTTGATATTCGCACAGCATTTCTCCGGTACCGCATCCAACATCAAGCACGCGCGATGCGGTGAGTTCCGTTCCGACCGTGTCGCGAAGCAACTCCATGGTCATACGGAATCGCTGCTGCAAACGCAACACGTGCGCGTGATCTTCGTGTGCGAAGTAAGTATCGGCCGGACGCTGACTCCGCGAACGGTGTGGCAGTCGGTCAATCGTCATGCAATTTTTCCCCACAAATCATGGTACAGCCGCTCGTGATGATCGGCGATGATCGAAACTTCAAAATGTTGCAATGCGCGCACGCGTGCTTCGCGACCCAGGCGCAAGGCGAAATCGCGGTGTACCAGCAAGTGGTCGACAGCTCTTGCCAGCGCCTCGATGTCGCGCGGAGGAATCAACAAGCCGGTTTCCTCATCAACCACAACCTCCCTGCTCCCCACGTTGTCAGCACACACCGTGGGAAGCTCAAGCATCGCAGCCTCAACCAGAACCCGCGGAATACCCTCGCGATAGTACGACGGAAACATCAACACGTCGGCGCATGCCAGAAGTTCCGGCACCGCAGAACATTCACCCAACCACACCGCATTACGACGCAGACTAGCCAACTCGGCCGCGGTCAGGCAATCCGCGGCCTCTACGTCCAAACCACCAGCAACAACCAATTGCAGGCCGGGGTGTCTTTGCCGCAACGCCTCGGCGGCGCCGACCGCGTCCATCACACCTTTCGACCGAATCAGCCGGCCCACAAATACAACTACCGGTGCGGTATCGGACAATCCAAACGAATCGCGAAGTTGCCGTCGGCGAACCGCGGTCACCGCGCGTGCGTTAAACCGCCGCGCACAAGCTCCCGACCCAAGTATCAGGTGGGTTTGGTGAGGCGCCACCACTTCGCGCTGACAAAAGTCGTCGCGATCGTCGGGGTTTTGAAACACAGTGACCTCGCTCAGGCACGCCGCCAGTCGGTGAAGTTGCTGGTAAACCGACCGTCGCCACCGGACTTGCCAGCTATCATACGTAAACAACCCGCCCAAACCTGGAAGCGTGCCTAAAACAACGGGAACGCCTTCCATGCGCGCGGCGAGGCGCCCGACAACCGCCGGCTTGGTGTCGAAGCAATGCACGATGTCTGGCTGCAATCGACGGATACCTGGCCGCAAAGCGCGGACGCTTTGCCAGTCGCGCCACAGACTAAAGTCGCGCGCAAGCGGATAACACTCGAACCCAAACCCCGCCGCCGTGACCTTTTCGCCGCGCTCCGAATCGCTACCCATCACCGACACGTCAAACGAACGAGCAAGCCGTTCCAACAACGGAACTCGCAAGTCGACGTCCGGACCGCCGATGACACAAAGTTTTAGTTTATTCGCCACGCAATCCTCGGCTGCTAAGTTTTCCGGCTAGCAGGTTAATATCACGCGCCATGGTAACGCGATCGCTTCGCCATTCAAAGTGCGGACCAACACCGCCGTACTCCAACGTCACGACCCAGGGTCGGGCCCACTCATCGGCTGCGATGCGCTCGAGGGCCCAATCCAACAAGTCCCAGTCGGGATCCTGCATGGGCATACTATCGCGAAGCCGGCCTTCGCTGTCGCGGCCAACACCGGTAACGTGGAGTTCGCGCAATCGATTTGTCGGGTGAGCCAGGGCGCGGGCGTGCTCGCAGTCATGGAGCTCTCGTGAAGCGATGCGAACGTGCGCCAGATCCAACAAAAGCATCGCATCGGTCGCCTCCAGCACTTCAGATAGGAACGCCGGGTCGGCAGCAGCTCTTACCAGCGAAAAGTCCGGCCGCTTTTCCCACGGACTATTCTCCAGGATGACGTTTTCAGCACCAAACCTGTTAACCAAGGTCGCGAGATCCTTTCCCACCCGAGGAATTTCATCAGACGTTCGTGGAGCGAGGTGGGCGTTAACATAAGGGGTTTTGGTTTCACGACGAAGCGCATCAATCGCGTCGAGACCGGGGGCCGGGGGCACTCCCTGGCCGCACATCAGGTCGTGATGGACGTAAACCGGCAATATCTCGCGGGCCTCCGCGATGACGGCTGGCCAGGGCGGACATTTAAAGAGATCGACCGGCAGACGCCCCTCTCGAACCAGCGCCCCGGCCTCCGGCGAATAATTAATTCCTAACCGCAAGAAGTCCGTCCCCTGCCTGAATAGCGCCCGCGATGAGGTCGCAATTAAACCCATAGTCTGTAAGTTGTTCTATGGCTGCCACTTACTACCCTTCCTGATTTCCCCCGGCCAGCAACCGTCCAGCCCTTTTGTTTGTAACATTTCGTCGCGGCCAGCCGTTAGATGAATGCAGCATGGGAAACCAGATGAGAAGACTTCTGGCCGAGCACAAGGACCGGGTTTACACCTACGCGTTTTACGCGCTAGGCGAACACGACGAAGCCGAAGACGTCACCCAGGAAGTTCTCATTAAGCTGTGGCGACACGCCGACCGAGTGATCCCCGCGAGAAGAAACGCCTGGGTGATGCGCGTCGCCAAGAACGCCGTCATCGACGCGGTTCGTCGCCGGCAATCGAAAGAGAAAGTGATGACCACCAGCATGCCCGCAGAACAAGTTGCCAACTTGGGAACAGTTCCTGTGGTCACCCCCGATGCCAGCGCTGAGCAACGTGAACTGCGCGAGGCGTTGGAAGAAGCGGTAAGCAGGCTCGAAGAGCCCTACCGCGGTGTTGTCGTGATGCGTGAGATTCAAGGTCTCACGTATCAGGAAATTAGCGATGCATTGGAAGTACCCCTAAACACAATGAAGGTTTATCTGCATCGCGCGCGCAAAATGTTGCGCGATGCCCTCAAGGAGCAAGTGCATGACCACCGGTAACCAGGTGAACTGTGACTGGGTGGAGGAACGGGTTGACGCTTATCTCGACGACGAGCTAGGCGCGAAAGAATTGCAACTGTTTACGGCACACGCGAGTGCCTGTACGTCGTGCGAACGCGAACTGGCGATAGCTACCGCCGTCGCCAACGAACTGCGTTCTTTGCCGACGCTGTCTGCGCCCGACTACCTGGTGACCCGAGCCATAGCTCACGCGGACACTCGGGCTCGCGGCGGGCTGTTGGGCTGGCTCCGCCCCGCGCTGGGTACCCTGGCCATTGCGCTGGTAGCCGCCGCCGCCTTCTGGAGCGCGGAGCGCACCGCTCCGCCCGCAAACAATGTGGCATCGCCGATGCCGGCCGAAGTCGAGGCCGCGAGGCATGACCTGATGCTGGCTTTCGGCGTCGTCGGTAAATACTCGCGAAGCACCGCAATCTATGTTGGACGTAGTGCCATGCGAGGACAAGTTGCACCTCCGGTGCGCGACGCGGTAAAGAAGACGCGCGAAAAAACTCAGCGAGCGTTCGATAGAAGTGAAACTTAATTCGATTGAAAACGTCTGTTGTTTGTCAATCGCGACAATAGCAAAGAAGGTTTGACCGAGATGAAACTGACCAAACAAGAATTCGCCCTTTTCGGAGGAGGAGTGATGAGGAAAGCATTCGTAGTGATGATCGCCGCGTGCGTAATGGCGCTGGGCGTTGTGCCGGTCCAGGCCACCGACATTGACGACGAAATACGCAAGCAGCCAGGGTTCGTCGACTTTGCGGAGCTGGGTAAGCTAGGGCATGAAGCCAAAGTTGAAGTCTTTTTAAAGGGCCCGATGCTGGAACTGCTTTCGGGATTCTTAAAGAACGAAGAGCCCGAACTCTACGACATCGTCAACAAGCTAAAACTGGTACGCGTTTTGGTGTTCGAAACCGACGACATCGGCGACCGCATGGCCGACTTTTCCAAGCGAACCTCCGAGGAAATGGACAAGAAGGGCTGGGAGCGCATCGTAAAGGTCCGCGAGGACGGCGAGCGGGTCGACATTTACTGCCTGCCTTCCAAGGACTACGAATGGATTAACGGAATTGTGGTGATGGTCATCGACGGGGGCGACGAAGCGGTTTTCGTGAATATTGTGGGCGAACTTCGCCCCGACGAAATCGGTAAGTTGGGCGCCCACTTTGACATCGACGAACTCGAGGGCGAGTTCAACTGGTAGGCCATTTCGCCTGAAACCTTTTGCGCCTACCCCTCGTCAAATGGGTAGGTGCAAAGGGTTTCACCACCCGCGCCATCTGGAGACCCTATGAAAACCCGAATCCTCATCACCATCGCAGTGCTCGCTACCGTGGCGACTTCTACCGGATGTCTATGGGCACCCGACCTGCGCATGGTGCGGAACGAAATCGAACGCCAATACCCCGACGCGGAGTTCAAAAAACAGATCGAACTGTCTCTCGGACCCGTCTCGATGACTTTCGCCCGTCTAGTGACGCGCTTCGTCCCCGAGGCCAACGAGTACAGCGGATATCTGAAGGACGTAAAGCGGGTTGAGGTTGCAGTGTACGAAGCCGATCATGTTCCCGACATGGAGGAAATTAAACTTCCCCATCGTATCCAGAAGATGATGGACAGCGAGGGCTGGGAAACCATGGTCAGAGTCCGTGAGGACTCGGAGTTAGTATGGGTCGCCTATCGCAGCAAACGCGATCGAATCCGACAGATCTACGTGATGGTCCTGTCGGACAGCGAACTGGTCCTGGTTCGCGCTGAAGGCAACCTCGACCGACTCGCGCAAAAAGCCATGGAAGACCATAACTTCATGGACGAGTTCCGCGACGAGATTGGTATCGGTGATCGTCAGTACGATTGGGAAGAAAACAGCACCGACCACACTAGCGACGACGAATCGCACCAGCGCGCGCAATAGCCCAACGCGTCAGCGAGCGCTTAACCAACCTCTAGTGGGCCCGCGGAAATCGCCGCGGGCCTTGGTGTTGGCCGAATCCCGTTGCCTCCGCCCCTCTCCCCCGTTACCATTTGCCTCATTGCCGGTCTAATCCTATGTTTCGACCAATCTGCACGCGGCGCGTCGCCGCAATTGTTTTTATTGAAGGAGCACATCATGGCCGTAACCAAGGCAAAAGGCGTTGGCTACGAAGACAACTTCCCCGGTTCGGAGAAAGTGTTCAAGACGGGTTCGCGCGAAGATATTCGCGTGCCACTTCGCCGCGTTACCGTGTCCGCGTCCAACCTGCCCAACGGACGATCCGAAGACAATCCCGGCCAGGTCATTTACGACACCAGCGGACCATGGACCGATCCCGATATCGAGTTGGACGTACGCGAAGGATTACCAGCGTTGCGCGAGCGATGGATTGAAGAGCGTGGCGACACCGAGACTTACGAAGGCCATCCCGTCGTTTTACCGGCGAAAGAAAAACGCTTAAGCCCGTTCCCCGGACTGGCCCGCCCGCGGCGTCGGGCGCGCGAAGGCCACGCCACCACGCAGATGGCTTACGCGAAGCGCGGAGTCATTACTCCTGAAATGGAGTTCATTGCCATTCGTGAGAACTTAGGCCGCGAGGCGGCGTACGAAGCCGACTACGCTCGCCGCAACGGACACGCTGGCGTTTTGGCCAGCGCACAGGTGGGTCGCAGCAACACGCTCGCGCACCAACATCCCGGCGATCCGCAAGGCGCGAACATTCCCAATTTTATTACGCCTGAATTTGTTCGCGACGAGGTCGCGGCCGGACGGGCGATCATCCCTGCCAACATTAACCACCCCGAGTCCGAACCGATGATTATCGGACGCAATTTTCGCGTGAAGATTAACGCGAATATAGGCAACTCGGCAGTGACCTCGACAATCGAAGAAGAAGTCGAGAAAATGCGTTGGGCAATTCTATGGGGCGGCGACACCGTAATGGACTTGTCCACCGGCAAGAACATTCACGACACTCGCGAGTGGATCATTCGCAATTCGCCGGTGCCTATTGGCACTGTCCCTATTTATCAGGCACTGCAAAAGGTCGACGGCAAACCCGAAGAACTTACCTGGGAAGTCTATCGCGACACGCTAGTCGAGCAGGCCGAGCAAGGCGTTGACTATTTTACCATTCACGCTGGCGTACTATTGCGTTACATCCCATGGACCGCGCATCGCTCCACCGGAATCGTCAGCCGCGGTGGATCGATCATGGCCAAGTGGTGTCTGGCCCACCACCAGGAAAGCTTTCTCTACACCCGATTCGAAGAAATCTGCGAGATCATGAAGGCCTACGACGTTAGCTTTTCGCTAGGCGATGGGCTACGCCCCGGCGCGATCGCAGACGCCAACGATCGAGCGCAGTTGGCTGAACTGGAGACCCTGGGCGAACTCACCAAGAAGGCTTGGGAGCACGACTGCCAGGTGATGATTGAAGGCCCCGGCCACGTGCCCATGCATCTGATAAAAGAGAACATGGACTTGCAACTGGAATACACGCACGAGGCGCCCTTCTACACGCTGGGACCGTTAACCACCGACATCGCTCCCGGCTACGACCACATTACCAGCGCCATCGGCGCCGCCATGATTGGTTGGACCGGCTGCGCAATGCTCTGTTACGTGACGCCGAAGGAGCACCTGGGGCTACCCAACAAGAAAGACGTAAAGGATGGTGTCATCGCGTACAAGATTGCCGCGCATGCCGCGGACCTGGCCAAGGGTTTTCCGGGCGCGCAGGCGTGGGACAATGCGCTTAGCAAAGCACGCTTCGAGTTTCGCTGGGAGGACCAGTTTAACCTGTCACTGGACCCGGTGACCGCGCGCGAGTACCACGACGAAACCCTTCCCAAAGACAGCATGAAAACGGCGCATTTCTGTTCCATGTGCGGACCGCACTTCTGTTCGATGAAGATCACCGAAGACGTGCGGGCGTATGCCGAAAAAGAAGGGATCGACGAAGAAACCGCGTTGGAAGAGGGAATGAAAGCAAAGTCTAAGGAGTTTCGCGATCGCGGTTCGGAGATTTACCAGTAACGCATCGCCACGATGCGACCAACCCTGGCAATGTAAACACGAAGGGCCTCCGGATACTCCGGAGGCCCTTTTCTTTGCGCTTTGATGCCGTCCGCGCGATTCTACTGCGATGAGTTAAGCACGTTACGCAACGCGCTTCGCGAAGCATCGCTACCGATCTGACCCAGCGCTTGAATCGCGATACGCCGGACCGCCCGGTTGTGATCTTCCAGCGCAACGCGTTCAAGTATCTTCACCGACTCGTCGGTTTCGAACTCGGCAATCGCCCACACGATGTTTTTACGAAGATCGGTAGCAGTTTCGCGCTCCAACATGTCTCCATAGACCGGCAGATACTTATCGTCCTCAAGATCGAGCAGTCCATAGGTCACTGCGCGCCGGACTTCTTCGATAGGCGTGTCACGATAAACTCCCACCAGAACATCGCCCTCGATTCGGCCGTCGTCGACAGCCTCCACCAGAGCGTAGCTCGCCGTCTTGGCTAACTCGTGATCGACACCCAAAGCCAGCTCTTTGAGAAGTTCCACTGGCATACGGTCCTCGTCGATATCCAAGATCGAATAAAGCGATGCCTTACGGACGGCGTCGCTGTCGGTTCCCCGAATAATCTTAACCAGCGCGTCGGCAGCCCGGTCTTCCGGATGGGCTTCGGCCAGCGCGTACACCGCAGCGCGACGGATTTCAACATCACGGGATTCAAGAGCAATCTTTTCCAGAAGTTCTATCGGCGCATCGTGTTCGCGGTCGGTCAGCGCCCACAATGCGGCGCGACGCACTTCCTCACTCTCCGAACTCTCCAGAATCTTCCCCAGTGCATCTGTGACTCGTTCTTCGTCGTGTTCGCTGAGGGCATAGGTCGCTTGCAAGGCAACATCCTGGCTCTTCGTGGTCAACGCCATGTCGACAAGAATATCGACCACCCTCGGGTCGTCAAACTCCGCCAACGCATGCACCATCCAATGCTCGGCATCTGCATTGGGCGGATTGTTCTTCACCATATCCACCAACGCGTCCAATACGCGAGGATCATGATCGAACTCGACCAGGGCATAGGCCGCATGGCGTCGAATATCGACATTTCTTTCGTTCTTAAGCACTTCAACCAGCAACGGAATCGCGCGCTCGTCTTCGGTTTCTCCGATCGTATAAATTATCAGCCGCCGTTCGTGCTCTCGCTTCGCCGACCGATACACCGCAATGAGTTCATCCAACGCTACTTCTTCGCCGCTTTCCAGAAGCCCCATTATCGCTAGCAGGCGCAACTCTTCGTCGGAATCCCCATGCGCATGCCCGCGCTGCCCGCGCAGGGCGGACTTTACTTCGCGTTCGATGTCACGCTGCATCGCTCTGGTTTCTCGCTCAACATCGCGCGCGATTGCTTCGGCCGCGTGTTCCTCTGCATGAACCGACGGAGGATTTGGCGGCTGCGGTGCGTCGTGCCCGAACTGTCCCGGAACCTCGGGCGCGCTATGCGTCATCAACAATGCGCGGTACTTGGGGTCTTTGGTTTTGCGGTAAAGCTTGGCCGCGAGGCTAATCGCTTCGCGCTCGGCTTCCTCGGACCAACCGCTATTTGGGTACTTCTTCTGAAACTCGCGCATACACTCAAACGCCTGCACCATGTCTTCGTTGCCGCGACTTAGCGAGTAGCAGTACCAATAAGCCGCGTCGTCGGTTCGTTTGTTCTTAGGGTAATCCTTAACAAACTTGCGAAACGCCGATGCCGCTGCTTTGTACTGCCGGTTGGCCATCAACTCGTACGCGTTTTCGTAGTCCTTGGCGGCGTCATTTTCTCCAGCGACTGCCGGAAGCGATATCGCCAAGAAAGAAAACACCAACGTCGGAATCAAAATCCGCTTAAACATTCCCATCGTCTCCTGTGTTACTCGCTGTCCAGGACATCGCTACTAGCACCCATCTGCTGCACTTCGATCCGAAAAAGCAGATCGTGCTCGCTGGCCTGGCTACGAATCATTTCCACACCGTCCACATCCGCCTCACCATCCAGGTTAGCGATCTGCGTCAGAATGATTTCCAATTCCTCAACCAGAAGTCTTAGGCGCGGGTTGTTTTGCTGTTGAGTAGACAACAGGTAACGCAACTCGCGCGCTTGTTGGACTAGCTCGCGCGAATGACGTTGGGCTACCCCCATCGTAGCCACGTCATCCGGCGAGCTATTTACCAAGGTCATTAAAATCATTTGCGACTGTGCCAGGTACGACGCAGTCTGAACCGCCGCTGAAGTACCAGACAAACCCGGGCTAGCCGTCTTCGTCCGCGCATCATTGCTGGCCCGGTCCACTCGCCCAAGAAGACCGGCGGCACTATCCGCAGGTCCCGTCGAGTTCGCGAAGGTCGGCGGCTCTCGCAAGTCCCGGTCTCCGCCGATGCCGATAGCACCCGACATCATCATCCGACTCCCCACCGCACCGATGATTACGAGTGACGCCGCCACCGCAATCCGCGCCACCCATCGCTTGCGCGACACGTTGCGCAGCGGTAGCGCTTTAACATTGTCGTTGCGCCAGGCCTTCTCGGATTCCATCCGATCGTTGAGGCGATCCCAGTAGCCGTCCCAGAATTCCGCTCCCGGGTCGGGCGAGCGGCGTTCGGCGATCATGCTAAGTGTGCGATCGAGTTCCAGGCGGCGCGACCGGCAGGAGTCGCACGACTCCAGATGATCGGCGAGCTCGCGCTGCTCTTCTGCAGCCAGCTCGTTGTAATAAGCGAGCATGACAAATTCTTCCATCTTGTCGCAGCTCATGCCGTGTCCTCCAGACCGAGGTCGTCGCGAAACGCGGACAGCATTTCGCGTAGCTTGCGGGTGGAACGAAATAAAGCGCTCTTTACCGTTCCCTCCGCGATCGTCAGTGTCTTTGCGATGTCTTGCAGTTTCATATCCTCGTAGTGGCGCAAAATGAAGACCGCACGTTCCTGGGCCGACAACTGGTCAAGGGCGGCACGCACCCGGTCGTCGATATCGGCCGACCCCGCGCGCTGTTCGGGGTTAACTTCGTGTCCGCTGGCCGCGATATCAAGGCCGGCGTAATCTCCGCTTTCATCGGTATGACCGGCCAGGCCTACCGTGGGCTTGCGCTTGCGACGGGCGTCGATCGCGGTGTTCACCGCGATGCGCCGAACCCATGCGCCCAGCGACCCGGAAGCGTCAAATCTGTCGATGGCCCGGTAGACCTTCATAAACACGTCCTGCGAAACGTCTTCGGCGTCGGCCTGGTTACCGCACATGTCATACGCAAGGTAGTACACCATCTGTTTGTGGCGTTCCACCAACTCGCGAAAGGCGAACTGGTCGCCCGCGCGGATCCTCTGTACCAACTTGCCGTCTTCCGTCATCCGTTTGCACCCTCGGTTAGTGAAACGATCATATCCGTAAAAGGTTTACGTGGATAAGGTTGGTTTTTGGTGGCCATTATGCGGCGCTAAGTTTGACATCGGCACCCAAGACCACTATCCTGAGCGATTACAATGAGTTAGACCACATCTGACCAGTCCTCGCCGAGGAGTCCCCATGATTCGAAGCTTTTTCGTCGCCGCCGCTATCGCGGGCCTGATGTCCGGTCCCGCCTGGTCACAACCTGCTCATCCCGTCTACCAGAACCTGGGGCTCGGCGGATACGACCTGCCGTTTCTGGACGGTGGCACCTACCGCGGCGACGTGCAGTCTCCCGGCGAATTTCTGGGGTACGCCGTTGGCGCCCGGCCAGCCAGCCACGACGAGATCATTCGCTATTGCCGCTACCTCGCCGCCAATAACGACAATGTCACGCTTACCACCTACGCGCACACTTACGAGGGCCGCGAGCTTATCTACATGGTTGTGTCATCGCCCGAAAACATGGCGCAGCTCGACGAACTACGATCGGATCTGGCAAAACTGGCCGACCCTCGGAAGCTTTCCAACGATAGCGAAGCCGACGACATCATTGCTCGCGCACCGGCTGTTGCGTGGATGGCATACGGTATTCATGGCGACGAGTTGTCCAGTTGCGACGCGGCCATTCAGCTGGCGTACCAGTTGGTTGCGGGGACCGACGAAATGACTCAACGGATTATGAACAATACGATCGTGTGTATCGACCCGCTGCAAAACGCCGATGGTCGGACGCGATGGCTGGGGCAGTTGCAAAACTTCAACGGCGCAATGCCCGATCGCGACACCCAAAGCATGGCCCACAGCGGCCTGTGGCCATGGGGACGAACCAATCACTACTTTTTCGACCTCAATCGCGATTGGTTTGCAACCGTTCATCCGGAAACTCGCGGCAAGACGCAGGCGATCCTGGAGTGGATGCCGCACTATCTTTTGGACTGTCACGAAATGGGCGCTACCAACACCTACCTGTTTTCGCCGCCGCGTGAACCGTTCAACCCGTATATGGTTGACTACATCCACAAGTGGTGGCGCAAGTGCGCGGAAGATCAGGGCGCAATGTTTGACCGCTATGGATGGGCCTACTACACACGCGAATGGAACGAGGAGTTCTTCCCCGGCTACGGAAGCAGTTGGGCGATTTACCTGGGCGCGGTCGGCATGCTGTTTGAGCAGGCTGGCGTCGACGGAACTCAAGTAATGCGCCCGGAAGGCACGGTTATGACCTACCGCGAAACGGTGCATCATCAGTTCACCGGTTCGTGGGCAAATCTGTGGACCGTTGCAAACGGACGCGAAGAGTTGCTACGCGATTTCTATCGCATCAAGCGAGACAACATCCGCGCGCGTGGCGGGGCTTTTGTTTTCGTGCCCGACGGCAACCAGACTCGATTAAACCGACTCGCCGCTAAACTGTCGCATCAAACCATCGAGTTGGAGGTCACCGAGCGCGACATGACGCTTTCGCGCGCGCTGTCCACACGCGGCGGACAAGCACGAAACGTGCGCGTTCCGGCGGGCGCCGTAATTGTGCGCACCAACCAGCCCCTAAAACAGCTCATTCAGGCGATTCTTACCTTCGACATTCCGATCGAATCCAAGTTCCTGAAAACCGAGCGCAAAGAAGTTCTTAAAAACCAGGCAAGCAGGCTGTACGACACGACCGGTTGGTCATTGTCACACGCGTACGATGTCGACGGCTACTTCGTGGATCGGCTCCCCGGCGTGCGCACGCGCGCGTACCAGCCGTCGCCGCTCGACGAAACACCGCCGGTTAACGCGGTTACCGAATCGAGCGTCGGGTATGCGTTCGACTTGAGCGATGATCGCGCGTATCCACTTTTGGCGGAGCTTTTATCCAGCGGTTTCAAGCTTCGCAGCGCACGCAACCCCTTCGAGGTCGGCGGTACCGTGTTTCCCCGCGGCAGCATTCAGTTGCGGGTAAGCGATAACCCCGGGTTAAGCCGGAACGCTATTGCGGGGATCGCTGGCAAACACGGTGTTAACCTGCACGCAATTCCAACAACGTTGGGCGATCGCCACGCCGACTTGGGTGGCGCCGAGTTCGCGCTGCTAGAAGCGCCCAAAGTTGCCGTGCTGGCCGGCCCCATGGTCAGCGGCTACAGCGCGGGTGCGGTATGGCACATGTTGGATCAGCGTTTAAGAATGCGCGCCTCTCTACTGGACCTCTCTAGCGTTGCGTCTCGCGACCTGCGCAAGTACAACGTTATCGTGATGCCCAATAGCTGGGGTGGTGCGAACGACTACAAGAACCGTTTAGGCAAGCGCGGCACCAACAATCTTCGCGAATGGGTCAACTCCGGAGGAACACTAATTACCTTAGCGGCCGCGTCGGTGTTCGCTGCGGACACTTCCACCGGACTCGCTTCAACGCGGCTTAAACGCCAGGTATTGAACGACCTCGACAGCTACGACGCATTTCTCGACATGCTTACCGAGGCTGAAGACGCGACCGTGGACAGCCTCGCACTATGGCAAGGCCAACCATTTGATCACTTGATCGAAGATCGCGACAAAGCTTCATTGGATCTGGTAAAGGCACGCGACGACATGGCCCGACGGCTATTTCCTCGCGGCGCAATTCTTAATGTAGAATTGGACGCCGACCACTGGCTGGCCTACGGGTGTGGCTCGTCAACACCGGTGTTGTTTAGCGGCCGCTACGCCTTCATGGCCAGGCGCGGCACCCAGGTGGCGGGCCGGCTAGCGCCGCGGAACAACTTGCGGCTCGCCGGCCTGATGTGGCCCGAAGCGCAAGAGCGCTGGGAGCACTCGGCGTACCTCGCGCGCGAGGCTCATGGCGACGGACAGATAATTCTTTTCGCTAGCGAACCCAACTTCCGGGGTTATTTTCTGGGTGGAGAAAGAATGCTCATGAACGCGGTACTTCTGGGACCAGGCTTTGGCGCCGACCAACCGGTGCCATGGTAAACAACTGGCGTTAGTGCAGTTGCATCGGCGGTAACCGGTTGCCGGACATGGGCTTTTAATGTATCCTTGATTGTGGTTTGTGACTTTCTTGCCCCGCCCCAGCTAAACCAGGGCTAACGCTCAAAACAGCAAAGGACCCGTTTCATGCGCCGCTCACGTTTCGTCTCTGCCCTATTCGTTATAACACTCGCACTTAGTCTGGGGCAGCCGGCTGGCGCAGCCCCCGGTGACATCACTTTGGTTGGGCAGCTGGTATTGCCGACCACAAACATTTGCGATGTGTGGGGTTACGAAGCCGACGGCAGCCAGTACGCCATTGTCGGCGATTGGACAGCGGGTGTTTATATTATCGATGTGACCACTCCCGCGGCGCCACAACTCATCGAAACCGTCACCGGCGTATACGGGTTCGATGTGAAAGTCTACGATCATTATATATATAGTTGCGGAGGTGGCTCTACGTTCCGCGAAACCAATGTGATCGACATTGTTGACCCGTACAATGCCGTGGTGGGGTCGAACCCGTTCACCGACTATCACAACCTGACTACGATCCCGGAAGGTTTTCTATTTGGCGAATACCCGGGCCTGAAAGCTTACGACTTATCTAACCCCACTAACCCGGCGCTGGTGTGGAACGAAACGTCGACCAGCGACGGTCACGATTGTTCGGTGGTGGGCGACCGGCTGTACGACTTCCGCGGCTACGGCGAAACCAACATCTGGGATATCTCGCCTCTGCTTAACAGCACGGGAAACCCGACGCTACTGGGAACGATTCCAGTCGGCACCTCTGGAATTGACTACAACCACAGCGGCTACCCCAGCGAAGACGGCAACTACCTGTTCATCTGCGACGAACTGGCCGATCCGGGTCAGGCCGATATTACGGTGTGGGACATCTCGAACCCGGCAGCGGCAGTCCAGGTTGGCGGTTTTATGGACAATACCAACGCCGTGCACAACATGTACATTATCGGCAACACCGCCTACGTCTCGTTTTACACCGCCGGCTTTCGCACTTTTGATGTCAGCGACCCGACCACTCCGGTGCTAAAGGACACTTACGACACCAGTACCGCCACCTACATTTTCGATGGCAACTTTGGTGTTTATCCGTTCGCGTCGACAGGACTGGTCTATTGTTCGGATTGGGACAACGGATTGTTTGTTTTTTCGGTCGAAGAGATTCCGGTGGCGACTTCTACGGATGGCGCGACACCCAAAGTTGCTGCAACGCTGGCACAGAACTATCCGAATCCGTTCAACCCCACAACGACTATCGAGTTTAACTTGCCGCAGGCACACAACGTCGAACTCGCCATCTACGACCCTGCGGGTAAGCGGGTGCGTACACTGGTAAACGAATTCACAGCAGCGGGCAACCACACGGCGACCTGGAACGGCTTCGACAACAACGGTAGCCGCGTCGCGTCGGGTGTTTACTTTTACCGCCTGACCGCTGGCAAGACCACTATCTCCAAGCAAATGGTGATGCTGAAGTAGCCGAGCATTTTTTCGCCGACACGACGGAAGAACTATGCGTAAGATTTGCTTAGCGGTTGCGCTGTTGGCCGCTTTGGTTGGACTACGAGTTTCGCACGCTACCGCGGCGCCCGGTGACATTACGCTGTTGGGAAAGTTCACTATTCCCAACAGCGTTTTCGTTTCGGATGTTTGGGGTTATGTTGATCCCAACACGCTAAAAGAATACGCCGTTGTCGGCGACTGGTTTGCCGATCGCGTCTACATTATCGATGCGACGGATCCACAAAACATGATTCTAACCGCCACCGTCAGTAATGTCCCCGGGTTCGACGTTAAAGTGTGGAGCCACTACGTCTACACCTGTGATGGCGACGCTGGCGGCATCGACAGTCGCGTCATCGACATCAGCGACCCGCGCAATCCTGTCTTGGGCACAATCGCCTTCCCTTCCGCACACAACATTGCGGTGTCTCCGGGTGGGCTATTGGCCGCCGAATTCCCGGGTGTTCGTTTGTACGACCTAAACCCAAACCCGCTGGTGCCGACGGAACTGTGGAACGATGCGGGCGAAGGCCACGACGCCACGATTGTCGGCGATCGGCTCTACGACTTCCGCGGTTTTCTCGGCACCCACGTATGGGACATCTCGACTCCGTCGAGTCCGAGCCTCCTGGAGTTGATTACCGACGCCAGCGTTGTGTACCACCACAGCGGAGATATTACCGGCGATGGACAGTACTTGTGGGTCAACGACGAGTTGGCCAGCGACCCCACTCCGGATGTCACCATCTGGGACATGAACGTCAGCCCTCCGGTTAAGGTCCGTTCGCTCAGCGATCCGTCGGCGACCATTCATAACGCTTATATCATCGACGATTTTGCGTTCGTCGCGCACTACAGCTCCGGCTTTAAAGTTGTCGACATGTCCAACCCGCCAGCCGCGTCGGTACTGGACGAGTTCGACACCAACGCGTTAACCGGAGAGGGTTTTGAAGGCGCTTTCGGCGTGTACCCGTACGCGCCGGGCGGCAAGATTTATGTGTCGGATATCGACAACGGCCTGCACGTGTTCGCGGTGGAAGGCTTCACGTATACACCGTCCGCGGTGGCTCCCGCGGCGAAGGCAACACTTGACCAGAACGTCCCCAACCCGTTTAACCCCAGCACTACGATTACCTATCAAATCGACCGCCCCGGAACGATCCGGCTGGATATTTACGATGCTCGCGGGCGTCATATCCTTACCCTAGCAGAAGGCGTTGCCTCCGCTGGCGTTCAGTCGGTATCCTGGAACGGCACCGACCGGAACGGCCGGACGGTTGCGTCCGGCGTGTATTTTTATCAGCTACGCACTGCCGAAACCACCCTGACTAAACGAATGGTGCTTCTCAAATAATGATCGTCGTCGACAATCTGTCCAAGCAGTTCAAACTTTCCAAACAACAAAAACGAGAAATGGGCGCAAGCTTCACGGGCGACACCGTTGACGCTGTCGCCAGCATCTCTTTTGAGTGCAAGCCCGGGCGAATCTTTAGTTTGTTGGGGCCAAACGGCGCGGGTAAAACCACCACCTTGCGACTGATTTCAACCATGCTTCGACCTAGCAAGGGATCGATCACTGTGGCCGGTCATGACGTTGCGCGCGAGCCGCAGGCGGTACGCCGCAAGTTGGGATTTCTTACGGGATCCACCAAACTCTACGACCGGCTCACCGCCGAAGAAGTAGTGCGTTATTACGCCGATCTGCATGGCATGGACAAAGCGACTTACCAACGCCGGCGCGACGATATCTTTGCGCTACTCGACATGGAGTCATTTGCGGGCCGACGCGTCGCGAAACTTTCCACTGGCATGAAGCAAAAGGTATCCATCGCGCGGACGGTTATCCACGACCCCGACGTACTGGTGTTTGACGAGGCGACATCGGGGCTGGATGTGGTGGCGTCGCGCGGCATCGTCGACCTCATCCGCCGATCGCGCGACGACGGCAAGACGGTTTTGTTTTCTACCCACCGCATGGGCGAAGTCAGCCAATTGAGCGACGACCTTGCCATCATTCATCGCGGCCAGTTGTTGTATAACGACACCTACGAGGCCTTCACCCAGCAAATGCAGGCCGAGTCGTTCGAAGACGAATTTATTCGCTACATCGAAACCGCAGGAGCTGCGTCGTGAAAGATGTCCTAACTGTATTTCGCAAAGAAGGAATCGACACGCTACGTGACCGACGCACGCTGCTGTTCATGATCATCATTCCCCTGCTGATGTTTCCCGTATTCTTTCAAATCGTTTTTAGCGTGCAAAAAGGCCAGGCCGACGAAGCCCGCGAAAAAGAACTGCGGGTGGCGTGCATCGACCCGCAGTCGGTCACCGACTTGCGGAGTCGAATCGAAGGCAACGAAGGCTTTGCCCTGATCCCCGACGTACCCGAAGACAGCATCCGCACGTTTATCGGCCGCGGCAAACTCGACGGTGCGTTTGTGGTTGACGACGACTTTGCGGCCGCGATGGCGGCGAACGAAGCGGGACGCATCGACTTGTACTTCAAATCAACCGACGACAGTCGCATCGTTCGCAACCGTCTGCGCGAACTCGTCGACGATATGGAAGAGACCATACTTGAGGAGCGCTTCGAACGTCTCGACCTGGACCGCGACATCGTCGACGGAGTGGATCTCAAAGAGCGCAACGTGGCCTCGCAGAAACAACGCGTGGCGCAGTCGATTGGTGGATTCTTGCCGTACATGTTTATTTTGTTCTGTTTCCTGGGAGCGATGTATCCGGCAATAGATCTTGGTGCCGGTGAAAAAGAGCGTGGTACCATGGAGACTCTGCTAACCGCGCCGGTTAACCGCTTTCACATTTTGCTGGGAAAGTTTCTGGTCGTGGTGTTATCCGGATTGGCGTCGGCAAGCGTAGCCATGTTAGGGCTTTTTATTAGTATTCGTCTTCAGCCAGACATTCCGGAGGAGTTCTTCGAATTGTTAGGCAATCTTCTGGGCGCCGGAAACGTCGTGCTGATCCTTACCCTGATGATTCCCCTGGCCGTGTTCTTTGCCGGACTGCTGCTGTCGTTGTCGATTACCGCGAAGTCTTTTAAAGAAGCGCAAAGCCTGATTTCGCCACTCAATTTCATGATTATCGTGCCGGCGTTTATCGGGATGCTGCCCGGTATCGAACTCGGGTTTACCACCGCGTTGATTCCTATTCTGAACGTATCGCTGGCCACCAAAGCCATCATGGCTGGCGAAGCACCTGCGGGCTTGCTGGCGTTGACCTACGGATCGCTGGCGGTGTTTGCGATGCTTAGCCTTTTGGGCGCCACGCAGTGGTTCAAACGCGAATCAACTATCTTCCGTACGTAGTTGCGCAACGTCATTGGCATAAGAATGGAGTCGATCGATTCCGAACGCCGGACTCCTTTGACGCCGGCGCACGTCGTCGCTCTGCGCGAGCAACACGACGTTCGCATCCTGGTGGAACCTTCAACCCAACGCATCTACACCAGCGAAGAGTACGAGACCGCCGGCGCAGAGGTGTCGCCGAGCCTGGACGACTGCAACGTGGTGCTGGGTGTGAAAGAAGTTCCAACCGACGCTATCCGTCCCAACGCGGTGTACTGCTTCTTTTCTCACACGATCAAAGCACAGCGTTACAACATGCCGATGCTCAAGCAGATTATCGAACGCAACGCGACGTTGATTGACTACGAATTGATCACCAACGAAATGGGCCGACGCCTCGTGTTTTTTGGCAACTTTGCCGGGTACGCCGGGATGATCGACGCGTTATGGGCCTTGGGACAACGCCTGGATACCGAGGGCATCGGCAATCCCTTTAGCGCAATAAAAAGATCCACGGAGTACTACGACCTGGGCGACGCCGAAGCTGCAGTCACCGAAGTGGGCAACGAGATTCGTGCCCACGGATTGCCCGAAGCAATTCTTCCCTTCATCCTGCTGTTTACCGGCGATGGCCAGGTATCGAAGGGCGCGCGCCACATCTGCAACCTTCTACCAACGGTAAAACTGCGCCCCGATGACATCCCGGATTTTGCGAGTGGGTCGTACTCCGACCGCGCGGTCTACGGCACGGTGCTCACCAGGCGTCATCTTTATCGCCACATTGACGGCCGACCTTATCGTCGCGACGACTTTGTCGCAAACCCGCGTGAATTTGAAGGCGCGATAGAACCGCTTTTGGATCCGTCGATCATGCTTATTAACGGCGTTTATTGGGAGCCAACAAACCCACGCTTTGTTACCAAGGAGTGGGCATCGCGCTGGACACCGCAAACCAGCGCGATGCGGGTGATCGCCGACATCACTTGCGATATTGGCGGTTCGGTGGAACTAACCACCAGGTCGACGACGCTGGACGAGCCGGTGTATGTGTACGATGTCGCCACCGGGGAAACCACCGACGGTGTCGCGGGCAACGGCCCGGTAGTTATGGCGGTAGACAAACTGCCCGGGGCTTTGCCCCGCGGGGCGTCTACGTCGTTTGGCGATTCGCTAAAACGGTTCGTCCCTGCGCTGGCCCGCGCCGACTTCTCGCAGCCGCTGGAAGACCTGGAACTGCCGGCAGAAATCAAGCGCGCGGTAATCGTTCATCGCGGCAAACTTACCGAACACTTTCGTTATCTCTCCAGTCACCTCGTTTAGCCATGAAGAACATCCTTATCCTTGGAGCCGGGCAAAGCACGCCCTACCTGATTAACTACCTGCTGTCGGCAGCCAACCAGCGCGATTGGTTCGTCACAGTCGGTGACTACGACCTGCGAAGCGCACAGTCCCGGGTGAAGGATCATCCGTCGGGAACCGCAATCGCATTCGACGTTAACGACAACGATTTGCGCGCTTCACAAGTGGGTAAGGCCGACATCGTCGTGAACATGCTGCCGCCGACGTACCAATGGGTTGTGGCTAACGATTGTGTAAACGGTGGAACGCACATGGTGTCGGCGTCGTACGAGAATCGCCGCACGCGCGCGCTCGACGCGAACGCGAACCGCCGGGGCGTGCTGATTCTCAACGAGTGCGGCCTGGACCCGGGGATTGACCACATGTCTGCAATGGCCACGATCGAAGAACTTCGTGCCAACGGCGGCACCATCACCAGCCTTAAGACCTACGGCGGCGGGCTCCCCGCGCCGGACAGCGCGCACCCGCCTCTGCGTTACGCGATCACGTGGAACCCGCGCAACGTGGTTATGGCGGGTGAGGCCGGCGCAACTTACCTGGTCGACGGCCAGGTTAAAATGATTCCGCATCACGAAGTGTTTCAACGAACCTGGTCGGTTGAGGTTCCGGGAATCGGTGCGATGGAGGCCTACCCCAACCGCGACTCGCTGTACTACCAGACGCTTTTCGACCTACCCGACGCACACACGATGATTCGTGGCACTCTTCGCTACCCGGGTTGGGCGGAAACCTGGTTGCAAGTTGTGCGTTTGGGAATGACCAACGAAAACATGCGGCTTCCGCGACAGCAAATGAAGCTGCGCGAGATTACCGAAATGTTTTTACCCCGGCATCTCAGCGGAGACGTGCTGGAGAGCCGGGTCGCCAGCTACTTGGGAATTAATCCTACCGGGCACATCATGGACAACCTGGCCTGGCTGGGATTGTTTTCTGACGACCTCGCGCCCAAAAAAGCGGAGTCGGTGACTCATGTGCTCACCGATCTTCTGCAGCACAGGCTTCCGCTGGCCAGCGACGAGCGCGACATGGTGGTGCTGCTCAACGAAGCGGACGTTCGCTATACCGACAACCGGCGCGAACGGGTTCGCTCTACGTTGGTGGAGTACGGCGAGCGCGGAGGATTTACCGCGATGTCACGAACCGTGGGCTTGCCAGCCGCGCTGGCTGTTGAACTCATCTTGGGCGACGAGTTGCCGTTAACCGGTTGCCAACTACCTACCCACGCCGCGATTCGCTCACGAATCCTGGATTCGTTACGGGCCAATGACATCGCGTTTACCACCGAGACGATTCCGCTCGACTAGCAACGTGCCGCCCGCCAACCAACGCAAGATACAAGCGAGCCTACTGGCATGGTTTGCCCGCGCGCACCGCGACTTGCCATGGCGTAACACCTCCGACCCGTACGCGATTTGGGTGTCGGAAGTCATGCTGCAGCAAACCCAGGTGGCTACCGTTATTCCCTACTATCATCGATGGCTGCAGGCGTTTCCGACCGTGACCGCGCTTGCCCGGGCGCCACAAGACGACGTCTTGAAGGTATGGGAAGGATTGGGCTACTACGCGCGCGCGCGTAACTTTCATCGTGCGGCTCAACACATCGTCGACAGGTTTCACGGCGTGATTCCCGACGACGCGGAGGATTTTATTAACCTCGACGGCGTGGGCACTTATACCTGCGCGGCCGTCATGAGCATCGCCTTTGGAAAACCACTCGCGGCAGTGGACGGGAACGTCAAGCGGGTGTTGTCCCGACTGTTCGTCATCGAAAACGAAGCCAACGACGCTCGCCACAGCAAAGTGTTCCAGGCAGCAGCCGATGAACTACTTGATCGCAACGCACCCGGCGCGTTCAACCAGGCAATGATGGAGTTAGGGGCACTGGTGTGTCGGCCCCAGAATCCGCAGTGTGAGCATTGCCCGGTGTCGTCGTGCTGCCTGGCGTTCGCGGAGAAAAAACAATTCGAACTCCCGCGTCGCAAGCAACGCAAACCGACACCGCAAGTTCAGGTGGCTGTGGGGGTCGTGGCCGACCGCGGGAAGGTTCTGATTACGCGCCGGCCGGAAGACGGCCTACTGGGTGGACTCTGGGAGTTCCCGGGAGGAAAAATCGAACCGCCGGAATCACCGCGCGAAGCCTGCAAACGGGAACTTCGTGAGGAGACGGGTTTAGAAGTAGCCGTGGGTAAACAAATGGCGACTATCGAGCACGCGTACACCCATTTCAAGGTGCAGCTCCACGTCTTTCGCTGCGAGCGGACCGGGGGCGACGTGGTGCTCGATGGCCCCACCGACTACCGCTGGGTTGGCCCCGAGGAACTGGACAATTTTGCTTTCCCAAAGGCTAACCACAAATTTATCAATGAGTTAAAGAAACCGTAGGTTTTTTTAGAATCGGCTTGCCCGCCATCGGAAAACTGTTTAACGTTGAACTATCGTTTTCAACATGTCCCATCCCAATTCGGAGGTATCCAATGAAACTCAAGCTTACTGCCCTGGCTTTGGCCGCGGTGATGGTAGCTGCCGTCGCCGGCAGCGCATCCGCTGGCGCCACGGCCTACAACATCGACCCGTCCCACTCGACGGTTGGCTTTTCGGTCAAGCATATGGTAGTGACCAACGTACACGGCACCTTCGACGACTTTGAAGGCGTCATCATGTTTGACGAAAAGAACCCGGAAAAGTCTACGGTGGAAGTGACGATCAAGACCGCCAGCGTCAACACGCGTAATCAAAAGCGCGACGACCACTTGCGTAGCGGCGACTTCTTCCTGGCGGAGGACCACCCCACCATCACTTTTAAAAGCACCAAAGTGAAAAAGAAGGACGATGGCTGGGTTGCCGTTGGAGACCTTACGATCCGCGGCGTCACCAAGACTGTCGAACTACCGTTTACGGTAGCCGGCCCGGTAAAGAACCCGTGGGGCATGATGGTCATTGGCGCCGAAGCCAACCTGGTCATCGACCGGCAGGAGTACGGCGTTTCGTGGAACAACACGCTGGATCAGGGCGGACTGGCGGTCAGCAACAAGGTCAAGATTTCGCTGAATATCGAAGCAGCACACAAGCCGGAACAAAGCTAGCGCGCTGATTTGACCTCCTATCCAAGGGATAGGTTTGGATTGAGCGTAATCGAGCAGGAACTCCCCCGGGGTTCCTGCTCTTTGTTTTTGGCTCGCCCAAAGGGCTAACTTGTTATCCTACAGGTTGTTTCCTACCCACAAAGCCCTTGACCCTTGGGGCGCCGATTCTGTAGACTCCCGTTTTTAACGAACCTAATACCGGTCACCTTCGGTGACCGAGTGTCCCCCGGCTGAGCGTTGGCTTGAGCAGACGCCCCCTCCGGGTGCGGCGCCCCCTCGGGCGTCGAACGCGTTACAGCCGTAGCTTCGTAACACGACACCATTTGCAACGGACCCGTTCACGGTAGGCGCCGAAGTGCACCCCGTGCGAATGGGTTTTATAAGGAGGCCTATATGGATTCGCTCGTCTCGTTGGCGCCGTGGATCGGCGTCGCGGGAATGGTGATCGCTGTCATCACGTTTTTCATGATGAAGCGACACAGCCCCGGCGACGAGGTCATGCAAAAGATTGCATCCAAGGTTCACTTGGGCGCCATGACCTTTCTTAAGCGCGAGTACTCGATTCTGGCGGTGTTCGCCCTGATCGTGTTCGGCGTGTTGTTCTGGCAACTCGGCGACAAAACCGCCTACGCGTACCTGGCTGGCGCGCTGTTTTCGGCTGGCGCCGGTTGGTTCGGCATGGAAGCCGCCACGCTTTGTTCGCCGCGCACCACGCAGGCCGCCAAGACCGGTGGTGCTCCTAGCGCCCTGGCGGTTGCGTTTCAAGGCGGATCCGTCATGGGTCTAACCGTGGCATCGTTGGGAGTTATCGGCATCGGTTTTGCCTGGCGGTTTCTCAGCAGTGACCCGGTTAACGCACCTGTCGTTATTAACGGCTTTGCAATGGGTGCGTCCAGCATCGCGTTGTTCGCGCGTGTTGGCGGTGGGATCTTCACCAAGTGTGCCGACGTCGGTGCCGACCTGGTGGGTAAAGTCGAAGCAGGCATTCCGGAAGACGATCCGCGCAACCCGGGCGTTATCGCCGATAACGTTGGCGACAACGTTGGAGATACCGCGGGAATGGGCGCTGACCTTTTTGAGTCGTATGTCGGATCGGTTATCGCCACCATGGCCATTGCCGTTGCCCAACATGCTGTCGACCCCGTGCCCTGGATGGTCATGCCGCTGGTGCTAATCACCGTCGGTCTGATCGCTTCGGTCTTGGGAATCTGGTCGATGAATATCTTCAAGTCCATGAATCCGATGGCCGCACTTAACTTTTCTACTTACACCGCAGGGATTCTCTTTCTTGCCGGGGCATGGTTTGCCGTTGACCAGGTGGTTGGCGACACCAACGTGTTCTGGTCGGTGGTTACCGGTCTGCTTTGCGGTTTGCTAATCGCGCAGGTTACCGAATACTTTACTGCCGCGCGTCCGGTTAGAAAGATCGCGGAATCGAGCGAGCAAGGCGGCGTCGCTACCAACATGATCAGCGGTCTCGCCGTTGGTTTTATGAGCGCCATTCCGCCGATCATTATTATCGGTGCAGCGATCCTCATTGCCTTTAAACTGAGCGGACTTTACGGCATCGGTATCGCGGGTGTCGGTATGCTGGCAACCATCGGCATCGTCATGTCGACCGACTCCTACGGCCCCATCGCCGACAACGCCGGCGGTATGGCCGAAATGAGTGGCGCTGGTCCGGAGATCCGTAAGATTACCGACAAGCTTGACTCGATCGGTAACACGACGGCTGCCATCGGTAAGGGCTTTGCGATCGGTTCGGCGGCGCTTAGCGCGCTGGCGCTGTTTTCTGCCTATCAGGCGACAGTTGGACTGGAAGTGATCAATCTAACGTCGCCCACCGTGGTTGTTGGTCTGCTGGCCGGTTCGGCGATGCCGTTCCTGATTGCCGCACTCACCATGGAAGCTGTTGGCCGTGCGGCTAACCAAATGGTGACCGAGATCCGACGCCAGTTTCGTGAAATCAAGGGGCTGCTGGAAGGCGAGGCGGAGCCGGATGTCGAGCGCTGCATCGAAATTGCTACCACTGGGTCGCTACGCGAGATGGTACTTCCGGGCTTGCTTGCGGTTGGCTCCCCGTTGGTAGTGGGATTCACTATGGGCGCGGAAGCGCTTGGTGGGTTCCTTGGCGGCGCGACTGCTACCGGTGTGCTGCTGGGGATCTTCATGTCCAACGCCGGTGGCGCTTGGGACAATGCCAAGAAGTACATCGAAGAAGGCGCACACGGCGGTAAAAACTCCGAAGCTCACAAGGCTGCGGTTGTTGGCGATACCGTTGGCGATCCGTTCAAAGATACTTCCGGCCCCTCGATGAACATTTTGATCAAGCTTATGGCGGTGGTATCGCTGGTGTTCGCACCGGTGATTGGCAAGATGTAACCCGCCAATTGCAGTCTCCCCAGAGGGGTGGCCAGGTGCCACCCCTCTTTTTTTGCCCCATTCTTCCCTTTCGTAAAAGTCCGATCCACCGCTATCATCGCTAAACAAGGAGGAGTCTATGCCTGCGTTAACGTTGTTCATTGTTTTCGGAGCTTGGGTGCTATTGCTGGTACTCACCTTGTGGCGGTACTTCTCCTGGCGCACGGAGGATGATTCGTGAATAGCACCGGCACGGACACTTCTCTGCTAATCGGAATCTTTGCCTACCTGATTATTCTGATTGTGATTGGCGTCGCCGCCGCACGTCGGATGAAAGGCCTCGATGACTTTGTGCTGGGAGGTCGTCGCATCGGCCCCATGGCAGCAGCGATCTCCGAACGCGCCAGTGGCGAAAGTTCGTGGTTTCTACTAGGACTCCCTGGGGCGGCCTACGCGGTTGGTTTTGTTGAGTTCTGGTCGGTCATCGGTATCGCCTTTGGCATCTTTGCATCGTGGACGTTTCTCGCCCTACCTCTTCGCCGAGCCACAGAAAAACTGGGCGCGCTAACTATTCCCGATTACTTCGCCGCACGATTCGACGCGCATCAAAAGCCGCTTCGCGTCCTTTCGATGGTCATCATCGTTTTCTTTTACACGCTCTATGTCGCGGCACAGTTCGTTGGCGGCGGCAAGCTGCTAAATGCGGCGTTCGACCTCGACCCTACAACCGGGATGATTATCACCGCAGCCATCGTGATGCTTTACACCCTACTCGGGGGATTCCTCGCGGTGGTCTGGACCGACGTAGTCCAAGGCATCATGATGGCATTGGTCGCGTTGGTGCTGCCCATTTTGGGAATTATTAAGCTCGGCGGGCCAGGCGAACTGGTTGCTAAACTTTCCTACGCGG
This sequence comes from uncultured bacterium, assembly GCA_964588695.1. Classification (GTDB taxonomy): domain Bacteria; phylum Krumholzibacteriota; class Krumholzibacteriia; order WVZY01; family JAKEHA01; genus CAZPQK01. The sequence continues at coordinate 129,541 of CAZPQK010000008.1, forward strand.
GCGACGGCTTCTTCACGATGGACGGCGGCAAGACCGGCGCAGCGGTTTTCTTTGGTGTGATGTTGGGCAGCCTGTCGTGGGGACTTGGTTACCTTGGCCAGCCACATTTGCTGACCCGCTACATGGCTATCCGCAAGCCAGCCGAGATTCGACGCGGAACCGTCATTGCAATGGTATGGGTACTGATCGCTTACTGGGGCGCTGCGTTCATCGGCATCGTCGGCGCGGGAGTCTTTGAAGGTTCACTCGCCGACCAGGAACAAGTCATGCCGCTACTGGCACGAACCCTACTGCCGGGTTGGATCGCGGGCATCATGATTGCGGGTGCTATCGCTGCAATGATGTCGACGGCCGACTCACAACTCATCATTGTTGCGTCGTCAGCGGTCGAAGATTTCTACGTTAAGTTGCTTGGCATCCAGGCAGAGCCAGGCCGTTTGTTACTCATCTCACGGATCGCGACTATTATTGTGTCTGCCATCGCATTGTTTCTTTCGTTTCGCAACACCGACCTTATATTTGACCTGGTGTCTTATGCGTGGTCGGGACTCGGGTCTTCGTTTGGCCCTCCCCTGCTGTTGGCGCTCCGCTGGTCTCGGACCACGGCCAGCGGTGTACTCGCCGGGATGCTCGGAGGAACGATAAGCAACATCGTTTGGAAACAATCACCGGCGCTAAACGACGCGCTCGACTTGAAGGTGGCAAGTTTCTTGATCGCTTTGGTCCTGACAGTTGTTGTCAGCCTGGCCACGCAGCGGTCACGAACGTCACCAGCGTAGTCACAACTACCTTTATACCAACACATTAGAGGACTATCGGTCGCGTTGCGATCCTCTTATGTTACAGCCATGTCCGCAGTGCTAAATGACATACTCCACACGCTGATCGAGTCCGGCCCATATCTCATGTTGGGCTTTGCAGTCGCGGGGTTGCTCCACGTGTTGATGGGGCGTTTCAAGCAAATCGGGTCGTGGCTTTCCGGACGTGGCCCCGGGCCGGTCGGCCTGGCAGCGTTGATCGGCCTGCCTATGCCATTGTGCTCGTGCAGCGTGTTACCCGCCGCCGTATCGTTACGCCGACAGGGTGCCAGTCGCGGCGCGATGACTTCATTCCTGGTATCGGTTCCCGAAACCGACGTCGTATCGATAATGATGACTTACGCGCTCCTGGGAACAACCCTTGCGGTTTATCGTCCAGTGGCAGCGTTGGCCACCGCGGTGGTTGCAGGTCTTCTGGTAAACCTACTGGTAAGTCGCGAAGGCTCGCCCGCGGCTACTACCGAACACGCCCCTGGTTGCTGTCACGCGCCATCGAAAAATGATGGTAACGAAGAGCATTGCCATAGCGAACCGGCGGCGGAATCGCCGCGGCCCTGGTGGTGGCGCGCAACCCACTACGGGTTCGTCGAGATCTTTGACGATATCATTTGGCAACTCTTGTTAGGCATAGTTGTCGCGGGAAGTTTGGTGACGATTCTCCCCAAGATGGGGTTTGTTGCAGACTATGGCGCCGGCCCCTGGGCTTACCTGGTAATGCTCGCGCTCGGAATTCCGGTTTACGTTTGTGCGACAGCGTCGACTCCGGTCGCCGCCAGCTTGATCGCCGGCGGCGTTAGCCCGGGTGCGGGGATGGTGTTCCTACTGGCCGGGCCGGCCACTAACATTGCCAGCGTATTTGTTCTAAAAAACGAACTCGGCGGGCGCGGTCTGTTTGGTTACATCGCCGCAATCGCCGCCTGCTCGGTCGGATTTGGCTGGGCGCTGGATCTGTTCATCCCGCAAGGTGCCATTACCACTCCCCTGCTTGATCACGACCACGGTGGCGCGTGGTGGGAAATTGGGCTCACCCTTGTGTTTGCCGCGCTAGTGGTCGCAAGCCTCGTGCGGACCATACGTGGCCGTATTGGCGGTGGCGGCGGCGCCAGCCGGGTTGCCGAACCCCGGTCGACTTGACGCGCGTTCTGCGAACGTGTTTAATAAGCTTGATGTCAAGCACCCACAAAAGACACTTCTCGTTTGTCGTTGCGCTTCTGGTCACCGTCTGGTGCGCTACAGGTGCTATTGGCATTCTTCACGCGGATCACCATCACGAACACCACGTTGATGGTTCCAGCGATTGCTTCATTTGCGAAGCATTGGACGCTCCGGCCAACGTCGAGTTGGCGGAAGCCGACACGTTCTCGCGTACACTTGTTATTCTGGCCAAAACCGTTGCTCCGTCGTCTCACCAGGGCCCCACGGCAGACGGCTGGCAGCAACGCGCCCCGCCGACTCTCTCGTAAGCACCACCGTTACTTACTAAATACTGGTCGATCCCCAGGCGGGATCGGTGAAATCTATGCTTATGGGAGTTACTTATGAAGCTGCTTAGCACCATTGCTACGTTGTGTATGTGTGTGGCCTTGTTTGTCGACAACACTCACGCGCAGTCGGTCAGCAATCCAGACATTAGTGCCATCGGCACGTCGACAATTGTGTTCACCACAGGAGAGTCCGCCAGCCAGAAAGGCGTCAACGAAGTCCAGTTTCTGTTCGAAGAACTCGAACTAAACTTTAGCGCTTACCTGAATCCGTACATGCGGGCCGACGTGTTCGCAGCCATCCACGGCACCGAAAGCGCCGTCGAACTTGAACAAGCCAGTGTCACCGTGTTGCGAGGCCTGCCTGCGGGTTTGCAGTTCGAGGCCGGGCGCTATTTGCTCGACATCGGAAAGATCAATACCCAACACCCCCATCAATGGGGCTGGATGGAGTTTCCGTTGATGCACCGGACCATGCTTGGCGATGAAGGCGCACGAGTAACCGGTGCGCGGGCTTCAAAGCTGTTATCGGTAGGCGATGCGATGGCGATCACGTTGTCCGCAGGAGCGTTTAGCGGTGACTCCTTCGGTCACTCGCACGACGATGAAGACGGCCATGAGGAGGAAGAGGACGATCACGACCACGAAGGCGACGAAGAGGCGCCCGCCGAAACTTTTTTCTCGGGACGCGCATCGTTGTTTACCGAAGTCAGTGAAACCACATCCTGGGAAGTTGGTGGAAGTTACCTGATTGGCGAAACCGAACCCGCCGAGGACCTGGGCGTCGCTCTGGCGTGGTTCGATTCGAAGCTCAAATGGCGACCGACCGACTACACCCACGTTGCATGGATCTTCGAAGCTGGCATTAGCAGTCGCGATGTTGAGCATCATCACGAAGAAGCGGACACGTCGGCAGGTGCAGGCGAAGAAGAGGAAGCGGTCGAAACGCTCGACGCGTTTGGAATGTTTACCGCGTTGGAATACCGTATAAGCCGGAGGTTCGACGCGGGTGGCTTCTACGACTTCACCGAAGACGCCCAATTGGAAAACACCGAGACGTCGGCGTTCGGAGCGTGGTTTGCGTTCATGCCCGCCGAAGAGTCGGCGCGATTCGCCATCGTTTATCGTCACGAAACGTCGGACTTTACCGCCGTTGACGACAACAGTGTAACCTTTCAATTCCTGTGGTCACTTGGCCCTCACAAACCACACCCGTTCTAGGAGGCGGCGATGCTTTGGTACAAGCTCATACCGGGAAAGCACCGCACGCTGGTAGCGGTGGCGGTTTGGTTGACCGTCGCGGTACTTAACACCGCGTCGGTCGCGGCGAAATTGAACGTCGTGACCTCAACCACCGATCTGGCGTCGATCGCTGGGTTTATCGGGGGCCCTAACGTAAAGGTAACCGCCCTATGTCGCGGAAAGGCCAACCCGCATTTCGTCGAAGTGCTGCCTAGTTATATGGTCAAGGTCGCCCGTGCTGACGTATACCTGCAAACGGGACTGCGTTTAGACCAGTGGTCGCAACAGGTCATAGACGGATCACGCAACGGCAAGCTATTGATTGTGGACTGCTCCCACGATGTGGAGGTCCTTGAACGTATCGAAGGAACAGTCGACGCGTCCCAAGGACACGTGCACCCGGAAGGCAATCCGCACTACTGGTTGGACCCGCGGAACGTTCGCGTCGTTGCCGGTACCGTCGCTAGCGCTTTTGTTGAGGCCGACCCGGCGAATCGCGTTCACTACGAGTCGCGTCTTGAGGCTTTCGGCGAACGGCTTGACCGGCAATGGTTGCAATGGCGCGAACGCGCACGCCCGCTGGCCGGCACAAAGATCATCACCTACCACAAGACTTTTTCCTATCTTGCCAACGCGTTTGACTTTGAAGTCGCGGGTTACATCGAGCCGCTCCCCGGCATCGAACCTACGCCCAGTCACACCCGCCAACTCATCGACCTGGTTAAGCGCGAAGGCATAAAGGTCATTGGGGTCGAGCCGTACTATTCGTTGCGTGCACCGGAGGCGGTTGGCAGCCAGACCGGGTGTACCGTCGTCGTGCTGCCAACTTCTGTCGGAGGCGCCGATGGAGCCGACGACTACTTTGCGTTAATCGACGTCATCCTCAAACAACTGTTGGACGCCCATGTTTGACATTTTCTCATATACGTTCGTGCAGATGGCAATCGGCTGCGTGCTGGTCCTGGCGGGGATCCATGCCTACCTTGGTTTCCACGTCGTAAGCCGTGGAGTCATTTTTGTTGACCTCGCCCTTGCGCAAATGGCCGCACTCGGCGCGGTACTGTGCGTCGCGCTCGACATCGAAAACGAAACCATCCACTACGTACTCTCCCTCGTATTCACATTTATCGGCGCAATGTTGATTACGGTCGCCCGTACCCGCGACGACCGCGTCCCCCAAGAAGCTTTCATCGGTATTCTCTTCGCCGCGAGCACCGCTGGCGCGGTATTGCTGTTGGCTCGCGAACCCTCCGGAACCGAAGAACTACAGCACATGTTGTCCGGGTCGCTTTTAACCGTGCAGTCCGGTGAACTCATCCAGATTGCGTTGCTCTACGCTGTCATCGGACTATTTCATTTTATCTTTCGCGACCGCTTCTTTACCATTTCTCAAGATCGAGAAGCTGCGGTTGCCAAAGGGTGGAACGTTACCCTTTGGGACTTCATGTTCTATGCGAGTTTCGCTCTTGTCGTTACCAGCTCGGTTCACGTTGCTGGGGTGATGCTGGTGTTTGCACTCCTGGTCATTCCTCCGGTGACGGCATTGCTGCTGACCCGCGGCGTCGGTAGCCGTCTGGCGCTGGGATGGGGTGTCGCGGCTGCGGGTGCTCTGCTCGGTGTCGCAAGCTCGGTTGCATGGGACCTTCCTGCCGGCCCGAGCATCATCGCGTGCCTCACCGCGTTGCTGGTAATCGTAATTTTATACAGTCGGATGTTTCGGGGCAGCTAGGTCGAGTTTCGCACGCTACCATGCTATACTTTCCCGAACTTTACCCAGGAGGACATTGTGAGAGTTAAGGCTGGCGTTTTGGTGTTGTTTATTCTATCCGTTGCGCTCGGCGCCGTGGTCGTCGGTGATGCCGCGGAGTCCAACCGAACGGTGACATTTAAAGATCGTACTATCGACCTGAAACCATACATCGAAGGTTTTCCGTACAACGGTTTTCGTCCGTTTTACGAAGCGGACAAGATGTATTACTACTACACGGGCGAAACCACTGAACTAAAAGAAGTTTCGCTATCGGGTGACGTAGACCTGCGCGACGGGCGCACGGTCTGCGATATTGATTTCTCCAAGCGCAATGTCTGGGGTATTCGCTATAACAAAAACGACAAGCATCTTTACTGGTCCGGTGACGAGGTCAATGACGAAGTCATTAATCTTTACCGCCTCCATCCCGACTCCGGCGACCTGACCAAACTTACCGATGTCCCTTACATCTTTGGTTGGCGATGGAACGAAGGTCAGCATCAAGTCGCCTACGTCGCTCGCCTCGGCGACAAGGACAATCGCCTGGGAGAACTGCGTATTCTTGACCTGGCGTCCGGCGAAGAACGCGTCGTCGCAGAAGACAAACCGGAGATGCGTTTCACCTGGACTACTCCGAGTTGGCGACCCAACGCGCGCGGGGTTGTGGTGACCGCGTTGAAAGACGCCGACCGCACCTTTGGAAACCTGGTCTATGTCGACCTGACCACGGGCGAATGGAAGCCGCTGCTGGATGACACCAAACCGCGATACTTTCCCAGCGCTTTTAAGAAGTGGCTGAACAATAACGAGTTTCTGTATACGTCCAACGAGGACGGATTCCGCAACATTTATAAATATAACGTCGAAAAGATGACCAGTACGACGCTAACCACATTCGATCGCGATTTGACCAACGGCGACGTGGTCAAAGTCAACGGCAAAAGCCGGCTGGTAGCGGTGCTCAGCAACCCCATCGAAAACGACCTTTTGTTGCTGGACCCGAGCACTGGCAAGGTGCTGGCCGAACAAAGCGTGGATGTTAACCTTGGCATTCTGGACACCGACGACGACCGCATGTTGGTGTCGTCAACTTCGGCCGTCCAGAAGTTTCAAATCGACGAAGTCGTCGCCAGCAAGAAGGGCTTCTCGTTCCACAAAAAGATTGGTCTCCCTGCCGATCTTGAGGACAAGATCCTGCACGCGCGCGTCGAGCGCTTGGAGTTTCCCACGTTCGACAAAGACCCAGCCACCGGAGAAGCTCGAAAACTACACGCGTTTCTCTACCACCCGGAAAACCCGCTACCCAAGGATCAACAAATCGTCATGATCCAATCGTTTTACGGTGGTGGAAACTACTACAGTACGCGAACGCAGATTCTGGCTGAAGCCGGCATATATGTACTAAGCCCGTCACCCCGCGGGAGCAGTGGCTTCGGACGCGAGTTCTCTGCTTTGAACGATAAGGACCTCGGCGGTAACGAAATTGTAGACGTGATCTATGCGGCCAGGTATGTGTCCGAGCGGCTGGGCATTCCCGCCGAACGCGTCGGCGTTTATGGCGGCAGCCATGGTGGTTACGCCACGATGCGACTGCTCACCTTCCCGGGCCAGATCAATGACGTCACCGCCGATTTCGACTGGGGCTTTGGGATTAGCCACGCGGGATTTTCGGACATCGTGCACTTCTACGAACACTGCAATATTCCCGATTGGGTAACGCTCGAGGCTGGCGATCCCAAGACCGAAAGCGAAAAGCTACGCGACCGCTCGCCACTGTATCACGCCGACAAATGTGTGGGTAAACTTCTCCTGACGCACGGCACCAATGACAGTCGGGTCCCAATCGAAGGAAGCCGGATGATGGCGGATAGCCTGCGTAAGTATCACAAGGATGTCACGCTGGTGGAATTTGAAGGCCAGGGACACGGCATCAAAGGGCTGGAAAACAACGTCCGCAACTATAACGTCTGGTTTAATTTTCTGGAATCGCTTGCGCGACCAACGTCGTAGCGCTGTCAGGACCCACGACGAAAGGCCCCCGGAGTTGCTCCGGGGGCCTTTGCACGTTCCCAGATTGGTTATCGAGAAAGACGAAGAATAACTCCGCCCGAACCCACCACCACGACATCGTCGCTTCCGGTTCCGTCAACCTCTCGCAACTGGGTGTCTGTCGGCCCAGAACCGTTGGCCCAAACGTTGTTCCACGCGACTCCGTCGTACTCCGCAAGAAAACCGCTGAAACCAACCCGCACTGCGCTCGAGGGCGAAAACCACTTGAAGCCCCAGGTATCCTGCGATGGGTCTTGAAATTGAATCTCCCAACCTTCGCCGTCAAACTCCAACACCCGTCCTCCACCGTGTCGCGCGCGCGGCACTTCTGGCGCTGCCGCTTCAACCGCAACAAAAACCAGATCGCTTCCGAACCCTTCGATGTCTTTGTAGTACACCTCTCCGGGCGACCCATCGATCGTGATCGCCGACCACTTGACGCCGTCGTAGTACGATGCCGCGCCGTCGTCACCCACCACGTAGATATCGTCAAGCGCGCTTCCCCATATCTCGCGCAGCGTCGCAGTGGTATTGCTCACCTGCGCCACCCAGCCGGCTCCCTGGTCCCGAAGTATCGTTCCGCCCACGCCGACGGCGAAACGCGAACCATCCGGCGCGAGCCACAAACCAAGCAAGTCTTCGCCGACACCGCTGGACTCGAGTTGCCAGGACGCACCGTTGAATTGCAGAATCGTCCCGCCGTGCCCGACCGCGGTAATCTCGCTGACGCTTATGCCTTCTATGTCGTTTAAGTGCGCGACAACCCCGGTGTCATAAAATTCGACGTTACCGTTAGGCCGCGAGCGAACAATCGTGCCATTGGTCCCCACGGCAAACGCGTCGGAAAGCGGTGCCATCCACACCGACTCCAACGTTTCCGTGTTGCCTCCGACTTCGTAGTGCCACGACCCGTTATACCGCATCATCGTCCCGGACGAACCCACTGCGATAACGTCGCCGTTGGATAAACTCAATGCGTCGAACAGTACTTGATCGGTTGGAGAACTCGACGACATCCATGTTGATCCGTCAAAGTAAAGCACCTCCGCGCTACCCACTATCCGGACGTCGGTTGCCGATGTGCCCGTGATTGCCCAAGAATCGCCGGATGCCGACGTCGGCGTCGTCCACGAAGCCCCATCGTAATGACGCAAAATACCCGCAACCCCGCCGACATAAACGTCGTCGGCCGCGCTGCCCCAGACCGAGAGCAAATTGTTGGTTCCCGCGGCAACGGTGATGTCCTGAGTCCACGATACCCCGTCGAAACGAAGCAATGAACCGTTGGAACCAACTGCAAATACGTCGTTGGCATTACTTCCCCACACCGCCCATAGCTGCTGGTCGAAACTTCCGGTCGACATGGGAGCCCAACTTCCCGCGGTATATCGAACGACAACGCCGACATTTCCAACCGCGTACCAGGTACCCGCGCCATCGCTCCATACCCCGCGCAGCGCGAGGGTCGTTCCCGATACTTCCTGGTTCCAGTTCGTCCCGTCGAATCGGTAAACCGTTCCCGCGCCGCCGACCATGACAATGTCAGAAGCGGAAACGCCAAAAATGTCAAAAATGGGTTCGTCAATCGACACGTCGACTTGAGTCCACGACGCACCGTCAAAGTGGAGCAGTTTGGCGGCGCCGGGGGCACCGCCGGCGGCGAAGATATTGTCGGGCGCCGAGCCCCAGGCGGACCAGAGGGCGCCTTCTCCGCCTAGCGGGTTAACAAAGCGCCAAGTGGGATCGGACGGCGGCTGCGGCGGTGGTGGGTTGGTCGGTGTTGTACACGACCAGTTAAGAACCGCAAGGCCAAGAAGCAAGGGTGTTAGTCGGCGCAACAACTCGGGCATACATAGATTTTAATGTACACCGCAACGTCACGCAATCACGATGAGCAAGTTTAACGTGAGCAGCGGATAGCAGGTGCGGAAGGGCGCACGGGGAGGGAAGGACCGCTGCTCACTATTCCTTATGGTTCCCCTATTTCAAAACAATATTGAACTTGTTAATTTTATTGTGGAGTTGCTGCCGACTAATATCCAAGTCCTTAGCTGTTTGGGTTACGTTATTGCTGAACGCTCCCAGCCGGTCGGTAATCAACTCGCGTTCGTAAGCCTGCATACACTCCTTTAGCGACCCCTTGACCGGCTTCTGATCGTCGGATCCCTGTCCCCCATGGGGCTCGCTGAATCGTTTAAGCGGTTCCACCTGGATAACTCCATTCTCCGCAAACATAAAACCAAACCCAACCGCTGCCCTCAGTTGGCGCACGTTTCCGTCCCGATAGTCCAACGAAACCAAATACTCCTTGGCCGCGCGTGACAGTCGCGGGGCTTCAACCCCTTCTGACGTCGCTTGTCGGGCCAGAAATCGTTCTGCCAGCGGCACAATGTCGTCACGCCGTTCACGAAGTGGTGGAAGCACCACCACCGCGCCGCGCAGACGGTTGAGCAAGTCCTTACGGAATTTGCCTTCGACAACCGCGCGCTCCAGATCCACGTGGGTTGCGCAAACCAGGCGAACATCCACCTGGCGAACCCGCTCTTCTCCAAGGCGGCGAACTTCACCGTTCTCCACCACCCGGAGAATCTTGGCCTGAACCGCAAGCGGCATTTCGCCAATCTCGTCCAGAAACAGCGTACCGCCGTGGGCAATTTCAAAGTACCCGGCTCGATCCGAGTCGGCGCCGGTAAAAGCGCCCTTGCTGTGCCCAAACAACTCGTCTTCGACCAGCGACTGGATCGTGCTGCAGTTGACGGCCTCGAACGGGCCGGCGCTGCGCTTGCTCTGTCCGTGAATCGCCCGCGCCAGCAATTCCTTACCCGTACCACTCTCGCCGTGTACCACGACCGGCACGTTGTGCCGCGCGAAGGTCTGGGTGAACTCAAAGATCTCATGCATCTTCGGGTTGCGACTGAGCATTCCGTACGCTTCGTACTCGCCGGCCAACTGATGCCGGAGCGCGCTGTTCTGACTCTCCAGGTCGCGCTGTAGCACGCGAAGTTCGCCGTGCTGCTTGGCATTATGAAGCGCCAGTGCTGCCTGTTCGCTAAACTTCATCAGGATCTCTTCGGTGCCGAAGATACGATCGCTAAACTGTTTACTATCGGCGTAGATCACACCTAACAACTCGTTGTCGTACACCAGCGGAAGACACACCGCAGTGTTTATGGAGAGGACGTGGATGCTGTCGGTGTCTTTCAAACCTTCGTCATCGCCCAGATTGGTGTTCACCAACGGACGGCGCGACATGTAAACCGCAGCCACTACCGAATTCGAAAACCGTTCGTCTTCGGGGTCCCAAGGCGATTCCTCCGTGGAACGCGATATTCGCAGCTGCAGGTCACTGACCGTCCCGGTGTTGCCTTCGTTTAACATCAGGAAGCCGCGATCGCACGCTGCCAGCGCTACCACGTTGTCAACGATTGCGCTCAACACTTCGTCGAGTTCCAGCGTCGAATTGATCTTCGCGGTTACCCGGTGGAGCGCCATCATCGCCTGGTAGTTGCGCTTTAACTCCTGCAGGTGGTTTTCCAGTTCCACCACCTTGCTATCCGGACGGCGAGTTTCGTTGAACTGGTCCAGCCGATCCAAGGCGCTGGAGCCCTCCTGCCGGCGTCGCTGCGCGAGACCCGGCTTCGAATTCTGTTTGTCACGTTTATCCGCGTCGGAAAGATTTCCGGATTGCTCCGGATCTCCCGATTTCGGTAATCCGTCTGCCATGGCAAGTTCCCTCGTTTTGGGCCGGCCCCTTGCCTTACCGACCCCCCGTGCAAAAAAAAGAGCCCACGCGTAGTGCGCGGGCTCTAAGGACCTCTATGGTCTTACCAGATGCTTTTACCCCAGGTGCTCTTTCCAAGGACAGCGAGAATGCTGAGGATGAGACCAAGGTTGCTAATAATGGTATAACGCATGGGGTTGACCTCCGTTTTGTCTGAACCCGAACTTGAAATTTATCTCCCGCTTAATTTTCGACTCTCCCCAGAGTCTTTTTGCCCTTCCGCATTGCCTGCTACAGTACCTCCCTATTGCGAGGGACGTGCCATAGTTCCTGATAGTGGGCAATTGTTTCCGACAATCTTCTAAGCTGTGTGTTCACAACTAGTTATTGATTCGAAATTCTTGCCGTTTCTCAGCGAGGCGAAAGGTAGCGAGATGCAACTGTAAAGTTCGGTTGACGCCTTTAGCGTCCCCATGCTTCCCGATCGCGTAAGGTATTATATAGCAACACTTGCTTGATAGTCAAATATTCTTTACGTGCTGTCTTAAAGAATTGACAGTTTTAGGCGGGTTTTGGGACAACCATACGGGCGGCCAGGTCATCCGCGGTGTTTTGGTCGACAAGGCGTGACACCAGAGCCAGGGCGAACGGGATAGCTGTCCCAACGCCGCGGCTGGTGATGAATTGCCCGTCAGAGACGACCGGAGCGGTTTGGTAGTCGCATTCGTCCATTTCGGACGCGTGGGCGGGATGGCTTGTGGCCTTGACCCCGAGTAGAATCCCGGCGGCATTGAACACCGTCGGAGCGGCGCAGATCGCCCCCAGGAGCTTACCTTTCTTGTGGGCCTTCAGGACCAGGTGGCGCAGGTCGTCGTTACGCAGCAGATTCACCGTTCCCGGCATTCCTCCCGGGAGCACGAGCGCCTGCAGATCCTTGGTCTTGATCCATCCAATGGGACGATCCACGCGGACGGCGATGTCGTGAGCTCCCATCGCCCACAACGCGCCGGACGCGTCCGAATCCGGGTCCACGCCCGCGACGACGACATCTATGTCTGCCCGTCGCAGTACATCTATTATGGTCACCGCTTCGGTTTCCTCGAATCCCCTGGCCAGAGGAACCACTACCGTAGGCACTGCTTACCTCCACATGCGTTGACCCCAGGCGTCGAAGGGGCTATCTTTCGGCAAGTATTCCCCACCTGAGACCTATCCAAGAATACCCCAAGAAGACGCTCGAGAGAGGAATTTAACATGCGCCTTTGGAACCGCCTAACGGCCGTCGCGCTTATACTTGTCATCACCTCGGCAAGCACCGGCTGCGAAGAAAGCGCCGCTCCGGAACTTCCGTCACGGATTCGAATCGTCTCGGGCGACGGGCAGTACACCAAGGTGGGAACCCAAATGCAATTTCCCCTCGTGGTTCGACTCTTCTATGCCGACGGTAGCGCGGCCATGGCCTATCGCGTGGAGTTCGCCGTTGCCAACGGCGATGCCAGCCTATCGACCGGCGCCAGCGAAACCAACGGCCAGGGCGACGCCAGCACGATGGTCACCGCGGGAGCGGCGCTGGGAACCATCCGCGTGCGCGCGACCATCAGCGGCACTAACAACTCTGTGCTCTTCGAGCTGGAATCGGGTGACTTCTTTTGTCCAGAAGAAGACCCTTCGTTTAGCCCCGATTTCATAAGTGATCGTCTACTCCTGGCGACGCGGTTTTCGTCACTGAATACCCAGGCAGGTTCGCCTGTTTCCGGCATCGTCCGGCTCGATCCCGGCATCGGCCAGGTGGCGCCGCAGTCCGTTCGACAGTTCGACGAAGAGTTTTCGCTGGTATTACCCTGGGACATCGCGCCGTCGCGGAGCGGCGACGTCTACCTGGTGCAAACGGATTTTCTTGACGAAATACTTAAAGTGGAGAACACCGGATCCACTGCTCACTTCGCCACAATGGAAGCAATTGGCGGACTCGCAGAGGTGGCACCACATCCAGCGACCGTGCTGGCCGGTTGCGACGCGATGGGGCCATTCGTGATCGGCTGCCGCGACACGCTGATGCGCTTTGACGAAGCCAGCTATACCGGCGACGGCACCGACAAGTGTAACGACGACGCGGTTGCCGTGCACCCGACAACCGGTGACATATTCTTCATCGACCTCAGCGACAACACGCTTCGACGCTTGCCGATGACCGACATCACTCCATCGGGCCCCAGCGAAGTCCTGGCAACACTTACGTCGGAGGAAGCCAACGGGGTCAATGGCATGGCGTGCAATGATGCGGGTGATATCTACTTGTTGGTGGAAAGCAACACGGTAAAGGCGATCCTGGTGGTAAACACCAGCGGAACGCCGACGGTATCAACTCTGGTGGATTTCTTTTCGCGCGGTGCAGGAGCCGCGGCCGGCGTGCAATCCGACCTGGCACTGAATGATCAGTTCGAATTCTTGTACACCGTCGACACCGAAAACGATCTGATTCTGCTTTTTGACGTCGGGCAGGACAATCTGTTCGAACTCGTCCCCACAATTGCCGACGCGGTTTCCCAACCGGGGACCAGCGGTGAACGGGTGGGATTGATGGTGACGCCATAAAGGCCGGCTAAACCAGAGTAACGTCGCGATTCCCCTCGACGATTTCTCCGACGTGGTAGATGGGTAGATTAGCAACCGTGTCGGGCAGACTGGCGTCGTTCTTCGCGACGAACAGCATTCCCATCCCCATGTTAAAAACCCGGTACATTTCGGTCGCGTCCACTGCCCCCTTGTCTTGCAGATAACTAAACACGGGTGGGATAGGACAAGCAGATCGATCGATTCGTGCCGCGCACCCTTCCGGTAATACTCGCGGCAGGTTTTCGACAACACCGCCTCCGGTGATGTGCGCCATCGCCCGAACAGGTGTTTGCTCCATGATTGCTTCCATGGCGGGAAGGTAACTGCGATGCACTTCCAGCATTACCTCGGCAACGGTCTGGCCAATCTCGGGAATGGTGTCATTCACGCTTAGCCCGCATTCTCCAAACACAATCGACCGCGCCAATGAATAACCATTTGTGTGAAGGCCACTGGACGGCAGTGCAAAAATTCGATCTCCCACCTCGACCTCGGAGCCATCTATCACGCTTTCGCGTTCGACGATTCCGACAATAGTGCCAGCCAGGTCAAAATCGTCACCCTGATAAAGACCCGGCATCTCGGCGGTTTCTCCACCGATTAGTGCGCAGCCATTCTCCTGACATGCTTTACCTAACCCGCCGACGATGTCCGCGATCATTTGCGGTTCCAGGCGACCGGCTGCCACATAGTCGAGAAAAAACATCGGCCGCGCGCCTTGCACCAGTATGTCATTTATACAGTGGTTGACCAGGTCCTGCCCAACCGTGTCATAGACCCCGGCCATTTGCGCTACCATTATTTTGGTACCGACTCCGTCCATGCTGCTAACCAGCACCGGGTCGCGGTAGCCTGCAGGGATAGCGAACAACCCACCAAACGCGCCGACGTTTGACAGCACCCGTGGCCCCCACGTTGCTTTAACGGCCGCCGACATTCGTCGATTCGCTTCGTTAGCCTTATCAATGTTTACGCCGGAATCTTCGTATTTCATGTAAGTCTCTTCTAGAGGCGCTGACGCAGCGACTCATAAATGGCGGTCGTCGGATCGTTCTCCACGATCAGCGGAAACTGGCCCTCGCGAATCATGCGTAGCATCAGGTTTGCAATCTCCAGGTCAAACTGCTCGCCTTTGTACTTTTCAATTTGTTCGACAACCTTGTCGATAGGCATCCCTTTTCGATACGGTCGGTCGGATGTCATCGCGTCGAAGGCGTCCACAACCAAAATGATACGTGCGCCGACCGGAATTTCGTCGCCGCGCAGACCGTCGGGATAACCGCGCCCGTTGGGTTGTTCGTGATGATAACGCACCAACTGCGCGGCTTCCTTCAAGAACTTGAGGTTTTCCACAATATCCGCGCCGATGGTGGGATGCTGCTTCAGCGTCATGAAGTCTTCGTCGCTTAGCTTGCCGGTTTTCATGAGCACTTCGTGCTGGATCGCAATCTTTCCGATGTCATGAAGCAGAGCGCCGTACTCCAGAATCTCCATATCCTTGCCCGAAAGCCCCATTGCGGTCCCAATGCGCATGGCGTAGCGCGACACCCGATAGGAGTGACCGTGCGTGAACGGATCGTTTGCGTCGATCGCGGACGTCAACGCCGACACCGTGTTGATGTGGGCCTCTTTCATTTCCACGTACAGCTTAAAACTGTAGCGCGCCAAAAAAAGAGGAATCACAAACAACGTTAGCGACCACATTCCGTACGCGTTGTAGACCAGCGCGATAATCGCAGCGATTGGAAGAAAGGCGAACACATGGGTGATAGTCCACAGGTAGTTCTGGCGCCACACACGCAGCGGACTTTGCTCGGTGCTCAGTCCGATAACCAGACTGATCGACGCGGTATTGATGGCAAAGTAAGTGACCGCCGCAAATGTCAGCGGCAGCAAGAACCGGGGTGTCTGCGGCGATGTCCACGCCTCCGGAAACGCGTGGTAAACCGCACCCGCGGCGGCGATGGTAACCACCAAAAGCGGGATGTTGAAGAATACCTTGGTCACCGACCGGCGCTGAATCGCCCCTTCCGAGACCAGGCACGAAATGGCTTCAACCAACGCCATCACCGGAGTGCCAAGGAGCGCAATTCCGGCAAGGTCTATCGGACTGGACGCATAGATCGACGCGCCGCCACGCGGCAGATTGATCTGCGCGGTGTCGGCGACAACAATGATCGCCACGAACAGCAGAATCTCGCGGAACCGATGCCAAGGGAACTCGCTGGACAGCAACAGATAGGCCAACAGCGAAAAGCCGATGACAACGAACAAGGTATAGAACGCTTTAAATTGCGGAGAGGACAACGGTCCGCCCAGGGGGTTACCGGATCTTGTATTCGATGGAGCGGTTGAGGCTGAGTTTGCCCAACACCCGATTTACGGCGTCGAGCGTGGCAAACACCACGGTTTGGTTCTCGTCGCCCGCCACGATACTACACCCGGCGAGCGCTCGCGTCTCGCGATTTTCCACCAAATCGACGCGAACAATCATGGCTTCCCGATCGCCAAGCGCAACTCTTTGTATCTTACCCAAACAGAGCCGAATGTTGGACTCCAGCGCTTCGTCAATCGCCCGCAGCGTCGCTTCGGCGACAACGTCGGCAGCCGACCCATGGGGATTGTCGCTTTCACAAGAACCAAAGAAGTGATCCTGATCGCGCGAAAGTTCCACTTCGGCGCGGCGACCGCTGCCCGAAATCAACAGGTTCACGCTGTGAAACGCGAAGCGACGAGCATGCTCTTCAACCGGAAACTCTTCCAGCGCATCAGGTTCGGAGGCGCCCAAGGATTCGTCGGGCGTATTGGAGGATTCTTGGTCGAACATTACGACACCAATTTTCTTGTAGTCTACGTCCAGGCCCATTTCGGCCTTCAGCATCGATTCGACGTCGCGAGCCACCAGCTTGGGCGGTTTCCCGGAGGTGGCGACAACGTGGATTTCGGCAATCTGACCGCCGTTATTTAACGCAATTCGGCACGACGAGATCCCCTGGATGCGCGCGATCAGCGACTCGGCGCGGCGCGCCTCGCTGGGAGTAAGCTCTTGTGAAGACATAGATTACACGCTCTTCGAGCATTCGTCCGGCGGCAACCGGGGGGTCGCCATTAGGGTTAACTGCAAGAAGCTTTCCAGTGACTAGCGGATCATACTCTCCAGTTCCAGACGACGTTGCTCGATCTTGTCGCCTGGAAGCTGGCAAATCCCATCCACGGAAAAGGCTTCAACGGAAAAGCTGGCAAGCGTGGTTCCGGCCGACAGCGCGCCCAGCATAGAACCCCGGTCACGATCGGGAAACCCGGTCATGTACCCTAGGAATCCGCCGGCAAATGTGTCGCCCGCTCCGGTGGGGTCTACCACGTTGCGCAACAGCACCGCCGGCACGAACAAAGTGAAACCCTCGCCAAACAAGAGCGCACCGTATTCGCCACGCTTGACCACCGCGTACTTCGGTCCCAGTTCCAGTATCTTTTCCGCCGCCCCAATAATGGAGTCCTCTTCGGTAAACTGGACCGCTTCTTCGTCGTTAATAAACACCATGTCGACCCGCTTGAACACCTCGCGCAACTCTTCGCGCGCGATGTCAATCCACAGGTTCATGGTATCCATAGCCACAAACTCGGCGGCGGTCGCTTGCTCTAACACCCGCAGTTGTAACGCCGGCGCGATGTTGGCCAAAAACACATACCGCGAGTTGCGGTACGATTCGGGAAGCACCGGGTCGAAGTGCTCAAACACATTGAGTTCGGTAACAAGGGTGTCGCGCTCTTTGAAGTTTTCGTGATAGCGGCCGCTCCAATGAAACGTTTGACCAGGAACGCGCTCGATGCCGGCAACATCGATTCCATGCGAGGTAAACTTTTTCATGTGGGTGTCACCAAAATCCTCTCCCACGATACCCACAACCTGAGGACGCGCGAAGTAACTGGCGGCGATGGCCGCATAACTGGCCGAACCACCCAGCGCGCGATCAACCTTCCCCATTGGCGTCTGCACCGAATCAAACGCCAGAGACCCGACGATTAAGAGATCTTCCGAACCTGCCATGTTCTCCTGCCTACATGCTTGCGGGGGCGCTCACGCCCGCCAGGGTTAGCGTGTTTCTCAACACTTGCATTGTGGCTTCGGCCAAAAGCAACCGCGCCGACGATAGCGCCGCGTCGTCGGAGACGATTCGACACTCGTGGTAAAAAGAATGAAAAGCGTTAGCCAGATCCTGCGCGTAGTTGGTAAGCCGGTGCGGTTCGCGCGCCTTTACCGCGCCATCGATGACGCCATCAAAGTAGTATAACTGAAGCATCAACGCCCGTTCTTCGGGAGCAACCAACCGGGTCAAATCCACTGTGTCCCAGTCCCACGTGCATCCTTTTTCGCGCGCGAATCTTGCCACGCTGGAAATTCGCGCGTGCGCGTACTGCACATAGTACACCGGGTTTTCGTCGCTTTGCGTCCGGGCCAGCGTAAGGTCGAAGTCTAACGGAGTGTTCGCCCGACGCATTAGAAAGAAATACTTGGCCACGTCGGTGCCAACGTCATCCATCAGCTCACGCATCGTGATAAACTCTCCCAACCGCTTACTCATGCTGACCGGCGTTCCCGATTCCAGCAGCCGCACCCACCCCACCAGAACGGCCTCGAACCAGTCGGCCGGTTCGCCAAACGCCTGCATCGCGGCCTGCATTCGCGGAACGTGCCCGTGGTGGTCGGGCCCCAGCAACGTGATCGCGCGGCGGAACCCGCGGTTCGCCTTGTCGCGATGATACGCGATATCGCCCAGGAAATACGTTGCTACCCCATCGCTCTTACGTAGAACTCGATCTTTGTCGTCGCCGAACCGAGTCGTGCGAAAGAACAATGCGCCGTCTTCTTCGTAAGTAAACCCGCCGCTCTTGAGTTCCGCCTCGGCAGCATTGACCGCATCGGGATACAGCGTCGATTCTTGAAAAAACGAATCAAAGTGTGCGCCGAAAGCTTCCAGGTCGCCGCGAATCTGACCAAGCAGTTGCTGCGCGGCGTAGTCGCCGGCGGCGCGGCCCGCGTCAGGATCGGAAATCCATCGATGGGCCAGGTTGTCGGGCGTCTCCGCGGCGATATCAGCCAAATACTCGCCGGGATAGTCTCCTAACTCTTCGCCGGAGTCCAGTTCGCCAGCGCGTTCGCGAAGCCGATAACGCAGGCTGTCGCCAAGTTTGCGGACCTGGTTCCCGGCGTCGTTAACGTAGTACTCGCCCTCGGCGTCAAATCCCGCGAACTTAAGCAGGTTCACCAACACCGAACCCACCGCCGCCGCCCGCGCCGAAACAATTACCAGCGGGCCCGTCGGGTTGGCGGAGACGTATTCGACTTGAACTTTTTGGCCCCGTCCCAACGTCGTTCGCCCAAAATTGTCACCCTGATCGTGAACCGAACGCAGGGTTTCAAACAACAGCGAGTCGGCCAGTCGGAAGTTAATAAACCCCGGCTTGAGCACATCCACCGAGGCGATATGATCGGGGTTAACCTCCAACGCTTCCGCTAGCGACTCGGCTATCTGCACTGGGTTTCGCCGCAGTGCCTTTGCCAGACTCATCGCGAGCGGCGTACTTACGTCGCCGTGTTTGGGGTCACGCGGGCGCTCTAGCACCAGGGGCGCGGCGTCCAGCGGAATGTCGCACCGGCGCATGGCCTCTTCCAGCGCAATTCTTAGCTGATGCTGAGCACTCATGCGTCGCTTCCGTCGTCACTTATCACTTCGATGGCTGCGTCGCCCCACAACCGCTCCAATTGATAATAACGACGCGCTTCGGGCTGAAAAATGTGAACTACAATTTCGACGGTGTCGACCAGTATCCAACGCGCGGAGTCGTACCCTTCCACCTGATAAATCTCCAACCCGCTTTTCTTGCAACCGTCGACGACCGCATCGGCGATAGCCTTTACCTGTACGTCCGAAGTTCCGGTACAGATCACAAAAAAATCCGTCACGGGTGTAACCTTGCGCAGGTCCAGCAACGTGACGTCCTCGGCCTTCTTGGACAACGCAAACTTTGCGACTTTCTTGGCCGTGGCTTTAGTGATTTTCTTGGTCAAACGTCCTCCCGGAATTCATTTCGTCCTTGGCATCGCGCGCCTTACGGCGCACCACTACCATCGCCATTAAAACGCTCAAAATATACAGCAACAGGATAGGCAGGGCCATAAGTACCTGCGACGCCGGATCTGGCGGCGTGAGAATCGCCGCGGCGATAAACACCACCACAACGGCATAACGCCATTGCTTCAAAAGAAAACGCGGAGTCACCAGACCGGCGATCGCGAGCAGCAAAACCACTACCGGTAGCTGAAACACCAGACCAAACGTAAGGCACAGGCGCGCCACCATCGTAAAGTACGCGTTTACCGATATCATCGGCGCCAACCGCTCGGTCTGGAACCCGAGCAAGAAATCAACAACGATGGGGATCATCACCTGATAACAAAAAATGACCCCGGCGTAGAACAGCGCCGAACTGGACACGATGATCGGCAACATGCGCTTGCGCTCGTCGCGAAACAACCCGGGCGAGATGTACGCCCATACCCGCGCCAGAATGTACGGAAACGCGACCACGAAACCGAACACTGCGCTAAGACGCAACCGGGTCATGAACGCTTCAGAAGGAGCAAAAAAATTCAGCTGCTCCACCGGCAGGCCCGACACCAGAAAGTCTAACAGCCATCCGCTAACAAACCAGAATCCAGCCGTGCCGATCGCGAAGGCGACAATGGAATGAAGAAGAACACCTCGAAGTTCTTCGAGGTGTTCCAGGAATGACATCTCCCGCAGGATCTCTTTTTTCTTTACCGATTCGTGGAGCGGCTCCACGGGGCAACCGCCTTAGATGAGTTCGCGCTCAACTTCGAAGAAAATATCGCCTTCGATAACTTCGCCACCCGGCGGAGTAACTTCCATTTTCATTTCAACCTTGGTCTTTAGCTTCACGATGACCGAGTTCTTAGCGTCAAACAACATCTCGCTTTTGACTTCGCCCGAACCGTTCAGGTCGCCGCCGGTTTGGGGATCGACGCCAGTCATCATGTTCTTGCCGGTGCTAACAATTTTTGCGCACTCCCGGCCTTTTTCCTTGGTCATCTCTTCGAACTTAAAGTGCCCTTCGATGGTCTGCGTCAGGTCGTCGGAGATTTTTTCTTCGTCGTTGCGATCCCATTCGTCGCCCTTCGACTTCTCCGTGTTGGGAAGGTACGTATAGTTGAGCAGCGTTTCGATACGATCTTTGATCGTGTCCCAACCTTCGATGTGCTCCATCGGCTCAAGATCTTCGACTTTGCCATGACCGTCGATCCGAAACGTAACCGACTTACCGGCGAGGCCCTGAATGACCTCGTTCTCTTGTAGTTTACCGAACTGCTCGCGCGACGCGGAAACCTTGTCGAATGTGGCTTCCATCATGATGCCATCATCGCTTTTTGACACCACCTTCTCGGTCACTTCCGCTTCGGCAAAGTCCATAAAGGCGAAGCCCTGGAACACAGCCTCCTGGCTGAACTTGACCTTCCACTTAAACTCCGAACCTTCCGCAGGGTTGTAACCCAGCATGGCCGAATCGCCAGCCACCACCGGCATCGCCAGCGCCATACTGAGAATACCTATAAGCGTAAATAGTTGTTTTTTCATTAGTTCTCCTTAGAGCGTCCGAATCGGGGAGTTCGGGGTGAGCCGCCAAGCGTCTATGACTTCTACACCGTACGCGCGTTTATATTCATTTGTTTCGATCTTGAGAGTCGAGCAAACCCTTTAATTCGTTCATAAACTGGTTGATGTCTTTAAACTGCCGGTACACCGACGCGAACCGCACGTAAGCCACCTCGTCCAACGCCTGCAACCGTTCGATAACCTCATTTCCCAAAACGGAAGTCTTTACTTCGTTCTTGAATCTACCGAACGTCACGCTTTCGACTTCGTCCAACAGGGTTTCGATCTGAGCCCGAGAAACGGGACGTTTTTCGCAAGCCTTAAGCAGGCCAGTAAGGAGCTTTTCGCGATTGTACTGTTCGCGCTGCCCATCTTTCTTAACCACCATAAGCGGGGCGCGTTCGATGTACTCATAGGTGGTAAAACGCTTGCCGCAATCCAGGCACTCGCGTCGCCGCCGAATCGCCTCGCCTTCTTTGGTCGTCCGCGAATCGACAACTTTGTCCTCGGCATATCCGCACTCGGGACATTTCATCCGCGACTACGCATGAGTTCCGGTTTGCCCATAAAGAGGAAAGGTTTCACCCAGCGCGCGCGTTTGTTCGCGAATACTCGCGTGCAGCGTGGCGTCTTTGTGAGCGTCAAGCACCTGGGCCATCCAGTCGGCAATCTTAACCATCTCGTCGACGCCCATCCCACGTGTCGTCAGCGCGGGAGTTCCTACTCTCACGCCGCTGGTGATAAACGGGCTTCGTTGGTCGAAGGGAACCGTGTTTTTGTTGACGGTAATGCCGGCCGCTTCCAACGCCTTTTCGCCCTTTTTGCCAGAAATACCCTTGTTGGTCAGATCCAACAGGAAAACGTGCGTATCAGTTCCGCCGGAAACAATATCAAAACCGTTCTCCATCAGACGTCCGGCCAGAGCCTGTGCGTTGGCGACAACGTTTCGCGCGTACCCTTTAAAGTCCGCTTGCAATGCCTCTTTAAAGCAAACCGCCTTGGCCGCGATCGCGTGCATGAACGGTCCACCCTGAATACCGGGGAACACCATCTTGTCTACGGCCTCGGCGTGTTCTTCGCGACACAACACGATCCCGCCGCGGGGTCCACGCAGCGTCTTGTGAGTCGTTGTGGTTACGACGTCGGCGTATGGCACCGGCGAAGGGTGAGCGCCACCAGCAACAAGTCCGGCTATGTGTGCCATGTCCACCATCATTCGACATCCCACCTGGTCACAGATCTCGCGTATGCGCGCAAAGTCGAGCGTGCGGGCGTAGGCACTGGCGCCGGCAACTATAAGCTTCGGGCGTTCCTGCTGCGCTTGTGCCGCCAGGGCGTCGTAGTCAAGCGTGTGGGTGGTTGCGTCGACTTCGTAATGAACGACATCAAACTGCATTCCGGAAAAGTTTATTGGATGACCGTGAGTCAAGTGTCCGCCGTGCGACAGCGACAGTCCCATCATCTTGTCTCCGGGGCTGAGCAACGCATAGTAAGCCGCCATGTTCGCTTGACTGCCCGAGTGGGCCTGAACGTTGGCATGGTCGGCACCGAACAACTGTTTTGCTCGGTCGCGCGCCAGTTCTTCGGCGACGTCCACAAATTCGCATCCACCGTAGTACCGCTTACCCGGATAACCTTCTGCGTATTTATTGGTCATGACCGACCCCATCGCTGCCATCACCGCTCGACTGGTGAAGTTTTCTGACGCGATCATCTCCAACGTCGTGTTCTGCCGGTCAAACTCGTCGCGCAGCGCTTGCGCGATTTCGGGGTCGACCTGTTCGAGAATGTCGAAGTTAATGTTCATGGTTTTTCTCCGGCTCCCGCGACTCGTAGGCCGTAATCTTGTCTACGCGTCGCGCATGCCGCCCAGCTTCGAACTCGGTCTCGACGAACGCATCGACAATTTCCAGCACGTCTTCGCTGTCGCTTTGCCATCCAGCCAAAGTCAACACATTGGCGTCGTTGTGTTGACGGGTCAGCCGCGCTGCCTCCGGATTCAACACTAAAGCCGCGCGTACGCCGTGAACTTTGTTGGCTGCGATGCTCATGCCGATTCCACTACCGCAAATTAACACGCCGCGATCGGCATCGCCGGCGGCCACCATTTCGGCCACGGCAAAAGCATAGTCGGGATAGTCCACCGACTCGATATCGTAAGGACCGACATCTTTGACCTGGTGCCCGCGCATCTGCAGGTGTTCGATAAGCATCGCCTTAAAGTCGATTCCGTTGTGGTCTGCGCCGATGGCTATTTTCATGGGTTCCTATTCTTTCCAGCCGTCAAATTCGTCGAGTTTGCGTCCGAGCGCCAGTACGCAGCGACGTATCAGCGCGTAGGTTTCCTGGTAAGTTTCTTCGTTGCCACCGATGGGGTCGAGAACATCACCTTCGAGTTCGTCGTCAAAATCGGTCAGCAGAAAAGTGTAGGCAAGTGCGTCCGGATTTATCACACCCACGGTTTCGCGATGTTTGGCGCCCATGGTAACGATCAGGTCCGACTCACGCACCCGCGCAGCATCCAGCAGCCGGGCCCGATGACCGGAGATGTCAATGCCAGCTTTGTCCGCAACTATAACCGACAAAGTCGAGGCCGGCATCCCCTCCATTGCGGAGGTACCCGCCGACGAAATCAGGGTAGTCGTGCTCGCCAGGTCGGGTAGGATAGATTTCGCCAACCCCTCGGCGAGGGGACTCCGGCAAGTGTTGCCAGAGCACACAAATAGAATTTTCTTCAATCGATTGATCCTTCGGCGTTTCTGGCTGCACCATAACAACGGCGGGTGCCAGTGTCAAGGCGCAACCAGAGCGCTAACATGTTGTGTCAGCGCACTTTATCGCGATTATCGACAAGGTTCGGGGCGAAGATTACATTGACTACACCCCGGCCCGGGCCTTAATTAAAGTAACGCCTAAGGAGAAATATGAAACGATTGCTTGCCCTGATTCTGGCGCTGGCAGTGACCGTCCCCACCGGCGTTCTCGCCGACCCTATTCTTAAGCCCAGGAAATACTCAGGCCCGATCCCGCCGGGCTCCATCACGTTGCGTGTTGGATTTCTGGCGGGCCCGGAAAACGAAGAAATGATCGACTTTCTCGATCGCCAGATCACGCCTCCCCAAACCGCGCTTAGCGAGGACTTTGGTAATGGGATCAGCTTCGACCTGCTGTACACACACAAGTTCCACCCCCAGTTCGCGTTGCGCAGCGGCGTGACGGCGACATTCCTGCGATCCAACGGAGACGGAACCATTGTTCGACGGGACGGTGTGCCCGACTCATTGGGCGGCGCTGTGTTGGATTACGAACGCTCGTTTGATGTGGACATCTTCGTGTTGGACGCCTCCGCTATGTACTACTTTTCCGACGCGGCAATCGACGAGTTCCAGAGCTACATTGGCGGCGGATTTAGCTTTGGATTCCCCCATGCAAAGTTCACCGAAGACCGCGTGGATAACACGCGAATCGACGGCGCCGACTACGGCCAGGTAATCGAACGCGACGAATGGTCTACGGAAGCCGGCGTCCACAGTTTTGTGGGAGCTTCCTACTACTTCGCGAGCACGTGGGCTTTTAACGCCGAATGGCGCTACCAGCTCATGCAAACCAAATTTCCGTTGTCAGCACGCAATGAAGACGGCGACCCAGAGGACGTACGCTTCGACGTTTTGTTTACGGGTTTCACGATCAGCGCCGGAATCACTCGCGCGTTTTAAGACTAGCGCTCCAGACCCCCATCAAAAACCAACGGCGAAAGCGTTCGTCGTTGGTTTTTTGCTGCGGTTACCCTTCGTCTCGGATAACATCGGGCCAACAAAGTCACTTTTAGGAGGCACCATGCTTAAGTCCGTCGTCGTTCGCCCATTTGCTCTTCCGGCAAAAGTCGATGCCATCATCGTCCCGGTGTTCGCCGGCGCGCGCACCCTGAGCGGGAACGCGATTCGCGTTGACAAGGCTAGCAAAGGCGTGTTGACGGCGGCGCTGTCCGACCGCGCGTTCGCTGGCAACGCGGGCGAAACGCTCATGGCGCCGACACCAGGGAGCCGCGCTGCCGGCGCGGTGCTGATGGTCGGCATGGGTCCTAAGTCGGAATTCGGCGCCCGCGCCGCCGCGATCGCTGGCGGTGCGGCGAGCCGCGTGCTGGCCCGGCGCAAGCAGCGCAGCGCAGCGGTGGTCGATGATGGCATTAAAAACCTGGACGCGTTTGTTCACGGATTCACCAAAGGCTTTGCCCTGGGCCAATACAAATTCCGAGTTGGCGCCGCGCCCTCGTCGAGCGGGGTCCGCAAACTTGTAATTGCATGCGAACACGAACGTAGCGCGCTCACCCGAATCGCCAGACGCGCTCTGCTGATTGCCGAGCACGAAGTCATCGTGCGCGACCTTGTCAACACACCTGCCAACATCATGACACCAGACGAATTGGCACAACAGGCCACCGCGCTGTGTCGCGAAAACGGTGTTAGCTGCACCGTACTAAAACGCGCACAGATAGAAAAAGCCGGACTCGACGCAGTTATGGCCGTGGCCAAGGGCAGCACCCTCGATCCACGTTTCATCGTTATGCAGTACAACCGCTCCGAGCGCGACCTGCCCTGCGTATGCCTGGTCGGCAAGGGTGTAACGTTTGACTCTGGCGGAATTTCGATTAAGCCGTGGGCCAAGATGGAAGAAATGAAAGGTGATATGGCTGGTGCCGCGGTCGTGATTGCCAGCATGGCGGCTGCGGCCCGACTGGAACTTCCGGTACGGCTTATCGGCATTGTGCCCGCGGTCGAAAACATGCCCGACGCGGGCGCGTTTCGGCCGGGCGATGTGATTAATACCTACGCTGGCAAGTCGATCGAAATCTACACGACTGACGCCGAAGGGCGTCTCATTCTCTCGGACGGAATTGCGTACGGAAAATCCGAATTTGAACCCGACGTGATTGTCGACTACGCCACACTGACCGGCGCTGTGCTAATCGCGTTGGGTACCCGCATCGCCGGCGTGATGGGAAATTCGCAGCGACATATCGACGCGTTTGTAGCCGCCGGCAACGAGTCCGGCGAGCCCGCCTGGCAACTTCCGTTGGATCATGAGTTCATGGAAGCGGTACGGGGTACAATCTCGGACTTTAAGAACTATTCCGGGCGCGAAGGATCGTCCATTACCGCCGGTGCACTACTTGGCCACTTCGCTGGAAACACGCCGTGGTTACACGTCGACATCGCGGGAACGTTCTGGAGCAACGCCGCGCGCGGGCACTTTGCCAAAGGTGCCACTGGATACGGAGTCGATGTAACCATGGGTTTTCTTGAGGCTATTGCCGAACAGGACGGCTAGACCGGCTGCCCGGTGTCGGTGCGCTTCCAAACGTTCTTTTCGCGACGCGTCGCGAAAACCCAAAGGGCCGCGACCGCCGCTGCGTTTAGCACGATGAAAGTCCAGGCAAGGCGAGCGATTGGCCCGCCTACGCCCTGGCTTCCAACCAGTCCAAGCAAATAAAAAAGCAACTGCGCCGCAAACAGCGAGCTGTAGAACCATCCGCCTGCCAGCGCGCACATGACCAGCGCGGCAATGCACAAATACGGCACCAGCAACCGTAGTAGTTTGTGTGACACAAACTGAAAAAACACTCGGTTGCGAAGCGGGTTAACCAGCGACGGCTCCATCGCAACCGCCTGAAAGTTTCCAGCGAGTGTCCGCACCTTGCGGGCAAACTCCTGACTGGAACTCTGCGACGCAAGGTCATACGCGCGAGCCGATCGCACAAACACCACGCGATAACCCGCAAGCACGATACGCATAGGCACCAAGAAATCATCCAGCAACGTATGCGGAGCAAGTTCTCGAAACAGCTCCCGGCGAATGGCATATATGGACCCGGTGGCGCCAACCACAGAGTCGATCTGACTCTCCTTACGACGGATGAGTTTTTCATAGCGCCAATACATTCCGACACCTTCGCCGACGTCACCCCCGGCGCGCGGCTCGATAATAAGTTCACCGCTAACCGCGCCGACACGTTCGTCGCCGAACATCGCTACTAACTCAGCGAACACGTTTTCGGCAAAGCGCTGACGTGCATCACAGAACACGATGATTGGATGCGAAGCCGCGGCAACACCGTGGTTAAGCGCACCCGACTTGCCGGTCGCGGAAGCCAGCTCGACCACTTTCACCCGCTCCCCTTCAAACGTCCGCGCAATCTCGACGGTTCGATCGGTTGACCCGTCACTGACGACGACAATTTCGACCAGGTCGTCGGGATAGTCCTGCGCCAGCAGGTTTTCGATGCGGGCTTTAACATTGATTTCTTCGTCTTTAACGGCCAGCACCACGCTCAACGCCTGACTCTCGTAGCGCTTCGCAACCGGGCGGCGGCCGATCGCGGCCAGGACCAGCAGTAAAATCGGATAGCCCACGTAGGTGTAAGCGACAATGCCGATACATATCCAAAAACCAACCGCCACTAGTTCCCTACTCCCGCACGGCGAACCACCTTGTACAACCGCTCACCGAGCAACCGCTTTAACCCATTCAACAGCGACGCGCGCAGCCTCCCCGGAAACAAACCCGCGCCGCCGACAACCAGGGCATCGAACTTGTGTGGCGGGGTCGTCTCCATCACCGCTAGTCGTCGCAGCCGGAACATGCTGGAGTTTTCGTTATTGGAACCATACTCCGACGTGCACATACTCAAGTACCCGCAGCCCGCAAGCAGCTGCTCGGTGTCGTGGTTGAAGCGGCCTCCCGGCGGCGCAAAATGAGTTGGCTGGATGCCGGTAATTGCCTTGAGCGCGGCGGCCGGCGCTAACAGTTCCTGTTCCTGCTCGGCACGCGATAGCGTGTTGAAGAACCGGTGAGTTTGCCCATGCGTGCCGATATCCATCCCGGCCTCGTGCATCTCGCGAATCTGGTCGCGGCTTAATCCGCCGGGCGCGTCGATTCGGTTACCGGTCACAAAGAAGGTCGCGCGAAATCCGCGATCGCGCAGCAACGGAAGCGCGTGATGAAAGTCACTAGAGTTACCGTCGTCAAACGTCACCACTACCCAAGGGGCGGTGTCACTGGTACCTGTCTCGCGCGCGGCGCGGACGTCGGCAACCGAAACCCCGCGGTAACCCAATTCGGCGATGCGACCCAATTGGCGCTCGAAATCACCCAGCGAAACCGCATAGCGGCGTTCTTCAGGGTCGTCGACCGGGCATTGCGCGGAGGCGACACGGTGGTACATGAGGATGTTGAACCGGCT
>CAZPQK010000009.1:0-150355 GCA_964588695.1 uncultured bacterium
TCAGACTACTTGAGCATCACCCTCTTTTTGGCGGTGATGTGTTGGCCGACAATCAAGCGATAGAAGTACACGCCCGATGCAACGGCGTTACCGTTGTTGTCGAGACCATTCCACACTGCAGAGTATTCGCCCGCAGTTTTGGCTTCATCGACCAGAACCTTAACCAGTGCTCCGCGTGCGTCGTAGACAACCAGTCGAACCTCGTCGGCAGCCGACAGCGAATATCCAATCGTCGTAGTCGGGTTAAACGGGTTAGGATGGTTTTGCTGCAACGCAAACTCGACGCCGGGAAGCGTGATCTTCTGGAACGGCGAATAAAACTCACCGTCTTCATCGGCCACGCCGATCCGGTATTCGTAGGTTTCGCCCGGGACCGCGGACTCGTCGACGTACGCAAAGGGGTCGCCGTTGCGATGTCCTTGAGAATGAATCACGCGCGCGGTCTCGCCTACGATATTGCGGTAGACTTTTACGTAGAGGTTGTCAAATCCGGATGCAAATTCCGCGGAAACGCGAACGCCTTTGCTAGTGTTGACGACCTCGTAGCTGCTAATTGCTACCGAAACCGGCGATTTGGGATCCAACGTCCAGCCGATGTCTTTAAGCAAGTAGATGCCAATGCCAACGTCGTGTAGTGGCGCGTTGTAGAACGGCTCCATCATTTCGTTGGGAGAAATCGCGGGGCTGAAGTGCGACAGCGACGATCCGCTCTGATACGGGTTGGGCCCGTGGAGACGCATGCGTCCGTTGGTCATGCCCGCCGTCACCGGAAGCGCAGCGGCTTCGGTATTGGTGCACGTTCCGTCGAACACCAGGTTCGGATCACCGAGGTTGCAGGTTCCGCGCTGGGCCGCGGACATAGACGGGTAGTCCGGCGGGACGGCGCCGTCGTGGTACATGAACGTTCCGTAGGTGTCCTGGAATCCGAGGAACCAGTTGCCCGCGGAGTTTTGGAAGGTTTGAAACCCGAGCCCGTGTCCGATTTCATGCGCGACCACGGTAATGAAATCGATGTTCAGGCCTGCGGCCGCCATATCGTACCCGTAGTACCAGTTTAGTGCGCACGATCCGGAGGTTCCGATATTGCTATTGAACGTGGCGTTGATATCGGGGTTGCCGGGATCCAGATCGGCTCCGTTTAGCGAATTGGCCAGCGCTTGCGGATACCAGGTGGATGCCTGGATGGCGCCCGCAAAGTCGCGGTGAACCGTCGTCGTGCCTGCGGATCCCAAAACTGCCGAACCGCCACTGCAGAACTGTCCGTTCATTTGCGCGTTCACGACAATGGTTACACCGCTGGTCAGACATTGAGCCCAAATGTTAGCCGCGTAGGTAAACGCGTTCAGACGCTGCTCGCCCAGGGTTGTTCCCGGGTTGCCCCCGACGGGGGCCACCGGAGTCGGATCGTTGAACCCTTCGCCCGGTCCGTCGTTATTGTTAATGATGATATTGGCCAACGCGTGAGCGTCCGCCGCCACCAAAGCGAAACACATCGTTACAGCCACGAACAAAAGTAGAGCGCGTGCCTTCATTAGCGATCACTCCCTTCGTGTTCGTGAGTGTGCGGCTGTCCGCTTACACACGAAGACGTGATGTTACCGTTCTCGTCGACATGGACGACCTGCGCGTGCTGATAGCGACCCTGCAGGTTCACCATCCTGCCCGAAACAGGGCTGTTCTCTTCGAACAGGCCTTCCTCGGAACGCGAAAGGTTGTTCATCTCTTGAGCCGTCAATTGAACGGCGATGCCGCCCTTGTCGGAAAATTCTCCGGTGGCGGGATCAACATGCACCATGTATCCAGTCAAAGCGACCGCGTTGGACGTGCTAACGTCGGGAGTGGGAGCAGAAACGCTACCTATCCAGACGCAAACTGCCACTGCGGCAAGCAAGAGCGAAAACACTCGTTTCATCTCTTACCCCAATCTGTTTTTCAGGGAAATGCGTTTGACCTAATTAATGCCCGGCAAGGGGATGCGTATCGATGAGGTTCTGGCGGCGTGCTGCGAACACCACCATGGGCGCGCAGAGTATACCATAGGTTGTGGACGGAAGAATGTCCCTAGGTGAGGGATGGCGGGACTGCGGGTTGCGTGAACGTTCGTAGTGAGGGCCTTAGTAAGCGTAAGTCAGTGTGTGTCTCCGGTTTCGGGCCAGGGCCACCGTGTCAACCCGACGATCGTAGTAGCGCGCCCAGCGCTCAGGCAACGTTTCGTGCGAACGAAAACGGCGCCTTTGCAATAGCCCCCTGGTCGTTTCCATCCTTGTTCGCAGACCCGACACCATGGCGGCGCTCTCGCCCCTGCCTTTGATCCATCGTCGTTTGATGTAGTTGTACCAGACCTGAAAGATAGCGATCTTCTCGCAACTGCTCTGCCTCCGCTTGGCAAAGGCGATGGTCTCGCGTTTGTGAGCGGCGGTGGAGTGCCGGATCATGAGGTCGAGCCGATTGACTTCCCACAGCGGGTTGCGGGCATCCCGGCGCGCTTTGGATGAGGTGATCTGATGCTCGACCTTAAGCCCCAGCGCCGCCACGGCCCGAGGGTAAGCCCGGTGATCGTCGCTCCGAACGACCGCTCCCCGCCGGATGGGCAGCTCCCTTAACAACTCACCGACGCCGCGTTCGACGGCCTTGGGGTCGGGGCGACCGAGTTGCTCCTCCAGCTCACTCCTTCGGCGTCGCTGGAAAGCGGTCATGCGTCCCTTGCGCCGCAGCGGACTGTCGGTGTGATAAAGGAACAGTCCGGTCCTCGCATCCACCGCGACGTTATGGTGAAAGGGAAAGTACTGACTCCACTCGAACGTCTCGAACCCGTCGATCACGATATCGCCGGCCGGCATCCGGACCAAATCCGCGGCCTGATACAAAAGACAGTGTCGGGCAAGTCGCGACACGTGCAGGCCAACGGTGGAGTGGGGGCATCCAAGGGCCCGCCCGATCTGCCGGTTCCCCATACAGCCGACGACCATGTCGAAGATCCGCGGCAACAACTCGGGGCGTTTAAGCCAGTAGGTCGTCGAGAACGACTGACTACTGAACTGTCGATGGCACGCCTGACAGGTAAATCGCTGGACACGGCGAGGCGGC
This sequence comes from uncultured bacterium, assembly GCA_964588695.1. Lineage (GTDB taxonomy): Bacteria > Krumholzibacteriota > Krumholzibacteriia > WVZY01 > JAKEHA01 > CAZPQK01. Next base: position 3,088 of record CAZPQK010000009.1, read on the forward strand.
GCCTGGCGGTGGTAGAAGCCCTTGCGCTTGTAGCGCCACTCCGGGCTAACCTCTTGATGGAACTTGCAGTTAGGGTTAGGACAGTGGGGAGGACACCAGCCCGTTGGGCTATGGATCATGCCCCTGACTCTGCACATTCAATGCCAGGGACATTTTTCCGCCCACAACCCAAACTTTTCCCGCCTCCGGTTCGTTATTATGAACAGGCCATCGATTATCCGTACCTAATTTTCAAACCGTGTTTGGGGGCTCGGTAATGACTCGCTGTTGTGCACTTCTAAGTCTTGTTCTATTAACGGTTTTCGTTGCTATCCCGGCTGCTGCCAGCCGAACGGTGGAAGCGGTTCGAATTAACCAGCACGCGCCGCGGATTGACGGACATCTCAACGACCCGGTGTGGCAAAAGGCCAAGTTTGTGACGGGGTTTCAGCAGAAGATTCCCAACGAAGGGGAACCGGCGGCCAACAGGTCGGAGGTCGCCATTATGTATGACGACGACGCTGTCTATATTGCGGCGCGTCTGCATAGCACCAATCCCGACAACATACTGTCAACGGTGAGTCGGCGTGACAACGGCGGAACGTCCGAGCGAATTATCATTTCGCTGGATACTTACAACGACAAGACCACGGCCTATAGTTTTGCGGTAACCGCGTCGGGTACCCGCATCGATTATTTTCATGGGTCCGATCACGAGGGTACTCGCGACTACGACTGGAATCCGGTTTGGTCGGCTCGTTCCGCGCGGACGGCGACCGGATGGACGGCGGAGATGCGGATTCCATTTACTCAGCTTCGTTTTGAGAATCGTGACGTGCAGGTGTGGGGAATCAATATGAATCGGTGGGTTCCGACTGACAATGAAGACTCGTATTTCATTGTCGTTCCCCAGGCGGAGGTGGGTTGGTCATCGCGGATGGGTGAGCTCACCGGCATTGAGGGTATTAAGCCGTCGCGCCGACTGGAAGTTACCCCGTACTACGCCAACGACTACACCAAAGAAAGCGACGTAGATCCCGACGATCCGTTTAACGACGGCGAAGACTTTAATGCGCGGGTTGGCGGCGAGTTCAAGATGGGAGTCGGCCCCAACTTGACGTTGGAAGGTACGGTGAATCCGGATTTTGGTCAGGTAGAAGCAGATCCCGCCGAAGTCAACCTGTCCGCGTTTGAGACGTTCTTTAGCGAACGTCGACCGTTCTTTATCGAGGGGTCGAACTTGTTGCAGGGACAGGGAGCGGGCTACTTCTATTCACGCCGGATCGGCGCGCCGCCGCGGCTTTTTCCGGACGCCGATTACGTCGACCAGCCCGACAACTCGTCGATCTTAGGCGCGGCCAAACTTACCGGTCGGATGAATTCCGGCTTAAGTGTTGGGTTTCTGGCAGCAGTTACAGAGAACGAAAAAGCCAAAACATTCAACCTCGGCGGTGAGGAAACCGAAGTTAATGTTGCGCCTACCACCGGCTACAGCGTCCTTCGGTTGCAGCAAGAATTTGGCGAGCATAAGTCGAGCTTTGGGGTTATCGGTACGGCGGTGAATCGCGATCTGTCAGTTGGCGATGGTATTCAAGACGCACTTGCGCAGAAAGCATTTACTGGCGGCGCCGACTGGAAGCTTCGGTTCCAAGGCGGAAAATATCAGATTCTTGGCAACGTCGGTTTTAGCAGCGTTCGCGGTAAAAATACCGCGATCACCGGTATTCAACACCGAAGCACACATTACTACCAGCGTCCCGACGCCGACTACGTGGATGTCGATAGCCTGGCGACGTCGCTGAACGGATGGGTTGCGCAAAGTCACATCGAAAAGAACGGCGGCGAGCATTGGATTTGGGCGTTCGGTGGTGCAATCGAATCGCCCGGTTTTGAACTAAACGACCTTGGCCAACTCAGTCAGGCTGACGAACGCAACGTGTGGAGCCACATTCGCTGGCGCGAAACCGAACCGACGTCGTTGTTTCAGCAGTATTACATCAGCCTGTGGTCGGGCTCGGGTTGGAACTTCGGCGGCGATCGCGAGTACGCGTACTTCGACTTGGGGTCGGAGTGGATCTGGAAGAATTTCTATGGCACATGGTTCATGCTTAACTACCAGCCGCCCGGTCTTAGCAAGAGCCAGACACGCGGCGGGCCGTTGATGGGCACGAACGGTTGGATCGGTGCAGAGCTAAGTGCCTGGAGTAACGCGCGAAGTCGCTTGCAGTACGACGCGTGGGTGGATGTGGAGTCGGATGGCATCGGTGGCCGTTTTGTCGGTGGTGGTGTGGGAGCGACGTACCGCTCGGGAGGTCAGTGGGAGGCGTCGATTGGCCCGCGTTACCACTACAACGTCAACTCACGTCAGTACGTCACGACTATCGAAGGCGGCGGTCCTCAGGAGACTTTTGACAACCGTTACGTGTTCGCCTTTATCGAGCGTAGTACTCTGGTGGCGCAGACGAGACTGAACTATTCGTTCACGCCTGACTTGACGCTCGAGTTGTACGCCGAGCCGTTTGCAGCGTCCGGAAGGTATTACAACTACGGCGAGCTTCCCGCACCGCGCAGCCGCGACATCCGAAAGTACGGACGCGACGGGACCACCGTTTCATTGGAAGACGATGGAAGTCGCACAGTCACCGACGGCGCGGAGACGTTCACCCTCGACAACGACGACTTTAACTTTGTGTCCTTCCGCTCTAACGCCGTGTTGCGATGGGAATGGGCGCCTGGCAGCACGTTGTTTCTGGTGTGGCAGTCGAATCGTTCCGGTTCGAACTCGGACGGCTCGCTGGTCGGTCTGAACGATTTCGGCGACGCGCTGGGCGCCGAGGGCGACAACTTTTTTGCGCTAAAGCTAACTTACTGGCTACCCGTCCGTTAGGGTAGTCCGACAGGCAGTCGGCTGTTATAATGTCAGCCCTCCCCATAGCATCGGGGTGGGCTGATTTTTTTAAGGAGAATATGACAATGGACCTGAACGCCATTCAAAAAGCCCTCAGAGAGTTCGGCTTTGACGCCTGGTTGTTGTACGACTTTCGCGGTAGCAACCCATTGGCGCGCCGTATCCTCGGCTTTAAACCGGAGAAATTCACCTCCCGACGGTTCATGTATTTGATTCCGGCCGATGGTGAACCCACTCGACTGGTGCATCGCATCGAAATGAGCGCGCTCGACCATTTGCGTGGTGACAAGCGCGTCTATATGCGCTGGCAGGAGCTGGAGTCGCATGTGGCGGAAATGCTGCGCGGGTTGGATCGGGTTGCGATGGAGTATTCGCCTCGCAACGGCAACCCCTACATTTCGATGGTCGACGGCGGTACCGTGGAACTGGTCAAGAGCTGCGGCGTCGATGTCGTTCCTTCGGGAGATCTGGTGCAACTGTTCGAAGCGACGCTTTCCCCGGAAGAAATTAAGTCGCACTTTGAGGTCGAAAAGATCACAACCGCAGCGTTCGATTTGGCGTTCAAGATGATCGCCGAGTGCGTGCGTGCCGGGACGCCTGCCACCGAGACCGAAGTTCAAGCCGAGATTGTACGTTTTCTGTCAATCGAACATCAGCTCGATATCGATCACGCACCGATCGTTGCGGTCGGGCCTCACAGCGGTGATCCGCATTTCGAGCCCAAGAAAGATATCGATAAACCAATTGCCGAGGGCGCTTTTGTAATGATTGATCTCTGGGCCCGGTTTGATCGACCGGGTGCTGTGTTCAGCGACATCACCAAGAACGGTTTCGTGGGCGAGTCGGTACCAGAGAAATTTACAAAGGTGTTTAACGTCGTGGCGGCGTCGCGAGACGCCGGTATCGAGTTGGTTAAGTCCCGGTTCGCGGCGGGGGCCGAGCTCCGCGGTTTCGAAGTCGATGACGCTTGCCGCAACGTCATCGAAGAAGCGGGCTATGGCGACTACTTCGTGCATCGTACCGGCCACAGCATTGGATCGGCGATTCATGGCAACGGCACTCACATGGATAACCTGGAAACGCATGACGACCGCCTGGTGCTTCCGCGAACCTGCTTTTCGATCGAGCCAGGAATCTACACCGAAGAGTTCGGTGTTCGTTGCGAGATCGACGTGATCATCGACAGCGACAAGCAAGTTCATGTTACTGGCGGCGTGCAGGAACGCATCACCCCCATCCTGGCGGAGTACTAATGAAACGTGTGGCGATTACGATACTGCTGCTGTCGGCGGTTGCAGTTACAGCGCTGGCCGAAGTCACGCCGGTGCCGACTGGTGGGTTTTCGGTGTCGCAAAAAGTAACGGTGGCAGTGTCGCCGGAACAGGCGTTTGACTATTTTACCGGCGATGTTATTGACTGGTGGGATCACACGTTCTCGGGAAACCCAGTTAAACTGTATCTTGAGCCCAAGCCGGGCGGCGGATTTTGGGAGATATTTGACGACGCCGGCAACGGCGCACGCCACGCCGAGGTTATCTACGTGAAGCGCGGCGAAGTGATTCGGTTTGACGGCCCGCTGGGGTTGAGCGGTAACGCGTTACATATGTCCCATACGGTTACGTTTGCCCGCAAAGGCGATGAAACCGAGGTATCGGTGGTGGTCAACGCCGCCGGCCAGGTCGAAGACGGTTGGCAGGACGCTGTCGATGGCGTGTGGACGCACTTTTTGAGTCGTTATCGCGACTACGTAGTTGCGCAGAAGAAATAGCAACAAAGAAAGGCAACAATGTCGATAGAAGAAGGAAAGGCCGCGCCTTTGTTTACGTTGGCCGATCAAAACGGCGACAAGATCTCGCTCAAGAGTCTGCGCGGCAACAAAGTCGTGCTGTACTTTTACCCAAAAGATGATACGCCCGGGTGCACTAAAGAAGCATGCGGATTTCGGGATCTTTACAAGAAGATTGGCAATATGGATACGGTTGTGCTGGGTGTGTCGCCCGACGGAGCCGAGGCGCATCAAAAATTCATTACCAAATACAAGCTGCCATTCCCATTGCTGAGCGATCCCGACAGAAAAGTGATGACCAGGTACGGTGCGTATGGGGAGAAGGTTTTGTACGGGAAAAAGTCGATGGGTGTAATTCGATCGACGATAATCATCGACGAAGCCGGGAAAGTGGTAAAACACTGGAAGCGGGTTCCTAAAGCCGAAGCTCACCCGGCAAAGGTTTTAGAAGTTTTGCAAGAAATGGCCGACTAGCCAAAGTGAGGAGTTGAAATGGTTGATCCGAAGTTATTGAGCGTACTGGCGTGTCCGGAGACCAAAGAAGCGGTTGCCCTGGCCGACGAAGACATGGTTGCACGCGTAAACGCAAAGATTGAAGCCGGCGGACTGAAGGATCGCGGCGGCGAAGAAGTGACGGAGAAGATTGATGGCGGACTTGTTCGCGCCGACGGAAAAATCCTCTACGCCGTCAGGGACTCGATTCCGATCATGCTGATCGACCGCGGCATTCCCCTGGACTCGATATAGACGGAACCGATCTCCGATGAAGCCGTACAAGTGTGTAAAGGAAGGTATCTGATGAAAACCCTCATGCTATTGGTCGCGCTCTTAGCGCTGGTGGCAGGACCTGCCGGCGCCGAATTTGTCTCGGTGGAGTTGCAAGCGACCGGCCTCACTTGTTCGATGTGCAGTCTGGCTACCGAAAAGTCGATTCGTAACGTCGATTTTGTCGCCGATGTAGTGGCCAATCTGGAGACGACGACCTACGTAATCACGTTTAAGCCGAACGCGAAGGTGTCTATGGACGCACTCGCCGCAGCCGTAGAAGATGCGGGCTTTTCGGTTGGGTCGCTGGTTGGTCATTTGAAGTTAAACAAGTCAGTCGACCTCGTCCCCGACTATCACCACACCGTGGGTGACGCTGTGTATCACTTTGTGGGGGTTGAACCCACGACGCTTTCGGGTACGGCCAAGGTGCAGTTCCTGGATAAAATGTTCGCCGCGCCCGAGACGCACTCGGCTTTCGCCAAGCAAACTACTTTCGAATGCTACCAAACCGGCAAAGTGAGCCAGCAGTGCCCGTCCGGATACGCCGCCGACACGCGGGTGTATCATGTCACGATGTAGCCGCGCGTCATTTTACGCCGCGCTGTTTCTATTGTTGCCATCGCTCGCCGGAGCGCAAGAGTTGTACGTCAACACCAAGCCCGCTAGCAATATGCCCAAGCGAGCATTGGCGTATGTACTGACTAACAAGAACGTCGAAGTCGGCGGCAAGAACTACTCCACGTGGATTCCTAATCTTGGCTACGGCGTACATAAGAACCTGATGGTTCACGCAGCACCCGTGTTTGTGACGGGTCCCGACGGGTTTGATACGCGCGGCGCGACCGGCTTTGCTCAGTACCGTTTGTTTACTCGCGACAAAGTTAACTTCCACGATCGCGGCGCCGTGTACTTGCAACTGGGATACACAAGTGACACGCCGGCGCCCGGGCCGATCGACTTTGCGGGCGATCACGGCGGCGTGCAGTTGGGGACCACTCTGACCAGACTGATCAGGCGCACAGCGGTTTCGGTTTCCGGGTCGTGGGGAAAAGTCGCGGATACCAGCAGTGGGGTGGATTTGGCAGAAGGCAACGTGTGGAATGGTTCTCTGGCGGTTGGGTATCTGTTCTTGCCGAGGGTCTATAAGAGCTATCAACAGACCAACGTGAATTTGTACGTGGAACTGCTTGCACAAACAACCGACGACCTCAGTGTTGACGGCAACATGTTTCAGGCGTCGGGATCGTTCATAGATGTTGCTCCAAGCCTTCAATTTATTCTGCGGTCGACAACCCGACTGGAGTTTTCCTATCGCACCGAACTGAGCGGTGACATGGAGCGGTGGTATCGTTCACAGTTTCTGGTAAGACTCCAGCACAACGTGTTTCGCTAGCGGTAAAGAATTTTGGGGTGGGAACAAAAAACCCGAAGCGTTTGCTTCGGGTTTTTTGGTTTCATGCGGTGTCGCTGTCGTTTTTGGCTTTTGATTTCGTCTTGGCCTTAGTCTTGGACTTGGCTTTACTTTTTGCTTTCGCCTTGGTCTTGGACTTGGCTTTACTCTTCGCCTTTGCCTTCGATTTGCTCTTGGCCTTCGTCTTACTTTTCGCTTTCGACTTGCTCTTGGCTTTGGCTTTAGCCTTGGTCGCTGCCTTCGCCTTTGCTCCGCGCCGCCGCCGTTCCGGTGCCTCTGCAATCATCTTCTGACATTCTTCAAGCGTCAAAGACTCGGGCTCACGATCCTTAGGAACGCGAACGTTTTTGTTGCCGTCGGTCATGTACGGGCCGTAAGGACCACGAAGAACTCGGATGCCCGCGTCCTCCCAATCATGAATGACCTTGTTGGCGTCGGCGATTTTCTTTTCCTTAATGACTTCGAGCGCGCGTTCCAGGGTGATCGTGTACGGGTCTTCGCCTTTGATACTGGCGAACTTGTTACCGTAGCGGACATAGGGGCCGTAGCGCCCGATGCTGGCGGAAACGGCTTCGCCCTCTTCGGTCTCGCCCAGGTCGCGCGGAAGTTGGAACAGCTTCATTGCCTCTTCCATGGTGATGGTTTCCATCCGCTGTCCGGGCTGAAGCGCGGCAAACTTGGGCTTTTCTTCGTCGTCTTTGGTGCCGATCTGAACCACCATTCCGTAACGAGCCAGGCGAACGGTCACGGGGCGGCCGGACTTGGGGTCGGTTCCCAACACTCGCGCCTGTATCGCTTCTTCGCGACTCATGTCCTCTTTGGACTCGACCTGCTGGTTGAACGGTTTCCAAAAATCACGCATCAACGGAACCCAATCACGTTCGCCGCGGCTTACGGCGTCGAGGTCGTCTTCAAGGCGTGCGGTAAACTCGTAGTCCACGTACTGTTCGAAGTGGCTGGTGAGGAAACCATTCACAATCCGGCCTACGTCCGTCGGAGTGAACCGACGTGATTCCAGCTCCACATACTCGCGGGCGACCAGCGTGGATATAATCGACGCATACGTCGACGGCCGACCGATGCCATACTCTTCGAGTGATTTGATCAGGCTGGCTTCGGTGTAACGCGGCGGTGGCTTGGTGAAGTGCTGGTCGATCAGAATATCGTTAAGCGTGATGGTTTCGCCCTCGACCAGCGGGGGAAGAATCCGTTCGTCGTCATCGTCTTTGTTGGCGGCATCGTCGATGTCTTCCAGGTAGACCGCCATAAAACCCGGGTCGGCAATGGATGATCCGGTCGCGCGGAACGAATTTCCTTCGCCGCAAGCCAGTTCGGCGGTTACGGTGTCGATCGTCGCTTGAATCATTTGACTGGCGACGGTGCGCTTCCAGATCATGTCGTACAGTTTATACTGTTCGGCGGTAAGCTTGCTCTTGATCTCGTCGGGTACCCGGAATGCCGACGTCGGACGAATCGCTTCGTGAGCTTCTTGCGCGTTCTTCGACTTGGTTTTGTAGACGTGCGGGTTTTTGGGTTTTTGGTCTTTCCCGTACCGCGAGTCAATTAATTCTCGAATCTCGCCGATCGCTTCCTGAGCAATCGTCGTGGAGTCGGTACGCATGTAGGTGATCAAACCGGTGACGCCGTCGCCGACATCGACACCTTCATACAACTGCTGCGCAATGCGCATGGTTCGTTGGGCAGAGAAGCCGAGCTTACGCGACGCTTCCTGCTGCATTGTCGAAGTGATAAACGGCGCCGTTGGGTTTCGCTTGCGCTGCTTCTTTTCCACCGACGAAACGGTCAGGCGCCCGTTGGCGGCACTTAGCAAGGTGGACTTAACGTCTTTGGCTTGAACTTCGTTGTTGACGGTGAATTGCTTTACTTTGTCGCCGGCGTATGCCGAAAGCTTTGCGGAAAAAGCAGAACCGTCTTTGTCCAGGTCGGCAATTACCGACCAGTATTCCTGCGGCTCAAATGCTTCGATTTCTTTCTCACGCTCGACGATCATGCGTAGCGCCGGGCTCTGTACTCGTCCTGCAGACAAACCTGGACGTATTTTTTTCCACAAGAGCGGCGACAGGTTAAAGCCTACCAGGTAGTCGAGCGCGCGCCGCGCCTGCTGGGCGTTAACCAGATCCATCGAAAGGTCTCGCGGGTGGTCCATCGCGTCGCCCACCGCGTTCTTGGTGATTTCGTAAAACACCACGCGGTGCACGGGCTTGCCGTTGAGTAACTTCTTTTGCCTAAGCAGTTCCTGCACGTGCCACGAGATCGCTTCGCCTTCGCGGTCGGGGTCAGTCGCCAGATACAGCGCGTCGGCGGCCTTGATCGCTTTAACGATTTCGTCGAAGTATTTTTTGTTCTTCGGAATGGCCTGGTACTTCATCGAGAAGTCCTCGGTATCCACGGCCCCTTCCTTGGGCACCAGATCCCGAACGTGGCCGTACGACGCGACCACCTGGAAATCTTTCCCCAGGTACTTATTAATGGTGCGCGCCTTGGCGGGCGACTCAACAATAACGAGCTTTTTTCCCATAACTGTCGATTTGGGCTAAATGTAACGACCACCCGGGAAGGTGGTCGCTGAGCAACGTTCGCGAAGGTCCGGATAATAATGTAGTCGTATGGGCCAAACAAGCAAGAAACTCACCAGGGATTGGGGGCGGTGCGGCCCCCTTGTCCCCTGCGAAGTGACGTAACAATATATGTGGCAACGTGTTACGAGGCATCCCGGCGTACCTCAAGCGCCTCTTTTGACCGCACGCAGGCGATCCCGTATACTGCGGGATCGCAAGCACTTGGCGGGTTTCGGGACTCCCAGCCCGACCCGGACGAGCACCGGGAGTGAGTCGGTAAGCCGCGGGCAGTTTTTTGCCGACGCGGGATCCACCCCAAAGCTCGGGTAATCGCAGGAAGGAATTTATGAAGTCCATTGTTGTTTGGCTGGCAGGCGTCGTGATGCTGGCGGGTTGTTCTGCCGACCCCCAAACCGCCGATCCGGTCAGGGTTGCCAACCACTCGTTCGGTAACGTCGGCGACGTGGCCATGACTCATCTCAACCTGGACCTGCGTTTGGATTTTGACCGCGAGCGAATCATCGGTCGCGCGGGCATAGATGTAGATAACAAGACCGGGGCCGATCGGCTGGTGCTGGATATCATGTCCATGCGAATCGATCGCGTGACGCTTGGCGACGACAACGAAACTCCAACCAGATTTGCCATCGGAGATTCGGTCGCGTACCTGGGGCGGCCGCTGATTATCGACATCACACCGCAAACTCAGCGGGTTAACGTCTACTACGAAACACTCCCCGGTGCGGCGGGCCTCTTTTGGCTGGACCGCGAGCAGACCCGAGACAAAGTCGCGCCGTTCATGTTCACTCAATCCCAGGCGATATTGGCGCGCAGTTGGGTGCCGTGCCAGGACAACCCCGAGTTGCGCGTAACCTACGAAGCCACCGTAACCGTGCCGCCAGGGATGCTGGCGTTGATGAGTGCCGAGAATCCGCAGGAGCCCAACGAGTCCGGCGTGTACCAGTTCACGATGCCGCAGTCGATTCCTACCTACCTGCTCGCACTGTCCGCGGGAAACATTGGCTTTCGCGCGATTGGCCCGCACACTGGCGTCTACAGCGAACCGTCTCTGGTTGACGCTGCGCAGGACGAATTCATCGACACCGAAGCGATGTTGGTGAAAGCCTCAGAGTTGTACGGCGAGTATAAATGGGGACGGTTCGATATCCTGGTACTGCCACCCAGCTTTCCTTACGGCGGGATGGAGAATCCGCGTGTGACATTCGTCACGCCAATTCTGGTCGCGGGGGATAGGTCGCTGGTGGCGACCATAGCGCACGAGTTAGCGCATTCGTGGTCGGGTAACCTGGTGACAGCGTCCACGTGGGACGACTTCTGGCTCAACGAAGGATTTACTACCTACTTCGAGCGTCGGATCATGGAGCTGATTTACGGCACTGAGATTATGGAAATGCAGGCTGTTCTTGGGTTTCAGGATTTGGAAGCCGACGTGGAGGACCTGGAGCCGGAAGAAACCAAACTAAAGCTGGACTCGGAAGGAACCGACCCGGACGCGGGCCTTGGTCTGATTGCTTACGAGAAAGGTTACCTGTTGCTGCGACTTATCGAAGAGACGGTCGGGCGCGACAACTTTGACAGCTTTCTGCGCACGTATTTTAATCGTCACGAGTTTACCACCATGGATACCGAGCGTTTCCTGGCGTATCTGCGGACGAACCTGTTAGACCAGCACCCCGGTGCGGCAGAAAAAATAGACGTCGACCAGTGGGTGTATCAGCCAGGCATTCCTAGCAATCACCCTACCTTTGCCACCGACAAGTTTGAGGTGGTTGACGCCGCTGTCGCCAACTGGGGCGACGGTGCCGGCGCGGGGGAGCTGAACACCACCGGCTGGCGGAACGAACAGTGGCAGCATTTTATCGAACATTTGCCGAAAGGCCTTACCGAATCGCAAATGCGCGATCTGGACAACACATTCGGCTTTGCTAAAATGAACGGGGAGATTCAGCGGTCCTGGTTTGTTTGTGCGGTTGAAAACAACTACCAGCCCGCGTACCCGGCGATCGAAGCTTACCTGGTTGAAGTTGGTCGTCGTTGGTTAATCACTCCGATCTACCGGGCTTTGGCGGCAACCCCAGAAGGTAAAGCATTTGCTCGGCAGGTCTACGAGAAGGCTCGTCCGGGATACCACGTGGTGACGCAAAACACCATCGATGGTGTGTTGGACTGGTAAGGCTAAAGTGCTCGCGGCGATGGTGGACGCCGGACAATTCCGCCTAGCGAGGAGACCAGAATGGATGTCTTGTGGGCGGCTGAACGGCTAACCCAAAACGTTCAGGCTATCGAAGCGTTGTTTGTCGGAGTCAGCTCGGAACAAGCCCGGTGGCGGCCGGCCCCGGAAAAGTGGTCGGTCTTAGAGATTGCGTGTCACTTGCGTGACGAAGAGCGCGAAGACTTTCCCCTGCGCATCGAATATATTTTGCAACGGCCCGACCAACCACTGCCGATGTTCGATCCGGTCGCATGGGTTGTTGACCGCCGTTACAACGAACAGGACCTCGAGATCGTTCTCGCGGAGTTTCGCGCCGAACGGTTGCGCCGGGCAAAATGGCTGCGCGGCTTGGAAGGTTCAGACTGGGACGCGTACAGCGTTCGCCCGAACGGTAGTCATCTTTCGGCGGGAGACCTATTGTGTTCATGGCTCGCGCACGATCAGCTGCACATTCGGCAAATCGCCAGAACCCATCACGCTTACAACGAAGAAAAGTGCAAACCATATTCATCGGGATACGCCGGGCCGCTGGTTTAGCGGTGATTCTTGCCGGGTTAGCCCCGTGCCTGGTGTCGGACGCACGCGGCGGTAACGGGACGTGTACGCCCGACTATACGCCGTTGTTAGAGATTCCCAAACTGGTGGATGAGCAGGGCCTGGTGAACTACCTTCCGCTGGTGCACAATCCCGAACTCGATTTTGATTGTTTTCGGCCGGGTTTGGTCAACCTTGCGTCCCAAGCGAGTATTGAACGCACTGGCGTTGCCGACCTCGCCCGCTGGATTAACCTCTACAATCTGTTCACTCTGCAACTGGTTGGCGACAACTTTCCGATCAACTCCATTACCGACCTTCACACCGGCGGCCGTATTATTGGTTTCCTTATCAAGAAAACGGCGTGGGATAAGAAATTCATCCCCATTGAAGGAAAACAACGGTCGCTGAATTTTATCGAGCACGAAATCCTGCGAAAGAAGTTTGACGACCCCCGAATTCATTTCGCGATTGTTTGCGCCGCGGTTTCGTGTCCTCCGTTGCGAAACGAACCCTATGTAGCCGAACGCCTGGATGAACAGCTCAACGAACAGGGCCGTATTTTTCTTGCTGACGAAACCAAAAACCACTTCGACCTGACCACTCGAACCGCGTATCTGTCGCCCATCTTCAAATGGTTCGCCGACGACTTTGGCGACAACAACGCCGAACGCTTGCGCTATCTCTCCCAGTTTGCGCCCGAACACGTAGCCGGTGACTTGCATAACCGGGCGGACGAGTGGTCGGTTAAGCACACCGACTATGACTGGTCACTGAACCGGCAACCGCGCTAACCGTTGTAGCTTTGACTCTGCAGTCGGAGCGCTGTACAGTCACCGCATGCAACCTCCCAAACTTACAATCGTTTACGGTCTGGTTCTTGTCGCCATTGGCCTGGTCGGCTATAGGGCGAGCGGCGGTGTTAGCGTGACTGCGCTGATTCCGACGTACTTTGGTGTCACCTGTGTGTTGCTGGGGTGGTTCGCGCATCGCGAGCCTTTGCGCAAGCCCATGATGCACCTGGTCGCCTTCGTTACACTGCTGGCAGTCGTGGGCAGCGCCCGCGGGATCCCGGGGTTGATCGCATGGCTCGGTGGCGGCGACGTCGAGAGACCGGCAGCGGCGATTGCGCAAAGTGCGATGGCACTGGTCTCGTTGGTTTTCTTTTCCATCCTGTTTCGTTCGTTTCTAAGCGCTCGCCGGTCCCGCTAGCGCCCTCACTCCGGTGAAACCTTATCGCAGGCACGCGCGTCCAAACTTAGTGAGAGCTTGGTTGCAACCTTTTGCCGGGTCGACTCGTTGATTAATTACACCCGGCCATTGCGGCTAAAGGAGAATCATGAAGCTTACTAACATATTGATACTATGTGTCTTAGCCATGTCGCTGCTGCCGGCGGCGGGTAGCGCCAAAGACGGCTGGCGGGTTTTGGACGGTCATCCCTGGTGTGAGGACGGCCAGCAGGGCGACAAGCTGTGCGAAATACGGGAGATCACGCTCACCGACCGGGCAACGCTTCGTCTGGATGGTGCCGCCAACGGGGGCATTCAGGTGGAAGGCTGGGATCGTGACGAAGTGCGGATTCGCGCCAAAGTTAGTGTGTGGAGCAAAGATGCCGACAAGGCACGCGAGATTGTGGGCAAGATTCGCATAGAAACCGATGGCCGCACGGTACGTGCGGTGGGGCCGGATCTGAGCAACTGGAACAAGCGCAGCGGCTGGTCGGTAAGCTACCGAGTCAAAGTGCCGCGCCAAATGGACCTGGATCTGACCACGGTTAACGGCGGTATTGGCATAGACGGCGTCGCTGGCGAGATCGAGTTCTCTGCGGTAAACGGCGGCATATCGCTACAGAAGCTTGCCGGCGACGTGCGCGGGCGGACAACCAACGGGGGCGTTACGGTTCAGTTGAGCGGAGACGAATGGAGTGGCGACGGACTTGACGTCTCGACTACTAACGGCGGGGTTACGGTGGCGGTACCGCAGGACTACAACGCCGAGTTCGAAACCGGTACGACTAACGGAAATCTCCACGTCGATTTTCCTATTACCGTCCAAGGCAATATCAAGAAGAAGATTCGCACCACACTTGGAAAAGGCGGTTCTACCGTGCGAGTCAAAACCACCAACGGCGGCGTTCGCATTAAGCGCGTCGGCACATAAACTGAGGCTGTGGGGCGATGCGTGTTACGGGTTGGGTTCCTTGGGATGCATCGCTCCTCACCTCCTTTTCACCACGGGTTGCCATGCCTACGGAGGGGCAGCAATGAAAGTTAAAGTGTTTTTGGGATGCATGATTGTAGCAGTGCTGATGACAGCCGCCGCCCTGGCCGAGCGCGACGACTGGAAAGTTGTGCAGGATGACGAGTGGTGCAACGACTTTAATGGTTATTGCGAGGTTCGCGAGATTACGCTGACCGATCGCAATGATCTGCAGCTTGAGTCGGTAAACGGTGCGATTCGGGTGGAAGGGTGGAACCAGGACGTCGTGCATGTTAAGGCCCGCGTGCAAGTTCGAAAGAGCAACCGCGACGAAGCCAGGCGGATCGCAGACGAAGTCGAAATCGAAGTCGGCGACGTTATCAAAGCTCGGCGCGGCAGTAGCTTTAAGAAATGGCGTAACCGTAAGTGGTCGGTGAGCTACAAGGTAATGGTTCCGCGCGACATGGACGTCGAAGTTGGCACCACCAATGGTAGCGTGAAAGTGATCGACGTCAATGCTGCGGTGACTGCCGGAACTACAAACGGATCGGTCCGTATCGAAGGTGCAGCCGGAGACGTGTTTGCCTCGACCACGAATGGCGCTATCGACTGTGAACTGCATGAGCAGTGGAAGGGCAATGACATCGAAATGAGCACCACCAATGGTGCTGTCAAGCTGGTTGCACCAGAGGACTTCTCTGCCGACGTAAAGGCGCGCACAGTTAACGGTGGCGTGCGGGTCGACCATGCCATTCGCATCAACAACAAAACCAAGCGCCGCCTTGACGGTCGCATCGGAGACGGTGATGCCAAGGTGCGCATTAGCACGGTCAACGGCGGAGTAAAAATTATCGAAGGTTAAATCGCACAACCCCTTGGTATCGGCTATACTGGGCCCGCCCAAAGGCGGGTCCTTTTTTATGACACACTTTGCATACCAAGAATCCAACCAGTTTTTTGCTCAGGTCGCAGGCGGTCTGGAGAGTTTGACCCAGGACGAACTCCGCGAGCTGGGCGCTCGGAAACTGCGCGAATCGTATCGCGGCGTTTACTTTTCGGTGGCAGCCTCCGATGTTTCCGACATCGTGTACCAAACACGTCTTGCCACCCGAGTGCTGGCGCCGCTTCGGATCTTCGATTGTCATAGCGACCGATATCTTCACCGAACCGCGATGGACATCGCGTGGCCGGAGTTGTTCCCGGTGGACGCGACTTTCGCGGTATTCGCAAACGTCTCAAACAGCTTCTTAAAACATTCAAAGTACGTCGCGCTAAAAGTGAAGGACGCGATTGTAGATCGTTTTCGCCAGGATGTCGGGAGGCGACCGAATGTGGACCAGCGTGCGCCACACGCACTAATCAACGTTTACATCCACAACAACAAGGCGACGATCAGTCTCGATCTATCCGGCGGTTCGCTGCATCGTCGGGGTTATCGCGAACGTTCAGTGGATGCGCCCATGCAGGAAACCGCGGCCGCCGCAATTGTTCGGCTAAGTGGATGGAGTGGAGAAGGCGCGCTGCACGATCCCTTCTGTGGGTCGGGAACACTGCTGGCCGAAGCGTTGATGGCAGGAGCAAAAATCCCTGCCGGCTACTTGCGACAACGGTTTGGTTTCGAAGTAATGCCGGAGTTCGACTCGACACGCTGGAAGAGCCGACGGGGCGAAATTAACCAGTTGATCCGCCCGATAACGGGTACGGTCTCTGGTGGCGATCGCGACGCCATGGCAGTAACCGCGGCGCAGGTCAACTTGCGAACGCTTCCTCAGGGTAAGAGCGTCGTGGTCAAGAAACAGACTTTTGATTCCGTACCGCTTCCCGATACGACCATTATTACGAATCCGCCGTTCGGAATTCGTCTGGGCGATCCCAAAAGCGCGGCAAAGCTAACCGAGCGGTTCGGCAATTTTCTCAAGCACAGTTGCGAGAGGTCGGTCGCCTATGTTTACTTTGGCGAGCGAACGTTGCTTAAGTCGTTGGGGTTACGCCCCGCGTTTCGCATGCCGCTGGCCAACGGGGGCCTTGACGGCCGCCTGGCGAAAGTGGAGTTGTACGCCGGGACCAGGCGCTATGGTGAAGGCCGATCCGATAGCGACGTCGACCCAAAGAAAGGCGCCGCCGAGTAGCCACACGTTTGTTTGTGGGATATTTCTGCAACTCATTGGACTCGAATCGCGTATGATTAAACTGTTCGGGTGGTTTCGCAACCGCCACAACAGACCCCGCCTCATTCCCGCGCCCCACCGCGACTGTTAGGAGACACCATGAAGAACCCCTGGCCCCTGGCCTTGATACTGCTGGTGGCAGTCTCCCTGTGGCAACTTCCCGCGAACGCTGCCACCCGTCCCGGTTTTATCCCGATGACGGCAGGGTCGACTCAGCGCACGAATCAATTCGAATGCGGAACCTACAAGGGTAATCAGGCCACGACGCTATGGATGGATGGCCACTACCAGCGAACTCTGCGCAAGATTCGCAACGGCAAACAGCAGCGGCTCGCCGCCGCGGAGTTTGTCTACGACGATGTGTGGGTGGTCGAAGACGACGGCACCATTCTGATGCAGGGAAGCAATCCGATCGACATCGAAGGCCAGACGCTGGAGTTTACTCCCAATGTTTCCGGCGGGTATGACGCGGTCGCGATGGCTGATCAGTTTGAGTTCTCCATCGCGAACAACCTTGGGCTTGGCGACGACGATTTTGCGACGGTGACGCTTCCGTTTACGTTTAACTTCTTCGGTACCGACTGGACCGAGATATATGTAAACAGTAACGGTGCGGTGTCATTTGGCGGCCCGGTCAACGCCAGCGGCTTCTACGACCCCGACGAGTTCTTTTCGACCACGCCAAAGTTGCTGCCGCTCTACGCCGATTTGGACCCGGGAACGCAGGGTACCGTTTACGGAGACACTTTTGCGGATCGAGCGGTAATTACGTGGTTGGCGGTCACCGAGTTTGGAAACTCGGGTGCGACCAATACCTTTCAGGTTGTGCTCTTCGCCGACGGAACCTATCGCTTGAATATTTCGGCGTTGAACATGCTGTTTCAAATTTCGGGCGCGCCTACGTATATCGGCATTCATCCCGGTGGCGTCACCAACCCGACAATGCTCGATTGGTCCGATGACTTGCCTTACGGCGGCAGCGGCGGCGAAGGTATGTATGAGTCGTTTCTTAACCTATCCAACCCTGCGGTCAACGAAGTGGCGTTAATGCAGCGCTTCTATCAAAGTTTCGACGACGTGTTCTTTCAGACCGTGTTCTTTACCAACTTCGTTCAAACCATGGCTGGGTTTGCGAACGAACTAAACATCAGCAACGATGTCACCGGAATAGGGTTGAGTATTTTTGACAACAGCGTGTTGTACGGATCCAGCGGTGTGTTGGAAAGTCGATGCAATATGAACCGGATGGGTGTGTGGCCCATCGACCCGACATCTCGTTTTTTTGGAAAAGGTAATAATTTTCTAACCATCATGGGACAAGAGGCTGGACATCGTTGGGGTGCGTTCATGCGGTTTATGGACGACCAGGGTCAGGTAAGTAATATGATCCTGGGGCGATCGGACGCCCATTGGAGTTACTACGTCGATGTCGACCACTCAAGTTTGGAGGGCGGCAACTGGGCGGTTGATGGGGCTCAGTATCGGTGTCCAACCCAGATTGACTACTTTAGTGCGTTTGACGAGTACACCTTTGGATTGCGCACACCCGAAGAAGTTTCACCGACATTCTACGTTAGCAGTCCGTCCAATGATTTGCCCGGAGCGCGCTCGGTGGGAACGCCGTTGCAAAACGCCAGCGCGTTTGGTGTGCCGATTCCAGTGACGATCGAGTCGATCATTGCCGCCGAAGGACCGCGCACGCCGCTCCCGAATGTCGAAGAAAAAGATCTGCGCCAGGGATTTATCCTGGTGTTGCAGAACGGAACCACTGCGACCCAGCAACAGTTAGATCAGATTGCTGGTTTCCGTGCGGCGTGGGAACCATACTTTGAGTTGTCCTGCTCCGGGCGAATGACGCTTAATACGCGCCTGGAACAGTCGCTGACCACAGGTACTATTGCCGGTAAAGTGCGCGACCGCACGACCGGGTTGCCCGTGGAAGATCTTACCATTACCGAAGACGCGCGCGGGTTTGAGCAGTACGTGCCGGCTGGCGGCAACTTCTATTTTCGCTATCAGCAAGAACAACCTTCCGACCTGTTTGTGTCGGCGTTGGTGACATTTTCTGCCCCCGGGTACTACCCGCAGACGTGGTCGTCGTCGGCCGCATTCGGGTTCGAGAATCCGCTGAACGTTAGTCTTGATCCGGTTCCTACGTCGGTGCCTGTGGGAACACCACTGCCCAACGCACTTTACGCGAACACGCCAAATCCGTTTAATCCCACTACAGCAATCCGGTTTGACCTTGCGGAAGGCGGACCGGTGAAGCTTGGTGTGTACGACGTTTCCGGGCGTCTCGTGCGCGAGCTGGTCGACGCGACGTTGCCCGCGGGTCGGCACGATGCCTCCTGGGACGGTTACGATCGTAACGGTGTCGCCGTTGCGTCGGGCGTCTATTTTTATCGATTGGCCGCCCCCGGTTTTCAACGAACACGGAAAATGACGTTGATAAAATAGAGACCCGACACGTGCACTACACATAGGACCGGACGTTGAGTCCGGTCCTTTTTGCGTGTGTTATACTCAAACCGAACTCTGGCTCACGCATACCCGGAAAGGATCCACCATGAACCGACTGCTTGCGATTTTGGGTGCCGCGCTGATTCTGTCCTGTCCGCGGCCAGCAGTGGCCGAGTATCACCCCGCCATGCCCAAACTTAACGATGCCGGCGCGACTCAAGCCCGCGCCGGAAAGTTCGAGTGCGGGACCTACAAAGGGAGCGAACGCTGGACTCAGTACTTCGGCTCCAAAAACGAGCGAGTACAGCGCGAACTTGATCAGAGCGGAACGCGGGCCAGCAAACGCGCCGACTTTGTGTACCAGGATGTGCTCGTTGTCGAAGATGACGGGAGTATACTGTTCAGTGGTCTTAACGCTTTTGACACCGACAATACTACGATTCGCTTTACTCCCAACGGAAACGCTTACGATGTCTCGGCAGTTACCTTTACCTACGACGCCGTTCTGGGAACGAATCTGTCGCTGGGTGATGACGCGTTTACTGTTCAGAGTCTGAGTTTCAATTTCACTTTTTTTGGTGGGTTGTGGACGCAAATGTACGTTGGGTCCAACGGTATCGTGGGCTTCGGTGGCAACCCCAATCCTAGTGGCTTCTACGACGACGGGGACTTCTTCAGCAGCTTGCCGAAAATTACCCCGTACTACATGGATCTGAATCCGGCGGCGGGCGGCGCGGTGTATCACAAGCAGGAAGCAACCAGAAGTACGGTGACATGGTCTTCGGTCCCGGAGTTCGGGACTGCCACGCTGAACACCGTTCAAATGGTGGTTTACGATACCGGTGTCATCGATATCACGTTTAACGGAATCGGGTCGGCAGTTGCGTCGAACGGTGCGCCAATCTTCTCCGGAATCAGTCCGGGAACCGGCTTGCTCAACAATGTCAGTTACTCAGACGACTTACCGTTTGCGGGTACCGCCAACACCGGTATTTACGAAGATTACCTTAATATTGCGACACCTCTAGTCAACGAGGCTGGCCTGTTCCAGCACTTCTATGCCTCGTATCCCGATGATTTTTTCCAGATCGTGTATTTCACCAACTTCGTGACGCAAATGACCGGCTTTGCGTACGAAAGGAACATTTCCAACGACGTTACCGGTATTGGTTTGGGGATATTCGACAACAGTGCTACCTACGGTAGCGCCGGTACTTTGGAGAGTCTGTGCAACATGAACAGGTTGAGCGTATGGCCAACGTCTCCGGAAACCAGATTTTTCTCTGACGGGAATAGTTTTCTTACGGTTATGGCACAAGAGGCTGGCCATCGCTGGGGTGCGTTCATGCGTTTCGGCGCCGGTTGCGTACAATCTGGGGAAAATGTTAGCGCCTATATGATCGGTCGCCAGTACGCCCATTGGAGCTACTTCGCCGACGCCGACAATTCGTCGCTGGAGGGCGGCAACTGGGAGTTCAACGGCGCCAACTGGACAAATCCAACGCAGGTTGATCACTTTTGTGATATCGACGAATACACCTTTGGGCTACGAACACCAGAAGAAGTGTCCGACGCGTTCTACCTGGACAGTCCAACCAACAACCAGTTTAGCAACCGAGATGACGGCACTCCGGTGCAAAACGCCACCGCATCGGGAACGCCTGTTGTCGTAACCATTAACGACTTCATCGCCTGCGAGGGAGCGCGCACGCCAACCGAGCCCAACGAAAACCACGACGTGCGTCAGGCGTTTATTCTGATTGTTCAGAATGGCACGACGCCATCGCAGGCAGAGTTGGACAAGATCGCGGGGTTTCGGGCGGCGTGGGAGCCGTATTTTGAGGAATCGTGCAGTGGTCGCCTGACCGCCAATACCAGCATTACCCAAACCTTTGATCCCGCCGTGGTTAAAGGTCAAGTTACCGACCAAGTCACAGGCCTGGTTATCGACGACTTCACCGCCACCTCTATCGAGCGCAATTTCGTCCAAAACGTCCCGGGTGGAGGTCGTTACACATTCCGCTATCTGGAAGCGCCCACCAGCGGTCCGTTCGAAGTGGCAACGGTTGTTTTCCAGGCAGCAGGCTACTTCCCAGATACATGTTTCGTCTCCGTGCCGTACGACTCTGTGCTTTGCAAAGACGTAACTCTGTTTCCGGTGTCGGCTGCGGCAGCCGAAGGAGCGCCCATCCCAAACGCTCTGTACCAGAACTACCCGAATCCGTTCAATCCAAACACAACCATCCAGTTTGACCTGGCCGACGCTGGACGGGTGGAGTTGCAAGTTTTTGACGCGCGCGGCAAGCTGGTAGCGACCCTGGTTAGTGGGGAGCAGTCAGCGGGGCGCCAGCTGGTGGATTGGGATGGTACTGACAACCGCGGTCGTCAGGTATCCAGTGGGATCTACTTCTACAAGCTTTCCACCAATGACTTCACCAGGACTCGCAAAATGGTCTTGCTCAAGTAGGCAGGGTGCATTCGGATTGTGGGGAACGCTCGCGTCGTAACCGCCGCGGGCGTTCTTTTTTGTGGGGGTGATAGGTAATCGCTGTTAGCATTGGCTATGCCCGAGATAAACGAGCACATATCGATTCCGGACGAAGCGCTGGAGTTTAGCTTTGTGCGCGCGTCCGGTCCCGGCGGTCAACACGTTAACAAAGTGTCTACGGCCGTGCAGTTGCGTTTTGACATTGGCGCGTCTTCGCTACCCGCAGCGGTAAAGCGGCGGTTGCGATCGCTGGCCGGAAACCGTGTAACCAAAGATGATGTATTGGTTATGTCGGCGGGAGACCACCGCAGCCAGTCGGCAAACCGGGCGGCGGTGTTGGAGCGATTTGTGGACTTGGTCCGTCGGGCAACGATCGTTCCCAAGAGGCGTCGTGCTACGCGCCCGACGCGTGCATCGGTGGAAAAAAGGCTCGATGTAAAGCGTCGTAAGAGTAGTCGCAAAGCCGATCGCCGGCGGCCCAAAGAAGACGACTAGGTATCGACGCGGCGAAACACCCACGCAACCGACTCGCCGCTGCGACGGTGATCAGCGGTAAACACCAATCGATACCGCGGTGCTAAACCTTGGCGCAGTTCCTCCAACGAGCTCACTTCACCTCCCAACTGCGAGCGGTCGACCGCGATATAGTCGGCCCCCGACGCTTGCGCGGTCTGCAAATTGTCGGTTTCCCACAGTCGGTCGGGGGAGCGGTTAACCACAATGTCGGCGTCGGTGTAATAACGAAGTTGGGTTTCGTAATGGGTGTAAACAGTCGCACCACTTTTATCCGCGAAGTATTCGCCTAGCCGAAACCATCCAGGGTGTTCTTGTGGCCCGACAATCTCTGCGGGCGCGGTCAGTGACGCCAGCAGCGTGAGCCCAACCCCTAAACCGACAATGCCAGTGCCAAGCCGCGTATTGGTGGTAGTGCGAGACATCGCCGCCGCCCAGCCAACGGTTCCGACTACCAGCAACGGTGGAATCAAGTCGGCAACGTGATGGACAAACACCAGACGCTGACGAGTGCTAAGAATGATCGCGGTTGCCGCGTAGACGACGTACGGGAAAAGCTCGGCCCAGGGGAGTTTGACTTTTCGCCAGCGTGCTAACACGAGGCCCACCGTTCCCACCGCGGCAAACGACATCATTCCCGGCGACTGCCGGAATAGCTCCGAATAGAATGCCATCCACGGTTGGTTGCGGGGCGTAGTGGCAGAATCAAACCAGCGAAAACGCAGAGTACGAAAGATGTCTCCGTCAATAATACCCGCGGGCCACAGCAACGCTACTACGCCAACGCCGACAAGACTGGCAACTGCCCAACGCCGCAACGCACCAAGGCCGCGTTGACCAACATCCCAGGCGACCACCCATAGCAGCGCCGGTACCAGGGCCAGCGCGATTTCACATGTGAGAAACGCGAGCGCCGCCAGTGTTGCCACGATCATCGCCCCGAGCCATCCCGGGGTTCGCACAAATGCGCTGCACGCTAGCAGACACGCCATTGCCATTGCCGAATAAACCGGATCCCAGTTGGCCGTGCGACTGATGTAAAGGTGCACGGGCACAAAAGCCAATGTCAGACCACCCAGCGAAGCCCATACCCAACCCGCGCGCAGACCCGGTACTAAGCGGAGAGCGGCTAGCGTAGTCAATCCGCACGCCAGCGCGCCAAACAGCATGGCAAAAATGCGCGCACGAAACAGGCCGTCGCCAAACACGCGATTGTTGGCAATGATGAGGTACGAAACCAAAGGCGGATGGTACCGCCTATCGCTGTATGTGGAATCGTGGTCCCAGGCGTTAGCGCGCACACCGTCCTGAGCGGCCATTTGGGACACAATAGCGTCGTAGTGGAAAGATTCGCTGGTCACCGGTACCATGCGAACCACCAGTGCGACCACCGTTACCGCGAAAGCCAAGGCAATTCCGAGACGCATAGGCGCAATTATCGGACATTTTGCCGCGTTTCCTCAATGTGATAGTATCAGCGGGCTGGCCGGAGCGTTCACTTTTGGGGGAGTTGATGTTTGACATTAACGTAAGCAACGACGGACGGGTTGAGATTCACGGGAACCTTGACTCCAACCACGCGGACCGTGCGCGTTCGGCGTTCGCACGGCTCAGCGGCACCGTGACGGTGGATTTGTCCGGCATGAACTACATTTCCAGCGCCGGGCTGGGTGTGCTTCTGAGCACCCAAAAGCGGCTCCGCCGGTCTGGCGATACGCTGCGTTTGGTGAACCCCAGCGAGCGCGTCCGCGAAACGTTTCGGGTCGTGGGTTTTGACCAAGTGTTTGATATTGAATAAGTTAGCTAAATCGGCGGTTTCCCCAACCGCGGTTCCAACTTCCCCAATCCCCGGATTCCCACCAACTTTTTGGGATATCCCCTGTATTTGGTAATGAGCGAACGAGACGACAGCGCTCTGGTTCTGGACTGCTTGAACGGCAACAATCGCGCGTTCGAGGAGCTAATTCGCCGCTACGAGGGGGCCATTCACAACCTCGCCTTGCGGATGACACGGGACCCCGATGACGCCATGGATGTGTGTCAGACGGTTTTCGCGAAAGCCTACCAGAAACTCAGCTCGTTCCAACGCGACCGCCAGTTCTTCAGCTGGATCTACCGCATTGCGGTGAATGAGTCGATTAACTGGACGAAAAAGCGAAAGTTCCATGACGAGTACGAAAGCGGCGCGGTAGCACTGGACGCGCCTTCACCGGAACAGTCTTTTTCGAAGGATGAAGTCGCCGACGAGGTAGAAGACGCGATCGGCATGCTCAAAACCGACTACAAGATGGTTATTGTGCTGAAACACTTTCACGATTTTTCATACTCGGAAATGAGCGACGTGCTTGGAATTCCGGAGAAAACTGTTAAATCGCGTTTGTTCTCGGCGCGCCAACAACTCAAACACATTCTGGAGCGTAAGGGGATAACGCGATGACCATTACCGAAGAAAGATTTCGCGAGTTGGCCACGGAGGCCATCGACGGCGTAATTAGTGCTCAAGGCGAAGCCGAACTGAAGCGATACCTGGACGAACATCCGGTATGGAAACAAGAGTTCGAAGGTATGCGCAGTGCGGTAGAATTAATTGCAAATGTTCCGGAGCTGCATCCGCCGGTTGGGCTACATTCGCAGATTGTTGGCGCCGTTCCGTTCAAGGAAAAGCGTAGTCTTTTTGCGTGGATCGACGATATTCTCCCGATGGCTTGGATGCGTTACGCGTCGCTTACCGCGGTGGGTGTTCTCGCGGGTGCGTTTTTGTTGGGGCCAGTTGTCTCCGACCGGACCGAGTCGAATGGCCTGACCGCCACAATAGGTGGCAAGGCGACAGCCAGCGAAACGATTACGCTTGCCGTACCCGACGGTGACGGTTCTATGGTCGTGACCACGACCGACACCGGTTTTGACATCGCGGTGAACGTCAATAGCGAAGTTCATACCGAATGGACGCTTACGCGCGACGGCCAGCCGTTGTTGTCGTCGGCGGGGCAACGCGCTAACGGACACGGAGTGTTCTTGACGCACACGCCGATCACGTTTCGCCTGGTCCAGGACGGCAACGTTGTGATCGAAAAAATCATTCCCTAAGGCGTGTGAGCGCCACTGGCGCCATGACCATCCTTTCATTTATCGATACGCTCAAACTCGCGACCGGACTTGCTCCGGTCGTGGTGTTTCTATTGGTACTGGTGGCAGTGTTCCGTCGCCGTCAACTCGCGCGCCTTGACATCGCTGCAAGCACCCTGTTGGGTGCAATTGCTGCTCTGGTTTCTTTAGCAATCAACACAGTATTCATTCGCAGTTTTGATGTTTCGGCCGAAACGATGGCGCGCTACGGTGTGCCGGTTATTGAAGAACTGGTAAAGTGCGGGATTGTGTTAGCACTCGTGACTACCGGTAAACGTCGTCGCCTGTGGGATGCTGTCGTTATTGGGTTCGGTGTGGGGTGCGGATTTGCCGTTATCGAGAACGCGTTCTATGCCCACCAGCTAGCCCAGCGAGCCTGGGACATATGGTTGTTTCGGGGCTTTTCTTCGGCGGTGCTTCACGGAGGTATCGCCGCCCTGTTCGGGATCGTGACCTGGGCGTTTCTGTCGCGCGGCTTTGGTTGGGCTCGTGCCGCGTACCCCGGCCTCCTGTCCGCGATGTCGGTACACGCGTTCTACAACAACTTCGTGGTGTCTCCCACAGCATTCACGGTCGCGCTCTACGTATTCCTTCCACTCGTGTTGGTGCTGGTGTTTCGCAAAGCTTCTCATGATGCCAAGCAAGGCGCTAAAGGTCGGCGACCGAGCGCCGATAAAGATGATTCCTGCTAAAAATTCCTAAACTCGAGCCACGTTTGTGCCGTTAACGGAAGGTACCCAAGCAAGCACGAGGGCGGGGATGCACGGACAAGTTATAGCTCACTACGAGGTTCTCGACACGATTGGCCGCGGCGCTATGGGCGTCGTCTACAAGGCCCGCGACCAACGGCTCAATCGAGTTGTGGCGCTTAAGTGTCTGCCGTCGCGTGGCGGTGACGGCGTATCCGATAAGGTTCAGTTTAAGATCGAGGCGCGTGCTGCCGCATCGTTAGATCATCCCAACATTTGCCGGATCTACGACATTTCGGAAGCCGATGGACTTACCTATATCGCCATGGCGTTCGCCAAGGGTAAGTTGCTCACCGAGCGGATTCAGCGTGGACATCTCACTATACCCGACGCCATAAGCATCGCGATGCAGCTGGCCCAGGCGCTGGCGTCGGCGCACGAACGGGGCGTTACCCACTTTGATCTGAAACCCGACAACGTGGTTATCGAACTTGACGGAACTCCAACGTTATTGGACTTCGGGCTTGCTACTCTGGCTGGACATCACGCGGTATTTGCTGGTCAGATGACCGGGACACCGGCGTACATGGCACCCGAACAAATGACCCTGGCCGAATGCGATCATCGTGCCGACTTGTGGGCACTAGGTGTCATCATGTACGAGATGTTAACCGGCGAGCGCCCGTTTCCTGGTGACAACGCCGATGCGCTGTTCTATGGCGTTCAGAATCTGGAAGCGCCTCCGCTGGTAGCGTTGCGGCCAAACGTTCCTTCCGGCGTTGTTGGGGTTGTCGAAAGACTCCTACAGAAAGATCCCAACCAGCGGTACCAGAGTGCTCAGCAGGTTGTAGATGTTCTCAAACCGCTATTCGCAGAATCCACGCACAATCCGTTCAACGTTGTTACGCCGGCCGAAGCGCCCGCGCCAACCCGTCGAAGCTTGGGCGCGTGGCCCTGGGCGATATCGGGCGCCGTCGTACTACTTACAATCTTCAGTCTGATCGCGTTTCGCTAGCCTACTTTGCCAGTACAATCTTTCGCGTATCTGCCAACTCGCCATTAACTCGTAGCGCCACCAGGTAAACTCCGGTTGCAGCATCTGAACCCAGCAAGGTGCGTCCGTCCCATGCTGTGGAGTGTGTTCCTGCGGGCGCGAACGAGTCGATCAGTGTGGCTACCGTGCGACCAAGTACATCGTGAACCGTTATTTGAACCAGTGAAGCGTCGCCTAACTGGTAGGGAATCGTGGTCGCGGGATTAAACGGGTTGGGATAGTTCAAGCCCAGGCGCGCGGCCGCAGCGACCGGATCGGTGGCGGTAATAGCGGCGGGTTGGATCGCAATGTCAACCGGGGGCAACCCGGTGTTGATCGGCCCGGTGGTTATCTCCGAACCGGTTGAGTAGTCAAAGCAACGAATCCCGGGCGCGGTCGCGCTACGATCGGCCAGCAGGACTTCGTCGCCGATCGGCGACAGCTCGATGTCGTTTAGCACATAGCCGCCGGGAGCAAACACGGTCCCAATTTTTGCGCCGGTCGTAGGGTTAAAACGAATCAACTCGGTAGAAAAACCCGGCGTGCTGATAATTGCGTAGGCGTTCATTGTCGATTTTATCTCTACGTCGACAACGTCGCCCCCGGCGACCGCTTCGGTTAGCACAAAGCCAGTTGATGAACTCGACACGGGGTCGATGAACTCGACGCCGCCGTCCGCGGCAACAAAGTTTCCAACGGTCGAAACAAACAAATTGTCCATGAACAGCTTTATTTCGGTGAACGGGTTGGTTCCAGTCAACGTAATGGGCTGAACGCCAGCCGTTACCGGGTCGGTGTCGACGATTGCGTCGGTCGCGACATCGATCACAACCAGATAGCTGGTGCCTGTGGGTTGATAGAAGTTGTTGCGATCAAGGCGCTGCACGGTGACATACGCGAGCCCGTCATGAACCAGGATCTGGTCCATCTCGCAAAGCCCATCGACATCGGCATAGCTGGAAAGGTCAATGCTTCCGGTAAACGAGCCGTCACTGGGATCGACTATCCACAAGATGTTGGAGTCGTAGCGGGTGACGTAGGCCTTGCTGGCTGACACAAAACCAATGTCGTGGGGATTTGATCCGTTGCCCACAGAAAACTGAAGGGCAGTGGCGAAGTTATTGTCTGGGTCCAGCACTTGTACGTTGTCCGCGCCGACGCGGTTGACCACGTAGAAGTACCCATTAAAATAACGGGCGGTAGCGTCGCTGAACACCGACTCTACGTTAAGGGTTGCGGACTTGCTGCTTGCTATGTCCAGTACGGTGGTAGATCCGGAGCTGAAGTCGCTGGTGACGACCAGGGCGTTGACTTGAGCTCGGGTGGGTGAGCTGGTCACGCACAGCGCGAGCATCACTACGAAACAGGTAAAGAATTTCATGCTATCTCCTATGGTGAATACCGGAGCGTTGTGTAGAAAGAGCGTCCGGGTAGCGGAAATCCGCTGACGTCGCTGATTTGGTTGTCAGATAAGTTGCGCGCCTCCACCGTCCATAACACGCCGGTGCCGCGTACGCGCCAGGACAGGCTGGCGCCATGAATGTGGCGCGCCGAAATTTCATTCAGATTTGCGCGGTCGGTGAAGTTTCTGCCGATGAAATGAAATTCGTAACCCAACTCGAAATCAGAGACCGCAACCCCGAAACCTGTAAGGATCTCGTGGTCCGGTCGAGTTGGGAGCTGGTTACCACGGTAGTAAGGGATATCGCTGGTGTCTTCGCTATCCATGCGGGTATAGCCCAGCTCAAGCCGATATCGCGACCCGACCCACGTGTGGGCGCTAGCTTCAAAGGTCCGAATTGTCGCGGCGCTCAAGTTTGTGGGTTTCACTGTGTATTGCGAATTGGGTAGAAACAAAATCAGGTCTTCGGCTTCTGTTTCTGCGATCGATGCTTCTGCTTTAGTATCGCGCAACCATCCTAGTCGCCGCCAATTCACTTCCAGGCCGACGTCACGATTGACACCGCGTTCAGGCTGAACGCTGGCATTCCCGGTGACGCTGCCGCGTTGCCCGAACAGTTCCATAAACGTTGGCAGGCGGTGGTACTTGCCGACGTTTCCTTTGACCGCCATCCACGAAAACACCACCGCGCGGAAACCGATGCTGGGTGACCTGGTCTCGGTTCCGACTTTTCCTTGAGGGGTGGGCGGTAGCCAGGGGAGCGGCGGGTCGTCGTAGAATTCGCTTTCGTGGCGCGCCCATCTTTGCGAAGCAGTAAGCAAAAGCCGTTCGTCCCACGGAAACCAGGATACCGTCGCCCCCAACTCTGTGGTGTGGCGGAGTCGGTCGGGGCCAATTGAATTCTGGGGTTCTCTTTCTTCGGGATGGAAACGCTCTTTGCGCCCGGCAAAATCGCCGGCAACGCTCACCGGGGCCGGAGACAAAAACAATTCGACGCGCGCCGAGCCGCCGTGGCTGGTAATAGTGTTCTCATGCTCGCTGGGGTACGGCGAAATGTCGCCGTCGTGATCAACGAAGTGTTCGACAGTTTCGCCCAGAAAGCCGTTGGCTTCGGTGATTATCCGCGATGCCCACAGTCCCGGAGGAAGGACGCGCGCGTAAGTCAGGCGCCGTTGCGTATCCACCGAGGCTGACGTCGACTGATGGTTTCCGATTCCCGCTATGCCTTCGGTGCGATCGATGAACAGGTGGCTGGCGTCGAGCGTTCCTCCGTGCGAATCCAGCCGGGCTTTTGCGATCACATGAAACATCTCCGACGCGTTATTGCGCCGCACCGAGGTTTCATCGTCGGCGGAGTTGTGTGGGGTTCCGTTGTCATCGAGAAAACGAAAGTCGCCGTCGGTTTGGCTTCGGCCAAGGTGAGTGAATGTCGACAGGACGCCAAACCGACTCCACAGCGAACCCGACTGTTGGTTGAATCCGTGCGAACCAAAAGACTGCGCGGCGGCTCCGCGTACTCGCCGACCATCGGTTTTTCCCGGCGGCTGGGAAACCAGGTTGACCACGCCGCCAATTGCGCCTGCACCCCATCGCGGCGACGCGTTGCCGCGATAGAGGTCAATATGACGCACGCCGGTTGTGGGAATTAAAGCCAGATTGGCGCCGCCGCCGTAAGGATCGTTTAGGGGGATACCGTCCCACAGAACATTCACCTGGCTTGCCGAAGACCCGCGTACCGAAACAGTTGCGTAACTTCCAAGTCCACCGTACTGCTTGATTCGAACGCCAGAAAGCTTGGTAAGCAAGCTGGCGAGGTCGCTAACGCGGTTGGGGTCGGCGGCGACGCGGGTGGCGAAGCCGGTTGGACTATCCAGCGGACGACGAGCAACCTGGCTTTTTACAATAATGGAGCGGGTAACCGTAGTGTCAGCTGGCTCGGCAAGCGATCCGGTGGGCAGCAGGGGATACAGCAGCGCTCCAATTAGCGCGACCATACGTCCAAGAATTCTCGCTCTTCCGGTGGTCACAAAAAAACCTCGAAGATATCTCTTCGAGGCATGGCGACCACGCCCATGGGGCACCATGGGCTTTGGTTCGCGAACTCTCAATCCTCGAAGAGTCGGGAACGCGTTTGCCCAGGTGGGTATCCTGACTTAGGGCTCGAACATCGCGGCAGCCTTCCCGGAATAATCCAGTGGCTGATGCCGCGACTCGCCCAATCACAGTGGCGGGACCGTGCGGGAATTTCACCCGCTTCCCCTTTATGCATGTGCGCCTGGGGACGCTTGTTTCGACAAGTATGCCCGGCACGGTTCGCTCTGTCAAGGCGCCCGGCAGGGTTGTTTGCCGACGATAGTTGCCGTATAAAGAGAGCTTCCTTAGCAGGTGGTGTCTGTAAGTTGCCTTACTTTGGTGAAATTCTATCGTTAAGCGTGGCCGTGCTCTGGGGCCTGGCGATGGTGCTGTTCAAAAAGAGCGGCGAGCGGGTTCACCCGGTTGCGTTGAACACGTTCAAGAACGTACTCGCATCGGTTTTGTTCCTGGTGACGATTTACTTGTTTGGCGGAACGTTGTTCGAGCCATTCAGCGCGACCGACTACATCCTGCTGGCGATCAGCGGGATTGTGGGAATTGCGATTGGCGATACGTTGCTGTTTGCCAGCCTTAATATCGTGGGCGCAGGGCCGACCGCGCTAATCAATTGCCTCTACAGTCCGTTTATTATTGGGCTTTCCTACCTCTTTCTGGCCGAAGTGTTGAGCCCCTTGCAGTTAGTGGGCGTCGCTATGATCGTCGCCGCGGTGCTAGAAACCGGCCGCGCCAGCGGGCCTTCTGCCGCATCTGGAAAGCGACGTGCGCTAGGAATCACACTGGGTGTCTTGGGTAACCTTGCCATGGCAATTGGCGTTGTGATGGTAAAACCCATACTGAACAACGCGCCGCTTTTGTGGGCGGTGGAAATCCGGTTGCTCGCGGGCGTTGCCGTGTTGTTGATCTTTCTTCTGCTAAATCCCCGTCGTCACGAGATCCTTCGCACGCTGCGGCACCGCGACGCGTGGAGGGATACAGTGCTGGGATCTTTTCTTGGTGGTTACGTGGCGATGATGGGATGGCTCGGCGGGATTAAATTCACCAAAGCATCAATCGCGGGCGCGCTCAATCAAACCAACGTAGTTTTCATAATCATCTTTGCCGCGATTCTGTTGCGCGAAAGAATCAGTGCCAGTCGTTGGTTGGCCATTGTCGTCGCTTTGGCGGGAGCGTTCCTGGTAACTTTCGGCTAGTCCTGCGAAACCACGATACCGGGTTCACGCACCGTAACCACTACGTCGCTGTCGATCTCAATCGTGCATCGGTAGTCGTCCCACACCGTTAGTGTGGTGTTGTTAAGCCGCACCTGAAGACTTACGTCGTGCCCGTGAAAGTGGCGACCAACAACCCGGCCAACAACACCGTCGCCGCCCGACGTTAGTTGTACGTGCTCGGGGCGAAGTGCGATAGTGACCGGACCGTGACACGGCGACGTTACCGGTATCGCTCCGATTGCAGTCTCGGCCGTGTTGCCATTTGCCGTTCCCTCGAGGATGTTGGCTCCGCCGATAAAGGCGGCAACGAACTGGGTTTGCGGTGAGGCGTAGAGTTCTTCTGGCGTGCCGATTTGCTCGATTCGCCCGGCACGCATTACCGCAATGCGGTCGGCAAAATCCAGAGCTTCCTGCTGATCGTGAGTTACCATGACTGCCGTCATGGTGCGGTCATGAATCACATCGCCCACTTTCGCACGCGCGTCAGCGCGCAATTCGGGGTCGAGGCTTCCGAACGGCTCGTCCAGCAGAATAACGTCGGGTCGAGGCGCCATTGCCCGTGCCAGCGCAACCCGTTGTTGCTGTCCTCCCGATAGTTCGCGCGGAAGCTTGTCGGCATGCTCTTCCAGTTGAGCACGCTCGATGATTTGCTGCGCAAGTTCGCGGCGTTCGCGCGACGGTCGACTCCGCAAACCAAACATTACGTTGGCCATCACGGTCAGGTGGGGGAACAGCGCGAACTCCTGGAACACGAAACCCACGTTTCGGCGGTCAGGAGGAATGTGATTGCGAGGCGAGGCGACTTCGCGACCAGCCAGGGTAATACTCCCGGCCGAGAGCCGTTCAAAACCTGCCAGTAGCCTGAGAGTTGATGTTTTCCCCGACCCCGATGGTCCCAGGATCGCGAAGACTTCGCCTCTCGCCACGTCGAAGCTAATGCTGTTGACCGCGGGGTGCGTTTGTCCCGGGTATGACATCGCGATGTCGACTGCCTTAACCAACGACACTACGAATCCTCCTCGGCACGTCGGAAGAATATTGCGAGCAGTGTTGATGCCAACAGGACGATTGCTAGAGCGTGCGGCGCGGCGCGATCAAACAGCGCTTCGCTGGCGTATCCCCAAACGTTTAGCGCCAGCGAGTCAAAATTAAGCGGCGCCAACAGGAACGTCAGAGGTAGTTCTTTGACGCATGATAAAAACACAAGCGCGCCACCCGCGATTAATCCGGGTCTTAAGATTGGGAGCGTTATCGACCGAAAGGTTTCGATGGGGCCCAACCCCAACGAACGGGCGGCTTCTTCGACACGCGGAGTTGCCGCGTGCAGACCCGCGCGAATCGGCCCTACGGCTTGAGCCAAAAAGTGTAACGCGTAAGCGACTACCAGAAGCGCGGCGGTTTGATAAAGAATTGGTGTCGTATTCAGCGCAAAAAAGATCAGCCCAAGTCCAAATGCCAGAGACGGCGTAGCGTACCCGAGATAGGCCGAACGTTCCGCGACCCGTGACCAAACTGATGGGTATCGGTTGGAGAGAAACGCTAGAGGCAACGCCAGGCCGAGCGCAACCAGGCACGCAGGAAGGCTTACCCGAAATGAGTCCCAGGTGGCGTTGCCCAACTCGCCCAGAGAAGCAGCCAGCGGGGCTTGTGTCATCCAAAAGATGATTACCCAGACCGGGATGACTACCCCCATCAATGCGACCGCGGCGCAAAACAGATGGGCGACGGCGCTCCAACGTCCCAACGCTATCGGGCCTCTCTGCTTGCGGGCACCCAGCCCGCTGCGTTGCAACACCAGATCACGTAACAAGCGAAACTCAACTGCGACCAGACTTCCGGTGACGGCGAGTAGCATTAGTGCCAGCCATGCGGCGTAAATGCGATCGTACGAAGCGTTGTACTGAACAAAGATAGCGTAACTAAAAGTCTCAAACCGCATCAAGCTGACCACGCCGAAGTCGCCCATGACGTACAACGCTACCAGCATGGCACCCGACAACATCGCTGGCCACAGCTGTGGTAGGGTGACACGCACGAACGTCTCGCGGGTGCCGCACCCCAGCGAACGAGCGGCTTCGGCAAGCGATGGGTCGAGGTTTATGAACGCTGTACGCAGATTCAAGTACATCAACGGAAAGTTGTAGATAATCAACGCGATCGTCGCGCCAACGTAGCCGGTAAGTCGTGGAAACAGTCCGCCCAGGGGACCGGTGGGCGTCCCCAGCGCCAGCAGTGCGTACCCAACGACGTACCCGGGAATCGACAATGGAAGCACGCCGAACAGGGTGTAGATAGACCGACCAGACAAGTCGGTGCGCGTGGTCAACCACGCCATGGGTAGTGCGATGGCCAGACTACCGGTTACGACTGTGATTGCCAGCCCCATGGTATTGACCAGCAACTTAAAGTTGCGCGGGCGCAATACCAGTTCGGCAACGCTATCCCAGTCGGCGTCGGTCGCGCGGACGCACAAGTAAACGATTGGTAGCAGCACACCCACGCCAGCCGCGGCGGCGGGGAGCAATAAGTACCATGGCGGGCGAATGCCACTTGCAGGCGACACCTAAAGCAGTCCCAACTTTCGTAACAGAGAAAGCGTGCCTTCCAGGTCGTCCAGGTCGGCCAGTCCGACGTTGGGTGCCGCGGTCTGCAGGTCGGCGGTCTTAACCAAACGCGAATTAGGAATCACAGCGTCGATGACTGGGTATTCGAACACATCGCTGGCAAAGTATTGTTGAGCGTTTGGGCCCAGCAGAAACTTGACGAATTCCAACGCCGCGTACTTGCGTTGCGAGTTGGCCAGAATGCCCGCTCCGGCCACGTTGACCAGGTTGCCGATGTCGCCTTCCGCAAAGAACGTCTGCTCCACGGGATAACCGCTGTCACTTTTCTTAAAGCGCAACAGGTAGTAGTGGTTGGGAAGTCCCAGGTCGATTTCTCCCGCGGCAATGGCTTGTACGATTGCGGTGTTCTTGGGGTACGACTTCGCACCGTTCTCCTTCATTTGGCGAAGCCAGGTTTCGGTGCGTGACTCACCCCAGGCAACCCGCATGGCCGTTACGAATGACTGAAATGACGCGTTGGTGGGGGCCCAACCGACGCGGTCGCGCCACGCCGGAGAGAGTAGTTCGGAAACGCTGGCGGGAAGATGGTCTTCCGATACGCGAGCCGGAGAGTACGCCAATACGCGTGCCCGACCGCTGGTTGCCACCCACGCCGCGTTTGGACTCGCGAACATGCTGGTCACCAAACCGCTAACGTCGGACGGAAGGTCGGCAAACAGCCCGGCTTTGGCCACCGCGGACAGTGCTCCCGCGTCTTGTGCCCAAAACACATCGGCGTTGGACTTGTCGCCCTCTTCCTGTAAGGCGAGCGCCAATTGCGCGCTGTTGCCGTACTTGACGTCAACTTTGATGCCGGTCGCTTCTTCGAACTGTTCGATGATTGGTGCGACCAGGCTTTTACTGCGTCCGGCATAAAGCGTAAGCGTATTGTCCTTGTCAGATTTTGCGAACGTCGACTGCGATGCGCCGTCGCTGCCGCCGTCGTTGTTAGTGCAGCCCAACGCCGCCAATACCGTTAGCGTCGTTAGTAAAGTGCGAAGTTTCATTTTGTTACTCCAGTGTGAAGTCGATTGGGATGATAAACAACATATCTTGATCCAAAAAACCAGCGATCGGAAACGGCGCCGAGCGCTCCACCATGTTCAGGACTTCCCGGTCCAGTAAACCATGACCAGACCCGCGATCGATTTGCGCGGTTATTACTCCGCCCTTCGATGTTAATACGAGCCGCAGTAACACTTCGCCTTCGAGTCGTCGTGCAATTGCAGTTCTCGGGTATCGCTTGTGGCGTTCCAACCATGCGACAACCACAGTTTCGACCCCCGGGTCGGCTGCGACTGGATTGGCGCCTGGTTCGCTTCCGATCGGAAGTTCCGAGGTCACCGGTGCGGCCGGTACGTTGCGGGGAGCAATGTTCGCGTCCGGAAGTTCAAACGACTCCGCCGACTGAGCTGCCTTTTCGTCACCAGAAGTCACAGGTTCTTTCGGGGCAGCGTTTGCTGACAGCGCCTCTTGTGCGGACGTTTCGGGCGGCACCGTTTCGTTTATCGGAGGCGCAGCCACTGGCGTTGGCGCTTCCGTCGGGGCCTGAAGCCGGACACGAATAGCCTCGGGCGGGTTCGTTGTCACCGGCTCCGGCAGGCGAACTCCCGCTAGCACCGCGACGTGCAGCGCCGCCGACACAGTTAGAAGCGTCGCGAACCCCAGGCGGCGTCGGGTCATGGCCGCCCCTGGGTAGCAATCGCTACGTTGGTGACATTGGCCTTTCGCAACTGATCCATCATGTCGACAAGGCGTTGCACAGGCTGGTCGCCGTCGGTTTTGATCATTACGGTTTGCTCTTCCTGATTGACGATCAGTCGGGCAACCACTGGTCCGACCTGGTCGAACTCAATCCGGTCGCCGTTTACGGCGACGCCACCGCCCGCCAGGAGAACCACGGTGATGTTGTCGATGTCACCGGGCGCCGAACTGCTGGATTCAGGAAGTTTCAAGTCGATCGCTTCCGCGACCAGGTAGGTGCTGGTTAGCATGAAGAAGATAAGCAGCAACAAGACCACGTCAATCAACGGAGCCATGTTCAGGTTCATGGGCATGCGCGAGCGCCCTTCAAACTCCATAACTGTCGCTCCCGTCGAGCTCCTCTAAAAGCACTGGCCCTTTGGGGATTGCTCGTCCCTTGCGATAGTGAACCAGTATGCGAACGCTTGCATCTTTCATCGCGGCGCGCAGTTTGTCGACTTCGCCTTCAAAGTAGAAGTAACCCGCCATCGCGGGGATGGCCACGGCCAGGCCAAACGCGGTGGTTAGCAAGGCTTCCCAGATTCCGCCCGACAACACGGCGGGGTCAACTCGAGAGCCTGCCACTTCCAGATTCATGAACGCCTCAATCATTCCTAACACCGTGCCCAACAAGCCGCAAAACGGTGCCAGGTGTGCGATCGACGAAAGCATTCGCAACCACGATTCAATTCGACGTACCTGCTCGGAACCCACGCGACTTATTTCGGCTTCGGAGTCTGCGGTGGACATCGATCGGTCGCGACCGACAGTAATGGCCGACTCGATTACGCGCGCGACCGGCGAACGGTCCTGCTTTAGAGCCCGAAAGGCATCGTCAACGGCGCCGTGTTGTAAGTTTCGCATGGTCGCGTCGATGACTTGAGTGTGGCGTGTACCCAGTCGCAGAAACTGAATTGCTTTGAACGCGATGATGGTCAACGCCAGGACCGACATACCCAAAAGCAGGTACATGATCGGTCCACCCTGTTGCAAAAGTGTATTTGCGTTCACTCTAGTATCCCCGGTCAGCGTTCAGGACCACAGGTGGCGGTCACCGTTTCAAACAACAATTAGTCAGTATCGCCCACGGCCACTCATTCGGGAAGGGTAGATTCTTGATGGCGGGGATGTTGTGTTGTCGCCCGGGTTGATCCTTTTGGTGTGGTAACATATTATATACAAATATGTTACGACGGCAGCGGGCGTAGCCCAGGGGCAGGATGACAGCGTCTTTCCGGACGGATATAGTGGAGGCATGCGAATTTTCAGATTTCTCGTTCTGGCAATGATAACCGTCGCCGCTTTTGTGGCTTTGAACCGTCCCATCGGGTTGGTCCCGCCCCTGGGCAAGTTTCTAAGTCCGTTTTCGGGGTTCTGGCGAAATGGCTCCATCCACGACCGCATTCCCGATCAGGTGGAACTTCCGGGATTGTCCGCCAACGTTACCGTTGTGTGGGACAGTCGCATGATCCCACACATTTTTGCCGACAACGACCACGACTTGTATTTAGCGCAAGGCTTTGTCACCGCGCGCCATCGATTGTGGCAGATGGAGTTTCAAACCCTAGCGGCAGCCGGACGTTTGTCGGAAGTCTTGGGCGAGCGGACAGTGGAGTACGACCGGTTCCAGCGACGCATCGGCATGCTCGCTAGCGCAGAGCAAGGCGTGGACGCGATCATGTCGGAGCCGGAAACACGCGACGCGATAAACGCATATCTCTTGGGCGTGAACCATTACATCTCTACGCTCACGCCCGCCGACCTTCCGGTCGAGTACAAGCTACTCGACTATAAACCGCAAACCGCGACGCCACTGCAGTTGGCGTTGTTGCTAAAATACTTTCAATACGATCTGACATTCAATACGCAGGACTTCGCAATTGAACGATCGTTGCAGTTGCTCGATGCGGAAACGTTTCGTTTCTGGTATCCGACTCATCCACCCTACGATGACCCCATCGTTCCCAAAGGGACGCGGTGGAACTTTAAGCCGATTGCGCCGCGAGTCCCGCAGCCAACCCCCCATCCGCTGGGCCAGCATGCTGAACGCCGCACAAGTCTCGACCGGAAGCCTGGTGGCGTCAGCAGCCATGACGCTACGCCGCAGTTTGCCTTTCGTGCCAACGCACCCGACCCGAACGACGGTCAGGTACGGGGAAGTAACAACTGGGCGGTTGCACCCGACCGGACGCTGGCCGGTAACGCGCTTCTTGCGTTTGATCCGCATCTGACGTTGTACCTTCCCAGTTTGTGGTACGAAGTGCAGTTGCACGCGCCGGGGATCAATGTTTATGGCGTGACGCCGCCGGGGACGCCCGGAGTCGTGTTTGGTTTCAACCAGGACATCGCATGGGGCGCAACCAACGCCGAAGACGACTTGATTGATTGGTATCGACTGGATTTGCGAGATGACTATCGCGAATACCGTTACCAGGAAAACTGGCTGTCGACGTCTACGCGATTTGAAACAATCAAAGTGCGCGGGAAAAAAGCTGTTGTCGACACCGTGTACTACAGCCACCACGGCCCGGTGGTTTATCGCGATGGCGAGCCGCGCTTCTTTGAGGCGATTGCCCCCAACACTGCGCTACGTTGGACCGCTCACGAGCCCACCAACGACCTGCTTGGATTGATGCGGGTAAATCGAGCAAGTGACGTTTCCAGTTTTGCCGCTGCCCTGTCGGAACTTCGTTCGCCGCAGTTGAATTTTGCGTTGGCGGCGCGAAGTGGCGATATCGGTATTTGGCATACGGGAATGTATCCAATCCGTCGCCAGGATGTGCGTTGGGGGGTTAAGGATGGGACTCGGCCCCAGGATGAGTGGGGAGGGTGGATTCCACGCGAACACTTGCCAACGTCGATCAACCCGCAGCGGGGTTGGGTGAGTTCGGCGAATCAAAAGGCCACCGACGCGACGTATCCGTACTACATGATCTGGGACTTTGTGAGCGTCGATCGCGCCAGTCGAATAAACGAAGAACTCGCGCGTCTGGACAACGCGACCACCGAAGACATGAAGCAACTACAGTTAGACGTGTTTAATCGTCACGCGCGCGAAGTGTTGCCAACTATGCTCGCGTCCGTCGATCAGTCGCAGCTAGCACCCGACGTGCGGTTGGTCTACAACGAGCTAGCGGCCTGGGACTATCAACACGTCGCCACGTCAACGGCAAGTCGAGTATTCGCATATTGGTGGGCCTACCTTTACGATGCGATTTGGGACGACAACGTTCAACGCGAAGGCGGTAACCTGGCGTGGCCGAGTCGTGATGTCACGCGGTACCTGCTAACCAACTTCACCGAACATCCGGTTTATGACAACGTTGCTACGGAGAAAAATGAATCTCTCGGCGACGTCGCGCTAGCGTCACTGGTAACGACTGTCGAAAAGATGACCGAGGCGTTCGGTCCGTTCGGTGCGGAATGGAATACCGGAACCTCACGCGGTACCACCATCGGCCACCTGGGGCGGATCCCCAGCTTTGGTCGCCGGGTGGCGACGGGCGGAACCAATACGACGGTTAACGCGACCAAGCGTACCAGCGGTCCGTCGTGGCGAATGGTTGCGTCGCTGGAAACGCCAATCCGGGCGTGGACGATTTATCCGGGAGGACAGTCCGGCAACCCGGGGTCGCGGTATTACGACAGTATGGTGAGTGATTGGGTTAAGGGTAAGTACCGGGAAGCGGTGTTTCTTACCGCGCCCGACCAGCGCGACGCGCGCATCATCGGTCGAACCGTTTTGACGCCGGAGGCTGGAGAATGAAAGCTGCAATAAGTATCGTGGCTACGGCAGTGGTGTTGATGTTGGCCCATGTTGTCTCTTCGTGGTGGGGTTGGGTGATGGTGCTTCCGTTTATGCTTGGTGTGGTGATGGGGTTCAGGGTCTGGAGAACCGCCTGGACCATGGCCATATCGGCGGCGCTGGTATGGGGGGCGCAGTCAGTGTTCTGGACTCTGAACGGATCGGACTTGATCGTCGCGCAAATCGCGGAAACTATGAGCCTCCCCGCGGGCGCATGGTTGATTGTCGTTACCACGCTTGTTGGCGCGATCGCGGCTGGACTCGCTGGCGCCACCGGTAGTAGTCTTCGACGAATTAAACAAGCCAAAGCCCACTAAACCGGAAACTATTAAATGCCCTATCCCACACCGTTTCATCCGCGCACGTCGGAGCTTTGCACCAGTCTGCAGTGGAAAGAGTGGGCAGGCTATCACGCGGTTCGTTCGTTCGACGTTCACTTTGATGCCGAGTATTACGCGTTCCGCCATTCCTGCGGAATGATCGATGTTACCCCATTGTACAAATACGACGTGCAGGGGCCGGATGCGGCCCAGTTTCTGCGGCGGGTGATGGTTAAAGACGTTTCGCGGCTGAAGGTTGGTCAGGTGACCTACCTTTGCTGGTGCGACGACGATGGAAAAGTGATCGACGATGGAACCGTTACCCGGGTTGCCGACGACAACTTTCGGGTTACTGCCGCCGATCCGAACTACCATTGGTTGGTCCGTTGTAGTCGCGGGTACGACGTCACCGTGTCGGATGTCTCCGACCGGGTAGCCGCGCTGTCTCTGCAGGGGCCGACATCACGCGACGTTCTCAATGCGGCCTGCGACAAGTCTATTAACAAGCTTCGTTTCTTTCGATCGCGCCCAAATGTAATCGCGGGCGCCCCGGTTACGATATCGCGAACCGGCTACACCGGTGATCTTGGGTATGAGGTGTGGGTGGAAAACAAACACGCATTGACCGTGTGGGACGCGTTGATGGAGGCGGGAAGGCCCATCGGGATTTTACCGGCGGGGCTGGATGCGATGGACGTTACCCGGGTGGAAGCGGGTTTCGTTCTGGCGGGAATTGACTATTACAACGCTTTGCACACGATGACCGAACCGCGTAAGTCGTCTCCGTACGAGATCGACTTGGGATGGACCGTGCAATTGGATCGGGAACCTTTCATTGGTCAGGCCGCACTTCAGCGGGAGCACGACCGCGGGCCCTCGCGTGTGTTTGTCGGGTTAGATATCGACTGGGATGAACTGGAAGGCTTGTTTCGCGAGCACCGTCTGCCGCCGGAGATTCATCATGGCGGTTGGCGCGATCCGGTACCGATTTACGATCAGCGCAACCGCTACGTCGGACAAGCGACGAGCGGCGCGTGGTCGCCACTCCTTAAAAAGAACTTCGCTCTAGCGATGGTAACGGCGCAACACGGTGGATTGGGCACCGAGCTTCGCTTCGAAGTAACCGTAGAATACGAGCGGCGAACGGTGCCAGCCGTGGTGGTGGAAAAGCCGTTCTTTAACCCCGAACGCAAACGATCGGTTCCTCGCTAATGGCCAAGAGTAATCAATACGACGCGATTGTTGTCGGCGGCGGACACAACGGTTTGGTTGCGGCCGCGTACCTGGCCAAAGCTGGGCGCAAGGTCGTGGTGCTGGAGAAACGCCACGTGCTGGGTGGCGCCGCGGTCAGCGAAGAGGTGTTTCCGGGCTTTACCTTCTCGGTTTGCTCGTACGTCGTGAGCCTGTTTCGTCCTCACATTATTCGCGAACTCAACCTCACTCGGCATGGCTTCCAACTAATTCCGCTCGACTGTTCGTTTACGCCGCACGAAGACGGGCCGGGTCTGGTGCGCTGGCCGGAGGCGGCGCGTACGCGCAAGGAAATCGAGCGCTGGTCAAAGCGCGACGCAGAGATTTATCCGGAGTTCTCGTTGGCGATGAGCAAAATGGCTTTTTTCGTCAAGAACATCATCGACAACCCGGCCCCCGATGTTACGTCGCTAAACCCGCGCGAGCTTGCGCGCATTGCCGGTTTAGGAAAAGAACTAACTGCGCTTGGTCCTGATGTCGCCCACCTGCACAATCAGTTGCTGACCATGTCGGCGGTGGACTTCCTAAGCATGTGGTTTGAGTCGGAAGCACTAATGGCACCGATGTCGGTGAGTGGGATTATCGGGACCTTCCTTGGCGTTCGTTCGCCGGGAACCGCTTACGTGTTACTACATCATTACATGGGCGAAATCGACGGCGCGTTTCGCAGCTGGGGATTTTCGAAGGGCGGTACCGGCGGCGTGAGCATGGCTATTGCGCGCGCGGCCGAGTCGTTTGGCGCGGAGATCCGAACTTCGGCACCCGTAGCACATATTAAAGTAACGGGGAACCGTGCGACCGGTGTGGTTTTGGAAAACGGCGACGAGCTTGACGCATCGCTGGTGCTTTCCAACGCGGATCCGCGCGTAACTTTCGACCGATTGGTGGGCAACCAACATCTACCCGACGAGTTTAGCGCGCGGTTGCGACGCTACAAGTATCGCGGAAGCTCCGGAAAAGTAAACCTCGCGCTTGACCGTTTTCCCGACTTCACTTGCCGCCCGGGAGACGGCGCGCATGTTCGCGGTGATATCGCTATTGCTCCCAGTCTTGACTACCTGGAGCGAGCTTACGACCAGGCCAAATACGGAGAGTTTTCGCAGCGCCCGTATATGAACATCGTGGTGCCGTCCCTGGTGGATCCCTCGGTGGCGCCGCCCGGCAAACATGTCATGTCGATCTTTGTGCAGTACGCGCCCTACGACATTAAAGAGGGCGCCGACAAATGGCCGGATAAGCGGGAAGCTTTCGGCGATGCGGTGATCGACGAACTTGCACGTTACGCCCCGGGTATCAAGGACGCAATTCTTCACCGCCAAGTGCTTACGCCGTGGGATTTGGAACAGGAGATTGGTCTCAGCGAAGGAAACATTTTTCAGGGCGAACTCAGTATCGAACAGCTACTGTTTTTGCGCCCCACCGCCGGTCACGCCCGTTACGAATCGCCCATCAAGAACCTTTGGATGTGCGGATCAGCCACGCATCCCGGCGGCGGCATTATGGGATCTCCCGGCGAACTGGCAGCAAAACGGGCTATTGCGCTTGGGGCTTAGCCGCGTTCGCGCATTGTGCTAGACTCAAACCTGAGCTTATGAGTCATCCCGCCGCCAAGAGTCACTTTGATCGCTCGATCGACGCGTTAACGCAGGTCTTTGGTTTTCTGGAGTCCTGCTACCAGCAGATGGATATTGGGGAATCGGTGCAGTACGCGGTGAACCTCTCGGTTGAAGAGCTTTTTACCAACATCGTCAAATATAGTCCGGATACCGGCAACGCAGTCGAAGTTGCGCTTGTGCGCGAACCCGGTCGAGTCACGATTCGCATCGTAGACGAAGACACCGAGAAGTTTGACGTCACCAGGCCGTCGGAGTTTGACCCCGAGATGGGCTTGGAAGATCGGCGTGAGGGTGGGGTGGGGCTGCATCTGGTGCAATCGATGATGGACGAAATCAACTACGACTACAAAAATAGAACCGCGCGCATCACGCTGGTGAAATACGTGGAGGAAAGTGATGTTTGAGATTCGCATCGACGGGGACACGGTCTATCTGTCTGGGCGCCTGGATGCCACCAGTGTCGATCGCGCCCGGGACACCCTCAATCTGGTGGAAAGCGACGCGCGGGTCGACTTTGACGGACTGGGTTACATTTCTAGTGCCGGGCTGGGGGTTCTCTTGGGGACCCAGAAACGCCTCAGCGCTTCCGGTCATTCCCTGACATTGACCAACCTCAACCCCCATATCCGCGAAATCTTTCGAATTGCAGGATTCGACAAGGTATTTGCAATCGAATAGAAATAAATCACTTAAGTAAAAAGCGGTACCGACCGAAATTCCTACCAACTTCGCGGCTAATTCGTTTGTATTTCTTAGTTGAAAGTATGAATGACCGCGGCAACGCGATGCCTCACGGATATCGGCCGTATGATCCCGCCCCCGGGTAGCGCATCATCCGCTCGGCAAAGCGCGTCACACAAGGAGGAATCAACATGGGCAAGAACAAAGGGTTCGCAATAGCCCTCAGTGTTCTGGTGATCGCTGCCATCGGCTACTTTAGCTTTTTAAGCCCGGGTCCCGATGAGAACGAATTGACCGGCGCCATCGGCACCGTGGAAAAGTACCGCGCCGACCAGATTAACGAATCCGACGTCGTCACCGGCGAGACCATTCCCAACTTTGACGACATCGTCGGCGAATGGTTTAACGACGAAGGCGTCATCGAAAGCGTGAACGGTTTGCTTGGCCGCGCATCGTTGCAGGAGCGTGCGAGCTTTTTCGAGCGCGCCAGCATGCAGGAAAAATCGGCCATCCTGGGTCGCGCGTCCGTTCAGGAACGCGCCAGCATGTTCGAACGCGCCAACCTGCAAGAACGTGTTGATATGTTTGGTCGCGCGAGCGCGCAAGAGCGGTCGAACTTCTTCGAGCGCGCCGGTATTCAGGAAGCTGACTTCAACCGGGCTTCCCTGCAGGGTCGTGCCAGTATGCTAGGCCGCGCCAACGCGCAAGAACGTGCTAGCTTCTTCGAGCGTGCCAATATGCAGGAGCGCGCCGCGATTCTTGGCCGGGCTTCGCTGCAGGAGCGGGCTAATTTCTTTGCTCGCGCAAATATGCAGGAAAAAGCTGCCATTCTTGGCCGGGCTTCAATGCAAGAAAAAGCGAGTCTCTTTGAGCGCGCAAGCATGCAGGAACGCGCCCGCATGCTGGACCGGGTTTCGCTGCAGGGTAAAGC
This sequence comes from uncultured bacterium, assembly GCA_964588695.1. GTDB lineage: Bacteria > Krumholzibacteriota > Krumholzibacteriia > WVZY01 > JAKEHA01 > CAZPQK01. The sequence continues at coordinate 47,620 of CAZPQK010000009.1, forward strand.
TGCATTTCTGGAGCGTGCTTCGCTGCAAGAGCGCGCTGCCATGTTGGGTCGTGCCGAAGCTCAAGAGCGCGCCGCAATGCTAGGGCGTTGCTCTGCGCAGGAGAAAGCGAGCTTGTTTGAGCGCGCGAACTTGCAGGAGCGAGTCGACATGTTCGGTCGCGCCAGCGTACAAGAGCGTGCGAGTTTCTTTGAGCGCTCCGGCGTAAAGGAAGCCGACTTTAACCGGGCGTCGCTACAGGAGCGCGCAAACATGCTGGGACGTGCGTCGATGCAGGAGCGTGCTAGCTTCTTCGAGCGCGCCAACATGCAGGAGCGCGCGAACATCCTTGAGCGTGCCAGTATGCAGGAACGCGCCGCCGTTTTTGCCCGAGCCAACATGCAGGAACGTGCTGCGATGCTGGGACGTGCGTCGGTGAAGGAACGCGCCAGTGTGTTTCAGCGTGCGTGGATGGGTCAATAGGAACAAGCTTTAGCCTTGATCGCGAGGTGCTGTGGCGATACCGTCACAGCACCTCTCTTTTTTGGAGTCGCCATGGGTTGTCGTTTGCTTGTTTCACTTGTGGTCGCGGTAAGTGTGGCCGCCGCCGTATTTGTCGCGCCCGCCAGCGCCCAGTTTAAGTGGCAAACACTTACGACCAACAACATGCGCCTCGTTTACTACGACCCCGAGCACGCCTACGTGTTGCCGCATCTTGCGAGATGTTTCGAAAACACGATGGGGTTCTACCATGACTTCCTGGGCTACGTTCCGACCGAAGAAGTAACAATCCTGCTGCAGGACTTCGACGATCACGGCTACGCGGGAACGTCGACGATTCCCAACAACTACATTACGCTTGGTATCGAGCCGTTCGAATATGTTTACGAGACTTGTCCAACCAACGAGCGTTTTAATTGGGTGATCAACCACGAGCTTTTTCACGTGGTTGCGTCGGAGAAAGCCGCGGGCACCGACAACCTCTATCGCCGGTTGTTCTTTGGGAAGGTTGCAGCGGTATCCAAAGATCCGGTCTCGATGTTTTACAGCTACTTGTCGAACCCTCGTCGGTATGCTCCACGGTGGTACCACGAAGGTATCGCAGTGTTCATGGAAACATGGATGGCCGGCGGTGTTGGCCGGTCGTTGGGCGGTTACGATGAGATGGTGTTCCGCAGCATGGTAGCCAATAACGATTACTTCTACGATGTCGTTGGTTTGGAGTCGGAAGGTACCACCAGTGACTTCCAGATTGGCCAGAACAGCTACCTGTACGGCACACGGTTCATGAGTCATCTCGCGGTTAAATTTGGCCCCGAGAAAGTGGTAGCGTGGGTCGATCGCGCCCCCGGCACCAGGGCTAGTTTTCGCGCGCAGTTTAGGCAAACCTTCGGCACGACCCTCGACGACGAATGGCGCGCGTGGATTCAGGACGAAAGGATCTGGCAGCAGGGAAACCTGGCTCGGATACGCGAGTTTCCGGTGACTCCACAACGCAACGTTGGCCCGCGGGCTTTCGGTTCGGTGTCGCGCGGGTACTATGACGAAGACCTCGACCAGCTCATTGTTGCGGTCAACTATCCTGGCGAGTTCGCTCATGTTGCTTCGGTCGGTCTCACCAATGGCGAAGTCAAGAAAGTCTGCGAAGTCCAGACGCCGGCATTGTACTACGTGTGCGCAACTGCCTACGATCCGCAGCATCATCGGCTTTATTACACCACTAACAACGGTAAGCACTGGCGAGACCTTAATGTTCTCGACGTGGTAAGCGGCGAAACGACGCGTTTGATCGACAATATACGCACCGGAGATTTGTCGTTTAATCGTGCGGACGGTTCCATCTGGGGTGTGCAGCATCACAATGGTAAAAGCGCCATCGTTCGCATTGCGCCGCCCTACACGCAGTGGGAAAACATCACCGAATTGTATACGCTCCCTTTTGGTCGCGACCTCTATGACCTGGATGTGTCGCCAGACGGCAATCACCTGGTGGGTTCGATGTTTGGTGTAACCGGCCGCGCTCAGTTGGTGCGGTTTGATACCAAAGCCCTCATGAATGGGGATGCGGGGTACAACGTTCTCTATGAGTTTGTAAACACCGCGCCGTATGGATTCAACTACTCTGCGGATGGCCGGTACGTTTATGGCAGTGCGTACCAGACGGGTGCTTCTAACGTGTTCCGCTTTGATTTCGAAACCGAAGAAATGGCGTGCCTGTCCAATGTTGAGACCGGATATTTTCGCCCGGTTCCGTTACGTGGTTTAACCCGCCCGTCGTCCGCTGCCGCTGATTCGTTGATTGTGTTTCACTACGGCTCCGAGGGTTTGCGTCCGGTACTGATATCGGAACGCAAACTGGAGGACGTTAACGCCGTGCGATACCTGGGTAACGAAATCGTAACCCGCCATCCGGTTGTTCGCGACTGGAAGCTGGGTTCGCCTTTGGATGTCGACCTGGGAGCTGTCAAGCAATCGCAGGGTGACTACAGCAAGTGGGGCAACACCGGGGTCGCGTCAATGTATCCTATCGTGGAGTCGTACAAGGAACGAGCCGCGGTGGGATTTCGGTTAAACTTTATGGATCCGGTTGGGTTGCACGGTGGCGACGTATCGCTAACGTTCTCTCCTGATAAGCTTCCCGACAACGAGCAGTGGCACAGCTCGTTGACCTATCGCAGTTATCCTTGGACGTTGGGTGCCAGTCTTAACCGTGCAGACTTCTATGATTTCTTCGGCCCCACCAGGACCAGCCGCAAAGGCCGTTCGGTGTCGCTTGCCTACGATGGTGTTGTGATCGCGGACAAACCACGGTACCTGAATTACACGCTGTCGAGCGCGTATTACGGAGGCCTTGAAACCGACCCCGACTTTCAAAACGTGGACGCAACTTACACCGAGTTTGCTACCGCAAGCGCACGGCTGGACTACAAGCGCGAGCGCCGATCGATTGGCGCCGTCGATGTCGAGAAAGGGCTGTTATGGGGTACGGGTGTGCATGGCAATCTGGTCAACGAGGAAGTTTATCTTAACGCCGATGGTCATTGGGATGTTGGAGTAACGACGCCGTGGGATCATTCGTCGCTGTGGTTGCGCACCGCGGCCGGGTACTCGTTCGGCGACCGCGAAGACTCGTTCGCCAACTTCTTTTTTGGCGGCTTTGGCAACAACTACGTCGATCATCGCGAAGTAAAGCGCTACCGCGACGCGGTAAGCTTTCCGGGATTGGAACTTAACGAAGTTGGCGGAACCAACTACGCCAAAGCGATGTTGGAGTGGACGCTGCCCGCGATGCGCTTCCGGCGTTTTGGGCTGCCGGTACTCTACTGCACCTGGGCGCGGACAGCGCTTTTTTCCAGCGGCCTGTTTACCAATGTTTCCAGCGAATCGACACAACGAGAACTCCTGAACGTGGGCGGTCAGGTTGACTTTCGTCTGGTGTTCTTCTCTGGGCTTTCGTCAACACTATCGGTAGGCTACGCGGTCGCTTTCGAAGACGGAAGGTCTCCACAAACCGAACTCATGATCAGCCTTCGCATTCTATGATCACCGATCTTGTTGCCATCGTTGCGAGCCTGCTCCCGGTTCTTGTCTTTCTTGCGGTGTTGGTCTATCTCGATAGCTATAAGTTGGTGCCCGTTCGCGTGGTCTTAATAACGATCGGGGTTGGCGTCGTAGTTGCGGCGGTCGCGATGGGGATTAACAAGGGGCTGCTTGAGGCGACCGGAATGGGGGGGAAGATGTACGCGCGTTCACTAGCGCCCGCGGTGGAAGAACTGCTTAAAAGTGTTTATGTGGTCTATTTGTTGCGCAGCCGTCGCGTCGGTTTTGTGGTCGATGCGGCCATCCACGGCTTCGCTATTGGCGCGGGGTTCGCCATTATCGAAAACCTCTACTACCTGCAAGCAATTGGCGATGCGCCGGTGGTAACCTGGTTTATTCGTGGGTTCGGAACCGCCGTGTTGCATGGCGGTGCAACGTCGTTATTTGCGATGATCGCGAAGGGACTATTGGACCGCGATCATCCCGTGCCGCAGTCGATAACGCTGGCGCTGTTGCTGGCAATTGCCCTGCACACCCTGTACAACAACTTCGTGTTGCCTCCGTTGGTATCGGTGTTGGTGTTGTACTCGGTCTTTCCACTGTTGATTACGGTCGTGTTTTACCACAGCGAGCGCGCCACCAATCGCTGGTTGGGCAACCAGTTCGACACCGACCAGGAGTTGCTCGACATTATCAATTCCGGGGCTGTGGCCGAGTCTCGGATCGGCGAGTTCTTTGAATCGGCTCGCGAGCAGTTCCCGCCCGAAATGCTGGTAGACATGTTGTGCTACCTTCGCATTCATGTCGAACTGGCGATCAGCGCCAAAGGAATGCTGCTGCTGCGTGAAGCTGGTTTCGAACCGCCGGTCGATGAATCGGTTCGGTCGCGGTTTGCCGAATTGGTTCACCTGAAGAAATCGTTGGGACGCACGGGGCTGCTCGCGATTCAGCCGTTTCTTCACACCAACGATCGTGACCTCTGGCAACTCCACATGCTGGACCAGCAATCCCGCTAGCAGTACTCAACTTGATTTTTGCGCCGCTTAATGCGAGTCTCCCGGGATGAAATCCTTCGATGTTGTGGTTATTGGCGGGGGACATAACGGACTGACCGCGGCTTGTTACCTGGCGCAGCGCGGGAAGACGGTCGGGCTGTTCGAAGCCCGATCCAGCCTGGGCGGTTTGTGTGCGGGCGCGGAGTTTCACCCGGGATACCGCCATGCCGGAGTCTTACAGGACACCACCGGCGTTCGCCCCTGGGTTGCCCAGCAACTGCACTTGCCACGCTACGGCCTGGAATTTACCGCGGGTGTGCCCGACGTTCTGGTGCCGATGGGTTCTGCAGCAACTTCGCGAGCGGTTCCGCGAATCGCCAGCGATCACGGTTTGCTGCTTTCTCACGACCCGGCGCGATCCCGAGCTGAGTTCGAAACCCACCACGCCGGTGACGGCGACGGGTGGGAGCGTTATCGATCATTTGTCGAATCCAGCCGTGAAATTGTCCAGCCGCTTCTGAACGCGACGCCTCCCGACGCAATGAACCCATCGCCCCGCGAAGCGCTGTCATTGGGGAAACAGGCGCTGTCGTTACGTCGACGCGGCGGGGAATTCATGACAGAGTTTCTGCGTGTCCCGCCTATGTGTGTCGCCGATTTTGTCAGCGAGTACTTTGGCGCCGAGATAGCGCGAGCCGGAATCGCGGGGCCGTCGATTTATAGCACATGGTGCGGACCGTGGTCGCCTGGAACCGCGGGGCTGTTGCTTCGCTACGAAGCATTGAAAGGGCGCGCTGTTCGCGGCGGTGCCGCCGAGTTAGCGACCGCGTTGGAGAGAGCGGCGCGGGAACTTGGCGTGGAGATTGTCACCGACAGATCCGTTACGCAAATAGCTGTCGAAGCCAACCAGGCGGTCGGTGTGGAGTTGGACGGCGGCGAATCCGTCGGTGCGCGCTGCGTGTTCTCTTCGATTGACCCGAAGAAGACGTTCTTGGAACTCCTCGCTCCTCATGTGTTGGCATTGCGCTTTCAGGAGCAAATTGCAAACTACCGCACCCGCGGAACGACGGCGGTTGTCCACATTGCGCTCAACCGACCGCTCCGATTCGACGGGCGCGAAAATGACGCAATCAGCTACGCACGGACCGGGCTTTCATTGGACGACCAGGAGCGTGCGTTTGATCCGATCAAGTACGGCGACTGGTCGCGGCGTCCAATTATAGAGGTCTTTCAGCCGACGATTGACCGTCCCGAGCTTGCCCCCGACGGACACGCGGTTGTGTCGGTGTTGGCGCACTTTGTTGCCCACGCGCCGAGAGATCCGTGGACCGAACAAAGCCGCGCCGAGCTTTTGTCGGCGGTCATGCGGCAACTTGATGAGGTTGCGCCGGGTACAGCGGACGCCGTGGTTGCTTCCGAACTGCTAACTCCGGACGATCTAGAGCGCGAGTTCGGAGTGACCGGTGGGCACGTCCACCACGGCGAGCACGCGTTGGATCAATTGTTGGCGCGCCCGGCTCCGGCCGCCGCGAGGTTCGCGACACCGGTCGCGGGGTTGTTTTTGTGCGGATCCGGGTCACACCCGGGAGGCGGGGTGACCTGCGCCCCGGGAGCTTTGGCCGCCGCTAGCTGCGACGTCTAAAAAAAAAACCTAAACGCCTGCGCCACGTTCCCTTTGGCATGTTTTGTGGTAAACTTCGTAGCCACAAGGCCGATACTTATCAATGATCAATCTTTTTAAGCCTATTGTTTGGAGGCTCTTATGGAGACGCTAACCCACATGGCGCGCAGCAGCGAGACGGTCGATGCGATCCTCGCCAATTACGCTTCGGAAAACCCGGGCGTTCGCGCCAATCTCTACCGTTTGCTGATGTCGGGGAAACTCGCCGGCACCGGCAAGCTGGTGATTCTTCCCGTCGACCAGGGTTTTGAGCACGGCCCGGCGCGTAGCTTCGCAGTTAACCCAGCCGGCTACGACCCGGAGTACCACGCCAAGCTTGCGATTGCCGCGGGCTGCAACGGTTACGCCGCGCCGCTCGGTTTTATTTCGCAAATTGCACACGACTACGCGGGGCGCATCCCCCTGATTCTGAAAGTCAATAACCACGACTCTGCCGTGTCCGAGCGCGACCCGATTCCGGCGCAAACATCGAGTGTTCAGGACGCCGTCCGACTGGGGTGTGCGGCGATTGGTTTTACGATTTATCCGGGGTCGAGTGAATGGCGCGCTATGTATCAGCAGTTCCGCAAGCTATCCGAAGAAGCACGCAACGCCGGACTTGCAGTTGTGCTGTGGGCCTACCCGCGCGGCACCAACATTTCCAAAGATGGCGAAACCGGAATGGACATTGTTGCTTACGCCGCACAAATCGCGGCTCAGCTTGGGGCGCACATTATAAAGGTTAAGCTTCCCAGCGATCATCTCGAGCAAGATCCCGCGCGAAAAGTTTACGAGTCAGAAGGCGTCCAGATTGCGACCCTGGCCGATCGCGTCAAGCACGTGGTGCAGAGCGCGTTTGACGGTAAGCGAATCGTGATCTTTTCGGGTGGTGGAAAGGCTTCGGACGATAAAGTGTTCGACGAAGTTCGCGCCATTCGCGACGGTGGTGGTTTTGGATCCATTATCGGTCGCAATAGTTTTCAGCGGCCGTGGGATGATGCGGTCAAATTCCTGGGAACGATCATGGACATCTACGGCGGTAACGCTTCCTGACGTTAGCGTTTGGTTCCAACAAAAAGGGTCGGTGCTTGCACCGGCCCTTTTTTTGTCAGCTATAGTGGCCGACCCGTTTATATCCAGTCGGGGTTGTCGACCGTGCGGGCGGTGGTGACATTTCCAGTGTTAAGCGTGCCCGCGGGCTCAAATAACAAACAGTGCACTTCTTCCAGCGCCACCGGACGATGTTCCACTCCGCGGGGGACGACAATCATCTCGCCGGGAGAGAGAATTATATCGCGATCGCGAAATTGCAGTTCGAGAACTCCTTTGACCACGTAAAACAATTCGTCTTCGTTGTCGTGTTTGTGCCAATCAAACTCGCCGAGGTATTTAACCACCTTGACGTGCTGGCCGTTAAGTTCCGCGACAATCTTTGGCGACCAATGGTCGTTGAATCTGGTCAGCTTATCGCCGACGTCAATCTTTTCCACGGTGACCTCCCAGTCAAGACGCCAGTATAGCCCATGTAGGAGACAGCCGACTAGCGAGACGGGCGCTGGGAGTTAATACAAGCTGCCAGCGACAGGCGCTGCTGGCCGTTTTCGTCAAAATTGCCGGGGCCAAGCCACGCCTCGGTGCCTGCCCGAATTACGGGCCATTCACTCTTGATGATTGAAAACCAGGCGGTATCGCGCAGCCGGTTTCGGTATATGACGGCCTCGCGGTGCACACCTTCCGGCCGAAACCCAAGTCGCCGCGCGGCGGATTGCGACGGCGCGTTAAGGGCGTCGCATTTCCACTCGTACCGCCGATAGCCCAGGTCAAACGCGTGCTGCATGAGTAGATACATCGCTTCGGTGGCAGCCGGGGTTCGCGCCAGTTGTGGACCATACTTGATGTGTCCCACCTCGATACTGCCCATTTCCGGGTTGATTCGCAGATAGCTGCATTGTCCCACCGCGCTCCCACTTGCAAGGTCGATAATCGCGAAAAACAGCATGTCGCCGTTAAAGCAGAATTCGTGGACCCAATCGCGGTACCCGTCAAGCGTGGCGAACGGTCCGTACGGAAGGTAGGTCCATCCGTCGTCTCCACCGCGCTGATGGGCGGCAAAGAGGTCGGCGCTATGCCGCTCGACGCTGAGAGGCTCGATCCGGCAGAAACGGCCGGTCAGCGTTACCGGCTGGGGAAATGGTGGGGTCACCCAGTCGGGAATGTCGGGGCCGACCGGTTGCCCGAAGGAATTGAATTGCGACATCGCTGACTCCCGGCGTGGTGGGGCTTGAGGTAATTGCTGCGAGTGTGTTTAGATCGCGGAAAGCCGCATCCTTTCACTATACTAATATTCTGCCATGACCGAAGAAAAGCGATACGTTGTTGTCACCGTAAACGGCAAGGATCGGCCGGGAATCACCGCGGCCTTTACCCGGCTCATCCAACTGCACGGCGTTGGTATTATTGACATCGATCAAGCCACCGTGCACAACGTGCTGGTGCTGTCGTTCTTGTTGGACCTGGGAGACAACGGCGGTAGTCGGAAGGATAGCGTCCTTAAAGACCTTCTCTTTGCTGCCAACCAGAAGGATGTAAGTCTCAACTTTCAGCTGCTTTCGGAGCGGGAGCGGCGGGAACAACGTGCGCCACAACTTTCGGTGGTGACCGTTTTTGGAGGAACCGACGCACTCGCCGACGTGTCGGGTTTGCTCGCCGAAGCCGACGCCAACATTGTCAGTATCAGCAACATCTCGCGGCCGGGGCGCGCTATGAGCGGCGCGGGAAGTTTGCTGGCCGGAGAAAGTAGCGGCGCTCGTTGCGTGGAGCTGCTGGTCAACACTGCGGCATCTCCGCGGCAGCACAACCTCCACGAACGGCTCTTGCAAACCGACCACGACGTCGCGTTACAAAGCCTGGCGGCGTATCGCAAGGGAAAGCGGCTGGTGTTTTTTGATGTCGATCAGACGCTGGTCGACATGGAAATTATTGATGAACTGGCCCGAGTCGCTGGCGTGTATGACGAGGTCTCCCGTGTTACCGAAAAAGCGATGCGCGGCGAGATCGATTTTGCCGACGCGCTCGGCCAGCGAGTGGCGTTGTTGCGCGGGCTTCCGGTAGAGCGCTTGACCAACGTTCGCGACGCGATGCGTATGTCGGAGCGCGCCGCCGATGTAGTGGCGACGCTCAAGCGACTGGGCTACGTGGTCGGGGTGGCCAGCGGTGGGTTTACTTTTTTTACCGACCACCTTCGCGATCAACTGGGCCTGGACTTTGCCCACGCCAACCAGTTGGAGGTTCGCGACGGCGTGCTAACCGGCAAGGTCATGCCGCCGGTTGTTGATGACACCGCCAAGGCACGTTTGATTCATCAGGAAGCGGGCTTGCGGGGAATACTGCTGGACCAGACCGTCGCGATTGGCGATGGTTCCAACGATCGATTGATGCTGGGCCAGGCCGGGCTGGGAATTGCCTACAACGCGAAACGCGGAGTTTCGCGAGCGGCCGGCGCTACTCTGGGTAGAACCAAGCTAATCCACCTGCTGTATCTCTTGGGTATCGCAGAAGAAGACATAGCGGCCGATGCCGCCGGACCGGCAACCTCCAACGGCCCCGGCGCGTAGTACGGGCAATCGCTATGACTAAGGAGCCCCTATGAATTTCTTTAAGACGTTCATGGCCGTTATCGTGGCCAATATCGTGATGATTGCACTCGCTGTCGGCGTGCTCATGATTATTGGGTTGGCGGCCACCATTAGCGGAAGCGACGACGTCGAAGTCGCCGACAACTCGTACCTGGTCATCGACCTTTATGGCGCGATACTGCCCTACGACCCTCCGCAAAGTCTGGGCGCGCGGCTGTTTGAAGACGACCCACTCACTTTTCATGACATTCAGGACAACCTGGAAAAAGCTCTCGCGGATACCCGAATCAACGGCGTGATTCTAAATATCTCGTCGGCGAACGACATGGGCAACGCGATGCGCTTTGAGTTACGGCAGCGCATCAAAGACCTGCGTGGCGCCGGAAAAACGGTCATCGCGTATAGCGACCGGCTCAGTCGTTCGGCGTACTACGTTGCCACTGCGTGCGACAAAATCTATATGCCGCCTCCGGCCGACGTTATTTTTACCGGCATGGGCGGGAAGTATCTCTTTATGCGTGGGATGCTGGACAAAATAGATGTCGAACCAAACATTCACAAGATTAAGGACTACAAGTCAGCAGCGGAGACGACAAACCGCAAGAACTTCTCCGAACCGGCGCGCGAGAACCGCAAGTGGATTCTCGACGAATTGTGGGACATGCAGATTTCCGCAATGAAAGAGGACCGCGGTCTTAGCGACGAGCAAATTGATTCATTCGCCGAGTACGTCATGTACACCGCAGAAGAAGCACTGGCCGCGGGCATCATTGATGGCGTTATGTATTGGGACGAAATGGAAGATATGCTCGCTGGTGACGACGAGGAATTGTCGACCGTAACGCACTGGAGTTACAACGACATTTCGCGCGAAAGCGTTGGTCTGAAGGGCAAACACCGTATCGCAATCGTGCACGCGCACGGTGCGTTGGCGGGCCGCAGTAGTCGTGTCGACCCCATGATGGGCTTTATTATTGGCCACCGCACGGCGTCGCGTGCGATTCGTGCCGCTGCCGACAACGATAAGGTCGACGCAATTGTTCTTCGAGTCGACAGTCCCGGTGGGGAAACGCTCACCAGCGACCTGATTAGTCGCGCCGTAGAATACGCGGTCGAGCGGAAACCGGTTGTAGTGTCGATGCTTGATGTTGCCGCTTCCGGCGGTTACTACATCTCCTACAAAGCCAATAAAATGGTAGCCAATCCCAACACCGTAACGGGCTCGATTGGCTCGATCCTGGGAAAGATGAACATCGCCGGCGCCTACGAAAAACTGGGTTTTAGCTTCGATGGTGTCGACAAGGGCGCCAACGCCAACTTCTGGTCTCCGGTTGACAGCTTCTCTCCGGAGCAGTGGGAGCGTTTGAAGGACTACCACTACAAGAGTTTTAACGCCTGGTTGCAGGACGTTGCAGATCGGCGGGGAATGACCTTCGAAGAAGCGGAGAAGCTCGCCCACGGACGCGTGTGGACGGGGCGTCAGGCCAAAGACAACGGGTTGATCGATGAACTGGGCGGGCTGCCCACCGCGATTCGTCTGGCCAAAGAAGAGGCTGGCCTTGACCCGGAAGAAGAGGTCACGCTGGTTAATTATCCTCGCGAAAAAAGTCTGATGGAGTTGCTTACGTCGCGTTCCAGTTGGGCCTCGTTAGGCAGTTGGGCGGCGTACCGATTTGTTCAGGAAGATCTCAAGCAATCTTATGAGCTAATCACTAGCGGTCAATTGGAATACCAGCGCTTGGAAGCGTTGTCGCAGGAGTAGCCCAGGTGCCTCGCCGTATTTCTATCGGCCATCGCGATTGCAACGCTCGCGCATTACTTGCCGTTATTGTTCTTTTCGCCGTTTTCGCGGCGGTTGACGTCGGCGCGGTAACCAACGGCGACTTCGAGCAAGGTGGAAACGGCTGGTTTCGCGGAGTTGCCGGGCCTGATCCGTGCAGCCCGCCGGTTGTGGTACGGGGGCTGAACCTTCCAAATCCGCCAGGCGCCAAACCCGGCGCAAACAGCCTCGCGTGGTTGGGAAACTTCCAATTGGGCGCGCTGGGATGCAACCCGTCAACGCTGTTTCAGAACTTTTGGTGCGCGCTGGACACTACCGATCAGAATTGGTGCACCGTTACCTTCGACGCTTCGCTATGGCTGGCGCCCGGCGAACAGGCGGTAGTAATTCAGAAATCGTATTTTGCGACCCGGGCGGGACTGATCCCCGGCGGGGGAGCGCCTGCCAGCGGTCGTTATTCGATATCGGTAAAAGGTTGTAACGAGAACCTGATCCTGTTCGCCGTTGTGAACCCCCTCCGTGGGCAGGGTGTAAAGTCCATTTTGCAGATCGACAATGTTCAATCCACTTGCTCTAGTGGCGATAGTACATCGGCCAATCTTCCGATGATCCCGCTGCCGAGCGCTGGGCTGGGAATCGAGTTGCTGGATCGCGACGGGGTTCCGGTAACGATGAGTACCCCACCTCTGGACTGCGACGTTAACGGACTGTTCGACCACTACGAAATTGACAACGCGCTCGCGTCGGACGACAACGGCAATGGCACCATCGACGCGTGCGATCCCAAACCGCGCGAGATTAACTGGGTGCTGATGGGCGTGGGGCTGTTAATGATCTTCGTCACCGTTCGCCGCATGATTCGTAACCGGCCCCGCTAGTATCGCCCGCGCGTTGTCAGGCGTACCCCGCGTCGCTATGCGCTATAATTGAGTTATGGACGAATCCCCGCATCATCCTGGACGCTACTTTACAATGTTGTCCGACGGACGCATTCAATGTGATGTGTGCCCGCGATTCTGTCGGCTACGCGATGGACAACGCGGGTTGTGCTTTGTCCGCAAACGCGAGGGCGACGAAATTGTACTTACCACCTATGGGCGATCTAGCGGATTTTGTATCGACCCGGTGGAAAAGAAACCTCTCAACCATTTCTACCCGGGCAGCGCCGTGCTCTCTTTCGGAACCGCGGGCTGCAATCTCACCTGCAAGTTCTGCCAGAACTGGGACATTTCCAAGTCGCGCGAAATGGATCGACTTACCGACGTGGCGTCACCCGCGGCGATAGCGCGTGCGGCGCAAGCGACTGGTTGCGATAGCGTGGCCTTTACCTACAACGATCCGGTGATCTTTCTTGAGTATGCCGTTGATGTCGCCGCCGCTTGCCATGATCTCGGGATCAAGACGATTGCCGTGACCGCCGGCGAGATCTGTCCCGAGCCCGCCAAGGAGTTCTTTGCTGCCATGGACGCGACCAATGTCGACCTTAAAGCGTTTACCGAGTCGTTCTATCGTAACGTGTGTAGCTCCGAACTTAAGCCGGTTCTCGATACGCTCGTTTACGTCACGCACCATACCGACACGTGGCTGGAAATCACGACTCTGTTGATTCCCGGCGAGAACGATTCCGACCAGGAACTCCGCAGTATGACCAGTTGGATCGTGCGTGAACTGGGTGACCAGGTTCCGTTGCACTTTTCTGCGTTTCACCCCGACTGGAAGATGCGCGACAAACCCGCGACGCCAGCGAGCACGCTGACCCGCGCGCAGCAAATCGCGCGCGACGCCGGATTGCAGTACGTCTTCACCGGCAACGTTCATGACGAAGCCGGTCAAAGTACTTACTGCGCGGGATGTGGCAGCGTTGTGATCGGTCGTGATTGGTACCAGTTGACCCAGTGGAATGTCGCGGGCGCCGGCGACGCAGCTCGCTGCGGCGATTGCGGTCATCCGGTTGCGGGCCGGTTTTCCTCGCGGCCAGGAAGCTGGGGAGCGCGGAGGGCGGCGGTGGACATCTCGCAGTTCGCCTGAAAGACACCGTCGAAGCGATCCCGGCAAAGCTAACCAGTTTTATCGCAAAGCCTTGCCGCTAAACAAGAAAGCGCCGCGCTGTCCTTGCTTTTGCCGCGCCTTGTTGGGTATGATGGACCCATGCCGCTAAGGCCGATTCTTCTTTAATCACACCAAATCAAGGAGGGGCGGAACGCTATGGAGCGACCGTTCAAGCTATTCGGATTCGATCACGTGACCTTCACCGTTGGCAACGCCAAGCAGGCTGCCGCATTCTATCAGACGGTTTACGGTTTTGACCTCAAGGGATATCGCGGCCTCGAACAGGGCGCGCGCGATAAAGCCAGCTACGTTCTGAAACAGAACTTCGTTACCTTCGTCATGAACTCGCCATACAAGGCCGACTCGCCGCTGAACGATTTTATCGTCAAGCATGGCGATGGCGTGTCCGACATTGCGTTTGCTGTCGACGACGCTGCGCTGGCATACGAATACACCACGGGTAAGGGTGCCACCGGTACGATGGAACCCAAGTGGCTGGAAGATGAAAACGGCAAGGTGCGAGTGGCGCAAATTCAATCGTACGGCGACGTCACCCACACCTTTGTCGAGCGCAACGGCTACGAAGGTGTTTTTCTTCCGGGTTACGTGGAAGCAAGTTCGCCGATCAAAGGAAAGCCGACCGGTCTGCTGGCTGTCGATCACATTGTCGGCAATCAGCCCGACAGCGAGATGGAAGACGTGGTTCAGTTTTACGAGAACATTTTTGGATTCCATCGGTTGTGGACAGTCGACGACGACGATATTTCGACCGAGTTCACGTCGCTTCGCTCGGTAGTTGTGGCCAGCGAGGACGAAGCTGTAAAGATGCCGATCAACGAGCCGGCCGAAGGTATGAAGAAGTCGCAGATCGAAGAATACGTCGAGTTCAACTCGGGCCCCGGTGTTCAACACGTGGCTATGACCACCAACGACATTGTTGATACGATTCAAGCTCTTGTCGATAACGGCGTTGACTTTCTTTATGTGCCGGACGCCTACTACGATACTCTGAAAGAGCGCGTGGGCGACATCGACGAAGAAATTGAAACTCTGCGCAAGATGGGAATCCTGGTGGACCGCGACGACCAGGGCTACCTGTTGCAGCTGTTTACTAAGCCGGTGCAAGACCGGCCGACTCTGTTCTTCGAAATCATTCAACGCAAGAAGGCCCGTAGTTTTGGTAAGGGCAACTTCAAAGCGTTGTTCGAATCGATTGAGCGCGAGCAAGAGCGTCGCGGAACGCTATAAGCCCGTCGCCGAGCGTCAACGCCGCGCGTCGGAGCTTGCTCTTGCGTGCGGCGTTCGCATTTAAACTATGGGTGTCACTGGACCACGGCGGCGTCGGTCCGCATGGGGCTTAAAGCCCACAGGAGTTGGAAATGCCGTATTACATCAAGCAAGGTAGAAACCCCAAGTATCGTCACATGGTTTTTCAAGACGACAAGGGAAACCATTACTACGAAGAGCACATGAGCCGGTTGGGGTTTTCGGACATATACTCGAACGTTTATCACATTCACATGCCGACGGAAGTCGCCGGCGTGGGTAACTTTCACCCTATAAACCTTCAGCCCAAGGACGACGACAAGCATCGTCACCATCATTTTCAAACTTTCAAGTTTGGTCCTCGTGGCGATTTTGTGAACGGTCGTCGTTACTTGATGTACAACAACGATGTCGTATTGTCCACGTGCAGCCCGACCGACAACGCGGACTATTTTTTTAAGAACGCAATTTGTGACGAGATCATGTTTATTCACCGTGGCGAAGGTCGGGTCGACAGCATGTTCGGCCAGCTTGAGTTTCATCAGGGTGACTACGTTGTCATCCCGCGGGGCGTTATTTATCAACTCACGTTTCACACCGACGACAACCGCATGTTTATCGTCGAGTCGCACGGACCGGTCGACACGCCCAAGCATTTTCGGAATCAGTACGGGCAGTTACTGGAAGACGCGCCCTATTGCGAACGCGACATCCGGATTCCGGACTTTCAAGAACCAATCGACAAGAAGGGGAAGTTTCCCGTGCATATCCGGTTGAAGGATGGAATCCAGGAGTATCAGCTGGGTCACCATCCATTCGATTTGATTGGGTATGACGGTTTTTACTATCCCTGGATCTTTAACATCAACGACTACATGCCCAAGGTTGGTCGGGTGCATCTGCCGCCGCCGTCGCACCTGACGTTTACCGGTCGGGGCTACGTGCTGTGTTCGTTTTGTCCACGTCCGTTTGACTTTGGCGAAAACACCGTTCCCATTCCTTACGCCCACAGCAACCTGGATAGCGACGAGGTAATCTACTACGCCGAAGGCAACTTCATGAGTCGCAAAGGAATCGAGCTAGGTTCGGTAACTTTGCACCCGTACGGTATTCCGCACGGTCCGCAGCCCGGATTGTTGGAAAAGTCAATTGGTGCCAAGGAAACCAAAGAACTGGCGGTGATGGTAGATACGTTCGCGCCACTTCATGTGGTCAAAGAGTCGCTGGAAGTCGACGATCCAACGTATCCTTTTAGCTGGCAAACGTAATCGTGCAGCTCGACCCGCAAGCGGCGAGCAACGCGGACATCTATCGCCTGATGATCCGCACCATTCTACCGAGGCCGATCGCTTGGGTTTCCACAGTGTCGGCCTCGGGCGCGTTTAACGCCGCACCATTTTCGTTTTTTACCGGGGTGTCAACCCGACCCCCGACGATCTGCTTTGCCCCGTCGCGACGCCCCGACACCGCAGTGAAGAAAGATACGCTGGCCAACATCGAAGCGACCCGGGAGTTTGTTGTCAACATCGCGACCGAGCCACTGGCAGAGGCGATGAACGAAACTGCCACCGCTTTTCCTTCCGACGCCGACGAATTCAAAATGGCCGGCATTACGCCCCAGCCGGCGGAGTGCGTCCGCGCACCGCGCATCAAAGAGTCCCCGGTCCATTTCGAGTGTCGCGTGTATGATATCCTTGAGATTGGACAGGCGGACAATGGAGGGGCCTCGCTAGTTATCGGCGAAATCCTGCTCATCGATGTCGACGATCGGGTACTTACCGAGGGTAAAGTTGATCCCGCCAAGCTGCAGCCGATCGGCCGCCTGGGCGGAATGGAATATGCCCGCACCACCGACCGATTTGTGATGCCGCGAAAGCCTTATCCGCCCAAGTCCTAACGTGTTATGAGAAAACTGACTAGGGAACTCCGGCGATCACTCGTATCGCTCGCCTTGCTGTGCCTGGCGGCTAACGGTTGCGACGATGCCAATGGGCCGACCGTTTCGGGCGGCGCGCTGTCTGGAAGTGGTTGCACGAACTACCGGCTGTACCTGCACACGACGGGTGTGCTGAGTCCGGGCGAGCGTGTGACCAGTGTGTTCGCCACTCCTCGTCAGATTATTTGTGGACTTGGGACCGACGGTGTCGCGCTGGTCAGTTGGTCCGACTCCTATCGCCCCGAAGTCGTTGGCACGCTGTCATTGCCGGGTGAAGTTACCGATATCGGTCTGGTTTCCGGCGTGGTCGTAGCGACGCTAGGCAACCGCGGGCTAGCTGCAATCGACGTCACCAACCCGTCGACGCCGCAACTGCTCACGGTTGTGTCGTCGGTCGGAGAAATGACAGCTCTGGCCGCGTCGGGTCGTGTGGTCTGGGTGGTTGATGACGGTGTCGGGATTCGCGGCTTTTCGTGGGTCGACGGCGATTTTGTTGCGTTGGGATCGGACAATACGCCCGGAAGCCCCGTGGACATTGCGCGGTGGCGCGACCGCCTTTACGTTGCCGACGCCAATCACGGTTTGCGTACGCTTTCGGTTTCCGACCCCTGGCAGCCGTTTGAACTGTCGCGCGTGCAAATGCCAATGTCGCCCACCGCGGTAAGCGTGTGGGGACCCACAGCGTACGTCGCGATGGGTGTTGGCGGCGTGCAGGTTGTCGATGTTTCGTCGGTCGGCAATGAATCGCTTGCCGCGACGCTAGCGACCGATGGAAGTTCGCTAGCGCTTACTGCATCGGCTGATCGCCTGGTAGTGGCCGATCGCACTCGCGGTGTCACCATCTACGACCGCCGGTCACGCCTCCATCCGGCTCGGTTATCGCGCATGGATACCGCCGACGAAGCCGTCGCGGTGGTTGTGTCTCGGGGACACGTGGTCGTTGCCGACGATGACGCTGGAGTACGGCTGATCGACGCGCGCAACGCACAGCCGATACCAGTAACCGCGAGTGCGGAGCTGGGTGGAAACACCGTCGACGTGAGTGGGTACAATGGCCGCTGGTTTGCGGCTGATGCCAGCGGGGGAGTGTCGCTGATGACCATCACCGACAACGGTATTACTACGCTGCAAACCGTTAACGTTCCCGGCAGCGAACGCAGTCTGCATCGATTCGACAACGGCGTCCTGGTACGAACATCTGGTGGGGTCTATCCGGTAACTTTGTCGGGCGACACGCTTCGTGTGGAAGACGGCGTGCCGCAGTCGACACCCGCCTTGGGCGTCGCTGCTGACGGCGACATAGTTTACGCTGCCCTGGGTTCGGCCGGTTTTCTTACGCACGACGTATCATCCCAGGACGACCCCTACTTGCTGACATCGCCCGGAACCATTTTCTCGGCGGTCGCGTTAAGCGCAACACACGCGTTCGTCGCCAGCCGTAGTTCGCGAATTACCATCTACAGCCGCTTCGATCCGCGTCGGCCGGTCGCATTGAACGCAATTACCAATGGCGGGGCTGCTAACGATGCCGTCGTGCACGATGGCTATTTGCTGGTGGGTTTGCGTTCGGGGAATAGCGGGCTTGGGGTTGAGATTTTTGACATCGCCAATCCACTCATACCGGTGTTGGCGGGACGGATTCGAACCGCCGGACGAGTGGTTCGCCTGGCCGTGGATGGAGAGATGCTTTTTATTGCCGGGGATACCGGCGGGCTGGAGATCTTCGATTTGACCAATCCGCTGTTGCCGGTTGCGGTGGGCGCACGTCCCAGTGAGAGTGTACAGGGGGTCGCGGTCGTCGGCGACGGAGTCGTGGTGGCAGAGCCGGCCGGCGTGCTGCTGCTACGCCCGCCATGCCGTTAGCCGTTCGGGGCTCAAGCCGTGTCGGATACGATTGGCGCTTCGCGACGGCCCAGCTTGCGACACAATTGGTAGAGCGTTTCCAACTCGGCGTCGTCAAGATGATCGGTGCCGGCAACCAGTTCGCGGAGAACTTCGGGGAATGCTTTTTTGATTACCCTGCGACCGGCCGCAGTTAGACTGACCGTGATGCAACGGCGATCGCTGGACGATCGTTTGCGCGTTACCAGTCCGCGTCGTTCGAGGTTGTCGACCACCATCGTCATGTTGCCGTTGGTTTTTAGTAACTTGGTACCCAACTCTCGTTGATTCATCGGGCCCAGGTGAAACAGCGTTTCCAGCGCACCAAACTGGCTCGGCGAGAGTTTCGGAGCCGCCAACGCCCGATTTACGTCGGCGAAGATGGTATTGCTGGCGCGCGCGAGGGTGATAAACATGTTGAGCACTTGCATCTCGCGCAGCGTACCCGTGTATTTAGTCGGCATGCTGCCCTCCTTATTCGTTCAATATTAAAATAATTCGAACTTAGAGGAGTGTCAAAGCTCGCGCGACGGTTGGGCAGGCTTTTCCGCGCCAGCCAATCATGCTAAAGTAGAACAGGTGACGGGTGCTCCCCGCGATCAGTTAACATTATGTCACTTAAGATCTTAGCGATTTCGGTGCTGCTCCTAATGCACGCCGCGGGTACCGGCGGAGACCGGGACCACCGCCTGGCCGGCGAAGAACTGGTCTATGGGTTCGAATTAGACGGTCAAGCCTACGCGATCAGGGCCGATGCCATACGAGGCGGTCTCGCCATCGGGAGGTTTTTCTTCTACCGTGCGCCAGGCACCGCTGCGGACGTGTCGGAAGGCTACTACGCCGTCATGGCGCCGCGGGAAAGCGAGGGAGCCTGGATCGTCCGGGAGAAGGACGCGTGGTTTCACCGCACCACGGGACAAACGTTCTCCCCCGGCGTAGGCTTTAGCGAGTTCACGCCGCCGGAAAACGTTCGCATTGGTAACGTCGTACCGCGGCCCTTAACAGGAGCCGACAGGTTGTGGTCGCAGTGGTCGCAACAACACGAGAACATAATTCTATTGGACGAAAGTACGCCGTCGGATGACGGCAAAGACAAGTTGGAGGAAGATTGAAATACGACCCCGCAAACTATCGGCGCGAACTGGGTTCCGCTGCTTTGTACCACCTGCCGTCGGTAGGTGACACCCAGAAATTACCGTACTCGATTCGGGTTCTGCTGGAGAGCGCCGTGCGCAACAACGACGGTTTTCGGGTGACCGACGACGACGTGGACAAGCTACTCAAGTGGAGCCCAAAGTCAGCCGGCACAACCGAAATTGCGTTCAAGCCAGCGCGGGTCATCCTTCAGGATTTTACCGGTGTGCCCGCCATTGTTGATCTGGCGGCAATGCGCGCCGCAATGCACCGGATGGGGAAAGATCACAACAAGATTAACCCGCAAGTACCTTGCGATTTGGTGGTGGACCATTCCGTGCAAGTTGACGCGTTTGGTTCTGCCAACGCGCTTAAGGTTAACGTTGATCGTGAGTTCGAACGTAACCGCGAACGCTACGAGTTTTTAAAGTGGGGTCAGACGGCCTTTGATAACTTTCGGGTGGTGCCACCCGCGACTGGGATCGTTCATCAGGTTAACCTCGAGTACCTGGCGCGGGGCGTGTTCGAAACCAACGGGGTGCTTTATCCCGACAGTCTGGTCGGCACTGACAGTCACACGACCATGATCAACGGTCTGGGAGTCGTCGGGTGGGGCGTTGGCGGCATCGAAGCCGAAGCGGTGATGTTGGGCGAGCCCATTTATATGGTTATGCCGCATGTTGTCGGCTTTAAGTTTCACGGCAAGCTTCGTGAGGGGATTACTGCAACCGACCTGGTGTTGACGGTGACGGAGATCCTTCGGGCGAAAGGCGTCGTCGGCAAGTTTGTGGAGTACTTTGGTCAGGGCCTGGCGTCGATGAGCCTTCCCGATCGAGCGACGTTGGCCAACATGTCGCCGGAGTACGGCGCGACCATGGGATTCTTTCCGGTCGATGCAGAGACGCTTCGCTACTATCGGTTGACCGGTCGCGACGACCAGCTTGTCGATACAGTTGAAGCCTACATGAAGGAACAGGACATGTTCTTTAGCCCGGACGCGCCGGAGCCGACGTATTCCGATGTGGTGGAACTGAATCTTGGCGATGTCGAACCCAGCCTGGCAGGGCCGCGTCGCCCCCAGGACCGTATTGCCATGCGCGACATGAAGCGTTCGTTCCAGGAACACATGAGCAAGCCTGTTGGCGACGGCGGCTTTGGAGTCGCGGCGGCAAAAGGCGACACGGCAGTGGCGTTGGCCGACACCGAACTCACCCATGGCGATATCGTAATTGCCGCAATTACCAGTTGCACCAACACGTCGAATCCGTCGGTGATGGTTGCTGCCGGCCTGGTTGCCAAGAAGGCCGTCGAACGCGGGTTGCAGGTGAAGCCGTTCGTAAAGACCAGCCTGGCGCCGGGGTCGCCGGTGGTGACCGAGTATCTGGATGAATCCGGTCTGCAGACCTACCTCGACCAGCTCGGCTTTCAAACTGTCGGTTACGGATGCACAACGTGTATCGGTAACAGTGGACCGCTGCCGGAAGAAGTTGCGGCGGCGATTCAAGAGGGCGAGCTAGTCGCCACCAGCGTACTTAGCGGTAACCGTAACTTCGAAGGCCGAGTGCATCCTCTAACCCGCGGTAACTACCTGGCCAGCCCCCCGCTTGTTGTCGCCTACGCGCTTGCGGGCACGATGAACATCGACCTGGCCAACGACGCCATCGGTACCGACTCCAATGGAAACGATGTTTTTCTAAAAGACATTTGGCCCAGTAACCGCGAGGTTGCTGACGTGGTCGCGCAGGTGATTAAGGCATCTGCGTTTACCAAGCGTTACGCCGATGTGTTTAAAGGCAACGACCGCTGGAACGAAATCGACGCAGGCGGGTCGGAACTCTATCAGTGGCACGACGACAGTACCTACGTGCGCGAACCATCGTTCTTTGCCGGAACCGAAGGGGATCCTGCCCCCATCGAGCCGTTCGGCGGCGCACGTTGTCTGGCACTTTTGGGTAAGTCGGTAACCACCGATCACATCTCGCCCGCGGGTGCGATCGCGCAGAATAGCGATGCGGGCGAATACCTAAAACTGCATGGAGTAGAACCGCGCGATTTCAACAGTTACGGCTCGCGGCGTGGAAATCACGAAGTCATGATGCGCGGTACCTTTGGAAATATCCGGTTGCGCAACCAACTGGTTCCGGGTTCGGAAGGTTCGTGGACGATGTACTTTCCTGACAGCAAGGAGATGACCATCTATCAGGCGAGTCTCAAGTATCAGGCCAGCAACACTCCGTTGATCGTTCTGGCGGGGGCCGAGTACGGTACCGGGTCGAGCCGCGACTGGGCTGCCAAGGGAACCAAGCTGCTGGGAATTCGCGCGGTTATCGCCGAAAGTTACGAACGTATCCACCGCAGCAACCTGGTGGGTATGGGTGTGTTGCCGCTTCAGTTTAAGGAAGGCGACACGGCCGAAAGCTTAGGCTTGACCGGCGAAGAGACCTTCGACTTTTCCGGATACGGCGATGATCTGTCGCCCGGGCAGGACATCGATGTGACCGCAACCTCTGTCGATGGGAAAGTTAAGTCGTTTAAGGTTCGGGTTCGAATCGACACGCCGGTCGAGGTTGAGTACTACCGCCAGGGCGGAATCCTCAACGCGGTGCTCCGGCGACTGGCTTCCGAACAATAACGCGTCTCACTGGCCAGTGCGTGTATGAGGCTAAGGCCCTACCCAAGCGGGTAGGGCCTTTTCACTTTTCTCGCGGGCCTCACGGTTGCGGAATCTGGCTAGTCTTGCCTGAGTACTTTGGGTGAGAACGCCTGATACAGACATTGGTAAAGAATACCGGGCAGGCGAGGCACCACGCAGGGCAACACACACCAGAACACCTGCGACGAATAGCACGTCTGCGCGCAATCAATGAACGTCTCGCCGAGGTTGTCGTAAACACAGGTAAAGAACACATCCCACTGCGTTTCGCTAAACCTTGCCGACTGCGACAGCAAGTGGCTGGCAGGTTCAACAATTACCGGTGTCCCGACCACTCCCGCGATGTCGCGGGAGATCCGGTATGCCGCCATTTGGCGACGACGGCTCTGTTGGTGCAATACCAACACCATGTCGTCGACGCCGACAAAGGTTTGAAGCGTTAGGTCACCGTGGTTCAGTGGCGCGACGAGCGAGTGCTCGGGCGCTAGCACGTACCCCTGGTCGGCCAGTGCTGCCGCAACGCCAGCTGCTTCGGCCGTCGACGCTGTGGTACGTCGAACCCATTCATGCTCACCTGTAAAGACCTTGGGCAATCCCCCCAGGCTAAGCGTATCGACCGTAGCCGGAGGCGGGCCGGTGGAGATTTCCGGCAACTGCTCCTGGCCACACCCAACCAACATGACAACTGCCGCGACGGCGGCCCATTTGAACTTCCTCATCTTCTTCCTCCCATCTGGCGCAGCAGCGAAGGGACAAGTCGGGGGAGCAAACCGCGAACCACGTTCGGTGTGGCGTAAGCCGTTTAGAGAGCGTGGGTTTTGCTAGTCGCTGGATCGGCGCTGCGACGGAATTTTTTTGCCGCGGTGGTTGAGCAGCTTCCAGGTACGAAACTGGTAGGCGTTGGGTGAAAGGGCAGGTCAGATGTGAGGTGTCAGGATTTCAACACGCGTGGGATCGCGTCCATGGCCAGAAGGTAGCCATCGGCTCCGAATCCGCAAACAAGGCCGCGCGCCGCAGTCGCAGTGACCGAACGGGCGCGCTCGCGACCGCGGGCGTGAATGTTACTCAAGTGGACTTCGATGACCGGGGCCGAGATGGCGCGGATAGCATCTGCAATGGCAAGACTGGTATGGGTGTACGCGCCGGGGTTGATGACGATCGCGGCGCAGTCGCGGTCGGCCTGTTGCAGCTCATTGACGATCTCGCCTTCGACGTTAGACTGTGCGAAAGACGGGTCGATGCCTAGTTGCTTGGCATGGTCGGCGACCCGTCGGTTGATTTCATCGAGGGTTTCGTGGCCGTAGATTTCTGGTTCCCGGGTACCCAAGAGGTTCAAGTTCGGACCGTTGATGACGTGCACTTTCATTGGGTCGTTCCTCCTTCGATCACGGCAACGACATCGTCGATAGTGATGTCGTCCACAACGATGACCTTTCCCACATCACGCGGGATAATGTAGCGAAGCCGCCCGTTTTGATGCTTTTTGTCGAGTCGCATGGCCGCGCGAACCGCTTCGGTGTCTACGCCCTGGACGCTTGTTGGCAAGCCGCACCAGCGCAGCACGCGATCCACGCGGTGCGCGAGGAAAGGGTCGGCCTGGCCTTTGGCTGCGGCAATCTGCGCCGCCGCCACCAGTCCGATCGATACGGCCGCGCCATGCGGCATGTGCCGATGCCCTGCGGCAATTTCCAAAGCGTGTCCCAACGTGTGCCCCAGGTTGAGCAAACGTCGCGGGCCGGTCTCGTACGGGTCGGCCTGTACAATGCCGGCCTTTACCCGAGCACATTCAAAAACACAACGCTCCAGCACGTCGGCGCGTCGAAGCACAGAAACGTCTTCACTTTCGGCCAACGCTTCCAACATTACAAAAAGGTCAGGCGCGTCGATAACGGCCGTTTTAATGACTTCGGCCATACCGTTGGCCAGTTCGCGGTCGGGCAGTGTATCCAGAAACTCGACATCCGCGATGGTCACCAGGGGCTGGTAAATCGCGCCAATAAGATTCTTGGCTTCGCGGTGGTTTACGCCAGTCTTGCCGCCAATGCTGGCGTCGACCTGGGCCAGGAGCGTGGTGGGAATTTGTACCAGCGGCATGCCTCGCATGTAGCTGGCTGCTGCGAAGCCGGCGAGGTCGCCGGTGACGCCGCCGCCGACGGCCAGCAGCGCGGTTCCGCGGTCGGCGCGAAGACGAACGAGTTCATCCAGAAGGCCGGAGTACGCTTGTAGTTTCTTGTTTTCGTCGCCATCGCGGATTGGAATAACGTCATGACCGATGCCGGATTCCTCCAACACGGTCGTCACTCGTTTTCCAACGACATCGGTGAGTTGTTCGGGAACCACGGCGATGCAGCGCCCGGTTAGACCGACTTCGCGAAGGAGTTGCGCCAGATTCTTGATAATGCCGCTGCCAACGTGGATGAAAGAGCCGCCGCCGTTAACTTCCACGCGCGGACGCGAGTGCGGCAACGCGAAGTGACGCATGTCGACCTTCAGCGGTAGCGTGTGCGCGTCCAGGGTTAGCCACTCCAGGATCGTGTCGGCAACTTCTTGCGGAGTATGCCGACTGGTGTCGATACTAAGTCGAATCGGCTTGTAGCCCGGCGCGCGCGATGCCATGAGGTCGCCAATGCGCCGCGCGGTCGCGTTAGGATCGGCGGGGTCGATATCGCTAAGGAGCGGCCGGTCGGGGTCGCCCGCCACTCGCGCCGCAATCTCTTCGGCGTTGGCGGTAAGCAGGAAGACGCGTTGGTGGTAAACCAACTCGGCCGTCTCTGGATTCATTAGCGCGCCGCCGCCAAGCGCAACCACCGACGGACTACTTACATAATCGGCAATCGCGGCGCGTTCATGGGCTCGAAACGCAATCTCGCCTTCGGTCGCAAAAATTTCGGCAACCGACATTCCGACGCGTGCTTCAATTATTTCGTCGGTGTCAAAGAAAGGTCGGCCCAATCGCTCGGCGACCAGGCGTCCCACTTCGGTTTTTCCGGTACCCATGAACCCGGCCAGTAGAATGGGTTGCTGCGAATTGAGTCGTTTCACTTTGCGAACCTCTGGTCGATACGACTGCGGTAGTGTGTCAACGCGGCTTTGGTGTCATCAATGTGGTCGCCGCCAAACTTCTCAAACAGGGCGCGACAAAGTTCCCACGCGACAACGTTCTCGGCGATTACCGAGAGCGCTGGAATCACACACACGTCGGAGCGGACGTAAGGGCTGTCGGTAGCCCGCAAGTTGCGTAGATTGAATGTACGCGCCCTTCGCTGTGCGGTTGGGATTGGTTTGGCAAATGCCCGGACCACAACGGGTTCGCCGTTCGTCATACTGCCTTCGAATCCGCCCGCATGGTTGCTCATCCGAACCACGTGACCGTCGCGAACTTCCATGGCGTCGTGTGCATCGACACCTTTGGCGCGCGCCGATTCAATACCGTCTCCAATTTCAACCGCCTTGACACTTTGAATGCTCATCATTGCCGCCGCGAGTTGCGCGTCCAACTTGCGGTCCCATTCGACGTGCGATCCGAGGCCCGGTGGTACACCGGTTGCGATGACCTCTACGGCTCCGCCGATCGAATCGCCCGCTTCTTTGGCGGCTTTGATCGCGTCGATCATCGCGGCGGCGGCACTTTTGTCGGCGCAAAACACCGGCGACGTCTGAACCCGTTTACGCAACGTGTTGAGGTTACCCGGCTGGCGTGGCGCGTCGACGTCACCGATCGCCAGCACCCGTCCAATGGAATCGATTCCGAATTCTTTCAGCGCCAGCTTAGCTACTGCACCAATAGCAACTCGCATTGTTGTGCTGCGCGCACTGGCTCGCTCGGAGACCGGAGGGATGTTCTTAAGCCCGTACTTGAGGACACCGGGGAGGTCGGCATGACCGGGACGAGGAATAGTTCCCATAGCGCCGCCAGGCTTTCCTTGAACCACCCGTCCGCGGTTGGGGATTAGAATAGCGAGCGGCGCGCCAGTGGTACGATTATCCCACAGTCCGCTAATGACACTTACTTCGTCCTGCTCAATCATTTGGCGGCTGCTTCGCCCATAAGACTTGCGGCGTCGTTTGAGTTCGTGTTGTAGCGCGGCAATGGAAACCCGCACGCCAGCGGGCATGCCTTCGATGATGCCGACCAGTGCTTCGCCGTGAGAATCACCCGCAGAGAGAAAACGCAAACCCATTAGTTTACCTCTCTGCGCGATTGAACACCCGGTTGCGAAAACGATTCAACCGCCGCTGCCATGTCCTGTACGTCGAACACGCTTCCGGTCCACAACCGAAAGCTCTCCGAAGCCTGGGCGACCAGTAATGCAACACCGCCCAACGGTTGTGCGCCGTACTCGCGTGCGGTTTCCAAAAATCGGGTCTGCCGCGGGTAGTACACAAAGTCAAAATACACCTGACCGGTTCGTATCCATGAAGGATCTTCCAGCAAAACGTCATGGTTGCCCGCCATGCCGACGGGCGTGGCGTTAATGACGACCTGCGAGTCGCGAATGGCACTGCGCCGACGCGCCACGTCGAGTTCTGCGCGGGCGGATAACGAGATAGCCTCGACTGACTGCTCCGGAAACGTATAGGCCAGGCGGTCGATCAAGTCGCCGGCGTTTTTCATGTCGCGAATGCCAAATGTAACCCGCCGGGCGCCAGCGGCGAGCAGGCCGTAGCCTGCGGCGCGCGCGGCTCCGCCGCCGCCGAAGATAAACACTTCGTCGCCGCCATCGCGAATGCCGGTGAAAGTCTCAAGCGCGATCGCGGTTCCGGTGCAATCGGTGTTGTGGCCGATAATCTGGTCTTCGTCGACGACGACTGTGTTAACTGCACCAATGATCTCCGCTTCGGTGGAGACTTCTTCAACATGAAACAGGACTTCTTCTTTGTACGGAAACGTAACGTTGAATCCTTCGATACCTTGAGCGATAAGTCCACCAACCGAAGCGAAGAAAAGTTCCGGGCGAATGCCGAACGCGACGTAGGTTGCGTCGATATTGAATTCGGCGAATCCGCGGTTCATGATAAACGGCGACATGCTGTGCGACACCGGGTCGCCCACCAGGCCGTAAAGGCTAGTCTGTTCTGAAGGTGTCATTATTGTCTAAGTCTTTCCAGGTCGGCAAAAAATCCAGCGTACGATACAGATGCAACTTCTGCCCCGATGATTCTTGTAGGGCTGTCGGCGGCCAGCGCCGCGATCGCCGCAGCCATGGCGATGCGATGATCGCCCGCGGCATCGATAGTAGCGCCACCGTCAAAACGATCCCGGCCGTGAACGGTCATGCTGTCGTTGTCCGCTTCCACTTTTACACCGAACGCGCGTAGCAATGCCGTGATGCTTGCGATTCGGTCAGACTCTTTGACTCGTAGTTCGCCAATCCCGGCGAACCGCGTGATTCCGTTGGCCCGCGCCGCCGCCACCGCCACGATCGGAAACTCATCAATCATTCCCGCCACCGTGTGCGGGTCGGTGATATCGGTCGCGCGCAACTCGCTCGTCTCCGCTTGTAAGGTGCCGAGGGGCTCTTCTTCGATACCGACGTTGCTTTGCTGCAAGTGCATCCCCATCTGTTCCAGCACGCGGAGGGCGGTGGTTCGACGCGGGTTCAATCCCACGCGATCGATTGTGATCTGTGAGTCGCGCGTGATCGCCGCCGCGACCAGCCAGAACATCGCCGAAGAAAAATCCCCGGGAATAGTTTGTTCAATCCCGCGCGGGCCGATTCCTCCGGCGACTTCGACGCTTCCGTTACCGATGACGACATCCACCCCCATCCGCCGCAGCATAATCTCGGTATGGTCGCGCGTGGGAATCGTCTCAATGACCCGCGTTGTCCCTAGCGCCCCCAGGCCCGCCAGTAAAACCGCCGACTTAACCTGCGCGCTGGCGACTGGTGGCGTGTACTCGATGGCACGCAGCTGTTGGCGTGCAATTCGTAGCGGCAGTTTTCCGTCGTTCAGGTCAATATCCGCGCCCATCTGCGTCAATGGGTCGACGATTCGTTGCATTGGTCTCCGCCGCAGCGACGCGTCGCCGTCGATGGTTGCGGCGACCCCCTGGCCGCACAGTAGCCCGGCGAGCAGCCGCGCGGTAGTCCCGGAATTACCAGCGTCCAGCTCGACCCGTTCCGGAAGTTGGCCCGGCCGGATAGTGGTTGTATTACCGCCGACGTTGACCGCCGCACCCAGTTGGCTAACGCAGTCCAGCGCCGAAGCCACGTCCTGCGAAGCGGGAAGATTGTGAATCACCTGATCGCCGCGACAGATGCCGCCCAGTAGCACGGCGCGTTGTGCGATCGACTTGTCGCCGGGAACGGTTAAGTCGCCGGCCAGTCCACGGGTTGCCGGCAAGACTCGCATGTGCCGGCTTAGGAGGGCATCGGGAGCGGATGATCCAACGCTTCAGCGACGACCCGAACGCGTTCCATCATGTCGGCGAATGCGTCAAAGTCGAGGCTTTGCGTGCCGTCGCACCACGCAGTTTTAGGCGAAGGATGAACTTCGACCAGTAGTCCATCGGCACCGGCGGCGACCGCCGCTAGCGACAACGCGGGAATGATGTCGGTGTAGCCAGCGGCGTGACTTGGGTCGACGATAACAGGTAAATGGCTGTTACGCTTGATAACCGGGATCGCCGAGATATCCAACGTCGCGCGCGTGGCACGTTCGAAGGTGCGAATACCGCGTTCGCATAGAATAACCTGCGAGTTGCCATTGGACACGATGTACTCGGCGGCCATCAACAGTTCTTCAACCGTGCTCATCATGCCGCGTTTAAGGACCACCGGTTTGCGGATTTTACCCACCGCTTCGAGCAGCGCGTAGTTCTGCATATTGCGCGTTCCTACCTGCAGAACGTCGGCGTATTCGCTGCACAAAGGAACCAGATCGGGTGCAATGACTTCGGTTACCACCGGAAGTCCGGTTTCGCGTTTTGCCGCCAAAAGTATTTTCAGGCCTTCTTCGCCTAGACCCTGAAAGCTATACGGCGATGTGCGCGGCTTGAACGCGCCGCCGCGAAGAATTGAAGCCCCCGCCGCTTTTACTGCGCGAGCGGTTTGCATTACCTGGTCGGACTGTTCCACGGCACAGGGACCGGCTATCACCACAAACTGCCCGGCGCCTACGGAAACGTTCCCGACGTTAACCACTGTGTCTTCGGGATGAAACTCGCGGCTTACCATTTTGTAAGCCTTGCTGATTGGAACGACCTGCTCCACGCCGGGTTCGTTGGTTAGGTTGGTCAGGTCGACTTCGCGTTCGCCGTCGACGACACCAATAATGGTGCGGTCGGCCCCGCGAGTCGGATGCGGCTTAAGCCCCATCGACTCGATCGCCTTAATCACGTTACTGATCTCGGCCATGGTGGCGGTGTCTGACATCACTACAATCATGAATGCTCCGTTTGCTAGCGGGTCGCTTTTGCCCGATGTTACCACGAACGCTACCCGGGGACTACTTTACCTGAGTCCCCAACGCCTCGCGAACTTCTGCCAGAAACTCAGTCACGGCCCGGACCGGCGAAGTGCCGGCCGCTTGCGCCTGCGTGACCAGGTCGACGAGTCTGCTCCCGATGATGACGCCGTCAGCCAACGCGGCCACGTCGCGAGCAATTGCGGGTGAGGAAATACCAAAGCCCACATAAAGCGGGGTTTTCGTGTGCTTCCGGGCGGCCGATATGAACGGCTCGAGCGACACCGGCGCGGTATTGCGTGCGCCGGTAACGCCTCTAACAGCAACAAGATACACAAAACCGGTGGTGCCCGTGGCGATCGCGGCAACCCGCTCGGGGCCGCTGGTGGGGGCGAGCAGGTCAATATACTCAAGCCCTCCGCTTGCCAGGTCGCCACGGAACGGGTCGCTCTCTTCAAAGGAGACGTCGGGCAAGATAACGCCGCGAACGCCAGCGTCCCGCGCGTGCTGGGCGAAAGCGCTAACCCCCATTGCCAGCACCGGATTCACGTAGGTCATCGCCACCACCGGCACCGTAAGATTGCACGACGCGGTAAGCGTTAGCGCGCGCTCCATCGTCATTCCGTTGTCGAGAGCGGTCTGTGATGACTGTTGAATGGTTGGGCCGTCGGCAATGGGATCCGAAAAGGGTACGCCTACTTCGATGACATCGCATCCCGCGCTTTCGCAAGCGCGCATCAACTCAACAAAGGTTGTCTCGTCGGGAAACCCCGCGGTGAGAAATGCAACCAGTGCTTTGCGCCCAGACTGCATGATGCTATGGGTGTGGTCGCTTAAAATCACGCCGAATCCAACACCGTGCCTAAGTCTTTGTCGCCCCGGCCGGAGAAGTTCACGACGACAACGCGCTCGTTGGGGGCGAGATCGCGACAACGTTGGTAGGCAAAAGCCAGCGCGTGCGACGTTTCCAGCGCGGGAATGATCCCTTCCAGTTGGCAGGTTCGACGAAAAGCGGAGAGCGCGGCGCTGTCGTCGACGGCGACATAGGTTGCGCGGCCGGTGTCTTTTAACATGCTGTGCTCAGGGCCGACCCCGGGATAGTCAAGGCCGGCCGACACCGAGTGAGCCAACTCCACCTGACCGTCGTGGTTTTGCAGCAGGTAACTGTACGCGCCGTGTAATACGCCCGGACTGCCTTTGCCGAGCGCCGCAGCGTGTCCGTGGTCGGACCCACCGGCTTCAACTCCATACAGGGCGACATCAAGATCGTCGCGGAACGCGTCGAAGATGCCGATCGCGTTGGAACCACCACCAACGCACGCGACAACTTCGTCGGGCAAGCGGCCTTCGAGTTGTAACAACTGTTCGCGTGTTTCGCGGCCAATAATGGCCTGGAAGTCTCGTACCATCGTGGGATAGGGGTGCGGGCCGACGGTTGAGCCGATAATATAATGTGTGGTATCGACGTTGGTAACCCAGTCGCGAATGGTTTCGTTGGTTGCGTCTTTTAGCGTGCGACTCCCGGAAACGACCGGTTTGACCGTCGCCCCCAGAAGTTCCATGCGTTGCACGTTGGGTTGCTGGCGTGCCATGTCTAACTCGCCCATGTAAACGGTGCACTCCAGTCCGAACAGCGCGCACACGGTTGCGGTTGCGACTCCATGTTGTCCCGCACCGGTTTCCGCAACGATGCGCTGCTTATCCATTCGCCTGGCCAACAGAGCTTGCCCTAACGCGTTGTTTATCTTGTGCGCCCCGGTGTGGTTGAGGTCCTCGCGCTTAAAGTAAATCCGAGCGCCGTTGCCAAACTCACGCGATACCCGTTCCGCCAGATAAAGCGGCGTTGGTCGCCCCGAGTACTGGGTGAGCAGTTGGGTAAGTGCGTTCTGAAACGCTTCGTCCTGTTGCGCCTCGCGGTAGGCCGTTTCCAGCTCATTCAGGCACGGCATTAGCGTTTCGGGAACAAACTGGCCGCCGTATGCGCCAAAACGGCCCTTGCTCATCGCGGGACCTCGCCAAAGAAGTGTGCCATTTCGGCGGCATCCTTCAGGCCAGGTTCGGCTTCAACTCCACGACACACGTCGACACAAAAGGGGCGGGTTCTTTCTACCGCCTCGCGAACGTTGTGTTGGTCGAGGGCGCCGGCAAGGAACACGCGAAAACCGCGACGCCGGTGCTGCGACACGTCACTCCACATTCGCGACAATGTTTCGGTGAGCTCGGGGTCGTCCAGCTTGGACTTGTCCAGGTCGAACAGGAAAAAACTCACTCGCTCGTAGGCTGCCAATTGCGCAACGTCCGGCATGTTGGTGGTGTTGAATGCCTTAATAATCGGCAAGCCAGTTCCGGTGCTGACTTCGTTACAAAACGAAGGGTCTTCGTCGCCATGAAGCTGAACGATGTCGACGCCAACGTGGTTTGCCGTGTCGATGACTTCGGCGGCGGTTTGGTTGCGAAACACGCCAACCAAAAACGCTTCCGGTAACGCCTTGCGAATTTCGGTCGCGCGATCGGCATCGATACGCCTGGGGCTGTCGGCAAAAATAAGTCCGATGTAATCGGCACCAAGTTTGTCGGCCAGAGTGGCGTCTTCGACTCGAGTCACGCCGCAAATCTTCACTCGTGTTCTCACGGTTACCTCTTTGTAAGTTCGCGCAGTTTTGCACCCGGGTCGTCGGCAGAAAGAAGGCTGCCGCCTATCAGGAATGCGTCGACTCCCAGCGGGGTCAGTTTGTCAATCTGGTCCCGGTTGTCGATGCCGCTTTCGGATACCAGTAGTCGGTCCTGCGGAACCAGGGGAGCCAGTTTTTGTGTGGTTGCCACATCGACAACCATGCGATCCAGGTCGCGATTATTGATCCCGACTACGCGGGCGTTGGCCTCCAACGCTTTCACGATGTCGCTTTCGGTATGGGTTTCTACCAATGCGGTCATGTCCAGGTCGCCGATTATTCCCAGGTAATCGACTAGTTGCGACGGTTCCAACAGCCGGACGATCAGCAATAGCGCATCGGCACCAGCAGAACGCGCCTCGAAGATCTGGTACTCGTCAATCACGAACTCTTTGGCGACGGCCGGAAGCGAGACCGCTCGTCGCGCTGCCGTCAACGTGTTCAGCGATGTCCCAAAATTGCGCTCGTCGGTGACCACCGACAGTGCAGCCGCGCCGTTGTCCTGATACATTCGCGCGACATCCAACAGCGATTCGGAGTGACGGAAGCCGGGAACGCTGGGTGTCCGAGCTTTTAGTTCGGCGATGATCGCTCCACCGTCCAGCGCGGCCGCGAAGTCGCGAGGCGATTCGGTATCCTCCGCGCGGCGTCGTTGGTCGGCGAGCGTCATGTCTCGCCGTTTTCCGGAAAGCTCGTCGCGCTTTTCTTGTCGTATCCGCTCAAGAAACTTCACGTGCCAACTCCTGCGATCTTTGCCGCAATCGGTCAAGCCGTGCTGCGGCCGCGCCCGAGTCAATAGCCGTTTGCGCCGCGACGATTCCGTCGGAGACAGCATCGACACTACCGGCGACCCGGGCAACAAACGCGGCGTTTAACACTACCACGTCGCGCGGCCCACCAGGTTGTCCGTCCAGAATGTTGCGGATAACCCCGGCGTTATAGCTCGTGTCGCCTCCCGCCAGGCTTTCGGGAGGTACGGTTGGCATTCCCACCGATTCCGGCACGAATCGCTCGGTTGTGATTATCCCGTCGAGCAGCCACGTGGCCGTAGTAGGCGCGGTTGCGCTTACTTCGTCGGCGCCATCGTCACCGTGAACCACCACGGCTCGCTCCGATCCTGTCGCCCGCAGGACTTCCGTGACTTTCGGGGCCAGGGCACCGTCAAAGACGCCAACCAATTGACGCTTTACGTCGGCCGGGTTGAGCAGCGGACCAAGAATATTAAACACCGTGCGCACGCCGAGAGATCGGCGGGCCGGGCCGACGAACCGCATAGCGGGATGAAACCGAGGTGCAAACAGAAACGCGATCCCGACATCGTCGAGCAGTGCGGCGGTTGCCGCTACCGGTAGATCGATCTTCACCCCAAGAGCCTCGAGCACGTCGGCACTGCCACACTTGGACGACACCGCGCGGTTGCCGTGTTTGGCCACCGGAATCCCCATGCCCGCCACCACCAACGCCGTGGCGGTTGAAATGTTGAACGTCTTTGCGCCATCGCCGCCGGTGCCGCAGGTGTCCACGAGTCCCGTGGTGGTTGGAGACAAGGGAACCGCCTGGGAACGCATTGCATCGACAAATCCGGCCACCTCGTCGACGCTTTCTCCTTTGGTGCGGAGTGCGGTCAACAGTCCAGCAATCTGAATATCGTCGTAGGTTCCTTGCGCAACCGCGGTCATCAGTTCGAACGCCTCTGTTCGGCCGAGGTCGACGCCGGCGATGATTTTATCCAGAGCGGCTTTCACTTTGCCCGACCCGTTCCTGACAGAAAGTTGTCGATGAGTTTCTTGCCTTCGGGAGTTAGCACCGATTCGGGATGAAACTGGACGCCTTCGACTTTTCGATCCTTAAGTCGCACGCCCATGATTTCGCCGTCGGACGTGTAAGCGGAGATTTCCACGTTGTCGGGAAGCTCCGCTTCGCGCGCGATTAGAGAGTGGTACCGAGTGGCGGTGAACGGGTTGGATAGTCCGTCGTAAATTGTCCGTCCATCATGGTAAACGTTGGAAACCTTACCGTGCATGACGCGAGGGGCGCGATCTATCGCACCGCCGGCTGCGGCTACAATGCACTGATGTCCCAAGCAAATTCCCAGAACAGGTGTTTCCGGGTCGAGTTGTCTGATTAAGTCAACCGAGACACCCGCGTTTCCGGGCTCGCCGGGCCCGGGCGAGACTATAACCGACTGCGGTCGTCGAGCGATGATCTCTACGACCGACGCCGCGTCGTTGCGCAAGACCTCCACCTGGTGTCCCAACTCGCCGATCGCTTGGGCGATGTTGTAGGTAAACGAGTCGTAGTTGTCGATGAGGATGTGCACTACAGACCTTCCTCCGCGTTGGCGATGGCCCGCGTTAACGCCCTGATCTTGTTGAGTGTTTCGTGAAACTCGCTTTCGGGGTCGGAGTCGGCAACAATACCGGCTCCGCCTTGCACGTGGTATCGCTCGCCCTGCATTAGAATAGTGCGGATGGTGATGCACATGTCCATATCTCCATTACGACCAAAGTAACCCACAGAACCGGCGTACGGCCCGCGCCGATCCTGTTCGAACTGGGTGATCAGCTGCATCGCGCGAATCTTGGGCGCGCCACTGACCGTTCCCGCGGGGAAGGCCGCGCGCAAAAGGTCGAACGCATCCAACTCATCGCGTAGCGTACCGGTTACAGTTGAAACAATGTGCATGACGTGCGAGTAGCGTTCGATGTGCATTAACGAGTCAACCTGAACCGAACCGACCTTGCAAACCCGGCCGAGGTCGTTGCGACCGAGGTCCACCAACATCACGTGCTCTGCCCGTTCTTTTTCGTCCGCCAGGAGTTCTTCGGCGAGTGTGTCGTCGGCGTGGCGGGTGTTGCCGCGTGGCCGCGTTCCGGCAATCGGGGCAACGGTAGCGCGGCGCTTGTCGAGCTTCACCAGGACTTCCGGTGACGAGCCGATCAACTGAAAGGTGGGAAACGACAGAAAGAACATGTATGGCGACGGATTCAGAATGCGAAGCGCGCGATACACCTGAAACGGGTCAACCTTGGTTTCTCCGGTGAGACGTTGCGAAAGGACAATCTGAAAAATCTCGCCGGCCAGGATTTGCTCTTTGGCTTCACGCACCATCGCCTCGAAGCGATCCTGGGAAAAGTTCGACGTCGGGGGTGCGCCGTGCGCGACGGCCCCGCGACGTACTTCCAAAGGAGCGCTTAATGCATCCAATAACCTTTCGATTTCGCCTACTGCGCTGTGATAGTCGTCGTCGGTGTTGCCGCTTGGCTGGCAAATGATCTCGATCTCCGAACGCACATGGTCAAACGCGACCACCGTCCTCGGAATGTAGAACGCAAAATCCGGCAACCCCAGAGCGTCGCGCTGCGCGATCGGTAACTTTTCAAAGTATCGACCAATCTCGTAGGAAAGAAACCCGACCGCGCCGCCGATCGGACCTGGAACTTCCGCGTTGCTCGCGGGTCCGCGGTCGATTTCTTCGCGCAACAGGTTCAGCGGGTCGCTGCCGTCAAGGCGGATCGACTCGGTGCCGTCGGCGCGTTGGATGTTCACGGTGTCGTCGCGCAGGGTGAGGGTAGCGCGCGGATGCACACCAATGAATGAATAGCGTCCCACCTGGATGCCGCGCTCGACACTCTCCAGCAAGAAAGTTGGCTGAGTGTCGCTGCGCTGCCGCAGCTTCATAAACACCGACACCGGTGTTTCCAGGTCAGCCGGAATTCTGCGGCGGACAACCGTCGGGCCGTCGCCGGAATCGCGAAACTCCGCGAGAGTAGGTATGACTTTGGAAACCATGATTCCCCTAAAAAAAAATCCCACCATCCATTGGATCGTGGGTTTGCTAAAAGCTAGAACCGATATTTGCGCCTACAATACGCCCACTACCCCGATATGAAGGTGCCCCACCACCAGGAGTTGATTTGGAACGAATTATTGCGGACGATATTCATAGTATGAGAGTACGGAATACACTGCGCAAAGTCAAGCCGATTGACCAGCGGGGCCGCTCCAAAAAGGCGTTGAAGCCTGCGCGCGGGTCCGATACCTTCTGGGGAGTGTTAACGCGCTAGCGGAGCTTCTCCGCATCTCCACCAAAGGAAACATTCTAATGAGCACGGAACTCGAACGCGCCAGCGCGCACTTCGCGAAGCTGGTGAAAGGTCAAATGGAGCGCGTCGAAGCGATGCGCGCGCAGCAGGATTGGATCGACTATTCGTCGCTCAAGCCCATCAAGGTTGGGGTTCTGGGCGGCGACGGGATCGGCCCTTTTATCGCCGAATCGGCGCGCAAAGTGCTGGAAGAGGTGTTAACGGACGAAGTGGCGGCGGGGAAGATTGCCTTCAATAACATCGAAGGTCTCACCATCGAAAACCGCGCAGAACACAACCAGGCGATTCCAGACGATGTGCTGGCCGAGATCAAAGAGCATCACGTCACATTGAAAGGTCCAACCACGACACCGCGCAAAGGTGACCCCTGGCCGAACATCGAGAGTTGCAACGTCGCCATGCGCCGTTATCTCGATTTGTTTGCCAACGTGCGTCCGGTCAAAGTGCCGGCGGAGGGAATTGATTGGGTTTTCTTTCGCGAGAATACCGAAGGCGCCTATGTGTTGGGTAGTCACGGGATTAATGTGACACCCGAGATCGCGTTCGACTTTAAAGTAATTACCACGCCGGGCGCGGAACGGATTTGTCGTTTGGCGTTTGAGTACGCCAAGAACAACGGCATCAACAAAGTAACAGCGGTCACCAAGGCAAACGTGGTGAAAACGACAGACGGAAAGTTCTTGGACATCGCGCAAACGATGTCGAAGGAGTATCCCGGTATCGAATTTGACGACTGGTACATCGACATTATGACCGCTAAGCTGATCGACCCCAAGCGTCGTACTCAGTTTCGAGTCATGGTCATGCCCAACTTGTATGGCGACATACTTACTGACGAAGCTGCTGAGTTTCAGGGCGGCGTGGGTACGGCAGGCAGTGCCAACATCGGAAAGCGCTACGCCATGTTCGAAGCGATCCATGGTTCCGCGCCGCGGATGGTTAAGGAAGGCCGAGCGCAGTACGCTGATCCCTCCAGTATGGTTCGCGCGGGCGCGATGATGACGCGGCACATTGGCTTTCCGGAGCGCGCCGCACGAATCGAGATGGCGTTGGACGTGTGTGGTACCTACGAGCGCAAACTCACCATGACCGGCCGTGACACGGGGGCAACTGCAGACGCGTACACCGACTATCTGTTGGAAACGATCGCCGACGCCGGGCTGGAAGAAAAGTGGAAGTCGTATCAGCCGTAGGCAACTAATGCGCCGTGGGCTGTGGCGGGTTGAAGACTCGAATCGGGAATTCGTCTTTTAACCTGTGTAGCGACGCGCCAACCCCTTCGATTACATAGATGCTGCGCACGCCGTCCTTGTTGGATGCAACGGCGATGCGTGTGCCGTCGGGCGACCAGGCGGGGAATCCGTCGAACCATTCCTGGCTTTGATTGATCATTGCGTTACGGGTTAACAGGAGATGTCGTTTGCCGTCGGCACGTGCAATATAGACGTCGACGCTACCCCAATCGCGGCCGGTGATTGCGATGTAGTTCCCGTCCGGGCTGAATGTCGGCGAAAAGTTGCTGGAGCGCGGTCGCGATACGCGCGTGATCTGACCGCTCCTGGCGTCGAGCCAGCGCATCTCGCCGTCGTTTTCCACCCACGCCAGTTTTGTGCCGTCCGGCGAAATCGCCGGATAGCTTTTGTCGTTGCCGTCGGTGATTCGCCTAAGGCCCCGCCCGTTCACCCCAACTTCCCATAGCTGCGTCGTCCCCTCGCGATCGGACGCGAAGATCACGCGTTCGCTGTCGCGAGTGAACACCGGGGCAAAGTCGTGCGCCGGGTTGTTTGTAATCGGAAAGATCTCACCCGAATCAAACTCCAGCAGAAAGATTTCCCAGTTTTCGTTCTGCACGCCGCTGAACACCAAGTACTTTCCGTCGGGCGAAAACTCGGGCTCGTCTTCGTGGCTGTCGCCGCCCACCAGCAGTTGAGCGGGTCCAGTTGTGTCGGCCGACGCGACGTAGATGTCGAGGTTGCCAGATCGGGTCGAAGTGAACGCCAACGACTTGCCGTCGGGGGACCAGGCCGGTGTGCTATCGAGGCCGCGCTCGGGAAACGTGACGCGGCGCCACGTGATCGGGTTTCGGTCGACTACGCGCTGGTACACTAGCAGGCCGGTGTCGTAGCCAAAAACTTGCTCGTAACGCAACTCGCCGGCCACCATAGCCGAGTCCACCATTAGCGGCATCATCATCGGTCGTAGGGCTTGCACCGACGCTTGCCGCAGCGATAAAAATCGCGCGTTGTTTTCCAGCAGGTAGTCCATTGTGGCTTCGTAGGAATCCGCAGGGTAAGAGATTCGTTCCGCCCCCGCGTAGAAAGCCAGGAATGGTTTACGGTCGGCGATTCTGTCTCCGGAATTCACATAATCGCGCAAGTAAAGACCAGCATCCTTCACGTCCAGCGGTCGCTCGTTAACCGGTCGTTTGATTTCGGAGCCCGAAACGACAAAGTTAATACCGATACCGGCAAGCAAGGCCCAAAGCCCGTACTCGCGACGTTGTGCGGGGAGTGCTTCCAGTCCGATCGCCGCATAAACAAATACAAATGGCAAATATGGTAGTAGGAACCGTGTTGTTGTCACCACGGTAAACAGTGGTGCAACAACGAACGGCACCATCGCCACGATTAACACCGTCCTTCGCCGGAACATTCCGTAGACCGCGAGTACTAGCGCGATAAAACCAACCAGTCGTCCCAGAGTGAATACCTCGAACGGAAGCTTTTGGGCGTACCATGTCGCGACTTTGAGCGGGTCGGGTGACCAATCTGCCATCGACCCTTCGGCCGCAAGTCCTAACTCCTCGGCGCGCTCGGCGGTAAGCTCGCGGTCTTGCCACAACTGCGTGCCGCGGGCAAACGACTCTTTCTTGGGTAGTAGCACGACGTTTCCGGTACGCACGTAGAACACGGTCGAGTTGATTGCGAAAATCGCAACGAAAGGAATCAAAAAAGCAAGGAGGCGACCGGGCCGACGAAATCGAAAGACGCTAACGAACGCGACAATTGCCAGTACTTCCGGGCGGGTGATGGCGGCGACGCCAGCGGCCGCCCCTGCCCATGTATCCCGGCGAGCAGTCAGCAGCAGCAACGAGAGGACGACAAAACAGGCGTAGGTAATTTCCGAGAAAGTCGAAAACGATGTCCGTACAAACAAAGGCGCGAGTGCTAGCCCCGCCGCTGCCAAGAACGCGTACTGACGGGAAACAAAGCGTAACGCCAGTTGAAAGGTCAGCGCCAGGAGCGCCGCGCCGAACACAAAAGATACCAGTTGCGCGGCCAGTACGTCGTCGGGCACCAGCGGTACGAGTAGGGAAACAAAAAACGGATACCCAATTGGAAACGCCCCGTGCATCGGCCCGGTGCTCCAAAAGTGGCGCGCCTGATTAATGTAGGATACGCCGTCGTAGGAAACAAAGTCGTAGACGTTCCAAAACGGCGCGCGGGCGACGCACGAAAGCAACAGAAGCAGCGCGTAAATTAACCAGTTATTCTTGGGTAACCAGCGAAACATGCTGCAGTCTTTAAGGCGTTGGTTTGTGCGCCCGCAGCGAATACATCAGAGGCATGTCGACGTTTCCGACGCGCGCACGGTGGTCGTCGGGGCCGACCGGCTGGGTGTAATCAAAACAATCGTAGGCGCTAAACGGAAACTCGTGAAGAAACTCCACCCGCAGACCTGCATTGCACACCGCCGAAACCACGTCGCCGAGGGTGTGGTTCCATTCGAACGCGGTGTTGTCCACGTCGGCGTCCCGGTCTGCGTAAGTCCCGGTGTCTTCGAACTTGTCCGGTGCAGCTTTGTGAAAGTAGTCGTACCCGAACGGAGTGCCGTCGTCGGCCATTGCGTGGGCAATGGGGTGAAATTCAACCAGGTATAGAATGCCGCCGGGTCGCAAGTGTTCGGCGGCGATGCGTGCCCAACGATCTATGTCGTCCAGCCAGCACAACGCACCGTAGGACGTAAACACGATGTCAAAGGTTTCGCTGATACATTCCGGCACTGCGAATACTTCGCAACACTCAAAGCGTGCAGGAATTTTTAGTTCCGCGGCGAGTTCTTTCGCTGTGGAGATGGCGACCGGCGAGATATCAATGCCAGTTACCGAGGCTCCCGCTCGCGCCCACGATAGCGTGTCGAGTCCAAAGTGACACTGCAAATGCAGCAGCGACTTTCCGCCGACGTTCCCTAGTTCCGCAAGTTCGATCGGCTTTAGCGAAGTTTTTCCCTCGCGGAAACCGGGAACGTCATAGAAGTCGGAATCGCGATGGACGGCCGCCAGCCGATCCCACAAATCACGGTTACTATCGCGGAATTGGGCATCCATGCGCTACGGAACCAGCTTCTCGTCTTCTAAATACTTGTCCAACCACTCGTGCACATTGCGCCACCAAATGCCGCGATTCTGCGGTTTTAGAATCCAATGACCCTCGTCGGGAAACACGACGAGTTTGGCGTCGATACCTTGACGGCGATGTGCGGTGAAAGCCTGACGGCCCTCCGCCAGGGGCACGCGAAAGTCCATCGCGCCGTGAAGAATCAGCATTGGTGTTTTGAAGTTAGCGGCGTATTTGTGGGGCGACCACTTGCTGTAGTCTTCGGTGCCCTTCCAATACGGGCCGCCAAACTCCCACTCAGGAAACCACAGTTCTTCGGTGGTGCCGTAAAAGCTTTCCAGGTTGAATACCCCGGCGTGGTTGACCAGCGTCTTGAAACGATCGGTGTGTCCGGCAAACCAACCCATCATATAGCCACCGTACGATCCACCCGCCGACGCGACGTTGTCGGCGTCAATAAAGTCATACTCGTCGAGAACAAAGTCGAGCCCTGCCATCAGGTCTTCGTAAACTTTGCCGCCCCAGTCGCGGGTGATCTCGTCGGTAAACTGCTGCCCGTACCCGGAACTGCCACGCGGATTAACCATCGCCACCACGTAGCCCGGTGCTGCCCACATTTGAAAGTTCCAGCGCGGGTGAAAGGTGTCGCGCCACGCGCCCTGCGGACCGCCATGAACCAGGTAAACCATCGGGTACTTCTTGCCCGGCTGAAATCCGGGAGGTTTGAGCAGAAATCCGTGCACCGGATCGCCTTCGGCGCCGGTAAACGTAAACGATTCGAGCGGATTCATCTCCAGATCGGTCAGTTTGTCGGTGTTGACGAACGACACCTGGCGGATGCCCTTGCCGGAGCGGTCGGCGGTATACACCTCAGAAGGAGAAACTGCGCTTTGTTGCAGAAACGCGAGTCGCTTGCCGTCGGGCGATACGCGCAATGAAGAAACAAACTGGCGGTTGGTCAGCCTGGAGGCGCTACCGTCGCTCGCGTCTACTCTGAACAGCGAGTTATAGCCCGCGTCGTTGCAAGTGACAAATAAGGACTTGCTGTCGGTTGACCAGGCAATGCTTCCGA
The DNA here is from genome assembly GCA_964588695.1 of uncultured bacterium. Taxonomy (GTDB): domain Bacteria; phylum Krumholzibacteriota; class Krumholzibacteriia; order WVZY01; family JAKEHA01; genus CAZPQK01. The sequence continues at coordinate 89,720 of CAZPQK010000009.1, forward strand.
TCGACCGATCGAACTTGTCCGCAATGTCGCCGCCAACATCGACATGCTTTTTACCGCGGCGGTCGTAGAGTTTAAGCCGATATTCGTCAGCTTCGAACCCCGCGCGAGTCATGGCGCGGTAAGCAATGTAGCGACCGTCCGGCGAATATACCGGGTGGTTGTCGTTGGCCGGGTTGTCGGTGATGCGCGTCCACCGCCCGCCGGAAATTGGCAAAGTGTACAGGTCGTTGTTGATGCTTACCGCCATGTCATCATCGACATTCACGGTGACGCAAATTTCCTTGCCGTCTGGGGAAACAGCGACGTCGTGCGCGCTGCCCAATGCGACGGTCGGAACCTCATAAGTGTAGGGCGTTAAGTCGCGAGCGGTTCCGCCATTCACGCCAACGATCATTAGATGCGAACGGCGTTCGTCGCGCCAGTGGTCCCAATGCTGATAAAAAAGATCGGCGTACTCCCGGACACCGGTCTTGGTGTCTTTGAGTTCTTTTAGACGCTGTTCGTTACACTCGTCGTCGCTACAATCGGGATACACTCGAGAACGGAACACAATGTTGCCTCCGTCGGGCGTCCACATGGGCGACGATGCGCCGGTCGACAGTTCGGTTAGCTGTTTGGCTTCTCCTCCGGAGGTCGACAAGAGCCAGATTTGTGACTTTCCCGAGCGGGAAGACGTAAACGCTATCCACTGCCCGTCGGGCGAGAACCGCGGCTGGTTGTCGCGCCCTTCGCGTCGGGTCAGGCGGCGGGCTTCGCCACCGCCGGCGGGGACCAGATAAATGTCGCTGTTGCTGGTGTTATCTTTGTGGTCGGCCCAGGTGACGACGTATGCCAGCCACTTTCCATCGGGAGAGAACTGCGGGTCCGAAACCTGGCCAAGGTTGACAAGGTCGTCGAACGAAATTGGCCGGGCGCTAGCACTCTGCCAACCGGCGAACGTGACGGCCATTGCGATAACAAATGCTAAGCGGCGCATCGATAACCTCCGGGTTACTTGCCGTCTTCTTCGGGTTCGGGGACTCTTTGTCCAAGTTCGCGGTCCAGAATCAACATGGCGCTTGGTTCATCGCCGGCCATTTTTACTTTATCGACCAGGTCCATGGCGGAGGCTTCCTCTTCGACTTGCTCTTCGACAAACCACTGCAGAATCACCCGGGTCGCGTGATCGTTCTCTTTGATGGCGAGATCCATAATGTGATTGATCTGCTTGGTGTTGTCGACTTCGGCTTTATACGCTGCCTGAACCGCTGCCGAAGCATTCTTAAAGGTAGCCGGGGGAGCGTCGATGCTTCCCAGTGTCGGGCGCGAACCCCGATCAAGCACATAGTCGAACAAGCGGCGGGCGTGCAGAAGTTCTTCGCGTCGTTGCAACGACATCCAATGAGAAAATCCGTTTAGTGCGGAGTCGGAAAAGTAGCCAGCCATAGACATATACAGGTGCGCCGAATACAGTTCTTTATTGATCTGATCGTTCAGCGCCTTCAGCATGGGTTTGCTTAGCATTGGGTCCTCCTGATGCGTGACGGCAGTTTCACTAATCTGGCTATATTAGCCACAAAAAGGCCTAGGGTCCAGTCCCCGGAGAAGAACGTTTGCCCTCCCAACAACGCCTGCTTGCCGTTTTCGCTCACCCCGACGACGAATGCTACGGTCCGGGCGGCACAATCGCGTCTCTCGCGTTGCGCGGGGTGGACATTTACATTTTGATGTTCACTTGTGGCGACGCGGGGTCGTTGGGTGTGTCCAAGACCCTACCCGGGGATGAACTATGTCGGCGCCGGACCATCGAAATGCAGCGAGCCTGTGACGCACTGGGCGTTCGGTCGCACCGGATGCTTGGCGTTCCCGACAAGGGAGTCGGCGATGTTGATCGCGAATGGGCGATCGGCGAGATCCTGGCCGACATCGCGCGGTTCACTCCCCAGGTGGTGCTAACGTTTCACCACCGCGGCGTGTCCAGCCATCCCGACCACATCGCCGTTGCTTCGTACCTTGACGAAGCCTTCGCGCGATCGGGAGCTGGCGGCCCGCAAAAATACTACGAGTGGGCGATCCCGGAGAAACTCTCGATGCTTTACCAGCGCCCCAACCTGGCTGCAGTTGCCGACGATGAGATTACCGCGGTTGTTCCCGTTGACGACGAAGCGATGGATGCGAAGCTGGCGGCAATTCGTAGTCACGAAACCCAGATAGAGTTCTTTAATTCGTTGAACGCGGCGTTCGACTACCGTACGGTTGCCAGGCCGGAGTATTTTGTTTTGCGCCGAACTCGGCTTGCGCGACCCGACCGCGTAGAGGACGACTTCTTCGCCGACATTGGAGAAACCAAATGATCTGGTATGGTGAAGTCATGTTGGCACCCGTGGTGGCATCCGCCGCTGCCGGCCTGGACTTGTGGGCACGATTCGGACTAACTCACCCGGCGTGGGTTCACTTTCCGGTTGCGTTGCTACTAACCGCGTTCCTGGCCGAGATGCTGTATGTTTGGCGACGTTGGCCGGGGTACGGCGAAGCAGCGCGCGTCATGCTACACGTCGCTGCCGCGACCGCCGCGTTCGCCGCGGTGGCCGGGTTTGCTGCCGCCACCGGCCAAACCTGGAGCGATGAACTGATCGAAGTATTTGCGATTCATCGTATTGCGGGCATCGTGGTTCCGGTGTTGGCTCTGTTGGCGGCCGGCCTGGGAGAGAGTTCGCGACGTACCGGTCAGATCTGGGAGTTGTGGCTTTACCGATTCATTCTGTTTTTGGCCGCCGCCGCGGCCGCAGTGTCGGGTTGGGGCGGAGGATTACTTGCGCATTAGCATTCACACATAAAGGAAAACATGGACAAGCAAGCCTTACAAACTGTGCTCGCCAGGATTGACGGCTACCGTGATCACGCCGTGTGGTTGGAAACCGAGCTTACCGCGTTGCCCGCCTTGGGGCCGGACGCAGACGGCGATGGCGAAATCGAAAAAGCGAAGTTTCTTAAAAAGTATCTCGAAGATCTGGAGTTCAAGGTCGACCAATACGATGCGCCCGACAAGCGCGTTCCTTGCGGGTATCGTCCCAACCTGGTCGCGATGTTGGAGGGCAAGCGCAAGGGGCCCGTGGTGTGGATCATGACCCACACCGACGTGGTTCCGCCCGGAGATATGGGGCTGTGGACTGGCGATCCGTGGAAAGTTCGGGTAAAGGGCGACCGCGTCATCGGGCGTGGTGTCGAAGACAACCAGGGCGGAATGGTTTCGTCGCTGCTAACCGTAAAGGCGTTTCGCGAAGCGGGCGTGACCCCGGAACTTCCGATCGGGATCGTTCTGGTCGCTGACGAGGAAACCGGCAGCAAGTACGGCTTGGATTGGATGCTGAGACATCACGGCAAGCTGTTCAAGAAGTCCGATATCATCATTATTCCCGATTCCGGTAATCCCAAGGGGACCGAAATTGAAGTGGCGGAGAAAAGCATTTTTTGGGTTCGCGTGCAGACCACCGGCAAGCAAACCCATGGTTCCACTCCCGAGCGGGGTATCAACGCTGCCAAAGCGGCGTCATATCTGGCTACGCGAATGGAAACGCTCTACCATCACTTCCGCAAGCGCGACGAGTTGTTTGAGCCGCCCATTTCTACGTTTGAGTTGACCAAACGCGAAGCGAACGTGGGTAACGTCAACACCATTCCCGGCGAAGACGTAATGTACTTTGACTGCCGGGTTCTGCCCAGTTACAAGCTCAAGGACGTGGAAAAGAAGATCCGCGAGTTTGTGCGCGAAACTCAACAAAAGTACAAAGTCAAAATCGCGCTAGAATTTCCGCAGACCGAGGTAGCGGCGCCGCCGACTCCGGAGGACGCGCCGGTTGTCACCATGATCACGCGCGCGGTCAAGCAGTTGCGTCGGCGAACTCCTAAGGCGATTGGTATTGGCGGCGGCACCGTCGCCAAGTTCTTTCGCGAGGCGGGATTTCCTTGCGCGGTGTGGGCGACGATGGACGAGAGGGCCCATACGCCCGATGAATACGCCGTGGTTCCGTACCTGCTGGATGACGCCAAGGTGTTCGCCCACGTCGCTATGCAAGATCCCGAAGCATAGGGGTCGACAGCAATATTCGTTTACGGTATGGTTAGCACCCCGCCGGCCACGGGTCGGCGGGGGTGTTATTTCTGCTAGTTCCAGCCAGAGATCCCGACGGGGGAGTGGGGTAGGAGGAGCGGGTGTCGATCGTTCGTAACCCACGTTCGTGTCGTAGTCAGTAGCCGCTTGCGGCTTTTTGGGTTGTTATTATTTACTGTTTACTGTACGTTGTAGAGGTACGGCCTCCCCAAGCTACTCTATGAAAGAGGTGTCTATGCAAGGTATTGCTTTCGGTCCGACCATTCGGCTTTTGCGCCAGGCGAAGGGTATCAGTTTGCGACAAATGGCTCGCCAACTGGGCGTTTCCCCGGCTTTTCTTAGTCAGATTGAGGCAGGACGCCAGCACAAGATTCCCAAGGCTCGCATTGTTCAGGTCGCTGAAATGTTGGGTGTGTCGGAAGGCTATCTACTTGGCACCGCCAAGCAGCTCCATCCCAACGTAATCAAGTTTCTCAGCGAGACGCCCGAGGCCGCGGAATTCGTGACCACGGCCATGAAGGCGGGTATGACCGCGGAGGACTTCAAGTCGCTCGGCGCCGCACTGCTTGATGGCAAAATTAAAGCGGTCAGCAAGAAGGTAAAGGCCGCGCCGAAGAAGAAAAACGGCAAAGCCCCGCTGGAAGTGGCTGACTTTCTTGACCCGACGCTCTGCGCGACAGGTGTTGGCGTTCAAAACAAGGAGCGCCTGTTCAATCGCTTTGTCAAATTGGTGAACAAAAAACACCCGCGGGTTTCGGTGGAAGAACTTATGGAGCGACTGGAGAAGCGCGAACGCCAATCTCCCACTAACGTGGGCGGTGGCGTCGCCATTCCTCACGCGTTCGTTCCTGGTATCGAACAACCGGCGATTGGCGCGTTTCAATTGAAGCGCGGTATTCCCTACGGCGAAGAGAAGGAAGATCGGGTTAAAACCGTCTTCTTTCTGGTCGGCAACGAGAACGATCCCAGCTCGCACCTGCCGCTGCTGGCTCGTATCGCTCGGCTGTGTTCGACGCCCGAGTTTCTGGACGTTCTTGCCAGGTGCAAGACCAATCGCGACATGTATAAGACCATCTCCAACTGGGACCGGCGTATCACCGCCTAAGGGTTGGGGCATCGGCTGGCTAAGGGGTTCGGGATTCGTTCCGGACCCCTTTTCTTAGCTCGAGTTTTCGCCCATTGATTCCGCGCCGCCAAGTCTGATATCCTTTTCTGTGACAAGCAGTTGCCCCGTTTTGTACTTCTAGAGGCCCCCCTTTGTCACGTTCTCTCAGTCAACAGGTCGGTATTCTGACCGTGGGCCGCGTACTCGCCTACGCGGTCATGTTTTTTGTTCCGCTGGTCAACACGCGCATGCTGACCGTGGAGCACTACGGTTACTACCGACAGTTCTGGCTGATCTTTGAAACACTTTCACCGATTCTGATTCTCGGCTTTCCGCGCAGCCTCATGTACTACTTTCCGCGCGCAGAAAGCGACGAGCAAAAATCGATCTACGCCACCCAAACCATCGTTTTCCTGGTGGCGATGTCGCTGGTTGCGTGGCTGGTCTACTCGCTCATGGCGACTTATCTGGGCGAAGGGATGGGCGCGCTGGTACGAGCGTTCTACTGGCGCCTGGTTGCGTTTACCATGTTCATGATGGTTTCGCAGTACATGGAGCAGCTGTGGGTGGCCGAACGACGCGTCGTCGGTCAGTCGGTTTACCACGCGGTAACGTCGATTCTGCAGGCGTCGATAGTGATGGCGATAGCCCTATTCACACGCGACGTAAGCGCCATGATCTGGGGCCTGGCTATATTCGCAGGTTTCAAGTTTTTGTTTGCGCTGGGTTACACTGCCAAGCGCTACACCCTCGCGCTTAACAAAATCTCGCTGGCTTCGATGAAGGAACAGCTTTCGTTTGCCGCCCCGCTCGGTGCGGCGTCGATCGCCCTGGTGTTGCTAAGCCAAACCGACAAGTTCATCATTTCCCGTTTCTTGGGTCGCGAAGAATTTGCCATCTACACGATCGGCGCTTTTCAGGTGCCATTCGTTAACATTATTCGTGGGTCCATCACCAACGTGACTTTTCCCATGATGGCTAAGTATCAAAAGCAGGGCGATTTTGCCGCGATACTTGCGCTTTACAAGCGAGCGCTCCTAAAGACCAGCGTTCTATTCTTTCCGATCTTCTCGTTCCTTGTTGTCTCCGCCGATCCGTTTATCCGGTCGCTGTTCGAAGAGGAGTACTTGCGAGCGATTCCTGTGTTTGCGGTCTATATGTTCTTGTTCTTGCGATCGTCGGTCGAGACCGGACAGGTCCTGCAGGTGTTCAAGCGCAACGACTTTGTGTTGAAAGTGTTCGCCGCGGGGTTTGCGGCCAACCTGGTACTAAGTATCGGACTGTTTCAATGGATCGGACGGCTCGGAGTTCCGATTGGAACGGTGATAACTATGTACCTGGTCAACATTATCAACCTTATGAAAGCCAGTAGTCTGCTGCAGGTCGGATTCTTTGACATGTTGCCGCTGGGAGCGCTGGGGCGGCGACTGTTCGTCGCATTGATTCCGGCTGGTGGGCTATGGGTTGCGTATCACTACTACTCCGTCGACAACCCGTTGGAACTGGTCGTGGCGTGCGGATTGTACTCATTGGTTTACTTTGCGATTTGCCAGGTAAACGGGTTTCTAACCATCGCAGACCTGCGCTCGCTAGTTGGACGGTCGCCCGACAAATAATGACGAGCATCATCGCCAAAATCAAACGCCGACTGGATCTAGTTTCCGGAAGGATTCGCCACGAATGGTTGGCGCGTCGGTTGACGCTGTTCGACGTCGTCGAGCGAACCAACGCCGGGACCCATCGGGGGACACTGTCGGGGTGGCGCGATGTACACACGTTTCATCGGCAACAGTTTCCCAATATTCAACGGCAACGCGGGCGGTCGCTTTCCGAAGAGCAGCTTTCGGCACTTCGCGAAGGAAACGTCGACGTACACGGGTGGGCGACCAATTTAAACGCCGTCGATTGGCATCGCGAACCTCACTTTGGTGTGCGCTGGCCAAAGGTGTATCGGCCGATCATGTCCGATCTGTTAACAGGCTCGGACCAGGTGCTCTACTGGCACTTCAATAAACTGGAGTTTTTGGAAGACTATGTCGACGCCTTCCGGCAAACCCGGGACGCTAAATTCGTTGACCGCTGGGTTCGAACCACCGCGGAATGGTCGCGGCAGAATCCGTTTATGGTGGGAATGAACTGGCGTTCGCCGATGGAAAGTGGAACTCGTTTGCTGATATGGACTCGCGGGGTAGCGGCGTTGCCGTTTGGTGAGTCGGTAAGCGACGACGAATTCGCTCTGTTTTACGACGCGCTGGTTCATCATGCCGAGTACCTGGCGAACGGGTTTCAATCCAAGCCGACGCCCAATAATCATCTCATTGGCGAAGCGGCGTTGTTGTTTGCATTTGCGGCTCACTGGCGAGGTTTTGCCGATTCCGATCGGTGGCGGCAGCAGTCTGTGGATGTATTAATCGCCGAAATCGACCGCCAGTTGCTCCCGGACGGGATGCAGTACGAAAACGCGTTCAACTACCATATCTACGTTCTGGATTTCTATTTGATTTTCTTGCAGGCGTGCGCGTTGACCCGAGAGACGCCGCCAGCGTCAATCATCGCAGGCGTTGAAAGACTTGCGCAAACCGTGTGCGATATCATTTCACCATCCGGCCGCGTGCCGCTGTTTGGCGACGATAGCATGACGCACTTCATGGTGTTGCGGCCGCTGCATGAATGGGTTGCCGGTGAAGATCGCGTCGAATTAAAACAGTTACTTTGTCCCGGTGAGGTCGAATGCATCGCCGCCACCGATTGGGGCGCGCGGGTTCTCGATGTCAGTTCGCCGCTGGTAAAGCGGACGACGTTCGCCAACGCTGGCTTTGTGGTTGATCGCAGCGCAGAGTCGCACGTGGTGGTCACCAGCGGGCCGACGCACGAGCGTGACTTTGCTAACGGCCACTTGCACGCCGACGCCGGGAGCTTCGAGATGGAGTTTGGCGGAACCCCATTGATAGTGGACTCGGGAACCTATCTTTATACCTACGACCTTGAGGCTCGTGACTATTTTAAAGGTCCCCACGCACACAGTACGGTTGTTATCGATTCTTTGAATCCTTTGCCCGTTGCTGGCGTGTTTCAATGGGCCGATGTTCCGCGCAACGTTTTGACCGTCGAGGAACTTGGCGATGGTTGGTTCGCGTCGATCGAGCGTACGGTGTCGGCGCGGGCGGGAATGGTGGATCATCGTCGCATCTTTTGCCGCGTGGGAACCGCCGTTGTGATTGTCGACCGACTGGTTCCAAGAGAGGGCGCCGAGGTGGGCTTCGACTGGGAGTGGTTGATGCACACGACGTCGTCATCTGACGCCGACACAACGTCAATGGTTGCGGGCGAAGTGTCAGGTTGGAAGCTAAACGATGACTTTCATCTTTACTTTGCTGCCAGTAGTGATTGGGCGGGGCGGGTCTGGCGCGGGAAAAGTGAGGCCGCTTCGTTTCCCGAACGGTACCTGGGCATGTGGTCTCCGCGATACGGAGAGTTGTTAACGGCCGGCGCCGTGCGTAATCGTGGACGGAGTAGCGGGCCAGTAACGACCGCGGCGCTACTCGGTGACAATGCCGATCAACTGACCTGGCAGGACGGAGTCGTGCGAGCAACCGTTGCCACCCGCCGCGGCCGGGTAACTGTGGTCGTTGATCCGGCGGGAGCGGTTACCCAGGTGGTGTCATAATCCACGCTGCGCCACCTTGAACCACCGCGCGCTACTCTCCGGGTCGCACTCGTTGAACCGCCGCCGCGACCATGCTAGAATTCGCCTAAGTTGTTACTGCACTTTCATCTACGCCCGCACGTAATTTGAAACCAATCCTGATGATTGCATACTACTTCCCGCCGGCGGGTTCGGTCGGGGTTTATCGAACGCTAAAATTTGCGCGTTACCTGCGCGAGTTTGGTTGGGCGCCAACGGTGCTAACCGTAGATAAGGGGGCGTTCGAAAAGCAGGACGACTCTTTGATGTCGTGGATCCCCGATGACGTTCGCGTTGAGCGCACGGCGTCGTGGGAGCCTTTTCGTGACGGGACTACATTGTCGGCGCGGCACAAGGACTCGCGACGGCTGGTCGACCGCATACGAAACCGACTGGGAATGATGTGGAGTTGGTTGATGGTCCCCGACGTGCGAGTGACGTGGAATCGTACGGCGCGAACCCGGGCGCTGGAGTTGATTCGCGAACACGACATCAAACACGTATATGTTTCCGGCAAACCGTTTTCGTCCTTCTTGATTGGCCTGTGGTTAAAGCGCAAGGCGGACATCAAGTTGATTGTCGACTACCGTGACCCGTGGACGCAAAATCTCAACTACCATCGCCGTTCGCCGCTTCACACGTGGTGGGAGCGTGCTTTGGAGCGTCGAGTGGTCGCGGCGGCGGACCTGGTGGTCTCCAATACCCGGTTTAACGACGAACGGATGGCCGCGGAGTTTGGGGGCGATGAAGTGCGGGATAAGTTTGTGGCCATTCATAACGGTTTTGACGCGAACGATTTTGCCGGACCTCGCCCCGAACGGTTCGCCAGGTTCACGATTACCTATGCGGGCGTGTTTTACTTCTCCATCGGTTCGGATTTTGCAAAGAGCGCGGGAGACGCGGTGATGCGGACCTATTCGCCGCTCTATTTTTTTGAGGCTCTAGAGCGACTTTTCGCCCACCGCCCTGACATTAAGGCCAACTTTCAGGTAAAGTTTATGGGCGGGCTGGGGTACGGTTACGACCCCTATATCGTCCGGCACGGGCTCAAAGACGTCATTGATGTTCTGGGGTACCTCAGTTACAACGAACACGTGGACGTGCTACGGCGCTCCCACGCCCTGTTGTTAGTCCTCTCATCGGGACCACAAAGCCGGGGGTGGATTCCGTCGAAATTTTTCCAGTACCTAGGGTCAGGAAACCCAGTTCTGGGGTTGGTGCCGGAAGGGGAAGTTCGCGACATTATTGAACAAGCGCGGGCGGGTACGTGTGTGGAACCGGACGACGTGCAGGCGGCGGCGGATGCGATCGGCGCCATGTACGATGAGTATTTTACAAACAATCGTTATATTAATCGCGACGAGACCGTGGTGAGGCAGTTCGAACGCCGCACCCAGGCCGAAAAGTTGGCGACGTCTCTCGACAGGCTTTAAACCAAGGCAGCAGAGCACATGAAGGTAAGTATTTTCGGTTTGGGTTACGTCGGTTGTGTGTCGGCGGCGTGTATGGCCAAAGGTGGGCACGAAGTGATCGGCGTTGATATCTCCGACGCCAAGCTCGACATTTTGCGCGAAGGTCGTTCGCCTGTTATCGAGGCCGACCTCGACGACATTATCAAGGAAGGCGTGGCCAACGGCAGACTCCGCGCGTCCAAATCTGCTAAAGAGGCCATCGACGCCACCGAGTTGTCGCTAATCTGCGTGGGAACGCCCAGTCGCCCCAATGCCAGCCTTAACCTGGACTACGTTGCCCGAGTTTGCGAACAGATTGGCCAGGCTTTGCGCGACAAAACTACCGATCATGTGGTTTGCGTGCGCAGCACGATGGTTCCGGGCAGTACCGATGACGTTGTTATTCCTTCGTTAAAGAAAGGCTTTGGCGGCGAACTTCCCGAGCGGGTTCGCGTCGCGGTGAACCCGGAGTTCCTGCGTGAGGGTACGGCTGTGTATGACTTCTTCAACCCGCCGAAAACTGTGGTGGGCGCTAACGATGACAAGACCGCGCAGATGGTACACGGCCTGTACGAAGGCATCGACGCGCCGGTGATTACCTGCCCTATCAAAGTTGCGGAGATGGTCAAGTACGTCGATAACGTTTTTCACGCGGTAAAGATTACTTTTGCAAACGAGATCGGAACCATCTGTAAATCGGTCGGGGTGGATAGCCATCACGTGATGGATATTTTTACTCAGGACCGCAAACTGAACATCTCGCCCGCCTACCTTAAACCCGGCTTCGCCTTCGGTGGCTCGTGTCTACCCAAAGACACGCGAGCAATTCTCTACAAAGCCAAGACGATGGACCTGAATCTTCCGATGCTGTCGGGTTTGTTGCCAAGCAACGAAATGCAAGTGGAGCGCGCAGTAGACATGGTGATGGCCAACGGAAAGAAGAAGCTGGGTTTTCTTGGGCTTAGTTTTAAGCCCGGAACCGACGACCTCCGCGAGAGTCCGCTGGTTGACTTGATTGAAGCGTGTATCGGTAAAGGCTACGAGCTAAAAATCTTCGATGAAAACGTTTCGCTGGCCCGGCTGGTCGGAGCCAACAAGGCGTACATCGAGCAGGGTATCCCGCATATTTCTAACCTGCTGGTGGGGGACATCGACGAAGTGGTTGATTTTGCCGACGTCATTGTGGTCGGGCACGGTTCCAAGGAGTTCAAAGCAATCGTGGAGACCAAGGCCAAGGGAAAGACCGTGGTGGACCTTGCTCGGGTTGTTGACGAATCGCCCGCCGACGTGGACTATCACGGTTTCAACTGGTAGGTCGTGGCCGATAGAGTGTCCTAATTACGCTTGTTTAGCAGCGCGCCCAGTCCGCCCCAACCGGTGTCGAACCGCATGATCAATATGCATGCAATGGCCAGCGCGACGTTGCGCAGGATCAAAAGTGGTCCGGTTTGCGAGCCGCCTTCGGACTCAAAGCATCCACAATCGACAACCATTCCGCGCGCGATAACCGCGGCCAGTGCTACGATAAACATCGTTAGCATGACGAACGCCGCGCCCGCGGCTTTCTTGCGCATGAAGCCGACGAGCAACAGCACGGCAACCACGATTTCGCTCCACGCCAGCGCCAGCGCGAACAGGTTCGACAGCGACAGCGGTATTATCTTATAGCCGCGTACGGCAATCGCGAATGCGTGTGGGTCTTGAACCTTGCCCCACGATGCCGCAAGGAAGACGCCGCCAACCAGTAGCGCTAAAACAAAAGACGTTTTCTCGGATTTCAACAGCGCGCCCATTAGTATATCCCCGCTCCGGTTTCAACTTCGTAACCGGCTTCTTCCCAATGATCCCAACCGCCGACGAATATGCGTAGGTTCTGAAATCCCATAATGCGCATTTCCGTGGCCAACTGGTCGGCGAAATCACATGTGGGACTCCAACAGTAAAGTACGACGTTGTCTTCGAACGCGACGTAGTCGGTGAGTTCGTCGTAACGCTGGCCTACTTCGTTGTAAGGCATGCTTAGAGCGCCGGGGATGTGGCCCTTTTCGAAAGCGTCGCGCGACCGGGCGTCGATGATAATCGCACCGCCTCCATCGACCAACCGCTTGGCTTCTTCCAGAGAAACCGCGCCCTCGGGAAGCTCGGCAGTTTCGCCCGCGGGTGTTTCTCCATGCGAAACTGTGGAGAAGGCTTGCGTTTTTTGGATGAGCTTAATAGGCCGCTCGCGGAGGCCGTTCTGGGCGATGCCGATTAGCGACGCGAGCACCATGATTGCCACGCCGCCGGTCAGTTCACCAAACCATGATTTCACCCGGACTCCTCTCAAAAAAAACAGCGCCCCAGGACGCTTCACCTGAATTCTTCAGGTCGATTATACACAAAGTCGGGTGGACGGGTTCCTGCGAACTAGGCGCCCTGGGACAATCGGGCTTTTATGCGTTCTTTGCAGTCGGGGGAAAGGCAGTCGCCGGAGTGGGCGTGGTCGGAGGCGGAAAGTTCGCCCGCAGTCGCGGAAAGGATGCCGAGAAACTCCAAATGGCGCTCATATCGCCGACACAGAGCGCACATCACAAGATGAACCCGCACGCCCATGCGCTGGTGCCAGGCTAAATCCTGGTCGCGCCCCTGCGAGATCAGTTCGGCGGTTTCACTACAACTTGGCATTAACTTCACGATGAATTCCTATTCCCGAGCGGTCTATTGGGTGTTGAACCATTTGGCGTCCAAACAGGCGCGTAGCTTGTTGCGGGCTCGGTGCAAGATCACCCACAAGTTGGTCGACGTGATGTTTAGGATCTTACAAATCTCATCGCCCTTAACGCCATCGATCTCGCGTAGCGAGAAGGCCTGGCGGTGATTGTCGGGCAGATCCGATAGACACCCCTGCAGCGTGTGCCAAAACTCTTTATTTTCCATTAACTTAGCGGGTTCGCCGACCCAGTCTCGGGGCGTGCCCGGCCGCGAGCGGGCGCGCTCCAGCTTGTCCGCTTCCGACTCGCCGGGCAATTCAGCCATGTCGGCGGAGAGGACTTCTGGCCGGTTTTTGCGGTAAAGGTCGATGATCTTGTGCTTGAGGATGCCGACCAGCCAGGTGCGCAACGACGATCCGCCGCGGAAGCGATCGATACCCTTGAGCGCCGATAGAAACGTCTCCTGGACCAGGTCTTCGGCTACCGCCGGATCCTTAACCCTAAGCAATGCAAAGCGATACAGCGCATCGCCATGCTCGTCGACCCAGTTGGAGGGGTCGTGTTTGTGCGGTGATGGAGCGGCCATAGGACGCTGAGAATATCACACGATTTTGGTGCGAATTCAACCGGCGACTCTGGACCGCGGGCCTAATACCGGGTATCCTGTCGTCTTTGCCTTCGGGCCCTATATCTATGTCGGAATCCACCAAGAAAAGACTTTCCCCGCTGGCGTTTGAGGCGGTACCCGGAGACGAGTACCCGCCTTATGTGTCTGCCGACAGTTCGCCCAAAGAGTTCACGCTAAAAGCGGTTCTGTTGGGGTGTCTGTTCGGGATCATTTTTGGCGCCGCCAACGCCTACGTTGGGCTAAAGATTGGCATCACGGTAACGACGTCGATTCCCATCGCGGTGCTCACCGTCGCCGTGTTTGGGGCGCTACGAAAAGCCTTCGGTCAATCTACCATCCTGGAACACAACATGGCGCAGACGGTCGGGTCGGCAAGTTCGTCGCTCGCCTCCGGCGTCATATTTACCGTGCCGGCGCTGTTCCTGTGGGGGCTGAACCCGACGATCTTTCAACTAGCCGCGCTAAGCTTTGCCGGCGGTCTCTTAGGAATCCTGGCGATGATTCCGCTGCGCAAACTGCTGATCAAGGGCGAGCACGGTAACCTGCCGTACCCGGAAGGCACCGCGTGTGCGGAGATTCTGGTTGCCGCGGAACAAGGTGGCGGCGCCGCTTCCAAAGTTATCTGGGGCGGTGCGATCGGAGCCGCGTTTAAGGCGCTAACCGGCGCAGCTTTCTTCTGGCCCAGCAAGTTCAGCGTCGCGATTCCGGGGATTACCAAAGGCGTCTTCAGCATGAGCATCACGCCCCTCTATCTGGGCGTGGGCTACATCCTGGGCTACCGCATTTCGGCGGTTATGGTAACGGGAAGTTTTATCAGCGCAATGGTGTTCATCCCGCTCATCGCGCATTTTGGCCAGTACATTCCGACGCCACTGTTTCCGGAGACACAACTTCCCATTGGCGACATGTCCGCCAGTCAAATCTGGACCCGCTACATCCGTTACCTGGGTGCGGGCGGTGTGGCCGCCGGCGGGATTCTGACCATCGTCCGTGCGTTCCCGACTATGGTGTCGTCCTTTAAAGTTGGCTTTGAGGAACTCACCAGGCGTTCACACGCGGCCGTTGAATCAATGAAGCGTACCGATCAGGATCTGTCGTTCCGCTTTGTCATGATCGGCGTAAGCCTCATCGTGGTGGCTATCGCCACCGTTCCGTTTATTCTTAGCTACGTTGACTCCATGGCAATGCGACTGCTTTCGGCCGTCGCCATCGCGTTCTTCGCATTCTTTTTTGTCACCGTCTCCTCGCGAATCGTTGGGTTCGTGGGCGTGTCGTCCAACCCGACTTCGGGAATGACGATTGCGACCCTCATTGGTGTCAGTTCGGTTTTCTACTTCCTGGGCTGGACGGACACGACCGGGAAAGTCACTGCGCTCACCATCGGAACTATCGTATGTACCGCGGCGAGCATTGCTGGCGATACTTCGCAGGATCTAAAGACTGGCTTTTTGCTGGGCGCGACGCCCCGCAAACAGCAGGCAGGCGAACTTATTGGCGTTATGGCCTCCGGGTTTGCCGTGTGCGGCGCTATCATCGTGTTAGGGTCACAGTACGGTTTTGGAACCGAAGAAATTCCGGCCCCGCAAGCGACGCTTATGAAAACGGTTATCGAAGGAATCCTCTCGGCCGACATTCCGTGGATTCTGGTCACTATTGGCGCGTTGATGGCGCTTAGCGTTGAGTTGCTCGGCGTGCCTGCGCTTCCGTTCGCGGTGGGTCTCTATCTTCCGCTGTATTCGCTAAGCCCGATCTTCGTCGGTGGTCTGTTGCGACGCTACGTCGAAAACAAGTACGCCAATGACAAACACAAGCTCGACGAAGTGCGCGAGAATGGCACGCTGGTTGGTTCCGGTTTCGTCGCCGGCGAGGGTGTTATGAGCGTGATCATTGCCGCCATCGCGTTCGGGATGGGCGATGCCCCGCACTGGGGTGGCTACGACTGGATGGGCGGGGCGGCGCAGTGGGTCGGCCTGGCAATCTTTGGTGGGGTGGCCTATTACCTGGTCCGTTCGGCTCAGAAGTAACTTGCCCGAGCCCTCTCAACTTCACTTCTTGTCCGCATGACCCGACCCATCGACCTGGTGTGTTTTGACGTGGACGGAACGCTGGTTTCGCACCCACGCGGCAAAGTGGTTTGGGAAGTCCTTAATCACCACTTCACCGGTGACGATACCGTCAACGCTGAGCGCTACCGTCAGTTTAAGTCTGGCGAAATCACCTACGCCCAATGGGTCGAGCTCGACGTGCAGGGTTGGATCGACGCTGGCGCCACCCGCGAGCAGATTCACGCCGCCATTTCTGACTTCCGACGCCACGAAGGGGTCACCGAGACATTGGATCGCATCCACGGGATGGGCAAACGGACGGCCATCATATCTGGAACGTTGGATGTCCTGATCGATCGAATGTTCCCGCAAGCATCCTTTGACGACGTTTATTCCAACCGCCTACTATTTCACGACGACGGGCGGCTGGTGGGCTGGCAAGCGACGCCCTACGACCAGCACGGCAAGGCCGATGCTTTGCGCGAGTTGGCGCGTCGCCACCAGGTGGACTTAGCCAATTGCGCTTTTGTTGGTGACGGCGAAAACGATGTCGGCGTGCTGGGAGTTGCGGGAATGGTCATTGCGTTCCAGCCGTCGTCCGAAACGCTACGTCGAGGAGCCGACGTCGTTATCACCGAGAATCAGAGTATGCTGGAACTGCTTAAACACATCGAATAGGGGATGCCAGTGGACATGAAGCTGGATAGCAACGACGGAATTCTGGAAGAAGTCGACCACATTCTGGGCGACGCCGATGCGCGCGAGCGCAACCTGACACATATTCTCTACAAAGAAATTTTGTTGAATGCGCTCAAGACCAAACGTGATCAACTGGATCGCCTGGACTTGAAAGTGTTGTCGCGCGCGATGGCGGAGTTTCGCTACGCCGCGCGCGTGTTTAAGCCGTATCGCCACATTCGCAAGGTTTCCATTTTTGGGTCCGCGCGCACGCCAGAGAACGACCCGGTTTATCAAATGGCTGTGGACTTTTCGCGCATGCTGGCCGAAGACGAGTACATGGTCATCACTGGGGCTGCCGAAGGCATCATGAAAGCCGGGAACGTCGGGGCGGGCCGTGACAAGAGCTTCGGGGTTAATATTCTTTTGCCGTTTGAGCAGTCGGCCAACGTGGTGATCGACGACGATCCCAAGTTGATTACTTTCAAGTATTTCTTCACGCGCAAGCTGTTCTTTTTGATGGAGGCGCACGCCGTTGCGCTGTTCCCGGGTGGTTTTGGAACCCAGGACGAAGGCTTCGAAACACTGACGCTGGTGCAAACCGGAAAAGCGCCGGTAATGCCGCTGATGTTGCTTGAACCCGAAGGGCACGGGTACTGGGAAGCGTGGCACTACATGGTTACGTCGCAATTGTTGGCCAAGGGCTTGATTTCGCCCGAAGACCTGACGCTGTACAAGATCTTTCACAAGGCCGAAGACGCGCTAAGCTGGTTGAAGTTCTACTACTCTACGTATCATTCGTCGCGGCTGGTGCGTGGTCGGCTGGTGGTGCGGATGGAGCGCGACTTGCGTGACGCAAACCTTGAAGAGCTAAACGATACCTTTAGCGACTTGATGACCAAGGGAAAGATTGAGCGAACCGAACGCCTGAAGGAAGAAATGAACGAGCCCGAACTGACCCACAAACCGCGGATCGTGTTTAACTACAATCAGCTTAACGCAGCACGGCTGAACGAAATGGTTATTCGGATCAACGAGATGGGACAGCAAATCGCCCACGACGAAGCGAGTTCGTCCGACTAGGCCGTCGGCTTAAACGCGCGCCCGTGCCAGGAGTCGGATAGCGGCCGTTCCAGGCCTTTCTCCCGCAGGTCGCCCACGGTTTGCAATGTCAGGTCGAAGACGCGAGTCTGATCGTCGACCTCGCCCGCCGCGACCAGGTCCCTAAAGTCCACACGGGTTGTGGATGCCACACCCTCTTCCGCTCGGTAGAAGACCAGACCGCTATCGAGAAAGTTCACGCCCAGGTCTACGCCCGTCGCTTTTACCGCATGAACGCTGCTGTCGGTGGAGCATCCGGAAACACCGTCGGTGCAATAGCCTGCCAGCAAGATAAACCGACGATCGGCAAGCGCATACGCGCCCCTCACCGGGACGCGATGCGAATGCCAATTGCTAACAAACTCATCAAGCGCGCGGGCAATTGCCGCGAGTTCACGCTCCGAGAGTTCGCGGTCGGCTCCGTACACCCACAGGCGAGTGTCAGCGGGGAAGTCGGCGAAAGCCGACGGCGTCGATGTGTTCTGGTTAACCACAGTGCTTGTCGAACGCTTCAACCAGGTCGTATGCGATTTCCTGCGGTCCGCGGCCTTCAATCATGTGGCGCTCCAAAACAAAAACGGGCTCGCCGTTCTTAAACAGAGCAATCGACGGTGACGACGGCGGATATCCTACGATGTGATCGCGTGCGCGATCGGTCGCTTCTTTGTCGACGCCCGCGAACACCGTTCCCATGCGTTGCGGCAGCGTGTCGTTGTTCAGCGCCATTGCAACCCCCGGGCGGGCGTTGCCAGCGGCGCAACCGCATACCGAGTTGATGACGACCAGGGCGGTGCCTTCGCCCTTAACCAGCGAGTCTACTTGTTCGGGCGTAGTCAGGTCTTGCACGCCCATGTCGACGAGTTCCTGGCGCATTGGCGCGGTGAGTTCTGGTGGATACATGTTTTCTCCTTAAAGGTTCAATTCCAACCGTGCAGCTTCCGACATCATTTCGGGGCTCCACGGCGGATCCCAGGTGACTTCGACCCGAGCGGCGGCAACGCCGTCGACGGCAGCAACCTTCTGCTCGACCTCAGGCGGAAGCGTTTCCGCAACCGGACAAGCGGGAGAAGTCAGCGTCATAGCGACGTCCACGGAGCGGTCGTCTTTGACAGTAATCGTATAGATCAATCCAAGCTCGTAAATGTTGACGGGGATCTCCGGGTCGTAGCACGTTTTTATTGCGTCCACGACTCGCTTTTCGAGTTCTTCCTTGGTGACTTCGGGTGTGGATTCACTCACAGTTTACTCCGTTGAGACGTTGTCCTGGCTTTCCAGCGCCGCTTTTAGTGTGTGCCAGGGTAGCGTGGCGCACTTAACACGCACGGGAAACTCTCGCACTCCAAAAAAGACAGCAATCTTGCCCAAGCCTTCGGTCTTGGGCGTTTCGTCGGGGTCGCCGGTTACCAGGTCATGAAACTTACCAAACCATGCTTCGGCTTCTGCAACAGTCTTACCAATGACCGTTGACGTCATCACCGACGCGCTGGCCATGCAAATAGCGCATCCGCTACCCTCAAACTTTAGATCGCTGATGACGTCGCCATCCACCAGCGCGTAAATGGTTACGCGGTCGCCGCACAGGGGGTTGAACCCTTCGGACTTCCTGTTGGCGTTGTCCAGCGGCCCAAAGTTCCGGGGCTTGCGGTGATGGTCAAGAATGACCTCTTGATATAGCTCGCGCAAATCGGACACTACGCAAACACCTCTTGTACATGCCTGACGCCCGCAAGCAGCGCGTCCACATCGTCACGAGTGTTGTACACGCCAAACGACGCGCGATTGGTTGCGGGAATCTTATAGAATTCCATTACCGGCTGAGAGCAGTGGTGCCCGGCACGAATCGCGATGCCGTCGCGGTCGAGAATCGTGCCCGCGTCGTGGGGATGAACCCCGTCGATCAGAAACGAAACCACGCCGGCACGCTGCGCCGGCCGCCCCACCAGGGTGACACCCGAAAGGTCAGACAAAGACTCGGTCGCGTAGTCAACTACGGCGTCTTCGTGCTGGGTGACCGCGTTCCACCCCAGGGCAGCAAGATAATCAATCGCCGCACCCATGCCAATGACGCCCGAGATGTTGGGTGTTCCCGCTTCGAATTTGTGCGGGACTTCGTTGTAGGTGGTTTTGTCGAATGTCACCGAGGCGATCATGTCGCCGCCACCCTGGTACGGGTCCATCGCGTCCAGGTGCTCGCGTTTGGCGTACAAGAACCCGGCGCCGGTGGGCCCGTATGCTTTGTGCGCGGACGCTGCGAGAAAGTCGCAGTCGAGCTCGGCTACGTCGATGGGCACGTGCGCAAGCGCCTGTGCCGAATCCAATAGAACGGGAACATTGTGCTGGTGTGCGATTGCGATGAGATCCTTGACCGGGTTAACCGTGCCCAGTGCGTTGGACACATGCGCTATGGCGACCATGCGGGTGCGGTTGGTAAATAAGTTGCGGTACCCGTCAACATCCAGATCACCATTTTGCAACATGGGCGCAACTCGAAGCGACGCGCCGGTCTGATCACACACCATTTGCCACGGGACAATGTTGGAGTGATGCTCCATGGCACTAATGATGACTTCGTCGCCGGACTGCAAGCGTGGTCGCGCGAACGATTGGGCGACCAGGTTTACCGCTTCGGTAGTCCCGCGAACAAAGACAATTTCGCTCGCGTCGTGGGCACCAATAAAGCCACGAATGTTGTCGCGCACCGCTTCGTAGTTACGAGTTGCGCGCATACTGAGTTCGTGCACGCCGCGATGGATGTTGGCGTTATCGCGGGTGTAGTAGCTGGTGATAGTGTCGATTACCGACTGCGGTTTCTGCGTGGTGGCAGCGTTGTCCAGGTACACAAGTGGCTTGTCGCCGATCGTCTGATGCAGCACGGGAAAGTCGGCGCGCACAGCGAGAACGTCCAGAGGGTTAGTCGATCTGGTCACGGGACGGGTCACGACCCTACTGCCTCTCCCAGCCACGAGTACAGGTCGCTTTCCAGGCGCTCGCGAACCGGCGCGACGGTAATGCGCTCCAGGACTTCGTTGGCAAACGCGTGAACCAGCATTTGCCGCGCTTCCTGCTTCGGTATGCCGCGCGCTTGCATGTAGTAGACGGAGTTTTCATCCAACTGGCCGACGGTGGCACCGTGGGTACACTTTACGTCGTCCGCGAAAATCTCCAACTGGGGATTGGTGTTTATTCGGGCGTTGTCGGACAGGAGGATGCAACTGTTTGACTGTTTGGCATCGGTCTTTTGTGCGTCCTGGTCGACGTTGATTCGGCCGTTGAATACCGCGCGTGCTCGCCCATCCAGGATGCCCTTGTACAACTCGAAGCTGTGGCAATTGGGTTGCGCGTGTCGGATGTAAGTGTGGTTGTCCACGTGCTGTGTCCCTGATGCCAGGTACAGTCCGTCGACCCGACAGTCGATTCCCTCGCCATCCAGGTGCGAGTAAATGTCGTTGCGGACTAACGAGCCGCCCAGCGAAACGCTCTCGGTAGAGAATCGCGCGTCGCGCTCAAGTCGAGCAGCTTGGGTTGCGATGTGAAACGACGACTCCTGCTCGCGTTGCAACTTGGTGTGGACGACGTTGGCGTTCTTGCCGCAATGGAACTCGCTAACCACGTTGTTCAAATATTGACCCGTTCCGACGTGGCTCTCGATGAGGGTGCAATCCGCGTTATCTTCGGCCACTACCACCAGTCGCGGGTGGGCGACGGTTGCGTGTTGGTCGGCAACCGACACAAAAACCACGTGTAGCGGCTTGTCCAATGATTTTCCCGAAGCAATGTGCAAGAACACGCCATCGCTAACAAACGCTGTATTCCACGCCGCGAAAGCGTTGTCGGTTAGGTCAACGTTGCTACCCAAGAACGGCTCGACCATGTGCGGATGGGTAGCGAGCGCGTCGGAAAGGCTTAGGGCAATGACGCCGTCGCTCTGCGGTAGGCGCGAAAGCGTCGGGCTGAACTGTCCGTTCACCACAACTGCGCGGTAGCAGCCGTGGTCGTCGAAGGTGTCGCGAGTAATCAACGACTCGGTGTCATCAACGGGCGCCTGTGCGAGGCCAAAGTCAATTTCGGCGATCGGCTTGACTCGCGTGCCGCGCCAGTTTTCGTGGCGAAGTCCCGGGAATCCAAGGCTCGTGAATGCCTCAAGGCTGCGCTTGCGCAGGGCGTGTAGCGACTGCGGCCCCACGGCACTAAGCTGTCCTTCGATCGCCTTGAACTGCGCTGTGTAGGTTTCGATCGCCATTAACCCGCAACCTTTTCGTAGCCTTCGTCCTCGAGACGCAGAGCGAGTTCTTTGCCGCCGGTTTTGATAATTTTCCCGTCCACCAACACATGGACAATGTCGGGAACGATGTAGTTGAGCAGGCGTTGGTAGTGCGTGATGACGACGATCGCACGATCGGAGCCACGCAGCGTGTTAACGCCGTCGGCAACAATCTTTAGGGCATCGATGTCCAGGCCCGAATCGGTTTCGTCCATAACGGCGAGCTTAGGGTCGAGTACCGCCATCTGCAAGATTTCGTTTCGCTTCTTTTCGCCGCCCGAAAACCCTTCGTTGACGGCGCGGTTCATGAAACTCTCGTTGATGCGCAGGTCTTTCATCTTTCCTTTGATCAGGTTCAAAAAGTCCATTGCATCGAGTTCTTCTTCGCCGCGGTACTTTTTGATCGAGTTCAACGCCGTCTTTAAAAAGTAGTTGTTGCGAACGCCGGGAATCTCAACCGGATACTGGAACGCCATAAACATGCCTTCGCCCGCACGCTCTTCGGGTTCAAGCTCCAGAATGTCTTTGCCGTCAAAGATGACTTCGCCTTGCGTAACCTCGAACGTGTCGCGCCCCGCCAGTACGTGCGCCAGCGTGCTCTTACCAGAACCGTTGGGGCCCATGATGGCGTGTACTTCGCCAGCTTTAACGCTTAGATTGATGCCCTTGAGGATTTCTTTGTCCTCAACCCTGGCGTGCAGATTTTTAATCTCCAGCATTGTCCCGTTCCTTGGAGAAATGTGATGGTGATGTTGTGATTCGATAAACTAAGTCGCTTAACCGACGCTGCCTTCGAGGCTGACTTCCAGTAAGCGTTGGGCTTCGACCGCAAACTCCATTGGAAGCTCGCCGAATACCTCTTTGCAAAACCCGTTGACGATCATGTTCATGGCGTCTTCTGGGTTGATGCCGCGCTGTTGGCAGTAGAAGATCTGGTCTTCGCCGATTTTCGAAGTCGTGGCTTCGTGCTCCACCTGTGCGGTTGTGTTGTTAACTTCGATATACGGAAACGTGTGCGCGCCGCACCTGTCGCCAATTAACATCGAATCGCACTGTGTGAAATTTCGCGCGTTGACGGCGTTCTTGCCGATACGCACCAGGCCGCGATAGCTGTTTTGTCCCTTGCCGGCCGATATCCCCTTTGACACGATCGTGCTGCGGGTGTTTTTGCCATTGTGAATCATCTTGGTGCCGGTGTCGGCTTGTTGATGATTGTTGGTTAGCGCCACCGAGTAGAACTCGCCGACCGAGTCGTTGCCGTTCAACACGCAACTGGGATACTTCCAGGTGATGGCAGAGCCGGTTTCGACCTGCGTCCACGAAATCTTGGAGCGATCACCGCGACACTCGCCGCGTTTGGTAACAAAATTGTAGATGCCCCCGACGCCGTTCTTGTCGCCCGGGTACCAGTTCTGCACGGTCGAGTACTTGATCGTCGCTTCTTCCAGCGCGACCAATTCGACGACCGCGGCGTGCAACTGATTCTCGTCACGGATCGGCGCGGTGCAGCCTTCCAGATAACTCACGTACGCGCCTTCTTCGGCGACAATCAGTGTGCGCTCGAATTGACCGGTCTCAGCAGCGTTAATGCGGAAGTAGGTCGACAACTCCATCGGGCAGCGCACGCCCTTGGGTACGAACACGAACGAGCCGTCGCTGAACACTGCCGAGTTAAGCGCGGCGTAGAAATTGTCGTTGGTGGGAACCACCGATCCCAGGTATTGACGAACCAGTTCCGGGTGCTCCTGAACGGCTTCCGAAAACGGTTTAAAAATGACACCGG
The DNA here is from genome assembly GCA_964588695.1 of uncultured bacterium. Lineage (GTDB taxonomy): Bacteria > Krumholzibacteriota > Krumholzibacteriia > WVZY01 > JAKEHA01 > CAZPQK01. Next base: position 113,237 of record CAZPQK010000009.1, read on the forward strand.
CTTCGGCGAGTTTTTCTTTAAACGTCGTGGCGACCGAAACACTGTCGAATACCGCATCCACCGCAACTCCCGCCAGACGCATTTGCTCTTCGAGCGGAATGCCCAGCTTGTCAAAAGTCCGACGGATCTCCGGGTCGACTTCGTCCATGCTCTTGGGCTTGTCCGCGTCGCTCTTGGGGGCCGAATAGTAGTGAATGTCCTGAAAGTCGACCGGAGGATATTTCACGTTGGGCCATTTGGGCTCTTCCATCTTCAACCAGGCTCGGTAGGCGTCAAGGCGCCACTCCAACAGCCATTCGGGCTCATTCTTTTTCGCAGAAATGGTGCGGATGACATCTTCGCTGAGGCCTTTGGGGATGGTGTCGGCCTCGATGTCGGTCACAAATCCCCATTCGTATTCTTTGTCGATCCGCTGCTGGATTGGATCTTCGATGGGGTTCGGCGCGCCGGACATAAAGTACTCCATATCAATAGGTTATAAAATAGGACCAAAAAAGTACGTAATTGGCGGGTTAAAGCAAGCGCCTCCGGGCGGGGCCGGAGGTCGCGCGAATCGGCTTTTAACTCGCACCTGTATTGTACGGAATTACCCGCTTCGACGCCAGCCAAATCGGGTTAGGCCGGGTCGGGTTTCGGAAGGTGTAAATTGCGTCATGACAGCATGTTAGCGGTTTGTCGGTTGCTTTCGAGCAATCGCCTATTTAATGTGGAATTCTGGGCGATTCCCAACCCAAACGAAAGGATGGATGTGCGCTCTCACCGAGTTGAATTTCAGAACGACGATGGGCAGATTCTGGCTGGCAAACTGGATATGCCGGTTACCGGTGATCCGCAGGCGTTTGTGCTATTTGCCCACTGTTTTACTTGCTCGAAGAACCTGAAAGCAGTGGTCAACATTAGCAATGCGCTTACCGAGCGCGGGCTTGGGGTGCTGCGTTTTGACTTTACCGGACTCGGAGAAAGCCAGGGGAACTTCGCCGACACCAACTTCTCGACCAACATCGAAGACCTGATTGCGGCGGCGCGCTTTCTGGAAGAGGATTACCAGGCGCCGGAGGTGCTGTTGGGCCATAGTCTGGGAGGTGCCGGTGTCCTGGCTGCCGCCGAGCGCATTCCGTCCGCCGTCGCGGTGGCAACGGTTGGGGCGCCCTGCGAGCCGTCTCACGTCACGCATCTGTTTGCCGACGCCCGCGACGACATCGAGTCCGAAGGCGAACAGGACGTTGTACTTGCAGGGCGGAAGTTCACCATCAAGAAACAATTCCTCGATGACCTCGAGCAAACCACAATGGCCAACCGCATCGCTAATCTGAATCGCGCACTATTGGTGATGCATTCGCCCATCGACGAAACCGTTGGTGTCGACAATGCCCGACTCATCTACGAGTCTGCTAAGCACCCCAAGAGTTTTGTGTCGCTGGATGACGCCAATCATTTGCTCACCCGGGAGCGCGATTCGCGCTATGTAGGCGCGATGGTAGCAAGTTGGGCGATGCGTTATCTTCCCAAAGTAGAGGCGCAGCGCGTTGATGATGGCTGGGTGCTGGCGGAGTCGGGCGAAGCAGGATTTTACACGCAGATTCATGCGGGTAAGCACGCCCTGGTCGCCGATGAGCCGGAATCCTATGGAGGAACCGATCTGGGCCCTTCGCCGTATGACTTACTTTCGGCGTCCTTGGGGGCGTGCACGGCGATGACGCTCCGTATGTACGCCGACCGCAAGAAGTGGCCGGTTCATGGAATCAGTGTCCGTTTGTTTCACGAGAAGATTCATGCTGCTGACTGCGACGATTGCGAAAACAAATCGGGCAAGATTGACCGCATCCGTCGCGAAATTCGCCTGGAAGGTCCGCTTGACCAGGAACAACGGGCGCGATTGCTCGAGATAGCAGATCGATGCCCGGTGCATCGAACGCTACATTCCGAAGTTCGAATTGAGTCGATGCTAATCGACAGTTAAGGAGTCGTGATGATCCGCAAAATAGTTGGCTTTTTTGCCCTCGCCATGCTGGCAGTCCCCGCACACGCCGACACCTTTAGTGACCACTGGCACGACGGCCACGCCGAGCTGTGTGGATACAACCTAAAGGTGTCACGCTATGGCCAGACACGCGATGGATCGGCGGTTATGATTTTTGTAACCGAGCCGTTTAGCGAGAAACACAGAGTCAAAGTGGACGATCCCAGTCGAAACCCCAGCGACACCTTCGACGCGCTAAAGCTGAACTTTGTTCGCGACTTTCAAACCGGGATTTATGACTACAACACCATGGTATCGGTGTTTGTCCGTAGCGATACATTCGAGCCCAAGAAGGTCAGCTTTAGCAGTTCAGAGTGGTGCGGTCATGTTTACGAAGAGCTTCGTTTTGACCCAACCAAAGTGACCGGAAACTACTTTAGTTATTTCGAAGGCGAGAGCGGCGCGATTGACTTGCAACGCCCAACAGGTGCGATCAGCGAAGACAATCTGTTTATCTTGTTGCGGGGCTTGCGCGGGGATTATCTGGGCTCCGGCGCGGAGAAGTCGGTAAAATTGCTTCCTGGGTTGTTCTATTCGCGGCTGGCGCACGACAAGCTGGGTTACGTCGACGCAAAGATCTCGCGACGTTCCCACGACGAAAAAGTGACGGTTCCCGCCGGCACCTTCTCGTGTAAGGTTTACGACGTGCGCGCCGGCGATCGCAGCGGGGTGTTTTTTATCGAGGCGGCGTATCCGCATCGTATCGTTAAGTGGTCCCTTCCTCCCGATCAGTCGGGAGAACTTACCGGATCGAAGCGCCTCAAGTATTGGAGCCTGAACCGCAACGGTGGCGAGTCCCACCTGGCGGACATTGGCCTCAAGCCGTAGCCCGCTCATCAAGACTTAGCGAGTGCCCACCGTAAGGTGGGCTTTTGCTTGGCGTTGGGTCGACCGGCGGCGGGGATCGCGCTGGCCCCGTAGCGGTGGGATGTACTATGCTAGGGCCTCGCGCCGCCGCGCAACGCGAGCGGCAGTTCTATTTGACCACGCAACGTGCTGAGGCCAGATGTACCGGATCGAATCCAAAGTCCAAACCAACTCCGAGCAGTACCAGGCCAACTATCGCGATCAAAAGGCGAGTTCCGAGTTGTTTCGTGAGCGGTTGCAGCAGGTAAAGGCTGGCGGACCCCCCAAGTATGTCGAAAAGCACAAGTCGCGCGGCAAGCTGACGGCGCGCGAGCGACTGGCGCGTTTGTTCGATCGCAACACGCCGTTTCTGGAGTTCAGTGCCCTCGCCGCGTGGGACATGTACAAGCAGCAGGCGCCGGCGGCCGGTGTCATCACCGGTGTCGGAGTGGTTCATGGCCGCGAAGTTGTCGTTGTGGCCAACGACGCGACGGTCAAAGGCGGGACGTATTTTCCGACGACCGTGCTGAAGCATGTGCGCGCGCAGCAGGTCGCCATCGAAAACAACCTTCCGTGCATCTACCTGGTGGACTCCGGCGGCGTGTTTCTTCCGCTGCAGGCCGATGTCTTTGCCGACAAGGATCACTTCGGGCGTATTTTTTACAACCAGGCCATCATGAGCGCGCGCGGCATCCCGCAAATTTCGGCGGTTATGGGGAGTTGCACTGCTGGTGGCGCTTATGTCCCCGCGATGAGTGACGAAACCGTGATTGTTCGCGAACAGGGAACAATCTTTATCGGTGGTCCGCCGTTGGTGAAAGCCGCAACCGGTGTTGACGTATCTCCGGAAGAGCTTGGAGGTGCCGATGTACACACCCGCATATCGGGCGTTTCCGATCACATGGCCGACGATGACGAGCATGCAATCCAGCTCTTGCGCAACATCGTTGAAAACCTTCCGCGCAACGCCAAACATCCGCTGGCGATGCAATCGCCCGAGGATCCGCACTACGACCCGGAAGAATTGTACGGTATTGTGCCGGTCGACTTGACCAGGCCGTTCGACGTTAAAGAAGTGATCGCACGGATCGTCGACGGTAGTCGATTTCACGAGTTCAAACCGCGCTACGCGCAAACTCTGGTGACCGGATTCGCTCACATCATGGGGTACCCCGTTGGTATTGTGGCCAACAACGGAATCCTATTTGCCGAAAGCGCTCGCAAGGGTGCGCACTTTGTGTCGATGTGTGCCACTCGTAAGATTCCGTTGGTGTTTTTGCAAAACATCACTGGGTTTATTGTCGGCAAGGAGTTCGAGCACGGAGGAATTGCCCGAGACGGTGCCAAAATGGTGCACGCGGTAGCCACCGCGCAGGTGCCGAAGTTGACGGTAATCGTGGGCGGTTCGTATGGTGCAGGCAATTACGCAATGTGTGGGCGGGGTTATTCGCCGCGCTTGTTGTGGATGTGGCCGTCGGCCAAGATTTCGGTAATGGGCGGGCAGCAGGCCGCCGACGTGTTGTGGACGGTCAAGTCCGACAAAGAAGGCGGCTCGGAGGCCGACAAAGCCGAGTTCCAAAAGCCAATCCTTGAACGCTACGACGACGAGGGCAGCGCATACTTTTCGACAGCCCGGCTTTGGGATGACGGTATTATCGAACCCACCGACACACGTGCGGCGCTCGCACTTGCCATCAGCATGTCACTGAACCAACCCATCCCCGAACATCAGTTCGGCGTGTTTCGAATGTAACGTGGCCAATTGGAAAACCCTCAGAATTGCCCGCGACGGCGCGCGCGCCGATGTTGTTCTGGCGCGCCCCGACGTTCGCAACGCTTTTGACGAACGATTGATTGCGGAGCTCACCGACGCAATGTCGAAGCTGGGTGCCGACGACGACGTTCGAGTGGTTGTGCTGACCGGAGACGGGGACGTGTTTTCGGCGGGCGCGGACCTGGCGTGGATGAAGAAAATGGCGGGGTATAGCTACGAAGAAAACTTCGCCGACGCAAAGACCGCGGCCGACATGTTTCATGCGATCTATGCCTGTCCGAAAGCCACCATCGCCGCGGTAAATGGCCATTGTATGGGTGGTGGAATTGGCCTGGTGGCGGCTTGCGACGTTGCGGTTGCGGTGGACAGCGCTAAGTTTGCCTTTCGCGAAGTCATGTTGGGTATTTCTCCAGCGACCATTTCGCCCTACGTGCTGCGGAAGATGCCGGCCGGACAGGCGCGCGATTACTTTCTATCTGGCCGCACGTTCGGGGCCGATCGCGCGACTACGTTGGGTCTGGTCAATCAGATTGTCGATCGCGACGGCCTGGACGCCGCGGTCGCCAAATGGACCGAGAGGTACTTGCGTGTGGGACCACAAGCGCTGGCGGCAACCAAAGCGTTGATCGACCGGGTCGCCGACGCGGACATCGAGTCCGTGCGCGACTACACAATCGACGTGCTGTCGCGGTTGCGGGTTGGCGATGAGGGGCAAGAGGGACTGTCTGCGTTTTTCGAGAAGAGAAAGCCAAAGTGGGATCCGGAAAGCGACAACTAAACAAGGTTCTAATTGCTAACCGCGGAGAGATTGCGGTGCGTGTCATTCGTGCGTGCCGCGAACTCGGTATTCCATCGGTGGCGGTTTACTCCGAACCCGACCGCGATAGCCTTCATGTTGCGATGGCGGACGAAGCCATTGCTATTGGACCAGCCGCGCCCACCGAAAGTTACCTTAACATTCCCAAATTGTTAGAAGCGGCGCGTTCGTCGGGCGCAGACGCTATTCATCCCGGGTACGGATTTCTGTCCGAGAACGCGGACTTCGCGCAGGCCGTTGCCGACGCCGGGATCAATTGGATTGGTCCACCCGCGAAAGTGATTCGCGAGATGGGTAGCAAAGTCGCATCGCGGCAACTGATGGACGAATCCGGCGTGCCCATCGTGCCCGGGTCATTGGAGGGTTCCAACGACCCCGAAACCGTGGCTGCGGCGGCGAAGGACATTAAAGGCGATTTGTTTGTCAAAGCATCGGCGGGCGGCGGTGGTAAGGGGATGCGCCTGGTCACCGATCGTGCAAATCTCAAGCAATCGATTCGCGAAGCCATTGGCGAGGCCAAGGCGGCATTCGGCGACGACAAAGTGTATGTGGAAAAGCGTATCGCCAACCCGCGACACATTGAAGTCCAGATTCTCGCCGACGCGCACGGCGATGTTGTTCACCTGTTCGAACGCGAGTGCTCCATTCAGCGTCGTCACCAAAAGCTGCTAGAAGAGACCCCGTCGACTGCGCTTGATGACGCGACCCGTTTGGAGATCGGCGCTGCCGCGGTGGCGGCGGCTCAGGCCGTGGGCTACGAGAACGCGGGCACGGTCGAGTTCATTTACGACGACGATGGGTTTTATTTTCTCGAGATGAATACGCGCATTCAAGTCGAACACCCAATAACCGAAATGGTAACCGGAATCGATCTGGTGCAGTGGCAACTAAGAATTGCCCGTGGGGAGCACCTCGGGTTCGCGCAAGACGGCGTGACAACGCGCGGCCATGCGATTGAATGTCGTATCTACGCCGAGGACTCCTCGCAGAATTTTATGCCGTCGTGCGGCGTCATCGGCTTGCTGCGTGAACCAACCGGCCCAGGCGTGCGCAACGACACCGGCGTGTACGAAGGTTGGGAAGTAAGTCCGTATTACGACCCGATTCTGTCTAAGCTGGTGGTGCACGCCGAAGACCGCGACGCAGCCATTGCCAAAATGCAGGCCGCGTTGGACGAGTATGTGGTGCACGGGGTCGAAACATCGATAGCTATTCATCGTCGAATACTTTCCAACCCCGCGTTTCGCCGCGGCGATACCTTCACGAGCTTTCTGGAAACTCACCAACAGTTGCTTGCTTCGGAAGGCGCGGTTGTTTCCGACGACGTCTGGGTGGCAGCGGCGCTCTACGAGATGTTAAGCGAACCGGTGGTGTCGGATAGCGGTGGCGGTACGATCGCTGGAGACGAGACCTGGCGGCGAATTGGTGGATGGGAGATCGCAGACTAATGTTCGACTTCCGAATTGGCGACGAAGAACGAGCCGTGGCGATTACCAAATCTGGTGCCGGTTGGACGCTGACGATTGATGAACGGGACGTTCGTGTCGAGTCGGCTGCACTAGTTGGTAACGAGTTGCGGATCCTAAGCGAAGGGCGCTCGCTGCGGGTGCTGGTGTCGAAGGCCGACGACGGTTTGAACCTGACGCTCCACGGCGAAACCTATCACGTGGACACCGGCGGTGATCAGACCCGGGCGTCCAGCGGCGGTGGCGCTGGCGACGGCAAGCTGGAAGCGCCGATGCCCGGCAACATCGTTGGTCTGCCGGTGTCGGAAGGAGACGAAGTCGCCGCCGGACAGCCGATCGTAATTTTGGAATCGATGAAAATGCAAAACGAGATCGCAGCCACTGTCGCCGGTCGTGTGAAAGCCATCCACTGCGCGGTGGGCGACCAGGTGGGGTTTGGTGATTTGCTCGCCGAGATCGAACCGATCGGAGAGCCGACTTGAGTGATCTTGTAAAGGCGATCATTCTGGGCATCGTGCAAGCGATCACCGAATTCTTGCCCATTTCTTCTTCCGGGCACCTGATCCTTTTCCGTGAGTTTCTTGAGTTTACCAGCGTCGACGGGTTGACCTTCGATGTCGCGTTGCACGTAGGTACTTTGCTTGCCATCGTTATCTACTTTCGTCACGACGTCGCGCGGTTGTTGCGCGGTCTTGTGGGGCTCATCAAAACTACTTCGCCGCTCGACAAAGACCGTCAGATGGCCATTCATGTAATCATCGCCTGCATTCCAGCGGTCATCGTGGGGTTGTTGCTGGAAGACGCTATTGAACTTTACCTGCGCAATCCCGGCGTAGTAGTGGTCACCTTGGTGTTGGGAGGAATCTTGTTTTTGGTGGTCGAGCGAATGTTCGACTCGGTCGGTAAAACCGATGACCTTGCCTGGCAAAGTGCGCTGGTGATTGGATTGGCGCAGACGCTGGCATTGATCCCCGGGGTGTCGCGATCGGGAATCACGATTGCGGTAGGGATGATGATGGGGTTGCAGCGATACGAAGCCGCACGGTTTTCGTTCTTGATGGCCACACCTATTCTATTTGGCGCTGGGCTTAAGAAAGCGTTGGATGTTGACTACGGGGCACTAACGGGCGCAGAAGCCGGCGTCATTGTTGCAGGCGTAGTGACATCGGCAGTGTTTGGATGGTTCGTGGTTAGCGGGCTGCTTAAGTTTCTTCGCAGCCGTCGTCTGGACGGATTTGCCTACTACCGGTTCGCCCTCGCAGCGGTCGTAGTGTTTGCGCTAGCTCGCAACTGGATCTAGCGCTTGCCGCGGAACGAACTCTTCAGCCCGCCAAAAGATTCTTGCCGCACCGCGACTGGGCCGGGGAACTGACGTCCATAGATACCCAGTTGGCCGGGCCAAATGATGGTTGCGGTTGCAACTCCAGCTTGCGCAACCGCAACTCGTGGGGCTCCGAAAGCGGGACTAACGTTGACTTGTATAGGGCTGGTGGTGGATCCGTTAGTGTCTATCGTCGCCAGCAGGATGTTGTCGTTGGCACCTACCCAGACCACGAACGTGACGCCGTTTCCCGAACCCGCATCCATCCCGCCGAAATTGTCGGCTGCGCCTAAGTCTATTCTGTTACCGATGGTTGTCCCGTCGGCGCCCATGGCCTGTGCGCCGGCGCTGCCCCCAACACTCCAAAGCACAGTATGGCGCCCATCCGAGTGAGTGGCGACGCGGATGTCGTTCACCTGGCCGTTCGATGGCGTGAAGTCCACCGTCAGTGCTGCCGGTCCGGCCGGCGCTCCGGTTGCGTCGTATCGGCGAGTTAGTACGCGCGGGTAACCGCCGGTAGGATTGCCTGCATAGGCAACGATGTATCCACCGTCGTCGAGCGCACCGATATCGAAGCGGGTCAGGCTACCGAGTCCGGTCGTCACGGTGTCGGTTTGTGAAACGGTGCCGTCGGGTGCAAACCGAAACACCTTAATCCTGGTGTCGGTAAAGTTACTACCGATCGAATTGGCCACAAGGAATCCGCCGTAAGAATCGTTTATCACTCTCGCGTCCTCGACTCCAACGTTGCTACCCACATAAATCTCCGGGTCGGGACTGACCAACTGGCCGGTCACCGGGTTGAACACCGTTGCGTAGGTGATTTCCAGGCCCGTAGCCCCGTACAGCTGCCACGCAATCATCGCGTTGGTGTTGTCGCCGATGGCTATGTCGACGCCGAGATTCTCGTCGCCGGTGGGAGGCCAGGCGAGTTCCTGTTCGAACGCCGGCGTTCCAAAGTTGACGAACAAGCGCTTTACTGGATGCGCGTCTTTCTGGTAGCAGACAAGTACGCCACCAACCGGGTTGTGGGTGATGATGGGATTGATGCCAACGGCAACAAGGTATTCGGGAGGCGTCTGGGTGCGAGCCGTAGTCGCAACCAGGATCAACAACACGCCCAAAAGAACCGACAGCCGTCGACCGGATGACATAGCGCGTGGCTTCATACGCTACTGGCGGTTGCGGAACATGCTCTTAATCCCGCCCACGGACGTTTCCTTTACGGGCACGAAGTCGAGCAGCCATCGGCCGAAGTGTCCGTCCGTGGAGTTCCATGCAACCAGGATCAGGTGGATGTGCGGCCCCGCGATAGCGAATGACTCAAGACGCCCTCCTGTCCATTCGCTGGTGTTGACGGTGCCTGAAAATACTTGCTGGTTTACAGTCGCGGCATACTTGACGTGTCCCGGTTCTTCGACCCACGTCAACAGCAACGCCTGATAGGTGACCTCCGCGCGCACGGATCGCGGTTGTGCGTTCGAAACTGGAAAGGACACAAGTTCACCCGGAACCGGCGGCCAACCGTCAAAACGGTACGCTTCCACCACACTCTTGGTTTGCCACGCAACGGCGATTGGTGACCCCCATTCCGTAGAAACAGAGACGCCTGCGTGCTCTGCGTCGTCGGGACTGAGAGTGCGAAGTGAAACGGCAGCACCATCGGGAGTCAGGTCACCGCCGAAAGTCTGCATCATCACTTGTGGGGCCGCGCCCGGTGATTCCACGCCTGTCCATGCCAGGACTGGTCCGAGAGCGACTGACCACTGTATGACACGACGAAATCCAGTCTCAAACGTTCGCTGCGACAGAAGCGTCCCGTAGCGGTCAAACTCGAAAATCTCGAAAGCGGTTGGATCGGTAGCGGAGTAGTTCCAACAGACGAAACCAGAACCTTTGGCAACGACACGGGGATCGCTGGCGAACACCGACCCGGCAAGGTTCACTTCATCGCTAATGCGAACACCGGTCGTGAGGTCGTATACGGCGCCAACCGCTTGGGGCGCGAATGTTCCGTGGGCGTAGTCGATTCGTGTGACAAACGTCTCTCTGCCGTTACCAATCAGGTCGATACCGATCGACCCCGCGGCCGTGGGGGGTGTTAGTAAGTAGTTGAGGTCGGGCTGACCTTCGACTCGCAGGTAGGTGTTGGACTGATCACCGGAAGACTCGTTGATCAGGCTAATCCGACACGCGAAGTGATAGTCTATCGCTGCCATCTGTCCCTCGCCCCACAAGAACTCCTCACTCGCCGCCGCCGGGGAACAAAAGACAGCGACAGTCGCTAGTGCGGTTAGCGCAAGCAAAGCAGGCTTAAGTGGCGAGTTCATGCGATACCTTTCGGCGGCCCGGACAGACATCAAGCGTTAACCAAATCGTACCACAAAAAAGAGGCACCCATCCGGGTGCCTCTTTAAAGAGTGATTCGACAAGCAGTTAAACCGATCGCTCCGCCCACAATTCGGAAAGTCGCAGGATGGTCTCGGTGGCTTTCTCCATACACTGCACTGCCACCCATTCCTGAGTACTGTGGATGGCTTCGCCGCCCGCAAACAAGTTGGGGCAGGGAAGGCCCATGTACGATAGGCGCGCGCCGTCGGTTCCGCCGCGAATGATTTCGTGGTGCGGCTCTATGTCGCAACGACGAATGGCTTCCTCGGCGTATTCCACCAGTCGCGGTTCTTTCTCGATCACATAACGCATGTTGCGATAGTACTCGGTAATGTCGAGATCGATGTTGGCTTTGGGATATTTCGCACTCAAGTCGTCGACAACCCTTTGCAGTAGATCTTTTTGTTTCTGAATACCGTCCATGTCAAAGTCGCGTAGCAAAACCCGTACGGACATTTCTTCGGCAGCCCCGTCCATCACGTAAGGATGAATGTAGCCCTCGCGCTTCTCGGTAGTTTCCGGCGCCATGTCCTTGGGGAGCGCTTCGATGAATTCAGCCATTATGCGAATCGCGTTGACCAGTTTGTTCTTGGCGTATCCCGGGTGTACGCCAAAGCCTTCAATCTTGACCACTGCGGCAAACGCGTTGAACGTTTCGTATTCGATCTCTCCCATCGGGCCGCCGTCCATTGTGTAGGCGAACTCCGCACCAAACCTGGCCACGTTGAAATGGTTGGCGCCTTTGCCAATCTCTTCGTCGGGTGTGAATCCAACTTTAATAGTGCCGTGTTTGAGTTCGGGGTTACGGTTAAACATGTCGACCGCAGTCATGATTTCTGCCACGCCAGCCTTGTCATCGGCCCCGAGGAGCGTCGTCCCGTCACTGGTCACAATGTCCATGCCCATGTACTTTCCCTCAAGATTGGGATACTCGCTGGTCCGAATGACCTGGGACTTGTCGCCGGGAAGCTGAATGTTTCCGCCGGCGTAATTCTTGTGCACGATCGGTTTGACGTTGGTACCGGTGACGGCGGGCGACGTGTCGACGTGAGCGATGTAGCCTACGACCGGGACTTTCTTGGTGTCGTCGGGGCTTAGGTTGGAAGGGATGGTTCCGAACACGTAGCCATACTCGTCGACTCCGGCGTCCTCTACGCCCAGGGCGCGTAGCTCTTCGGCGAGAAGCTTCAGCAGATCGAGTTGTTTGGCGGTGCTGGGGAAAGTGTCGGAGGTCTCGTCGGATCGGGTGTCGATTTTAACGTAGCGTTCGAAGCGAGCCAGTAACGGCTCGGCAGGCGGCTTCAGAGACATTGCTTCTCCTAGTGGTGCAGCTGAATAAACTCGCAGTTAATGTTTTCGATACGGTCGAATCGTTCGCGCGTCGCCATTACCCGCGAAAACTCGCCTTCGACGCGTCCATGGCCCTTGAATTCGTAGTCGTGGACCGGGGAATAAACTTCCACGCCCTTGGCTTTGGGGTCGACAATGATTTCGTCTTCGTAATCGACCAGCCTGACACCCGCGCCAGGGTTGTTCATCAGTCGGCGAATTTTGGTGCCGATGGATTTGTTAAATACTTCAAATTTGAACTCGAAAGACGATCTCCGCAGCTTGCGCGTTTCAATGAGTTCCAGCGAACAGCCGGAATCATGCGCGCGCTTTAGCGCCGACTCCAAGGTGGCCCGATAACGAGCCTGGGTGATGACATGCACTGCATTGCGGTTGTAGCGCAATAGTTCGCGAAGGTAACTTTCGTGTACCTTGTGTTCGTGAGACAGATAAATGCCGTCGCGGATCCCGCGGCCCACCATGAATCCGCGGACAAAAGCGGTTGTGACGTCCTCACGACTCTTGATTATAAACTCGTAGTTCACTCCAGCCATGAATCCACCTATCAGAAGAACAAGAACACAACAACAACGAATAGCGGCAACAGGATCAGTGCCGACCAGCGAAACAGGTAGCCAAAAAAGCTGGGCATGGGTACACCAGCCTCTTCGGCGATACTTTTGACCATAAAGTTGGGCGCATTGCCGATGTAGGTCATCGCGCCCATGAACACCGCGCCGCAACTAATCGCCAGCAGGTAAGCTTCCTGGCTCTTAATGAGATTGGTCACCGCTTCGGGTTCAGCCATTCCAGTAAAGAACTTACCGAGCACCGTGTTGAAGAAAGTCAGGTACGTCGGTGCATTGTCCAGGAAACTGGATAGCCCGCCGGTGATCCAGAAATAGTGCGCGGGCGTTTCGAGGGTGCGCATGAGACCCGCCATCTGCCCGGCTTCGCCCGCTTTGAGAATTGCCAGCGCCGGAATGATGGTCATAAAGATTCCCGCGAACAGGTACGCCACTTCTTTAATTGGAAACCAGCCAAACTCGTTGCCTTCGTGAATGGCCTTGGCCGTCGTTCGCAGTGAGAGAATACCGGCGATAATCATGATGGCGTCGCGCAGCACGAACTGCCACTTCATATGAATACCTAGTAACGTAAACTCGCCAATTTTCCAGAAACCGCTCATAAGCACGGCGCCAACCACGACCATCAAGAAGATGAAGTTGTGGGTTCCCTCAATCTTAACCGGCGTGGACTCGAAGCCCTCGGGTTGCTCTTCGCGGCGATAAAGTACCGAGTCCATGATGAAAAAAATCAGGAGCAACGGTACCACCAGGACCAGCATGGGGACGAGCAAGTGGAGCGTCCAAAAGAAAGGAACACTGTGCAGGAAGCCCAGGAACAGCGGCGGGTCTCCCAACGGTGTCAAGCTGCCGCCGATGTTACTTACCAGAAAAATGAAAAAGATAATGATATGCACTCGCCGCCGCCGCCAGCTGTTGGCGCGGAGAACCGGGCGAATCATCACCATCGACGCCCCGGTAGTACCGATAATCGATGCCAACGCGGTGCCGATCGCCAGCAAGATCACGTTGAGGACAGGCGAGCCCTTAAGCGTACCTTTAATGAGAATGCCGCCCGAAACGGTGTAAAGCGACCACAGCAAAATGATGAACGGGAAGTAATCCAGAAAGTAAATATGCAGTATTTCGTGCACCGCGACACCGCGAAATACCCACAGAAACGGGACCGCAAAAGCGATCGCCCACGCGGCCGATACAATCGGGAAGTTGTGGTGCCACCAGCGCGGTGCAAATAGCGGGAACAGCGCGATCGACAGAAGAATTCCGGCAAACGGGATTGCCCACAACAGCGACAAGTCGGCCGGCAAGCCGTGGGCGCCACCGTGGTCATCGCCGTGGCCGTCGCCGTGGGTTGCTCCATGCCCATCGTCGGCATGGTCGTGTCCGGAGTGATCGCCAGCGCTGCCAGCGGTTCCGTGGCCGTCGACGTGACTGTCGGTCTGCACTGAGTCGGCGGGCGGATCGCTGGGCTCGGCGATGACGCCGGACGGCGCGAGGGTTACTAGAATTGTAACGAGGACAAGCGCGAGCAGGCTAGTGCCGCGAGCGATGTGACGGTACGTCATGAAATAGCTCTCCCCAACATCGGGACAGTGTTCGTGGTCAACGGACGGTCCGACGATGCTAGAACAGTAAAGGTGCCAAAACAAGTCTTGTCTTTATTTCGGCACCGAGGAGAGTCTCTTTCGCAGATAATTGCGTAATTCGGGGTGAATCGTCTGCCGGCGCAGCAGGGCCTCGGTCTCGGCGGCGCCGAGGTCCTCCAAAAAACTCAACGAAATGCCCAGCGGTGTGCGCGGATTGGACAACAGGTCGAGTTTTGCCCGCATACCAACAAACAGAGATCGCCGTTTACCCACGTCGCGGAGCACCTCGGGGTTGGCGGTGTGGTTGCGCGCTACGGTTGCGGCTCGGTCCCGGGTGTTGATGTGCGGGACGGTTTCGCGGGCAATTTTTACAATCGGATGGGAAATCAGTACTGGCCAAAACTGCCCGGTGCGAGCTAGCCGACGTAGCACCACCAGGGGAATGCCGTCCAGCGAAGGCAGCGGTACCTGATGGGTGCCAATTGTTTGTTTGCGCTCGCGAAGCTGTTGTCGGTAGTTCGCCATCGCCGGATCCACAATGCCGAGACCCTTTTCTTTGGCTTCGACGTACTCCAGCAGCGTGCAAAGCTTATCGAAGTAGTGGTCTTCAAGAAAAAAGTTCAGGCGAACCAGCATACGGATTACACCGCGCGCATACTGAACGTCGGACTTGGTCGGCAGGGTAAGCAAGCGCTCGTAAACTGTGTCGAAGAAAATCTTATGTTCCGATGTCGTGTACAGGTTCGAACCGGTCAGTCGCTCCAGAATCGTGAGCACCGTCGCACAGGGAACCTGCGGCGAGCTCAAGACGGTCCACATGACGTCGCGGCTGACGTTGGCGACGGCGTAACGGCGCACGTCGTAGTCCGGGTGCAGCAGCAGCGCCTGCATAAAGCGATTGCGGGTTGGGGTTTGGTGGCTGCCGAGCCTGGCGATAATCGCCGGCGCCGTTCGCCCCGCGCTCTCGTTGGGATTAAACAACTCTTCAAGTTGACCAAACACCCGCGCAAAACGAGGGCTCGCTGCGTTCGCCAGGGTGGGGAGCAGGCGGGCGCCGGGATGCCGGCGCCAGTAGTCCGATCCAATAATTATATCGGGACGACGCCACAGGCTGGGTTCTACGTCGGTCAGGTCATCGCCGCTTTCCAGCAACGCCAGAAACTCGGCGCGCTGATCGCTTGCTACACAGTCGACTGCGTCTTCGATGTCCAACTCGTCGCCGCGAGTCAACGCGGTGAGCGCGTCGTCCAGGGCGTTGTTGTCCAGCTCCAGGCCGCGCGGCGCGCGATACGCATCCCACGGATTCTCGGCCAGGTGAGCCTTCCACCGGCGCCGGACTTCGGCATAGACCATGGCCAGCGGCTCGCCGACTTCGCGGCGAAGTTCTTCGTGAAGGGTATCCAGTTGCAGGTTGTGGAGTGGAACCAACGACTGCAAAGCCATGCGCCGGGTTTCCCGGAACGCCGTATCGATGGCGCGCCACGATTCCTGAGCGTCGCGGAGGCACGCGGTGGTCGAGTCAAGTCCTTCAGCGTCGGCTAGCGCCGCAGCTACATCGATCGCAAACGCGGGCGCAACGGAATCCAGCCACCGCCGACTGGTGTCGATAACGGAAGCCAAATCCACGCCTTCGCCGCGCTGCAGCTCCAGGCTCATCACGATCTCGGACTGGAGATCTCCGGTGACGATTGGGTCGTATGATTGAATAGTTGCCACTGCGACGCCCCTTCTCCCCCTAAGTCGGGGAAAAACTTGCCAGTGGGGATTCCTTTTCCCCGCGGCAGGAGTCAGCAGCAAGCCCCGTACCGGGGCTGAATCGGCAACTATTTGATACCGTGGCGGCGCTTGTAGTCGATCCAGTTCATCTTTAGATCGACGAAGTCTGCGAAGGTGGATTGCAAGAGGAACGGATTGGTGGCTTTTTCGTGGCCTAGCGTTGAAGTCGGGGTAACCCCGAAGTCATGCCCGGGAAAGATCTCGATATCGTCGGGAAGCTTCATCAGTCGATGGAGCGCATCCCACTGTTTACGGGCGCCTTCGCCCAGGTCGGTACCGCCGACCTTTCCCACAAACAACGTGTCGCCGGTGAGGAGCTTGGCATTGTTGGCTAGCAGGCACACCCCGTCGTCGGCATGGCCCGGGGTGTGGATGGTGAGCAGTTCCAACTCGCCAACGTAAAATGCGCATCCGTCGCTAAGCGTAACGTCAATGGCATCGGCCATCGACTCGTGGCCGACCACCCTTGCGGCGAAGCGGCGCTTCGCTTCGGCCACGCCCCAAGTGTGGTCGCCGTGACCGTGGGTGAGAATAATAAACTGAATGTCGAGTTGATGCTGCTCGACGAGTTCGGTGTAGCGTTCGGGTTTAGGAGGCGGGTCAACCAGCGCGCCGGTGCCGCCGACACGGTCGCCAATCAAGTATGCAAGGTTGCGGTTACCGCCTGCGTTTATGGTTTCCCAAATCATAGAAATGAAGGTAGTGCGATGGGCGTCGAGAGGCAAGCTTTAGCCTTGCCGCAGGAGCCACGGTAGCTTTAGCCTTGCTCCGGAGGCACCGTGCAAAACGATCTGTTTGATACCGCGTTTAACGAGATTCTGGCCAGCCAGACCTACGACGACTTTGCCGCGCGCTTGCGCCGGTATGACTGTCAGCGCTGCGGTCTATGTCGTACCCGGGAAAATATTGTGGTTGATCGCGGCAATCCCGACGCGGGAATCATCGCCATCAGCGAGCGGCCCGGACCCAACGAAGACGTAGCGGGAAAGCCGTTTGTAGGCCGATCGGGAGACTTGCTCGATAAGATGTTCGCGGCGATTGGAATGGACACTAATCGTGACATGCTGATTACGTTGGTGGCCAAGTGCATGCCGGAATCCGAGCGCGCGCCGCACCGCGACGAAGCCGACGCGTGCATGCCATTTCTGGAAAAGCAGATTGCGCTGGTCAAGCCGCGTTTGGTCATCCTCCTGGGCGCTGTCGCGCTCCGCTGGATTGACCCCGACCGCGGCGAAATCAAGATGGAAGAAGAAGCCGGAAAGTTCTTTCGGTTGCCAGCGTACCCCGGCGTGCAGTTTGTGGTGATGTACAACCCCGCCTACGTTCTCCGTGATCCCACCAAGAAACGTCCCGCCTGGGAACATCTCAAAAGCCTGCGAGCGCATCTGGCGCTTCCCGCCTAACGGTTCACGTGCGTGTCCGCGCGGAGTTCGGTGCTGTTCTCCAGCCGAGAGAACCGTAGCTGTTGCGCAGTCAAGTCTTCGTCGAAGTGGATGGTAACGTCGACCACATCGTCGTCCTTAATCACCGGCTGCAAACGCGGAAACACGAACGCCCGAATCTTAGGCGAGGTAATGTGTCGTTTCCGCTCTATCACGTTGTCCTTCCACTCGGGCTTGATGTGGCTTCCGAACCGGTCGAACAACGCTTCGGCGGCGGGGAGATCGCCCGTTGACTTGATAATCTGAATCTTTCCCAGCAACTCCGACAGCCCGACGTGAACCAATGCTGGATCGGTAACACGAACAAACAGCTTGCCGTCGACGGTTTCCATACGTGCACCAAAGTCGGCGCCGTCAAAGCCGCCGTCCAGAATGTAGCTCATGATGGTGTGGTCTCCACGGTTGTGAGCCTCGCGAACTTCCAGCCCCGGGACGCGATCGAGCCGCGAAAACCAGCCTTGCATAGCCACGACGTATGCGGTTTCGACCACGGCGTCGCGCTCGGCCCTGGTGTAGGCACCAAGTTCCACAAGTTTGTCGTCGCCCATGTGATAGAGCGCAACCAGGTCGGCGCGGCACTCTTCGAGCGTGGAGTACAGACGTCCGAGGGCGACACGCGGGTCGTCGGCCAGTGACTCGTCGGGTTGCCCCGAACCGTGACCGACGATCTCGTGAAGGTAGACTTGCAACGGGCGAACAACCGAGCGCGAATAGCGCATCACGTTGTCCCGGTACTCGGGCAGAAAGAACTCGTCGGCTAACTCTTGCAAGAGTTGCCGCGACCAGGTGTTTTCGATGTTGTGGAGAATTACGTTCTTGCTGCCGTGATCGCGACGGATGTCGTTGTAGTTGGGGAGGTTGTAGGCAGCGGGCGATACTGGTCCCGCATCGCCGGTTTCGACCAGCACGTTCACCACGTTGGCAACCGGCGGGGTGACCGACGTACGCCGATACTTCTCGGGCCAGGGCATGCGCTGTTCAAAGTACAACGCGTTGGCCGAAATACCATCGATGAGTGGCGAGTTTGCGCGAACACTTACATTGGCTTCGAATTGCCCGATAGAACCGCGCGGGTCCAAATAGACTTCTATGAAACCGTTCACATAGTCCACACGATCGCTCGACGCCAGCCAGTGCACGCAATGTTCGCGGAACGTCTCCTCGTCGCCGGTCCGGTAATACTCCAGCAGGAGTTCCAACGAGCGGCGCTGCTCGTCCGAGCCGGCGAATGGAAGGGCGCGACTGATAAACTCGCTGGCCGCGGTGAGCTCGTGCGAATAGCGGCCACCGATTCGGTAAACTTCCGGCACGACATCGTTGCCCCTTCGGGCAAAGCGCACATTCAACTGATGGCGCACGTCGGCGGGCAACTTGTCCAGGTCGGCTGAGGTAATACCCCGATCCCAATAGTTGACCGCGCTGGTCGCGACGATGTCTTCGTCAGCGGACTGGTTGGTTTGAAGCGGCTCAAAGTCGGGGTCAAAGATGGTTCTTCCAAGGCGTTCTAACATTTGTTCGATGCTCTCGGCTGGGTCGAGTGGAATCCTGGCGCCGCGGGCGCTGGCATGTGTGGCCGCCGCGTGAAGCATCGACTGGGTCAATAGCCATGGAGTGAACTTGGTGTGCGTGTAGTGGTCGTAAGGTCCGTGGTGAATCCAAATGCGTTTTAAGTACTCGTGCACTGCGTCGCGGGTGGCGTCGTCGAGCCCGTCGCTATGCGCGAAGATCTCTTCGAGCAGATGTTTGATTTCATAGGCGTGGCGATGAGCCTGGTCGAACGCGATCCGGTTACCGGCGATAGCCGCCCGGTACAGGTAGTACGCGAAGATCTTTTCGTCGGTGGAAAGTTGTTCGAACCCTTCGGCGTCAATTCCCATCACCATTATGTCGCGTCCGCCCGGGCCTAATCGTTCGAGTTCTCCAACGCAGGGCTTGTCAGTAGATTTCATGTTGCTCCTTGGATGCGGCGATTCTACCCAAGAATCCAGGTTTTTGCTAGAATCGCTCGTCGCCGTATTCGGCGTTTGCGTAACCCATGAAAAAACCAAGCCAAAAACATGTCGCGTCGCTACGTGACCAGATCAACGATCACAACTATCGCTACTACGTACTGGGCGAACCCACTGCGTCCGACGCGGAGTACGATCGCTTGATGCGCGAGTTGATTGCCATCGAAGCTGCGTTTCCGGAGTTTGCAACTTCCGATTCTCCAACTCAAAAAGTAGGCTCGCCCCCGTTGGGCGAGTTTCGTGTGGTTGCCCGCAACCAGCCCATGTTGTCGTTGGAAAACGCAATGGATGACGATGAGGTCGTTGCCTGGCAAGAGCGGTTGGTGCGGGTCGTCGGCGAAGACGGGGCCAGCGACTATGTGTGTGAACCCAAAATGGACGGGGTTGCGTTGGAGTTGGTGTACGAATACGGCCGACTGGTATTGGGTACCACGCGCGGGGACGGGATTAACGGCGAAGACATTACGCCTAATGTGCGGACAATTCGCGCGTTGCCGCCGACGCTACGCCAGCAGCCGGCGGTCGGCGATTCGTTGGTCCCGCGCCATCCCAGCGAGATCGCGCGATTAAGTATTCGCGGCGAAGTTTATATTGGCCTCAAAGACTTTGCCGCGCTAAACCGTGCGCAAGAAGACGCCGGCGAGAAGACATACGTCAATCCCCGAAACACCACCGCCGGGTCGCTTAAACAGCTCGACTCGCGCATCACCGCAAGCCGTCCGCTTCAGTTTTTTGGTTACGACATAGCCGAAGCCGCCGATTTGGGGTTTGCGACACAAGTGGACATGCTGGAGACGCTGCGGCGATGGGGTGTTCCAGTGAATCCGGAGTATCAGCGGTGCCAGTCGTTGGCGGACGTGCAGGCATACCACCATGACATCTCGCGTCGGCGACACGAACTGCCGTACGAGATTGATGGCGTCGTTGTGAAAGTCAATCAACTTGCGGTTCGTGCCGAAGCCGGGCAGCGCAGTCGCTCGCCACGATGGGCGGTGGCGTGGAAGTTTCCTCCGCAGGAGGAAAAAACTCAGGTGTTGGATATCGAAATTCAGGTGGGGCGCACCGGTTCGCTAACACCGGTGGCCAGGCTGGAGCCGGTGTACGTTGGCGGAGTGACGGTATCAAACGCCACGCTTCACAACGAAGACGAAGTAACCCGCAAAGACGTGCGCGTGGGGGATTGGGTGTTCGTGCGCCGGGCTGGTGACGTAATTCCCGAAGTTGTCGCGTCAATCAAAGAACTCCGCAAAGGGCGTTTGAAAAAGTTCAAGATGCCCGACAAGTGCCCGGTGTGTAACACGCCCGTGGTTCGCCCCGAAGGCGAAGCTGTCACCCGTTGCCCCAACTATCGTTGCGAAGCTCAAGTCAAAGAACGCGTGTGGCACTTCGCGTCGCGTGGGGCAATGGATATCGAAGGGATGGGCGAGAAGCTGGTGGATCAGCTTGTCGATGCCCGTCTGGTGCGCGACGCAGCCGACCTGTTTAAACTTACGGTCGACGACCTATTGCCGCTGGAGCGCATGGGGAAGAAGTCGGCCGAAAATCTGGTCGCAGCAATAGCGGCATCGCGCGAGGCCACGTTACCTCGGTTTTTGTTCGCGCTAGGCATTCGCACTGTGGGCTCGACGGTTGCGGAACTGCTTGCCGAGGCGTTGCCAACCGTCGATGCGATCATCGCAGCTGAGGAAGCCGAACTGGCGGCAATCCATGGTGTGGGACCGGTAATCGCGCGCGAGATTCGCGCGTTTTTCGACGATCCTGAGAATCGTTCGATGGTGCGACGTATATTGGATGCTGGCGTGACCTTTCCCCCCTCGGCGGCGTCAGCTCCGCTAAGCTCCGAGTTCGCGGGGCTAAGCTTTGTGTTTACCGGAACGCTGACCAGGTTCACGCGTGGCGACGCCGAAGCCGAAGTCAAGAGGCGCGGCGGTAAGGCGTCCTCTTCGGTCTCTAAGAAAACATCTTACGTCGTGGCAGGAGAGAACGCCGGGTCCAAGCTCAAGAAAGCCGAAGACCTGGACGTGGCCGTGATTAGCGAAGACGAGTTCTTAGAGATGATTAAATAAAAAGGCGCCCCACCGGGAGCGCCTTTTTTTGAACTCTTGGCTTGAAGGCTTAGGAATCTTTTTTCTTAGCTTTCTTTTTCCCGCCCTTGGACTCGTAGACCTTCGTGATAATTACCTTCTCAAGCGGTACGTCGTTGTAGCCATCGACGTTGCCGGTCTCGACATTGGCAATCTTGTCGACGACATCCATACCGTCGATTACTTTGCCAAACACGCAGTAACCAAACTCGGCCGACTTGGTGCTCTTATGGTCCAAGAAGGCGTTGTTGCCGACGTTGATAAAGAACTGCGAGGTCGCGCTGTGTACCGCGCCCGTTCGCGCCATAGCGATGGTGCCGCGCTCATTGCTGATGCGGTTGGTGGCTTCGTTTTCAATGGGTGCGTTAGGCGCTTTTTTGGACATGCGTTGGGTAAACCCACCGCCTTGGATAACCTTCATGCCGCCCTTGGTGACGCGATGAAAGATAAGGCCGTCGTAGAATTCTTTGTTTACGTACCACATAAAGTTCTGGACGGTCCCCGGAGCTTCTTCTTTGAAGAGCTCAATCGTGATGTCGCCCATATTGGTTTCCATTACAATCACGGGATTCCTTCTGGCTTCGGCGCCGGTAATCACCGACGCAACTAAACACAGGCACACAAGCGCCATTACAAATTGCTTCATTAATCTAGTCCTTCCAGTGAACGCTGCGTGGAGCAGCACGGCGTTACAGGTGTGGCTGGGTAACTTCCGGGAAACGTAAGCCAGGGGCCCGGGGACGTCAAGTCTATGCCAACAGGGTGGCGGCCAAGTGCTTATACCACTGGGGCTAACTTGAGTTCCCGCCGACGATTAGCGACGCCCAAAGAGATTGACGAGTAGGGTAACTACCACGCTAATCAGTAGCCCCGTGGCCAGCGGAAAATACAGGGTAAATCCGTCGCGCCGGATAACGAAGTCGCCGGGTAGCTTGCCCAGCCAGGGAATGCGGTCGGAAAAGGTCAAGGCCAGGCCAGCCAGAACCAGCAGCGCGCCCAACGCGATCAACACCCTGCCTAAGTCGGTCATGGTTAGACGTAGCGTTGGTAAAAGTCCATGGTCGTCGCGGCAATCGATTCCCAAGAGAACTTTCGAAGAATCGTTGCCTTGGCCTGGTTGCCCAGTTCCGTGGCACGCCTGGCGTTGCCCAGGACTTCGCCGATTGCGTCGGCAAACTCGTGCTCGTCGGATGGGTCAACGTGAATGCTATCCACGCCGTCTTTGAGGTCGCGACGAATGCCGCCAAAGCGCGTGACCACCACCGGAGTTCCGCAACTCATCGCTTCCAGAGTCGTCATCCCAAAGGGTTCGTATTTCGACGGCAGCACAAACAATTCTGCTTTGCGGTAGTACGTGGCTAAGTCTTCGTCGGCGACGTAGCCGGTAAAGATGACGCTGTCGTCCAATTCCAGCTCGTCGACAATTTTCATGAAGCCGTTGCGTACTTCGATTTCGTGTTCCTTGGGTTCCTTGCTGCCCCCGCCGATGACCAGGTGGACATCGGGGTGGTCTTTGCGAACGTGAGAGAACGCGCGAATCAGCTCGGCGTGTCCTTTGTTGGAATCGATCCGGCTAAGCGCAAACACGTAACGGTCGGGAGTGGTGAGCGGATGTTCGGCTTCGCCGTCGGTCAACGGCCGAAAGCGATGAACGTCCACGCCGGGAGGAATGATGTCCATGTGTTCGGTCTCGAAGTCGTAGAGGCGCTTGTAAGTTTCCTTGCCGTCGAACGTGGTTACCGTGTGCGCGACGGCCTTTCGAAAGACAATGTTTTCCCAATGAATTCGCTCTTCAAACTTGAACAGCTTTTCCATCTCTGCTGGGTCGCCGCCCATCTGTTCTTTCTTCCATGCGCCCAACGAGTGTGCGGTGTAAAAAAACGGCTTTCCCAGCCGCTCAGCCAGGTTCATAGCGACATAGCCAGCATCCCAATAGTGTCCGTGGATGACGTCGTAGTCGATGCCGTGGTTTTTAATCCACGTCTCCATGTTGTCGGTAAATTCGTCCCAATGCGGGAACATGTCTTCTTTGCGGATGAAGTGATCGGGGCCGCACGGTAGGCGAACGACGCGAACCTTTGCGCTAACCGGCGCAATCTCGGATCGGCCTTCAAACTGGCGAGTAAAAATGTCCACGTTCACGCCGAACTCGCTGGCAAGGTACTTGGCCAGTTCCAACACATATGTCACCTGCCCGCCGGTGTCGGTTCGCCCCAAAATGGGTTCGGGATCGAAGTAGCCATGAACGCTCAGCATCGCGATGTTTTTGATCTCGGACATAGTGCTCCCAGACTAGCGGTTGGTGTCGGTGACTTTGAACTTCTTATCTACCACGAAGCGGGCCAGTTCGCGGTGTTTGCTGATAATTTCGTGCTCTATCTTCATGATTCTCTCGGAGAACTCGTCGATCGTGTCGCGTCCACGCTCGACCCGGTCGGCTTTGGTGTCGTGATAGTCGCGGTCGATGAATACGTGAAAGTCCGCGTTGGTTAACAACGTGGTGTAGGTGCCTTCGGCGATCGCCGCCGTGAACCGCGACAGATCAATTTTCTCTGACGAGATCCGGTCTTCCTTGAACACCACCAGAGGTTTTTCCAACAGTTGGCTGGGCGTGTGCTTAAACGCGGCAATGTGCTGGTCCAGCAGCGAAAGTTTGACTTCCTTGGTGCCGACCCAATTGATGTCGGCCAGGCGCTGCTGGTGGTTGGTTTTCGGTGGATACTGAAAGTAATCGTCCTGCGCAAACACGTAGGTTTTCATTCCCTCCTGCTCGAGAATTTTTCCCAGTTCGTGCGCGATCTCCGATTTACCCGCGCCGGACTGCCCGGCCACGGTGAATACCGGGCGTCCCAGGTTGAGTTCGTCTTTGACAAACTCGAAGATCTGCCGGGCCGCGTCCTCGTGGTGAGGCTTGGTGTTGATGATGTCGCCGATCATGAAATCTCCGTGAGCTAATGCGTGAGTTGCGAAGGGGTTCCGCCTGGGGCACCATTGTAGCCAGCAAGGTCGGACGTTGCAACCAAAGCCACGGTCGATTAGAATTACTGGTGTTACGGCTTTTTTCAACATCGGTACCAATATGCTTCACAATCATCGTTCGACTGCCGTCGGCCTCATTCTGGTCGGCGCTTTTCTGCTTTTTGTCAGCAACGGCATCTTCGTCGGTTGGGGTAATGTCTGGCCCGTGTTCCTTGTTGGGGGCGGGATCGCGGCGTTGCGCTACCATCGGGTCCGCCGGGCGCCCGAGCTAATGTTTCTGGGGATCACCCTGACCGCGCTGGGCGCGTTCTTTGCCGCGTTTACCCTGGGCTTTCTGGACTGGACGCAGATGAGTTCGGTGTGGCCCGCTATTCCTATGATCGTTGGGGCGTCGCTGGTGATCACCGCGGTTCGCAGCGACGAAGCCGCGCCGACCATTATCCTGGGGATCGGCGTGTTGGTGTTTGGAGTGGTGGGAACGCTCTTCGAAGTTGGCGCTATCGAATCGCGGGTGGCGACGCCGTTCATTCGCTTCTGGCCGCTGGTGTTTGTGCTGGCGGGTGCGGTGATGTTCCGCTTGGGAAGTCGTCAGGCCGAGTCGCAGCACGGAGCGGTAGCGATGGGCCCGCGGTCTACAGTGTTTCCGTTGCTCGAGAGCGAAATTCTTCAGTCAATCCGTCAAGCGCCCGACCCGGACGCCGCGGTTCGCAAACTGGTTACCAGCTTGCACGACAACTTTCACAAGTTCGGCTGGGTAGGCGTGTATCGCGCCGACGGCGACATGCTGCGCTTGGGACCGAACGACTTTGTGGGAACGCCGCCCGAGTACACCGACATTCCGTTTAGCGATGGGATTTGTGGAGCGTCGGCCAGTGCGCGCGAAACCATTATCGTTCCCGACGTGTGCAACGATCCTCGCTACCTGGCGTGCAGCCCCAGTGTGAAGTCAGAAATCGTCGTTCCGATTGTTCACAACGGCGAATTTCTTGGCGTACTCGATATTGATAGCGACCAGTTGGACGCGTTTGATCGCCACGATCGCGAGTTCTTGGAGGGTGTGGTGGCCGCCGCGGCGCCCTTCCTTTCGCGCGAGGCGCCCACCGTACAGTCCTAAGCGATTTTTCTATAGGACGTTAGCAGGACGCGGCTTTTCCGCTGCCTGATGCAATCGAACGCTTTGCGGTTTCGCGAAACTGGGTTAGCATCTTACCTCGGTTCGTTAACTGCACTTTCCCCTGCCTGGACGAACTGCAAATGCCCTAGCGCCGCAGCGATTATGGACAACCTGAGGATGTGGCACCATGCGCAAAGTAAGCACAGCGCGAATTCTTCTCGTCGACGACGAGGACACTATTCTGGATCTGCTGGACGAGATTCTTTCGGCAGAAGGTCACAACATTGAACGGGCACAGGATGGTGCCGAGGCATTAAAGGTCGTCATGGACGACGACTTTGACTTGATCATTACCGACTTTCGCATGCCGGTAATGACCGGCAAAGAGTTCTACGAACGAGCGGTCGCGGCCAGGCCCGACCTGTCTTCGCGATTCATTTTTGTTTCCGGTGAATTAGACCCGCAGGTTAAGCGCGACTTCCTGGCGTCGACCGCCGTGCGCGTCATCGCCAAACCGTTTCGTGCCGATCGTGTGCGCGAAGCCGTGCAAGAAGCTCTGCGTAACGCCTAACTTTCCGCGAGCCGGTCGATCGATTCCCGCAAACTGCCAAGTCGTTGGTCGCGTTCGCGAGCGAATCTGCGGATCCCATCC
This sequence comes from uncultured bacterium, assembly GCA_964588695.1. Lineage (GTDB taxonomy): Bacteria > Krumholzibacteriota > Krumholzibacteriia > WVZY01 > JAKEHA01 > CAZPQK01. Next base: position 139,430 of record CAZPQK010000009.1, read on the forward strand.
AGAATCCACTCGGGCGAGAGGTGCGCTTCTTCTAGCACTTCGTCGACGGTGCCACCGGTGCGCCACTGGTCGTCAAAGTCGGAACTCACTGTGTAGTCGTACCCGACGCCGGGTTCGATCCAGTCGGTCAGCAACCGCCGAGCGCGGTTGGTAACGCCCATGGCGTCAAGCCGTTCGTGCCGCGGGTACACACGGTTGCGGTAGGCGTCGTCCTGGAGCGCAAACAGCTGCGGGCTGATTGCCGCAACGATCTTAACGTTAAGGCCCTCTTCGTCGAGGCGCGGCAGAATCTTGACAAGGTTGTTGGTCGTCGAAGTGCCCTGAACCACCACCACTCCGTGGCGCTGGCCCGGACGATAGTCGCGAATCAGATATGCACCGCGACCCGCCTCCAGGTGCGAGTCCATGCCCAGCGCCTTGCGGTCGGGAATTTCGACGGGCGGGCGGGTAAGGTGCAGCGCGATGATGGGCGCGTCGGAGGCAAGTGCGGCGCCAATGACCACCGGGACTTCGTTGTATTCCCAGGGATGAACGTCGATGACGTGTCCGTCGGGAAACAGTTGTGTTACCCCGGGCGCAAAAATGCCAAAGTGCGTCCGCGAGTCTTCCGCCGTTTCCGGCCCGCTGTGTCCCGCCACCCACAACAGCTTGCCCACTTTTATTTGTGAGTCTTGCGCGAGCTGGCTGAACAAGCGAATTGGTCCGTACTTGAGGTACACAAAAGAACCGTAAGTGGAACAGGTTCCGTAGAAGCCGTTAAATTCTTCGAATGGTTTGTCGGACAGGTTTACCGATGCGATCCCCGCAGCGATACCGGCGTTGCCAAACTCGGTAATCCCTTGCGGCAGCAAAACGCCACCGGGGTTGGTGTCGCGGTTGAACCATCCCAAGCCTTTCTGGTCGCCGAAGTCTTTGGCGAACCCTGAGATGTTGGTGGAGTCGGCGAGGTCGGCGCTCATGGCCAGAAACAACGGGCGGCCGTAGTCTTTCTGCGTCCACCCGTTCACCCACGCGCCAAACTTGGCCAGCGCCGCGCGGTTGGGTTGCTTCTCGCCCGGCGCGACAAACAAGTCGCTTGGGTAGTTGCGGTAGTCGGTAAGTCGCGGATCGGTGCACGGGTTCTTGCTGGTGTTTACTTTGGTCGCCGGGTTGTCGGCGGGTACCGAATCTCCCAACTCGACGAGTCGGTCGGACACGTAGTCGACAAACGCCTGGTCGCCGCGGATGACATCGGCGACGACTTTCAGGTTAGCCAGGCATTGCTCGCGGACGCCTTCGGCGGTATCGGGGGCGGGTTCGCCGAACCCTTGAAACTTAACGCCGTACTTTTCCATGAACGGTTCTTTGGTTTGCCAAAACAAATCGCTGTTCATCTTGTGTGCGGCGCCGTGTGATTTGTTGTCGTACTTGAGATACTCACGACCTTTTCGCGTTTTCATAAACATCATGCGCGGTCGACCCGCGTCGCCGTCTCCGTTAGATGTCTCTAGCATCGCTTGAGTTACCGATGCCCAATCGGCCCCATCGCTGGCTTCGGCGACGATCCAGCCGTGGGCTTCGAACCAGTCGCGCGGCGATCCGTACACAAAAGAACTGTAGGCGTTGTCGTCGATCCCAAAGTCATTCCAGTCGACCACGTAGTGAAAGTTGGTCAGCCCCAACCCGTAAGCCGAGTTCATGGTCTCGTGGGCCGCGCCAGGGGTCAGACCGCCTTCGCCTTCGAAAGCCCACACCTTGACGTCTTCTGCTCCCGACCGCTTTAACGCAAACGCCGCGCCCGCAGCAACCGGCGATCCGTGCCCGGAGGGTCCGGTGTTGGCCTTAAAGAAAAGTGTCTTGCCTTCCATTTCTGCGTGGCCGGGAAGCCCGCCGCGATGGCGCAGGTTAGCCAGATCCTGCCAGTACAAACCAAATTCCTCGTCGTTGTGAATCGCGTAACGTTTGTCGCCGGTTTGCTCGCGCTTAGCGCGGAGACATTCGGTGAGCACCGGCATGGTGGCGTAGATAAGGGGGACGGTATGTCCGGCCACCAACACAAAGCGATCGCCGTAGCGTTTTTCGGGGTGGCGGATATCCCAGCGCATCGCACCGCTAAGCAGAAGGGTGATCATCGCGTGAACCTTGGAGCGCGACCCGCCGGGGTGACCGCTTTGGCGGTAGTTCAACATGATGTCGATGAACTGATCGGCGCAGTCTTTGGCTTTTTCCCAGTGCGGGAAGTCGGACTGCCGGGCAGCAAGAAGTTCATCGACGGTGCGGTCACGATCGGTCACAGGTTCACCTCAGCGAAAGAGTGTTGGCAACGTTCGCCGAATCGTAGCGCAAGGCGGGAGGGGCCGTCAAACGGGTGGTAAAGGGGACGTTTGCACGGTGCGGTCGCCTATTCGCACCCGCGCGTTTGACGTATGTTAAATAGTTATCATATACTTTCTTGAAGAAGATTAGTTTATGACGATCGCTTTCGTGGCGCTTACTACGGGCGCACTCGACCGAGAGAGATATCTTTCGGCCGGATAAAAGAAAAGTACTCTCGCTAGACACCGGGATGGGAGCATGCTGCACTAACGTTTTTTGTTTACAATATTCAACAACTGGGGAGTCCTCGAAATGCGATTAAACAACCGACCACCTCTTTCTTCAGACACGTCCTTCCTGCGAGGCTCATGCCACGTTCCGGCGCTTGGGCAGCGGATTATTTTCGTCGTCATTGTTGTTGTAACCATTACTTTTCCCAAAACCAGCGGCTCAGAGATTATTACCGGTCAGACTGATGTGCAGGGCTATTTCTGGGACTTTAGCGAAGGGGCACCTGTTGCGTCTGGGCCTAGCGACCTTACGGTTGCGTTTGCACATTCGTTTTTTGAGTTCTGGGCTCCCGGGGGTGTGCTCTGGCTCGACAAGCCTGCAAATGAAGTTGTTACCGCACCCACAGATGAGGCGCTCTATAGTGAGTTCGTGCCGGTATTGACAAGTGGTACGTTCGTCGCGAGGACCCTAGAGGGTCACTACGTAAAGTTCGTCGTGACGTACTTCAATATGGGGTCTATTTGCATTGTCGATTACTGGTACCAGAACGATGGGTCGACGGATCTGGACCCAACGGTACCGGTCGCCGAATTGTCGGTGGGGAGAATCAAGGCCAGATTTCGCTAGGGTCTATTTAGGTGGAGAAATGAAAATCCTTTCTTCAGACACTTCCTTCCTGCGAGGCTCATGCCACGTTCCGGCGATTGGGCAGCGGATTATTTTCGTCGTCTTTGTTGTTGTAACCATTTCTTTTCCCAGAACCAGCGGCTCAGAGATTGTTACCGGCCAGACCGACGTGGACGGCGATTTCTGGGATTTCAGTGAAGGGGCCCCAGTGGCGTCGGGCCCCGGGGATCTTATTGTGGCGTTTGCCCACACCCATTTCGAGTTCTGGGCTCCTGCAGGTGTGTTGTGGCTCGATATGCCGCCAAATGAAGTTGTTGCTGCGCCCACAGATGAGGCACTCTATAGCGAGTTCGTGCCGGTATTGACAAGTGGTACGTTCGTCGCGAGGACGCTAGAGGGTCACTACGTCAAGTTCGTCGTGACGTACTTCAATATGGGGTCTATTTGCATTATCGATTACTGGTACCAGAACGATGGGTCAACGGATCTGGACCCAACGGTACCGGTCGCCGAATTGTCGGTAGGGAGAATCAAGGCCAGATTTCGCTAGGGTCTATTGAGGTGGAGAACGTGACGCCTACGATCGAGCTCGGTTCCGTAAAGGTGGCATTGCCACAGACCTCTGACGCTATCGTCTGTCGATTCGGATGTGGCCAGCCCACGAGCCTCGCGCCCTGACCCGCTAGCTATGTAGATACGAGCGGTAGTTCTCCACCTGGCGATCCGCATAAAACCCAAGGTCGGTAACCACTAGGGATAGTAGTTCCTTAGCCTCGCCGTCGTCGAATCGCCCAAGCGTTTCGCCGGCACGGTCGAGATGCTTCTTAATCTCGTCACGCGTTTGACCGATGGTGCCGTGTTCCATGCACATCTCGACAACTCGACGCTCGTTGTCGCCAGAGAAGTCGCCGTCGCGAACAAAGCGCACAAACGCTTCCCGGTCGGTGGGGGATAGGCTGGCTAGCAAACGAATGATCGGCAGCGCGAAGTAGCCGTTCACCAGGTCGCAGTCGCGAGATCCGTTGGGAGTGGCCACCATATCGTCCAGGTCGTCGATCATCTGAAACGCCATGCCCAGGCTCCAACCAAAGTGACCCAACGGATCGGCATGCGTGGACCCCTGGCTGGCCGCGCCAACCTTGCAGGCCAGCGCAAACAGCGACGCGCTTTTCTCCGAGATAATCTCGTAGTAACGCGCTTCGGTCAGGTCAAAGTCAAACTTATGAGTCGTCTCCAGACTCTCGCCCCGCACCAGCACCCGCAGCGTGCGAATGAACTCCGGCATCGCCACGTCCAGGCCGCTCTCGCGGACCAGGTCGAGTGCTTCGGTAAGGGCAAAGTCGCCGGTGAGCACCGAGCGATAGTTGCCGTACTTTAGACGCGCGCTATCTTCGCTGCGTCGCAAATCCACGTCGTCGATCACGTCGTCATGAAACAACGTCGCCAGATGAATCAGCTCAACCGCGCCCGCGAGTTGCAGCAGCGGTGTGTCGTGGATGATTCCGTTGGCGCCGGGTACCGATGCCGAACAAATCATCAGCGCCGGCCGCAGACGCTTACCGCCATGGAGAAAACTCTCCACCGCGATTTCCGCTTCGGTGACCGGCTGGCGGCGCAGGCTTTCCACCACCAGTTGGTTGCAGCGCTCGATGGCATCGCTAAGAACATCTAACTTACGGATCGACTGGATCATTCCTTCTCCATCTTGGAACGGGATGGGCGTCCCAGAAACGCGCCCATCAGTTGCGAGACTTTACCTTCGCCAACGAACGAATTAAAGATGGCGTCGACGATGTCCATGTGGCGTTTAAGTTCGTTCAAGCGCCCGCGAACATACGCGGCTTCGTCGCCGGACAGATGTTGGGTGGATGCGATAGCCTCGTCGACAATCTCCGAGGCGGGATCGAGTTCGCGCTTCTTTTTGGCCAGCGCCAGCACCTTGGCCACTTTGCCGACATCGTCTTCGGCGGTGTAGTAGTCTTTGCGGTCGCCGCGAACGATTACCTTTCGCACCACGCCCAGTTCCACCAGAGCGCGCACGTTGGTCGAAACGTTGCTGCGGCTGGTCTTGAGTTGTTCCGACATGTCTTCCAGCGTCAGCGGCTCCGGGCTTAAGTAAAGAACCGCAAAGATCTCGGCCATTACCTTGCTGATGCCCCAGGTGGTACCGAGTCGCCCCCAGCCTTCGATGAAAACGTCTTGTGGTGTACGCGTGGTCGCCATGTTAGTAACTATTTGGGACTACACTGATTACAGTTGTTTCTGAACATACATAATCAGTAGAAAAATATAAGGAGGGAGTCAAGGAAATTGGGCGGGCGGCGTGATTTTGGGGATAACTTTGGCCCCTGGGGTGCTACAGAATCCGGCGGGCGGTCACGAATCGTGCGCGAAAATAGCGGTTGTCCAGCTTCTCGACCTTCACCTGCCGTTGCTGCGTGCTGGCGTGAATAAACTCGCCTCTTCCCGCGTAGATACCGACGTGAGAGACGCCTCCAGAGCGCGTCGTCCGAAAGAACACCAGGTCCCCGGGCCGCAACTCGCCGCGGGCAACTTTTTCGCCGAACATCGACTGCGAACGCGAAGTGCGCGGCACCGCGATGCCGTGGTTTTCGAACACCCGATACACCAGGCCCGAACAATCCACGCCCTGGGTGCTGGAGCCGCCCATGCGGTAGGGGGTTCCCAGAAACTCACGCGCGGTACTGACCACATCTTTGCCAGACACGATCTCGGAGCCCTGCGGGGTGTCGGTTCGCGTAATTGGCGCCGGTTCTGCCGTGGTTTTGGGCGGAGCCGACCGATATTTGGGCGAACTGGAGCAGGCGGCCAGCGCAATCGGCAGGGCGGCCGCGAGAAATATCTTCAGATGTGACGTTTTCATGGGCGTAAGTGGTCCGAATTATGCAGTTTTTTTACCGTTTCGACAACGCGCAAGTCTCGTGCCGACAACGCAATACCTCCACAGCCGGTTGACACGCGCCCGCCAGCGGCATAATTGTGATAGTAGAGATTAACCAGAGGAGATCAGACCCCATATGAGCTCGATTGAACGCGCCGCTGTTATCGGCGCTGGCGTCATGGGCAGCGGTCTGGCCGCCCACCTGGCAAACGCTGGTATTCCCACTCTCTTACTCGACATCGTCCCGCCAGACGGAAGCGGCGTTCCCGGTGACCCGGCGTCCGCAAACTATCGCAACGCCTTCGCTGCCCGCGGCCTGCAAACCGCGCTAAAGATTAAGCCCGCCGCCTTCTTTGTAAAGGAGGGCGCGCGACTGGTTCAAACCGGAAACCTCGACGACGACCTGGAGTTGTTGCGCGATGTTGATTGGGTTTTGGAAGCCGTCGTCGAACGGCTGGACATTAAGCAACAACTCTTCGAAAAGATCGCGCCGTTCCTAAAGCCCGGGGCGCTGCTGTCGACCAACACGTCCGGCTTGTCGATCGAAGAGATGGCGGCGGTGATGCCCGCCGACTTGCAGCCGCGTTTCGCTGGCACTCACTTTTTCAACCCGCCCCGCTACCTGCGCCTGGTCGAAGTTATTCCCCACAGCGGTACCGACCCGCGCGTGGCGTCGGCATTGGCCGCCGTTTGTCAGGAGACATTGGGTAAGGGCATCGTTCACGCCAAGGATACGCCCAACTTTATTGCCAACCGTGTTGGTGTGTACTCGATCATGGCGGTGATCCGCACCATGTTGGATGACGGTTACACCATCGAAGAAATCGACGCGCTCACCGGTTCGGTCATGGGGCGCCCCAAGAGTGCGACGTTTCGCACCGCCGATGTGGTTGGACTCGACACGTTTGTTCACGCGGCCAACACGGTATACCAACGCGCCACCAACGACGAACAACGCGAAGTAATCAAACCGCCGGCGTTGATCGAACGCCTGGTTGCAGAGAACCGCCTGGGGCAAAAGACGGGCGAGGGTTTTTACAAGAAGGTCAAGCAAGACGGTAAAAGTGTCATTCTTACTCTCGACACCGATACCTTTGACTATCGCGAAGCACAACGACCCAAGCTGGGTTCGCTCGACATGGCCAAAGCCATGGAAGGCGGCGCGCTTGCCCGTATCGGCGCGCTGGTAGGTGCGAAGGATCGCGGCGGGCAGTTTGTGTGGAAGACGCTTTCCGACACAATGGTGTACGCGGCCAACCGGCTGGGCGAGATTGCCGACGATGTATTAAACATCGACCGCGCGATGCGCTGGGGGTTTGGTTGGCAACACGGGCCTTTTGAGTTGTGGGATGCACTGGGCGTCGAGAAGGTGGTTAAGCGGCTTGAGTCCGAAGGCCGCGAAGTTCCCGAAGCTGCGCGCAAGGTGTTGTCGACTTCGCAGCAATCGTTTTATCACCGCGACGATAACTTCAAAACGTTCTACTTTGCCAGCGGCGAACACCGCGAGCAGGAAGAACCGCTGGGCACCATCGACCTGAAGCTGCTCAAGGCCCGCGGCGCGGTTGTCAAAAAGAACGCGGGCGCGTCTCTGGTGGATATGGGCGATGGCGTTCTGGGTTTGGAGTTTCACTCCAAGATGAACTCAATCGGTTCGGACATTATCTCGATGGTATTTGCCGGGATCAAAGAAACCGAAGCCAACTTTGACGCCATGGTGGTTGGCAACCACGGCCGAAACTTTTCCGTCGGCGCCAACTTGATGTTGCTGTTGTTGGAAGCCCAAGACGGCAACTACGAAGAAATCGACCTGATGGTACGCCAGTTCCAGAAGGCGACGATGGCACTGAAGTACTGCAAACGCCCGGTCGTTGCCGCGCCGTTCGGAATGACGCTGGGCGGCGGTTGCGAAATCATGCTGGGGTGTCCAAACGTTTTTGCATCGGCCGAAACCTACACCGGCCTGGTGGAGGTAGGGGTCGGGTTGATTCCAGCCGGTGGTGGTTGCAAGGAACTGCTCATCCGCAACCTCGAAGGAATGCCGCGGGTTGACGGAATTGACCTGTTCCCGGCGGTGCGCGCCGCGTTTGAAACTATTGGCCTGGCGAAGGTGTCGACCAGCGCGGTTGAAGCCAAACAAATGCGGCTGTTGCGCCACTCCGACGGTGTCGCGATGAATCCCGACCGGCTGTTGTTTAGCGCCAAAGCGATGGCGCTGGGACTGGCGACACAGGGGTACCGGCGACCCGACCCGACGATTCAGATTCCCGTGGTGGGACGCACCGGTATCGGTGCGATCAAAACCAACCTCTACAACATGCGCGAGGGTGGATTCATCTCCGAGTACGACCAGTACATCGGTGGCGAACTCGCCCGGATTCTTTGTGGCGGTGAACTGGCTTCGGGCACGTTGGTGGACGAACAGTACCTGCTCGATCTGGAACGCGAGGTGTTCCTGCGCCTTGTGGGTCAGCGCAAGACCCTCGAGCGCATGCAATTCATGTTGAAGAAAGGCAAGCCGCTGCGGAACTAAGCGGAGATTACTATGAACGAAGCATACGTCATTGCAGCGGTACGTACCGCGGTGGGAAAAGCCTTTAAAGGTTCGCTGGCGCAGACTCGTCCCGACGAGCTGGCCGCGGTGGCCATTCGCGGCGCAGTCGATAGGGTTGCCGGAATTGACCCCGGCCGTATTGACGATGTCGTGATGGGGTGCGCGATGCCCGAAGGCGAACAGGGGCTAAATGTCGCGCGTCTCGCCGCACTGCGCGCCGGGTTGCCCGACACGGTTCCCGGGATGACCCTCAACCGCTTTTGTGCGTCCGGGCTGGAGGCGATTCAAACCGGCTATGCCCGCATTCGCCTGGGACAAGCGCACATGGTGATCGCCGGCGGGGTCGAGTCGATGAGCATGGTGCCGATGGGAGGCAACAAACCGGCGCCGAACCCCGAACTGGCCAGTCAGCACCCGGAAGCATTTATCAGCATGGGACTGACTGCCGAAAAGGTGGCCGAACGTTACGACGTCTCGCGCGCCGATCAAGACGCCTTCGCACTGTGGAGTCATCAAAAGGCCGCGGTGGCGATCGCCGAAGGAAAGTTTAAGGACGAGATCGTTCCGGTGCCGGTGACTCGCACTCACGTTAATGCTAAGAACAAAATCGAAAGTGAAAGCTTTGAGTTTTCGGTCGACGAAGGTGTGCGCGCCGATACCACGCTGGAAGCGCTGGCGGGACTCAAGCCCGCGTTTAAAGTTGGGGGTACGGTGACCGCTGGGAATTCGTCGCAAATGTCCGACGGCGCGGCCGCGACCGTGTTGGTAAGTCAGGCGATGTTGGATGAGTTGGGCGCTAAGCCCATCGCCAGGTTGGTGGCGTACGCAACCGCGGGTGTTGAACCCGAAGTCATGGGCATCGGTCCCGCGCTGGCCATTCCCAAAGCCCTTGACCAAGCTGGACTTAGCATGTCCGACATCGGGTTGGTGGAATTGAACGAGGCATTTGCTTCACAAAGTTTGTATGTTAAGAGAGAGCTTAATATCGACGACGATAAGCTCAATGTAAACGGTGGTGCAATCGCGCTGGGGCATCCGTTGGGGTGCACGGGCGCGAAACTCACGGCCACATTGCTGTCAGAAATGCAGCGACGCGATGTCGAGTTTGGCATTGTGTCCATGTGCGTGGGTGGCGGAATGGGCGCCGCCGGTATTTTCCAACGCGTCTCCTAAGGAGTTAGTCATGACGGTTAAAGATATTAGGAAGGGTGGCGGGTTTCTTATTGAGGAAACGCCGCCGGCAGAAATTTTTACGCCCGAAGACTTCAGCGACGAGCAGAAGATGTTCGCAAAAACGGCTGAAGATTTTCTGGTAGGCGAAGTGCTCGCCAACCTGGACGCGACCGAAGCGCAAGAACCTGGTGCGATGGCTGGCTTGTTGAAAAAAGCCGGCGAACTTGGCCTGCTTATGATCGATGTGCCCGAACGTTTTGGCGGGCTTGAGCTGGACAAAGCGACTTCGATGCTGGTGTCCGAAATCGTCTCCAAGGGGGGCGCCTTTGCCACTAGCTACGGCGCCCACTGCGGCATTGGTACGCTTCCGATTGTTTACTTTGGAACCGAAGAACAAAAACAAAAATACCTGCCGCGACTCGCGACCGGCGAGATTGTAGGTTGTTATTGTTTGACCGAAGCCAACAGTGGGTCGGATGCGCTGGCGGCAAGTTCGACCGCGGTTCTTGACGGCGACCACTATGTGCTCAACGGCGAGAAGACCTTCATCTCCAACGGCGGTTTTGCCGACCTGTTTATTGTGTTTGCGAAGATCGACGGCGAGCACTTTACCGGCTTCATTCTGGAGCGTGACTACGAAGGCCTGTCGCTGGGTGCCGAAGAGCATAAGATGGGCATCAAGGGCAGTTCCACGGTCAAGGTGTTCATGGACAACGTACGCGTTCCCAAAGATAACCTTCTGGGCGAAGTTGGGCGCGGCCACAAGATCGCGTTCAACATCCTCAACGTGGGTCGATTCAAACTTGGTGTTGGATGCGTTGGCGGCAGCAAGCTGGCCATGGAAGACGCTATCAAGTACGCCAACGAACGTACGCAGTTTGGCAAGCCCATCTCCAGCTTTGGATTGATGAAGTCGAAGGTCGCCAACATGGCGACGCAGATTTACGCCGCCGAGTCGATGTCGTATCGCACGGCGGGATTGCTCGACACCATTCTGGAACCGATCGGCGGGGAAGACGCCGACTACGCCGCCAGGACGATGGAAGGAATCGAAGAGTACGTGACCGAGTGTTCGGTGCTAAAGGTCAAGGGTAGCGAAGTGCTCGACTACGTGGTCGACGAAGCAGTGCAGATGCTGGGCGGTTAC
>CAZPQK010000010.1:0-8117 GCA_964588695.1 uncultured bacterium
GCTTATGGGCGGCGCCGAGATCCGTAACTTCAACCTCATGAAGGAGACCGCACGGGCTGGTCACGACGTTTACCTGCTGTCTTTTCTGCTGGGACGCAATGATCGTGACCAATTCGACGGACTGACACCGCACTGCAAGAAGGTCGTCGGTATCGATCTTATTCGCCCCAAGACATCGCGAATCAGTAAAGCACTAAAATCGGTGGCGGGGGGCTCGCGTCCGTTTATCATCGACGAATACTTCCGCCCGCAAATGGTCGCCGCGCTGGAGAAGATTGTCGAAGAAGAGAAGATCGACGTCATCCATTCGCACTTCTTGCACGTTGCGCAGTATGCGGAGTACAAGGGTCGCGCCGCTTTTGTTTACGACGCCCACAACCTCGAACATGTCTTATGGGATCGCTTCGCTCGTTTTCAAAAAAATCCGGCCATGAAGACGTTTGCAAAAATACAGCTACCCAAGTTTGTCGAATGGCAAAAACGTGTCGCTGCGCACTCCGAGAAAATCGTAACGCTGTCCGACGATGACCGCGACGAGTTCCTTCGTATTGCCCCGGACGCCGACATCACCACCGTTTCCAATGGGGCCGACATTGAGTTCTTTCAACCCTTGCCCGATATCAAAGTCGAAGAAGATTCGGTCATCTATTTTGCAAACTTTGGTTGGCCGCCGCAAGATGACGCGGCCTTGTACTTTCACAACGAGATACTTCCAATCGTTCGCAAAGAACGTCCCAACGTTAAACTCTATCTGGTGGGCAAAACCCCTCCAGAAGCCATTCGACGCCTGGCGTCCGATAGCGTTATCGTGACGGGCTTTGTTGAAGACATTCGTGAGTACATTCAACGCGCGTCAGTTGTAGTGCTGCCACTGCGCGTTGGCGCTGGCACCAAGCATCGGGTGTTCCAGAGCCTGGCCATGAAGAAACCCCTGGTGACCACATCGGTAGGTGCCGAAGGCATCGCCCTGGAGCAGGACAAAACCGCGATGGTAACCGACGACACCGCGACGTTCGCCAGATACACGTTAGATTTGTTGGGCGATGCCGCCAAGCGAAACGCCATGGGAGAAGCTGGTCGCGAATTGGTGGTTAATCACTACGACTGGCGCGCGAACTACAAGGTTCTGGATCGTGTTTTTGAAGAGGCGGTAGCCAAGCGCCGCGGCTAAGCGCGCCCAGCGACTTATGAAACGCAACCCCGTTCCTGTTCTTACTTATCACAGCGTCGGCAACATTCGCGACGACTGGGACTGGAGCATCCTCACCCATCCCTGGCAAACCTTCGAAGACCAGATGGCCGCGCTTAAGTCGGCAGGATACCGGGCAATCGACTTGCCGTCATTGCACCTTCACAACAGCGGCCAGTCCGAACTTACCGGGCGCGTTGTGGCGCTTACCTTTGACGACGGATATCTGGACAACTGGGTCTACGCGGTTCCGCTAATGCGAAAGTACGGCATGATGGGAACAGTCGTAGTGAACCCGGAGTTCGTCCATCCCGGCGATGACGTGCGCCCAACATTGCAAGATGTGTGGGACGGCAAGTGCCACATCGACGATCTTCAGACCTCCGGATTCATGACCTGGGCGGAACTCAAGGCGGCTTCTGACCAAGGCGTGTTGTTGGCGGAGTCGCACGCGCTGACCCACACCTGGTATCCCACCGGACCCACCGTCGTCGACTTCCACTACCCGGGTGACCATCGCTACTGGTTGGATTGGAACACCGACCCAACGCGCAAGCCGCGCTATTTGGACGACGTAGCCGCATCGTCTGTCCCGGCCGGAACCCCAATCTACGAACACGACAAGAGCCTCCAGGCCCGCCGTTACGAGCCCGACCAGGGGGAGACCGACGCCGTACTGCGGGCGGTAAGGGACGCCGGAGAGGGTTTTTTTGAGCGACCAGACTGGCGCGAACAACTTTACAGTACACTCGAGCATTACCGTGCAACCCACGGAGTACACGGTACTTATGAAAGCGACCAAGACCGCCTGGACCGCTACCGCCATGAGCTCACCGAGTCCAAGCGCCTCATCGAAGCGCACGTCGGAAAACCTGCGGATGTGTTGATCTGGCCAGGCGGTGGAAACGAGCCCGCTAGCGTCGAAATTGCGGCTTCGGTGTACAAAATGACAACGCGGCCAACTCGGGATGCCGGTGGCAGAAAGAACTGCTTCGGTGAGGATCCCGGCCGATTTACTCGAATCGGTTCGCCGTATATCGAGATAGCCGGAGACGCGATATACGTGCCGGGTAAGTACCTGTTGCGACAGCTAGACGAGTTCCGCGGCAACAAGCGCGCGCGTATGCAGAGGCAGATTGTTAAACTTGGCATTCTTGCGGGCCACCGACTGGGCGTCTGGCCTCGATGGCGAGGCGCTTCTCGCGCACAACTTGGCGTGGGGCGGCAGAATTTGAAGAAGCTCCGGGGCGTAGACGACCAAACCAAAGCGTACGGCCGCTTGCTTTGCGTTGCTTATCATTTTCCGCCTATCAACAGCGCGGGCGTCGCTCGCATGGTCGGTTTTATCAAGTACCTGCATCGCAAGGGCTGGAAAACAACCGTGGTATCGGTTCAACGCTCGGCGGTCGAAAAAGTTGACCCCGGCACTATGCGACGTATTCCCGCCGATACGTCGGTCTATCGAACGCCCATTTTTGAAACCGCCGCAGTCATGAAAATGATTGTCGGGCGAGTAAAAGGAACGAAAGAAGTCGGTGACGGCACGCTGGCCGCACCTGCATTAAGCGGCGCGCACGGCGGGGAAGAAGCCGCACCTCCGCGACCTTCGCTGAAACAGCGGGTGGTCAAACAGATCAAGCGCGCGGGTCGGTCGCTGTATTTGTCCACGACGTTTCCCGACAAGCAGGCGGGTTGGTTCTGGCCACTACTGGGACAAACTCGCAGGATCATGAAACAGAACCGGTACGACGCAGTCCTGTCGTCCAGCCCGCCGCATTCCAGCCACCTGGTTCCTGCGGTCCTCAAGTCGTTTTACAAGTTTGTCTGGTTTGCCGATTTCCGCGACGGCTGGACGGCACCCAGCTATGCCAGACTCAATCCGGTTTGGATGTGGGCGGCGCGGCGGTTGGAAACTTTTGTTCTGCGACGCGCCGACGTTGTTGTAGCCAACACCAACGGAAACCGTGCAGAACTCTTGAAGACCTTCAAATTCTTGACTCCCGAAAAGGTCATGGTCATTACAAACGGATACGACGCCACCCCAGTCCACGACCAGACCGACATCGCGCCCGAGGATGTCGACTGCGACACGATCTATCTCGGAGAGGTCTATCCGGAAGCGCTAGAAGTGTTGATCGACGTGTTCGCTGCGATTAAGGGTTCGGGCGAGCGGGTGCCCCGGCTGTTTATTTATGGACGGTTGGCCGAACGCGATCACGCCAAGATTGTACAAGCAGGTCTCGACCAGGACATCCTGTTCCGGGGAACTGTGTCTTTGGACCGAAGTATCGCCATCATGCGGCACGCACCATCATTGCTGCTTATGCTACCGCATTCCAAAGGCGGCAGTACAACGGTGCCGAGCAAGCTCTACGCATACATGTTTTCCGGCAGCCCCATGATTGCACTGGCGCCCGATGGAGACGCCGCGGACATCATCGAAGAAACCGGCAGCGGTGTGGTTGTCAAAGACACCGATCCCGCCGCAGCCGGAGCCAAGGTAATCGCCGCGGTAAAGAAGATTCATGCGGGTGAGCCGCTCGCAACGGCCGACGATGCCGCACGCGAACGGTATACGACCAAATGGCTGGCCAACCGGCTTCACACTGCGATTGAGGAGCGACTACAACGGCGTGGTTAAGCGTCAGGCAGTAAACGCGATATTAATGTTCCTGGGCACGGTAGCGGCCGTGCTGGTGGCGTTGCTGTTGCTTCGGAACGATCGCATGGCCATTGGCCTGGTCGTCGGTGGTATCGGTGCGTTCCTGGTTTTCTCCCAGCCCTTCATTGGACTTCTCAACTATCTGGTTTTTCTCTTCGTCCGTCCGCAGGAGTTTATCCCGGCGCTAAGTGCCGCACCCGTTATGCTGATGATCGCGGCTGCGACTTCGGGCGTCCTGGTCCTGCACACGATCCTCAATCGGAAGCCGTTCCACATCACCAAGTCGCCACAGAATCTCCTGGTGATTTGGTTCTTTCTGGCGATTCTTGCCTCGCACATGAGCATGGTCAACTTCGGGGGAACGGTTGCCGCCGCAGAAGAAACCATTACCAAGATCATTCTCTATTTTCTTGTCGCAATGCTTGTGGATACCGAGCGCAAGTTTCGCGTGGTTCTGGACCTGTTACTGGCACTCACCATGGTGCTGGCTATTCAAGGCATTGTTCAGCACTATACCGGGATGGGTCTGGGCGGAGCGACTGCTTTTGCCGGCGAGCGAATTCAGGGAATTGGTATCTTCAGCGACCCTAACGATCTCGCGGTTGCGTTAATCATGCCGGTGCCTTACGTGTTCCTTTTGTTGACCGACTCGCGCAACCTGCTAATCAAGGCTCTCGGGCTGATCGCGCTGGCAATTTTGCTGTACGGAATCTTTCTGACCCAGTCGCGAGGAGCATTACTCAGTACCGGCGCGATTTTTATAATCTTCATCGCCCGACGGTTCGGGTTGGTACCCGCGATCACGCTAGGTGTCCTGGCCTTCATGGCCATCTTCGTCGTGGCTCCGCGAATGTCACAGATATCTACCGAAGAGGCATCGGCCTACGGAAGAATCCTAGCATGGACCACAGCGTTTGAACTCATCGAATACCGCCCGCTCTTTGGCGTTGGCTATGATATGTTTGTCAGTTACCACAGCCGAACCGCTCATAATTCTTATTTGCTTTGCTTTAGCGAACTGGGCCTGTTTGGCATTTTTCCTTGGGTGATGCTGTTCTTCATATCGATCAAGAACATGCATTTTATCACCGGGGATGCACGTCCCAAACGCGACACTCTGGCGCTATACTCCGACTCGGTGATGTTGGGGTTGATCGCATTCTTTGCCGGTACCATGTTCTTGTCACGCACCTACAGTGAGTTGTTGTTTATCTATTTCGGTCTGGCTTCTGCGGTAACGCGGATGTTTGTGGTTAAGTACCCCGGTGTCTACAAGTTGGTTGAGCGGCGCGATTTTCGACACACCGCGTTCGCTGTCGTCGGCCTTTGGCTTCTTCACAAGGTGTTTTTGATCCTCTCTTTCTAAGATGGAATGGTTTCAATTACTCAATAACCTTTACGGTGATATTCGTGGGTTCAATCGTTCGAAAACCCGTCAGCGTGTCGCCAGTGCGGCGAACAAATCCTCGGACGCACTTCGAACAGAATCCCTTGCGCTTTTCTCGCAGCGTGTACACGACGCGGTTTCGCGCTTTCCAGCCTATGCGCAATGGCTGACCGAGCGCGGCGTCAGCGTACAACCCGGGCAAATCGTGGCGCCCGAAGACATTCCTGTTTGGACCAAGCCCGACCAGGTGGCGTTCTTCAAAACGCTAACCGGCCCACCGGTTCCGAACGCGTATCAACACAGCAGCGGGGGATCGACGGGAGTACCATCGAAGTTCTACGTAACCCGCGAATCGTATGAATATCGGACAGCAGTCTGGGACCGGGCCTATGGTATGGCGGGCGCGCAACCAGGCGTCCGATCGATTCATTTTTGGAGTTCGCCCCTGTCTCCTCCGCCGTGGCTGGCACGTACCAAACGCGACCTGCATCAGCGCATGAAGCGTCGTAAGATGGTCGACATTCTGCAGCAGCAAACCGCGACTAGTAAAGAAGCCTCCGTCTCGTTGCTCGAATCGTACCGCCCCGAAGCGGTGGTGAGCTTTGCCCATTATCTTGTTGCGTTATCGATCCACATACGAGACCGCGGCCGGCCCATTGCTCGCCGGGTCCCGCGAGTTATGACGGCGTCGGAATGGTTACCCGCCGGACAGCGGGAGATCATTCAAGAACACCTTGCCGAGCAAGTGTTTCTGTCGTACGGGTGCCGCGAGTTTATGTCGATTGGTATGGAGTGCTCGGAGCACCGCGGTTATCACTTGAATATCGACAACCTTTGGGTCGAAGTAGTCGACGACCAGGGGCACGCGCTACCCCCGGGACGATCCGGTCGCGTGGTGGTGACCGATCTGCACAATGTCGCTAACCCATTCATTCGCTATGACCTCACTGATGTCGGCGTGATGGCGCCCGACGAGCCTTGTCCCTGTGGCTGTCCGTTTCCGATCCTGGCGGATGTTGAAGGGCGCGTACAAGATGTTATTGTTCGTGACGACGGCGAGCGGATGTCGGCGATGTTCCTTAACTACATTGCGCGTGATTTCGATTTCGTCGATGGTTATCAGTTGGTTCAGCACGCGCCTGGCCGCGTCACTTTCAAGCTGGTCACGTCGCGCACGCTCGTCGACGCCGACAAGGCCGCGGTTGTCGCCCGAATGCGCGAACGCCTGGGGCCGGACATGGACATTACCGTGGCGGAGGTCGCCGAACTCACCCGCAAGCCAAACGGGAAGGTCGCGTTCGTGGTTTCGGAGATGGATTGATGTTTGGCCCGCTAACTTTTGCAATTGTTCTCATAGCGCTGGTCACGGCGATCATCGCGAGAATCGTGCGAGCACGTTGCCTGGACCGAATCGCGATGGGACACTTCGCGCGTCGGCGGGAGCCTTTCCCGGAAGCGCGGCACCTGTTTGTGTTCCTGACTGACCATTACGAGCCCTTGTGGAAAGGGGCCAGTCATCAGCAGGGAATCGAACGAGTGCGTCATTGGTGCGAGAACTATCCGAGACTAGTTGACGATATTCGCGATCGCGGTGGTCGAACTCCGCAGCACGCATACTTCTACCCGGAAGAAGAATATCTTCCCGAGTGTATGGAACTGCTTGCGGATCAGGTCAAGCGCGGCTTTGGCGATGTAGAGGTTCACTTGCATCATCGCAACGACACCGCTGCCAACCTTCGCGAAACGCTCACCAACTACACGCGTCGGCTTCGAGATCAACACGGACTATTGCGCGACGATGGCAACGGCAAACCTACCTATGGGTTTATTCATGGTAACTGGGTGCTGGCCAACTCGCACCCTGAAGGCGACCATTGCGGCGTTGACAACGAAGTCGACGTGTTGTTGCAGACCGGCTGTTATGCCGATTTTACGTTTCCGTCGGCACCCGACCGTTCGCAACCCCCGGTTACAAACCGCATCTACTATGCAAGCGGAAACCCCAAGACAAAGACGCATTGGGAGGGCATCGACGCACGGTTTAAACAACCCGGACCAGACGATCGTTTGCTACTGGTAAATGGAACCGTCGGCATTAACTGGCAGCAACGCCGCCGCGGGGTGCTGCCGGCGGTAGAGAACTCCGATATTAACTATGGCAATCCAGTGACGCGAGACCGGGTCGACATGTGGGTTCGCACCGGTGTGCATGTGGCCGGGTTTCCGCGATGGTCCTTTATAAAAGCTCATACGCACGGTTTGCAGGACAAGAACGCTGCATTACTTTTGTCCCAAAAAGGACTGGACTTTTACCGATACCTGCTGGACGCGTACAACGATGGCGATCGTTACACGGTTCATTTTGTGACTCCCTGGGAGGCCAGATGCCTCATCAAGGCGTTAGAACGGGGAGATTCTGACGCAATCGATCGTGCCGAGAACCATTTTCAATACACAACTTAGCGAGTCGCACCCATAAACGCGCGTATTTCTGCTTGACCTAATCGCCGTTTTTGCCCACCTTACGCGTCAAAACCACCCCACCAATAACTCTTCACACGCTCGGTCGAGACATAAGGGGAAGTGCTTTGGCACTGAACAACGTCAGGGGTTGTGTCTCTTACCGGTCTCAAGCGCGTCGCGTTGGCGCGCAAATTAAAGCCGGATTGGCGCTTACCGGAACTGGTATCATCGCCGCGATGATGCTGCATCCGACCCAAAGCTTCGCGCAGAACTCGAATCAATCAACGCAACGAACCGTAAATACTCAGTTTGTATTGTTTAATGCCCAGCCTGCGGCGGTCTATAACCTAAGCCTTAACGGCAACTCCTTCGGTACCACGACGGCGTCCCCGTTTGGGGTTTGGAGCTTTGTTGCC
>CAZPQK010000010.1:8127-38597 GCA_964588695.1 uncultured bacterium
CGTTGAGATGATCCAGGAGGGCACGCAACCGGTCACGCCAACCCTACCCACTGCGCTCGCGGCGATTGGCAGTTCGGAGGGGTGTGCGCTGTTGTCGTGGGATGCACCCGACCCGGCTGAGTTTGTTTTTGAGTACACCGTCTACTGGGGACCGCCAGGAGAGTCCCCATCAGACTCCACTGTGGTTAGCGGCCCTCGTATCAGCATCAATAACGACAGGTACGCGACCGCCATCTGTGCCCTTGCCGAAGGCACGTTCGCTTTTCGTATTCGCGCGCACAACGCTTTCGATCTTTACTCGCCACTGTCGAACATTGCCGAAGCCACCATTACCGGCGGAGATGTCACACCGCCGGCGCCACCAGTTAACTTCGCACTCACCGAAGAGGAGTTTGGTTGTCTGACTTTTCGTTGGGATCCATCCAGTAGTCCTACCGTGTCGGGATACACCGTTCATTTCGCGTCCTTTTCGGTGGCGTCGGGAGGAATCAGCGAGTATCCGAATGTGGTGGATGTCGGCAATAGCGGCTCTAAGACGATTTGCGGACTCAACGAGGGCCCGATATACGCCAGCGTTCGCGCTTACACCGACGGTGGATTGTTTAGTAGTTTCTCGCCCGAGCAGGCCATACAGCTAAGGGGACAGGATGTCGCTGGTCCCATTTTTCTGCGAACCATTCCGGTAGACGGGGCGGTCGACATTCCCACCAATCAGCCAATTGGTTTTATGGTGTTGGACGACAAGACCGGTGTCGATTTGAACAACCTGTCGGTAACCATCAACGGCGAGCCGCAGAGCGATTTTCAAGTCCAGTCGTCGGGCTCTGCCTCCCTGGTGTACGTAATCCCCAGCGAACCGCTGTTGCCCAACAGCAGCTATGACGTTTCGATTACTGTTGTCGACCGCGCGACACCGGGTAATGAAACCGAAAAGACATTCGCGTTTGAAACTGGAGGATCGGACGTCGTGGATACCGCGGCGCCAACCGTGGTGAAATCCACGCCGCCCCACGGAGCCAAAGGCATCTCGCCATTCACACCCGTGTCCTTTACCGTCAGCGATGCCGCGCTTGGGTTGGACCTTTCGTCCATCGAAATGACCGTCAATGGAGCGCCAGTCAGTCCCGAGTTTGATGGCGGATTTTACACCGGTACGGTTACTTATTTGCCGCCCGGGGGGTTCAAACCCGGTTCGAATATCACGGTAACACTAAAAGTGTGCGACCGCGCCTCGCCTTCTAACTGCCTCGACGTCGCCCGTTTGTCGTTCGAAACGTCGGTCGAGTACGCGTCCGACGGCCCTGGCGCTATTGTTCCCGACGGATACTGGGCGTCCGACCCAGTCCGACCTATGGAGGTTCGTAACCTTCCATTGGAATGGACTGTGCGTATCTTCGACACCGCTGGAACCCAGGTCCGCCGCTTTCGAAATACGGTATCGGACCGGCTAACCTGGGAATGGGATTTCACCAACGACCACGGCAGACGAGTGACCCGTGCGCTTTACCTGATCCGCGTCGTAGATAATACCGGGCGGGTCCGTAAAGCCGGGCGCTTCATCGTACAAAGCGATCAATGACCTCAGATTCATTAAACAGCAGCAGGACAATGGCTTATGCTGTTGTCTTGCTGTTTTTGTTTATGGCGACGTACTGGTTTGTCCTTTCCGGTCTCGTCGCCCAGTGGAGTGACGACGCCAACTACGCGCACGGGTTCTTCGTGGTCCCCCTGGCGGCTTTTCTGGCGTGGCGCCGTAGAGTCCAATGGCAGGCCTTGCCCGCTGCGCCCAGCGCCTGGGGCCTCCTATGGGTTTCCCTCGGAGCCGTTTTGTATCTGGGGGGCGTGTTGTCGGCCGAACTGTTCACCCAGCGCATTTCGCTAGTGCCGATGCTAACGGGTGGTTTGATGCTGGCGCACGGCGTCCCACGAACGCGTGCGATGTGGTTGCCGCTTGCATTTTTGTGCTTCATGGTGCCGTTGCCCTACATCTTTTACTTCCAGCTTACCTTTCCGCTCCAGTTGCAGAGTTCGGCGTGGGCCGCTGGGTTTTTGTCGGCTCTGGGAATGCCGGTGCTGCGGATGGGGAATGTCATTCACCTGGAGGGGTACAGCCTTGAGGTGGTTGCAGCCTGCAGCGGGCTGCGGTCCATTATGACGCTGGGCACTCTCGCGGTGTTCCTGGGCGAGATGCTCGGGCTTAGTCGAGTCCGCTTCCTGCTGTTGATGGCAGCGGTAATTCCGGTCGCGATGTTCGCCAACACCGTTCGACTGATCGTAACTGCGGTCGTGTCGGCGCTGTCGGGGCCAGAGGCTGCCGAAGGGTTCATGCATGACCTTTCGGGCGTGGTCGTATTTGTTCTTGGCCTGATCGGCCTGTTAATGACGGGAGTGTTTTTGGAATGGCGGCAAAAGCGCTCATCCAAATCGTCGGAGGCCTAGTGGTTCTGGCCGCTGCCTTGCTGGGAAACACCTGGCGCGCCAGCGAACCACCACCCGCGCCAATGTTGGGCCTGAAAGGGATCGAATTGGGTGAGCACTCTTTTCAGGACGAACCGCTCGATCCGCAGTTCCTGGATGTCTTGCGCGCTCGCGAGGTGACGTTTCGCGCTTACGACGACCAGACCCGGCCAATCTGGTTGTTTGCCGGATATTTTGATCGTCAGCGTGAAGGATCACAGGTACATTCTCCGCGACATTGTTATCCGGGTTCAGGTTGGGCAATTGTCAGCGAAGCTGTCGTTCCAGCGCCTTGGGACAGCACAATAGATGTGATGTCGTTGGTGGTTAGCGATGGTTCAAGTCAGCGATTGGTTTACTACTGGTATCAGACACCGACGCGAGTGCTTCACAGCGTGTTGAGCCTAAAGCTAGAGCTAACCCGACGTGCGGCTCTCGGCAAACGACAGGAAGTCGTGTTTGCCCGCGTGTCCACAACCATCGACGAAAACAAACAGGAAGCAGTTCGGTTGCAGAGCATCGCAACACAATTAAACGGCGAGATTGATCGGCTTTACCAGGCCAGGACGACGAGTTGAAGTTACTGGCCGCGTATATGTGGTGTTGGGAGGAATTCCGCATGCGTGCGCAGTCGCCGCGCGTGTGGGTACCGCTACTGTTGTTCGCGCTACTGCAGGTTGCTGTGCTGCTTCTGTTGGGCAACTTCACGGCGCCCGGCATCCGCGGCTTTATGATTCCCATCGTCGAACGCCTGGGTGGGGAAGTCGCGACTCATTATCCCAATCATTATGTGCTGCTTCCGACGATGTACCAGTTGGTCTATCTGCCACTCATTGCCACTTTGGGGTTTATCCTTTTTGGCGTTGCAGTGGGACGTATGCGTGACCACATCGCTCGCATCGACGAAATCAGTTTTCGTCCGCGAGCCAGCGTAGGCGCCACCATCCTGCCGCTAGTGGTGATTGGGATTATCTATGTCGCTCTGGTGATGGCCGCGCCCACCGCATCGGCCTACCTTGCCCAACAAACCGAAAACCCCATGGCGCAACGCGGCCTGCGCATGGGTGCCATGGTAATCACGGTGCTTTTGCAGGTGTTCCTGATTCATGGCATTGCGCGGGTGGTTGCGGGTACCACAAATCCGTTTAGCGCGCTGGCCGAAGGGATGGCCGTCGGGAGAAGTAATTTCTTACTTACTGCGCTGGTGGTAACCACAGTTCTAGTGCTTCATCTGCCGGTTAACTACCTGTTAGAGCAAAGCGACTCAGTGGCTGTTCGGTTTCGCCCAGAACTTGTGCTTGTGCTCTTGCTCGCCGGAGTTGCGGTCGAGTTGCTGACCAATCTGTTTTTGTTTGCCAGCTCGGCGTCGATCGCATTTAAGCGGGTGTTGCGATGAACCGCCGAACCGTCGTCGTTATACTTGTTGGCTGCATTGTCGCGGGCTGTCAATCAAACGATGGCACCGCCGAGCGCTACCACCTGGAGCAAGCGCTATGGCAAGCGCAAGTGCAGGAGCGGAAGATTAACATTAACTTCCTGCAGGCGTCCCAGTCCGATCTGGAAGCGGCCATTAGTAGCTTTGAGTCGATTCTTGCGGACTCCAGCATGACCAACCAACAAGCGCAAGCGTGGTCGCCCGCCGTTCATAACGACATAGAACGTATTCGCGTGGTTTCCAAAATTGCGTTGGCCAACCTGTACTTTTTGACAAATCGCTACAACGCGGCGGGTGAGCTTTACGACCGCACTCTGGCGACGTATAAACTACCGCTGGAAAACCGAGTCGATATCCGTCTGAACCTGACGCGCAGTTGGATGATGTCCGGCGACGAGGTCCTTTTGCAGGAAGCTTCGCGCCGACTGTTTGATGAGGTCTCCGGCTCGTCAGAATTCTGGTCGGGTAGCGGTCAAATCGACGATGCGTTTCTGAACATTCCTCTGATGCTCGCAGAATCTTACCTGCGCAGCGGCGACGAATCCCAGGCGGACACCATTCGTCGTCGAGCCAGTGCGTTTTACGACCGTGTGGCCAACACCTGGCCGGAAACGGTTACCGGAGCGAATGCGTTGTACTGGAAAGCGCAACTCCGCATGGCAGAAGGGGAGTGGGATGAAGCGGTCGCAATTTTCAACAGGCTGATAGCGCACCCGGCGGTCGACGATCCCACCGGAACGTTTCGACTGATGAAGGCCGAAGCCATCTACTTTGGCCTCGCGGACAAACCTCGCGGCCGCGACGCACTTACCGCGGTGCGCGATATCGATCCCACCACACCTGTTGGTTTGGCCGCGGAGTTTAACCTGGCTATCGATGCCATCGCGCAGGGCAATCGCGAGTCAGGCCTGTCACGTTTGTCGGCGATAGAGGCCGCCGATCGTGTCGACGTTGAGATGATCGCGCGCTCGATGCTGACCCGGGCGATCGTCCACGAAGAGATGGACCGATGGGATCGCGCCCTCCCAATCCTACAACGTCTGATGCGAGTCTACCCGAGTACAGCGGCAGCCGCGAATGCGCCGCTTCGGATTACTCAGCATTACGTTGAGTCCGGTGATACCCAGGCCGCGCAGCGACAGTTGCGGCGAACAGAAGAGTTCTATCTGTCGCTGCTGGAGCGCCAAAGCAAGTTTCGCGGCGACCGCGGCCTGATCGAAGACTTGCTGCTTGAGAACTTCATCCTGGCCGGACGTGCCCGCGACGGCGCTGCATTGCTAGAAGAAAAGGCCGGAGAGTGGGACGACGACACGTCTGCGAGCGGAATGCTAAAGAGCTTCCTGGTGTACTCAGAAGTGCTGGGAGACTCAGATAACGCGAAGCGGATATTGAAAAAATGTATTGAGTTATTCCCAGAAACACGATATGCGAAGGTAGCCGAAGAGCAACTTGAAGCCCTGGAAGGCGGTTCTTAGCCGTGCGTACGCGCTTTTTTAGCATCTCCATACTCTTGATGACTGCCGCTGCCGGAACAGCGTGGGGGAAAGAGTGCGTGCGCGTAGAAGCACCGCAGCTAACGACACTTACCTTGCGCAGTTCGGTTATCGTGTCAAGTCGCGCGCCGGGCGTGTTTTGCACGCTCGATGAAGGACGGCAGTATCGGCTTACCGTATCTCGTCCCAACCACGAGTCGCGCCATTTGAATCTTCGGTATCGTGCCGATGGCAGCGGCGCCGACGTCGGTGGTATTCGTACCGGAATGCTATTGAAGTCCGCCATCCTGCCGGGCTGGGGACAGCGGGAATTGGGAAAACCCACGCGCAGTCTGGAGTCATTCTCTTATAGTGTGTTCGCCGGGTTTAAGTTTGCACAGGCGTACAAAGATTTCACCGGAGAACGCGACCGTCGCGACAATTACATCGCACAGCGCGACGCCGCCGAGACCCAATCCGAAGCCGAGCGGCTCGATGAGCTGGCGTATCGATCGGCCTTGGCCACAGATGCTTTGGATCGCAACCTCCTGCGCGTTGGAGGTTTTGCCGGCTGGGTCTACGCGTACAACCTGGCCGAAACCTGGCTGTTGTCGTCGCCGCCAAAGGTGACCAATCGAAGTGCAACCTCGCTGACCGTCGACGTTCCCAAGCGATCCGGTATGCGTGCAGCCGTGCGGTCGGCGTTCTTTCCCGGGCTCGGGCAGAAGTACAATAATAGCCCGGTCAAAGCGTTCCTTATACAGGGCGGGTTTGTCGCTACGGCGATGTTTGCTCTGGACGCCAAAATGAAGTACGACCTGGCCGAGGCCGAACTGGACAACGCCAACAAGCGGTTTGCTACCGCAGCGGATGTCAACGAACAGGCGCAATGGCGGCAAGAGGCTACACGCGCGTTTGGTGCCCGCGAAGGCCACGGGGACGACCTGAAGCGTTACCTGCTTATTGGCGGCGCGGTGTGGGCGTTAGGTGTGGTCGACGCGGCGCGCAGTACGGGCGGGCGCTGGCGGGAGTATCCTATCGAATTCAGCAGCAACGTAAGTCGCCGCGAGGTCAACGCGGGCTTTCGTTTTCGTTTTTAACAGGGTAACTATGAAACGATCTCTACTAATTGGGTTATTGCTAGGATTCGGTGTTTTCATCGCGGGCTGCGAGGAACTTCCGCCGGAGTTGGAACAAGATCCTCCTACCATTCCGTTGCCAAGCAACGTTGCCGCTGTGCTGGGCGTCAACCAGATAACATTGTCTTGGGTACCGGATCCGGATTTCTCGTACACCGCCTTTGCGATTTACCGGAGTAACGACGGGCAGGTTACGTGGAGCAAAGTTGCCACGGTTGCCTCATCACCCTATGTGGATACGAACATCGCGCCCGGCACCACGTACGCGTATCAGGTAGCCGGCGTAAACGAGAACGGCATCGCCGGCCCCCGCACGCAGCCGGTTACGGTTTTCGCAGCCATCTACGCCGTTTTCGCCGATGACGGTGCTGCTTTTACCAACTCGCGAGTTATCAACCTTACCTTTACTGCACCCAACACTACGCAGGCAGTTCGTTTTGGAGAGACCGCAGATCTTTCGGGTGAGGCATGGCGTAGCTATGCACCGGGTTTTACGTTTACGCTGAGCGCGGGCGATGGAAACAAAACCGTTTACGCGCAGTTCCTGGATGTCAACGGCAACACGACCGAGTCAATTTCTGACGTTATTCGCCTGGACACGTTTTCCGAGATATCCAGCCTGACTTATTCGCCGGCAACGATTGCGCCGGGCGGAACACTTCATTTTCGTATCGTAACCACGGGCGCGGAGCCGAATGGTTCTTGCGAAGTC
This sequence comes from uncultured bacterium, assembly GCA_964588695.1. Taxonomy (GTDB): domain Bacteria; phylum Krumholzibacteriota; class Krumholzibacteriia; order WVZY01; family JAKEHA01; genus CAZPQK01. The sequence goes on from CAZPQK010000010.1 coordinate 15,343, forward strand.
TTTATTGAGGGGATGGGATCCTCACCGATCCCGGTGTTCGACGACGGCGTTTCTGGTGACGTTACCGCTGGCGATGGCATCTACGAACTCGACTACACGTTCCAGATTTCCTTTCGGATGGCGACCATGCGGATCAGCGCGGTTTTTACCGACGAAGCCGGTAACACTAGTATTGAAAGGGAGTTCGCGGACGATCTGGTTATGTCCGACCCGCCCGCCGCTGTAACTCTCAACCCGGCTACAGATACGGACAACACTTCGATCTCTTTGGAGTGGACCGCTGTAGAGGGCTTTAACTTCTCCAGTTACACGATCTATCGGGATACCCAGGCCAACGTCAACGAGGACGACAGCGACCTCGCGGGCACCGTGACCCGACAAAATGAGCCTGTATTTACAGATTCTGGGTTGGACGAAAACACCACTTACTATTACGTTGTGTACGTTAATAACGACTTGGAAGAGTCGACGCCCAGCAATGTCCGGCAAGTGGCTACTACGGACATTAACCCCACCGCCGTTGTTCTCGATAATCCCAGCTCCATTTCACCGACGGGTCTGACGCTGACCTGGAGCGAGAACGAGAACACAGACTTTGCGAGTTATCAGATCCACCAGGGGACTCAAGCGGGAGTCACCGACGCCAACACGTTGGTGGCCACGATTACCAATCAATCAACGACGTTCTATGACGTCACAGGGCTAAACACTAGCAGCACAACTTACTACTATCGAGTTTATGTCGTCGATCAGACGGGCAATAAGACCCGCAGCAACGAAGTAAACTCTAGTCCATAGTAGTCGTTTCGGGACTGGCGTATAGCCGGATGGGCACTTGCATTTTGCCCAGCAACCGGTCCAACCCCCACTAACGGACACCCCGAAACTTGCGATTGCCGCTCAACGGTAGGAAGCAAGTGATGCGGAAAACAATTATAATGACACTGATGGTGGCGATGTTGGTCGCCGGTGTCGCCGAAGCTTCAACGACATACGCGGGCAAGTTCGCCGCGCCGTTTTTGCGCGTGCCAATTGGACCACGCTTGATGACGACTCCGGATATCGTGGCGTCGTTCCAACCCGACCCGACGCTGATGTTTGCCAACCCAGCGTTAATGCGGTCGGTGGGACAGCCGGAAATGTTTGCGACCTCGTCTAACTGGCTCGACGACGTCCGCGTTTCGGCAGTCGGAGTGGTTATACCGCTGGAACGCTACAAAGCCCACGTCGGCGTAGGGGCTAGCGGTCTGGTCAGTTCTGATATCAATGGCTATTTGCCATCCTTAGAAATCGCCGATCAGCAGAACTACTACGACTTTGGCCTGCGCGTTTCCGGCGCCAAAGAAGTCATGCCCGGTCTGCAGTTGGGCGCAGGCGCGGTGTTCATCCGGCAACGGCTGTATCCGTCGTTCGGAAACGGCGCTGCTTTTACCCTTGGTGCGGCGTACGCCCGTGGGGCAAACCGCGTCCACCTCGCGGCTCGCGACTTTGGCGGATCGATGTCTTACGACGGCGTCAGCTACGACATCGATCAACAGTTCGTCGGCGGATTTGCACGCACGTTTGTTTCGGCATGGGGAGCTGTAGACGCGGGAATGCAAGTTGTGTTGTCTGACGCCACGGAATCCCGTTTGCAATTTGGAGTCGCCTACGAGTATCGCAGCATGTTTACCGTTCGAACGGGAACCGGTGATGCTTTCGGAAGTGCTGACGAGACGAACGGGTTTAACGCCGGCTTTGGCGCGCGCTACGAAAACATCTCGTTTGACTACGCCTACACCAACCGCGCGTACTTTAGCGACACGCACACTTTTGCCTTCACGGTCCGACTGGGTGCGAGTGAGCCGGTCCGGCGCATGTCGGCCCTCGAACGCCCTTCCGAACGCACCCGTTATCAGGCACCCGCTGGATACGCGCGCTATGCCGTTGTGGCTGGAGAGTGGTCCCAGCTTGAACGCGCCGTCGCCGAATCTAAGGCACTTTCTCAGAAGGGCCTTGCCCCGCGCATTCACGAAGGAGATCGAGGCTACCACGTCGTTCTGGGTCGTGCTCAGAGCCAGCGTGAGGCTCGACGAATGCAGTCGAGCTTCGCCGACGCCGGGGTTCGCTGTTACGTGGTTTTCCTGTAGATTTCTGCGCCTTTTTCCACAAACTCCGATCTTTTCCCCAATTAACCCTAATCCCTTGCAAGGATTAGGGTTAACTACATATCGCCATATCCAGGTGGGTAAATTCCCACGCTGGTCGTAAACCCCGCTTTACGCTTGTGTCCAGAATATGGCCACACGTGGAATAGTGGCCGCGTAACTCGCGTTACAACAACCGGTTACAAGCGCGTTAATTATCCACAAAGAGACACCGGAAATTTCTTCCGTGGCACCAAAACTGCTATTCCCTGACAGGAAATCTATCGGCAGCTGTGGGAGGCCCGCCGCAAACATGAGTTTAGGAGTATCCGACTTGAGTCAGTCTTCGAGCAGAATTCTACCGATCGGCCAGGCAACTGGATCCGAAGTCTTTGCCCGTCAGCGCTATCACGTTGTCACCAAGGCACGTGCTCAGACGGCAGGGCAGCGCTGGAAACGCGCCATGGACGTTGCTATCAGCATCGTTGCCCTGATCCTGGCATCGCCGATCATGTTGCTTGCAGCCGTAGCGGTTAAGCTATCGTCGCCGGGCCCGGTTTTCTTCAGCCAGGAACGGATCGGCCTCGACCGGCGCCGGAGCGATCGCCGGCTGCGTTCTTCCGAAGTATCCAATGACGACAACCGCCGTAATCGCGATCGTCGTGTGCTCATTAACCCCGGTAAGCCGTTTTCGATCGTTAAGTTCCGCACCATGGTGCAGAACGCGGAGAACGGCAAGCCGATGTGGGCGACTGACCGCGACCCGCGTATTACCCCGGTTGGGCGCTTCCTTCGCCTTACTCGCATTGATGAGTTGCCGCAATTCTTCAACGTGCTCCGCGGCGAGATGAGCATTGTGGGACCGCGGCCGGAACGCGCCTACTTCATCGGCAAGATCGAAAAGGATCTGCCTGAGTTTCAGTTGCGACTACGCGCTAAGCCCGGTATTACTGGACTCGCGCAAGTTGAGCTGGGCTACACGAACACCGACGAAGGTCTGCGGGACAAACTCGCCTTCGACCTCCAGTACATCCGACGGATGGGTATCTGGACCGATATGCGAATCCTGTTTAAGACCGTCTACGTCGTTCTGACCGGAAAAGGCGCCTGCTAGAAGGCTCCCCAGGTTACTCGGCTTTCGAAGAGCGTGCGCATTACCCATGCGGCACGCTCTTTGCTTAATTGCCGTAAAATCAGATGGTTAAGCGGTTCTTTCTGGGCGACCCACAAGGAAACAATGTCATCCTCACCTTCCCATTCCGGTCCGGCCGAGCCAGAAGAGCGGTCGCCACTCGTCAGCGTTGGCCTGCCGATCTATAACGCTGAGGCTTTTCTGGACGAAGCCATAGAATCGCTGTTAAACCAAACAGTACAAGACCTGGAACTGATCATCTCGGACAACGCGTCCACCGACCGCACCGAGGAGTTGTGCAATCGCTGGGCTCAGCGGGACGCCCGCGTTCGTTACTTCCGCAACGAGCGGAACGTTGGCGCAAACCCCAACTTTAACCGGGTCGTGGAATTGGCGCGAGGGAAGTACTTTAAGTGGGCAGCCCACGACGATAAGTACCACCCGGAGTATATCGAGTCGTGCTTGCACGTGCTCGACAAGAACCCAGACATCGTCCTGGCATTCACCAGGTCGGTCAACATCGACACAGAAGGCAACACGCTTGAGGAGTTGGAGTCTGGTTTGGATGTTGGCCGCGAAGAAGTTCACCGGCGGTTTCGCGAGTTGATTCGCCTGGATTACCCGATGCATTTAATTTTTGGGCTGATGCGGACTCAAACGATCAAGTCAATGCCATTGCTGCGCACCTATGCCGACTGCGATCGGGTGTTGGTGTGCGAGCTTGGCCTGAAGGGAAGAATCGCGGAGTTGTCGGAGCGATACTTTTACCACCGCGTTCATCCCAATCAGTCAGTGTCGACAACCAAGCACAACCGACAACTCCGCTCGGCGTGGTTTCGGGGAGACGGTGTTCCGTTCCCGGCTTTTCCATATACCCGCGAGTGGATTGGATTTGCGGGCGCCATGGTTCGCAACCCCATGCCCGGCGGCGATCGCATGCACTGCGTTAAGCACCTGTGTTGGTGGCTAAAGAAGCATCGTCGACGCGTGTGGACCGACTACTCCTACGCGCTACAGTACCCGTTTGGCGGGGGCAAGAACGCGCGTCAGCAGCTCAAGGGATCGTAGATGGAAAACACAGCGCATACGCTCCCAAGCGAGACGTTGATGCCAGACGTCGGCGTCATTGCGTTGGTACCCGAACACTGGGGCGGAACCTGGATGTCTCGGCACCAGATCCTCACTCGGCTGTCACGGTACTACCAGGTGGTCTGGTTTAATCCGCCGCGCGGGCGAACAAAACTCAATCGCAAGTATGCGCCGGACGGCGTCGTGGATGACGCCGAAATGCCTGCGAGTAGTTTCTTCACGTACACGCATGGTCGTTTGCTTCCTAAGATTAACCGAGAAGGTAAACTTAAAGAGGTAACGGCGCGGTTGCGGTTAGAACGCGCTAAAGCGATACTGCGCCGGCACGGATGCACTCGATTCGTCCTCTATATCTGGCGTCCGGACTACCACGAAGCCATTGACCTCATCGAGCACGACGTTTCGCTTTACCATGTTGTGGACGAGTACACTTTTGCGTTCCAGGAACAGCCGATTACGCCCAACGAACAACGGTTACTTGAACGATCGGATTGCGTGATCGTTCACTCTCCAGGCCTCCTGGATAAGAAGGGGCACATCAACCCCAACACGCACTACATAACCAATGGCGTCGACTACCGGACTTTTGCGCAAAGTCAGGCCGAGCCGGCGGATATGGCCTCGATTCCAAGGCCGCGAATTGGCTACAGCGGGCGCATAAAGCGACAACTCGACTGGTCACTTCTACTTGATGTGGTGCGTGCCAACGCGAGTTACTCGTTTGTGTTTGTAGGCCCGATGGTGACCCTGACCGCAAAACAGCAGACAGAAAAGGATGCTCGCGACGCGGTCTTTGCCGAACCCAACGTGTACTACCTGGGTAACAAACCAAAGGAAGCCGTGCCCGGATACATTCAGCACATGGACGTGTGTTCGATGTGCTATCTGCGCAACGATTACACCAAGTTTATTTTCCCGTTGAAGCTCCATGAATACCTCGCGGCCGGAAAGCCGGTCGTAGGTACTCGAATAAAGTCGCTGGAAGCGTTTCCCGAAGTCGTCGCTGTTGCCAGCACCGTGGATGAATGGAACACGGCGTTATCTGCTGCGCTCGCCGACTCGTCGCGCACAAGCGAGAAGGTTCAGCAGCGGCGGGCAATTGCTCGCGATAACGATTGGGATACGATTACTTTTAAAGTTGCGCGAGTGTTGGGGGAGAAGCTTGGCCCCGACGTCGTGACGCGACTTGAGAACTCACACTCGGGCGCAATAGCGTCGACAAGGTAGTAATGCGAGTATTAATTACAGGTCATCGAGGATACATAGGCTCGGCGCTGGTGCCGTTGATGCTAGCCGAAGGGTTTGACATCGTCGGCATGGACAGTTGCATATTTGAACGTTGTACATTTGGCAAAGATAGCCCGACGATTCCGGAGCTTCGCAAGGACATTCGCGACGCTGAACGCGAAGACCTTAAGGGCTTCGACGCGGTTGTGCATTTGGCCGCGCTTTCCAACGATCCGTTGGGAAACTTGAACGCAGATCTTACCTACGACATAAACCATCGTGCATCCGTTCGCCTGGCCGAACTTGCTCGCGCCGAAGGCGTTAGTCGGTTTATCTTTTCGTCTTCGTGCAGCGTTTACGGCGCTGCCGGCCAGGACTCGGTGGGCGAAAACGCCGAGTTCAACCCGGTCACGCCCTACGGAGAATCCAAAGTGTGGACCGAGCGCGACATTGCTCCAATGGTTACCGATGAGTTTTCTCCAGTGTTCATGCGCAACGCTACCGCGTACGGGTTGTCACCCAGGCATCGCTTCGATCTGGTATTAAACAACCTTATGGCCTGGGCAATGACCACCGGTCGCGTGTTCATGAAGAGCGACGGAACGCCCTGGCGGCCAATCGTGCACATCGACGATATCTCGGGCGCTGTTATGGCTGCACTGCGAGCGCCTACAGAGATGATTCATAACGAAGCATTCAACGTTGGTTTCGAGGAAGAAAACTATCAGATCAAAGAACTTGCCGAAATTGTCCGTGATCTTACGAAGAATACTCGCATTGATTATGCCGAAGGCGCCGGACCCGACAAGCGGTCGTATCGTGTGAGTTTTGCCAAAGTGCGCAAGCACCTGCCAGACTTCACCCAGCGGTGGAACGCCCGAGCCGGCGCGGAACAGCTTCTGGGCGCGTATAACAACGCGGCTCTCACTGTTGAAGACGTTGAAGGAATTCGTTTTAACCGCATCGACCATGTCGAATGGTTGCTTAAAGAGGGGCTTCTCGACGAGACGCTCCGGACAACGGAGCGTGCGCGATGAAGGCGACCAAAACCGACACCACCCAGATTAAGCATCCGCTCGACGAAGTGGGGCTTCCATGCCGCTTCTGTGGGTCGACCCTTGACACTACGTTCGTCGATCTGGGAATGACACCGCTGTGTCAAAATCGGATACGCCAGGAAGATCTGAACCGTTACGAACCATTCTATCCGTTACACGCGTTTGTTTGCCGGGACTGCTACCTTGTCCAGTTGGGCGAGTACGTCGCGCCCGATGAAATCTTTGAAGACTACGGCTACTTTTCGTCGTTTTCGGATTCCTGGCTGAAGCACGCTCGCGATTATTCTGAGAAGATGATCGAGCGTTTCGGTTTTGACCGAGAGAGCTTCGTCGTCGAACTTGCATCGAACGATGGCTACCTCCTCCAAAACTTTGTCGAACGCGGTATTTCTTGCCTTGGCATCGAGCCCGCAGACACCGTGGCCGCCGCGGCTCGGGAAAAAGGTGTGCCCACAGTGGAACGCTTTTTCGGGCTGGAGACGGCACGAGCGGTGCGCGACGAATACCGACCCGCCAATTTGCTTCTGGGCAACAACGTGCTGGCACACGTTCCCGATTTAAACGACTTCGTCGCGGGAATGAAGCATTTGCTCGCCGACGATGGTGTAATCACAATGGAGTTTCCGCACTTGGTTCAACTGATGGATCAGAACCAGTTCGACACCATCTATCATGAGCACTTTTCTTACTTTTCCTTTACCACGGTAAACAAGGTGTTTGCTTATCATGGGATTACGCTGTTCGACGTCGAAGAGCTTCAATCTCACGGCGGGTCGTTGCGAATCTATGGGCGTCACACCGACAATGACTCACGGGCCATAGAGCCGGCCGTTGACGATTTGCTGACCCGCGAAAAAGGGTGGGGAGTAAGCAGCCTGGATACCTATGCCGCTTTTGATGAACAAGTTCGTGAAACCAAGCGTTCAATTTTGGAGTTCTTAATTGACGCCAAACGGTACGGCAAACAGGTGGTTGGATACGGAGCGCCTGGCAAAGGAAACACGCTGCTTAATTACTGTGGAATCGGAACGGACTTTCTAAGCTACACCGTTGACCGTAGCCCGCATAAGCAAGGTACCTTTACTCCCGGGACACACATTCCAATCTTTTCTCCGGACAAGTACCGGGAGACACAGCCCGACTACATTCTCATACTACCGTGGAACCTCACGCGAGAGATCACGGAGCAAATGGCTTACGTTCGCGAATGGGGCGGACAGTTTGTTGTGCCCATTCCCAAGTTAAAAGTGCTCTAACCCAAGGCGCGGTCATGAAAGTCGTTTTGTTTTGCGGCGGACTCGGCATGCGGATCCGCGAATACTCCGAAGACATCCCCAAACCGATGGTTCCCATCGGCTATCGGCCCATCCTGTGGCACGTGATGAAGTACTACGCCCACCATGGCCATAAGGACTTTATCCTGTGCCTGGGCTACAAAGCTGACGTGATTAAGAACTATTTCCTTAACTATGACGAGTGCGTCTCCAACGACTTCACGTTGTCTGAAGGAGGACGGGGGATCGAGCTTTCCAAGAGCGACATTCACGACTGGCGCATTAGCTTTATTGACACCGGTCGTGAGACCAACATTGGCGGCCGGTTAATGGCGGTCAAAGATCATTTAAAAGGCGAAAAGACGTTCCTGGCCAACTATAGCGACAACCTGACCAATCTGGACATGAACGCGATGATCAAGTTCCATGAAAACAAGGAAAGCATCGCAACGTTTCTGTGTGTTCGCCCCAGCCAGAGTTTCCATTTGCTCGATCTTAACAGCGACGGCCTAGTTTCTGATATTGAGCACGTGTCGACTTCCAACGTCCTTATCAACGGCGGCCACTTTGTCCTGGATCAGTCCATTTTTGACTACATGGAACCGGGCGACGAGCTGGTCGAAGAGCCGTTCCGGAGGCTAATCAAAGAGAAGAAGCTGGCCGGGTATCATCACAAGGACTTTTTTGTTTGTATGGACACCTTCAAGGAGCGCCAGGTGCTCGACGACATGTACAACACCGAGAAAGCCCCCTGGGCGATCTGGGCGCCGGAGAAAATGCCAACCTAGCATGCAGGTACTGGAGTTCGAGAATATTAGACACGCCCTCTTTCTGGGCGCTCACAGTGACGACATCGAAATCGGTTGTTTGGGGACACTGCTCCGCCTTAAACGCCTGGCGCCCGACGTGACTGTGGACTGGGTTGTCTTTACTGCGGCTGGCGAGCGGGAACAAGAGGCCAGAGAATCGGCAGAGGCGGCACTCGCGGGAACAACGTTTACCGTCAGTACATACGACTTTCGCGATGGCTTTCTGCCGTATCGCGGCGCCGACGTTAAGAACGTGTTCGAGGAGCTTAAACAACGCCCCAATCCCGACGTAATCTTTACCCACACGCGTGATGATCGACATCAGGACCACCGGCTGGTGAACGAGTTAACCTGGAACACCTGGCGGAACCACCTCATATTGGAGTACGAAATTCCCAAATGGGACGGCGATTTTGGCCGACCGAACGTGTTTAGCGCTTTGGACCCCGATGATGTCGACCAAAAGGTGGAACACCTGTTAGAGTATTTTGCTACCCAAAGGGGAAAGCATTGGTTTGGCGGCGAACTGTTCCGTGGCGTAATGCGGGTGCGGGGCATGGAATGTGGCGCTGAGTACGCCGAGGCATTTTACGGAAGAAAGCTACGAATATGAGTAAAGCTGAAACCGCGCGCGGACCGGAATGGCTTCTGGAAGTCTCAAAGTTCCGAGAGTTGTTTTATTTCTTGGTCTGGCGGGACATAAAGATTCGCTACAAGCAAACCGTTTTGGGCGCGTCCTGGGCAATTCTCGAACCATTTATCAAGATGGTCGTCTTTACCATCTTTTTCGGCAAGGTCGCAAACATCCAAACCGACGGTGTGCCCAAACCCATTTATTATTACCTGGCCCTGGTCCCGTGGACCTACTTCGCCAACTCGGTGCGATTGTCGGGTAACAGTCTCCTGACTAATGCCAAGCTGGTAAGGAAAGTGTATTTTCCGCGAACCATCATCCCGACCGCGTCGGCGTTGGGTGGGTCTTTGGACTTTCTGATTGCATCGCTAGTGGTCGTCGGAATGATGATCTACTACGGCGTAGGCTTTACCTGGTATTCATTGCTGTGGCCGGTCCTGTTTATTCCGCTGGTAATGTTCACCGTCGGTTTAGGAATGTTGTTTTCTTCGCTCAACGTTACTTATCGTGATATCAAGTACGTGATTCCGTTCATGGTGGAGACCATGATGTATGTCTCGCCGGTGATCTGGGCGACCGCCGAAATCGAAAGCCGCCGGAATCAACTGCTCATGTCGCTTAATCCGATGACAGGTATCATTAACGCGTTTCGCAACTGCATGCTGCCGGACCGCCCCATTGATTGGACATCGCTTGGCATCGGCCTCGCCGTAATCCTGATAATTTTTGTTGTTGGTCTTATCCAGTTCCGCCGCACCGAAAAAGTGTTCGCGGACCTCATTTAGCGGGGCTGTTCCATGGAATACTCAATAACCGTAGAAAACGTCACCAAAGAGTACCGACTGGGTTCTCTAAAACACGAAACAATGATTCGTGACGTTATAGTGGACGCGTTGCGCAATCCGCTCAAGCGCATGAAGCGATCCGAGAACATTCTCACCGCGCTGAACGACGTGTCCTTTAACGTCGAAAAAGGCGAAGTGGTAGGAATCGTTGGTCGCAATGGTGCGGGCAAAAGCACACTTCTTAAAGTGTTGTCTCGAATCACGTATCCCACGCGCGGGCGCATCCGAACTCGAGGTCGAGTGGCGTCTTTGATTGAAGTTGGCACCGGCTTTCACGACGAGTTAACGGGTCGCGAGAACATCTATCTTAATGGCTCCATCCTGGGGATGAAAAAGAAAGAAATCGACAGCCGCCTCGACCAGATTATCGACTTTGCCGGCGTTGACCGCTTCATCGACACGCCGATCAAGAGGTATTCGTCGGGGATGCGTCTTCGCCTGGGATTTGCAGTTGCTGCGCACATGGATCCCGACGTCCTTTTCGTCGACGAAGTTCTGGCGGTGGGGGACGCGGAGTTTCAGAAACGCTGCCTTAACGCGATGGAAGACTTGCAGTCGGGCGGACGCACGGTGCTGTTTGTGTCGCACAACATGTCGGCAATCGAATCGCTCTGCCCGCGATGCTTGTGGATTGATGCCGGAACCGTTCGCCGCGACGGTGTTACCAGCGAAGTAGTGAAAGAGTATTTGGAGACGTTTTCGCGTAGCCAGCAGTCCGGCTACGATTTTACCGATCACACCAATCGCTCTGGCGATGGCCGCATACAGTACACCCGCTGCGAATTTCTGGATGAGGCTGGCAATCCCACGCCCGTCTTTCGTACGAGCGAGTCGTTTCGAACCCGACTTCACTATAAGGTTAACGAGACGATTAAAGACCCTCACTTCGAGTTGCGCCTGCTATCCGACACCGGAACGTTGATTAACGCGTTAAGTACGTGGCAGGCTGGGTATCATATTTCGACACTTGAGCCCGGCGAAGGAGCTATTGAACTCGAAGTTCCCGACTTTAATCTTTACCCCGGTCGCTACTATATTTCGCTGTGGATCACCAGCTCCGGCGGCGTGAACTTTGACGTTATGGATCACGTTATCACGATCGATGTTGATCCTCCGGGCAAGGGTGAGCACTCGGCGCGCGGAATGACCCGCAAGTCCGGCCTGGTTTACATGCCGCAACGTTGGGAAATGACTGAGCTAAAGGAGTCGATGTAGCCAGTGCAACGTCGCGTTCTGGTGACGGGAGCGAGTGGGTTTGTCGGGCGCTATACGCTAATGCCCCTGTCTTTCGCGCGCGATGTTGACGTGCACGCGGTATGCCTGGAACCCCATCCTGGCGAACCGGAGCTGACCTGGCACCAGGCCGACTTGCTTGATGAGTCCGATCGCGATGCATTGCTGCGCGATATTGCCCCCACGCATCTATTGCATGCCGCTTGGTTCACCACCCACGGCGAAGTATACGAATCCCCCCACAACGACACCTGGGCGGAGGCCAGCAATGCGCTGTTTACCCGGTTTCACGAACTCGGGGGACAACGAGCGGTTCTGGTGGGCAGTTGCGCGCAGTACGACTGGACCCACGACACCTTAAGCGAAACCGACACACCAACTGTCTCCGCGTCACGTTACGGACGAGCCAAACAGCTAACCGAGGACCGGCTTATGGCTCTGGCCAAAGAAGGTCTGAGCGCGGCCTGCGGGCGTCTGTTTTTTGTTTATGGTCCGTACGATACTCCTAAACGGCTGGTGCCCAGCGTCATTGCCGGGCTGGTGCGGGATGAACCCGTCGCGTTGACGCACGGAGAACAGATCCGGGACTATCTTTATGCCGAAGACGCCGGCGCTGCCCTGGCAGCGCTGCTACTGTCAGATGTGCAAGGTCCGGTGAATATTGCGTCTGGACGACCCGTCCGTCTGAAAGATATCGTGGAACAACTGGCTGGCGAATTGGACCGCAAACACCTGCTCAAGTTCGGAGCACGTCCGACTCCCGCGGGTGAACCCGCCCGGCTGGAAGCAACAGTAAACCGTTTGTTTAACGAGGTGGGGTGGAGTCCCCGCCACGACCTGGAAAGTGGTTGCCGCCGGACGTTGGCCTGGTGGCGCTCGCGGGTATAGAAAGGGAATCAGTGAAAATCGACTACGCGGTTCTCGGCGCCGGCATGGCCGGATTTGGCGCCGTTCATCATCTTCATATGGCCAACCGCGAATCCGTGCTGTTCGAGAAGAAACCCTACTACGGGGGACACACGTCGACCTATTTGTACGAAGGCAAGTATACCTTCGACGACGGACCGCACATTTCGTTCACCAAGAATGAACGCCTGCAGGAACTGTTTGCCGAAAGTGTGGACGGTAAGTACGAGGTCATCCAAGCCAAGGTTAACAACTACTGGCGCGGACACTGGATAAAGCATCCGGCGCAGTGCAACCTGCACGGACTACCGCAAGAACTGATTGTCGACATCATTCGTGATTTTGTTGACGCACAAAACAACGACTATGGCGCCATTACCAACTATCATGAATGGTTGCTGCAAACCTATGGGAAGACTTTTGCCGAAACCTTTCCCATGGAGTACGGGTTCAAGTACCACACTTTGACGATGGACCAAATGACCACCGACTGGTTGGGACCACGAATGTACGCTCCCAAGTTGGAGGAAGTCCTGAACGGCGCGTTGTCGCCGACCACACCCGACGTTCACTACGTTGACCACTTTCGCTATCCGTCCCATGAAGGATTCGTTCATTATTTGAAGCTGTTTGCAGGTCAAACCGATGTCCGAACGGATCACGAGTTGGTGGAACTGGACCCGAAAACCAAGACTTTGCGGTTTGCCAATGGCAACACCTGCGAGTATGAAAACGTTATTTCGTCGATTCCACTACCCGCGCTGATCCCAATGATCACCGGCGCGCCCAAGGATGTCGTTGACGCGGCGGCTCTATTAGTTAACACCATGTGCGTGCTGGTGAATGTCGTCATCGACAGGGTCAATATTGTCGATGCCAACTGGTCGTACTTCTATGACCGAGATATTTTCTTCACGCGTCTTAGCTACCCTCACCTAATGTCGCCACACAATGTCCCCGAAGGGTGCAGCAGCATCCAGGCCGAAGTGTATTACTCAAACAAGTATCGCCCGCTCGACCGAGCACCTGAAGAGTGTATAGACCCAACCGTTGCCGATCTGCGTAAAGTTGGACTCATTCAGGGGAACGACAAGGTACTTTTTACCAACGCCGTGCTAGTTCCATACGCCAACATCATCTACAACCACGATCGCAGCCAGGCACTCGACATTGTCCACGGATACTTACAAGACATCGGGGTAACGTATTGCGGTCGTTACGGAGAATGGGATCATGCATGGACAGATGAGGCGTTCCTAAGCGGAGAGGGTGCTGCCGAACGCGTGTTGAGCGGCTAACCCCAGATTATGACCAAACGATTCTGGTACGCATTTGCAGGCCTTCTAGTGCTCGTCGCGCTTGCGGCATGGCTGCATCCGGCAGCGGCGGCAATGGCGGCAATCGCCGGCGGTTTTGTGGTTAAGTCGTTTGGAACTTACGAGTCTCGGCGACGGTATCAATCAGTTATCGGCGGAATCAAACCGGTACTTGCCGACACTAGCGTCGAACTAAAAGCGAAGGGCGACCCCGACAAGCTTCTGGTTCGGAGTTTCAAAGAATTAGCTGCCGAGTTGGAACGCAAGAACTTTCAGCTGGTCGAGAAAAACATCCAGTTGCTTAGCTTAAAAGAGATTGGGCTAACCCTCATCTCGTCGCTCGACGAAAAGAAGGTCGTCGATGCTGTTGTCAGCTTTCTCTCCAAAGGTCTTGGTTTCCGTGAACTCTTTGTGGCCATCTACCACGACGATCGCAGCGAGTTTAACGTCTACCGATTCCGCGACGCCCCCGGCGGGTACATGTTTAACGAAAACACAATGCCGATTGGCGAGGCCAACGGCTTGTTTCGCAAAGTACTTCATACCCGTCAATCAGTCCTGATCCGTGACCCCGATATGCACCCGGTTGGCTCACTTGCCGGCCGCCCGCTGTTTCCCGACAGCACCATGAACTCCTACATTGTAGTGCCCATGATCAAGAGTACCGCGACGCAAGATTGCGGGCGACTGGACGACTGCGTGCTCAAAGCGTCTCCCAACTCGGGCGACACTGGAGATCCTGACGAGTATCGGTGTTCGGCTTGCGGACGAGTCCCGGTACTGGGTGCGATTGGCGTGACCGATGGCTACAAAGCCGCAACCATGAGCAAAGTGGACCTGGTATCCATCGAAACGCTCGCTGTTCAAATCAGCACCATGCTGGAAAACTCTCGGCTGTTCGCGGAGCTTCGCAGCGAAGAGGCGTTTCGCCAGAACATCATCAACAGTATGATGAACGGCCTGGTAACGTGCGACACCAACGGCAACGTCATGCTGGCCAACGAATCTGCCTTAGAACTTACCGGGTATACTGAGGACGAGATCAAAAGACTCAACGTCGGCGATCTGTTTGGCGACAATGCCGCCACCGGCGAACCCGACCCGGTTTCAAGAACTCTTGCCAAGGGGCGCAAGGTCTTTCAGGGCGAAGGGTGGATCGCGAAAAAGAACGGCAGTCGCGATCCAGTCATATTGAACACGTCGTTTCTTTACGACGAGTCGCGAAACGTTCAGGGTGCGTTGGCGGTGTTTCTGGATATCGCTCGTATCAAAAGGATGGAAGAGCAAATTGTCCATCTCGACAAGCTCGCCGCGCTGGGTCGTTTTTCTTCGAGCATCGCCCACGAAATTCGTAATCCACTCACCGGAATTGCGGCGGGCATTCAGTATCTCCAGCGCGCCGGAGAGGTCTCCGATAATCAAACCGAAAACATTTCGTTCATCCTGGAAGAAGTCGATCGTATTGATCGTTTGATTGGCGACCTGATGAACGTCGTGCGCGTTAGCGATCTCATTTTGGAAGAGACTTCGCTGCAGGATTTGGTGACCAGTGCGGTTCATTCCATGACCGAAATTGCCCGCAAACGCGGCGTTACGCTGCGAACAGAGTTTGATCCCGGTGGCCCCATCATGATGGTGGACATTGATCGCATCAAGCAGGTGCTCATCAACCTGGTCAAGAACGCGATTGAAGCCAGTCAGCAGGATGGGGAAGTGGCAGTGACGGTTTCGTACCCCAGTGACGTTTCGGACGTTTTGTTTGACGCTGTACAAGATTTTGCTATCATCCAGGTTAAAGACAACGGGTTAGGTATCACCGAAGAAGACAAGAAACGCATTTTCGAGCCCTTCTATTCCAGAAAATCAACCGGCACCGGACTGGGCCTTTACGTGACCCACAGTATTATCGAGCGACACAACGGTTACATTTACGTCGACAGCGAGTACGGTGTCGGCACGATTTTCACCGTCTATCTCCCAATCAAGCAGGTACGTCATGGAGACACCCGTGAAATCGGTCATCCTGTTAGTTGATGACCAGGACACGATCCGCTTCTTTCTAGAGAAAACGCTGACGCAAGAAGGGTATGAGACGGTTACCGCGCGCACCGGAGCCGAGGCGTTGGAGAAGGCGAAAGAGATCATTCCCGATCTCGTTCTCTTGGACCTCAAACTGCCCGACATGAACGGGCTTGAGGTGCTTAAGCAAATTAAGGAAATCTTTCCCGAGATCGGCGTCGTTATGATTACCGCGTTCGGCGATATCGAAACCGCCGTCAGCGCGATGAAGTCGGGCGCGTACGACTTTGTCAGCAAGCCCATCAACTTAGACCAGTTGCTCATGGTAATCACCAAGGGGCTGGAAAGCGCACGCCTGAACCGCGAGGTTCTGCAGCTAAAGCGCGAAATGGATCCCGAACTGGGCTTCGACTACATTCTCGGCGACAGCCCCGCCATGAAGCGTGTCTACGACACCGTCAAACAGGTGGCGCAATCCGACACGACAACCGTCCTGATCGAAGGCGAAAGTGGGGTGGGGAAGGAGATGATCGCTCGCCTTATCCACCAATTCAGTTCCCGCTCGGAAAAGCCGTTTCTTGACATCAACTGCGCGAGCCTTCCCGAGCAGCTCCTGGAGAGCGAGCTATTTGGTTACGAGAAGGGCGCGTTTACCGACGCTAAGGCACAAAAGCAGGGATTGCTCGAGATGGCCAACCGCGGAACGCTGTTCCTGGATGAAATTGGCGAGATGAGTCTCACAATCCAGGTGAAATTCCTGCGAGTATTGGAGAGAATGGTGTTTCGTCGTCTCGGCGGAACCAGCGATATTCACGTCAGCGTTCGGGTGGTTAGCGCCACCAACCGGGACCTGCAACGTGAAGTAGATGAAAGCCGTTTCCGCGCTGACCTCTTCTATCGCTTGAAGGTGGTCCCACTATACATTCCGCCGCTCCGGGAGCGAAAAGAAGACATCTTAAAGTTTGTAAATTACTTTGTTAATACGTTTAACGCTAGGTTTAACAAAGAGTTCGACACGATAGATCAAGAAGCACAAGAGATGCTTTTGGCTTATGAGTGGCCTGGCAACATTCGCGAGCTTAAAAATGTTATCGAACGGGTCGTCCTGCTAGAGGCGGGCAACAAAATCGACGCGGCTATGCTCCCGTTCGCCCACGGCCGGGTGGAGGAAAGCTCCATCGGGCGAAAGATCGACCGCATTCTGTCGCAGCCGATCCCCGACAACGGTGTGGATTTCGACAATGTAATTTCCGAACTCGAGCGCGAGCTTATTATCAAGGCATCAGACCAGACTGGCTGGAACCAAAGTCGGACCGCCCGGCTACTGAACATGAAGCGGGATAAACTCCGTTATCGGATGAAGAACTTTAATCTTGGCGACGAAAGCCATGTCAATTCGAGCTAGTCTCTTACTGCTCCTGGTTCTGGGTTGCAGCATGAGTTGCGCCTACAGCACCAGTTCGCGGACCGCAAGAGACATCAAAACCATTGCCGTCCCGTTCTTCGAAAACCAAACCGCCGAACCCAACCTGGAGATCACGGTAACCGAAGACCTTATCGAGAACCTGATCAACGACAACACGCTTAAAGTCGTTCCGGAAGAGCGGGCCGACGCCGTGTTGACCGGCGCGATTACCGAGTTTGTAAACCGACCGTTTTCGTTTAACAACGATCTCGACGCCGAAGAGTACCGCCTTCGTATTCGAGTTAAAGCAACACTTTTCAAACGCGCGGACAACACCGCCATTTGGGAAAACCAGGTGATCAGCGGTGACGCGGCCTACTTTGTTGGAGTTGCAAACCAACCAACGCTAGAAGATGCACTAGCCGAGGCACTTGAAGAAATCACCGAGCGTATTCTTAATCTCACTGTGCAGGACTGGTAGTGGGCAAAGCTCTAAGTACTTATAAGAAGCTTTTTGCTGCAGTCAAAGATGGCAAAGTGGCCTCCGTGTATTTTCTCTACGGCACCGAGACTTACATCAAGCGGGAGTTCAGCAGGGCAGTGATCGACGCCGCGCTGCCACCAGAAAACCGGGCGTTCAACCTGGACATCGTGTTCGGCGACTCTTTTGACCCGGCGGCTTTTGACGAACGCCTGGGCAGCTTCGCGTTGTTTACTGCAACTCGCGTCGTTGTTTTGCGCAACTTCGAAGCGCTCACCCTGGCTCACAAAGACCATGTGATCGCGTCTGTCGATAACGTCGAGTCGGGCGTTACACTGATCATTGAGGCCGACGTGCCCGCGCTTGACTCTGCGCGTCTTAGAAACTTAAAAAAAGCAACCGACACCGTGGGCGGTGTCACTGCCGAGTTTGCGCATCTCGACGAAGACGAAACGATCCAACGCGCAACCGCGACGCTGCGCAAAGCCAACAAAGCCATTGACCGCGATGCCATGGATGCCCTCATAGAATCTGTGGGCCCGAAGCTAATCGACCTAAATAATGAGTTGGAGAAACTGATTCTTGCGGCTGATGGCGAACGAATCGATCGTGAAATTGTCGCCGACGTCGTCGGCAAGTACCGCGTCGATTCCGTGTTTTCGCTGCTGGACGTGCTTAGCCGCCGCAACGCCGGCGATTGGGTCCGCCAACTGGACGAACTACTGGACGGCGGGGAAGAACCTTACATGTTGCTGGGAATGCTTCTCAAGCGCGTTACCCTGCTCTTGGCGATGAAAACCTCCCCTGCCGGTACCGAGGTTCCAGGCGTTTCTGGCTTTTACGCGCGGGTTCTTCGCGGCCAGGCACAGAAACTGGACGAACAACTTCTATGGAGGCTGCTCCACAACCTCCGCTGGGCCGATCTAAAGCTCAAATCGACCGCCTTGCCAGCCCGAACGCTTATGGAACAAGCTTTGCTCGCATCTAGTACCGGACAACAACTTCAACCCAACTAGCATGCCGCAAACTGAGATCAAAATTAACGCCCGTGGGCTCAGCAATCCTGGCCCACGCATGATGGTTCAAAACGCCATCGACAAAGGGGCCACCCGGATGCGAATCGTCGTGTCCAGCGCCGAAGCGATCGAAGACCTCAAGGCATTCCTGGCCAGCAAAACCAGCACGGTCCGGATCGATGAGATCGGCGAAGAATGGCATATGGTCGTTGAGATATAGGATCGGTGTGCGTTGCATATTCACCCCCGGTAGGTATAGTTAACATAATATACATTATGCGCCATATCGATACCCAGACCAATGCCGTGAGTATCGTACCAGGATCATTCTCCCCCCAATTCTAGATAACCGGAACCTTATCGGTGTATGGCGCGAAGAATGGCAGCTCCCACTTTTCGCCAAAGAGCGCCTTGACGAACCCCATGACCGATAGGAACAACGCTGTCAGGTAGACCGCGATTTGTCCAAGTATAACAATGATAAGGCCCAGGAATGGAAGCTGGCCGAGGGTTTTGTCGACGATCACGAGTACGGCAAACGCGATGCACTCCGCCAGGAACAGCAGGAACCCTTGACGCGCATGAAAGCGCACAAAAGCGCTCTCTTTGCTACGCCCGAGCGCGATAAAGCACAGAATGAAGAGGTATCCTATGGCAGCAATCCAGCGATCGGCGTCGCTGGGGCGAGGCTCGCTGCGTCGATCGACATGACCGTCCACTAACAGCTCCAGAGCTGCTCCAAGACGCGATGCAGGTTCGGCGATGTAGGTTCGAGCGTCAGGGAGTTATGCGTTTACTGGAAAAACGGAATCTTGGCTGCGGCTTGATCGCGCAGCATACCAGTTCCCTTTTCCATGACCAGTTGGTAGCAACGCAGCGCGTCGCTACGTTTCTGAGCTTTTGCAAAAAACTCGCCTGCCTGGAAGGCGGTGTCCGCGTAACGAGGATCATCCCCATGAAACTCGTCCAAAAGGGCCCAAAGAGCGTTTCCGGCGTCTTCAAAATTCCCGGCGTTACCCGACGCTACCGCCTGACCAACCTTCGCACCTAGAACGAAATCCGACAGTTCCCCGGGATTATTGAGAAAAGCGGCATAATTCTGTTCAGCTTGCTCGTACTCGCGTTGGGCGAGACGTGATTCGGCCAGGAAGTAGGTCGCCATCGCGCCGACTCTGCCACCAGAGCGCTCCTTGACCTGCTCGAACGTCGCCGCGGCTGCCGCGAAGTCACCCTGTTGGTACAGCGACATAGCCGATGATAATTGCGTTTCGGACTGGCGCGCGGCGCTCTGCCTGCTACTGGAGCTAAACATGATAATTGCAATAGCGGCAACAAGAACAACCAAACCGATAACAATTTGGTTGAAGTGTTTCTGCGCCCACTGCGAAGCCTCAACGGCCCAAGTGACCAGCTGGTCTTCTTTGAGCGTGTGCTTGCCGGTGCGCCGGGCGGTAGACATCTACAATACCTCTAAATGGCTGCGGTGACGGACGTTAGCGAAATTCTGAACGTCCGACTAAGTTACCAGATCGAAATAACTTACGCAAGAGATTCCTATTTGCTGCACCAGTGCCTCTTGACAGCTATCCATCGTCCCACGGACACTGAAAGTTGCTTCCGGGAGGAGCCATGAGCGTTTCCTCAGCACATCGCCGCCAGGCCGGCACTCAAATCTTCCGTGCGACCCTCCTGCTGCTGATCGCTTTAATCGTCGTATTAGAGTGGCCGGGGCTGCACTGGCGACAGTCTGCCCCTACGATCGGGCTGACTACCCAGGATCTCGTGATTCGTGAGGTCCCCGACAGCGGCCTTAACCCGGATATCGACCTGCTTCCCGGCGACATCATTACTCATGTTGCGGATACGCGCGTTCGAAACCACTACCACTTCGAGTCGCTACTGGCCGACCGGCGCGGCGGACCGGTCGCGCTCGACGTTATCCGCGGCACCGAGTCCCACTCCACCATCGCCCAGGTCGCCAGCGAGTCCCGGCGTACCACGGCCGATGTGTTCAGTGTTATTGTCGCCGCCAGTTTTCTTGTCGTAGGCCTATGGGTGTTTGTCCGGCGTCACGACGTCCTTGGTTCTTTGTTTGTGACCATGTGTGTGCTGGTCACCTATCTGCTCACCCACCGGCCCCCACCTTCTGCCGCCGGACTGCAACTAGCGCTGGAGTTGCTCGACGACACCGTCACGCTTTTGTTCCCTGCCGTGCTTGTGCACTTTTTCATGGTGTTCCCCGACCGCAGTACCGTGCGGCGCTTTCGTGGAAGTGCCACCGATATCGCGGCAGTCTATGGGCTACCGCTTACCCTGCTCGCTATCATCGCGATTGTTTCAACCGCACGCTTCGTTGGTACCGACATTCCCTACCAGTATGTACAACCCCTCATCGCAGTAGCTGCCCTCTACTTTGTCGTCTATATCATAGTGTCGGTAGTTCTGTTCTTCCGCAGTTACCGAACGTCTAATTCGGCGCAACGTCAAAAGCTGCGCGTCGTGATCGCGGGTACAACGTTAGGAATCGTTCCGTTTGGGATCGAAGTAATGCTGCGCACGGCGAGACCGGAGTCGGAAGTCGGCTTTTCCAGCGCGACGGTTTTGCTTTTAGGGAGTGTTCCTCTGTCGTTTGGTTATGCCATCGTTAAACACGGCGCCATCGAGTTTGGCGGTATCATTCGGCGGAGTCTGGTCTACGCTATCCTCACCGGACTAATCCTTGGCGTCTACTATGTGCTAGTCGACGTCATCGGGCGCTACCTTTTAGCCGGGACGACGGTTAACCGTGCGGTTGCACTTCCGGTCGCCGTGATTTTGCTGGCAATTCTTTTCGCTCCGGCGCGGGAAGCATTGCAGCGCTTTGTCGACCGGGTGTTCTTTCGCCGCGAATACGTCTTTGCCGATGAACTGTCTGACTATCAGGAGCGCCTGGCCGGGTCCGTAGATCGCGAGCAGGTTTGGGGATTATTGCTGTCCAAGTTGAACGAAGTGTTTCAACCCAGCTACCTGGCGTTGTACGAAGCCAACGGGCGTGAGGACTTTGCGCTACGCGAACAACAGGGAGCGCCGCCCCGGCTTCCGGGGTCTTTGGGCAACAACCTTTTTGTAGCGCGCTATCTGTCGCGTTATCGTATCCCGCTGCTCGCCGAGTTTCTGGATCGTGCGTGGCAACGTCCCAACATGGACCACAACAGCCGGCGTTTGTTGCGGCTAGACGGGCTTTCGGTGTGTCTCCCGATCGCCACGGCTGGCGAGATGGTCGGCATCGTTCTGCTGGGCGAAAAACAGTCCGGACTGGCCTATGGTGAAGCCGACGCCCGACTGCTTCGCGCGTTCGGTGAGCACACAGCACTACTTTCTCACAACGCCGATCTGGTCCGGGCGTCAGTCGAAAGAGAGCGACTGAAATCGGAAGTCATGCTCGCCCAGGAAATTCAACAATCACTTTATCCAAATCCACTCCCGGCAGACACACCGGTCCAATTGGCCGCGCTTAGCCAGCCTTGTCACGAAGTCGGTGGAGACTACTTTGATTATTTTGTTATTAAAGGCCACTACCTGGCGGTCGCAATTGGCGACGTTAGTGGCAAAGGGATCCCGGCTGCCATGCTTGCCGCTTCTGTGCAAGGCGCACTTCGAAACGCCGCGCGGCCCGGCCACATGGGACCGGCCGACGTTAATGCCGCACTTAATCGCTACCTCTGCGAGAATTCGAACGAACAACGGTTCATGAGCTTTTTCTACGCGCTGATGGATCTGGAGTCCGGTCGGCTGGACTATTCCAACGCCGGTCACTGCCCTCCCCTGCTGCTTCGCTCCGGGTATGTTGATCGCCTTACTCGGGGTGGTATGATGCTGGGAATCTCGCCTGGCGGCGACTACGAAGAAGGAACCGTACAACTGGATCCCGGAGATCGCCTGTTGCTTTACACAGACGGGCTCGAAGAACAGGCCAATCCCGCCGGGGAACAGTTCGGCGAAGCCCGACTGGCAATGGCATTGCGTTCGCGCACATCCTTGCCGATTGCCGAGTTTCAAGCGTCAATTCATGACGAAGTGATAGCCTTTGCCGGGCGAAATTGTGACGACGACCTGACCAGTCTAATTGTCGAAATGCCAGTGCCTTAGTCGACTCGGCACGCTCCTCCCGCTTCTGATTCTTCCTCAAAATACCCCGTTGGGTACGCGGCTTGCTTTAACCCCTGATGGCGGCCCGTCCGCCCGACGGGTAGCCCATTCATCACCCTGCTGTCCTCCACCACAAAGGGGGTGAGCACCATGGAATGGGGTCTTCTCGATCTGCTATGGTGGCTCCGCAGACGGTAGCGCAAACCGGTGTTCCCTGATGTCCATGGGCCCGTGTGACACCCGGGAACACCGCGCCACCTTTGTCCCCGCGACCCGAACTCCCGGCCAAACCGACTAGAAACAACTTTAGGTAACACTAACTTTAGCCTGTATCCATCGCGATATCTTTACGCGAGCTATATTGACGCCGGCAAAACGCTTTCTCTATACTTTGCGAAGATAACGGGAGCGTATCCTGGTCTGTTCGTGTGTCCCTGCTCACACGCTACGAGCGAAGCGGTTGCCGCATGAGCCTCTGTCGGGCGGATATTCCAACCACGGCAAGATCGGAAATATGCTCCCGTCTTTATTTGTTCGGCGGGAGTTATCGTTCGCGG
>CAZPQK010000010.1:38607-128447 GCA_964588695.1 uncultured bacterium
TGTTGTTCGGCTACACGATGCCGCAAACGCGCAATTGCCTGACGGACGGCAGTCGACGCGCCCAAATTTTCCGCCCGGTTAAACGCTTCGAGCCCCATCGCTACCTGCCCAGTCGCCAACAATCCAACGCCAAGCTGATACAGCACGAACGGATTTTTCGGAAACAGTTCCGCGCTCTTCATTACCACGGGAAGTGCCTCTTCGAAACGCCCCTGGTTTAGCAGGAAGTCTCCGTAGGCACGCCGACCCAATTCGTGTTCCGGGAAACGTCGTACGGATTCCTTGAGGCACTCGCCAGCTTTTGTGGAATCATCGAGCGCATACCACGACAGGGCCTGAGCAACCAAATAACGGGGATTCTTTTTTCTGTCGTATGCCCGTTCCCAGGCGGCCAAAGCCTGCGACCACTGCCCTCGCTCTTCGCGATATAAGGCAAGGATCTCCTGGCCGTACGCGCCGCTCATGCGATCATTTTCGATGATGTGAAAGTATCTGGTTAGCGACCGTTCTTCGTTGGCGTTAACTGCCAGCCACGGCACCATAACCGCCAACGAAATAACAAGCGCGGGAATCAGGTTACGACTCAATACCGACTTTCCGGCGTCGCTGGCGGCCCAGCGTCGAATCGACACCAGAAGTGTGACCACCACACCAAGCATCGGCAGCGTGTACAAATCCCAATCTGGAGCCATTCCCAAATCTGGATGAAACATCAGCAAGAACAACACGCAGGGAGTAACCAGAGTGAGGCCAAAACTCCACGTTGCCGCGCCGATTGTGTTAGAGCGATCTTCCCCTTGTGCCTTGCGCCAGCGGTGCGCCAGCACGGCGGCGGGAATCAACAAGGCTAACATGGGAAACGTCAACAACGCTTCATTGACGAGATCGAGAAAGTGCGTGGGAGTGAGCACACCATACGCTGCGTCGGTATGCCACCACGGTAAGAAGAACTTCGACCATTCTGGCACTAGTCGAATTCCGATGACCGCAGCCAAGGTCAGCGCCGCGATAACCACGCCGGCCCGCCGCAACTTCTCCGGGCTGGGGCCGGCAACGCCAATAAACCCGAGCATTAGTAGCGACGGCGCCAAAAGCAATGCATGCAGGTTGAACCCAACCGCGACCAGGTAGGCGGCTGGCGCTAAATACCAGCGACGGCGGCTGCTAATCGCGTGGTGGGCCGCCATCAAGTACCACACCACTGCGATCGCCATATGCGCGTAGGTTTCAAAGTAGCCGAAGAAAAACAAAACCAGGCCGGATGTAAAACCCGTCGCGGCGACAATAACTTTCCAGGTCGTGCCCGATGTTCCGTTCCGCACAAACAACAACAGTGTTAGAACGGTCACGGCGCCAATCAACGCGTATCCGTAGGCGACATAGTCTAGTGGGTCGGAGCGTCCGGCGTTGACAGCCGCGCGGGCTGCGACGAACGTCACTACATTGGTGCCAGCGCAAATCGTCTGATGGAAGTCCCCCATAACGAACTCCCAGAATCCGGCCAGGTCAACATGGGAAGCGCTGGCCAGCCGACTCCACAGGTCGGCCTGGAGTTTGGTATCGCCTAAAAGGTTGGTAGCCGACCTGAACCGCAGAAATCCAAAGGCCGATGACGCCGATAGCACAACCACCGTAAGTAGTGTTACCGGTGTTCTTTTCTCCAGCCAGCAAGCACCGGAAATGACCGCCGCAAATCCTCGGCGCGCGACGACGGGCACAAACGCAAGCGCCACAAGCACGAGTGCCACGTACGCCAGCGGCGACGGAAGATATCCGAGGCTGTGAAGTCCCCACAACCGCAGTTGCGGAACGAACGTCGCCACCAGGAGCCCTGCGAACACAATGACGAGCACGGCCGGTGTCGTCAGTTGTTCCCGCTTGTCGGAACCGATATTGTCCAGGTGTTTGTTATCGATCATCACAAAAGCAAGAGCCCGCCAAACAGCGGGCTCATGTGCCTGACTAACTTGTGCAGCCCCGCTACTCGGCGGTTTGGTCATCGACCGATGCGCCGGGGGCGTTGCCCTTGACACTATCGATACCGTTCTTAGCACTCGACGTGGATTCGTACATCTGACTTGTACCAATCACCTGATGGTTGGCCGCTTTCAAATTAAAGTAATGCTTGCCGTTGCTCGATTCCTTCATTTCGTAGCGAGCTTCGTCGCCGGCATTCTTGCGAACGCTTTCGATTCCGTTCTCACAGCCTCCGCGATTGCTATAACCTTCGCTGGCGAGAATCGTTTCGCCATTGCCCGCTTTCAGCCGAAAGCGAAACTCGCCGTTGCTCGATTTGTAAATTTCGAATTTTCCTGCCACCCTGGGCCTCCTCGTTTAATAAACCTCAGATCATGCAGCTGGTATCCGCAGTCTACGGGTCTCACGCGAAGGCGTCAAGCAACGGACGATCACTTTCCAACTCGCCGCAAGTGTGACACCATGCCGCTATGTCACTTGCACCCCCACGCATCAGAATTGGTCGCTTCTGGCTGTCGCCGCTCGACGCGTTTGCAGCCGTCGTGGCTGCGGCCTGGCTGGCCGTCTCGATCTTCATGCGCCCGGTCGGCGACTTTGGGGTAGAAACCGATTTCTATGGAGACCTGGCCGTCTTCGCCCGCGAGTGGATGTCGGGAGACTTTTCTCCCTTATCGGGCTACCGCGGCCCCGGCTACTACGTCGTTCTTGGCTTGTTCGGCAAATTGTTGGGCGATTTTTTTCTGGCCGGGAAAGTTCTCTCGTCGATTTCAGCGGCCGTTGCTGTTCGCCTTGTGGGAGCGTTGGGCGAGCGATTGTTTGGATTCTGGGTTGCTGTTTTTGCCAGCCTGTTTCTAGCGTCAAATCTCGTTCTGAACACATATGCGATTCGCGCGTGCACCGACCCGTTCTTTTTGATGCTGGTTACACTTGGGCTATGGATCGCGTTGGCATCCAAACTAAACAAACGCTGGGCGTTCACCGGCGGTGCGGTTGCCGCGGTCGCGTGGCTGACACGATATAACGGAATCTTTCTTCTGATTTCGTTGTTGATGGCGATTGCTTTTCGGAGCGATGTAAAGCGGCGCGGTCGGGCTGCCTTGCTGGCCCTGGCCGTCTGGGCCGCGCTGGCAGTTCCCTGGCATGCTTACCTGGCGAACGAAACAGGATCACCGTTCTGGAACCGCAACGTCGAAACGGTGGCGACCGAGTTGCTGGTCGGCGATGCCATTGCCGCCACCAACGCTCCGTTTATGAGCTACGTTGGGATTGCCTCGTACCAGGACGTTCTGGCGATCGATTTTGGCGGTGCACTTGCGTCGCTTTCGGTAAACCTGCTAAGTCATGCGTGGCTCGATGTAAACGATCTGGTAGGCGTTCCTTGGGCACTGCTGGGGGTTTTAGGTTTTGGGCTCGCGTGGCGAAGATGGTTACAACGGCCCGCCCTGGTACTCTTGGTCGCGATGTTTCTTGCATACACGTCCACTTTGCCGGCATTTTACAACCCGCGGTTTTCGTTGCCCCTACTGGTGTGGTGGGCGCTAGGATTTGGAACGGGGATCGAGTGGATGCTTAGCGTGGTAAATCAACGCACAAGATCTACGCAGTTTCCCGCACCTTTCATAGCGGTTACGCTGGTCCTGGTAACCTTCGCCGGCAACGCGTACATCCACACCGTATCGGAAAGTTCAGACCTTGGCGGACCCAAGGTGCTTAAACAACTCGCCCAAGAGTCGCTTTTGACACCGAACCGTTTCGGCAAGGACACGCCTATTGCAGCTCGCAAACCACACCTCGGTTACTATTTGGGAACGCCGACGCTACGAATTGGCACCGGTAGTTTCGATGACCTGCGCCGCCGGGGCATCCAGTATTTGCTGGTATCCGACGCCGAAGTTGCCCACTTCCCTGCCCTGCTCCCGTTGTTGGGACCTCCCCGTGATAGCGAGCCTGTCGCGGGCCTTCATCACATCGCCAGCGTTCGCAGCAGCGACACTCCAGTTCGCGCCGCTTCGCTTTGGGCCATCCTGGATGCTGCTCCCTGGAAGGGTCGCCCCACCGCCACCTATGGCCTCACAGTAAGTGTGCCGGATGGGCTTAGCCGCGCGGAGTTTATGCGGGTACGGCTAGCCAAATGGGAATTGCTCTACGGCGACGTTCAAAAATCAAGTTCGCGTATAGCGGGGCTGTCCGATCGGGCACGGAACCATTGGACAAGTCAACTCGCGCGCGGCGATCAACTGTTTCAGCAGCAGCGTTTCCGGGACGCGCACCAGATTTATCGCGGCGTTGCCGCGTTGACCCACGCGCCGGAACAAACGCTGCCGCGCCAGCTGGCGACGCTAACCGCGTTGGGCGACGAATCGGCCGCCCGGCAGTTATGGCGCGATGCAATTAATCAGGGGGCGATCCCTTTTCAGCCATCCGATGCCATCGACCGTGCGTTGTCGGCGGCCAACGACAACGATCCCGTCATCGCACTGGGAATTCTGCGCGGCATAATCGCGGAGGCTCCGGTCGGACACGCCCTTTCCAAAGCAGCGACCACCTACGAGTCGCAAGTAAGAGAACTCTTGCGCTGGTAAGCTAGAACGTCCGAAGGAAATGGACGGTGACGCCGTTGTCCTTTAGCGGGTCGGCGGAGGTGGGAAACGCGAAATCGACCCTGAGGTTTGCTGGCGCTTCGACGGGGACCATATGAAACTGCAGCCCCAAGCCCGCGGAGTGAATCCACTCACCGGAAGTCCCGCCCCAAACCCGACCCGCATCAAACCACGGAACGATCTGGGCTCCGATCCACGACAGTACCGGCACCCGGGCGCGGCGGAAAATATCATACGGCATGGGATACTCCGCTCGAACGGCGAAGCCGTCGCGTCCCAAAAGTGACCGGCGTTCAAATCCGCGAACCGTAGAGACGCCACCTATGTCCGCGAGTTGCTGGGCTGGCGGCGAGTCATGCACCGTCGCCGCTTTGATTTCCGCGACCAGCTCGTGATCGCCGACTACGAATCTCCGAGTTGAGAGCCACGCGTCGGTGCGCGCAAAACGAAAGTCACCTCCAAGTGCGCCTCCCGCGAGACGCTGACGGAGACCAAGCTCCAGGCGTCGCTCGGGTCGCCATAGTATCTCCCCAAACACATATTGCTCGCGACCCACGTCGATCGCGGCGTTGTCGCGATCGATGTTCGTGAATACGCCAAAATCGGTGTTCGCGCTGACTTGCCGCTCGTTGTACGCACCTCCACCCAATGACACCGTCAGCTCTTCTTTCCGAGAAGCTCGTAACCACGCGCCACCGCCTTCCCGCAACAGATAGTCTTGTTCGTCGGCACCTATCATCAGTGCACGGACCGCATTCAGTCCGGGCCGGTTGGACCCAAACGGTTCGACACGCTCCTGGTACTTTCCTGCTACCGCCATATCCCATCCACCAACGCGAAAAGGCGCACGCGCACGCGTCAGATATCGGAGTTCCTCGGAAGCCAGGCCATAGCCCACTTCCAGGTCAAACTGCAACGGGATCCGTCGGCCAAACTCGAGTTCCGCGCCGCCGCCGAGCAAAAGACCGTCGACGCGGTTGTAGTCCAAGAGCCCCTCTGCCAACCCAAGGCCGAAGTCAAACGGTCGGACATTGTCAGACATTACCCTTCGCAGGCCATCCAAACCGAGCGAGTCGTGTTGGGCAATGCTTTGCTCGCGAAAGCCGGCGTCCGTTTGCTGAATTTCTCGGTAGTAGTCGAGATCATCCTTTTGCAATCCGGCAACCAATTGCCCGACTTCGCTTTCATCGCTGAACTCTCCTTTTCTAGGAGGCCCACTGTTAGCAAACGAAGGCGCGTTAAACGCCCCGAACAACTCTTCATTGTATGGAACGTCAAACGCGAAATCGGTTTGCAGCAGACCAAATGAAATGGATTTCGGCATCCAACCGAACGGGTCGGATCGAAGCTCCAGTTCTCCCATGATCTTGGTGGCTACCCATTCTCCAGACTCCAATCGCTGCCAGTGTCGCGCGATCCGCCGAAACCCCTTTAGAAATAGGGGTGCGGGATTTCTATCAAACCAGTACGACTCATGAATAATTCGATAGGAAGGTGTTTGAATGTAGACTTCGCCAGCGGGAATTGGCTTGAACTCTGACTTGGGCGTAAAACCGATTTTAAAGATGACGTGTTCGCCCTCAAGAGAGCGTTCCAGCAGTTTAAAATCAAACTCGTGATCTTCTTCCAGGAAAAGCGGGAGGTCGGTGAAAACGCTCTCGTTTCCGTTCTCTACCTTGACCAAATCGTTCTTGTCTTCGTCCTTTTTATCCGGGTCCGACTGCCATTCCCCGTCAACTAGTTTGAAGTACTCGGTCTTGTTGTTGATCGCGACAAATCTCGCGTTCCCCGCTGCATCGTCGTATGCGCGGTAGATTTCGTCCGAGATCTCCTTTTTTTTATCCCAACGTACAATCGACCGGACAGTGGCAGTGTAGGTGATCGAGTTGTGCCCAGCCAGCTTGCCACGCTCACCGCGTGCTGCCCGTTGGACAATTTCGCGCACGGTGATGTGGTCGGCCTCAACATAGGAGGTGTCTGTGTAGACCATGCGCAGCCGAGGAAGTGGCCGCTTGTCCTGCGCCAGGGAGGCTACTGGGACTAGGCTAAACATGCCAAACACAGCCATCAAAGGCCCCACTATCCCCAATCGGACTAGCACCTTCTAACTCCCGCTGTTAGTTGTGGAAACACTGATAACGTCGCCGTTGTCATTACGCGCGAGCCCCCCCAAATGTTACATAGTTGGGTGCCACAATTCGTTGCCACCGTCTCCGCCGATGAGTATCCTGCACTCAGTTTGGGCTGTGCCGTCCAAACCGACTCGACGACTCTGATGTCCACAACGGAACCGAATGACAACGAACGTTCTGGGAGCCTTTCATAAGATCACTACGCGTCGCATATGTAACCATGATGTTTCCGAAGCCGTCGGAAGCTTTTGCGTGTCGCGACGTGGTCGCTTTAACCGCGCTCAACACCGACGTTAGCGTTCACTGCTTACGCTTTCCCCACCCAGACCACGACAGCCTGGTCAACGAACACGGTCTCGACCCGGCCGCTATACACACGATGACGCCAGGCCTTTTCCTGCTGGGCTGGTTGCGCTGCATACGCCACCCCGTTTCGACTTGCCGCTTGTTGGCGCTATTAGTTAAACAAGCTCGACCGGTTTCGCAGCTCGTAAAGTCGTTAGCGCTGCTTCCAGCCGCCTTTGTCGTCGCGGACCGCATTCGCAAGCAAATGCCCGACGTCGTGCACCTGTTTTGGGGACATTTTCCCGCGATGGTCGGATATTTATTGCAACGGGATAAGCCGCGCCTGACCCACTTTGTCGGGGCCTACGACCTGGAGTACGGGTACGGCCCTACCGTCCCGGTACTTGCTATCGCCGATTTCGTGTTCACACACGCGAACACCAACGTCGACCGCATCGCGAGCCTGGGAGTTCCTCGCGAAAAGATCATCGTCATCCATCGGGGCGTCGAGACCGTTAACGTCTCGCCATCACCCAAGAAGACACCAGGACTGGTTGTCATTGCTGGCCGATTGGAGCGCAGCAAGTCTGTCGACGAGGGCCTCGATGTTTTCGAACGAATTCATGCACGCGTTCCCAACGCGCAGCTTGTCGTCGCGGGCTCGGGTTCCGAGGCCGAAGCGTTGCGCAAGAAGGCCATGAAGTCCCCAGCGGCCGGCTCGATTTCGTTTGTTGGGCACATTCCTCAGGACAAACTGGCTAGACTGTTTTCGGATGCCGAAGTTTGTCTGATGATGAGCAGATCGCTGTCGGATCGGCTACCGAATGTGTTAAAGGAGGCGATGGTCCGCGAGTGTGTTCCGGTTTCTTCCCAAACCGCTGGCATTAGCGAACTCATTGAGGATTCCCAAGACGGATACATCGTAGAGATCGGCGACATCGAGGGCGCGGCAGAGAGAGTCATCGCACTGCTATCGTCGCCCGAAACCAGACTGAAGATGGGACGCGCCGCAGCACAAACCATACGTCAGCGCTTCGATGTCCGAGTGAACATACAAGCTTACCGTGACCGTTGGCTTTCCATGGTCGAACTATCGTAGGCGTGACACCGCTCGATCGAGTCGAGCCGCTAGCGCGTCCAGACTGTATTCTTCGACACATCGTTTTCGTGCCGCTACGCCCAGCTGCTCCCGGGCACTCTGATCGTCGATCAACTCGCCAATCGCTTCTGCGAGAAGTTCAGGAGACCCAGGCCTGATCACCCGCCCGCATCCTTGAAGGATTCGGGGAATCTCACCAACGTCGGTCGCAATGATCGGTCGCGCCATCGCCATTGCGTCGGCAAGCTTAATCGGAAACTGCACTCGCGCCGCGGGTGTGTCTCGCGGTGTTACCACAACAAGATCTGCGCTTGCCACCGCCACGGCCATCGCATCGCTGTCCTGTTCGGGCAATAGTTGCACATTGTCGTATCCGCCATTTAGGACCCGGTCAAGTTCTTCGCGAGCGCTGGGACGTCCGCCGACCAACGCAAACAGCACGTCGCTCCGCCGCAAGTGCCGTAACGCTACTACTACATCCTCGACACCCTTGTGCGCGCCAACTGTACCGGGATACATAATCACAAACCGATTCTGCCAACCGTGCTGCTTTCGAAAGGCATCACGGTCGACGCGGTCGGGATCAAACCAGTCGGTGTTTTTACCCTGCGGCAAATACACACCATCAAAACGTTGTCTCAAAGGCTCGGAGCTGCAGGTCACCACATCGGCCTGGTTTATTTTGCGTTGCAACCGGCGCACGTAGTACACCGAGTTGGGGTTCTTAAGCCGCCGAATTGCCCGGCGGGCGTAACGGGCGCCGCGACGCACCCGGGCTATCGGGGTGCCGCGCACATGATTTATTGAGGTGTCAAACAACGCAACTTCATCGTCGTCGATGTCAAGCAGTACGGGTGTACGTTTTCGCTGCAACAAGATCCCAAAACTGGTGGGGCGGGGTTTCACCGCGTACGCGATGTCGTCACCCAAGAACTGGTCTAGCCGCGCGCGAAGCTCGCGCGGGTTGCGCGCACTGAGTGCCGTGACCGACACGTTTGCAGGTGGCTCGGGATAAAGCGATTCGCCGTCGGGCAAGTAACCAACCACTCGAGATGGGTGGCCGGCGCGTTCGACGACTTGCGCCAGAAGGTACGCGCGGGTGACGCCCCCACGCGAAAGAAACGGCGCAACAATGGTAATGCGGTCGCGGGTTTTAACTACTGCTCCGATTCAGCCGGCAAAAGCAAATCCGGGACGAACGACTTTCCGTCGACGCCCTGGAGGCTAACACCAACGCGCTCTGCCAGCGTCGGTCCAAAATCTTCAATCCGAACGGTGCGACCCAACTGCCCGGGAACGACTCCGCTTCCGCGATACATGAATAGCCCTAACGGTGTATGGTCCCCGGTTCGACCGCCAGTGTACGCGCCGTTGAGGCGGCCGATTCGGGGAGACGTAATCACGCGGATCGGATCTTTGTGATTCCAATATACTAGCATATCTGGCAGGCAATCCATACGCGCTCCCGCATAAAGTTCGTCGACCCGCTTGACCGCCTTTACAATCGCTTCACCCGTTTCCTGGTTGCGAAGAGCTAACAGTTCCTGTTTTAGCGACTCACACACCGAATCGTAGTCTGCGGGCGACACCCGACCGCTGGGCTCGCGCCCTTCGAGGTTAATTCGCACGGCTCCACAGGCGTCGTTGTTGGGAATCGCGAAATATTTGCGTACCGATCGTGGCGCGATCCCCAACTTAACCCGAGTAGCGGTCTTGATTGGCCTTAGCAGCAGACGAAGCGGAGCCGGGATGGCCATCCACGCACGCTTTGCGCGTTTGGCGCCGTGCCGCGGGTGCTGCGGCGTGATGTTGGGGCGTTCGATCTTCTTTAAAATGTCGTCTAGCATGAACGTGGCGTCGTAGTGACAGCGAAAGCCGTGGCTGGCTAACAACACCACGTCGACGTTTTCGTCGATATTCGCCAGGATCCGCGCGAGCGACCGATCACATGCGCGGTACACCTCTTTAACTGGATTGCCGACTTTATCTATGTTCTCGGGCGTGTGCTTGAAATGTTTCGGGTCGTGCAGGTGCCAGCATTGGTGACCGACACAATGCGTGTCGCCAAACCCGGCCAGGAACACGTCCCACGGTTCTCGCGCCATCAGGTCCAGCAACAGCTCGGTTTTCCTATCCAGCCGTCGAAACAGAATCTCCCGCAACTCGCCAAGAGATTCCGGGGACCGCGAATAGATATTGCAGTTCGGTACGGTGTTTCCACCGTACTGCGCTTCCAGGCTGGGGCCGAGATCGGCTGGCCAGGTCGTGGTGCGGTCATGGTCGGGGTCGTGGGTTCCCCAATCACACACATGAATTCCATTGAGCCCCTCGGTGGGGTAGGTCTTGGGAATGTCTACTACCGCGACCCGCTTTCCCGCATCTCCAATGGCGCGCCAGAACGGCTGGCCAAAAGTATCCAACGGTGTGATATCTACGTCGTCGTAGGTCCCGGTGGCAAGCTGACGAAAGCAATACCGGGCGTGATTGGCCGGCGAAAGGCTCGTCCAAAACGAAGGCCAAACGGCGCCCACAAAAAGCCCCGACGGACTTTCGCTGATCCCCCATCGCGACTCGGCCATCAACCCAGCAATCGTAGGAAGTTCACCGGCATGACACATCACTTGCAGGGTGTCCATGTCGGCCGCGTCCAGTGCCAGGAAAAGCACTCTTGGCATGCACTTACCTCATTTGTTTAAAGCGCTTCATAGGCAAACCAGCAGCTCCGCGCCCGCGTCCGTCACCAGGACGGCCCCAGGCAGGTTCAATGGGCCTGGGGAAAACGCTTGCCGTCATTTCGCTGGAAGCGTACAACGATGACAACGATGGGGCAATCGACCTTCACTCTTCAACTGCCTGGGGAGGCAAGTTCATGAAATTACTGATAAGTGTTGTTTGCGTGCTGTTTTTGCTGGCGCCAACCACCGATGCCGCCGAGCTGGGAAGCACAACCGCTTCTATTGCTATCGGCGGAACCAGTCAGGACTACCTGCAGCTTGAGTTCGGTAATTCTGGCGGCGGTGCAACCTACAAGATTTTCAACATTCAAGTGACGCCAGCTCTTCAAGGCATGACCTTTGTGGCCAACGCCACCACCGACCCTCTAAGCTTTCCAATGGCCGCCATGGTGCTCACCGACGGCGTGGCCACCAACGCGACGCTCCTGCTGTGTGACGGACTTGGATTTTTCTGTACACCCGGCTTTCCGAGCCCGGCCGGAGACTACGACGGAAACTCGGTCGACAGTATCGAGATGACGCTTGATCAGGTGATTGTGGACACGGGCGAAAACTCACAGATCTCGGTTAACGCAACAATTCGGTTTTTCGGCGAGCCGACCGTTCCGGTTGCACAATCAACCTGGGGCAAGGTTAAGTCGCTGTACCATTAAGCGCGCCAATCGGCGTATGTCAAAGGCGGCTCTACATCGGAGCCGCCTTTTTTGTTGGCAAACCGGCTGACGCAAGGTCGTCACACGGGTTACACTTCCCGACATCACTACGACGAAGGAGTTTTCCTGTGCCAAATATCAAGCGCGCCGTCGGCCTTGCCCTGGTAGGCCTCACGCTAGCGAATCCCGCCCTGGCAAGTACAAGCGAAAGCGAAAAAGCGAACGCTTTTTTTGAAGCTTGCTTTGCCGAGCGACTAGAGCTCGACCCGGAGTTCCAAACCCGCTTGGGTATCAAAGACAGTTATGACCGATGGACGCCGCGCACCGACGCACACGTCACCCGAGTCCGCGATTTGTACGAAAACCAGCTCGAACGGCTCCAACACACTATTGACTACAGCGCGCTCAACGAGTCCGTACGACTAAGCTACGACCTCTTTACCCTGGAAGTAGAAACCCACCTTGAAGGCTTTGAGTACCGATTCCATACCTACCCGGTCAACCAGATGTACGGGCTGCAGTCGACGACCCCGGCGTTCTTGATCAATTACCACAAAGTGTCGACAGTCGAAGACGCTATGGCTTACATCGCGCGCGTGGAGGGTGTGCGTGCTCTGTTCGACGACTTGATCGTAAACCTCAAAGCGCGCGCCGACCGTGGCATCGTGCCGCCGCAGTTTGTTTTTGGCCACGTGCTTAGCGACTGCCGAAACGTACTCACCGGAATCCCGTTTACTGACGGGGACGATAGCGCGGTTTACGCGGACATTCGCGCCAAAATAAATGCACTCCCGATTGATGAACCTACCAAAGCCAGGCTGGACGCTCGCGCTCGAGCAGCACTCTTAGACTACCTGCGTCCCGCGTATGTCGACTTGATGGCATATTGCCAGGAACTCCAACAGCAAGCGACGACCGATGACGGTGTATGGAAGTTTCCTAACGCAAAAGCGTTTTATGACTATCGACTGCGACTGATAACAACCACAGATCTTTCCCCCGACGAGATTCACCAACTCGGCCTGCGCGAAGTCGAACGAATTCACTCGGAGATGCGGTCGATCATGAAAGCCGTCAACTACGACGGCGAACTTTCCGACTTCTTTAGCTTCATGCGTACCGATGCACGGTTTTATTACGAAGAAAGCGATGCCGGCCGCCAGGCGTACCTGGCCGAAGCCACTCGTATGATCGACACAATGCGGGGGCGGCTACCGGAGCTTTTCGGTATCCAACCGAAGGCGGCGATGGTGGTCAAAGCCGTCGAACCGTTCCGCGAAAAGTCCGCGGGCAAGGCGTTCTATCAGCGCCCGGCGCTCGACGGGTCGCGCCCCGGCGTTTACTACGCCAATCTCTATCAGATGGCCGATATGCCCAAATATCAGATGGAAGCATTGGCGTATCACGAAGGGATCCCCGGACATCATATGCAAATCGCAATTGCCCAGGAGTTGGAGGGTGTTCCCAAGTTCCGCAAGCACGCGCGCTACACGGCGTATACCGAAGGCTGGGCGTTGTACACCGAGTTCATTCCTAAGGAAATCGGTTTCTATCAGGATCCCTATTCCGACTTTGGCCGACTTGCCATGGAATTGTGGCGCGCTTGCCGTCTGGTGGTTGACACCGGAATCCACGACCAGAAGTGGACGCGGGAGAAGGCTATTGATTATCTGGTGACCAACACGCCGAATCCGCGCAACGATTGCGTCAAAGCGATCGAACGTTACATTGTGATGCCCGGCCAGGCTACAGCGTACAAAATCGGGATGATCAAAATTCTTGAACTTCGCGAGAGTGCCCGCGAAGAACTGGGCGACCGGTTTAGCGTCCGCGACTTTCACGACACGGTGCTGCGCAACGGCCCGGTTCCGCTTAACGTGTTAGAGGCGCTGGTCGCCGAATGGGTCGACAGTCAGATGTAACTTTTGCCACTGATTTGCCGTTCTAGTAAAAACTAGAGGAGTCCAACTATCGCACAACGTCAGACGCTCGCCCGGGTCTTCCCCGGCAAATGGTGGCGCGCCCTTGTCGCCTGGCTGTTCACGGTGGCCATTTACACCGTCGGCGTATTCGGCCCGTTGATGACCACCACGATGATGGCGCAGAAAAATCGATTGACGCTGGTAACTAGCCTCGAAGAGCTGCTTGAGCAAAACGACATTCTGCTTTTCGCAATCATTTTTGGTTTCAGCATTGTCGTCCCGATTATCAAGCTAGTTATGCTGTTGGCCGTGTGGCACGTCCCGTTGCGCCCGAACTCCGACGGGCAATGGGTGAGCCCGCTTGCAGGCGCCACCCGCTTTATCGCGAACATCGGCAAATGGGCGATGCTCGACGTGTACGTGGTCGCCGTTCTGGTGGTGGCGCTAAAGCTGGGTGACTTCGTAAAAGTCGAGACCCATTGGGGGCTGTTCGTGTTTGCAGGGTCGATAATGGCGTCGATGATTCTATCGTTCTGGACGGTAAAGGTTATTGCTAAGCTCGACGGTATGAGCCCTTCATCAGATCATGCATAACACTAGTATTGTCTTCTGGTTACAGTCATACGCTAACCTTATTTGTTATATACGATGAGCCAACCCATCTTTGAAATTGAACGCGGAGAGGGCCCCATCGTGGCCACCGCTGTTCACGACGGCCACCAGGTTCGCGAGGAACTGGTGAAACGCTTCGCGCTCAGCGATGCCGAGCGCCTACGCGAAGAGGATCCTTTTACCGGGTCATGGACGCTTGCCGCGCCGACTCGGGTGATCGGCCTGAATTCACGTTTCGAAGTCGACCTGAACCGGGGACCCGAGCTTGCGGTTTATCAGCGCCCGGAAGATGCGTGGGGTCTGCAGGTGTGGCGAACTCCTCTGCCCGAAGATGTCGTTGGCCGTTCCCTGGATCGTTACCGCACGTTCTACACCGCTATGCAAGAGCTACTAGAAGACGTCGCGTCGCGGCACCGACGATTTGTTGTGCTCGACCTTCATAGCTACAACCACCGCCGCGGGGGCCCGACGGCGGGCTACGACGATCCCGAAGCCAATCCACAGGTCAACCTGGGGACCGAAAGTATCGACCGCCGAGTGTGGAGTGGGGTACTTGACAGGTTTGCCAGCGACCTTCGTAACCACGACTTCCCTGGCGGCCCGCTGGACGTCCGCGAAAACGTCAAGTTCACGGGTGGTTACTTCCCTCGGTGGATCAACCAAACCTTCGCTGGGCGAGGATGCGCGATCGCGGTCGAGTTCAAGAAGTTCTTCATGGATGAGTGGACCGGAAAGCCGTTACCGGATATGGTTGCGGCGATAACCGCGGCGCTAACCGCGACCGTCCCCGGCATCTTAGAGGAGCTTGATGGCCACGACCAAGACGTCGGCTAACGCCGAGACCATCACCAATCAGCAGATTCATGACATAGCGGATCGTCTTGCCCAGGGGAAGGCGATTCGTCGGCGATTGCCTGACGGCGGCCGCATTCATATTGACCGCAGTCTGCCCTTCCTGGTCGCGTATCGTAAACCGCCAAACACGTCCGATTTAGGCACCGACCGGCTGGTTACTAGCGAAGCGTCGTACCTGGTGGCGTCGGCGCTTCCCTATCATCATCGCCAGCTGGGTAAGCTTGTTACCACTGTTGCCGCAGCCATGACCGAGCAGTTCGGCGCGTTTCTATTGTTGGAAGTGTGGGC
Organism: uncultured bacterium; assembly: GCA_964588695.1. GTDB lineage: Bacteria > Krumholzibacteriota > Krumholzibacteriia > WVZY01 > JAKEHA01 > CAZPQK01. The sequence goes on from CAZPQK010000010.1 coordinate 53,766, forward strand.
CGGCCCCAACATCGAAGTCTCGGACGTCAGCGACTCCGAAACGCCGCCGGGCTTTCGGGTGTGGATGCCACCAGGTCCCAGCAACACACCTCTCGCGGATTCGTTCGAAGCTGCTCTCGGTCGTGTTCGCCAGTTGGGGGTTCGCGCGGATGTCTCGGTTCGTCGGCGGCGCCGCTGTTGGCCAGCCGGGGCGAAGCCGCTACTCGCCAACGGTCACAACGTAACGGTCGTGGGTCTTGAAGTCCGACCAATCTACCACGATCGGACCGGTACCCATCTTTATCCGGTAAGGCTGCGAACATTGCGTCGCGTGCTCAGTCGCGCCATCCAACAGTCTGTTTTTGACTTCACCCGCACGCAGACAACTCATCGTCCCGATCACTACCGCATGCTCGGCAACCGCGCTATTAAACGTGCGGTGTTTAAGGTCGACCACACCCTCAGTTCGGTCGGAGCGGCGTTTGACATCTTGCTGCAATCAACGCCCGTTAATACGATCGAAGCGCAAGCCGAGTTCAAGCGACGGCGTCATCAAGTGGTGCCGGTGTTTCGCTATCGCCCACTGCCCGCGGACCCCGTCGTGCTTAAGCGGCAGTTGTACAGCGCGCCAATTGATCAGGTTGACGATACCGCGCTGTATCTGTTGCTTAGGCAAAAACAGGACGAGTTGGACCGACAGATCACTATGATGAACGACCGCAACACCAAGCGCTTCCTCCACGGCAGTCTGCAGGTCTACGGAGAAGTTGACGACGAACTGTTTGCGCAGGCACGGGCGGTGTTGCGCAAGTTTCCCCGGCGATCACGAACCGCGTCGCGCGACGCGGTCGACGCCAGGGGCTTTGCTCGCGTCGCGCGTCAGGAGTTGCGCTGGTATCAAAAACGAATGCCGGACAACCCGCCGCGTCTGCAGATTCGTGACGACATCGGGTCGGGACTAATGGTGTCCAACGGTGTCTTGTTGATCGGCAGCAACCTGCGAGTATCGGCTCGACGGGTCGACGCGTTGATACAACACGAAGTAGGCACACATGTGCTAACTCATGCCAACGGCCGCACCCAAAAACTTCAGCAACTGGCCGTCGGACTAGCCGGCTACGAGGCCCTCCAGGAGGGTCTCGCCGTGTTCTCGGAGTTTCTGGTTGGCGGGCTGGATCGAGGAAGGATGCGCCTCCTGGCGGCCCGGGTCGTCGCCGCCCGGCTGTTGACCGACGGCGCCGACTTTGTGGAGTGCTACCGCGCGCTCACCAGCGACTATGACTTCTCCGGCAGCGAGGCCTTCGGGATCACCACCCGAATCTTTCGAGGGGGCGGGCTTACCAAGGATTCGATCTACCTCCAGGGCTTCGACCGCCTGATCAAATATTTGCACACTGGGCAGTCGATTGAACCGCTATTTATTGGTAAGATAGCCACTCGACACCTCCCAATCGTGGAGGAACTCTTGTGGCGTCACGTCCTCCACGAGCCCCCCGTCCTTCCGCGCTACCTTGAGCGCCCAGATGTACAGCGACGGCTCGCACGTGCCCGTCAGTATTCCAACGTGGTTGAATTGGTCAATAAGGAGTTCAAATGAAAATTGGTTTTGTCGTGAACGAGATCGCGACGGAACAAGCGTCCTACACGACGACCCGGCTCGCGCTTTCCGCCACTAACCTTGGACATGAGGCATACCATATTGAGGTCGGTGGACTTGAGTACAGTCCCGACGATCGCATCCGTGCGGTTGCGCGCCGTCCGCCGAAGAATCGCTACAAGAGCAACGACGCTTATTTGCGCGACATCCAGGGGCCCAAAGCGGTAAGCGAACGTGTCACTGTCGAAGAACTTGACGTGCTGATGCTACGCAACGACCCATCCAATGACACCATCGTTCGACCTTGGGCGGCGCACGCCGGGATTTTGTTTGGCCGAGTCGCTATGCGGCACGGCGTAATCGTGCTGAACGATCCCGACGGTCTGGCCAAAGCGATGACTAAAATGTACTTCCAGACCTTTCCAGAAGAAGTCCGACCGCGCACGCTGATCACCCGCGACCGCGCGGAGATAAAAGCGTTTGCGCGCGACGAAGGCGGAACCATTGTCCTTAAGCCATTGCAAGGTTCGGGTGGGCAGAGTGTGTTTCTGGTGCGACCAGAGGACGTGTCGAACATCAACCAGATGATCGATGCAGTGAGCCGCGACGGTTTTGTAATCGCGCAGGAGTATCTGCCCGAGGCCGAGCATGGCGACATGCGCTTCTTTCTGATGAACGGCCGGCCGCTTCGGGTGAAGGGCAAGTACTGCGCTTTCCGTCGCGTGCGTTCGGGCGGAGACATGCGATCGAACATTCACGCCGGCGGCACGCTGGCGCCGGCCGAGATCGGCCCCCGAGAGCTACGAATAGCCGAAATCGTTCGGCCTAAGCTAGTCGTGGACGGAATGTTTCTGGTTGGGCTGGACATCGTCGGCGACAAGCTAATGGAGATTAACGTCTTCAGCCCGGGCGGTTTGGGAAGTGCCCAGAAATTTACCGGGGTCAACTTTCCAAAGTTCGTTATCCAGGCAATGGAACGCAAGGTTCAGTACATGCAATTCTACCGCCGCAACTTCGATAACATCGAAATGGCAACTCTTTAGCGGGTTAAGCTTTCCTTGACGACTCTGCCGGCCAGGTGACAGAGTGCGGGCATGCAGCTTGCGTTGCGCCCAAAACGACGTTCCCCGGAGGTATAGTCATGATCCGTTACATCCTTTTCGCGCTCTTCGCGGGCGCCCTGTTGTTTACCGCCTCTGGTTGTGGTGACGACGGTTCACCGTCGACCACCACAACCGGGACTGGCGGTGGCGATACCACACCGCCCACGGTTTCCAGCGTTACTGCTGTCGACGCGAACACGCTCAACGTTGTGTTTTCTGAAGACGTCGATCGCGCCACCGCAGAGTTTCGCAACAACTATCTGATTATCGAAGGAACGCCGCGCCTTGCACCGGGCGCACCTGGCGACACCGTCCACGTTGGTACCGCGTCACTGGGAAGTGACGACCGCACCGTAACGTTATTTACAACGACATCGATGACGACCGTTGACTACGACCTTACTGTCAGCGGTGTTCGCGACGTAGCCGGGAATGAGGTTTCCGGCAGTGGCGGCAGCGAAAGCTTTACCGGAAGCAACGCCGGAGACACCACGCCGCCAACGCTAACATCGCGTTCCCCTGGCCCTGGCGCCATTGGCGTGCAACTCGCTCAGCCGGTGATCGTTACTTTCAGCGAGCCCATGGCCTTCACCGAGACCGCTGGCGCGTTCACATGGACCTACAACGCTGGCGCCAACTCGGTAGCTTTCGAAGTGGCCAGTGAGAATCCAACCCAGTTCTTTGTCTCCCCGTTGAGTCAGCTGCCGGCAAACACCCAGTTTAACGTGCAGATTTCGACGGCTGCGGAGGATTTCGCTGGCAACAGCTTTGCAGGCGCCAGCTGGAATTTCACCACAACAAATACAGTCGACACGACGCCACCAACGCTAGTGTCATCCACGCCTGCCGACGGCGCGACCAATGTCGACACCGACGTCACGCTGCAATTGGCATTCTCGGAGCCGATCAATCAAACGCAATTGAACATCCTCCTGACGCCGGATATCGAAGATGGCGTGCTGAGTTTCACCAACAACGGCGCGACGTTGAACTTTGATCCTTCCATGGATCTTGAGGACAACACGCAGTACAACATCCTCATTCCATCCGGCGGCATCGTCGACCTGGCGGGCAACACCAACGCTAGTAATATTAGCGTTACCTTTAGCACCGGAATGATGCTGGCCTCGGGCTCGATATCTGGCACCTTATCGGGTCATCCCGGAACCCAATCTTCCAATCCCAGCGGAGCGACGGTAGCAGCGGTCTTGGACAACCCCATTACATCGGAAGATGAGCCCAATATTGTTGGGCAGGCTACTGCGGATGTTTCTGGCAATTACACAATCAGCAACGTCCCCGACGGTACGTATTACCTGCTCTCGGTGTTGGACTCAAACAACGACGGGCGACTTGACCCCGAAGAAGGCGACGGCTACGGATTGCTGGGCGCAAACCTGGAGTCTGATACGCTTAACCTAAGCACGGTGACCGTCAACATGGGAAGCGACGAAACCAACGCTGACTTTCGTCTTTACGATTTCTCGGCGGTTGCTGGTTCAGTGAGTTATATCGGCACCAATGTTGACCCAACCGGTCTGAGTTGGATCTTAGGTGTGTTCGATACTACCGGATTTGATCTTGCAGGCGCGATGACTCCGGTCGCCGAAGACCAAGGCTTTTTTCCGGGCAACGTGACCTATGCGGCCAACGGTTTCGACGGAGATATTGTCGACGGCGTGTACTACGTTGGTGCTTTTATTGATGCCAACAGTAACGGCTTTTTTGATTCTAGCGACCCGGTAGGAGTTTACGGTGGAGTGAGTTCGCCGACCCCGATCTCGCTGTCCAATGGATCGGACGCACTGGGCATCGACATTATGATTGATGACCCGGCCTCCCGGATTGCCTTTGGCTGGAACCGAAGTCCGATCGACAACCAATACCGCTCGTGGATACGCAGGGTAAGCAATCGCCTGCGGTAGTTGATCACTCGGCTACCCAAAGAGGCCCGCTGGCGCATTATGGCTGGCGGGCCTTTCTTGTTGGAACATGCTGGCGGAGGGTCAATCGCCGAACAGGTCGGTACTCAGGTAGCGAAGCCCCGAGTCGCACATTAACGTAACCACCGTCGCGTCTGGTCCCAGTTCGGTACCAACCTCGATTGCGGCCAGCACATTCGCCCCCGACGATGTGCCCGCAAACAAACCTTCTTCGCGCGCAAGGCGTCGGGCCATGTCTTTGGCGTCATCGGTCGCGACGGTAATAACCCCGTCCATCACCGACTCGTCCCAAAGCGGCGGAATGAATCCAACGCCGACGCCTTCAATCTTATGCGCGCCACCTTCGCCACCGGAAAGCACCGGCGATTCGGCGGGCTCGACCGCGTACGCTGCGACCTCCGAGTTGCGACGCTTTAACTGCGTCGCCACCCCGCGCGACGACGCGCCCGTGCCCACACAGTGAACAAACGCGTCGACTTCACAATCGGTCTGCTGCCAAATCTCTTCAGCCAGCTTAAAGTAGCCGGGAATACTGTCTTGGTTTTCAAGCTGGTTGGTAAGGAACGCGCTCGATGCAGCAGCCAGTTCCCTGCCCCTGGCGATCATGGCCTGAATGAGACGCTTGGTCGTTTTTCCGCCCTCGCTGGGAACCAGATGAAGTTCGGCACCGAGGGCACGCATCTGGTTGAGCTTGTCCCGGCTGAACGCATCGGAGGTGGCTATCTGAAGCTTATACCCCCTGGCCGCACATACCAGTGCCAGCGATGTGCCGGTACTGCCGCCGGTATACTCCACCACCGTCCCCCCCGGCTTCAGTCGCCCGTCGGTTTCGGCGGCTTTGATCATGGCGAGCGCGACCCGATCCTTCATACTACCGGTAGGGTTTTCCCACTCCAGCTTCGCATAGATGCGGGCACAACCTTCGGGGACGACTTTCTTGATTTCCACCAGTGAGGTGTTGCCAATTGCGCTGAGTACGTTCATACGTTTGGGATCTGGTTGGGGTGTATTGGTGCCCCCGGCGCGATTCGAACGCACGACACCCGGTTTAGGAAACCGGTGCTCTATCCTACTGAGCTACGGGGGCACCCGATGTTTGCGCCATGCTAGCAGCTACCCCGCTGCCATGTCACCTGAGGGTTTGGGAACCAAATCGGGGCTCCGACCGTTTAAAAGGAAACCCGAACAGGAGACGAAAGATGAAACGTTACCCCAACATTCGTTCCCATGTGAAGACGTCACTGGCGGTTGCGCTGGTGCTGACCGTAGCCGCGTTGAGTGCGGTCGCCAGCGCCGAGAATCCGGGCGAGGTCAAGTTTAGCGGGCACTCGAACCACCACGAAGTCGACGACCATCGCGAAGTGAAAATCAAAATGAAGGGTGATATTTACTTCGACGAATCGGGTGAGAAGATTCTTCGAATGTCCCGGCGCGCGCGGGTGACCATCGTCGAAGAGGTTGATGGTGACCGTCGCCAACTAAAGGTTCGCGCTGACGACGACGGCAAGCCACAGTTCGAGTACCGGGTCAATGGAGAGAAGCTGGCCTTCGACGAACGTGCCGGGGACTGGCTGGCTGCGAAACTCCAGGATTGGAAACGTTCGAGCCGACGCGGGAAAATGATATAGCGCCCGAGTGTTTCTAGTCGAAAACAATCTGTGAGTACAACTCGGCGTCGCGCAGAACTTCGCGTCCCCGAAGGAACGCCAGCTCGATTAGCACACCGACTTCTACGATGTCGGCACCAAGTTGTTTTGCCAAAAGCACTGCCGCTTCGGCCGTGCCGCCCGTTGCCAAAAGGTCGTCAATAATGACGACCTTTTCGCCTTTCTCGATCGCATCCTGATGCATTTCCAGCGTGGCGGAACCGTACTCCAGATCATAGCTTTGCGCGATCGTCTGATGCGGCAACTTTCCCACCTTGCGCACCGGCACAAAGCCAGCGTCAATCTCGCGTGCCACAGGTGTACCGAACATGAACCCACGCGACTCAATCCCCAGAATCTTGGTGATCCCTCGTTTGCGGTAACGATCAACAAAGTTGTCGGTCACTACCCGCATTAACACCGGGTCCTGCAGGACCGGCGTGATGTCCTTGAAGATAATCCCGGGCTCGGGAAAATCGGGAATATCGCGGATCGCCGCGCGAACGTTATCCAGCGTCACTGGTGGTTGTCCTCCCGGAAAGCAACAGGTTGAGTTTCTGCAGGGCGCGCTTTTCGATCTGTCGAATCCGTTCGCGCGACACCCCGATTATATCGCCTGTCGCCGCGAGCGTCTTGGGGATTCCATCCTCCAGACCGTAGCGCAGACGCAGAATTTCCTGTTCTCTTTCCGTGAGGGCACGTTCCAACAGTTCCGCTATTTCCTCATTCTCCAGATGCTCGCTGACGGTGCGTTCCGGGGTCAGCGCTACCCCGTCGGTTTCGTGCTTTAGCCGATTGAACGCTTCAGCACTAACCAGCGGCTCATCGGACCGAATGCCGACAATCAGATTGCGAACCAGTCGCACTTTCTTAAGCGACACATCCAGCGCCTCGGCCATCTGCTCGTCGGAAACCCCGGTCAGCCCCAACTGCTCTTCGGTCCGCGTGTAGCGGTTGATCAGCTGGTAAACGTGTACGGGAATGCGGATGGTTCGTGATTGGGTCGCTATTCCCCGTGTGATGGCCTGTTTGATCCACCATGAAGCATAAGTACTAAAGCGAAATCCGCGGGTGTAGTCGTATTTGGTTGCGGCACGCATGAGCCCGATGTTGCCCTCTTCAATCAAGTCCAACAGGCTATGGCCGCGGCCGGAGTAGCGCTTGGCTATACTTACCACCAAACGCAGATTGGAAATAATAAGCTTCTTACGAGCCTCCTCGTCACCTTGAGAAATACGGCGGCCCAGCTCGAGTTCTTCGTCCGCGGTGAGCAATGGATAGCGTCCGATTTCGGCCAGGTACAGCGATTGAATGTCGTAGTCCGATTTGTACTCGGAGGTGGGGTCCGGCGAGGCTGAGCGAGCGTCGTCGGTCATGCGGTGTCTCCTAGTCCGTTCAGGTTCGCAGGGGGGACGTCTGCGGCAACGCCGGTCGCTCGGCGTTACTGAACGATTTCACACGGTCACAAATAACCTAATGCGACCACGAACCGTCGTCAATAAGTTTGTTTACTACAAACTATACATGAGCTTCGTTGCCTTGAGTAATTACCGCAACTGTTCGCTGTAATAGGCTGATGCAACGCAGATTAGCAAGGTAAACCGGCGGATCCGCTGGGCGCGAAGGAGAGGCTCGTGTGCGGAAGGAAACATGGTCGGGGCGAGAGGATTCGAACCTCCGACCTCCTACTCCCGAAGCAGGCGCGCTAACCGGACTGCGCTACGCCCCGACCCAAGCATTGAAAAAGTAAGAACGGGCCCGATCGGACCCGCCGTGACCACGAAAGATACCACGTTCCTGGGATTTTGCAACCCCCTGCCCGCGCCCGCTAATGCGGGGCAAACACGCCAATTACGCCGGTTGTGGCCAGGGTCACAATAGCACCGGAGATGAGTATTCCCAACAGCACCGCCAGAACTGCCTTGGGCTTGGACACCCCAAAGATGAAGGCCGCCGCACAGCCGGTCCACGCCCCGGTGACCGGGAGAGGGATGGCGACAAACAGGACCAGTCCGATCAGTTCGAAGCGTTCAATCAGCTTACCCTTTTTACGGGTACGGGCGAACAGCCATTCGAAGAATCGGTCCCAAACGCGCCACCGGCGTAAGAACTTTGAGGTTGGGCCCAGCAGGTAGATCAGCGGAATTACGGGAATAAAATTACCGATGACCCCAAGCGCGTATGCTTTCTGCCACGTCATGTCCGCCACGGTAATCGCATACGGAATTGCGCCCCGCAACTCGGAGATCGGCATCATCGCCAGAAGCAGTGTAGCGGTATCGTGCGAGAAGCCAGCGACCAGGCCGCGGGCCCATTCACGCATACGGCTGGTCGTTTTGCGAAGCTACGCGCGCAGCCTCTTCGGCCGGCAGCGGATCCCGGACCATTGGCACAAACGAGCACTCCTGCAGCCGCTCCAGCGAGAACGCGTTGCCCCGACGCGTGAGCCGAATGACTTCCTGGCTGTGGTCCTCTTTGGTGACCGGCCCCACAAAGCTACCGCCGTCGGTGAGCTGAAGCAGTAACTCCTTGGGAACCTGGGTAGCTGCCGCGGTCAGCAGCACACGGTCGAACGGCGCTTCTTCGGGCCAACCAATCGCGCCGTCGCCGACGCGAATGCGTACGTTGTTAAAAAGGAGGTCTTGAAGAGTCTTAGCGGCTTTGGACGCAAGTCCCGAGAGGCGTTCTACCGAATAGACACGGTCGGAGAGGCTGGCAAGCACAGCTGCCTGGTAGCCTGAACCGGTTCCGATTTCGAGCACGGTTTCTTCGCCGGAGAGTTTCATGGCTTCGCAAAGATAGGCCACCATGTACGGCTTAGACATCGTCTGCGAAAATCCAATTGGAAAGGAATGATCGCTGTAGGCTTCGGCACCTGCGTCGCGATCCAGGAAGACGTGACGCGGGACTTTCATCATCGCGTCGAGAACTCGCTTGTCTTTGATTCCGCGGTCGTGTAGTTGCTCGCGGACCATGCGCTCGCGCGCGATGCGATAGTCTTTCCACCTCACAGCTCGAATCGCCACCTTTCCATTTCGACGATCGCGCGGTAGTCGGTGAGGTCGAGATGAAGGGGTGTAACCGAGACGTATCCAGCGCGGATGGCTTCGATATCGGTTCCCTCGTCATCTTTCCACACCGGTGCCTCGCCACCGATGGTGTACCAACTGTGTTCCGACCTGGGCGGGGCCGGATCAATAAAATTCTCGTAGTGTCGCGACCCGGTCTTGGTGATCCTGACGCCCTTAGGCTTTGAGATCGTCGGATCCGGGATGTTGACATTCAGCAGATCGTCAGGCGCGAGGCCTTGCGCCAGAACTTGCCGAACAATCTCCCTCACAATTTCCACGTGCGCCGGGTCCGAAACCGTCGACTGCAACGCCGAAAAGGCCACCGCCGGTACTCCAAGGATGACCCCTTCGACAGCGGCCGCGACGGTACCGCTGTAGTGGACATCCTCGCCCATGTTGGGGCCGTGGTTGACCCCAGAGACCACCAGGTCCGGGAGTGACCGAAGGATGACTTGTATCGCCATCACGATACAGTCGGTCGGCGTTCCCCCAACCCGGTAGTGATGATCGTCTACGCGCTTTACTTCGATCGGGCTACGAACCGTTAACGCGTGACTGGTTGCGCTTTGTTCTGTGTCCGGCGCAACCACATAAACCTCTCCTAACGGAGAAACCGCTTCCTCTAGAACTTTAATACCTGCGGCATCGAACCCATCATCGTTACAGACTAATATCCGTGCGGACATGTAGACACCGTGTTCCAAGAAAGCGGTCGGACGACCAGCGAATGGACTCCCAGTTTACCAAAATAAAGTTCTTAACACCAACCTAAAAAAACGCCAGGCGTCCACGATGGGATTGATCGCGCTCACTTCGTCGCCATATATCGTTTTTACCGGAACGGATGCGATTTTCAGGCCCGCGCGCCCGGCCTTGATGAGAATCTCTGACTCCGTATCGTAACGGTCGGTTTCCAATTGCACCTTATCAAGGATGGTCAATCGGATCATTCGATACCCGTTCTGCGAGTCTGGAATTCTGGCGCGCGCGAGGATCGACACGATGCGTGACGTCACCCGATTGGTCCACAGCCGAAGTCCCGGCATTCCCTCCGGGTTCTCCAGGCGATTTCCCACCACGATGTCCGCGCCGCTGTCGGCTTGCCGCTTAACGAAATCGGCCAGCTCGCCGGGGTCGTGCTGCAGATCCGCATCCAGCGTGATCACAAATTCGAAGCCTCGCTGCCGCGCATGTGCCATTCCAGTCCGAAGAGCCATTCCCTTTCCGCGGTTGACGGCATGCACGACGACGTCGAATCCAGCGTCGCGGGCCAGCGCTTCGGTGTTGTCCGCAGAGCCGTCGTCGACGGCGATAACCCGGCCCAACGGCACATGCGGGGCCAGAGCGGTAGCCAACCCGGGAAGATGTTGGGCCGCGTTGTAGGCGGGCACCAGAATGGCGGTATTTTCGGGAATCTCTGTAGCCATGGGTGGCGCCACTATACTTCTGGACTTTGGGGTATGGCAAGAAAGAGAGGCGGCATTCTGCTTGCTAGCATCCGTTACGGTCGTAGACGGGGTTGACCAGACGCTTCCCCCGCTTTTATATTCATGGCTCGCAATGCGTTGCCACTCCTAGCGCCGAGGTGCCTGCCCGTAACGTGTCCACAACCAAACTGGCCCCCAATCGCCGTCCCGACGCGACCGCGATTCTGAATCAACTCCTCACTCACCGAATTCTCTGCTTTGATGGCGCCACCGGCACCATGATCCAGAGGTATAAGCTCGATGAGGCCGATTTCCGCGGAAAGCGCCTGGCCGATCACCATAAAGACCTTAAAGGCAACAACGACCTGTTGTGCCTGACGCGTCCGGACATCGTGACCGAAATCCATCACGAGTTTCTGGACGCGGGCGCGGACATCATCGAAACCAACAGTTTTAATGCTAACGCGGTGTCACAGTCTGACTATGACACGCAGCATCTGGTTTACGAGACCAACTATCAAGCTGCAGCGCTGGCTCGCTCCGCGGCGGACCGGTATTCCTCACAAACTCCAGACAAACCGCGCTTTGTCGCTGGCTCGTTGGGTCCAACCAGCCGTTCGGCTTCCCTATCGCCGGATGTCAACGACCCTTCGATGCGCAACGTCACGTTCATGGAACTGGTGGCTGCCTATAAGGAGAACGCGCAAGGGCTGTTGGATGGCGGCGCCGATCTGTTGCTGATTGAGACAATCTTCGACACAATGAACGGCAAAGCCGCCATATATGCGTGCGAAGAAGTTTTTGCGGAGTCAGGTCACCGGTTGCCGCTGATCGTTTCCGGTACAATCACCGACGCCGCCGGACGCACCCTTTCGGGTCAAACGCCCGAGGCGTTTTTTACGTCGGTGTCCCACGCCAACATGCTGGCGGTTGGCTTGAACTGCGCGCTGGGCAGCGCCCAAATGAAGCCGTTCGTTGCCGAACTTTCTGCGATCGCGCCGCTTCCGGTAAGTTGCTATCCCAACGCTGGACTCCCGAACGAGTTCGGGGGCTACGACGAATCGCCAGAGTACATGGCCGAACAAGCCGCGGATTTTGCGCGCAACGGCTATGTCAATCTGGTCGGAGGGTGCTGCGGAACCACACCCGATCACATCCGAGCAATCGTCGACACTATTGGCGATTTCACGCCGCGCAAGATTCCGGCGCCACGCAAGCACACGCTACTCTCCGGACTGGAGATGCTGGAGTTTCGGGAGAACCTGAACTTTGTAAACGTCGGAGAACGCACCAATGTGACCGGCTCCGCAAAATTTCGCAAGCTGATCACCAAGGGAAACTACGAAGACGCTCTCTCGGTTGCGCGCCAGCAAGTTCAGGACGGCGCGCAGATTATCGACGTGAATATGGACGAAGGTATGCTCGACTCCGAGGCGGCAATGCGCAAGTTTCTTAATTTCGTCGCCGCCGAACCGGACATCGCCCGGGTGCCGGTAATGATCGACTCGTCCAAATTTTCGGTCATCAAGGCCGGGCTTGAAACCGCGCAAGGCAAATGCGTTGTGAACTCGATTTCGCTAAAAGAGGGCGAAGAAGCTTTTATTGAGCAGGCCCACGAAATTCGCAAGTTCGGCGCGGCGGTAGTGGTGATGGCCTTCGACGAGCAGGGGCAGGCCGACACTGTTGCCCGCAAAGTCGAGATTTGCGAGCGATCGTTCCGAATCCTGACTGAACAACTAGGTTTCGCGCCGCAAGACATCATATTCGACCCCAACATATTTGCTATCGCGACCGGCATCGAAGAGCACAACGACTATGCAGTGGCCTTCATCGATGCGACTCGCGAGATTAAGAAGCGTTGCCCCGGTGCGCATGTCAGCGGCGGGGTTAGCAACGTGTCGTTTTCGTTTCGTGGCAACGACGCGGTTCGTGAAGCCATCCACTCGGTGTTCCTGTATCACGCGATTCAGGCGGGCATGGACATGGGTATCGTCAACGCGGGCCAGTTGACGGTTTATGAGGACATTCCTGCGGAACTCAAAGTAGCCGTCGAAGATGTCGTACTGAACCGTCGCGACGACGCTACCGAGCGATTGGTGGGCATCGCCGATTCGGTCAAGGGGTCAAAGAAGACAAAGGTTGAGGACACCGCGTGGCGCGAAGAGTCGGTAAACGCGCGGCTCACTCACGCGCTGATTCACGGAATTACCGACTACATTGATGTCGATGTCGAGGAGGCCCGTCAGGCGGCAGCGCGACCGCTGGATGTGATCGAAGGTCCGTTAATGGACGGCATGAATGTTGTCGGCGACCTGTTTGGTTCCGGAAAAATGTTTTTACCCCAAGTGGTAAAAAGCGCTCGCGTGATGAAGAAGGCGGTTGCGATCCTGGTTCCTTATATAGAAGCCGAGAAGGAAGCTTCCGGGGTTATCCAGGCCAACGGCAAGATTATCATGGCGACCGTCAAAGGCGACGTGCACGACATCGGCAAGAACATCGTCGGCGTAGTGTTGGGTTGCAATAACTACGACGTTGTCGACCTGGGCGTGATGGTTCCGTTCCAGAAGATACTGGACACGGCCATAAGCGAAAACGCCGACGCGATTGGACTTAGCGGGCTCATTACGCCATCGCTTGACGAGATGGTGACGGTAGCCACGGAAATGAGCAAGCAGGGCTTTACGATTCCGCTGCTTATCGGCGGTGCGACGACCTCGCGCGCCCACACCGCGGTTAAAATCGAACCGAAGTACCCACACGGCGTCGTTCATGTCAACGACGCGTCACGATCGGTGGGCGTGATGTCGCAACTGTTAAGCAATGAGAATCGCGATGGATTTCTGACATCGGTCCGCGACGAGTACGAATCGGTTCGGGCGCAGCGCGCGAAGAGTGGCGGCCCGAAACTGATAAGTCTTACCGATGCACGCAACCGTCGTGAGTTGAATTGGGAAACGACGGCGGGAATGGCACCAACACCGACCTTTACCGGTACCCGGGTGTTTGCCGACTATCCGTTGACCGACCTGATTGATCGTATCGACTGGTCGCCGTTTTTCGCGGCCTGGGAGCTAAAAGGCCGTTATCCTGCAATTTTGCAGGATCCCACCTACGGCAAGCAAGCTAGCGAGTTGTTTCGAGAAGCTCAAGACATGCTCGAGCGCATCGTCGACGAGAAGTTACTTCGGGCCCACGCCGTGGTTGGTTTCTTCCCGGCGGCGTCTGATGGCGACGACGTGCACATTTATGCCGATGGTGAGCGATCTAATCCGACCACAACGTTTCACTTTTTGCGCCAGCAGGGGCCGAAGACCGGAGACCGTCCAAGTTTCTGCCTGGCCGATTTTGTCGCGCCGGCATCGCTCGGGGCGAACGACCACATCGGCGGGTTTGTGGTAACGGCTGGCGACGGGCTCGACGAGTTCGTCAAACAACTCGAAGCCGAAAACGACGACTTCAACGCAATTCTGGCAAAGGCACTAGCCGACCGGCTGGCAGAAGCTTTCGCCGAACACATGCACGAGCGCGTTCGCCGTGAGTTGTGGGGATATGCATCAGACGAATCTCTGGACAATGCCGCGCTCATCGCGGAGAAGTATCGCGGCATCCGTCCAGCACCGGGCTATCCCGCGTGTCCTGACCACACAGAAAAGGCGCTGCTGTTTGACCTGCTCGATGCCGAAAAAGCTACCGGCGTAAAACTCACCGAGAGTTTTGCGATGTGGCCAGCGGCTTCGGTGAGCGGTTTCTACTTTGGCCATGAGGCTTCTCATTACTTTGGGATCGGCCGGATCGGTAAAGACCAGGTCAAAGATTACGCACGCCGCAAAGGTGTTTCGGTGGAACAAATCGAGCGCTGGCTGTCACCGACGCTGGGTTACGACCCCGATTAGTCGCACGCTCGGAACTGCATGGCCAAGCGAGCACCACCAATCAGCCAGCTCACTTACAGAAGAAGAAGCGTAACATACGTGATAGCAATGAGATGCGCCGATTTACATTCACTGTGAATGTAAACCACGCGCAGCTATTGTTGGCATTGCTCTTACCAGACGGCGTGCCCACGCCTTGCTCGCAAAAACGCGGGTAGAGCCAGTCCAATCACATCCGCAGCGGACGTGCGCGGTCGTTTCGCGGGAACGAGCGAGGACCCACTGCCGCCGGTTGGCTCGCGCAGGTGCAACAGGCTAGTTCGCGACAAAATTGACGATCTTGCCTGGCACAAAAATCTCTTTGCGAATCGTCTTCCCGTCGAGTTGCTTTGCCACCGACGCGATTTCCCTAGCATCGGCCAGCACCGCTGCCTTGGGCGTATCCTTTGCGGTGTCGAGTTGCCCGCGTAGCTTTCCGTTTACTTGCACCGAATACGTCACCGTGTCTTCAACGATCAACGCCGGGTCATGTGTTGGAAACGGATGATACGCCAATGTCTCGGTGTGACCCAGTCGCTCCCAGAGCTCTTCACATAAGTGCGGACAATATGGCGCCAGGCACAGCAGAAACTGTTCGGCATTCTCGCGTGTGAGTCCACCCTCTTTGTAGGCAAGATTTGTAAACTCGATCATCGCGGCAATGGCCGTGTTGAAACGTAGAGCCTCGGTGTCTTCGTTCACCTTCTTAATTGTCTTGTGCAACGCGGTCTTTACGGTACCGTTTTCCGCGGTCGCAACAGTCTCCGCGATTTCCCCGCTGTCCTCGTCGACAAAGAGCCGCCACACACGGTTCAGGAAACGACTCATCCCCTGCAGACCATTAGTCTGCCATGGTTTCGTCGCTTCTAGCGGTCCCATAAACATCTCGTAGAGACGCATCGAGTCCGCGCCCCAGTCGGCGATGATATCGTCGGGATTCACAACATTGCCGCGACTCTTCGACATCTTCTCGCCGTTCTCACCCAAAATCATCCCCTGGTTCACAAGTCGTTTGAACGGCTCCGGCTCGGACACGAACCCCAAGTCAAACAGCACCTTGTGCCAGAAGCGTGCGTACAACAAATGCAACACCGCGTGTTCGGCACCGCCGATATACAAATCCACCGGCATCCAATACTTCTCTTTAGCCGGATCCCAGGCCGCTTCATCATTATGCGGATCGATGTACCGCAAGTAGTACCAGCAAGACCCAGCCCATTGCGGCATCGTATTGGTCTCGCGGCGATACCCATCACCATCTTTTTCGTAGGTCAGCCAATCGGTCGCCAACGCCAACGGCGACTCCCCATCGCCCGTGGGTTTGAACTCTTCGACTTGCGGCAACACAACCGGAAGCTCATCTTCACTTACCGGAATTACATTACCATCGACGTCATGGGCAATCGGAATAGGTTCCCCCCAATACCGTTGCCGCGAAAACAACCAATCCCGGAGTTTATAGTTGACCGCATGTCGTCCCAACGACCGTGTTTCCAACCACTCGGTCATCGCCGGAATCGCCTGCGCTTTGTGCATGCCATCCAGGAAGTCGGAGTTGACCATCTTCCCGTCGCCAACGTAAGCCTCTTCCTCGATCGGTTTATCGCCACCTTCGTAAACTCGAATGATCGGAAGTTCAAACTTCCGCGCAAACTCGTGGTCACGCTCGTCGTGGCCAGGCACCGCCATGATTGCGCCATGCCCGTACGACGCCAGCACGTAGTCAGCCACAAAAACAGGCAGCTTTTCGCCATTGACGGGGTTGATTGCAAACGCGCCGGTGGGTACGCCGGTCTTCTCGGTCTTCGCCAGACGATCCCGATCTGACATCCGCAACGCCGCTTCGACGTAAGCTTCAACTTCTGCTTGTTGCTCGTCGGTGGTGATGGTCTTAACGACCTCGTGTTCGGGCGCGATGACCATGAACGACGCGCCAAAAATAGTGTCGGGACGCGTAGAATACACCGTTAGTGACAGTGCATCGAAGCCTTCAATGGCAAATCTAATTTCGGCGCCTTCACTCCGACCTATCCAGTTACGTTGCTGTTGCTTAATCGTCTCCGGCCAGTCGAGGTCGTCGAGATCATTTAGCAAGCGCTCCGCGTACGCGGTAATCTTCAACACCCATTGGCGCATGGGCTTCTTGATTACCGGATACCCGCCAACTTCGGACTTACCATCGACGACTTCCTCGTTAGCCAGGACCGTACCCAACTCGGGACACCAGTTCACCGGCTCAAACGACTCGTAGGCCAGGCCGCGCTCGTAAAGCTTGAGAAATATCCACTGCGTCCAGCGGTAGTACTTAACGCTAGTAGTGTCGACTTCCCGATCCCAATCGTAGGAAAAGCCAAGCGCTTGGATTTGCTCACGAAAACGCTTGATGTTCCGGTCTGTCGTAATGCGTGGATGCGTTCCGGTTTTTACCGCGTACTGCTCGGCTGGTAACCCAAAAGCGTCCCACCCCATCGGGTGCAGTACGTTAAAACCGTTCATTCGTTTAAACCGAGCCAGAATATCGGTTGCGGTATACCCTTCGGGGTGACCGACATGCAACCCATCGCCAGACGGATACGGAAACATATCCAGAATGTAATACTTGGGCTTGCCAGAAAAGTCTTCGGCCTTAAACGTCTTGTTGTCGACCCAGAAGCGTTGCCATTTGTTCTCGATCGCACCGAAGTCATAGGCGCCGCGGCGCGCGTTGTCATCCATTGCCAGACTCACTTTTGGTATTGCCGTTATCGTCGATCGGATTGTAGGCCGGCGCCACGATCGAACCGATGGATGATTCGATCGTCTTTAACACCAGGCCGTAAGCGTCTTTGGGAATGATCCAGTCGATCTGGTGATAAGTGTCTTTTGGACCCGAAAGAAACATCTTGATGGCCCCCGCTGGATCGGTCGCATAGGAAAACTGGGTTGCGTCGTACACCCCCAGCCTGAACTCGTCTTCGCGGACGTTACTGGTGGCAAACTGATTGTCCAGATACGCCCGGTGCGCCGAAACTATTTCGTCGCGCTCGGCAACCGTTAGACCTCGAACGTATCGCGACACGATCAGCATGGTACCGGTCTGGGGATCGGTAAACGCTTTGGTCGGAACCGGAGTGCGGGACGGTGACACCGCGGTGCGCTGATACATCGGTTTGACATGATCGGCCAGAACCGTGCTATCCATTTCGGTCCACCCCAACGGCGCCTGCATAACCAGGCCCGAAACGTTGAACGGCTCAGCCAGAACACTTTGTTGCACAACAAAGTCCTGCCGCGGCAACTCGTCCACTTTGTCGGAGCAAGCGGCAGTCATCGCGCACGCGACGAGCAACGTTAAATAAAAAAGACGGATATTCACGGGAATAAAAAATGGTCGGGGCGACTGGATTCGAACCAGCGACCACTTGTCCCCCAGACAAGTGCGCTACCGGACTGCGCCACGCCCCGACCAGAACCTATAAACTAGCACCCACTTAGAGTCGCCTCAAGCGGAATTAGAAGCCGCATCTTCGGTGGCGGTCACAGCATCGTCTTCGTCCAGAAGTGCGCGGAGTTCCAGCAGCTCATTCTTGATGCTTAGCAGAATCTGACGCCCGTGGGGATCGCTAAACGGAATTTGCATCTGGTCGATGATGGGATCGGGATTCCCATAGGTTTCTTGGAGTTTCTTACGCGCACCGCTGATCGTAAACTTTTCTTTGTAAAGCAGGTCACGGATCACCAGGATCACTTTGACATCTTTTGGCCGATAAGTGCGGTTGCCTGCGCGGTTCTTCTTTGGACGTAGCGTGGGAAACTCGCTTTCCCAATAGCGCAGCACGTGCGCTTTAACGCCGGTCATATCCGCGACTTCGCTAATCGAGTAGTACATCTTCCCCGCAGATGTTTTGTAGCGCACAGTTTCCTCCAAACGGTTAAGCGCTCGAGTCGTGGTGCTCGTGGCGCGGGGGGCGCGTCATGAGCTCCTCGACGCACTTCTTGGGGTCAAGGCCCTTAAACAGTAGCCCGTAGACTCCCTCAATGATAGGCAATTCCACACCCTCGCGGCGTCCCAGTGCGACCGCCGCCCGCGTGGTTCTGACGCCCTCGGCAACCATAACCATTTCGGCGAGCACCGCGTCGAGCGACTTACCTGCTCCAAGTTGTTCTCCCACATAGCGGTTGCGGCTGTGGCGGCTCAGACAGGTTACGACCAGGTCTCCAACGCCAGCCAGACCCGCGAACGTATCCGGACTGGCCCCCATCGCCATGCCCAGACGACGGATCTCGGCCAGACCGCGGGTGATTAGCGCAGCCTTGGTGTTGTCTCCGTAACCGACGCCATCGACGACCCCGGCGGCAATCGCAATGCAGTTTTTTAGCGCCACCGCGATCTCGACTCCTACGACGTCGGTGTTTGCGTACACTCGGAAGGTTGGCCGCAGAAAGATAGATTGAACGCGCTCGGCAAGTGGCGACGACTCGGCCGCAGCCACCACCGACGTCGGCATGCTGGCCGCAACCTCTTCGGCATGACTGGGTCCCAGCAATACCGCGATTCGCTCCGACGATATGCCAAGCGCCTCGCGCAGCACTTCGCTTTGCCGGAGCAATGTACCCTCTTCGAGCCCCTTCGACGCACCTACGACAATGGCATTGCCGCGTAGAGTTGCAGACGCACGCGTTGCGACTTCACGAGTCGCGTGCGACGGAACCACGAACACAACGACGTCGGCGTCACCCGCATCAAGCTGAGATGTGACGGTCACACCTTCGGGAATACAAACTCCCGGTAAGAAGCGTTCGTTGGTTCGCGATGCTTCGAGCACTTTCGCTGCGGCTTCGTCGTGCTCCCATAAGGTCACGCGATGATCGTTGTCGGCGAGCACAATCGACAGCGCGGTTCCCCAGCTTCCCGCCCCTAAGACAATTATGTTGGCTGGATGGCTCATGTTTTCTTGCGGGCTAACTTAGGCTCGGTGCCAGCGATTAGTCGTGAGATGTTGCTGCGATGTTTGTGCAAAACGATTAACATTATGATAGCCGACACAACCAAATAGCTGGGGTGATCGGACCCCAGGCCATAGCGGCCGGCAAGATAAACGAACAGTGGCAACGAAATCGACGCGAGGATACTTCCCAAGGAAACGATGCGACGAACCGCAAAAGTCACGGCGAACACAGAAAACGCGCCTAAAAATGCCCACGGACTAAGTGCCAGAAACGCTCCCGCCGACGTGGCGATTCCCTTCCCGCCGGCGAACTTCAAGTAAACCGAATACAAGTGCCCAAAAATTGCAGCGAACATTGCCGTCAGCGCCAACCAATGGAGCGGTGTTTGGTTAGCCCATGGCCACCAGGTCGCCGCCCAAACCGGCACGAAACCCTTCGCGATGTCCAACACCAACACCACTATGGCAACCTTCGCACCCATAATGCGAAACGTGTTGGTCGCGCCCAGGTTTCCGCTGCCGTGATCGCGCAGATCGATCCCCTTGAGCAATTTGCCGGACAAATAGCTAAATGGGACGGAACCCAGCAGATAGCCAAACGCAGCGATGGTGACGAGTCCGATCACGCGCTTTTCTCCACGCGTTTCTTTTCGGCGAGTTTGATTCGTACCACCGTGCCTGAAAAACCGTACGCCTTGCGAACCTGATTATTGAGGTAACGCAGATAGTTCCGACCGAAGTATTTGGTCTTGTTGACGAACAGGGTAAACGTTGGCGGCGATATCTCGACCTGCGCCCCGTAGTAAATCTTGCCCGTGCCGCCACCGTAAAAGGGCGGTTGCCGTCCGGCGATGACCGCGGCAAGGAAGTCGTTAAACTCCGCTGTCGGGACGCGCTTCTCGCATTGCTCCTTAACTTCCCATGCCTTTTCCAGGACCTTGCTAATTCGTTGATGCGTCAGCGCGGAAACAAACATAATCGGCGCGTACGGCATAAATCCAATCTTACGCCGAAATTCGCGCTCAAAGGTGACATAGGTTTTGTCTTCCTTGTCGACCAGATCCCATTTGTTAAAACACACGACCACACCGCGCCCAGCTTTGTGCACATAGCTGGCCACTTTGACATCCTGGTTGGAAAGCCCGCGCGACGCGTCAAACAGCAGGATCGCCACATCGCACCGCTCAATGGAGTCGAGGCTTTTAAGGGCACTCAACACCATGATGCCGTCACCCCGAGTTTGGGATTTACGCTTGATACCGGCGGTGTCAACCAGCGTGATGTCCCGATCGTGCCAGCGCAACTGAATGTCGATACTGTCGCGCGTGGTTCCCGGCGTGGAGTCCACGATGTTGGCCTCACGCCCCAACAGCGCATTCACCATGCTGCTCTTGCCAACGTTGGGCATTCCCACAAACGCGAGTTTCAAGTCGGGGTTAATGGCGTCGGCGTCGATTTGAGGAAGAACGGCGACAACATCGTCGAGCAAGTCCCCCACCCCGTTGCCGTGAACGGCGCTTACCAGATAAATGTTCTCAAAACCAAGCTTGTAGAACTCGGCCGCACTCTGTTGGTTGGCTGGTTTCTCGGTTTTGTTGACGACCAGAAACACCGGGATCCTGGTGTCGCGGATTTGTTTGGCGACGTCGTAGTCAGACGGAAGCAGACCGGCTTCCCCGTCGGTGAGAAAGATCATCGCGTCGGCCGCCAGGGCCTCTTCCATTGCGCGCCTCTCGACCTGGTCGACAAAACCATCGTCAACCCCAGAAAACAATCCGCCCGTGTCAATAATGTCAAAAGCCACGCCGGTCCATTCGGCGCGGCCACGTTGAACGTCGCGGGTAACGCCTGGCGTGGGATGAACGATCGCGCGTTTGCCGCGAGTTATTCGATTAAACAATGTAGATTTGCCTACGTTGGGACGACCAACGACAGCAACCGAAGGCACGGACTTCACGCCGAAACCCCCTGCCCGCCGGCGTGCTCGTGAAGCGACTCGATTAGCGATTCGCCGGGATTAACCACCAACTCGCCCAGGTCGTCGGTCATCCGCTCCAGGGACAGTTCGTCGATGGTTACGTCGTCGTGGTTAAACGCATTGGGAGGAAGAAAGCTGACCATTTCGCGCTGGGGCGGTTGCGTCACGCGGTCCATGCGAATGGCATCAACCATGTCCTTCCCCACCAGAAGCCCCGAACAGGTGACCGTCGCCCCGAAGAACTGGTTGGTAACCGTGGTAATACGCGGGAGTACTTCGACGCCCTTCTGGGTCAGCAACGGCAGAACGTAGCGCTCAAATACCTTTGCGCCTAATTCACCGGTTACGATGCGCGCCCATCCCAAGTCGCGCGGCACGCCCATCGCTTCAATATCGGTTTCGACATCGTAGAGTAACTGACGAATGACACCGATACCGTTGTCGAGTTGGGGAAATCCTTCGTAGTCATCGTAGTGAGGCGCTTCCCGGTTAGCGCCAACAAACCACTCGTCCGAGGGAAACACAAAAAACGACCCGCGAGCTCCGGCCTTAAACTTCTTGCGGTAGGGCTCGATCAAATCGATCACTTCACCCATTTCGTCGTCACGATAGGAGCGAATCCCCGGCAGCCCGTCGCGATGCTTGGTCAGGCCCACCGGCACGACAGCCATGGTGGCAACATTGGGATGGAGTGACTCCAAGGCTTCGATGGTTTCGCGCAGATAGTCGCCATCGTTCTTGCCAGGAACAATTACCGCTTGAGTGTTGACCACAATTCCGCCCTCACACAACGTCTTCAGCGTTTCCAGAATGCGCCGTTTCATGGGGCGCCCAAAAATAAACCGTCGCATGGTTTCGTCGACCACGTGAACCGACACCCACTGCGGCGAATTCTTTTGCTCGATAATCTTTTGAATCTGCCCGTCGGTCATGTCGTTCATTGTCGTGAAGTTTCCGTACAGAAAACTCAGGCGAAAGTCTTCGTCCTTCACGTACAACGTTTGCCTCATGCCCTTTGGCATTTGATCGACAAAACAGAACGGACATTTGCACCGGCAGCGACGAAAGTCCATCGCCTGAAACCAAAGTTCCAGCCCGGAAACGGCTTCGGTAGGCACTTGAATGGTTTCGCGTTTACCGTCCTTGCGCTCCACCAGGATGGTTACCGTGTCTTCGGCGTTATCCGTATGGAAATGAAAGTCCAGTTGGTCTTCGGCGGGTTGCCCCATGACTTCGATGATCTTGTCCCCAACGCTGAGAATTCCCGGTTCGAGACCGTACTCGGCGGGGTCGTTCATCGAAACGATTTCTAGCGCGCGATCTCTCACCGCAAACCTTCCCATTCGTCTACAACTTGCGCCATCTTGCGTCCCGCGATAAAGCTCTCGGGGGATCGCAGTGCGCGATTGAACTCTACTTCGGCACGAGGCCACTCGCGCGCGGAGGTTTTTGCCATGCGTACCATCGATGACCAGAACGACGCCGTCGTCACGGGTGCGTCCGGGCGTTCAAAGCCCGTCGGCATCGCACTCATTATGCCGACCTGTACCGCCCACGCGATCGCTTCTCGCCCATCACCGGGCGAGACGCCGTGCCGTGCCGCCAGATAAATGGCCAACTGCCCTCGAGTCACCCTTTCGAGTTGCGCGACTGACTCCGGCTTCGCCGCGAGGTCTACCTGAAGATCAAGCAGGTACGACGTAAAGGGCTCCTCGTAGCCCAGCGACACCGCCGCAGAAAACGTCGCTATCGCTAGATTCAACTGCCCGGCATCGCGATAGCTTCTTCCCAAATACAGGTAAGCATCGCGTTCCAGATCACCGGACGGGCCTTCCCCGAGGATGCGCTTGCAGCGGTCTATCGCGTCGGTGTAATCGCCAGCCAGATAGGCGGCAACAGCGGGCTGGAGCGCGCTGCCCGGCGACGATGATCTTCCTGTGGTGCATGCTCCCAGTGAAACGAGCAGCGTCAGGAAAAGCCAGTAGGGCGCGTGGCGTCGATAGAGATTCCAAGGCATGGTCAATTCATGGAGCGGGCAACGGGACTCGAACCCGCGACCTTCAGCTTGGGAAGCTGATACTCTACCAGCTGAGTTATGCCCGCTCCGTAACCCTTTGTTTTATAGCGTTTTGCCGGGTTTGTGTCAAGTCGCTTCAAACCCTCCAAGGCGCTCCCGAACCTGATACTCTAACGACTCATACCAGCCCGGACGGCCCACGTCTATCCAAAGCGCTCCCACTTCGCGGCGAAAAAATGTTTCCTGTCGTTTGGCGTACTGGCGGGTGGAGGTAATGATGGGGTCAAGGCAGTCCTGCGGGGCGGTACCGCTCTTAAGCGCCAGCAGAATGTCGCGATAGCCCAGACTGTCGAGCCCCGGCGCGTGCTCGTCGTAGCCGGCCGCCTGCAATGCGCACACCTCGTCAATCCAACCACGATCAAATAGCTCTCGCGTGCGGTGAGCGATGCGACTACGGAGTTTTTCTCGCTCCATGGTTAGCACAATTTTAAACAGTTTGCGCTGGGGCGAACGGGTGGCAAACCACGAACTAGCTGGCTTTCCCGTGTGCTGGAAGACTTCCAACGCACGCATTACGCGCATGCGATCTTCGGGTTCCAGTTCGTCGGCACGAACCGGGTCTACATTGGCGAGTTGTTGATGCAGCTCTTCGTTGCTGAATCCGGCAAGTGTTTCCTGAATCTGCTGTCGGTCGGCGGCCGGAATATCTACGTCAATCAAGCCGTACTCAAACGCGCGCAGGTAGAAGCCTGTGCCTCCGACCAGAATTGGAAGTTTGCCACGATCAACGATGTCGTCAAAGATCTCGCCGACGAGCCGCGCATGTTCTCCGGCGCTACCGACTTCGTGAGGATCCAGGATATCAAGGAGGTGATGCGGGACGCCCTGCATTTCGTCGGGCGTGATTTTGCCGGTCCCGACATCCATGCCTCGATAGACTTGCCGCGAGTCCATCGAGATAACTTCGCCACCGAACGTGAGCGCCAGCTTGACGCCCAGCGCAGACTTCCCGGTTGCCGTCGCGCCAACGATTGCAATCCCCGCTGGTACTTCGAGCGAATGTTTTCCGTCTAGCGGCGTTGAAACCACCTTTCGATCTCCTCAATCGCCAGGCGATGCACGGTCGGACGACCGTGCGGACACGAATACGGGTTGTCGGTTGCAAAGAGTTGGTCGGCCAGGTAGCGCATTTCTTCGAGCTTTAGCGCTTGCCCGGCCTTAATCGCGCTGCGGCACGCAAAACTTGCGACCAGTTTGTCCTCCAGAGAGTTCCCTGGAAAGCGGTCTTGTTGCAGGTCATCAAACACCTGGAGCAAAAGTTTGCCTTCTTCCCAGTTGTGAAGCCCCGCCGGGTATCCACGCACCAGAATACTTTTGCCTCCGAACGGCTCCAGATCGAATCCAAGTTTACCAAACACAGCACGAGCTTCCTTAAAAAGTTCAAGCTCGCTCAGCGACAACTCCAGGTGAATGGAAAATAGAATCTGCTGCGAGACCGGCGCGGCATCGGCCAACTGGCGCTTGCTTTGGTCAAAGATGATGCGTTCGTGAGCCGCATGTTGATCGATGACCACGATGCCCCCGCGCACCTGAATAAAAATGTAAGCGTTGTTGAACTGCCAGAACAGCGCATCGTCGGCCAGTGGTTTCTCGATGAGCTTCTCGACCGCCCGTTTGGTTTCGTCGTTGGGCTCAACCGGAGCCAGAGACAGCGACGGGTTAAACGACGGCTGGGTGGCCGGTCTCTTGGCGGTGTACTCGCTAAAATTATCGCGCAACCGGTCCTGCAACGAGATGACCTTCCGGCCCGACTCTTCGTTTACAAACAAATCGGGCGTCGGCCGGGCCGTAGCTTCTGTACTCTCTTCGGAGCTCCCGACGCCGACAGCTAGTTGGGCCTCCGACTCTGACGTCATTGCCGCCTTGATCGCGCCGCGAATAGCTCCGAAAGCCATGTTTTCGTTGCGGAGTCGTACTTCCAGCTTGCTCGGGTGAACGTTAACGTCGACGTCCGCGGCAGGAACTTCAACAGAAAGTACGGTGATCGGAAAGCGCTTGTACGGAATGACGTTGCGATAAGCGTCACCCACCGCGTGCACAATTGTTTTCTCGCGCACGAACCGCCGGTTAACAAAGTAGAATTGCTGGTTGCGATTGCCCCGGGTAAAACTAGGCAGACTGACGAATCCGCGAACTCGGACGTCACCAATTGCATGATCGATTTCGACCATGTGCTTCATTGTGGTTGCGCCCAGTACCGACGCGACCCGATCACGCCAATTGTTGGCCGGCAACACATCCAGGACGTGACGCGAGTCGTCTATATAATGAAACTCAACGTCAGGTAGCACCAGTGCGAATGACAAGATGGTTTCCAGAATGCGTCGCCGCTCGGTGATCGGACTCTTAAGAAAACGTTTTCGCGCCGGCGTGTTAAAGAACAAATCTCTCACCCGCACGGTCGTCCCGCGCTCGCACGGCGCTGGGTCCGGTCCAGTCACGGACTTACCTTCGACGGTCAGACGCCAACCCTCGCCATCGCTTGCGTTGGACGACACCAACTCGAACCTCGACACGGCCGAGATACTGGCTAACGCTTCTCCGCGAAATCCGTAAGTTCCAATGCGGTGCAAGTCGGCAGCGCTCGTTATCTTGCTGGTGGCAAAGTTGGCTGGCGCAAGCAGGATGTCATCGCGCGACATACCTACGCCATCGTCGATGACCTCTATCAGGTCCTCTCCGGCGCCGCTGGTTCGCACCGTGACCTTCTGAGCGCCGGCATCTATTGCGTTTTCCAGCAGTTCCTTGACAACGGAAGCGGGCCGCTCTACCACCTCACCTGCGGCGATCTGGCGGGTAACGTCATCGGGCAACGTCTTAATTTTTGGCATAGTCTCCCTCAAGAGCAATGAGCGATCATAAAGGTATTGGAATGCCAACGTAGCACGGGCTTTTGAGTGCTGGCAATGAAAGCTACCGCCTTAAGCCCATGTGGGACCGGGTTTTCTGTTGAAAACTGTTTGTGGAAAAAGAGCTGTGGAGAACCTAGCCCTCGAAGGGCGATAGGTCTTGACGGGCGACTTCGACTACCGCTTG
Organism: uncultured bacterium; assembly: GCA_964588695.1. GTDB lineage: Bacteria > Krumholzibacteriota > Krumholzibacteriia > WVZY01 > JAKEHA01 > CAZPQK01. Next base: position 80,462 of record CAZPQK010000010.1, read on the forward strand.
CGGCTTCTTCCCTGCTCCCGGATAGACGGCGAAACCGACGTTAATGTCGGCGGGAGCAAAAGTAGCCTGACCAGCGCCTTGAAGATCGCGCACCAGATACTGAACCAACCGGGACACTAAAAAACGAATCCGCCGGTCGCCTTCCAGAACCACCATCGCCAGTGTGTCACGGTCAATCCAAGCGCCGTAATCAGTTTTGCGCGTGCGGGTCTGAACTCCCTGGCTTACCTCGTCGACCAATCGCAACGCAAGGTCTTCGTTGTCGGTAAACATGTCGGAAAGGCGAGGAATGTTAAGCAGCAAAACCGAAAACGCCTGATGGTATCGATCCGAGCGCGCCATTTCGCCTTCGACAACTTTCAGCAGACGATCGGTGTTGCCTTCCAGAATGGAATCGTAGTCAGGCGCCACCGCCGCGGCGGGTTCGTCGGACCGAAGCCGCGCCACGATCGGCGCCAGAGCGTCGGCAATTTGAGCAGCCACATGACGATCGACGTCGTTGAATGTCGCGCTATCGAGCACGTCTTCGGCGTGCTTGTCGTACGCGATTACTCCGCCTTGGACGCCTGTGTCGGATAAAACTGGAACTGCAACCAGCGAATGATAGGGTCGCGGTCTGTCGCTGGTTTCGGCGCCGTAATCCATCAGCGCCAGATGAAACGGACGTCCACGTTCGATGAGCTTAGCAAAGCGTTCGGCGTCTTCATCGAGCCACGTTGACGAGCGTTGGGCGGTGTCATCGTAGAATGACGCAACCATGTCATCGCCTTCTCCCAGGCGAACCGACACGCGTGAGCACTGCAACATACTCGCGACAAAGCGGCTCGCGTAGCCAGCCAGATCGTCCAGACTGCGACAGGTAAGCAACGTCGGCGCGGCGTCGGAGAGCTTGGCCAACGCCTGTAGTTCGCGACGCAGAGCGTGTTCTTTCTTTTCCGAGCCGACGAAACGACTCAACTCCAACGCAATCGATTCTTTTACGCTTAGAAATGTTTCCAACTGGCCGCGATCGGCAAACTCCATAGACAGCACGCCGAGTGGCTTGTGCAACGTAAGGGGAACGTACACGACGCTTGACACGCGCGGGTCGTCATCGTCGGTCGACTCGCTGAGGGTTACGGTTCGCTGCTCCAGATAACAGCGAGCTAGTGCGCCGCCTTCCATGCGCACCGTTTCCTGGCCATCGGAGTATCGCCGGGTTGACCCGCCCATCACCAACCAGTCACCTTCGGCTGTACTAAGGTACACCTCAACAGCGTCCGCGCCCAGATTGGAACGAAGCACACCGGCAAGGGTCGCGAACTTTTCGCTGGCCGAGATGTGCTGTTCGGACAGCTCGCCAACCGTGCGGCGCACCGCCCAGTCGGTTTGTTGCAATCGCGCCGCTTGAAATTCTTGCGCCTGCTTTAGCAGTTTCGCGATGCGCCCGCTGAGCTTGACCAGCGTTGACAGGTCCTCCTCGTCCAGCGGCTCTTCGCTGTGCGGCGACGAAACATTCACCACGCCGAGCAGTTCGTCGTCAACCACCAGCGGCGCACAAATCGCAGAGCCAATGTCGACGCGGTCGCGATCACCGGCGTAAAGGCGTCCGTCGGGTTGCGAGGTATCTAGCTCCTCGTCAATCAGCCGCGGTTTGCGGGTTGCCGCCACCCGTCCAGCGATACCCTCCCCAATCCGTTGTCGCGTCTGACGCACCACGCGTTCGCTTAAGCCTGTCGCGTGACCAATAAACAGCTCTTCGGTCGCGGGCGAGTACATCATGATCGATCCCGCTGCAGCCCCCGTCGCGTCTACGGCGACATCCAGCAGAAAGCGCAGAAGCGCCTCTCGGTCGAACAGCCGCTCAAACGCTGCCAGTGCGTCGTCGATACCATATGGCGGCGTTTCGTCGTCGGCGTCATCGACTTCCAGTATGGGCATCCCGGCCAGGCGCACGGCCTCTTGCTGCGACATTGGCTTGATCCCGGTTGCCGCCAGAATCTCGATGACATCGGAAAGACGCCCCCGGTCCGAAGGCACAATCATGTAGTCGATCGCACCAACGTCCGGCAAATCCTCCACCCGAGTCACCCGCGGGATCCCCAGGATCTCGGCGATTTCTACGCCCACGGCGGTTGGATCATTGTCAAAAACGAACTCAATTTCTACGCCTTCGCGCTTATGGAGTTCGCTTAGGACAAAGAGATCCTTATCCCGGGCACCAACAATGCAACAACGTAACGTATTATTTGCCATTAGCTTATGTGCTTATAGTAAGAAGCCAGGCGAGCTTAGGCTGGCCCTGGAGACACGACACGATACTATTGTAAGCAAATGGTAGACCAGCGAACGAATGAGGACGAATCGTGCCTAGCCGTCGATGCCATCCTGGAGTTTGCGGAGAAACTGAAGGGCGTCCAGCGGGGTGGATTCGTCGACCGAAAAGGCCCGCAACTCTTCCAGAACTGCGGCGCCAGGGAGCGCAGGAACGTCACCTACAGAGTCCGACGCGGAGTGACCACCGGGTTCAAAGAGTCCCAGCTGTCCGGGATTGTGCTCGCCAACCGCCTGCGACACCAGGTCGCGGCGACGCTCGAGCTCGCCGAGGATTTCCTCCGCGCGTGCGATCACCGACTGCGGTAGGCCAGCAATCTTCGCTGCGTGGATACCGAAGCTTTTGTCGCTGGTGCCATTAACGATCTTGCGTAGAAACACGATACCGCCTTCCCACTCGCGGATGGTGATCTTGAGGTTCACCAGTCGCGGGTACTGTCGCCGCAGCTGCGTGAGTTCGTGGAAGTGCGTGGCAAACAACGTGCGCGGTCGACCATGGTCACCGCCCAAAATGAACTCGGTTACCGCCCACGCGATGCTAAGTCCGTCGTAGGTGCTGGTGCCGCGGCCAATCTCGTCGAGCAACACCAGACTGCGATCGGTCATGTCGCGAAGAATCCGTGCAGTCTCATTCATTTCGACCAGGAACGTCGATTCCCCGCGACTTAGTCGATCGCTCGCTCCTACACGCGTAAAAACACGGTCGACGCAACCTATGCGCGCGCGCTCGGCGGGCACAAAACTCCCCATCTGAGCCATGACCACAATCAGTGCTGTTTGCCGAAGGAAAGTGCTCTTTCCAGACATGTTGGGGCCGGTGATAAGCCCAAACTGTCGCTGTTCCGGCTCCAGGTGCAGATCGTTGGGAACGAAGCCTTCGTTAGAAAAGCGTTCAATGACGGGATGACGGCCGCCGACAATTTCCAGCGACCTGGTCGTATCGACAATTGGCCGGGTGAAGCCGTACTTCTTAGCGCTTACGGCAAGCGACAAAATGGCGTCGATCCGACCGATCGCGCGCGCTGCAAGCTGCAAGGCGTCAACATTCGCGGTTACACAGGCGCATAGTTTCTCGAACACTCTCTGCTCGTGAGCGACGCGAGTTTCTTCGGCTTGCAGAATTTCCTGTTCGCGATTCTTGAGCTCTTCGGTGTAGTAGCGGCGGGAATTTACCAGTGTCTGCTTTTCAAGGTATCGCTCCGGAACTTTATCGCGATGGGCATTGGTCACTTCCAGATAGTAACCAAACACTTTGTTGAACCCGACTTTGAGTTGCGCGATTCCTGTGGCCTCGCGCTCCCGAGTTTCCAGGTTGGCGATCCAGGTTTTTGCAGCTTCGCTTCGTTCGATCAGCTCATCAAGATCGGCGTCGAAACCTTTCTTTATCACACCACCGTCGCGCAAATGCCCGGGTGGGTCTTCCACGATCGCGCGTTCGATGTCGCCACACAAAGACGTGTGGTCCCCCAAATCAGCGGATGCGAGCCGAAACAAATCACTGTCGATCTTTCGCGCGGTTTCCTGCAGCCCCGGGACGGCCGCCAAAGATACTCGCAGCGCGTGGAACTCCCGCGGAATCGCCTTGCGCGCGGCGATTCGCGAAGTCAACCGCTCGATGTCCGCAACCGGGCGCAACTGACGCTGCAACACTTCGGCTAAACTAGCGTCCGTATGAACACGCGCGACGGCGTCGAGCCGCTGATCGATTCCGGCGACATCGGCTAGCGGCGTCTGCATCCATGATCGAATGGTTCGCGCACCCATCGGACTAGTCGACTCATCAAGTGTTTTCAGCAGGGTCGCATTCGGTCGGCCGCCGCGAGCGACATCAAACAATTCGAGGTTAGCGATTGTTTCTTCGTCCAGCGACAGGTAACTGGAGTCCGCCAGCCGCCGGATACGGACGATTTGAGGCAGGTCGCCACCGCGTAGTTCTCGACAACGATGCACCAGAGCCCCGGAGACTGCTTGCTCTAACGGCGAAAGCGTAGAAACAACGTCCGCGTTGGCGTCACCAAACTGTTGGGCTAACTCTGCCGAGTAATCCTCTGTCGTATTGATTTGCTTTACATAAGGAAACCCCAGTAGCGATTCGGTCTCGCGAAGAAGTACGTTGTCAACGTCCGGCGCAACCAGAAGCTCGCGAACACGCTTACCCTGCAGCAGATGCGGGAGTTCGTCGACACCACCGGAGGCAATAGCGAAGTCACCGGTACTGACGTCGGTAAGAGCGATCCCAGCCCGGGAACCGTCAATTGCCAAAGCCATGCAAAAGTTATTGTCGTCGTCGATTAGCAGTTGTTCGTTAAGAGCCGTTCCTGGTGTAAGAACTTCGACCACTTCGCGACGCACCAGACCTTTAGCGGCTGCCGCGTCTTCGACCTGCTCGCAGATTGCCACCTGTTTCCCTGCGGCCAGGAGTTTAGTGACGTAGTTTTCCGCCGCATGAAAGGGAACTCCGGCCAGTGGAATTGGATTGGCTTTGTTCTTGTCGCGACTGGTGAGCGCTATGTTAAGCAAGCGCGACACTTCGACGGCGTCATCAAAAAAAGTTTCGTAGAAGTCGCCTACGCGAAACAAGAGTATCGAGTCGTCATACTTAGACTTGATCTCTTGATACTGGGTCATCAAGGGAGACGAGTCAGCCACTAAGGAACCGCCATGATGGTGTAGTTTTCGTTGAGCTCGCGCGACATTTCCGCGCCTTTGCGATCTGCGTCATCACGGCTGGGAAAGTAGCCATAGCGAACTCGATGGTACTCGCGAAAGCGAACCAGTTCGGTGTCGACTCGCACCGCTGGGTATATTTTCTTTATCTTGCCCTGCAGTTTGATTGCGTTGGCGCGATCGCGAAAGGATCCGAACTGGACCGTAAACTTGGGGCCGCCAGTCATCGGGGTGGGCGTTTCATCTTCGACCGCCGTAGACGAACGAACATCAACTTCGGCCGTTTCGGTCATGCGCTGAAGTTTCTCGCGGGCGCGCACCGCTTCGGGAGTATCTCGAAACTGACTAACCAGATCGGCGTACTGACGCCGAGCCGCGTTTACTTGCCCTTGATGCTCTAAGCATTCGCCATAACGGTACATGGCAACGGGTGATATCTCCGCCTCAGCCAGGGCCTGAAACTTGGCGCACGCTTCTGCTCTTTCGTCAGCGTCCCAGTCCATCTCTCCCATCGCCAGCAAGGCCCAGGCGCGATAGCGACCCCGATCGACGCGGCGAAACGCGTCGCGTGCGGCGTCCGGTTCATTCGCCATTAGAGCGCTGAGACCGGTAAAGTAGCAGGCTTCCCGCGAACTATCGCAGACGTCGCCATTGTCTAGTTGCGTCTGCGCAGTGCGGTAGTTCCCTAACGCGTACTCGGTTTTTGCGATTTCCAGTCGTGATCGTTTCGCCCATTCGCTTCCCGGCGACGCGCCGATGACTTCACGGTACAGGCGCGACGCCTGTTCCCAGTTGGTGGACAAAGTGCCCAGGTAGTACTTAACCCGATACTGCTCGTCATGATCCGCGACGTCGAGAGCACGTTCCAACAGTCCAACTGCGCGTTGGAAGTCACCGTCCTCACGGGCTCCAAGCGCCCGTTCTACCAGGCGATCCGCGGTTTGTGCGAATGTCCCGCCGCACATCATGGCCACCAGAAGGAGTGCGATCGTCGCTCGCCGCACGTCCTAGACTCCTACCGCCGGTCGCAGCGATTCAAAGTCAAAGTTCGACAACTCGCCGGTGCCGGAGGGTGCAAACTCTTCGGCGAACTTCTCAACCGCACTGCGGTCTTCGCGGTTGGCGTAAATAGACGTAAGTAGCATTGTTGCTCCCACGCTGTCTGGTTTGCCGCTGCGAAACTCCTCCAGGAGTTGCAACGCGTCATCTTCGCGACCTTGTTTGCGGTAGAACGACGCCAACGACAACGTTGCATACTCGTCGTCGGGGCGGGCTTCGAGAATGTCACGATACACTTCACCGACATCTCCAAAACGGCCGCTCTGAAACAAAACACGCTCCAAATGGGACAGCGCGATTCGCGAAACGTCCGGCGAAAGTTTTGCTGCTTGCCGCCAATGGGTAGCGGCGGCTTCGGAGTGTCCCTGCGCGTCTTCGAAATTACCCAGTACTAGAAGCGCGTCGGCCGAATTCTCGTCGTGCTTTAGGGCACGCTGCAGGAGCTTCTTGGCTTCGCTAGTCTTATCTTCACCAAGCTTCCGCCGGGCCGCTGCGGCCAGATAACTGGCAATCTGGTGATCACCGGTCGCGCCGAGTTTCTTCAAATCGCGGAGCTGGTCGTAGGCCCCGTCTATGTCTCCGGTGCGATCAAGCTCGCGTGCCAGCACAAAAAAAGCTGCGGGAGCCCGCACCCCGCGCTTTTTGATCGCTTGCTGCAACGTTTCGATTGCCTGCTTGGGCTGGCCAAGGGCCGCGTAGTCTTCGGCGATATTAATGCTAAGATCGACATGCTCTGCCGAAGTAAGTTCGGTATGTACCGTCAGGTTCTTGTGGATCTGGAGTGCTTTATTTGCTTCACCGCGCACGCGCATCAGCTCGCCCAGGCGAATATATCCATCCGGCGGCGCGGCACCCGATCTCACAGCTTGCTCCAAGTTGCGTTGCGCGTCGTCGCGCCGCCCATCGATCAGGGCTTTCAGTCCTTCCACGTAGGGAGTCGCGCGACGCGCTTCGGGCTTGCGTTGGCGAACCAACACAACCAGGGCAGCAGCTACGAGGATGATAAAGACCGTCGCCAGGGCGGCAAACAATAGTTCGTCACGTCCAATCATGGTGTTCTAATCCACTTCCCCTACTGGTGGTACCGATGACGGCCCGGCGTTTTCCTCCAACGGCAAACTGCGCAGCGCGGCGATTTCTTTTTTTAGCTTGTCGATGTTCCGACGTCCTGAAGAAAGTTGTGCACGCAACTGAATTTCATTTACCGCCGCAATCAAGAACGACAACACCATACCCGCTGCGAATACGGTCAGCAGCAAAAGGTTCAGGTTCAGGTTCTCGAACTTCTTTGTGACCAGCGTAAAGTCAACGCTTTCGCCTGCGTTTTGGGTTCCCACCAGCAGGAACACTAGCACGCCGATTAGAATGATTACGCCTCGGATAAACCACACGTCGCTCTCCTCCTTATTAAAGCCAGGTAGAATGATGCCCCTCAGGATGGCTAACGTCAAGCAAACTAAGGGGTAACTGCCGATACGACAAAGGCCCCGGCGGATGCCGGGGCCTCTGTAACGATCGCCGGAGAAAAGACTAGGCGTCTTCTTTCGGCTCTTCCTCTTCTACCGGAGCTTCTTCCGCAGCCGATGCCGTACTGGCGGGCGCGTCGTCTTCGACGTCGTCAAACTCGCCGCTGTCATCACTGCTGGTTGGAGCTGGCATGTGGGCTTTCTTGGGGTATTTGGCCAAGAACGCTTCGGTCTCGTCTTCGTGCGCCTTCAGCCAGGCCGAAACGCTAAGGACGATACGCTTGTTCTTGGGATCAACCTTAATTACCCGCAGCGGGAGCACGTTCTCTTCGGCAAAGTACTCTTCGGGGTGATTAATGCCTTCCATACCCATCTGGCCAACGGGGACAAAGCCCTCAACGTCCGAACGCAGTTCCACCACCGCACCGCGGTCGAGCAGGCGCGTCACGCGACCTTCGACTTCGGTGTCGACAACGAACTCAACCGCGAGTTGGTCCCACGGGTTTTCGGTGAGTTGCTTCATACCCAGACTGATCCGTTTCTTGTCCTGACTGATATCGAGAACAATAACGTCAATCACATCACCCTTCTTAACGACTTCGCTGGGATGGCGCACTCGCTTGGCCCAGGACATGTCGGAGATGTGAAGAAGCCCGTCGATCCCCTCTTCCAACTCGACAAACGCTCCGAAGTTGGTGAGGTTGCGAACGGTTCCGGTGAGCTTGGTGCCAACCGGATACTTGTTTTCGATCGTCGTCCAGGGATCGGGCTCGGTCTGTTTGAGACCCAGCGAGATCTTCTGGTTGTCTTTATCGACCTTAAGCACAACGGCTTCGACGTCCTGACCAACCGAGAGAATCTTGGACGGGTGCTTGACGTGCTTGGTCCAGGACATTTCGGAGATGTGAATGAGACCCTCCACGCCTTTTTCCAACTCCACAAACGCGCCGTAGTCGGTAATGCTGACCACCCGGCCGGTGACCCGCGAATCCACGGCGTACCGTTCGTCGACGCCTTCCCACGGATACGGTTGCAGTTGCTTTAGGCCCAGAGAGATTTTCTCGCGTTCTTTGTCGAAGTCCAACACCTTGACTTGCAGAAGATCGCCAATTTGGACCACTTCCGACGGGTGGCTGATACGCCCCCAGGTCATGTCGGTCAGGTGAAGCAGGCCGTCCACACCGCCGAGGTCAACGAACGCGCCAAAGTCGGTGATGTTCTTGACCGACCCTTCGCGAATCTGACCCGACTCGAGTTCGGCGAGCAGTTGCTTCTTTTGCACTTCGCGTTGCTCTTCGAGAACGACGCGACGCGAGATAACGATGTTGCGACGGCGCTTGTTGATCTTGATGATCTTAAACTCAAGCTCTTGCGCAATGAGATCGTCCAGGTTGGGCACTTGTCGGAGCGCAATCTGACTACCCGGCAGGAATGCATCCACACCGAGCAAGTCGACAACCAGGCCGCCTTTAATGCGACGCTTGACCGTACCCGCCATGATGCTGCCATCTTCGTGGGCATCCTTAATTTTGCCCCAAACCTTAAAGAAGTCGGCTTTCTCTTTGGAAAGAACAACCAGACCGTCCTGGTTTTCCAGTTTCTCCAGGTAAACGTCAAACTCGTCTCCGGGTTTGACGTCGGGCACGTTGCGAAACTCGTGAATCGGAATCGCGCCTTCGCTCTTGAAACCGACATCAACGATGACTTCGCTTTCGCGAACCTCGGACACCGATCCCTTTACGATCTTGCCTTCTTCGAAGGTTGAAATATCGTGGTCGAAGCCTTCCAACAACTCGGCCATCGATGCCGAACCGGTTACCAGGTCCGCCTCGAGGTCATCGTTGTCCATGACTTCAAACATGGCGTACGCCGGCGACTTCAGTGCCGACGTGGACTTGCTCACACCTCCCTTCGTATGGATTTCTTCGGACGCTTCCGTCCCAGGTGTTTGTTCCGACATGAAAAACGCCTCCTTAATTAACGCATAAAAAATCGGAAACTAGTCCTGTAGAGTAATACGCAGGGTTCGGGTAAGCAAGTGGAATCTGATCAACGACTTGCGAGCCCGGCGGCGACGTCGTCCTTGAGCGCAGATATGGCCGCCATGACCATTGCGGCATAGTCCCGATAGTACGCCCGATCGTTGTATTGTTCCCTCAAGTCGATCGGGATCCGGATCGGGCGGCCGTGGGCCACGATCAGCGGGTGGTGGCGGAACAGGCATTTCTTGAGCGCGTTGGTACCGATGCCGTACATCGGCATGACCGGAACGCCGGTGTGGAGGGCCAGATAGGCCACGCCCGAGCGCCCCTGCCCAAGGGCGCCGTCGGGGTTGCGCTGGCGTGTGCCCTCGGGAAAAATCATCATCGCCTTACCAGCGCTTAGAATCTCCACTCCCCGATCCAGGGCAGCCTGGTCAAAGCCCCCGCGCTTGATGGGGATTGCATTGTAGTAGCGGATCAGCCGGCCAAAAACCGGGTTCTGGAAGAGTTCACGCTTGGCTATGAAATGCGTCTCCCGGGGAACGGTATTGCCGATGAGCGGAGGGTCGACGTTGGATACGTGATTCGACGCAAAGATATAGTTTTCATGGCGTTCCGGGCGATACTTACGAATGATCTTGAGCCCGAAAAGCAGCTTGGAAAGCCCCTGCAAACTGGTTCGGCTAAGGTGGTAGATCAAGCGGCTTCGGTCGAAGCGCGGCCCGGCCGCACGGTCTTGGGCCTCCTGCTGACAAAGATCCACTCGCGCCGCCACCCGCTCGACCTGCTCTTCGACCGACAGGCCGGTGTTGTCCAGCACGAAGGCCCCCACCGGCACCTTTAGCGGGCTTTCTTCGCGACCCGTGTCATACGCATCACGGGCTTCAATGTCGGCGACTACCTGTTCGGTGTCGCGATCAATCCCCTTCGCCCGAAGTTCCGCCTGACGACGCCGGGCTCGCTCGGGCACAGAAGCATCCAGGTAGATTTTCACATCGGCCCACGGCAGTACCACACTACCGATGTCGCGACCCTCCAGAACCACCCCGCCCTCTTCGGCTAATTTACGCTGGAGTCTTACCATCGCGCGTCGCACCCCGGCGTGGGCGCTGACTTCTGAGACCGCGGAGGTGACGTCGCGTTCGCGAATGCGGTCGGACACGTCGGTTCCATCAAGCAAGACGTGGGTCTTGTCGTCGGGAACGGTATCAACGGTAATAACCCGCTGCTCGGCAAGACGACTTAGAGCCTGCGCGTCATTCAGACTGGTCCCCTGTTGCAACGCCGCCAATGTGACCGCGCGATACATCGCACCCGTATCGAGGTGGCGCAAGTCCAAACGGCGCGCCACCAGCCTTGCCGTCGTCGACTTTCCCGAGCCCGCGGGTCCGTCGATCGCGACGATCGCTCTCTTAGGGTTAAAGGTGGAACTCATGCTAGCCAGGGAACGCCGAGCGCATCGCAGCCAGGAGCAAGTCGTTTTCGGCGGGCGTGCCAATGCTAATTCGATAGGTATTCGCCGAGGCGCCGAATTGGCCAAGTCGTCGGATCAACACTCTATGGGCTTTGCACACGGCAAACAGGTCAACGCTGGAATCGCCCAGGTCAACAAACACAAAGTTGGTTTGCGACGGCGGGCAAGCCAGGCCCAATACCAGGATCGCTTCGCGGATACGTTCCCGTTCGGCGATGGCTTCGTCTAACTGAGGCTTCAGTGTTGATTCAAGCTTTAGCGCAGCCAGTCCGGCCGCTTGTGCGATCGAACTGACGTTAAAGGGCGTTCGAGTTTGGTGCAGCGCCTGAATAATATCGGGATGAGCGACCGCGTATCCCAAACGAACAGCGGCGGCAGCAAAAAACTTAGAAAACGTGCGGGTAATGATTGTGGTTGGCCGTTGCCGCAGCCATTCAAGACTTCGCGGAAAGTCCGGCGCATCCACGTACTCAATGTACGCCTCATCCAAGACCAAAAGCACATCGTCTCGAAGCCGCGAAATCAGGTCGGCAAGTTCCTGTTCGGTCACGTGCGTCGATGTCGGGTTGTTGGGATTGCAGATGACAACCATTCGGGTCTTGTCATTAACGGCGTCGGCCATCGCTGGCAGATTCAGGCGGTAGTCGACGCATTCCACCGGGCGCCCGTGAACGCCACACACATCGGCAATGATGCTGTAGGCGATAAATGAAGGCGTCGGATAAACGATGTTTTCGTCGTCGTAGACAAACGCACGCACCAGCAGGTCGATGATTTCGTTTGACCCGTTTCCCACCATCACCATGCTTTCATCCACGCCCAGTCGCGATGCCAGGGCTGCGGTGAGGCGCGGGCTTCCCGATGCGGGGTAACGGTTGGCTTCGGCCATCGCATTGGTAACGGCGGCTACGATGTCCGGATGCGGCGGATAGGGGTTTTCGTTGGAGGAAAGTTTTGCGAATCCGGCTTCGTCTTCGCCGGGACGATAGACGTCCACGCGGCGAATGTGCGGTTTGATGAGCTGTTTGATATCCATGTTTAGTCGTCGAAGCCCGTGGCCTTGCGAAGTCGAGCAAGTTCGGCATCTTCTAACGGACGAACCGAACCCAACGGAACGCCGCGAAGCGTGATCGGACCAAATCCAACGCGTTTGAGTTTGGTCACGTGAAGCCCCACAGCCTCACACATTTTTCGAACCTGACGGTTACGTCCTTCGTGGAGCTTAATTTGCAACACAACCGACTTACCAAGTTGTTTGATTAGCCGCACACTGCCGTCGGCTCCTTCTCCGTCGGAAACCGACGCGGCCGCCATCTTCCGGAGGCGCGCAAGTGTGCGTTCGTTCCAACCGCCGCGCGCTTTGACTTGATAGGTTCGAGCCAAACCGAACTTCGGATGGGTCAACCGGTAACACAACAAGCCGTCGTTGGTCAGCAGCAACAGGCCGGTCGTGTTGACATCCAGACGCCCCACCGGAAACAAGCGTCGCCGGCGGGCGTGCTTCTTGACCAGGTCAAGTACTGTAGCCCGACCTTGGGGATCGTTGGCGGTGGTGACAACACCGGTTGGTTTGTGCAACAGAAGTACTAGCGGACGTCGCGGACTGTCGACCCGTTGCCCGTTCACCGTTACAACATTGACTCCGGGGACAACGCGCACCCCCGGCTTGCGGACGCGCTTACCGTCCACCATCACTTTGCCAGCTTCGATGAGTTCATCACACGCGCGCCGCGATGCGATACCGACTTGTGCGAGAAAACGGTTTAGCCGAACGGGCTCGACGTCAGTCTTGGTCATGGTCTGTGGTGAGTGCCGTTACCGTCTCCGAATCGGCAAGCGGCGCAGTTTTCTTTTCGGGGCTTGTCGAACGGTTGACCGGTTCATGCAGGTCTTCCGGCCCCAACGACGCGGCGCCTGCGCTTTCGGAGTCATCATCGCCGTCGGACTGCTCGCCGGTGTCTTCGTTGCTCGGTTCGTTGACTTCCGATTCTCCGGCGTCGGTTTCGCCCGACTCGCTACTTTCGGGTGCGCCGGGATTTACGTTGGCGCGTACTTCAGCAACAACGGTTTCCAACGCGCTCATGGCGTCGGTAGCGGCATCCAAAATCGATTCGTCCGGCTCGATCGCACTTCCGGCATCGATCGGTTCGATTTCCAACTCCGTCGTGTCGCCAGGCTCTCCATCGACAGCGGGCGCAGCCGCGGGCGCGGCATCACGCGCGAGCATCGCTTCCAACTCTTCGGGGCTGGGCAGATCTTTAATCGAGTTAAAGCCCAGGTACTCCAAAAAGTCCTGTGTGGTTCCGTACAAGAAGGGAGCACCCAGAACCTTGGCTTTGCCGACTATCTTGATAAGGTTTCGTTCCATTAGATTGGTAACAACGCCACCGCTTCCCACGCCGCGAACACTGTCGACTTCGGCACGGGTGATGGGCTGTTTGTAGGCGATAATCGCCAGGGTTTCCATAGCGGCGCGCGACAGGCGATACTTTTTCTTGCCGACATAGAAGCGCCCGATGAACGGCGCAAAGTCGGTACGGGTTGCAAGCTGGTAGCCGCCTGCAATGCGCTCGAGCTTGATTGACCATTGCTCTTCGTCCAACCGCTTTTCCCAATCGTCGAGCGCGGCCTTGACCTCATCGGCGGTGGTGTCTTCTATGACGCTGATCATCTTGCGAATGCTCACCGGTTCGTCCGCGGCAAACAATAGCGCGAACACAATGTCTTCCAGCTTACGCTGCTCCGGGTGTATCACCTTCGGTCTCCTGTTCCGTTACCGGGGCCACTATTTCGGTCGGCGCGTCGTTGAACTCCCAATCAGCGCTCGTGTCTCCAAGTACCTGGCCAAAGTTTTCACCGCGATACAACCACATGTTGCCAAACGCGGAATCCTGTCGAACCTTGATATGGGCGTGCTTGACCAATTCCAACAACGCCATGAGGGTCACAATGAGTTCCATACGACTGGCCGCGCCCTTGAACAGATCCTTAAACAAAACCTGTTCGCGGTCGCGTAACGCTGTTTCCACGGCCTCGATTTTTTCTTCGATCGTATATTCTTCAAGTTCGATTTCGCGAACTTCGGCGGCCTGATACTCGGTCATCACCTCATGGAACGCTCGCATCAGGTGGAAGAGGTTAAGCTCCACCTCCGGGTCTTCGCGATAGGCTTTCTCTTCGACCGGAACCGGGCGCGTATAGACGCTCATCCGCGTTTCTTCATGCTCACGAAAAGTCTTAGCTGCTTCGGTCATCTTCTTGTATTCCAACAAGCTACGTACTAAACCCTCGCGCGGGTCGTCTTCTTCGTCGCTGTCCTGGCGCAGCAGCATCTGGGCTTTTATTCGCATTAACGTCGCCGCCAGCACAAAGAATTCGCCAGCGACCTCGATTTCGCTGTCCTCAAGCGAGTTGAGGTAGTCGAGGTACTCGTGGGTGATGCGCGCAATGGGGATGTCGTAGATATCCAGGTTGTCGCGCCGGATCAGGTAGAGGATCACCCCAAGAGGGGCGCGCAGGCCTTCAAGCTCGGGCTTGTAATCGGTCGCGTTGATGGGTCGGGTTTCAGACATGGTGATCCGGGTAAAGCCTGGAAAAAACGTAAGATTGCGGTGATTCTAGGGGCCGGGTGGAAAATGTGTCAATCAAATGTCGCGTAACGACGCCCTCCGCGCCAGTGTAGCCGTGGATAACTAACGCATCGAGTTCGCTTCCGCGCGGCATGGACCAGGCTTAGGTTGCGCCATACACTCCGGCGGCCGGAGTGACGTCGCGTCGTCTTTCACAGCTATTTCCCCGCCCGGGGGTGAAACGCCCGGTGTACCTCGATGAGATGCCTGGTGTCGACGGTCGTGTAGATTTGCGTTGTGGAGATGTCGGCGTGCCCCAGCATCTCCTGGACGTAGCGCAGATCGGCGCCTCCTTCCAGCAGGTGGGTGGCGAAGGAGTGGCGCAACACGTGTGGGCTGACCCGACTGACCACACCTGCGGTTACGGCGTGGGCTTTGAGCTTCTTAAAGAACCCAACCCGACTAAGGGCTTTTCCGCGGGTGTTGAGGAACACCGTGGCCGGCGATTCAGGCCGTGCGACATGGGGACGGCCCCGATCGAGCCACGCCGCAAGCGCTCGGGTTGCTGGCCCGCCAAAGGGTATCACGCGGGCTTTGCCGCCCTTGCCCACCACGTGGCACAGGCGTTCGTCAAGGTGCAGGGCCTCGATGGCCAGATTACACAGTTCACTCACCCGTAGCCCCGCGCCATACGCGAGCTCCATCATGGCTCGGTCCCGGAGCCCCAAAGGGCTCTTATCAGGCGCTTCCAGCAGGCGTTCGACTTCGTCGATGGAAAGAACGTCGGGGATGCGTCGACGGCGCTTGGGGCTGGTCACGCCGGGAAGCTCTCTGGTAACCAGGTTCTCGCGGCGGAGAAATTTGTGAAAGTGACGAACCGACGATAGCATTCGCGCCCTCGATGACGGATTGAGCCCCTGGTTGGCCAGCCGGAGGGCGTGGAGCTCCACCGCGTCCTCCGAGATGTCCTGTGGCCCGGTGGCGCCAGCGTCTTCAAGGGTGTCAAGATATCTGAGGAGATCCCGGCGATAGGCGGTTATCGTATTGGGCCGCAAGCCGCGCTCGACACTTAGAAAATCGAGGAACTCGTCGACGGCAGATTCCAGAGATTGTTGCTTTGCAGGCACTTGACGGGATTCCTTCGGGGGTGTATCGTACCGGGGTTACTCTTTAGGAGGAGTTTTAATGCCGCAACACAAATCTTGCAAGAAGCGGATGAAGACCAACGCTAAGGCTGAGGTCCGCAACAAGGCTGCCAAGAGCGCCCTGCGTAAGGCCATCCGCGATTATCGCGCCCTGGCTGTCGAAGATAAGCCTGCCGCGTATGCCCAGATCCAGTCGGCCTTGGATGTCGCCGCGCGCAAGCGTTTCATCCCGGCTAACCGCGCCGCGCGCCTTAAGTCGCGCCTTGCACCGGAACAATAGACAGATCCCAAAGATCTGTGGACGCCTTTTCCAAAGGCACTCATTGAAAACCCGAGACGAAAGTCTCGGGTTTTTTGTTTGAGGTTGGCGCGGTGTTTCGCCGGGCGCGGAGACTCCAAATTGTGTGCAGATTTCCAGCATTCGTGCGAAATAGTTATCGACGGGCAAAAAAGCGCTTGACGACTTTTTGAGGTGGTCATCTTGGCGTTTGCCGTTACGCCAACCTTCGCATGTCAGACGAACACACTTCGCCACTGAACGCGAAACGTGCGCGATTTGATTTTTCTTGCTAAAGCAAACGAGTATTCGTGTCTAAGCGCAAATGCAAGCGCCCAGAATCCCGGTGTTATAATTCCTACACACCTTCGCCGGCCGAAGGAGGATTCTTGTGCTCGATACTACATTAAGTCGGCTTGACCACAACCAACTACACGATCGCGTTGTAGATTTGATGACGCGCGAGCGTGAACACACTCTCACCATTATTGATCACCTGCGCGAGATCGACCGGCGGCGTCTTTATCGCGACCGGGGCTACTCTTCGCTATTCACTTACGTCACCCAAGCACTTGGATATTCGACCGCGTCTGCGGTGCGGCGTATAAGTGCCGCCCGTGCAGTAGCGACGCACCCCAAGCTTCGCGGCATGATTGCGCGGCGCGAGGTTACACTCGGCGCGCTATCGGCAGTCGCGCGCCAGTTGACCAAGGAGAACGCCGCGGCACTAGTGAACGAACTTTGTGGCGCCAGCATTAAAGAAGCTCAGGTGATTGCAGCCCGTCTGAAAGGCGCCGCGCCTCTGCGCGAACGAATCGTTCCAATGGTTGTGGCGCGAAACCATCGCGGCACTCCTTCCGAACCCGATACCCGTGTCGCGGATTGTAGCGATGGTGAAGGAACGAATACTTCACCTTTGGAGCTGTCTGCTGACGCACACAAAGACACCCGGCCCGAAGAGACAACCAACACACCGCGCGCACGCGATTACATTCAGAGTGAATGTAGATCAGCGCAACCCGCTGAGACATCTACGGTTGCAAGTCACAGCATCGAAACCCGTTACCAACTTCAGTTCTCCGTCGACGGGGCGACGCTGGCCAAGCTCCAGCGTGCAATGGCGTTGCTTAGCAACAAGGTCAAGGGACGCTTGTCCACTGAAGTAGTGTTTCAGATGGCGCTTGAACTGCTTCTGGACAAGGAAGGCCCAGAACGACGAAACGCTCGCCGCGAACAGCGGCGGAAGAAAAACATAGCGCGCGATGAGAAGCATTGTGCGCGTGAACGTGGCGGCATAAATGCGGGAGCCAGCCGCGCGATACACACCCGGCATGTTCCGCGGTCAGTCAAAGACGAAGTTTTTGAACGAGATGGCGGACGGTGTTGCTACGTCGGCCCAGACGGAACGCTCTGCGGTGAGACTCAGCACTTGGAAATAGACCACATCAAACCGTTTGCGCTGGGTGGCAAGAACGAAGCGAACAATCTGCGATTGCTCTGTCGTACGCACAACCAGCTAACGGCCGAACGTACGTTTCCGAAGAAAGGTTACCTGAGCTCATCGACACGGGACGTCCTCCTCCCCATCCCACTTTACGACCGATGAAACTTGATCGCGTCCTTGGCGGCTTGCTCGACGGCGACCAGACCGGTTTCGCCCGAAGCGCGATACAGCATCTCTACCTGGCCATTCTTTAGATTGCGCTCGCCAACGGTGATGCGCACCGGAAATCCGATCAATTCGGAGTCGGCGAACTTAGGCCCGGGGCGCATGTCGCGGTCGTCGATGAGAACATCAAGGCCAGCGTTGTTGAGTTCTTCGTAGAGACGATCGACAACCGTCATAGTTTGATCGTCGCCCGCGTTGATTGGCAACAAAAGGACGTCAAACGGCGCGATTGACTTTGGCCACACAATGCCTTTTTCGTCGTAGTGTTGTTCGATTGCTGCCGCGACTGCGCGCGACACTCCAAATCCGTAACAACCCATGATGTATGAGTGTTCTTTGCCGTCGGCATCCAGGTACGTCGCGTTCATCGCATCACTGTACTTGGTGCCAAGTTTAAAGATGTGTCCGAGTTCCACCCCGCGTTGCATGTACAACTTGCCCTCACCGCACTGCGAACACACATCGTCGACTTGTACCATCGACACACTGGAAGTTTCATTGGGGGAAAAGTCGCGGCCAAGCTTAACACCACGGAGATGTTGATCGGTCTCATTGGCCCCGATCACCATTCCGTCGTAGTCGTCCAAGAACATATCCGCAATTATGTAAACCGATTTGGGCAGCCCAACCGGGCCGGCAAACCCAACGTCTGCCCCGGTAAGAGACTTGATCTCTTCGTCGTGCATCGGGCGAAAGTTCGGGTCGTCGAGAAGTTTGGCGAGTTTCGCTTCGTTCAGTTGACGCCCTCCGGGCAGCACCACCGCGATGTCGCGCTCGCCACTTTTAAACAACAGCGTTTTAGCCAACTGGTCTTCGGACACCTTGAGAAACTTCGCGACGTCTTCAATAGTGGTGTGAGCCGGCGTGTGGACTTTCTGGGGAGCCTCAGTGACCGGCTCGGTCGCGGCCAGTGGCTTTCCCCTGCTGTCGGCACGCTCGTCGTTCGCGGCGTAGTCACAATTGTGGCAACGCACAATCTCGCTCTCCCCGGCATCCGCCAATGTCACAAACTCGTGGTTTATGTCGCCGCCAATATTGCCCGAATCGGCCTGCACCTGCAGGTGATCCAAACCGCAGCGCTCCAGAATGCGGTGATAAGCCTCTGCCATTGCTTCGTAAGTTTCTTGCAGCGATTCTTCGCTGTCATGAAAACTGTATGCGTCTTTCATCATGAACTCGCGCGCGCGCATCACGCCAAAGCGCGGCCGAATCTCGTCGCGAAACTTGGCAAGAATCTGATAGAGCGTTTGAGGAAGCTGCTTGTAGCTCTTCATTTCCACACGGGCAAGGTCGGTGACCACTTCTTCGTGGGTTGGTCCGAGCGCAAACAAGCGCTCCTTGCGATCGTGCAACTTGAACAACTCAGGACCAAAGTTGGCCATTCTGCCGCTTTCTTCGTAAAGCTCACTCGGATGCAGAATCGGCATTAGAATTTCCTGCGCTCCCGCCCGGTTCATTTCTTCACGCACGATGTTTTCGATCCGGCGCAACACCCGATACCCGAGCGGCAGAAACGAATACACGCCGGAGGTGAGTTTCTTAATCAGCCCGGCGCGCAGCATTAACTTATGACTTGGGATTTCGGCATCGGCCGGCGTTTCTTTGTACGTCGGCAGATACGATTTGGACCACCGCATCCAGAATCCAATCTGTGTGTAAGTCTAATAGTTGTAACCGATAAACAGTTCGACGTTGGTGTCGGTCGATATGGTAGCGAAATCGGTCTTGCGTGTAAAGTTCAGCCGAAAGACCGGCGCAAAGCCCAAGTTAAGCTCGGCTCCCAGTCCCAGCGTCCCCTTCCAGCCGTTAGTGCTCCCGGCTATGTAACGCTCGGTTCTGCCAGCGTCAAAAAACGCGGCGCCGCGAAACATCGGCATCTCAATGTTCCCGAATGGAAGCGCCAGCAGGAACCGGTCAACCAGGGGAAACCGAATCTCGGAGTTAAACAAGTACGTGCTACGTCCGGCAAACTCGCGCCAATCGTAACCGCGCAAACTCCATGGTCCCCCGAGATAGTAAAGCTGTTCGTCGCCTCCATAACTGTTGGCCGACCGAAACCTAAGTGCCAATGCTATGCGTCGATCCAATTTAAGATACTTGCGAACGTCATAAATAACCCCCGTGTTGGCAAATCCGCGGCCCAGAAAATCACCCGTTTGACCCACCGACACGTAGTACCGGCTGCCGGTGATAGGACCACCGATCGTCCACAACGTATGGTCTGACGCGTAAGTCGCAAATAGACTTCCGGTAAAGCTCTCGCGACGTTGAACCCCAACCAATGACAATTCGCGTTCGATTCCGCGCAACACACCCGACAGCTCGATCCGTTGAAACCGGTTCAGCGGGTATCGAATGCCGAGCGCCCCGCCGTACCGTCGCTCTTGTCGGTCGACCGTAAAGAAATCGTTCGAATAGGTCGAAAAGTGAAAAAAGCTAAGCGAGTAGTTAATCCGACGACTCAGGTTGGCGTATGTGATTCCGGCGTTCAGACGTTTCCAAAAGTCGTCGAGTCCTTCGCTACTGTTGGCAAACACAAAGTTGATCTGTTCATTGCCTAACACATCACTCAAAAGCAATTGGCCGCCGTTACCGATATCGCCAAACTCCGGATCGATAGCTACCCCGGCACCAACAAAATCCACAGCAAAGCGGCGCTCATACGGTTTGCTGTTGTATTCCTGAACGCCCGTGTACACTTCGGGCGACCACGTGACCTCGGTGCCGACATCCTGCGGTTCCACGCGGGTCACCTGCCCCGTACCGTTGACCAACTCGAACTCGAAAACGCGAAACCGTCCACCGCTGTAACTACTCGCCACAAACCGATCGCCCTGTGGAAGAAAAGCGGCCGAAGTCACGGCACCCAATACGTTGGTTTGCCGTACGATGACGTCCCCGTTGTGATGGTAGATATTGTTGGTGCCGTCGCGATCGGACGTAAACAAAAACGACTTACCGTCGGGCGCCCACTCGGCCTGCGAGTCGGCGAAGGGGCCTTCGTCCATCACCCGATACCGACCCGAGTCCACGTCCACCCAATAGATGTGCGAGCGATCCCGGCGGCCCTCGGTTCCTCGGTCGGAGGTGTACAGCAGCACATTGTCGGTCGGGTGAAAATCCGGATCCTCGTCGGCATAGATATCGTCGGTGACCCGACGCAATGTCTCGTCCGTCAGGTCGTAAAGAAAGATGTCCATCTGGCCGGTATCATCGATCGCGCTAAAAGCAAGTCGTCGACCATCTCCAGACAGCGTTGGCGACGCCAGCAGGTCCAGTTGCTCAAACGACACTCGCCGGATTTCCTTCTTGTTACGGACACTCCAGAAGTAGATGACATCGCGATCGCTGCTCTTGGAGACAAACAACAACGTATCGCCGTGCGCTTCTATCTTACTGCGGAACGCAGGAATGGATTCCAGCCGCGCGGAACGACTGCCCTTGGCGACAATTCGCGAACTGGTTCCGGGAAGCTCCAGTTGTGCGACGTTGATCACCCCGTCTTCGGCGCTCAATGTAAAAACGCTCGCGTTGCCATCCGCGTCGGCGGTCGCCGCTACTCGACTGTGGAACGCTTTCTCGCCGGTCAATGGCTTACCGATGTCGGTCACAAAACGCGAATGTAGAATAGCCGGATAGTATTGGCGCTTGGTGTACTGCATCCACGCATCACTAAGCTCAAACATATCCATACCGATGGTGTTCTTCAGCACGAATGTGAACTTCTCGGAAGTCCACCAGTTTTCCAGGATCCGAATAACTGCCTCATCACCAAAGTTGTGCGCTATGTAAGCGACCACCGCTTCGCCTTGTTTGTACATCAGGTACGAACCACTGATCCGCCAGATGTTGTTCAGGTCGAGCAGCTTGTCGTGAACCAACGCGTCACGGATGAACATATGCGCCTGGCTATTGCGCGGAGAGTTGGCAAAGTATTCGGCCATGCCTTCGACAAACCACAGCGGCGGCGGCGGCACATTAAACTTACCCTGCCCCGCCATCACCTGTTGTAATTTTTCCAGCATGAACGCATGCACCATTTCGTGCCGAACAACATGCCGGAACTTGGCGTAACTTCCGGTAAAAGGAACCGCAACCCGCCCCTTGAGCAAATCCGTGAACCCGCCGGTGTATTCAGAAATCAACGACGGAAGAATATTGGTTTGCTGGAAATCGTAGTGGGACGCGTAAAACACGAACGGCACACGGCGTTCGAACTCGATACCAAACACCTCGCTGAACTCAAGGTAGGTTTCCTCAATCAACGGGGCGGCAAAGCGAATCAGGTTGGCTTCGTTGGGATAGTGATAGATATCGACGTGCTCAGTTTCCAAAACCTGCCAGTCGAGCTTGGAGTAGATGACCTTATTCTTGCCGAAGGGATACTGTGCTTGGGTGGGGCCAGGCAGACACAAAACGAGCAGAGCGATGAGCGCAACGCCACGTGTCATGGGCGGCTAAATCTCCAGCGTTCCGGAAAAGTTGATGGCCACGGGACCACCAATGCGTACATTGGTGGCTCCGGTCTCGGTGGGGCGAAACGAAATTTCTAGTACATCCCCGCAGCACTGCACAACCTTTCGGGGCGACTCCAAATAACCCAGGTGTGCCATCACGACACACGATCCGACCGAACCAGTCCCGCAGGCGAAGGTTTCATCCTCAACGCCCTTCTCGTACGTCCGGAGAGAAACGCGGCCGTCATCGGCCAGAGAGACAAAGTTGACATTCGCGCCGATTGGGGCAAACTCGCTGTGATGTCTTAGCCGTCTTCCGACCGCGACCACTTGTTGATGGGTCAAGGCGGTTGCATCGGAAACCATCACCACGGCGTGACGCGTGCCGACAGTGATAAAATGCACGCTTTCACCAACTTCCGCAACCTCCACTGGCAGGTTAAGCCGCATATCCCGGGCATCCATCAGGTCGGTCACAACGTACTCGCCGCGGACCTCCGCGCTGACCATCCCAGAACCGGTCGCGAAAACTACCTCGGTTTCTGCGCCTGCACGGCGTCCCAGCCCCAAATGCGCGGCGAAATGTGCCGCGCAACGGGATCCGTTTCCGCACATTTCCGCCTCGCTGCCATCCGAATTATAGAAGCGCATGAAGAAGTCGGTCGTCCTCTGGTCGCTGGTTTCGGGAGCGATCACCCCGTCGGCGCCAACCCCACGACGGCGATCACAGATCCACGCAATTTGTTGCGCCGTTAGTCTGATCTGGCCGTCCATGTTATTCAACAGAACGAAATCATTGGCGGCGCCATTCATCTTCAAAAAAGGAATCTTCACGGTTTGTTCAATATGATCGGCGCCACTGTGACAGGTTCACCCGGCACCACGCGCAGGGTGTCGCTAAGAGTAACACAGGGTTCTGCACACTGTTGCGTGCTGTCGCCGGGGCAGACCACCATACTGCAGGTGCTATCGCCGTCCACATCCACCAGGGCACGTAACAAGTAGTCGCCTAGCAATACGCGGCCAAACTCATACGCACCCAAAGTGTCTACGCGCGTTGCATGGGTGACGACCAGCGAAGTATCCGCGCGCAACAGCATAACCGTCACAGGTGGCGTGTCCCACCCGGACTGGTTGTCGACGGTACCCGAAACGGTGGTCGGTTCCCTGGGATCGACGATTCCAATAGTGTGTCCCGACAGCACCGGACTGGTCGCGGTAGTCACCAGAGTGTCGTCGATAGCCATACCGGCTTCCTGGTCGGGGTCGAACACACCGTCGTTGTTAGCATCGTGAAACGCCCACACCAGAAAACGCTGATTGTTGGTCGGCAAGTAGTCCAGTGTGAACTCACCCGATTCGTTGGTGTTGACCTCGCGATCGGGTTTCGTGGTCGCAAAAGCGAAGCTGGAGTCCACGGGAAGCCGGTAACATCGTACTTTTGCTTTGGGACTGGGTTCGCGGCGGAACAAGACCTGGCCGGTGACCTGGCCGCTATCGATGGCGGCTCCAGTTGCAAACGCAAAACGGTAACTCTTTTCGTTCGCCACGCGGTGATAGTCGCGAAAGCCACCGCGAATCGTCACCACATAGGTGGTGTCCCGATGGAACGGTTCTTCAGGAATCAACCGCACCGTGTTACCGCCGGACCACGCCGACTTGGAGAACGAAATCGGCGGTGAAGTCGACACCGTCCGCTCCAAGCGACCAGTTGCCATGCGCTCGCTAAACAACACAACGATCTCTCCGTGAACTCCAACCCCAACTGAGTCAGCGGCGGGAATTGTTCCGAGGATCTTTGGCGGCTCCTTGTCTTCCGGACCGCCGGATGGCGCAATAGACACCGCACAACCCAACGCAACCGCAATCGCAAGCGTCGCCGCTCCCGCAAGCAGCCGCTGGGGTACCCGATGCCTTAACGCGAACGCGATTACCGCTTCCCTCCTGCGGGTATTAAATGGGAGAGAATTGCACGCTGCGCGTGCAAGCGGTTTTCGGCCTGATCAAATACTTTGCTTTGTTCCGACTCCATCGCCTCGTGGGTGATTTCCTCGCCACGGTGCGCGGGAAGACAGTGTAGAATAATTGCAGACGAAGGCGCCTTTGACATTAGTCCTTCGTTAACCTGAAATCCGTCAAATGCTTTTAACCGCTTTTCTTTTTCGGCTTCCTGGCCCATCGAGGTCCACACATCGGTGTAGATGACGTCCGATTCTGACACTGCTTCCGCTGGGTCGCTAACCTCTTTGTAGAGACTTGCGTCGCCGCCGTAGGCATCTTTAATGAACTCCGGCTCAATGCCATACCCTTGCGGGCACGCAAGCACAAAACGAAATCCAAATCGCGCGCTAGCGTTGACCCAACTTCGCGACATATTGTTGCCATCTCCGATAAATGTAACCGTAAGATCGTCCAGGTTTCCGCGGTGTTCCAGAATGGTCTGCAGGTCGGCCATGACCTGACACGGGTGCAGCAGATCGGTCAGCCCGTTGATAACGGGAATCGACGAGTGCCTGGCCAATGCAACGATCATTTCCTGGTCAAATGTACGAATCATGATGCCGTCGACGTAACGCGACAACACGCGGGCAACGTCTTCGGGAGCTTCGCGCGACCCAATACCCAGTTCTTTATCCGTCAAGTACAGAGACGTTCCGCCCAAATTGTGCATAGCGACTTCAAAACTAACGCGGGTTCGCAAGGAAGGCTTATGAAAGATACACGCCAACACCTTGCCTACATGAGTGCGATCAAGAGTTCCGGCGTGATGCTGTTTCTTCTGCGCGATCGCGGTATCAAGTATGGTTTGCAGTTCGCCGCGATGGTAGTCCGAAATCGCCAGAAAGTCTTTGTTGGACAACGCCATTTTGCTTAGAGCCTCCGGTTACAGGATATAACGAGTCAAATCCTCGTCAGCGAGAACACTGTCTAGTGTTCGGGATACTTCTTCTGCGTCAATCACGACGGTGTCGTGAGCCGCTTCGGGCAAAACAAACAACAGATCTTCTAAAAGGCGTGCCATGACGGTCTGCAACCGTCGGGCACCAATGTTCTCCGATCGCTCATTGGCGACCGTTGCCACCCGGGCGATCTCTTTGATAGCCGAGTCCGTGAACGTCACTTTGCAGCCCTCCGTTGCCAGCATCGCTTGGTATTGCTTGGGCAAAGACGCATCAGGCTCGCGCAGTATTCGCTCGAAGTCTTCCTGGGTCAGCGATGCCAGCTCAACCCTAATTGGAAAACGGCCTTGGAATTCGGGAATCAAGTCCGAGGGCTTGGAAACGTTAAACGCGCCCGCCGCGATAAACAGGATATGATCGGTCCGTACTACGCCATAACGGGTGTTAACGGCGGCGCCTTCAACGATCGGTAGCAAGTCGCGTTGCACACCTTCTCGCGATACATCCGGCCCGGAGGTCGACGACGATCGCATGGCAATTTTATCAATCTCGTCGACAAACACCATCCCTTGGGTTTCCACCCGATGCTTGGCCTCGTCGTGAACTTTTTCCAAGTCCAACAGTTTTTCAGACTCCTCGTCCAGGAATACCGTGCGGGCGTCCTTAATCGTAGCTTCGCGCTCTTTCGGAGAACGATTGGCGCCACCCATCAATCCCGGCATATTCGGAAGCGATACGTTAAAGTCTTCCAGTCCGCTCTTGGAAAAAATCTCCATGATTGGAGGAACCGGTGCTTTAACCTTTATGGTTACTTTCTTTTCTTCGAGTTCGCCTGCGCGCAGTTTTTCGCGCAGTTTTTCGCGTGTGCGTTCGCGTCGCTCAATCGCTTCGTCGTCGTTCACCGATGGTGGATCGGGCATCAACAAGCTCAATATGCGTTCCTCAGCCAGTATTTCGGCTTTTTCGCGAACGTTCTTTTTGAACTCCTGAGTTACCATGCTCACCGAAATCTCGGTCAGGTCGCGGATAATGCTTTCAACATCCCGCCCCATGTAGCCCACTTCGGTGTAGTTGGTTGCTTCTACCTTTACGAACGGAGCATTGGTGAGTTTAGCAATCCGGCGTGCGATCTCGGTTTTACCGACGCCGGTCGGACCAATCATAATAATATTGTTGGGCACAATCTCATCGCGCATGTGATCCGACACCTGCTGGCGTCGCCAGCGATTGCGTAAAGCAATCGCCACGGCGCGCTTGGCGTCGTCCTGCCTGACAATGTAGCGGTCAAGCTCCGAGACAATTTGACTTGGTGTGTGATTCAGCACTTCCCGTCTTCCCTAGTCGAGCGAATGAATGGTGATGTTCTGATTTGTGTATAAGCAGATGTCACCCGCGATCATCAACGAGTCGCGAATGATCTTTTCGGGATCGGTCGCGCCAGTGGCCACAAATGCGCGGGCGGCCGCCAACGCGTAAGGCGCGCCGGACCCAATCGCTACAATTTCGTCTTGCGGCTCAACAACGTCCCCAGTTCCCGAAATCATAAACGCGTGCTCCGAGTCGACAACGGCCAACAGAGCCTCCAATCGACGCAGCACACGATCCCCTCTCCAATCCTTGGCCAATTCAACCGCGGCGCGAGGCAGGTTATGGCTGTACTTCTCCAGTTTTTCTTCGAACCGCTCAAATAGAGTAAATGCGTCCGCGGTACTACCCGCGAACCCGGCAAGTACGCGGCCTCCGGCCAGCTTACGCACCTTATTGGCGTTATGTTTGATTACGGTGTTCCCGAGTGTAACTTGACCGTCACCACCCAATGCGGCCTTACCATGGGCTCTGACGCCTAAAATCGTCGTCGCATGAAAAGTCATATCAGTCGTTTCTAGTTTTAAGATCGCGGGTGTGCCTTGCGATAGACGGATCGCAAATGCTCCACCGAAACGTGAGTATAGATTTGCGTGGTCGACAAGCTTTCATGCCCAAGCAGTTCCTGCACCGCTCGCAAGTCTGCTCCGTTGTCGAGCAAGTGGGTAGCAAAGGCATGGCGCAACGTGTGCGGCGACGTCTGCGACATAGCAGCCACACGACTTAGGTACTTATGAACAATTCGTTGAACGGTTCGCCTGCTGATCCGCGCGTTCCCTCGGGCCGAGAACGCCGCGTTGTCGCGTACCGACTTGAGCTCCTTCTCTCCAACCAGCCGGACCGCAAATCGCGTCTGCCAGTAGGCCAGAAGGGCATCTGCCGCCACGTCACCAACCGGAACCACCCGCTCCTTTTCGCCCTTACCCACCACTCGAATGGGATCTCGCCATGGTAAAAATGTGGCGACATCCAGGTCCACAAGTTCCGACAGACGTACGCCAGTTCCGTACAACATCTCTAGAACCGCACGGTCACGTAATCCGGTTAACGTCTTGCTGTCCGGCAACTCCATCATATCCTCTATCCGTGCTTCACTGACGATCGGCGGTACAGTGCGCCGCTGGACCTGCTGCATCAAGAACAGCGTAGGATCTTCGGAAATATGCTTTTTCTGCTTTAGATAACGAAAAAACGCTCGGACTGAAGAGGTTTTGCGCATCATCGAACGACTCGTAAGCCCTCGCGCCATTTCTCCACGGAGAAAGGAGCGCACGTGACGCAACTCCACGTTCTCAATGGTTTCGACCTGTTCCCGCTCGAGCACGAATACCAGACCCGCCAGGTCTGACAGATAAGCAGCTACCGTAGCTGGAGACAACTGGCGCTCGTGCCGGATGTGGCTTTCGAATCGATTTATAGCGTCGGATAGTGTCATCGCAAGGTCGTCCGTTCGGGGGAACTATACTCAAACGGGCCGGCTTGCGACAGGCCAAAAAAGGCCGGAAAGCTCTGCTTTTTAGAGGGTTACGCGTCTGTCCAGCTGGCTAGGCGGCTGCGCTGTCGGCGAACAAATGGGGATGGCGTTGACGATAGGCCTCCATGGCCGTCACCGCGTCGCGCGCGATTGCTTCGTTGCGGGCCTTGCGATTACGACGTCCCCGGGGCCCACCGTAGGCGACGATCCCCATGTTGGCGTTCATCGGTTGGAAGCGCTTCACCGGCGTGTGCACAAAGTCCATAAGCGCTCCAATCATGGTGTTGGCTGGAATTGGTGCTAACTCATCTCCGGACAGGTCCGAGTAGATTTCCAAAGCGGCAATCATCGCGCTCATGATGGACTCGACATAACCTTCGACTCCGCAAATCTGCCCCGCGTAAAACAAACCCTTCCGCTTGCGGTCACGCAAGTAGCGATCACACACCTCCGGGCTGTTCAAGAACATGTTGCGATGAATGGTTCCGTAACGCAGCAACTTCGCTTTCTCCAAGCCAGGCAGTCCGTTGATTAGTTCTTTTTGCTGCGGCCATTTCATGCGCGTCTGAAATCCGACCAGACCCAGCAGATTTCCGTGACGGCTCTCCTGGCGAAGTTGTAACACGGCGTGGGGCTCGCGTCCGGTTCGTGGGTCAACAAGACCCTTCGGCTTAAGCGGACCAAATCGCATCGTTTCTGGACCGCGCGCGGCCATGACTTCAATCGGCAGACACGACTCAAAGTAATCGGCCTCTTCGAACGCGTGAGAGTCAACGTAGTCGGCGTTCAAAACGAACTCGATCAACCACTGATAGCGCTCTCGATCGAGTGGAATGTTCAGATAATCGGCATCGCCTTTGCCATAACGGCTGGCCCAGAATCCGATCGATTCATCGACTGTGTCCCCGTCTATCGAAGGGGCGATCGCGTCGTAAAAAAACAGATGATCGGACGAACAATGCGCTTGCAGATCGGCGGATAGTTGCGACCCGGTTAGCGGACCGGTGGCGATGAGCGCGGGCAACGGCAGGCTTAAGGAATCCACACGCTCACGGATGACTTCAATGTTTGGGTGGGAGGCAATCGCTTCGGTAACCAGACCGGAAAAGATATCGCGATCTATCGCCAGCGCATGCCCCGCTGGAACTCGCGCCTGGTGGGCAAACTGCAGCAGGCGACATCCCAACACTTCCATCTCGGCCTTCAGTACGCCCGAAGCGGTGTCCGGAAGCAACGACTTGAACGAGTTAGAGCAGACAATCTCGCCCAGGTGTTCGGTCTTGTGCGCTCCGGTTTCGGTATGGGGACGCATCTCGTACAGCCGAACCTGGACGCCCCGGTCGGCCAATTGCAGAGCAGCCTCCGAGCCAGCAAGACCGCCGCCGACTATGGTTACAGTCGCTTGATTCATTGCAATACCCTACCACAAACACAAGAGGCGCCGCTCGGCGACGCCTCTCGGTAAAACAACTAGTAGACTAATCTACGTGCCGATCTCTTCTTCGAGATAGCCAAACAGTTCGTCTTCGATGCTGCCTTCGTGATTAAACAGCACCGAGCCCGCTATGGCCTTCACTTCGACCAACTCTACCTTCTCCGAGCCAACCGGGAGACAGCGGGCCAGGACCCTTTCGAAACTGTCGTCGTCGAGGATTCCCAGGTTACGCAGGCGCAGCAAGAATCCGTAACAATCGGGGCTTAGGCTAAAGCGCTCCCAGTCGCTAAGAATACGTTGCGACCGCGGGGGGCTTCCGGTGCGGCCGGTGGTGTCGCCCGACTCGCCTCGATTCGAAAACCAGTGGATGGCTTCCGCGATTTCATCGTCAGAATAGCCTTCGGTGGACAACTCTGCTTCAAGGTCCCAGTACGCCTTTTCGTGCTTATGGCTCAACTCCGCTACTCGAACTACCAGGTCAATCAATCGGATCAACATGCGTGGTACATTCCTTTGGTGAGCGTTGTGGTTGATTGGGCCGTGACGGCGTTAACATACGCCCTCGGCCGAAATCCTTGCAAACCAAATTCCATAATTGATGGAATTCTGTTCCCACCGCCCTAATTGGTTGTTTAACAAATCTTTACGCACCAACGCCGTGGCACTTTTTGTACTTCTTGCCGCTTCCGCATGGGCACGGATCATTGCGGCCTACCTTGTCCTCCGTGCGCACTACCGGCTCAGCAGGCGCAGCCTGACGGCGATTCAGAGCTGCTTGAGTGGCCGTCGTGGTACCTCCGCCGATCGCTCCCGGGTCCACCGATGGCGATTGCGGTTGCGGAGCCGTGCCCAAGGCATCATAGGCGTTTGCATCGCTATGGACGGTACGCGCGCGCGACAAGTCCGCTGCTTGCCGTTGACGCGTCGCGATTCGCGCGTGAAACATCGCATAAAGCGCTTCGCGGTCAATCGACTCGTTCAGCTTGCTGAACAATTCGAAGGCTTCGCGCTTGTATTCGATCAACGGATCTTTCTGTGCATACGCGCGAAAGTGAATACCCTCTTTTAGCGCGTCGAGTTCATGAAGGTGATCCATCCACTTCTCGTCGATGGTCTGCAACATGACGAAACGTTGAAACTCACGGGTGTATTCTTCGCCTTCCAACTCGCGACTTAAAAACTCCTCGCGCATCTTAAGCGCCTCGTCGGCCGTCGCCTGAGCATGGTCTTTGAGAGTCGCAATTGTCAGTTCCTGCAACGAAATGTCTTCCGGAGCCTTAAACGAGTACAGCAAGACATTCTCGAGTTCGGCCAGGCATTCTTCTAACGGCCAGTTCTCCGGAAGTTCCGATGGATTAATGAACTCCTCGATCGTGCTGTCGACAAAGTCGAACAGCATTGTCCGGATATACTCGGAAAGATCGTCAGCCGCCATCAACTCGTCGCGACGTCCGTAGTTAACCTCGCGTTGTTTGTTCATGACGTCGTCGTAGTCAATCAAACGTTTGCGAACTTCAAAGTTGTAGCCTTCGACCTTTTTTTGCGCGCGTTCGATACTACGAGTAATCAGCGGGTGAGTAATGACCTCTCCCTCTTCGACGCCAATCCGATCCATCACGCCGGCGACGCGGTCCGAGCGAAACAGCCGCATCAGGTCGTCTTCCAATGACAAATAAAACCGCGATTCGCCCGGGTCACCCTGACGACCTGCTCGACCGCGAAGCTGCCGGTCGATACGCCGCGACTCGTGGCGTTCGGTACCGATTATGTGCAGCCCGCACATCGTATCGGCAGTACAGTCCTCTCGCGGCGGTTTCTTTCCATGCTCATCGCGCGGGGCTGCGTAAGCTGTGCGGCACGCATCGCAGCGCATTACCTCGGGAGAGAGCTTGATGTCGGTTCCACGGCCGGCCATGTTGGTGGCGATGGTTACCGCCCCCGGCTGTCCTGCCTGGGCAACAATCTCGGCTTCGCGCTGATGCTGCTTCGCGTTGAGTACATTGTGCTTAACACCACGGCGCTTGAGCAGCCGCGACAACGTTTCGGACACTTCCACACTCACCGTCCCCACCAACACCGGGAGCCCTTGCTGGTTCAGTTCGGCGACCTCATCGACGATCGCGTTAAACTTCTCGCGCTTGGTGCGATAGATCACGTCCTCGCTATCCACTCGACGGATAGGCTCGTTGGTTGGTATCACTTGCACGTCGAGGCTATAAATCTTGCCGAACTCCTCCGCCTCGGTTTCGGCGGTACCGGTCATACCGGCCAACTTCTTGTACATACGGAAGTAGTTCTGCAGAGTGATTGTCGCCAACGTTTGCGTTTCGCCTTCAATCTTAACGCCCTCTTTGGCTTCGAGCGCCTGATGAAGGCCATCGGAAAAACGTCGACCGGGCATTAGTCTTCCGGTGAACTCGTCGACGATCATTACCGCGCCGTCCTGGACCACGTATTCGTTGTCCTTCTCGAACAGGGTGTACGCCTTGAGCAGTTGATTAAAGTTGTGCATTGCGTCGGAACGCTCGGCGAACGTGCGATAAAGTTTGTCCTTGGCCTGGACCCGTTCGACCGGCTGCAACGATTCGTCAGCATCGATGCGTGCAACTTCTTCGGAAATATCAGGAACGACAAACAACTCCTGGTCTTCGGCCGACAGTGCGTCGCGTCCGAGGTCGGTAAGACTCACCGAGTTGCCTTTTTCATCAACCACAAAGAACAGTTCCTCGTCGAGTTCGTGCAGCCGCTTTTCGCGCATCAAGTCGGCCTCAACGCGTTGGATCATCTTCTCCACACCACCACCTTCGGAGACCATCTTCATAAAGCGATTGTTCTTGGGCGCGCCGCGTCTGACCTTTAAAAGTGCGAGCGCGACTTCGTGCTCTTTGTCGGCGTTATCCAGATTAGCTTCCGCAAACTTGACCTGTTCGTTGACCAACTGTGTCTGTCGTCGCACCACCTGTTCCACTTTGGGTTTGAACGCGCGGAACTGATCGGAAGAAGTGCTATGTGACACCGGCCCCGAAATTATCAGCGGTGTACGTGCTTCATCGATTAGTACGGAGTCAACTTCGTCAACGATGGCGAAGTGGTGTGGGCGTTGTACTTTATCTTCGATACGCGACTTCATGTTGTCGCGGAGGTAGTCAAAACCAAACTCGTTATTGGTACCGTAGGTGATGTCAGCACCATAGGCAGCCTTGCGGTCTTCGTTGCTCATGTCCGCTTGTACGCAACCCACCGACAAACCGAGCACACTGAACAGCTTCCCCATCCACTCCGAGTCGCGTCGAGCCAGGTAGTCGTTGACCGTAATCAGGTGACAACCCTTCCCTTCCAATGCGTTCAGGTATAGCGGGAAGGTCGCGACCAATGTCTTTCCCTCACCGGTTGCCATCTCAGCAATATCGCCACGGTGCAGCACCATGCCGCCAGCGGCTTGTACGTCGTACGGAATCATCTGCCACGTGGTCGGTGAGCCAGCGACGTCCCAGGTTTGGCCGACGAGAAACTTACACGCCGCCTTAACCAGACCGAACGCCTCCGGCAAAACGTCGTCCAGAGACTCACCCTCTTCCAACCGAGATTTAAACGTCTGAGTCTGCGCGGCAAAACCCGCTTCATCGAGACCGGCGAACTTGTCCGTCCACTCGTTGATAGCGGCGATCTGCCCGGACTGACGTGAGAAGTCGCGATCGGATTTGGGCTTAAAGAGTTTCTTGAGAAAACTCATCAGATAAACACCTTTATATATTGATAATAATCATGTTACGCCGATGTGCATACATCGGACTACCTCGCGAATTAACCGACGTGTCTCATTAAAGAAACACGGATTATAGAGGAATTCCAGTGCTTTAGGGGAATTTAGCTAGTGTTCGCGAGCCAGGGTAATGGCGACAAACTCGCCTTTGTTGGTCCCCACGAAAACGCGGTCTTTCCAGGGAACGGGAGAGGAAAACATAGGCGCGCCCACAGCAAACTGGTCAACCCGCTTGCCGGACTCGCGGTCGAACGCATAGATTTTTCCGTCGTACGAGGGCACGACGACGTTCTTGTCCCAGACAGCGGCGCCTGCCAGGATCGGACCATTGGTGTCGGCCGTCCACAGTATCTTTCCGGTCACCGCGTCTAGACGATGCAACTTACCAGAGTTGGAACCGACGAACACATCACCCCGGTCCAGTCGAACAAACGACTTGATAACACCCACGGTGCTTTGTTTCCAGCGCCGACTGCCGTCGGCCACATCGAACGCGACAACACCACCCTGCTGCAGGCCCACCACAACGATGTCGGCGTCGGCGGCAGGCGAACTCATCTGCTCGCCGCCTAATCCAGACTTCCAGTTTAATGCACCCGTGCCAGCAGCTAGCGCGTAAAGGTGGCCGTCGTATGAGGCGACATAGTACTGGCCGCGCGAGTGCGCGAGCGAAGAACGAATCCGCCCGTCGGTCTCGAACGTCCACAGGCGACGACCTGTCTCCGCCGAAACGCCGTAGACCACGCCATCAAGCGCGGCAACAACTACCTCGCCATTGGCAACCACCGGACTGCTAACCACCTTAGCCGCCACCTGCGACTTCCAGACCGCTTCCCCGGTTGACGAGCGCAGCCGCTTGACACCACCGGCGTAATCTGCGACCACCACGTCGCCGTCGCACTCGCGAGGCGAAGCACCGACACCCGCTTGCCCCTGGTGTCGCCAACGTTCATCGCCCGTGGAGGGATCTACGGCGTAAACGTTTCCGTCGCGACAGCCATATACAACTGACTCACCAACCACTGATGCAGTGCTGGTCACGGCGTCATCGTGCGCCCGGCGCCACGCGGCCTCGAGGTTGAACCCTTCCGAAGACGCCGGTTGTTCGGCCTGTTGCTGTGAAGACACGTTGGGATCGGGGTCCCGTTGAGCGACGTCGTCGTTACTGTCTGCGGATACTCCTTGAGCTTCTGCTGTTCGCTCGACGGCTTCCGGAGCCTCCAGCAGCAGTTGTACCGGCGGGCGCTCGGTTTGCAACGACACTGTGCTTTCCCGATCCGGCACGGTTTCGGTCGGTTTTACGGGTTGCGTGTTGGCGAGTTCAGGAAGACGGACGGTTCGATACGCCAGCCATGTTGCCAACGACGCCACCGCAACGGTAACCGCGACCAGCCCAACGGTTCCTACTTTCGGCAGCACCCAGCCACGGCGCGCCATCGGCACCGCCAGCGGCGACAGAGCGTCCCGTTGTTTTTCCACCGGCGCAAAACGAACAAACAAAACCTTCTGGTCCACAGCGTCGCTGGGCAGAACCGCGTCCTCACTGGTCGCCTCCACGACGCCCGGCGCCGAGATCGTGCTGACGGCCTGCTGATGGTCTTCCACGGTGCCACCCAACACGATGTCAAGTGGACGGTCTTCGGCGACGTTGAGTCGATAGCACGCCAGAAAATCACTTAGCTGCTCGCTGAACAGTTCCGCCTGGGCATCTCGGGAATCCAGCGGCAACCGCTCAACTCCCGGCAGGTGCTCTGCGACTGGCGCCATCGTATCCACCAGACGCATGGTGACCGCGCCGTTACGCGTGGTTAATACGTACACCGCATCGGCATCCTGGAACACGACATAGATACCCAAACCGCGGAAGTCGTCGACCCGGCAATCGACACGACGAGACAGCGCCTCCATGAATGTCACAAGTTTGGCAATGAGGTCGCGGGGATGCTCGATCGCACCGAACGTCATATATCGGGAAACCAGTTCCCGGAACGTCTTTAGCAGAAAGCGCTCTCGAGAAGGAGCGGGTGCTGGCTCCAGATCCTGGAGCAACACGTAGATTGCGCGGTCCTTGCTAGCAGCCTCGGAATAGGTTAAATCGGCTGCTCCCACCGCGTGTAAGCTATTGGGAGTAAATGTAATAGAACGGTTCATACGCACCCCGGAGCGATGACTGATCGCCGCCAGAGTACGGGTGCCCGCGGGAGGGTGTCAACGAAAGTTTTGGACCGGGGATAACTCGCTAAACCGCGCTACCGCTTGGGCTTGGACTTTCCGCCCTTTTTGGACTTATCGTCGCCCCCGCCAAACAGGTTCTTAAGCCCGCCAAACAAGCCGCCGCCGGAATCGCTGTTTTGTGCGTTCTTGCCGGAGTAGTACTTAAGGGCAATCGGGTGGTCGGGATCCCACTTCATTGCTTCCTCAAACGATTCATTAGCGGTGCTGGTCAACCCTGCCTGGTGATATACAAAACCCAGGTTTGCGTGGTAGTCCGCATTGTAGAACTCAATTTCTAACGCACGCTTGCACGCATCGCGGGCTTCGTGAAGGTGAGTCTTTAGCACTCCGAGCGCAAACCCGTACCAACTGTGGTAGGCGGGGTTGGAGTCGTCAAACTTAATGGCGCTGCGAAGCAACACCACGGCTTTGTCGTAGCGATTCGCGCGCATCGCAGTTCGACCTTGCTCGTAGGCAAGTGCCGCGCTGCGTCGGTCGGATTCCTTCTGTTCGGTGTCGCCACCACCGCCGGTAGCTTTCTGTAGCTTGACGTCGTACTCGCGTCGGCGCTCCTGGTTGCTAAGAATCGAGAACGCTTCGTTGATGAGCTTAAAGTCGACACCATTGTCCGACGAAGCTTCGCCCTTGCCCGCAATGTCAGGATGGTGAAGCTTGGCAAGTTTAAAGTAAGCCTTCTTGATCGTATCGGTGTCGGCTGTGGGCCACACACCAAGCACCTGATAGTAATCAACAAGTTGTTGACGCGCTTCCATTTGCTCTACCGGCCCCCAGCAGTAACAGTGCGCAGTTCTTCGAGGAGGTTGTTGGCCAGCTGATTCTCAGGTTGAATCTCGAGAACTCTATCGATCTGAACGCGCGCTTCTTCGAATCGGCTGTGCTCGTAAAACAACAGCGCCAGATTCAAACGCGCTTTGAGATAGTACGGGTTAATCTTCAGTGCGACTTCGAACTCTTCGATGGCGTCGTCCACCATTCCCTTGTTCCCGTACGCAATACCAAGGTAGTTGTGCAAGTCGGGATAGTCTGGCTTCAGGCCAATCGCCTTTTTAAGTTCGCGAACCGCGTCGTCATAGCTACCGGTTTGAATTGCTTCAACCGCCAGTTCCTTGCTGATCTGCGCCGAACTAGGCCGCTCTTCGAGCAAAGCAAAATACAGTTCGTCGATCTCTTCGTTGCGGGCGTTAACCCGAATCTTGCCGAGCAATTCATCCAGCTGCTCGCGGTAGAAGTTGGGGCAACTTTGCTTGGCGATCCGCAGATGCTCGGCGGCTTCGTCGTGACGCGCCAGGCGTCGCAGGGCCAGCGAAAGGTTCACGCGGGCTTTAAAAAACTTATTGTTGATGTCCAAAGAATTACGGAACGCCTGGGCGGCGTCTTCAAAGCGATCCACGCGACCATAGTAGGT
Source organism: uncultured bacterium (assembly GCA_964588695.1). Taxonomy (GTDB): domain Bacteria; phylum Krumholzibacteriota; class Krumholzibacteriia; order WVZY01; family JAKEHA01; genus CAZPQK01. Next base: position 117,117 of record CAZPQK010000010.1, read on the forward strand.
GCCCAGTGTGTAATGCAGGTCCGCAAACTTGGGCTTGATTCCAACCGCCATTTCCATTTCGTCGATGGCGTTCTGCAGGTCGCCCGCTTGTGCAAACTCTTTGCTGAGCGCGACGTGCGCTTCGCAGGTGTACAGCTCCAGCGTGGCGCGATCCAGGTTCTGACTCTCCGAAGCAACGGCCTGAAGTTCTTCGAACTTTGCCAGCGCCTTCCGGTACTGGCCACCGTTGAATAGTCCGAGCGCACGCGAGAACTCGTTTTTCGGAATAAAGTTGAATAGTCTTTTAAGAAACATCTGTTACCCCAGGATGTAGTGCGCTACCAGCTGCATCACCAACCCACTAATGATTGGGACGCGCATGTTGTCGTCCATTGGCAATGGCAACGCCTCTGCGATGGTTGCGGCAACAGCCCCCGCCACCGCTAACACCGGGTCGCGCAGGATGATTCCGCCCAACAATAAACACGTCACCAAACACGCCGACGATCCGGCCAGGCTCTTTCCCCAAAACGCAATCGTTCCGAATCGCTTTCCGAATATCGCGGCAACCGTATCGCCCAACACCAAAAAGGCCAGGGCGGCAACAGCGATCATCTTGTCGAAGACGAGCACACTTAGTAGGGCCGCAAGCATGTAATGGGTCGACCCCAGGAGATGCTTTTCTTCGTGCCGACGAATCAGAGAGCGAAACAAGCTGAGAAAGAAGCTCCGCAGGCGGCGATCGCTAAGCCGGAGCAGGTCGACAATAACCGTGACCGAGGTAGCAAGGATAAGGCCAAGCATGGCCGTCCGCGGTGGGACTAACCACACCCAAATGGGGACGATTCCCATGGCCAGGTGTATTGCTTTGCGTTGCAGCTCGTGCCGCAACGAAAACTGTTCAGAGGGCTTACTTTCGTCGCTGTCGCTGTTTTCGACCATGGCTAGTGCGGGGTTATCGCAGTCGAACCCGCTGAATCGCTTCGTGATAGTTCTTTGAGCTATAGGTCGCTCGTGCCGAGACGACCACGTCCACCGTGCAATCTGCAATATCGCATGGAAGTTGCTCGGGCGTCACCAGGTAGCTCAGCCGGATCCTTCCGGGCACGATAAAGTTGCGGGTGTCCAGAACGTGGCGCTTGTCGGCATCGGGAAACTCCAGTTCGACCTGGAGGCTGGAGTATTCGGTCAGCACGAACGACAGGTCAATGCGAATTCCCCGCCCGGCAATCTGTCGACGTCCGGTGAGACCTTCGATATCCGTGCCAATCCAAAAATAGCTACCACCAGTTTCCTCAGCGACGAACACCTGACCGAAGCGCCGGTAAATCGCAATGCCACGCGGCGAATCCAAACGATCATCTCGGTCATTACGACACTCAAATCGGTCCAACAGGTTCAGATGACGATCAAACTTAAACACGCAACCTTCGTCCCCATCGGTGGCGTACACACTTCCGTAGTAATCGATAGCAAGATATCCAAACGAACCTTCGCTACCCGCTATTTCGCGATAGTCGATTGACTTCCGCAGAGTCCCGTCTACCCGCAATTGCCACAGTTCCCGTCCGTCGTCGGCGCCGACCACAATGAACTGTTCGTTGAAATAGTTGTGGGTAAACTCGTGGATCGCTGCGATCGCCCGGGGACGCAGAACCGACACACTACCTTCGACGACCCCGGCCGGTGACATCGTCACCACTCTATCATTGCCATAGTCTGCGACGTAAACCCGCTCCTGTTCAATCGCGACATCGCGTGGCCCTAGCAAAGGGGTCCCCGTGCTGCGCAAATCGATCGCGTCGACGGGCCGAAGTGTCACCGTCGAGTCAACGCGCATAACCACTAGCCGGTGGTTGCCGGTGTCGGCGACAATCACAAGCCCGTCGCTGGTAGCGGCAATTCCGTGCGGACCACGCATCGCTCCCAAGTGATGTTTGTCAAACTTCTCAAACCGAACTTGGCGCAACGACGGGTTGTACACAATCTCCCCGCGCCCGGAATTAACCCCAAACACCGTCAGCTCTTCGTCATCTCCGGTGCCGGGCTTATCGGTGAACTTTAGTTTGACCGCCGCGACACCCTGCGGCGAAGACACCTTTTTGCCAAAACCGGCGTAGGCCGAGACATGAAACTGTCGAACCTTGTTTAGTCCGTAGTTGTGCTTGAATGGAGGATAGACGAGCGTGGTTGACTCAGGCCTGGCAAACGTGGGATTAGCGGGCGCTAGCGTCGCGAGAAAAATACAGGTCGTGATAAACGTGTGAGCCTTCAACAATACGGTGGACATAATTTCTCGTTTCCCGATAGTCAATCCCGTCGACCAGGTCGATGATCGTGTTGGCTTCGCCTTCGCGGTCGAACCAACGGTGAGCATTTCTCGGTCCGGCATTGTAAGCGGCAAGCATACGCAATGCATTGCCGCCTGATGCGTCCATCAGGGAAGACGCGTACCACGTCCCGAAAGCAATGTTGGTTTCGGGGTCAAGGAGCATGTCGTGCTCGTACCGCGGTACTTCCATTTGCCGCGCAACCCACTCGGCCGTAGCTGGCATGAGTTGCATCAGGCCGGTCGCACCCACATGCGACCGGGCGTCGGGTTCGAACATGCTCTCCTGGCGAATCATGGCGTAAACCAGATGCGGCGGCAAATCATAAGTCGCGGCGTGCTGCAACACTTTGTAGGGGTGCGGAATGGGATGAAGCATCCGCCGGAAGTCTGCGGAAAGTTCGCTGCGATCGTTCCAACGGATCTTGCTGCGAACCTGAGAGTACATTCGCACGCTCCGCCAGGGCATGCCGTACTCGTCGTAGACTCGGGCCAGATCGCTGAGCGCGCGCGAATCGCGACCACAACGTCGAGCCGCTTTCAACAGTTCCCGCTCGCCCCACTCGCGAAACCCTGCCGACAAGAACCACTCGCCACGAACAAGACATTCGTCAAGCGGAGCAGAACCAGCGGCGGCAACACCGGCGATGTGGTCACGGCTGTTCGCCCGCTCGGCTTCGGCCGCGAGAACAATTGTCACCATGCCGTCGGGTCCGAACAGCGCGAGATTCCCAGTGCTCGCAATCGCTGGCGCGCGGTAGTTGTCACGAATGTAGGGTGCTAGGTAGAACGAGTTGGGATCGACCGACTCCAACTCACTGAGTAATCGTTTGCTGTCGTTAGCCTTTCCCGAGCGATGATAGGCGTCGGCCAGATAGTACAACGCTGCTTCGTCGCCCTGACGGCGCGCCAGCAGCTTTTCCAGAATGCTCTTGCCCGTATCGAACTTTTGCTGGGTTACCGCGCGGCGTGCCGCGTGTAGCGCGGCTTGTTTTCCGTAGTAGCTCGACGGATACTTTGTGGAAAGCTGCACACGGATTTGATCCGCGGTGGCGCGATCGCCTAGTTGCTCTTGCAAGCTTGCCGCGACGTGCAAACATTCCGCAGCCTTACCGTGGTTGGGATAGGTACGGGCAAAATACTGGTAGAGCTGTGAGGCCCGACCGCGATCGCCAATCTTGCGGTGCGCTCGCGCCATGGCGAGCACCGAACGTAGTCTAAACGAGGGCACGTCGTACTTGGGCGAAGCGAGTTCGATGGTGCGACGATACTGTCCAGTGCGATAAAAATGCTCGGCCTCGGTAATCCGAAGGTGTTCTTTCTGGTGCGCAGACAAGGTTCGGGCTGCGGCTTCGTTAAACAACGAACGTGCGCGTCGGTACTCGCGTTGCTTAGACAAAAAGTTTCCGTAACCCAGCAACTCGTTCACAGTCAATTCCGAAAGAGGAAACTCTTCCAAAACAAACTTAACCATCGGTTCGGTTTGCGGAGCGCGCCAGTAGCGATTGGTCAACTCGAGCGCTGACTCGCGAGCACCTTCGACGTCGTGCGCGCCCAGACGAAATTCAATGTCACGTATCAACTGCTGAACTTTGTCGTCGCGAGCGCTCACCTTAAGGTTGTCGTTGACCGACATCGCCAGTTCCAGTTCGCCGGCCCGCTCGAACGCGTCGATCAGGTAAATATCAAACTCCGGGGAGACTTCTGCGGGAATGCCGCCTTTATAGATCAACTTGCCGTAGTCAGCGGCATCCTGAATGCGATTGCTTTCGACGTAGGTCGCCAGCGTCAACAAGTCCCGGTACGGCCCGAAGAGCGGGTCGTCCTTCTCGGCAATGGCGCCGAGTAACTCGAGCGTTTCGTCGTAGTGACCCGCAAGATAGCGAAGCCGAGCGCGGCGAAAATAGTGGAGGAAGTCGTCGTCCCCGGGGATTTCACGAGCCAGAACCTGTTCGGCTTCGTAGTACCGTTGGTTCTCGGCAAGAAGCCGAGAAAACTGGTCGACCTGCGAGGCTTCTGGGGGTGTTTCGCCGTTTAGATAGTCGGACAAAAGCGACAGCGCGGTCGCACTCTCTCCGTGCCGGGCAAGGGCCTGAGCCCATTGCCAGGCCGCGTCGCGGGTAGCAGGCGCGATGAGCGCGCTAGACCCGGCCGGAGGGACCGTAGGCAGACTGGCGGTGAGGGCCGCGACAAGAACTGCCGTCACGATGCCGCGCAGGTACTTCATAGTGTAATTATACTAGGTTGAGGTGCCGGAACACAAACAGTAAGCGCGACTTACCGGCTCGGGACTATTCCCACTCGATGGTGCTGGGCGGCTTCGAACTAATATCGTAGGCCACGCGGTTGACCCCGGGAACCTCGTTGATGATGCGGTTAGAAATGGTCCGCAAGAAATCGGTCGGCAAATCGACCCAGTTTGCGGTCATTCCGTCGGTGCTGCTCACCGCACGCAATACGATCGGATGAGCGTAGGTGCGGGCATCCCCCATCACCCCGACACTTCGAACCGGTAGCAGCACGGCCAGCGCCTGCCAAACATCATCGTAAAGATTCCACTCCCGCAATCCGTTTATAAAAATCCGATCGGCCTGCCGGAGCGTTTCGAGCTTGTCCTCGGTAACTTCGCCAAGGACGCGTACTGCAAGTCCCGGACCAGGAAAGGGATGACGCCACAGTTGTTCGCGTGGAAGGCCCAGCTCAAGGCCGATTTCACGAACTTCGTCTTTGAACAGCAGTCCCAGCGGCTCCACTAACTCAAACGTCATGTCTTCCGGAAGACCGCCGACATTATGATGGGTTTTGATGGTTACCGACGGGCCCACGGTACTACTGCTCTCAATGCGATCGGGGTAAAGGGTCCCCTGAGCGAGGTAGCCAAACGGACCGTTGGCCTGGCTGACTTCTTCGAAGATATGTACGAACAGATTTCCAATGCGTTTGCGCTTTTCTTCCGGGTCGGTGACGCCACGAAGGCGTTCCAGAAAGCGGGCGCGGGCGTCGATCACTTCGAAATGTCCGCGAATCTGATCGCCCACCATACGCTCCACCCCGTCGCGCTCACCGGCGCGTAGCAGACCATTGTCCACAAACACACAGAACAGTCGTTCGCCCACAGCTTTGTCGAGCAGCGCCGCCGCAACCGCGCTATCGACGCCGCCACTCACGGCGCAAATTACACGCCCGTCATCACCAACCTGATCGCGAATCTCAGCAACCAGTTGATCGACAATGTCGCCCGGCGACCAGTTATCTTCGCAATCACAAACCTTAAACAAGAAGTTACTAAGAATTTTAGCGCCGTGTTCGCTGTGATGAACTTCGGGGTGAAACTGCACGCCGAACACGCGCCGTTCGTCGGCAGCCACGGCCGCTACTTCGCTGTTGTCAGAGCGCGCCAGCACTCGGAATGGTCCCTTGTTGGTGCTTACGGTATCGCCGTGACTCATCCAGACCACCTGGTGCTCCGGAGTTCCCTGGAACAGCGGGTGTTCGGTGTCCACGTTCACGTCGGCGTGGCCGTACTCCGCGGCTGCGGCTTTAACCACCGGCGCTCCCATTGCGTGACACAGTAGTTGCATTCCGTAACAGATTCCCAGCACCGGCAGATCTATCGAGTCGAAATCGGCGGGCAACTGTGGTGCGTCGGTTGCAAATACGCTACTGGGTCCGCCGGACAAGATTACTCCCCGCGGGTGATGCTCCAGGATCTGTTCGCGTGTTGCGTTAAACGGCAGAATCTGCGAGAACACGTTGTTCGCGCGAATGCGCCGGGCAATCAGTTGCGTAAACTGGGAACCGTAGTCGAGAATTACAATGCCACCCGAAGCCAATCCAACCTCCTAAACGTGACGAAAATGTCGCCGGCCGGTGAATACCATCGCAAGGTTGGCCTCGTTGGCGGCGTCGACCACTTCCTGATCCCGAATTGAACCACCGGGTTGAACAACGGCGGTAATCCCCGACTTTGCAAGCTCACCGACGCCGTCGGCGAAGGGAAAGAACGCATCAGAGGCCGCCACTTTTCCGACCAAAGACAGTTTGGCGTCGAACGCCTTGCGCGTAGCCAGTTGGGCTGCGTCTACGCGGCTCATTTGCCCGGCCCCGATACCCACAGTGCCTTCATCATCGGCGATCACAATCGCGTTGGACTTGACATGCTTGGCAACCACCCACGCCTTACGCAGCGCCAACGCTTCATAGTCGTTCGGCACTCGCGAGGTTACTGTGTCGAGATTGTTCAGCTCGGGAAATCCCGCATCCAGATCCTGAGTCAGCGCCACATTTTCAAGCACAACTGTCATAAGGCCGGGGTTTGACTCGTCCCACCACCGGTCCGGAATCGTCAGCACCCGGAGGTTCTTCTTCTTGGCGAACAGCGACTTCGCGTCGTCGTCAATTCCGCGCGCAATCACAACTTCCAGGAACATCTGCGTGAGCTCTTTGGCCAGCTCGACACCGACACTACCGTTAACGGCGACAATCCCTCCGAATGCACTAACCGGGTCGCACTTCAGCGCCCGCCGGTACGAGTGCAACGAGTCGTCGCACCACGCCGCACCGCAAGGATTTGTGTGCTTGATAATCGCAACCGCATTGCGCCCCAGGTCACGGGCCAGCGCGAACGCGCCTACCGTGTCCAGGTAGTTATTAAATGAAAGTTCTTTGCCCTGAACCTGACTGAGATCAAGCATCGGTGACGGCAGGGCGCTCTTGTAAAGTGCGCCGCGCTGATGCGGGTTTTCTCCGTAGCGCAAGTCGGTCACCTTGCGGAGCCCCAGCGGCATTCGCTCGGGGAGTGTCTCACCCGCTTGCTGGTGGAGAAACTGGTGAATTGCCGAGTCATACGTCGCGGTGAGAGCAAAAACATCGGCCGCGAGTTGCGCCCGAGTTTCCAACGTTGTATTGCCGTGCTCGCGAATTTCCTGTGCAACCCGTTCGTATTGGCTTGGGTCGGTCAGCACGGTAACATGGCGGTAGTTTTTGGCAGCCGCGCGCAGCAATGTGATCCCGCCGATATCGATAAACTCAATCATTTCGTCGTCGGGCACCTGCCCTCCGGCCAGCTTCTCTTCGAACGGATAGAGGTTCACCACCACAAAATCAATTGCGTGGGTACCGCTTTGAACCAACGTCGCGACGTGGTCACCGTTGTCGCGGTCTGCCAGAATGCCGCCGTGAATCTTCGGGTGCAGTGTCTTCACTCGGCCGCCAAGAATCTCGGGACTCTCGGTATATTCTGCGATCTCCTGCGCCGGAATATTGTGTTCCGAAAGGAACGCCCTGGTGCCGGACGACGCTAGTAAATGAATACCCTGATCCGCCAACTGACGAGCCAACGGTTCCAGCCGGGCTTTGTCGGTGACACTAATCAGCGCAGTTTTGGTAGTGGTGTTCAACTTAAGCAAGCTCCAGTTTACGGTTAGGAAACAGTCGATCATACGCTTCTCGATAGCGGGCGACACTGTTTGCAATTACTTCGGGTGTCAATCGCGGGGCCGGCGGTGTGTGATCCCAGCCGGTTTGGTCGAGATAGTCACGAACAAACTGTTTGTCAAAACTCTGTTGGCCGCGCCCCGGCTGATACAGATCGGCCGGCCAGAACCGCGACGAGTCCGGGGAAAGCATCTCGTCGATGAGTGCAATCTCGCCATCGATTTCGCCAAACTCAAACTTGGTGTCGGCAAGGATGATCCCGCGGGCGGCGGCGAAAGCCGCGCCGCGATTGTAAATATCAATGCTAAGGTCACGCAGGCGAACCGCGACATCTGGCGGCACAATTTCGCACATCTGCTCGAACGAAATGTTTTCGTCGTGTCCCTCTTCGGCTTTGGTCGCGGGTGTAAAAATGGGCTCGGGAAGTCTAGCCGACTGTAACAACCCAGGTGGAAGTTCTATACCGCAAACCTTACCGTCGCGCTCGTACTCGCGCCATCCTGACCCCGAAAGATAGCCACGCACAACACACTCTGCGTCGTAGCGCCGAGCCTTGCGCACCAGCATCGATCGCCCAGCAAGCTCGTCGCGACCGCGAAACGGTTGCGGAACTTCATCTATCTGATCGGTGAGATAATGAGTGCGCAGTTCGTCGGCAAAATACTCAAACCAGCCGATGGTCATTTGCGTGAGAAGTATTCCCTTCCCCGGGAGCGGGTCGGGCAGGATCACGTCGTAGGCACTAATTCGATCGGTGGTGACGATCAACAGTTCATCGCCAAGATCAAACACGTCGCGTACTTTACCCTCGAAACTGGGCGCTAGTGCGATGTCTCTTGTGGATACCAGAGTGTTCATGAATCCTCCGGCGGCGGAGCGGCAACAATGGTTACGCGTCGACCGTCAACTTTAACGCGCTGCGTGGCGATAAGTTCGATGGCGTCCGCAAAAATGCGGTGTTCCTCGGCAAGTATCCGCTCGGCTAACGTCGCGGCCGTATCTTCGTCAAGAACCGGTACACTGGCCTGACGAATGATCGCCCCGCCGTCGACGGTGTCGTCGACAAAATGAACAGTCGCACCGGCGATCTTGACGCCGTATTCAAATGCCTGTCCGGGTCCATTCAATCCGGGAAAAGCGGGCAGCAGCGAAGGGTGAATATTAATAATGCGTCCGGCGTAGTGAAGAAGAAGTTCGTCGCGCACAATGCGCATGAAACCAGCCAAACAAACCAACTCAACGTTAGCGTCGCGACAGATTTCGACGATCTCCGCTTCGGCACCGGGCGCAAGTCGGCCGCGCTTTGTTCCGGGGGAAACGATGTGCGTGGGAATCTTGTGGTTGCGCGCGATGTCGAGCGCGCCCGCGTTGGGGTTATCCGAGATCAGGCACGCGACACGCGCGGGAAACTCCGGTCGGGCGCACGCGGAGGCGATGGCGGAAAAGTTCGATCCCCGCCCCGACGCCAACACCGCTAGCTGCAAGTAGTCCATTGACCCGTCTCGTTCGTGGAAAACCGATAATATAGCACCGCTACGGCGATCACGTTAACTATAAGTTTTCCACAAACGCGATCAGGACTAGCCATCCTGCCAAATGATACGAGCGACGCCTTCCCGACAGGGCGAACACCGCTATCAGCGTCAGCATCCACCAGGGAGGGATTTGCGGCTGCCACGATGCGCCCCAACCGGCCAGGTGCATCAGCGCGTCATCTGCGAACGCGACGATAATCTGCGCGGGGGCTCGAGTCCCGCAAATAATCCCAAAGAAGCCCGCCACCATCACGGTAGCGGCGGCCGGAACGGCGACCAATGACAACCCGACACCTGCTGGCGCCCATTGCGAAAACATCCGGGCAACCAGCGGCGCCGTGACCGATTGGGCATGGGCGCCGACGACGAGACTGCCCGCCATTGCGGTAGCTGCGCCGGGAAGGCCCAAGTTCCCTCCCCACCGGGCGACACGGCCAGCAGCCAGAACCACCGCGAACGTCGCCAGCACCGACAACTGAAATCCGGCGGCGTGGATGATTGATGGTTCCGCCAGGATCGCGACAAAAACCGCTAGCGTCAGCGCGCGACTCCAGTGGTACGGACGCCCGGAAGCAACGGTCAGCGACGAAAGCGTCACGAACAAACCCGCCCGCACCAGGCTCGGTACAAACGCGACCAGGCCAACGTAACCCAATGCCAGCATCGCGATCCCAAACGGGCGCGCGCGCGGCAGAATGATCCAAATCGGTAAACTGGCCGCGACGACCAGCCCCAGGTGCAGCCCGCTCAACGCAAATACGTGCGCCAGCCCGGACGCGCGCACTTGTCTACGCGCGACAAACGACATCCGTCCCCGGTTGCCCAAAAGAAGAGCCTCGGCAGACCCGGCGTCTGCTCCCAGCGCACGTCGCAACCGTGACCGAATCGCGATGTGGATACGGTAGCCAAAGGTCCGCGGATGGCGAACACGACCGACGATTTTGACTTTCCCTTTTATGTTGCCGTGCAATCGGCGCGCGCGTGCAAAACTGCGCAACTGGGGACGGATCGGTGAAAGTGTTCCCCGCATAAGTACGACGTCGCCGGGCTGCAGCACGAAGTGAACCGTACTCAACTGCACCCGAACGCCGTCGGCGAGCCGCACCGGCGCTTCTACCTTGCCAATACCATCGCGGGGAAAGCCATCGACCACACCGGCGACAACTACGGGATTGCTCGACAGGCCTGCCCAGACGTCGAATGTTCTTTGGGCGCGACGAAACTCACCCTCGGCGACAACCTGAGTGACAATCAACGCCAGCGCAACGACCACAAGTCGCAACGCGAATCCAATCTGGGAGGAGGGTGGAAGAGACTACGAGGAGGTGGGTTGCTCTCGAAACAACACTACTCGGTTCTTGCCTTGTTTTTTGGCCTGGTACATTGCGGCGTCGGCTTGTTGGAACAACTCTTCGGCGCTTCGCGCAGTTGCGGGATACACGGACACACCAACACTTACCGTGATCTGTCGCGCGACACCACCATTGTCGCGAAAACCACTGTAGTCAGCGATAACACGTCGGAGACGTTCCGCGGTGTGCACCGATTCAAATTCGGACGTTCCCGGTAGCAAAACGACCAGTTCTTCGCCCCCGTATCGGAACGGCATGTCCATCTTACGAAGGTTGCCGCGAACCAGGTCGGCCACCGCGCGTAACGCTTCATCCCCACGCTTATGACCAAGTTCGTCGTTCACCCGTTTGAAATTATCGATGTCCACCATCAACATCGCGACCGCGGAGCCGGAACGCGTCGCACGCTCGATTTCTACCGGAAGTTGCTGATCAAAGAAATGGCGGTTGTACACTTGCGTGAGAGCATCGACGGACGTGCGCTCCGCGAGGTCGGCATCAAAATCGACAAGCTGTCTTACCAGGTTTGCAACCAGCGCAGTGATCTGAGTTTCGTCGCCGGCGATCGGAGTGCCCTCCCAACGCGCCAGCACCATACCCCAAATACGTCCCTGGCAGAACACCGCCGAAGCCACAACCATTCCATCCGACCACCCAAGGTGGCTTTGAGCTTCGCCGCTGACATACGTCGCAACACCCG
>CAZPQK010000011.1:0-110813 GCA_964588695.1 uncultured bacterium
ATATTGGCTATTATTGGGAAAGCTCTGAAGATCACAATGGCCAAACCGTCTGCTACGAAGTTCGACCAACTGCTGATCCAGATGATTCGACTGCAGTGTACGTGAGCGACAGCCCCGGCGGGCCCGCGGTTCTCGTCGATGTTCACAAGCCACTTTCGGGGCCCATAACTGAAAACACGGACGTGTGCGTGACGATTGCCCTGCCGCAACACGAGGGCTTGTACTACTTCTTCTTGGACCACGGCCCCGGATACTTTGAGAAGTTTCGTAATCCGGACGAACTTGGATACAACAACGACAACCCGATTTCGTACGACTACTGGGACGTCTATGCCAAGCCGACGGCTGGCGCGCCGACATCGCTATCGTGTGAAGATATTCCGCTTTCCGCGACTGGCGTGGAGCTTGGGTGGAGTTTGTCTGCTAGCGAACCAAACATTGTTGGCTACCATGTTTACAGACGAGACGCTGCCAATCAATACAATTACATAACGACACTATCGCCGGGCGACACAAGTTTCGTCGACTCTCCGCCAGCATTGGGGCCTCAGTCGTATTTGGTGGCGACCGGCTACGGCTCGAGGGATTTCCTAACTTCATTTGCCGATACGCTGTCCGGTCTAAACATAGACGATTTCGCGTCCCTGGCCATAACCCTGCCGGTCGACACAATGCGATTCTCGGTGGGTGGTGACACGCTCTACGCCCCAGATACGTTGCGTGTAGGAATCACTGTGACGAACTCAGAAGGTGCGCCTACCGCGGCCGTTCCTGCAAGTCTGCTCAAGATCGTACTGGCCGGCGACTCGCTGTTTGCTTGCGACGGTGATACAATTGTGCCTAGCGGTCCGACGGACGCTAGCGGGGAAACCTGGGCTACCCTCACTCGGGTTGGTGGGTTCGGTGTCGGTAGTGTCGTTGGGTTTGTTAACGATGGGAGCCATTTCGTTACCGGGAGCGAAGAGTTTGTGTTTCGAACACCTGATCTCGACGCCGATGGATCGGTAACGGTCGCCGATTTTTCCAGGTTCGGTGATGGTTACCAGTCACCACCAAAAGCGTACATCTGGGAGTGTGATTTGGACAATGACGGGGCGATAGGCCTCGTCGACTTCTCGATTTTCTCGGTCGATTATCTAAAAGGGTGTTCTAGTAACAGAACCGGCTACCCCATGACGTCAACTGTTCTCACCATTAGCATAAGCGAATCGGACCCGGTTGTAGGGCAACGGAAAGCGTTTGTCCGGCTGGAGCTCACCAACGTTCAGCCGTTCACCGCGTTTTTGTGTGCCCTTGCTAGCGGCAGTCCGTATTTAGATTTTGTCGGCTGGGAATCTCCTAGCTCCTCTGCGTCGATGACTACTCCCGTTGCCGGCAACCCCGCCTCATTGGTTGTTGGGTTACTCTCCGAGAATGTCGTTGAGGATGAGACCGTTACCATCGGCATTGCAGAATTCAATGTGTCAGCGTCGGCGCCGACAGTTCTGTCGCAAGGGGACTTTGCTTTGATCGGGGCACAGATCCTGGAGCCAGAAGGAACTCGGCAGTTCGAACAAACAGTGTCGGTGCTGCGTACACATGATGCTCCTCTACTCGGCACACAGCTCGCACAGAACTATCCAAACCCTTTTAACCCAACTACAACTATAGCATTCTCTTTGGCGAAACACGTTAGGGCCGAGCTCATAGTATTTGACGTCTCCGGCGCGAAGGTCAGGTCGCTGCTGAATGAGAAGTCGGGGCCCGGCAAGTACCGTGTGGTATGGGATGGCAGGAATTCGAAAGGAAGCCCCGTTTCAAGCGGCATATACTTCTATCGCCTGAAAGCCGGGGACTTTGAACAAACGAAGAAGATGGTTCTTGTTCGCTAAGGGTTTCGGCCATGTGTTGAATGTGGGAGATTTGGAGCAGCGACTTGTGACGGCCGAATGGGCGGAACCCGTCGGAGTTTGGGAAAGAAACAGGTTCGGATACGCAAAACTCCGACTTGGGTGCGCTCCAGTTCCGGGGGCGCCGCTCGGGTACGCTGGCGACCGCCTAGCGCTGGATTAGGTCTGGCAGCCACAGAAAGGGCGGGATTACATCCACAATGAATGTAGTCCCGCCACTTTATTCCTCCCCCCAACGGGACCGTTCGTTCGGCGCATCGGGCGGGCGGGGGCCGGCACCGGGTACCCTGCGCCGTACGGGGGGCGGCGACAGGCTTGCGACCCTCCGGGTGGTCGAGGCAGCGGTTGGCTTGTGACGGCAACTTCCGAGCGCTGGTAACTTTCAACTACTGGGTCACAGCATTCTCAAGCGAGAGGCGCCGGAACCAGCCAGCCGCTGCCCCTGCCTCGTGACCAATGGCCGCTCCGCCCCCTAAGCTTCTGTAAACAAGTCGTTTCCCCCGCCCCGCCCGTTGCCTGACGAAATGTCCAGTCATTTTGACAACTTGCCTCTAGACATCGCCAGCCCCCTTCGATTAATTATCCCAGACAACGAAAGGGTGCCGACGCATGTCGAAACGCGACTACTACGAGATCCTCGGCGTTGATAAGAACGCTACCGCCGACGAGATCAAGAAGGCTTACCGGAAACTGGCCTTCAAATTCCATCCCGATAAAAACCCCGGGGACCAACAGGCCGAGGATAGCTTCAAGGAAGCCACCGAGGCCTACGAGGTGCTTAACGACGCCCAAAAACGCAGCATGTACGACCAGTACGGACACGCGGGCATGGGTGGCGCTGGCGGCGACCCCTTCGGCGGCATGGGGGCCGGCGGCTTCGACATCTCGGATGCGCTACGCGCCTTCATGCGCGACTTTGGTGGCTTCGGCGGATTCGAAGACTTCTTCGGCGGTGCCGGAGCAGGTGGCGGGCGGCAAGCGCAACGCAAAGGTCGCGACCTGCAAGTGAAAGTGAAACTGTCTCTGGCCGAAATTGCGACCGGCGTCGAAAAACAAATCAAAGTGAACAAACTCGTACCGTGCGATACCTGCGACGGCAGTGGCGCGCGCGAAGGGTCGCAGCCGCAAACGTGCAGCACCTGCGGTGGTGCGGGGCAAGTCAAAACCGTACAGCGGAGTATCCTGGGTCAGTTCGTGAACGTTAGCGAATGTCCAACTTGTCACGGCGAAGGTTCCACCGTCTCCGACCCGTGTCGCGAATGCAACGGCACCGGTCAAGTTCGTGGCAGTGAAACCATAAAAGTTACCATTCCTCCGGGCGTTGCCGAAGGCAACTACATCACCGTGCGCGGTGGTGGCGACTCTGGCCCTCGCGGCGGGCGCAACGGCGACTTGTTTGTCATTGTTGAAGAAAAAGACGACGAAAACTTTACTCGTCACGGCAACGACGTTGTGGTCGATGTCCCGCTGACCTACACGCAACTAGCGTTGGGAACAAAAATGGAGATTCCCACGCTCACGGGGAAGGCGGCGCTTAAGGTGCCGGCCGGGACCCCGGTGAACAAGCTCTTCCGCATGAAGGGCAAGGGAATCCCGCACCTCAACGGTTACGGCAAAGGTGACCAGTTGGTTCGCGTAACCGTGTGGGTGCCGGAGAAAGTATCCAAGCAAGAAGAAAAGCTGCTTAAAGAACTCGACGACCACCTCGCCAAACGCGCCCCCAAAGTTGCCGCCAAATAATGTCCGCCCATCGGTTCATGTTTTTTGCGCCTTCGGCGACCGAGGGATTGACCACGCTGGAACTTACCGGCGAAGAACATCACCATATGCGCAACGTCTTGCGCGTGCGCGACGGTTCGCAGGTCTTTGTGACCAACGGCGAAGGTCTGGTGCTGGACTGCTGCATTACCGATGCTGATCGCGACACCACCTACCTTGATGTCAACCGTATCGTGCGGAACGCCGGATCCGATCAACCTCTGGTGCTGGCACTTGGACTGCTTCGCAAAGAGCGCTTCGAGCAGGCGGTCGAACAATGCGCCGAACTGGGCGCAACCGAAGTGCTTCCGTTCGTCGCCGACGGGTGTCACCTGCGCGAGTACAGCGAGAAATTCATAACCCGCTTGAATCGCATCTGTGTGGCCGCGATGAAGCAGAGCTTCCGGTCGACGCTTCCGTTTGTGTCGGCGCCGGTAGAGTTCTCAACGTTGGTGGAGCGAATGGCTTCCGGACCCGCATGGTTGGCACATGGCGAAACCGACGCCGCTCCCGCATCGTTACCGCGACCGGCGCTGGTCGTTGTCGGCCCCGAAGCAGGCCTGGCCGAGGCGGAAGTCTCCGCGCTGATCGGCGCCGGTGGACACCCGGTTAATCTGTCGCCGCATCGGCTGCGGGCTGAGACCGCCGCGGTCGCTGCCTGTACGGCGGCGGGCCTTGTCTAGGCGCTACCTGGCTACATTGACACCGACCGCTATCTTCAAGTAAATTAATCTCTTACGAATTACGCGATCTAGTCGCAAGGAACACAAATATGCTCTTCGAAAAATTACAAAGCGACATGAAAGCCGCGATGAAGGCGGGCGAAAAACAGAAGCTCAGCGTTATTCGCATGCTGATGTCCGAGATCAAGAATGCTCGCATCGACAAAGGCGAAGATCTGGACGAAGCCGCCGAAGTGAAAATTGTCACGACCTACGCAAAAAAGCGCAAAGAGGCAATGGAGAATGCGGAAAAACTGGGCCGCGATGACCTGGTGGCCAAGGAGCAGGCCGAACTCGACGTGACCATGAGCTATTTGCCCGCACAGCTTAGCGACGATGACCTGAAAGGTATCGTGCAAAAACACATTGCCGAGGTCGGCGGCGACGATCCCAAGAAAGCTTTCGGCATGATCATGAAGGCGGTCATGGCGGATGTCGGTGCACAAGCCGACGGCAAGCGCGTCTCCGGAATCATTAAAGAGTTGCTCGGTTAGGAACTGTTGTGGATTCGCTAACGATTGTTGATGCCGTCATAATTGTGGTCCTGGCTGTGGGCGTAATCGTCGGGCTCATTCAGGGCCTCATTCGTCAGGTCGTCGAGTTGGCCGGTGCGGTTGCGAGTTTCTTTATCGCCACCATTTTTGCCGGCTGGCTTGCGCAAGTGATGCAAAACCGATTCGACATGGCGTATTCACCCGCGCTGGTCATCGGTTTCGCTGTGCTGATGGTGGGCGGCCTGGTTGGATTTCACTTTCTCGCACGCATCGTCCGCAAGCTCATTCGCATGACTTTTCTTGGCTGGGTCGACCGTCTGTGCGGCGCGTCGTTGGGCTTTATTCTGGCGATGGTGGTTTCCAGTTTGTTGGTGTCGGCGGTGCTGGAACTTCCACTCGACCTTAAAACGCGACGCACCATTGAAACGTCGCTAATGACCAACTTTGTACGACCGGTTGCACCGTGGGTGTTTGACCAGGTATTCGATCGTGGCGATCACGGGATTGACTTTCGCTCTATCTTTCGTCGCAGCGCCGACGCGTAAGCATGTCGCAATTGCACCCCCACACTCGCCAGTTTCACTCGGCGCTAAATACGCTCGCCTTCGCCGACGTACTGGAAATGGCGGCGCGCAATTGTGTTGGCGCTGGCGCGCGCGCACGAATTAGAACGCTGACACCGATGGTCGATCGCGACCAGATCACCCGGCGGCAGCGACTGCTGGAAGAACTTCGAGACTTCACCGAGACCAAAGGTTCGCTCCCGGTTACGGACACCGAGTACCGCTCCGCAGTGGAGGCGCTCGCTGACAAGCCTGGTATTCTTGACCCCGAACATCTCCTCAATATCCGCGCTGGCGAAGCGGCGATCGCCGAACTAACGCGCCTGATTGCGCGGCACCGGGAAGCCTATCCGTTGTTAACTGAGCAGGTGGCTACCGCTGCACCAAATCTGGAATTGGTGCAGGCCATTAGCGATGCCATCGAAAACGACGGCGAGATTAAGGACACGGCGAGCCCCGAACTACGCGCGGCCCGCAAAGCGATCCAGAGCCTGCGTGGTCAGTTGCGCGACCGGACCGAGAAGATGGCGTCGAGTTTCGGCGAAGGCTCACACACGACGGTCATCGGCAATCGTTACGTCCTGCTCGCGCCGCGTACAAAGTTTCGCAAAGACGATGGCCTGGTTCACGGCTCTTCGCAAACCGGCGGATCGGTTTACTTTGAACCGTTCGGTGTGGTGGCGCTAAACAACGACCTGGAAGAAGCGTCCAGCCGCGCGCGCGCCGAAGAGGCGCGCATCCTGGCCGATCTCTCGCGTCGGGTTGCCGAGAACAGCGACCAGCTATTGGCCAATGCTGATGTCATGGAGTCGGTGGACATGGCGCGTGCGGTGTCGCAATTCTGCACGCGCTTCCGCTGTGTTACGCCGGGCATAAGCCGGGGCCGGATTCGTCTGGCCCAGGCGCGGCATCCGCTGCTGGAGGCCTCGCTCGTTGATGCGGGGAACGCTAGCGACCTGGTACCTACCGATCTAATCCTGGACGTGAACGAACGCGTCATGATTATCACCGGTCCCAACGCGGGTGGGAAAACCGTAACCCTGAAAACGCTGGGCACCGCGGTGATGCTTAACCAGTGCGGCTTCCAGATTCCGGCGGCACCAGGAAGCGAGTTGCCAATCTTTCACAAAGTCTTCGTCGACATTGGCGACGGACAGTCGATCGCGTCGTCGCTGAGTTCGTTTACCAGTCACTTGCAGCAACTTAACGAGATGGTGCACGAAGCCAACCAGGACACTCTGGTGCTGGTCGATGAAATTGGTGACGGCACCGATCCCGACGAGGGCGCCGCACTGGCGATGGCGGTGGTCGACAGACTTCGCACGGTAAACGCCGCAGTCGTGGTAACCACCCACTTTGGCAAAGTTAAAACGTACGCGCTTAAGACCGACGGTGTCGCCAACGCGTCGATGGCATTTGCCGAAGACGATAACCGGCCTCTTTACAAACTGCTGCAGGGAATTGCGGGGCGTAGTCGTGGTCTGGAAACCGCTCGTCGCGTCGGTTTTGACCCCGACACGGTGTCGCTGGCCGAATCATATTTAGACGAAGGCGCGTTTCAAATGGAGGCGCTGCTGTCGGATTTGGAAAGCAGTCACATTGCACTCGAGCGCGAACGCGAGTCGCTAACCGAACAGTCGGGGGCGTTGCGCGAGCTAATGAGTACATACGAAGACAAACGCAAGCAGTACGACGTGCGTAAGAAAGAGCTCGATCGCAAGGCGTTGCGCGAGGCCGAGCAGTTAGTTATCGAGACGCGACGCGAGTTAGAGGATACGGTTAAGGCGATCAAACAAAGTCAGGCTCGGCGCGACGTTTTGCAGGAGAGTCGCACCAAGTTGGAAGGTATGCTGCGCGATGTACAGCGCGAGCAACGGCAAAAGTCGGCAACTCCGCCGCTGAGCAGTGTTAGCGAAGGACAGCGTGTGCGGCTCAATCCCAAGTCGCAGGAGTCGGGCGTGGTGGTGAAGGTCAAAGGGGATTCGGCCACCGTCGAGATAGGCGGCAAGCGCATCACACTGCGCGCCGAGATGCTCTACCCCGCCTCCGAGCCTAAACCGGCTCCACAGGCGGGCGCGACGCCGTTTCGGGTGGAACCGCTGCTGTCCACGACGCTAGACATTCGTGGGTTTTCTCGCGAGGACGCGATCGACGCTATCGATCAATTTATGGATCAAGCGGTTGTGCATGCCGTCGAAGAGGTTAAAATTATCCATGGTATTGGCACTGGCGTGCTCTCGCGTACCGTCCGCGAGGTTCTCTCGCGCGACCACCGGGTCACCGGGGTACGCAATGGCGAACAAATTGAGGGCGGGCTGGGCGTGACAATTGTAACGCTGGCCTCGTAGAACCGTGGCAATTCCCAAGCAAACCATCGAAGCGATTCGCGACCGCGTCGACATTGTCGAGATTGTGTCGCAATACGTCGACCTTAAGCGCACCGGCAGTCGCTTTGTCGGACTGTGCCCTTTCCACCAAGAAAAAACGCCCAGCTTTAGCGTTAGCCCCGACCGCCAGTACTACCACTGCTTCGGTTGCAGCAAAGGCGGCAGCGTCTTTGATTTTGTGATGGAAATGGAAGGCGTATCTTTTCCCGAAGCCGTGCGCAGTCTGGGCAAGCGGGTCGGCATCGAGGTAGAGAACCGGCCGGGTGCAGCCGAAGACGAGTCGCGCAACGACAAGTTTTTTGAGGCCAACCGTTTTGCCGCGATGTACTACCACCAACAGCTCATGGACGACAACATTGGGCGGGTGGCGCGCGACTACATGGCACAGCGCGGTATCGAAGGCGAGGCGTTAAAGAAGTTCGGTTTGGGCTATGCGCCTAACAGTTGGGATGGCTTGCTGAGGGCGGCCGCGCGGGCCAAAATTCCACGGCAGGTGTTGTCGCAACTAAAGCTAATTGTGAAGCGCGAAAACGCCAACGGCTACTTCGACTACTTTCGCAACCGCGTCATGTTTCCGATCGTGTCAGTCGCTGGGCGGGTGCAGGGGTTCGGTGCGCGCGCGTTGGGCGATGCTCAACCGAAGTATCTCAACTCCGCCGAAAGTGTCGTCTTTGCTAAGCGGCGAACGTTTTACGGGATGAATCTTGCCCGAGACGCAATTCGGGAAAAGCGCGACGTGATTGTGGTGGAAGGTTACACCGATCTGATTTCGCTTAGCCTGGCTGGTTTTGACCACTGCGTTGCGGCCTGCGGAACCGCGCTGACGCCCGACCATGCGCGACTGCTGCGCCGACTGAGTCAGAACGCCACCATGTTTTCGGACGGCGATAGCGCTGGAGAGACCGCGTCGGTAGCGGCCGGGGCATTGCTGGTGACCTCCGGTCTGGAGGTGCGAGTGGTGCGCCTGGCGCGGGGGGAGGATCCCGACACTGTGGCCCGCGATCGGGGCCCGGACGGGGTCAAAGAACTTCTGGATGGGGCGGTCGATTATTTCGAGTTTTTGAACTACGCTGTTAATGAGCGCGGGACATCGCCGCGCGAAAAGGAGGGGCTGATCCGGCGCGTGATGGCCGGAGTGGCTCAGGTGAACGACCCCTTGCGGTTCGATGTAGTTGTGAACGAACTCGCGAAAGTATTTGGTGTAACTACAGATAGCTTGCGTAGGCTCGCGCGGGGCGGGCCTACCAAAGCGTCCGCCCAACTCCAGACCGAGACCAAGCAGGCATCTCGTCCCAAGGCCGTCGACCAGGGTCGAGTGCGTCGCGAACGGTTGGTGTTGCGGCTGATTTTGGAGTTAACGCCTGCGGGAATCGAGGCCATCGACACCCTCGACGCAGATGACTTCTGCGACGATAAGTGTAGAAATTTATACAATTTGCTTGACTCCTGCCGGCAATCTCATATTGATTTAAGGAGTCGCGAATTCCAGCGTCTGGCGGAATCGTCTAACTTGGAGGGCTTCACTGCGGAAATCGCCCTCACTGCACTCCCACCCGGGAACGTCGACGATCTAATCCGGCAGACCGTTCGCAGGATCAAAGAAGATAAGATCCGCGATGAACTCGCCTTACTGAGCGAAAAACTTCAAACATTGCCGGCAGCCAGCGATGAAGCCATCGCGGTGGCTCAGTATTATCAGGAGCTGAAGCGAGCGCTTACCCAGTTGTAGTGTAGGTGCACGGGGACCTATTCAGGGAGATCCAACCCAATGAGCATCGACAAGTTCGATGAAGCTATCGAGGACATTCGTCGGGTAGCTGAGGACAAAGGTTTTGTTCTCAACCAGGATATTGAGCAAGTGGTGGGAAGCCAATTCTCGCCCGACGATATTGTCCAGCTGTACGATCGTATCAGCGAAGAGAAGATTGAGTATTACGATTCCGAAGAGAAGGCACGACTCAAAATAGAGGCGCGCAAGAAGCGCGAAGGAAAAGAAGAAGTCGCGGCCAAGCCAGAGGAAGACAGCAAGACCGTCATCCGTTACGACGACCCGGTGCGCATGTACTTGCGCGAGATGGGGAAGGTTCCCCTTTTGGATCGTCAGGGCGAAGTTGAAATTGCCAAGCGGATAGAAGACGGCCAGATCAAGATTGCCAAGTGTGTATTGTCGCTCGACTCACCCATCGAAGAACTCGCGCGACTGGCCAAGTTGGTGGAGAACGAAGAGATCCGTCTGGACGAAGTGATCCAGGTGGAGACCGGCGGTATTCATCCCAACTACGCCAACAAGAAAGAGCGGCAAAGCCGCTTCCGTCCGGTCAAGAAGATCGCCTCGCTACGCAAGGAGATCATCGACCTCGAGTACAAGCTTAGCCTCAAGAAGAACGCGCCCAAGTACGCGTCGCTGCAGCGTTCGCTGGATTTGCGAAACACCAAGCTGTGGGACGAGTACGTAAAGCTGCAACTCAACCCCAAGCAGATCGATCGGATCGTGGCGATGATTCGCGAGACGCGCGATCGCCTGACCGAGTACGAAAACAAGCTCAAAGAGTACGAGGAGTTTGTGGGGCTGGAGTACACCGACCTGCAAGCCACAATCAAGAAGCTCAAAAGCAACAAGCGTCGCAAGAGCGTCAAGATTGAAGGCAAGGGTACGTGGTCGCTGGATATGCTTGAGGATTTCCAGAAAAAGATGCGTGCGCTAAAGAACGACATCAAGAAGCTGGAAAAGGAAGAGAACTGCAGCGCCGAACAATTGCACTCCATCGTCGACGACATTCAGCGCGCCGAAGCGCAAGTGATGCGCGCGAAGAAAGAGATGATCGAGGCCAACGTGCGACTGGTAATTGCGATTGCCAAGCGATACACGAACCGCGGCCTGGAGTTCCTGGATTTGATTCAGGAAGGGAACAGCGGCCTGATGCGTGCGGTCGACAAGTTCGATTACCGCAAAGGGTACAAGTTTTCGACGTACGCGACCTGGTGGATTCGTCAGGCGATCACGCGAGCGATTGCCGACCAGGCCCGTACCATTCGGGTGCCGGTGCACATGATCGAGGCTATTAACAAGGTCTCGCGCGCCGCGCGGAAACTGGTGCAAGAGAATGGCCGCGACCCGACTCCCGAAGAAGTGGCCAAGAAGCTCGATTATCCGTTGGACAAAGTTAAGAGTGTAATGAAGGCCAGCATGGAGCCGATTTCGCTCGATCGTCCGATTGGTGAAGACGAAGACAGTAATTTGTCTGACTTCATTGAGGACGTGTCCGCGATTTCGCCGCAACAGTCGGCGGCGCACGCCATGCTACGCGAGCAGTTGTCCAAGGTGTTGAGCACGCTCACCCGACGTGAAGAGAAGGTAATTCGCCTGCGCTTCGGATTGGGTGACGGCACGCCCCGTACGCTGGAAGAGGTGGGAACGATCTTTAACGTAACCCGCGAAAGGGTTCGCCAGATCGAAGCGAAGGCGCTGAAGAAGCTTCAGCACCCCAGCCGCGCCCGTAAGCTTAAGGGCTACACGGAAATCATATAGGTTCCGGGCCCATAGCTCAGGGGTTAGAGCCGCCGGCTCATAACCGGTAGGTCCTAGGTTCGAATCCTAGTGGGCCCACCACCTTAACAAGAGCGCCTCTCCGAGAGATCGGAGGGGCGTTTTTTTGTGGTTGCATGGGCAGTCGGTTTTGTCTTCATTTCACATCATGTTCACCTTTGCCCGCCTGACCGTCGCGCATTTTCCCATGCTCTGCGCGTGGCTAAACCGTCCGCACTTGCAAAAATGGTGGCGCGCGGAAGAAATTACGATGGACAACGTAAGCGAAAAGTATTTGCCGCGGGTCCTTCAAGAAGACGATGCTATTCCGTTTATCGCGCTACGCAATGGCGAGCCGGTTGGCTACTGTCAGTACTACCGCATTCTTTCCGGACAGACTTGGTGGCCCGATGACCCTCCCGAAAGTTCGCTCGGGATTGATGTGTTTCTAGCGGATGCTAATGAACTGGGACGGGGAACTGGCGCGGCCATGATACAGGCCTTCATAGAAATGCTGCGTCGCGACGTTGGTTTTTCTGAAGTTCGCGTCGATCCCAAGCCCGACAACGCGCGAGCGATTCGGTGCTACCAAAAAGCCGGGTTTGAACGGCGCAATCGGATTACAACACCTGATGGTCCTGCGGTGCTGATGATTTTTCGCACCACAAACCCACGAGAATCGTAAGCCCTACTCCTTAAGCGCTCACGCCGGTTTACCTTCAGTGTGAAGGTAAACTGCCGTAAGTGCCTGTTGTGAAACGAGCTGTGGTTTCGCGCAAGTGTTTTATCCACAAAGACTTATGGAGATTTACTTTCGATGTGAAAGTAAATCCCGGTAAGTAATTGCTAACAAATAATATGGCTATAAACGCACGGACTTCACGCGTGCCCGCGCCCGCCGGACTTGGTGAAAACCAAGTACGTGACCAGCAATGACAGCAGACCGCCCGTCGCCAAGATCGGGGTGTCCAACAGCGGAGTAAACGATATCGCAACCGCGGTAAGGAAAAATGCAGCCGCCGTGAGCGCGCCGCTTCGTAGCTTCCGACAGTGTAACCACCACACCAGAATTACAAACACAGCGACTGGAATGGTTACCCCCATCGCGCAGGTTTGCTTGTCGACGTGTGCGTGATCCGTGATTACGTCGGCGTAGGCGGCCAGTCCGCCGCCAACCGCGGCGGCGCAACCAAAAATCAAGTAGTGCGCGTACCCCCATTGAAACGCTTGTGCATTCGAGGTCAAGACGTTGTGCGCACTTTCTTCGAAGTAGATCCACCACATTGAGAACAGAATCAGCAGCCCGCCTACGATGGCCAGCACTAGCGGCTGAGTTAATACGCCGTCGGTGAGTACTGCACCGATCGCCATAGATGACGCCAAAACGGATTCGCCTAGTACGATCAACGTCAGCAGCCCGTAGCGTTCGGCAATGTGATGGCGATGCCAGGGAGTTGTGCGATAGCTCTCGGCCCACACCGGGATGAGGAGTTCCACCGCGAGGAGGCCGAAGAACGCAAAGATAAACGTGCCGGCGGGTAGTTTAAGCGCGGCCAACCATCCGGCTTGTACCAACGCCAGGCCGATCGCGTAGCGCAGGCAAGTGGTTCGTCGTTCGGGATCGCCAACCGCGGCCCGTAACCAAAGAGGAATCAACCCAATCCGAATGATGGTGTAGCCGTACGCCGCGATAGAGAAGTCGCCGTACTTAAAGGCTCGCGGAATACCTGCCCCGATTACAAGTACGCCAGCCATTTGCACGAAAACCCCAAGTCGGTAACCCCAATCGTCGCTGTCGTATGCCGACGCGAACCATGTGAAGTTCATCCACGCCCACCATATCGCAAAGAACACCATCGCGTACGAGCGCGCGCCCTCGCCGAAATGATCCTCGGCAATGGCGTGATGGAACTGCGCGGCTGCCACAGCGATGGCAACTACAAAGCACAGGTCAAAAAAGAGTTCAAGCGGGGTCGCCGCGCGGTGGGTTTGTTGCGGGTCGCGAGGCTTGAGTCCGGAAGAAACGCTAGGTGGCATGTTGGCCTTGGGTTTGAGTTGACCGCTATGGGGTTACCGAGACGCTAGCACGGGTACACCTGAGATTGGAAGCCTCAGTCTACTGGTTTTCTCGCGTGTCGGTTGTCGGTTGGTCGGCACGAATGGGCACTTGTGTCCCTACTACTCCGCGCCCATAAGCGGTTACGGCGATCTACTTTCGATGTGAAAGTAGACCGCCGTAAGTGATTGCAGGTAAACGAGCTGACTACTTCACCAACACCAACTTCTTGGTCTCCTTCACGCCCGGAGCGGCCAGGCGTGCGAAGTAAACACCCGTCCCGACATACC
This sequence comes from uncultured bacterium, assembly GCA_964588695.1. GTDB lineage: Bacteria > Krumholzibacteriota > Krumholzibacteriia > WVZY01 > JAKEHA01 > CAZPQK01. The sequence goes on from CAZPQK010000011.1 coordinate 13,686, forward strand.
GACCGGCGTTGTTGGTGCCGTCCCACGACACGCGCATCGCGTCGGCGGCGGGACCTTCGAACAACGTTCGTACCAGTTGGCCCTTGGCGTTATAGATCGTCACCGTCGCCGGTACTCTTGATGCCAGGCGAAACTCGATGGTTACGACCGGATTAAACGGGTTGGGATAGGCACGCAAGTATTTGGTTGCGGGCCCGGTCACCGCGACGGCAACCGGCGCCTCGTACGCGCCCATGTCGACGCGACCGCCCTGCACACGCGCGCCGTTGTCCAGGTCCAGGGTGCCCAACACCAGAGCGTTGCTACCGCCGCCATACGCCGGCGATGGGTGGGCGATGCGGTAGTTGCCGGCGCCGGGATTGGTGAACAGCGGGTCGGCGTCGATGTTGTCGCCGTCGTCAAAGGCATCGGCGGCGAGAAGCCAGCCAGCGCCGCTCCCGCCGGATCCTTGCACGACCGAGTAGCTAACACGAGAACGAACCACTAGCGAAACGTCGTCGATCGCTGGCTCAGAAGGCGCAGTGTTGCCCCACAAAATGCTGTTGCGCAGCGTCAACGAGCCGGCCACACCTCCGCCACTGATTAACGCGGTGTTGTCGGCGATGGTCACGTTAGTCGCGACCCCGTTCGTCGTATTGGTGACGCCGAAAACGCCGCCGCCGTACTCGTTGGCATCGTTGCTGTACAGCAGCGAGCTAACCAGGTTCTGTGCGGTAGACACATAAATGCCACCGCCGGCGTCGGCGACATTGTCGTAGTAAAGACCGCGCGCGACATAGCTGGTACCGTAGCTACCGCCACCCACTGCCGCTGTGTTGCTGTTGAATTCGTTGTCGGTTTGTTCGTAGCCGTAGGCAAGTCCGCCGCCGCCACCGGTGCCAGTGTTGCCTTCGAAGTAGCAGGTTCGGACGGTGTCTACCCAGTAAGATCCCGCGCCGAAGCGCCCCTGGTTGTCCAAGAATGTGCAGTCTTCCGCCAGCAGCCCAAAATGCACCGCACCGCCGTCGCTGCCAGCCTGGTTTTCGCGAAACGACGTGCGCCGATAAATGGTTGAGCTAAACGGCGTAAACACCGCGCCGCCCAAGCCAAATGTGCCCAGTGCTTCGTTTTGGAAAAAGTCGCAATCTTCGATGAGCGCGTTAGCGCCTGCGATGTAAATCGCACCGCCGCGGCTATTGTCGATGACTTTGTTGCGGTTAAACGTGCAGTTTCGCACTGTGAGGTTGTCGAACGCGGCATAAATCGCGGCACCTCGTTGCGTTTCTCCCGTGGAACCGTCGGCAAACCCCTGGTTGATCAGGAAGCCGTCTATGGTGCAGTCGGCGCCCGCAACCACTACATTCCTGGTGTTGTCCGAGTTTATGCCAGCCAGGCCGATATTGCCGTTGAGCCGGGTGACATTCGTCACCCAGTCCCGTTCGGAGAGCATAGTTTCGCCCCCGACGAACCCACCATAAATTGACACGCCGTTGGGAATCACGTAGGACACCGACCGCGTAGTGGGATGGGGAAAGTGCGATCCCGCCGCTACCCATACTTCGTCGAGCGAATCTGCGGCGGCCAGACCGTCGTGAAGGTCGGTGTAGGCATCGGTCCACGAGGTGCCGTCGTTAGCACCGGTTGCATTGAGATCAACGAACCAGACGGCCGCGTTGGTGGGAAACGCGACGGAGAGCAAAAACAGACATGCGTAGAGCAATCGCATGAGAGGCCTCCAGGGGTTTATGTGCGCAGGTACAACCATTGTAGCACAGGCCGGAAGGGGCGCAACCGGCGAGCCTGAGCGGCTCAATTGGATGGGTCCCGTCTTGACGCTGCCGCACCAACACCTTAATATTCCCTGGATGCAACTGGCCGCGCGAAAGAATTGTCTCAACGTCGCAATCACGCGTACGGCTTCTCCTTGGAGAAGCCTTTTTTATTAGGAAACTATCAAGATGGAAGACATCCAGGTTCTTGTCAGCATCGCCCGAGTAGATGGCGACCTGGCCAGATTCAAGAATGACCTCGAGCGGATTCCGTCGGGGTTGGAGGAACTGAATCGCAAGCTCGACGAGGTTCTGGCGCGCGGGCAGTCTTCTGCCGATGCGCTAGACGCTCTGCGCAAAGAACATCGTAGCCTCGAAACCGGCCTACAAGACAACGAAGCCAAGATCGTCGAGTCCAAAAACAAACTGGCCGTGGTGAAAACCAACCAGGAGTACACCGCCGCGCTGAAGGAAATCGAGACCATCGAAACCGATAGCTCCAACAAAGAGACGCGCATTCTGGAGCTGTTCGACTTGATCGAAACGAGAACGACCGAAGATGCTGAGGTCCAACAGCACGTTAAGCACGACGCCGACGAGTTGCGATCTACGATAGCGGCGTTGGAACAGAAGCGCAGCGACACCGAGGCCGCGGTGGCACGGCTGACGGCCGAGAAGCCGCGTTACCTGGATGAACTGTCGCCGCAGATGCTGAAGCGCTACGATCGGTTGCACGACAAACTGGGCGGTGTGGCCGTGACCAATGTTCCGGGCGATACATGCGGAGGTTGCGGCCGACGGGTGCCTCCGCAGACTGCGGTGGAAGTGCGAAAGAACGAGGCGATTATTAGTTGCGAGGGGTGCGGCCGTATCCTGGTTCACTTTGAGACTGGGGAAACGGGGGAAACCGGAGAGACCCGGGAGACCGCAGAACCCGGCGAGCCCAGCAAAGTTAGAGAAGCGAACGACGGGGGCGAACCCGGAGCGAGTGCAAGTTGACGCCTTCCGCCACGGATAAAGAAAAGCTAGCTACGTTCCTGCGCGCGCTGGCCGCGGGTGACGACTTTGAAAAAGCCGCCGATCGCATACAGTGGACGGTCGCTCGCGCCCGCGACGAGTTGGACACGCTGGCCGATAAGGTTGCTCCTAAAAAAAAGGAAAAGCCAAAGCGCGGGACCGAGCCAGACCAGCAGGAGCGCATTACCAACGCGGGGCCCGTGTCGGCGATCGTTGCCCACGCCGACGGCGGGTCGCGCGGAAACCCCGGCCCTGCCGCCTGGGCAGCCGTGCTGTACGACCCCGAGGGCAACGAACTGGCCCGTCGCGGCGAGTGTATCGGCAAAGCCACCAACAACGTGGCGGAATACCTGGGTGTCGTGGGCGCGTTGCAATTGGCCAAACGGCTCGGGGCTGCTAAAGTGTCCTTGCGCCTGGATAGCGAGCTAATTGTCAAACAGCTCAACGGCGCTTACAAAGTGAAGAGCGAAGACTTGAAACCGCTCTACGAGAACGTTCGCGCGTTGCGCGCGCAGTTCGACCGCTTCGACGTGTCTCACGTCCGACGCGGCGACAACGCTGCAGCCGATCGCGCTGTCAACCTGATGCTGGATCACCTGCCCATCGACAGCTAGCCTGCCGACACGGCAGGAATCATCCGATTAACTAAAACCATGCAAGGAGCGTCGAGTAGAACAGACGATCGCGGGTACATTGTACCTGAGGAAAGTCCGAGCACCTCGGAGCAAGGCGCTGGGTAACGCCCAGTGGAAGTGATTCCAAGGAAAGTGCCACAGAAAACATACCGCCTACCTCGCGCGAGCGAGCGGCAAGGGTGAAAAGGTGAGGTAAGAGCTCACCAGTTCGAGCGGTGACGCTTGAAGCTTGGTAAACCCCGCCCGGTGCAAGACCAAATAGGGAACGAGAACCCGCTTCGGTTCGTTTGAGTTTCGGGTTGGTCGCATGAGGTGTCTTGTAAAAGGCACCCCAGATAAATGATCGTCACCCACTTGGGTACAGAACTCGGCTTACGTTCTACTCGACGTAATAATTTTATGAATCGGTATATTTGGCGAGCAACTACGACCGCTGACGAAGACGTACGTCAGCTGGCAGAATCGCTCGGCGCTCCGCTGGCGGGTGCGCGCCTTCTGGCCAGCCGCGGTATCACCGATGCCGATGCCGCCCACGCGTTTTTTGAGCCACCGGGTCAACTCGTTCACAGCCCGCAGCTTTTTACGGTCATGAACGCCGCCGTGGCTATCACCAAAGAAGCCGCTAGCCGCAAAGTCGACGTTCTGGTTCATGGCGACTATGACGTCGACGGGATTTCCGGTACGGCGCTGTTGTTTCAGTACCTTGAGGGTATCTTCCCCAACGTGTATCGGTTTATTCCCGACCGTGCTAAAGATGGCTACGGTGTTTCTGACCGCGCGATCGAATGGGCCAAAGAAAAAAAGGTGGGCCTGTTCATCGCCGTCGACTGTGGTACCTCCGACGGCGACAAGTTGCAGCGGCTGGAAGAGGCGTCGATTCCCGTCATCGTTTGCGACCACCATACGTTGCCGCCCGACGGAAAAACCGCAGGCGTGCTAATCAACCCGATGCGCCCCGACGAAACCTATCCCAACAAGTTTCTGTGTGGTACCGCGGTGGCCTATAAGTTTATCTCGGCACTGTGGGCAGCCGAGGTGAGGGGCAAAACTAATCCCGACGAACTATTGGACCTGGTCGCGCTGGCCACCATCGCCGACGTAGTGCCATTGGTCGGAGAAAACCGAGTCCTCGCAAAGCGCGGTTTGCAATTAATGAACAAAACACCCCGCGCCGGTATCGACGCCATGCGCGGCTTTGCGCGAATCGGCGCCGACCCAATTACCTCTACAACGGTTGCGTTTTCCATTGCCCCCAGATTGAACGCGCCGGGCCGGGTATCGCGCGCGAAGCCATCGTTGGAACTCTTGTGTGCCACCGACAAGGCTCGTGCGTTCCAGCTTGCCACTCACCTCGAAGCTGAAAACGAAACCCGCAAGAAACTAACCTCGGACGTTAGTGCCGCGGTGGCGCACAAGTTAAAGGCCGCCACAACCAATCCGGAGGCGTTGTCGTCATTTGTCTTTGCCGACGAAGGTTGGGCGCCCGGCGTTCTCGGTATTGCTGCCGCTCGTCTCGTCGATCGTTACCGTCGCCCGGCGATACTGCTTTCGGTTGAAGGCGATAAGGCCGTTGGGTCGGGACGAAGCGTCGCCGGCGTGGACTTGAAGTCGCATCTCGACGCGCTCGCCGGGCACTTCGAAAAGTATGGCGGCCACGCGCAGGCTGTGGGAATGACGATGTCGCCCGACAACGTCGAGTCGTTTGGCGCAGCGCTACAAGAACGCGTCGCCCAAGAGATCGAGCCCGGTTGGCAGCCCGAGTTGCACATCGACGCATGGCTGGACCTGGAAGAGTGCTCGATGGATCTGCTTGATTTTCTCGCCCGCTGCGAACCGTTCGGGAACGAGAATCCCGAACCCGTTTGGCAGGTTTCAGACGTGCAGGTATCACCGGACACAACGATTGTCGGCGAGAACCACATGAAACTGTTCTTTACCGATATGCGTGGTGTGCCGGGCGACGCGATTGCGTTTAACTGGGAACGGGACGAGACCGCCGAAGACCTCGCCGGGAGAGTTATCGATCTGGCGGTAACAATCAAACGCTCCAGTTTCAACGGCCGCGTGTATCCCGAACTCCGCGTCGTTGACGTGCGCTTTCATTAGATGCGTGCGGTGCTGCAACGCGTCCGGTCGGCTTCGGTCAGTGTCGATGGCGACGTTGTCGCCAGGATCGGGCGTGGTTACCTGGTGCTGGTGGGCGTGGGCAAGGGTGATGGCGACGCGGAAGTGGACTGGATGGCCAGGAAACTTACCTCGGTCCGCGTGTTCGGCGACGAGGACGGGCGTATGTCTAAAGGGCTCGCCGATGTGCACGGCGAGTTGCTCCTGGTTTCGCAGTTCACACTGTATGGGGACGTGCGCAAAGGAACCCGACCCAGCTTCGATCAAAGCGCAGAGCCCAAACTTGCAAAAGCGTTGTACGACAAGTTGGTCGAACGAGCGTTGGAACTAATGCCCGGGCGAGTGCACAGCGGCGTGTTTCAAGCGATGATGAAAGTTTCGTTGGAAAACGACGGCCCGGTAACGCTGGTCATTGAAACCCGCGAGGAGAAAAGTTGAACCCTTTTATTCCGCAGAGTGTACAGCAAGACATCATCCTGGCATCGAAGTCGCCGCGTCGCGCCGACATTCTTACCGGAATGCGCATTCCGTTTCGAGTCGAAACGCCTTCGCGCGGGTTGGAAGCGGGGCTTAAGCTGGCTCCGCCGCCGGAGTACACGATGAAGTGCGCAACTGCCAAAGGCGAAGACGTAGCCAGGCGATTCCCCGATAGTATCGTGCTGGCTGCGGACACCGTCGTGGTTATCGATGGCGAGGCGGTGACCAAGCCGGTTAACGACCGCCAGGCGCGAGTGTTCTTGTCGAGACTATCCGGCCGTGCTCACGAAGTCATGACCGCAGTTAACCTGCGCATCATGTCGCGCGACATTAACCTGACTGGAAACGAAACCACCCGTGTGATTTTTCGTCAGCTTCGCGCCGACGACATTACCGCCTACGTTGCGACCGGAGAAGGGGAAGACAAAGCAGGTTCGTACGCAGCGCAAGGTTTGGGGTCGGGGCTCATTCAGTCGATCGACGGATGTTACTTTAACGTCGTCGGTCTTCCCGTCGCTCGAACCATCGATCTGTTCCATAAGCTTGCCATTCGGCTGATCGACGAATCGTGACCCATCCGCTCGCTATACTTCCGACGATTACGTTTGTCGATGGCGCGATCGAAATGATCGACCAGACGCAACTCCCGGCAACCTATCAGGTATTGCGGCTGACGAATGTCGCCGACCATTGCGCCGCCATCAAGCGACTCAGTGTTCGTGGTGCGCCAGCGCTGGGGGTCGCGGGAGCCTTTGGACTATTATTGGCGGTGGAAGAGCGGTGGCCCCACGGACCGTATTTTGATCAAGCCAAAGGCGTGTCGCTGGATAGTTTTCCCGGCGATGTGACACGCGACGAGTTGTTTGCATTCATTCGGGAGCAAGGTGACGTCATCGGCGCGACTCGGCCCACCGCGGTAAACTTGGGTTGGGCAATCGAAGTCTTGCTGTCACGGGTCAGTGATCAGGCAACGCCACACCGTATCCTCCAAACGTTGTTTGACGGCGCCGTCGAGATTTTTGAGGACGACCTAAAAATGTGCCGAGCTTTGGGGGCGCACGGAGCGGAGCTATTGCCGGCTACTGGTGGTGTACTTACGCATTGCAACACCGGTGCGCTTGCCACTGGCGGATACGGTACTGCGCTGGGGGTTGTCTACGCCGCGAAGGAAAACGGCAAGCACGTCCATGTGTACGCCGACGAGACTCGCCCGCTGCTGCAAGGCGCACGACTTACCGCCTGGGAATGTCAGCGCGCGGGGATTCCGGTGACGGTGTTGGTCGAAGGCGCTGCGGCTACACTTCTGGGGCAGGGAAAGGTATCGAGCGTTATTGTCGGCGCCGACCGCATTGCCGCCAACGGCGACACGGCGAACAAAATTGGCACGCTGGGGCTGGCGATACTCGCTAAGCGCTACGGTGTTCCGTTCTACGTTGCTGCGCCGACAAGTACCATCGATCGGAAACTTCCCGATGGCAGCCACATTCCTATCGAACAACGTGACGGTGAAGAGGTCACCAACTTGTATCGCCAGGCTATAGCACCCGAAGGTGTCGATGCATTTAACCCAGCGTTTGACGTAACGCCGGCCGATCTCATCGCTGGCATTATTACCGAACGCGGAGTCTTTACTCCTCCGTTCCGATTTCATGACATGGAGTGACATGGCGTTTTCGATCGACCTCGACAACAAAGTTGTTCTGGTAACCGGCGCTGCGCGCGGCATTGGTAGAGCGATTTCGTTGCGCCTGGCGCAAGCTGGCGCGACCGTAGCGGTTCACTACGCAAGCCGAGATGCCACCGAGTTTGCTAAAGAACTAGGCAACGGGGCGCGCGCCTTTGCCGCCGACCTGAGCGATCCGATGGCGGGTCAACGACTGGTCGGCGAGGTAGTCGCTCACTTCGGGCGCGTGCACGCCGTCGTTAACAATGCCGGAGTCGCTTTGGAGTCCTCTCCGACCGCCGATCCTAACGCCGCGCTTGCAGTTTGGCAGCAAACCCTCAATGTTAACCTGGTAGCGGCGGGAATGATTTCGCAAGCAGCGATCAATCATTTTTGCGAGCACAATGGCGGCCGGTTGGTGCACATCGCGTCGCGGGCGGCTTTTCGCGGCGATCTACCCGAGTACGTCGCCTATGCCGCCTCCAAGGGCGGTATGGTGGCAATGAGCCGCAGCTTCGCGCGATACTACGGAAAGCAAGGCGTTACTTCTTTCGTAATCGCGCCTGGTTTTACGCGAACCGACATGGCCGAAGCCATTATCGCTGACATCGGCGAAGACGTGGCCATGGATGGCATCGCATTGAATCGACTGACCGAGCCGGATGATATAGCGCCGCTGGTCGTCATGCTGGTAAGCGGTCTAGCCGATCACGCTACCGGTACGTCGATCGACATCAACGCGGCCAGCTATGTTCGATAGGAGATTCCATGACCGACAGTCCCACGGAAAGAGTCGAAGTAGCCCGGGCGCAGGGCGAACTGGAAGCGCAAATGATCCGGGCGGCGCTGGAAGGTAGCGGCATCACCAGCACGCTTGCTGGCGAGGCGGTACGAACCACGATCGGTTTAACCGTCGATGGAATTGGGGAAGTAAGGATTCTTGTGAACCCGGAAGATGAAGAGCGTGCCCGCGAGGTTCTTGCGCAACTGGGAACGATCACGATTTGTCCAGACTGCAAGGCCGCTAACCCCAACGACGCGGTGGGCTGCAAAAACTGTGGAGCGGTTCTTGGCTGATGATTCGTGAGCGCCCAATCAACGTTGGCGAGTACGGAACGGTTAGCGCGCTGTTACAACGCCCGCGCGGCGCGAGCTGCGGCTACGTGTTAGCGCACGGAGCAGGTGCAGGTATGCAGCACCGGTTCATGAGCGAGATTGCTCACCGCCTCGAAGAACGCAAGATTGCAACCTATCGATTTCAATTTCCTTACATGGAAGCGGGAAGCCGTCGACCCGACCATCCCAAAAAATTACACGCGACGATCGCGGCGGCCGTCGCCGACGCGAGTAAGGCATGGCGAGGACTTCCGCTGATTGGAGGAGGAAAGTCGATGGGTGGGCGCATGACCTCACAGTACTTGTCCCTTGGCGAAGACGACACCTTGCGCGGGGTTGCATTCCTAGGGTTTCCGCTTCACGCACCGGGACGCGATGGTGTCGAACGGGCCGACCATCTAAAAAACGTCAAGGTTCCCATGTTGTTTGTGCAGGGCACGCGGGACAAACTCGCAGAAATAGGGTTGATTACCAGTGTTAGCAATGAGCTCGGTCGTCGCGCAACATTGCACGTGGTAGAAGATGGTGACCACTCATTCGCAGTCCCCAAGCGAACCGGTAGGTCTTCGGGCGAAATTATGCACGAAATTGCCGACGCATTGGCGACCTGGGTAGATCGTCAGGGGTTCGCGGGTTAGGAGAACAATGAAGCACACGCCAGGCTTTCTAAAGATCGTCGACGACGCTCGCGCTCGAATCAAAGAGACCGACGTCGACGCCGTGGCAAAGCGCCGCGACAATGGAGAGAGGCTTTTGCTGATCGATGTCCGCGAAGAGAGCGAGTTTTCTCGAGGTCGCATCCCCGGTGCGGTTCATCTAGGTAAAGGCGTCATAGAGCGCGACGTGGAAACACAGTTTCCAGACACAACCGCGGAACTCGTTTTGTATTGCGGTGGCGGTTACCGATCGGCGTTGGCAGCCGACAACCTGCAGAAAATGGGGTACAGCAATGTGTGGTCGATGGACGGCGGGTTTCGCGAGTGGACAGAGTCCGGTCAGGCAGTGGAGTACGACGATTAGATGTCGTCGCGGCGCTACCCGATACCGGCAGGCTTCCTGCGCCAGGAACAAGAAATCAAGGCCAGCCGCTTTATTACATCGGTAGACTACGCGCCCACCGAAGATCGCGCTCGCGATTTTGTGAACCGCATTCGCAACGAGTTTCCCGACGCCAATCACAATTGCTGGGCGTTCGTCGTTGGACCGCCCGGTAACACCCAGTGCAATGGCGCCAGCGATGACGGGGAGCCTGGTGGCACTGCCGGACGCCCAATGCTTTCGGTTCTGCTCGGCGCAGAGATTGGCGACGTTGTCGCGGTGGTCACCCGTTACTTCGGCGGAGTAAAGTTGGGTACGGGTGGACTGGTCCGGGCATACAGTGGCGGTGTTAGGGCCGCGTTGCGGACGTTGGCACGAACCACGCACGTGCCGCGCACGCGTGTCGAGATCGCTGTGTCTTACTCGCTGGTCGCATCGATCGAACGAGAGTTGCCACGGCACGAAGCTAACGTTGAACACGCCGACTATGGCGCAACCCCGCGCCTGACGGTGTCGGTTCCCCTGGACCGAACGAAAGAACTGAAGGCCGCACTCGTAGAACTTACCAACGGGGCAATTCAATTGTCAGAAACTATCGAAGGGGCGGAATGAATCGACTCAAGGAAAAACACGTGTTAGTGACCGGTGCATCTGCCGGGATCGGTGAAGCGTGCGCGCAAACGTTCGCCGAACAGGGTTGTAGGCTCACGCTGTGGGCACGTCGTCGCGATCGCCTCGATGCACTTCGCGATACGTTGGCTAAACAGCACCGGGTGCCAGTCGAAGTTGAAACGGTGGACGTCCGTGACCGTGATTGGGTCTCGGCAGCTTGTGATGCGCTGGATGCCAGTATCGGAACGCCCGACGTACTGATCAACAACGCCGGGCTGGCTTCGGGGTTAAGTAAGGTTTACGAAGGTGACTTCGAAGACTGGGACAAGATGATCGACACCAACGTAAAAGGCCTGCTCAACGTGTCCCGGTTTATTCTTCCGGCGATGGTGAAACGGAACTCCGGCCACGTGATTAACATCGGTAGCATCGCCGGCCACCTGGTGTACCCCAACGGTAATGTTTATAACGCCACGAAGTTCGCGGTGCGAGCGCTCACTCAAGGGATGAACGTGGATTTGGTCGACACCAACGTGCGCGTGTCGAGCGTTGATCCCGGCGCTGTTGACACCGAGTTTTCGCTGGTACGATTTCACGGCGATAGCGAGCGCGCCGCCAGGGTATACGACGGGTTCCAGCCGCTGACCGCGGCCGATGTGGCCGAGACCGTGCTGTTTGTTGCCAACGCTCCCGAACACGTTAACGTGCTGGATGTAGTGGTCATGCCTACGGTTCAGCGCAACCCCTACGTGTTGCGAAGGGATGAGGTATGAGCACTCCGCCGATCGACGGGATGATCGAAACCTCGCTTTACGTTGAAAATGTCGAACGCGCACACGAGTTTTACACGCGAGTGTTTGGTTTCGACTCTTTGTTTTCCAACGACCGCGCCGGTGGTGTTAGCGTCGCTGGTGAACACGTCCTTTTGTTTTTTCGCAAAGGCGCGACATCCGAACCGATCACCGACGAGTTGGGAACGATTCCACCGCACGGAGCCGACGGGCAAATCCACTTTGCGTTCAAGATTCCTCCCGAGTCCCTGGACGACTGGCGTCAGCACTTTGCGGCGGAGGGTGTAGAGATTATCGCGGAAAACAAATGGGCGCGCGGCGGACACAGTATCTATTTTCACGATCCGGATGGGCACGTGGGGGAAATCATTACGCCAGGTTGTTGGGAAATCTACTAACGACTAATGACGTTCCATTACCACGATCGTGACGTCATCCCACTCGTGATCGGGGCGGGCGTAGTCGCGCGCCGCGCTTAGCAGCGCCTGGGGAAGTTCGGCGGCGGGAATGGCCCTGTCGGCGAGTAGTTTGTTCATCGGAGCGCGGCCAAATTCCTCTCCGTCGCGTTCGATCTCTGCGATACCATCGCTAAACAGGATCAGGCGATCGCCCGGGTGGAGCGAGACCACGACTTCGTTGCCCACGCGAAACGCTGACTTGTCGACAACCCCCAGGAGCAGACCGTCGGCCATGACAACTTCGACAGTTCCGTCCGCACGAGACAGCAGCGGTCGCAAAAGTCCTCCGTTGGCGATGCGCACGGTTCCGTTCTCGGGGGCAACCACCGCGATCATGACCCCCGCGAACACCTGGGGCGGGAATACTCGGTGAAACGATTCATTCATTTTTGCAAGCATGTCCCGTGAACTTGTCGGCGTCCCGTGGAATTCTTGAAACGCCGATTTCATCAGCATGGTGGTAAGCGCGGCTTGAATGCCATGACCGGTGGCGTCGGCAACCATCACCGCAAAATGCGAACCCGTCAGTGGGATTGTGTCCAGAATGTCTCCGCCGACATCAAACGCGGGTTCAAAAAGAGTGTGAACACCAATTTTGTCGGCGTGGGGAATAACGGTAGGCAGCATCATCTGCTGAATTTTGCGCGCCATGGTAAGTTCGTCGCGCAGCTCGTCGTGTTGCTGGGATAACTTGTCGTGCGCGACCTGGGCGCGATCCAACTCGTCGATCTTTCGATTTAGCTGGGTCTCCAGCCGTCGAGTGGCGAGACCGTTGCGAATGACCAGCGAGAGCTGGTCGTTGTCCCAGGGCTTTTCCATGTACTGGAACAGTCCGATTTCGTTGATGGCGCGGATCGCATTCTCTCGGTCCGAGTAGCCGGTCAGAAGAACCCGGACCGTGTCGGGGTGATGCTCCTTAACGCGCGCCAGAAAGTCGAGCCCGTTCATTTGGGGCATGAGAAAGTCAGAAATCACCAGATCGGCCGGAGAAGCCGCCAGCATTTCGAGGCCTGCGGCTCCCGAGTGAGCCGTGCGCACGTCGAAATCACCTTCAAGAGAAAGGAACGACGAAAGACTTCGAGTGACAATCTCTTCGTCGTCGACGATCAAAATGGAATTATGCAGGTCGTTGGACATTTCGACAGTTATAGCCAACCTCAGACCCTAACTCCAGCCCAATCGTCGACAAGGTTGGGAAACCCGCAGCCCTCTGCGCTTGGCGAACCCGAACCGATTGGGCTACAATCAGCCATCGACTAACCATTATCAGAAGGAAGCAAGCGTTGACCAACGCCAATGACATATCTGCGCCGCAACAGGCCGAACGCGTTTCGCGACCAAACGCCCCCGAACTGGACGCCATTCTGGGCGAGCCGCTGAAGGTGCTCGACGACGGATTTATTCGAGTTGTTGACTACATGGGCACCGACGAGTCCATCGTCCAGGCCGCTCGAGTGTCTTACGGTAAGGGCACCAAGAAGGTCCACGAGGACCGGGGCTTGATTCGCTACCTGCTGCGGCACTGGCATACAACACCGTTTGAAATGTGCGAGATAAAACTGCACGTGCGGGTACCGATGGATGCGTGGCGTCAATGGATTCGTCACCGAACCGCCAACGTGAATGAATATTCGACGCGTTATTCGGTTGCGATTGACGCCAGCCAAAAAACCGAGCCGAACCAGTGGCGGGTGCAGTCCAAAGGCAATCGGCAGGGAAGCGATGGCAACCTGGATGTTGCCGCCGGTACTCACCACACCGAGCGCGAACGTCACCTGCAGAATCTTGCGCGCGAGATTTACGAAGAGCGGCTCGACGCCGGCATCGCCCGCGAACAAGCGCGCAAAGACTTGCCGCTGTCTACCTACACCGAGGCGTATTGGAAGGTGGATCTGCACAACTTGATGCACTTTGTCCGTCTGCGCGCCGACGCTCACGCGCAGCTCGAGATTCGCGAGTACGCGCGGGTCATTGGCGAAGAGATCATGGCGCGCTGGTGTCCGATTACCTGGGAGGCGTTTCGCGACTACCGGTCCGACTCGTTGTCGTTGACGGCGTTGGAGATTCCGATCGTGCAGTTGCTTTCCAAAGGCGATCTGGATGGTGCAGTGGCGGCGATTCGTGATCTCGGGTGGCTTGAGCAAGGCAAGAAGGGGCTCAAGCGGAATCGTGAACGTAACGAGTTGGAAGACAAGTTGCGCGCGCTGGGCATGCCCATCCCCTGGCGGTAGTTTTGGGACAGCAACGCCTCGTAGACCCTAAGACGCTTCGTGCTCACGAAGACTTCGATCCCGACCGCGCGCGTCGCGTGCTGGGCGCGATCCGCAAACGCGGTATTTTCTTTCCGCCGGTGCTGATCGACGACAAGTCCCTGGTGATTCTCGACGGCCACCACCGCTGGTGGGCAGGCAAACACATGGGTTGCGAATTCATCCCCTGTTACTGCATTGACTATCTTAATAGTAACGAGATCGAAGTTTATACTCGACGAAGCGAGATTGACGTAACCAAGGCTTCGGTCCTGGAGGTGGGGCTAAGCAATACCGTCTATCCGCTTAAGACCACACGGCACGTCTACACACTGCCCGAAGACCTGCACGCGTATTCTCTCGACGAACTCCTTCCAGTTGACACCGACGGTTAAACTACCTGATCTCACCGACAAGCGCGGAGAACGTTCCGCTCGCCGAGCGATCGTCGGAATGTCGCTTGCGTTCGGCGTGGCGCTGGTTGGGGTTTCTTTCTTGGTGACCTGGTTGCGACGAGCGCCGTTGATGTCGCTGCTGAGCGGTGTCGGGCCGCCGTCGCTACTTTGGGGTGCCGGAATGGGAGCGCTTTGCGGCGTTGTCGCTGTTGTGACAGTGGACCTTGCGCCGGCCTTGCGCGCGTTTCGACGGCTGGTCGCCGATGCCTACGACGGGGTGCGGCCACGAGTGTGGGATTCGGCGATCATCGCAGCGTCGGCCGGAGTGGGCGAGGAATTGCTATTTCGAGGCGCGCTGCAACCGATTGTCGGCCTGTGGCCCGCCGCCATTCTGTTTGTGGTGTTTCATGGTGTGGTTCGAATCAAGTCCTGGGCACGGGCAGCTTTCGCGATGTTCCTGCTGGCCGCAGGGGTGGGATTGGGATATCTAGCGGAGTCGCAAGGCGTGGCTGCAAGTATATGTGGTCACGTTGTTTACGACTTTGCGGTCTTGCTTGGTATCGGCTGGCGTTTTGAATCGTGGCTGCAACGGAATGAATAGAAAACCCGTACGCGGTGTATAATCGTCATCGGCAGCTGATACCCCGCAAGCGCGGGATTCCCGAGAGGTAGCACCATGTTCGGTCTCTGGCAAACGGCTCGAGCCAACCGCGAAAATATTCTCTACACCATCGTTACAGTGTTTCTGTTGGAGCGCGTGCGCCGTGGATGGAACCGCATAGGCCATCGTGCTGACCGCGGCGAATTGGCATTGGAAGATGTCGAACGCAAGCAGCAGTGGTTTATGTTCCGCGCCGCCATGTTGTATGCGGTTCCGTTGTTACTGCCGATGGTTAAATACGTGTTTCGCTCCGCGACAGAGTTGTCGACCTACGTTCCCGCGTTAGCCGGTTTTTCAAACGTCTGGTCGCTAATTGTGGTGGCGGTTCTGGTGGAATCGTTCCTGGCAATTGTCATCTACAACCTGCTCGGTATTTACGTTGAGCACATGAACCGCGCATTCGGCGTGTTTGGTTGGGTCGGCAAGCGGGTGGCTTCAACTTCGCAAAGCGCGCTAAACGCTGGTGTGGCTGCGGGTGCGAAAATGAAGGACGCAACGGTCAACGCCTCAGGGGTGGTCGCCGCCGGGCTAAGGAAAGGGGTTCGTGGCGCGTTTGCCGAGGGCGTCAAGGCTTCGCGCGCGACGGTTGGATTGGCCGCCACGACGCTAACCAAAGGAAACCAGGCCGTCGGCAAAGGCGCGATACAGGTTGCGGAATTCACTCGTTCCGCCGGACGAGCCACCGAGTCCGTGGCTGCCCCCGCCATCCGCTGGTGGGAACGGCACACCAAGGACGACGCGCGCCCCAAGCTTACTCCCGACTCCCAACGCGAGCGAGTTTCGCGGTGACCATAGGAGTTTCGCGATGAGCGTGCGGAGGGCCTTTAGCGGCGCACCGTGGGAATCACGCGCGGCGTATTGTCGCGCCATCCGCGTTGGCAATCGGGTGTGGGTGTCCGGCACCGCTCCCATGGACGGTGACAAAGTACACGCGCCCGGCGACCCGTACGCCCAGGCGGTTCGTTGCTGGGACATCGTGAAGTCCGCAATGGCGGACGTCGGGTGCCCCATGTCAGCGGTTGTCCGCACGCGGATGTTTGTGACCGACATCTCCCATTCGGATGCCTTTTGTCGCGCGCACCACGAGGTTTTCGCCGACCACCCGCCAACCACGACCATGGTCGAGGTTCGCGCGCTCATCGCGCCGGAAATGCTCATCGAAGTTGAGGCCGAAGCAGTTCTTCCCCCGTCCTGAACCTCTCCCTCCTCGTCACTGTAAATATTCGCGATTTACCTTTTCTGCGCTGGCGCGGCCCGGCGACTTTCATTAGTATTGGGACTACACACTGACTCAGCGTCAGTCATTAGATATTCATGTATTCAATAGGGGTATTCGCAGGAACTATGGGAATTGCTGAACGTCGAGAGCGCGAGCGAGAGCAGCGCCGCAACGACATCATTGACGGGGCCGAGAAAGTGTTTTTCGCGCACGGTTTTGATAGCGCCACAATGGACGACGTGGCAGAGGCGGTCGAACTGAGCAAGGCCACGCTCTATCTGTACTTCGACAACAAACAGGATCTCATTCATGCGCTGGTGCTGCGGGCAAAGCGAGAGCTCCTGAAGCGGTACCGTGAGGCGGTATCGCGGCAGGACACCGGGCTGTGCCAGTTAGAGGCGATCGGTCGCGAGTGCGTTCAGTTTTATGTCGAGCACCCGGATTATTTCCACCTGCTGGGAGAGACCTCGGGCGAAGCGGCCGGAAGTGTGTCCGATACTCAGGCCAAAGAGGGCGACGAAATCCGCAAAGGTTTGATGGAGGTAACCACCGGAGCAATCCAAACCGGCCTGGACGATGGAACCATTACTGCGCCCATTCCGCCGCAAGTGTTAGCGATTATTCTGTGGGGACAAACCGTAGGGATGGTCCAACTGCTCGCTCACATCGGCCCACAGATGAAAGACCACTACGGCGTGAGTCGCGAGCAGGCGATGGAAGCGCATTTCGATTTTATCCACCGAGCGTTAGCGCGACCCGAAGAAAAACCCAAGCATAAAAGGAAATCAAAAACGATGCGCAAGTTAATGTGGGCCGCCGCAGCATTAACGCTGTTTCCTATTTCGGCTTCTGCCGTAACCCTCAGTTCGTTTTTGGGTAACGTAAGAGCCAACCATCCATTCTTTGCGAAAGAACAAATTGCCCAGGAAATTGCTGAGTCAACTCGTCGACGTACGCTAGGCGCCGAAGATTGGGTATTTACCGGCACGCCCAGTTTTACTCACAGCGAGCCCCTGGCAACCGGGCCGTTCACCCCGGAACGAGTCGATATTCTGGACCTCAACGGGGAGGTCGGGCGCTCCTATTGGAGCAACGGTGGCCGGCTGTCGTTGGGCTGGCAAACCGAGGTCACCGATCAGAAACTCCCCGATTTGTTTTTTCCGGGACCCGGCGGGGTTACATCGATTTCGCTAGGTCCTAGCACGTTCTATGCGAACACGCTTCGGGCCACCTACACGCTGCCGCTATTGCGCAACCGCGGGGGGTACCTCGATCGCCTGGAATACGAACTCGCGGCGTTTGACGTCGATATCAGCAGAGTCGCTGCCGAGGAGAACCAGGAAAATTTCTTGCTGGAGTCAGGCGTTACCTTTTTGGAATGGGTGTTGGTGCATGAACAACGCGCTATTGCTCAGGATCGATTGTTGTTGGCCGAAGATGAACTCGAGCGCACCCAAAGAAAGCTGCGATCGAATCTGGTGGACAAAGTTGATGTGCTTCGCGCAGAAGACGCGGTGCAGTCGGCGCGCAATGGCTTGCTGCTGCTGGACTCGCATTGGCAGGCGATTCGTGCAGAACTTCAGACCATTGCTGGCGACGACTGGAGTAGCCAACGGCCGGAGTTCGACCTGTTCGACTTGCCGACTGCTGATGACGTGGAATCGCTGGTCGCCGAGGTTACAGAGAGTTCGCGTTTGGTCGAGCTTCTCGACGCCCAGCAACATCGCCTGACGGTGTCGAGCGAGGGCGTTTCCGAAGCGGGGCGGGCGTCGTTCGACTTGTTTTTGTCCGGCGCATTAAAGGGCGGCGATGACGACCTCGGCGGATCTCTTGAAATGACGGAGCCTGATGTAACCGTCGGTGCGCAAATCGTGTATCCGTTTGGTCGACGCACCACCACCGCAGATCTGGAAACCGCGCGTCTGCGTTCGCGACAGATCGACCTGGCCCGAGCCGACGCGAAGAGATCCCTCGAAGCGGGCGCGCGTCGGGTGCTGGTGCAGCTTACCCAACTCGACGATGTCATTTCAGCCAACCTTAACCAGATCGAAACCGCGCGAACCAAGACTGCCGAAGAGCTACGGCTGTACAACCGCGGCCGCGGCGACCTGACGTTTGTAATTCAAAGTAGAGACAACGAGGCTGCACTACGTGCGACGTACGCGCAGAACGCAGCTCTTTATCAAACGCTTTGGCTGCAGTACCGCGCCCTGGCTGACCAACTCCTAACGTCACCCTAATCGAGACAGAAAGCTAAGCCATGCCAGCCACACATCGCTTCTTTCGATTCTTCGCCGAGCGACCGACCCTCGCGATGGTCATCACCATCATGATCATTATTCTGGGGGCGGGAACTCTACTAACCATTCAACGGGACGTGTTTCCGAAAGTTGAATTTGGCGAAGTCATCATTACCACGGTATATCCCGGCGCGTCTCCAGAAGACGTTGAACTAAATGTCACCAATGAACTCGAAGAGGAGCTCAAGTCGGTTGCCGGGATCGATACCTACACCAGCTACTCGATGGAAAACTTCTCTTTCATCGATGTCACTGTCGATCCCGACGTAAGCGATCAGGACGAAAAGATTCGTGAGATTCGAGAGGCCGTAAACCGGGTGACCGATCTTCCGCCCGAGGTCGACGAACTGCCATCGGTGCTGGAAATTTCGACGTCGGTGTTTCCGGTTATCGAAATCGGATTGACCGGCGACGTTCCTTATGACGAGTTGCGCGAGTTCGCGAAGGGACTGGAGAAGAAGCTGGAGCGCCTGAGCGGTGTTGCCTCCATCGACAAGTTTGGCTATCGCGAGCGAGAAGTGCGGGTTGAAGTTGATCCGCGCAAAATGCGTGACTACCAACTGTCGCTACGATCAATTACCAACGCGATAAGGGCGCGTAACATTCGATCCACTGGCGGATCTTTTGAGTCCTACACCAGCGATAAGAATGTGGTCACGCTGGCGCAGTTCGCTAACCCCGACGAGGTTGGTGAAGTCATCGTTCGTTCGTCGTTTGACGGGCCGGTCATTCGGGTGGGTGATCTGGCCACGGTAAGTGACACCTACGAAGATCTGGATGTGACCACCAAGATGAACGGAAAGCCGGGAATTTCGTTTATCGTTTACAAGAAGGAGTCGGCGGATGCCATCCGAACCGTCGACGCTATATTCGCCACGGTTGACGCCGAACTGGATCGGATGCCCGAAGGGCTCGAAGTTGCCTACGCCAACGATTTTTCGCGCTACCTGCGTAACCGTATGAAGGTGGTCGCCTCCAACGGGCTCATTGGTCTGGTGCTGGTGGTGTTGCTACTGGGTGTTTTTCTGGACGTGCGCTCGGCCTTTTGGGTGGCGATGGGGATTCCGATCACCATGCTGGGCACGATCTTCCTGCTGCCAATGTTCGACTACACACTCGACGTTATTGGCCTCGCAGCCATGATTATGGTGGTCGGGATCGTCGTCGACGATGCCATCATTATTGCCGAAAACATTCATACCAAACGCGAACAGGGATTGCCACCGATCGACGCTGCCGCCGCTGGGATCGGCGAAGTATTTAAACCGGTACTTACAACTATCCTGACCACGTTCGTAGCGTTCGCGCCGATGTTCTTCATGAGTGGCATCATGGGGAAATTTGTGTTCATTATTCCGCTGACTATTACCTGTGCCTTGTTGGTATCGCTGCTGGAAAGCACGATAGCGTTACCCGCCCACGTGGTTCACGGAGTCAAACAGCGCGAGAACCGCCAGAAGGAAGCGCGTAGTTGGTTTAATCCGGTGCGTTCGTTTTACCGGATGAGCATTTACTGGGTGTTCAAAGCTCGCTACCTGGTGATTGCCATTTCGATCGCCATGTTTTTGGGCGGGCTTTGGTTTGCAACCAACAAGATGGGGTTTGTGCTTTTTCCCACAAGTGCGGCCGACGCGTTCTATGTCCAGGTGGAAACGCCAAGAGGGTCGTCGCTTGATTTTACTTCGGAGAAGCTGCGCGAGATTGAAGCGCTTATCGACGACCTGCCCGAAGAAGAGGTGGATTCTTACATAACTCGGGTAGGGAACCAGGCCGACTTTCAGCCCGGCCAGGCCGACAACTGGGCTCTAATCGGCTGTTACCTTTCGCCCAACTCCGAGCGGTCTCGTGTGGCCGAAGAAATTGTCGAATCGTTGCGCGCGAAGACCGATCAACTGGACGGCTTCGATCGAATTATTTACTCCATCGATGCCGGCGGGCCACCCGTGGGCCGTCCGATCACATTTCGCGTAGTTGGTTCCGACGACGATCGGCGCACGCAGTTAGCCGACTCGGTGGTTGCGTACATGGCTACGCTGACCGGCGTCAAAGACATCGACCGCAACGACAAGGCTGGTAAGGACCAGGTTGAGATCGACATTGACTATGCACAACTGTCGCGCTTGGGACTGACAGTCGCCGATATTGCTGACAACGTGCGCACGGCGTATGACGGTGATGTGGTTACTAGTGTTCGCTACGGCGATGAGGATGTTGAGTTTCGCGTGATGCTAAACAAGCAAGCGCGGACCGACCCGCAGTACCTGGCCCGTTTGGAAGTTCCCAACAACCAGGGCAGACTCATTCGGTTGGGTCAGGTTGCAAAATTTACCATCGGGCCGGGGCCGTCTAGCTGGTATCACTACGACGGCGACCGGTCGGTGCTCATTACCGGCGACGTGGAAAGTGGCGTGACCACTCCCCTCGCTGCAACCCAACAAGTTCAATCGCACTTTGACATGGGTGACTGGGACGGGCTGCGGTTTGTAGTTGGCGGCGAGGCCGAAGAAACCGCCGAATCGATGCACAGTTTGTTCGGGGCATTTATAAGCGCGGTTGTTGGAATCTACCTGTTATTGGTGTTGTTGTTCAACTCGGTGGCACAGCCGTTAATGGTGTTAGCGGCGATCCCGCTGGGGATCGTCGGCGTCATCATCGCGTTTGTTTTGCACGATGAACCCCTCGGCTTTTTGGCCATGTTGGGAGTCGTCGGGCTGTCCGGCGTGGTGGTAAACGACTCCTTGGTGTTGGTTAACCACATTAACAAACTGCGGCGCGAACGGCCGGGGGATCGCATGCTGGAGGTCGTCACCGACGCCAGCGCCGATCGACTGCGCGCTGTGGTACTGACCACGCTGACCACGGTCGCGGGACTGCTCCCGTTGGCATACGGCGTCGGCGGTTCGGACCCTTTTATCGCTCCGATGGCGTTGTCCATGGGTTTTGGACTGATGTTTGCGAGTCCGATCACCTTGGCACTGGTGCCAAGCCTGTATCTGGTGGTAGACGACATCAAGAAGGTCTTTCGCTGGATAGGCCGCAAGCTGTCCTCCCGTTCTTCGTCCCGGGTGGATTCCCGGCGGGCGACAAATCACTAGTGTCCTTATCTGGCCACACGGTGTGGCCGAACGGATACGTTTTTGGCGGTTAACCGTTTAGCTAGAAACGTTTTGCCCGTTGAGGCGTATTGGTGATATAGGGGCATAGACAGCGAGAACGCCGGAACGGTTTCCGGCTCAGGTCGTGCGCTCTTGGGCGCCAAGGAGGAAAAACAATGACTTCGCGAATTCTTATGACGGTTTTGCTCGGCGCGTTCCTGGCAGCCGGGTGTTCCAGTCGTACTGTAGTTACTCGCGTTGATACCGACGAGCAGATTGACCTTTCCGGTCGCTGGAACGATACCGACTCGCGTTTGGTGTCCGAAGAGATGATCAACGATGCGTTGACTAAGCCCTGGAAGTCTCGTTTTTGGGAGAATCGTGGTAAGGCGCCGACGGTCATAGTTGGAACCATTCGCAACAAGACCACCGAGCATATCGCGGTGGGAACCTTTATCGGTGACATCGAACGTGCTTTCATTAACTCGGGCGAAGCGACTGTGGTTGCCAGCGCCGAAGAGCGCGAAGAAATTCGTGAGGAACGCGCCGACCAACAGCAGTACTCTAGCGAAGAGACGATGAAAAAGTGGGGTCGTGAACGAGGCGCCGATTTTATTCTTCAGGGCGAAATCAACAGCATCACCGACCAGGCTGACGGCGACCGCGTGGTCTTTTATCAAGTCGACATGTACCTGATCGATCTCGAGCAGAACGTGAAGGTGTGGGCCGGCCAGAAGAAGCACAAGAAGTTCATCAGTCGTAGCGCGTACAAACCGTAAGCCGTTAACGTGCGTGTCGGACTGCGGAAACTTCGCCCCGCGGCAATGCTATGCGCTGTAGCGGGCCTGCTCGCCGTGCTCGGTTGTGCCGGTGGTGCGCACTATTCGCCGCAGGTGAAGTCGGCCCTAGTGGGCGGCGACTTTACCGCGGCGCTTGGTTACGTCGAATCTATCGACCGTCGCTCGTCCGAGCTTTTGTATTTTTACGAGCGCGGACTGGTATTGCACTACCAGGACGACTATGTCGGCAGCAACGAAGCTTTTGAGAACGCCGAGTTGTTGTTTGACGAACTCTACACCAAGAGCGTTACGCGCGAACTTTCTGCGCTGCTGACGTCGGATCGGGTCACCAAGTACCGCGGCGACCCGTTCGAGACGGTTTTCACCAACTACTACAAGATCCTCAATTACCTATACCTGGGTGACCGTGAAGCCGCGTTGGTGGAATGTCGTCGGATTAGTCAGAAGTTGCAGGTTATCGCCGACGCCGAAGAGGAATCCTACGTCAACGATCCGTTCCTGCAATACCTCACTGCGATGCTCTACCAGGAGTCGGGGGACAGAGGTGCCGCTGACGTTTCCTACCGGGTTGCTATGTCGGCGTACGAAGAACTGGCGACCAGCCAGGGTGTCGAGATTCCTTCGCAGCTCTATTGTGACGCCGCACACAACGCACGCTTGTTGGGCGACCGTTCGGCCGCGCGCGAGTACGAAGACAAGCTCAACGGTGAATGCGCCCGAACCGACGGCGACGTGGCCACGGTCAACATTCTTTTGGAAACCGGTTACGTTGCTCACAAGGTCGAAGAAAACATCGTTATTCCGATCTACGAAGACGATGACGATGGCGACCGCGACCGCTACTTTGTAACGTTGGCCAACCGCTACAATCAGCCGTATCGCAGCAACGTTAAAATTCACTACCTGCTTCGGGTCGCGCTGCCGGTGCTGGCACCCACCAACAACCCGTACGCGGGTGCGACGGTGCGGGCGGGTGGTGTCCAGGTTGGGCGGGCCCACGGCTACGTTTCTAATTTGGATGCGGTAGCCGCGGCATCCTACGATCAGTCGCAGGGGCGCGTTGTTCTAAAGTCAATTGCGCGCGCATTTTTGAAGTACGCGATCAAGCGTAAGGCCGACAAAGAAAGTCCAGCGCTGGGTGTGTTGGCCAATGTCTTTGCGATCGCTACGGAATCTGCCGACACGCGTTCGTGGTCGACACTGCCTTCGCACATCATAATGGTGCGTGCCCATGTTCCCGCCGGTGTACACGACCTGAATGTCACGTTGCTTGATCCATTCGGTGATCCAGCCGGAGAGATAACCATCCCCCAAGTCGAAGTTCGCGCCGGGGAGACGCTATTCATGAATCGCCGCGTCTACTAGCGTTATCCTTGTTAACAGCCGGTTCCACGGTTATGTTGTTGATAACCTGGAGCCACATGCGCTTGTTCAACCTCGCCCGTTTCCTCTTCGCTGTCGTCGCCGCGTTTGTGATGGTGTCGTGCGAAAGCCATCGTAAGGATGACCCCATGAACAACTCTAAATCGCCACCACCCGGGCAAAATCGGCTCGCGTTTGAAAAAAGCCCATACCTGTTGCAACACGCGGCTAATCCGGTGGACTGGTACGCGTGGAACGACGACGCTTTCGCACAAGCCGAGAAGCTGGATCGGCCGGTGTTTCTTTCTATCGGTTACTCGACCTGTCATTGGTGTCACGTCATGGAGCACGAGTCGTTCGAAGACGATTCATTGGCTCAAATGATGAACGAGGCGTTCATTAACATTAAAGTAGATCGGGAGGAACGTCCCGACATCGACGGGATATACATGACGGTGTGCCAAATGATGACCGGGCGCGGCGGGTGGCCGTTAACCATCATCATGACGCCCGACAAGCGTCCGTTTTTCGCTGGCACCTACATTCCACGAAACGGAATGGTTAATCTGGTGGGACAGGTAGTCGAGTTGTGGTCTAGCAATCGATCTGCGCTGGATGAGACGCTGGAGCGGGTCGTGGCTGCGTTGCAATCCTCCGCCAGCTTTGAACCCGGCGACGCGCTGGGCCGCGATGAAGTTAACGCCGCCTATCGCCAACTGGCAGCGAGTTTTGATAGTAGTTATGGCGGTTTCGGCGGCGCGCCCAAGTTTCCTTCGCCGCACAACCTGACTTTCTTGTTACGCCATTTTCATCGCACTGGTGACGACAACGCACTGACGATGGTAACCCGCACGCTGGATCAGATGCGGCGTGGTGGCATTTACGATCAGTTGGGTTTTGGTTTTCATCGGTATTCCACCGACCACCGCTGGTTTCTACCGCACTTCGAAAAAATGCTCTACGACCAGGCGATGCTAATGATGGCCTACGCCGAAGCTTACGCCGTTACCAGAGACGAAAACTATAAACATGTAGTCGAAGAGATCGCCGTCTACGTCGAGCGCGATTTGACTGATGCTGTCGGAGGCTTTTATTCGGCCGAGGATGCCGACAGCGAAGGCGAGGAAGGTAAGTTTTACGTCTGGAGTGCAGCGGAACTAGAAGCCATCCTGGGCGAAGACGTTGAACTCGCCGCGTCGGTTTGGGGTATTGAGGATGAGGGCAACTGGTTCGACGAAGCCCACGGAACTCGTCCCGGCACAAACGTTCTCGCGTTAACGCGGCCGGTGGCCGAAATCGCCACCGCTTTGAACACGGAGGAAGCCGCTTTGCGGTCGCGTATCGCCGATGTTCGTGAGCGTTTGCTTGCGGCCCGAAGTTCTCGTATCCGCCCCGGTCGCGATGACAAAGTGTTGACTGACTGGAACGGTCTGATGATTGCCGCACTCGCCCAGGCTGCGCGTTTGTGCAGCGAACCGCGCTACGCAGCAATGGCAGAACGTGCTGCGCGCTTCGTTTTAGACTCACTCGTGGTGGACAAGCAATTGCTCCACCGCTATCGCGACGGTGAGTCGGCAATACCCGCCATGGTGGACGACTACGCATTCATGATTTGGGGTTTTCTAGAGCTTTATCAAACGACCTTCGAGGTGAGTTATCTGCGGCGAGCGGTCGACCTTCAGGCACGGCTCGACGACAGTTTTTGGGATGATGCCGCGGGCGGATATTTTTTTACTGCCGACGACGCCGAGCCGATGATTGTTCGGCAGAAGGAAATTTACGATGGCGCGGCACCGTCGGGAAATTCCGTGGCCATGCTGAACCTGCTGCGCTTGCATCGTCTGACGGGTTCGGCCGGTTACGCCGATCGTGCCGAGCGCCTTGGCCAGGCATTCTCGTCCCAGGTCGAACGCGGCCCGTCGGCGTTCACCCAGTTAATGCAGGCGGCGGACTTTTCGATAGGCCCGACAAGGGAAGTCGTAATTGTGGGAGAGCCGACAGCGGACGACACCCAAGCAATGATCAAAAGACTGCGCGAGGAATACTCGCCAAATATGGTCGTTATCCTAAAGTCGGCGGCGTGGGCCGGGGAACTCTCACAAATTGCGCCGTACACCGCCACCCAGACATCCATCGGGAACAAAGCCACGGCCTACGTCTGTCAGAATTTCTCCTGCGACCTTCCCACCAACAGTCCCGACGAGATGACACGTCTGCTGTCCGATTAATGCTTAGAATCGCTTAAGTTGCGGTCGAAATAGCCACTTGACACACTATTCCGCCAAGGGTATGGTGCAAGTAACAGGCGCTTGTGAAATAAAGCACAAGCGCGTTTTTTGGCGTAAGCTGCTGACAATGCGGTAGTTAGAGGCGGCAGCAACAAAGGTGCTTGTAATGTCTCTCGGACGATTTGTCCTCGGGCTCATCATCGCCATCGTGTTATCGCCGCCGGCTTCAGCTAACGACGAAACCACAGCATCTGACGGCATAAACGAACAGCTTGGAGCGTATCTCCCGGCTGATCTCGTATTTGTGGACCAGGAAGGCGATTCCGTCGCCATTGGTGAACTGGTGAACAAGCCGACCATTCTGTCGCTGGTTTATCACACTTGTCCATCTGTCTGTCGGCCGCTTCTTACCGAGCTGGCCGAGGTGCTGCGTAAGGTTGATGCAACCCCGGGTGAAGATTACGACATCATCACCTTGAGCTTTGACGAAAACGACAGCCCCGATGGTTCGCGGAAACTCAAGCAGGAGTATTTGAGCCTGCTGGACAACGACTTTCCCGCCGACTCCTGGACATTCCTGACCGGGGATAGCGCGTCGATCCGGGAATTTACCGGCGCCGTGGGTTTTGGCTACCGACGAGTCGACAAAGATTTTGCACATCCCACAACTTTGATTGTGGTCAGCGGCGAGGGTAAGATTTGTCGCTATCTAATGGGGTCGGCTCCGGCGGCGTTCAGGAAGTCCGATTCCCCCGTGTCTCGGTTTCTCCCTGCCGATGTGAAGTTGGCCCTTGTGGAGGCATCCGCCGGCCGGGTTGCTCCCACCATTGCCAAGTTCTTTAAGTTCTGCTTTAGTTACGACCCTGAGGGTCGTCGATTTGCATTGAATGCTACCCGGGTAGCCGGCGCCAGCACATTGATCGGCGTCGCTGGCCTGGTTGTCTTTATTAGCGCTGCCGGTCGTCGACGGAAGCGAGAGGTGAACAAAAATGTCTAACCAAGCCGCCCGTCCGGGAGAGTTCGAAGGTTATCACCTTCCGGATGCCAACGACGTAAGCTTCTACCAACACACCACGCGTTGGAATGGTTTGCTGTCGTGGATCTTTTCCACCGATCACAAGCGCATTGGCATCATGTACCTGATACTGATGCTCGTTTATTTTACCATCGGCATGTCGCTTGGGTTCGTTATTCGTTTGGAACTAATGCGACCCGGCGCCGATTTCATTACTCCGCGCATTTACAACTCGCTGTTTACGTTGCACGGGGTGATCATGATATTCCTTTTTGTCGTGCCGGGGCTATCCGCTTCGTTCGGCAACTTCCTTTTACCCATCCAGATAGGCGCCAAGGATGTGGTGTTTCCGCGGCTGAACTTGCTTTCCTGGTGGCTGTTTCTGGCTGGGGGCGTTCTTGCCCTCCTGGCGATGTTTACCGGCGGCGGAGCTCCGGACACCGGCTGGACATTTTACGCGCCTTACAGCCTTAAAACCGGCGCCAACGTGCCGCTAGCCGCATTCGCGATTTTTGTGCTCGGGTTTTCGTCGATTCTAACCGGATTAAACTTTGTGACTACGGTGCACCAGATGCGCGCGCCGGGAATGTCGTTCCATCGGATGCCCTTGTTTGTTTGGGCTCTTTACGCGACGGGATGGATCCAGGTTATCGCGACCCCGGTCGTCGGTATTACGCTGGTGCTGATCATGGTAGAGCGATGGTTGGGGATTGGCGTTTTCGATCCAGCAATGGGTGGCGACCCGATTCTGTATCAGCACATGTTTTGGATCTACTCGCACCCCGCTGTTTACATCATGATTTTGCCGGCGATGGGCGCGATCTCCGACATTATTTCGGTTCACGCTCGCCGCACGATTTTCGGTTATAGCTTTATCGCGTATTCAAGTATCGCGATTGCGCTGTTTGGATCGTTGGTGTGGGCACACCACATGTTCGTTTCCGGAAACAGTCTGGTCGCAAACTTTATCTTTTCGCTGCTCACCATGGTGGTGTCGATTCCCAGTGCGGTTAAAGTGTTCAACTGGGTGGCAACTTTGTACAAGGGGTCAATCGCGTTGGAGACCCCGATGCTGTACGCATTGAGCTTTATCTTCCTGTTCATGATCGGTGGATTCACCGGCATGATGATTGGGATCTTGTCGATCGATGTCCACGTGCACGATACCTATTTTATCGTTGCGCACTTTCATTACGTGATGTTTGGGGGTATGGGCATCACGTTCTTTGGATCCATACACCATTGGTTTCCAAAGATGTTTGGGCGAATGTATCACCAGATTCCATCGAAGATTTCCTGGTTTTTGGTTTTCGTCGGATTCAACGTGTTGTATCTGCCGATGTTCGTAATGGGCTGGCGCGGAATGCCGCGACGCTATTTTGACTACCTGCCGGAGTACGCGACCGAACATATGATCTCGACGTTCGGATCGTGGATTCTAATTGCGGGCGTCATCATTATGTTCGTGAATCTGGTTCACTCGTTGCGACATGGAAAAGTCGTAACCGCTAAGGATCCGTGGGGTGGGGGACGGACGTTGGAATGGCAAGTTCCGACGCCGCCGCCGCTGGAAAATTTTAAGGAAGTACCGACCGTGGTCGCGGGCGCGTACGAGCCGAACAACGCGGAGGGTTAATGTCCACGCACGCCCATTCGTCGATTGAGCTTCACGCTCACAAGGATTACACAAGTTCCAAAATCGGAATTTGGCTGTTCCTGGCAACAGAGGTTCTGCTGTTTGGTGGAATGTTTTTGTTGTACGCGGTGTATCGATCGATTCATCCAGAAGACTTCTCGGTGGCGGCCTCAGAGCTCGACACTTACGTCGGTTGCGTTAACACGGTTATCCTACTGACCAGTTCGTTAACTATGGCCCTTGCTATAGCTGCCGTTCACCACGGCAACCGAATGTTGTCGGTGGTTATGTTGTGGGCAACCGTGTTCTGCGGCGGCTGGTTTATGTACAACAAGTACTTCGAGTGGGGTGCGAAGATATCGCACGGAATCTATCCCGGCTCCGCACACCTGGCCACTTTTCCGCAGGGCGAACAGATTTTCTACGGCCTTTACTTCACCATGACCGGCCTGCACGGCGTTCACGTCATTATCGGAATGATATTGTTGGCGGTGATGGCGCTCAAGACCGTCAATCAGCCAAACGCCGAAACCAACTTTATTGTGGGGCACGGTCTCCAGGACGCATACGGTTGCCGCGTTGCAATTATCGACAACGACAACAAGCCGGTGTGGACGGGCGAGGAAATTGACGACTCGTTTGAGCGGATCGCCATTAAAACCAAATACTGGCCGGTTAAGCGGCGGTTTAAAGTCGAGGACTTTAACCTTCTGGAGAATTCCGGACTGTACTGGCATATCGTCGACATCGTGTGGATCTTTTTGTTCCCACTGTTCTATCTCATTACTTAATCGAGGCGGCCAAGCATGTCTGATGGACACCACGATCACGAACACGAGCACGAACCCGTTGGGTACGGTACGTACTTTTTAACCTGGTTTAGCTTACTGATGCTCACCGCGGTAACGGTGACAGTGGCCGGATACGCTTTGGGTAACTGGAGTGTGTGGGTGGCGTTGATCATCGCGAGCGTTAAGGCCAGTGTGGTGTTGTACTTGTTTATGCACCTCAAGTACGAAAAGCAACTGTTTCACACAATGCTGATCATCATTCTGGTGACTTTGATTATTTTCATCGGCCTCACGTTTACCGATACCTTGTTTAGGTAGGAGCTATGCTTAGCGAACTCTCCAACATGTCCGAACATGTGAATGGCCCGATTCTATTCGTTACCGCCATTTGCTTAATTCTGCTCATCGGCATAACCGCGGCGATGGTGTACTTCACTTTTCGCTACAGTCGCCGCCGCAATCCCAATCCCACCGACGTCGCTCATCACACCGGGTTGGAGGTGGCGTGGACCGTTATACCCACGATCCTTTCCATAGCGATGTTTTGGACGGGCTGGGTTGGGTACAAATACATGAAAGACGCGCCCGCCGACGCCATTCAGATTACTGCCGAGGCCCGCATGTGGTCGTGGTCGTTTAAATACGCCAACCCCGGCGAAGACGGCCCGGTGGCCACCACGCTCAATATTCCTGTGGGGAAAGCCGTTCAAATCAACATGTTCTCCAGCGACGTGTTGCACAGTTTCTACATTCCCGCCTTTAAAGTGAAGCAGGATTGCGTTCCCGGAATAGACGGGCTTTATGTGTGGTTCGAAGCCTATCAGGAAGGCGAGTACGACATTCTGTGCACAGAGTATTGTGGCCTCAGTCACGCCGCCATGCTGGCCAAGTGTAACGTGATGTCGGTTGCCGACTACGACGCCTGGTACCAGCAGGAGCATGAAAAGTTCGAAGAGATGCAGGAGCTGTTGTCTTCGAACGAAGAAATGTCTGACGACGATCCCGCGCTCATCCGTTTGGGGCAAACGTTGTCCGCTGCTAAAGGCTGTATCGCTTGCCACAGTTCGGATGGTTCGGCGATTGTAGGCCCGACATTCAAAGGCCTGTGGGGCAAGCAGGAAGTGGTTATTACCGCGGGTGCCGAGCGCGAAATAACCGTGGATGAGGATTACTTAAAGCGTTCGATCTGGGATTCGAGCGCGGATATTGTTAAAGGATACCAGAACTTGATGCCATCGCAGCAGGGACTGGTAAACGAAAACGATGCCAAAGCCATCATCGCTTACATCAAGAGTCTGGCGAACTAGGTAATGCACCATTTGCGAGTCATACTTGCGCTGTCCAAGGTTCGCATTGCGATCCTTTCGACCCTCTCCGCGGTTTGCGGGTATATGCTTGCGTTGCCCGGTGTCTCGTGGGGACTGGTGCTGCCCAGTTTGGGTGTGTTTGTCTTAGCCTGCGGCGCGGCAGCGTTGAATCAGTGGCAGGAACGCGACATCGACCCACTGATGGAGCGCACTAAGACACGCCCGTTGCCGACGGGGCAGGTCACGCCGACGTACGCGCTGGTCGTTTCACTGGTAATGATTGCGCTGGGTTTGTGGCTTTTATGGCCAAACGTGACTGCCGTTCTTCTCGGGGCCTTGACGGTGGTTTGGTACAACGGAATCTATACGCCGCTCAAACGCATTTCCGCCTTTGCTGCGATTCCTGGCGGTGTTGTGGGCGCGTTGCCGCCCGTCATCGGTTGGGCCGCGGCCGGAGGCAATGTGTCCGACCCGCGGGTGCTAGCGGTCGCCTTCTTTTTCTTCGTATGGCAGATTCCACACTTTTGGTTACTGCTCATGCGCATCGGGCCGCAGTACGAAGCTGCGGGTTTGCCAACGCTAACCCAATTGCTTTCTAAGCGCCAACTCACTCGCGTCACCTACGTGTGGATGTTGGCCACCGGTTTTTCGGTGGTAATGATGCCATTGTTTGGAGTCGGTGGCGGCTGGTGGCTTCCGCTTGGGCTGGTGCTATCGACGCTTTGGTTAGGTTGGCACGCGACGATGATGGTACGCAGCAACGGCGAAGTGGTGGCTTTTAAAGAAATCAACATGTACGCGTTAGTCGTAATTATGCTTCTGGCATTGAGTGGGTTATTGGCCTAAGGGGGACCAATACCGTATGGGTATTTTCGCGAACTTGATACTTGCACCTCACGAGCACTATCTGCAGCTGCTGGAGTTTCTGGCGGTTATGAGCTGGGTGATGTATCTGCCGTACGTGGGTGTCGTGCTGGGAAGTACGGCGTTGTCGCTGTGGTTAACATTTCGTGACCACGAAGCGCCGTCCGAGAACTTTCGCCGCTTCGGCGGGGACTTGATCAACACGTTTCTGACCAACAAGTTCGCGATGTTGATCTTCGGATTCCTCCCGGTCATCATTTTCCCAATTATCTATAGCCAGTGGTTTTATCAGGCTCCGACAACCACGCTGGTTTATATCAAGTGGACACCGTTGTTGATGGCCATCTCGCTTCTTTCTGCGATCGGCTACGCTTCGACGTACGCTTCGCGCAACGACAAGCCAGGCAATTTTACTCGCCACATGCTTCTAGGTCTGCAAACCGTTGGGCTGCTTAAGCTGACGGTGTTTGTTCTGTTGGCTAGCGTTGGCCGACTGGCCGACCCGGAGGAATGGTTTCGCGTGCGCAACATCGTGATTCTCCTGTTGCACTGGAATGCGATGTGGAAGTTCTTGCTCTTTTTGCATCTGGCATCTGTAGTGACCGGTGCCTCAATTCTATTCTTCTTTTTCAAATGGCCCGGCTCTTCGATAGACGAGCCGGCAAGCGAGTACGCTGGCTTTGTCCGTAAGTTCGGCGCAGGGCTCGCGTTGGCCTTTTGCATGGCTGTCCCGGTGTTCAATCTGTTTTTTATTTGGACTTCGCCGGACATTATGTTTGGCAACGATATCTGGATCATGGCCGTCGCTGTTATCGCGTTTGCCTTATTCGCTGCGGTTACGTTTGTTTCGATGCTGGCCAAAGGCAAGGCGCATCTGGCGGCGACTGCGTTTGTGTTGGTTATCGCCACTTTCTTTAGCGCGGCTTTCGTCGATGTAAAAGGAATGGCGCATTCGAATGCGGAGCATCGCACGGTGCTCGTCGATAAAGCGAAGCTGGCGGCGGAAACGCGCGCGCCGCATCACTACAGCTACCATCCGGAAGATCACGCCGCTGGTGGAGGGCATGCCCCGACGCCGACGCCTGGTCCGAGTGTTCCTTCTGGTGACCCGGACGACCTTGCGCGCCTGGGTGAAATTCTGTCGCAGACCAAGGGCTGCATTGCATGTCATAGCGTCGACGGAACGACGCTCGTCGGGCCCAGCTACAAAGATCAGTGGGGAACGACGCGAACCGTGGTGACCGCTGGCAGCGAGCGGCAAGTCGTTATGGACGAAGCGTACGTGCGAAATTCGATTCTTCATTCGGCTGACGACATCGTGAAAGGTTTCCAGAACCTAATGCCTTCACAGCAGGGGTTGGTCAGCGACAAAGAAGTTGAAGCTTTGGTTGCCTACATTAAATCGGTCGGCAGCAGCGGCGCGGCCGGGGGCGACCACTAGGTCGGCAAGAGGCAGTCGTCTCTAAAAGGAGTCTAGTAAAGTGGTGAAGCGCTTAATCACAGTTGGCCTGGTCGGGTACTTCGCGTTGTTCGCGGTGCTTACCCTGGCGGTCGGTTTTCGTTGGCACAAGTACAAGAAAGCGCCGGATCAGCCCATTGCGTTTAGTCACAAAGTTCACGTGGGCAAACTTGGTCTCACTTGCGAAACATGTCACACCACGGCTGATAAGTCGACGTACGCAGGAGTTCCTTCGGTACAGACTTGTATGAATTGCCACGTCGCCGTAAAGACCGACAGCCCCGAGATTCAAAATCTAACCAAGTATTGGGAAGACGAAGAACCGGTGCCTTGGAATCGGGTGCACCGCATTCGCGTACGCAATTACGTCTATTTTACCCACGAGCAACATATCAACGCTGGCGTTGATTGTGCGCAATGTCATGGCGATCTTGGTGCGATGGATAAGGTTCGCCAGGTTAGCTCGCTCAAAATGGGTTGGTGCGTGTCGTGTCACAATCACAACGACGCGCCCGTCGACTGTCTTACCTGTCACAAGTAACGGACCACGCGGAGGACCGATCTAAGTAATGGACAGAAGAGATTTCTTAAAGCTTTTGGGTGTCGGCGCCGGCGCGGCTGCGGCCGCAGGGTGCAACCTCGACCGTAAGTCCGAGAAGCTGATTCCGTATTTGGTTCCGCCAGAAGACGGAACGATTCCGGGTGAGGCGACTTATACCGCGTCGACGTGTACCGAATGCCCGGGCGCTTGCGGTACCACGGTTAAGGTTCAGGAAAACCTACAATCAGAGCCCAAAGAGGGCGTGTGGCCAATGCGGCCGGTAAAAGTCGACGGCCTGGACGGACACCCGCTTAACGACGGCGCGCTGTGTATGCGCGGGCAGGCGAGTATCAACCGCCTGTATCATCCCGACCGGATCGCTCAGCCATTGATGCAACGCGGCAACGGCTTTGCAGAGCCGGCCACTTGGGCTCAAGGGTACGACGCGATCAAGAAGGCAATGGCGTCTTCGAACCGGCAACATCATTTTCTTTCCGGACAAACCAGCGGATCGTTTTCCGCGTTGGTCGATACATTTTGTTCTAGCGCAAACGTCAATCGGCTACCCGAGTATGAGTTGCTTTCGCACGCTTCTATCCGCGAAGCCAACGACGTGCTGTTCGGCCGGGCCGTGGTCCCGACCTATCGCGTCGATCGAGCCGACTTTCTCCTGACGCTAGGCGTAGACCTGACCAATACTTTTCAGGACAGCATCGCGCACCACCGCAGCATTGCTAACCACGCCGGCGACGATCACTTTTCCTGGTACCACCTGGAGCCTCACGTAACACTGACCGGACTAAACGCGCCGCATCGTTTTACGCTAAAACCCGGTTCGGAAGTGTACCTGTTGTGGTACATGCTGGCCGCAGTGAACAACCGC
Source organism: uncultured bacterium (assembly GCA_964588695.1). Classification (GTDB taxonomy): domain Bacteria; phylum Krumholzibacteriota; class Krumholzibacteriia; order WVZY01; family JAKEHA01; genus CAZPQK01. Next base: position 48,170 of record CAZPQK010000011.1, read on the forward strand.
GTGTTCGACCAGCGATTTAACGACATCGTCGGCCGCTTGCGTCGGCCCACCCGCGGCGAGGTCGCGAGTAACACTGGGCTAAGCGAAGACCGGGTTGACGAAATCACGCGCGGATTTCTGGCCGCTAAGCACCCGCTGGTTATTTCTGGCGAGGCATCGACGCGGCACGATCGCGGGCTGCAAGTTGCGTTGGCGACGTCGCTGCTGCAGTACGCAGTGGGTTCGATGGGCGACACGGTTGACTTCGATCGCACTCAGGATTGGTCGCGGGTTGGCAACATTGCTGACATGCGAAACCTCGCCGACGAACTCAAGAACAACCGCGTTGGCGTACTGTTTGTGTTCGACACCGATCCGGTATCGCAGTTGCCATTTGGTGAAGAGTTAAAAGATGCGATGGATAGCGCCGAACTGGTTGTGGGTGTCGGTACGCTCATGACCCCAACTTTAGAAGCCTGCGACGTCGTCTTTCCATTGTCGCACGCTCTGGAAGCTTGGGGCGATCGACGCTCGACGTCGGTGGTTAGTGTAATCCAACCGACGTTTGAGCCCATCCACGACACCCGCTCCGAAGGTGACGTGCTGATGGGACTGATGGCCGATTTAGGGCGTCCGCTTCCGCAGACGTCGTACCAAGCATATGTTTTGCAGCGCTGGACCGACGAACTCGGTGCAAACGGCGTTGATGCACTGCTGCGGGACGGCTACCGCGAGTTGGCGACGCCACGACGCCAGCTTACGATTGCCGGTGACGCGTCGTCTCGGGTAGCCGCGGCGATGGGTAACAAGGCTGCGCCCAGCGGGTCAGTAGTTGTAAAAACTACATCGATTCGTACCTACGACGGACGAAGCGCGGTGCTTCCGTTATTGCAAGAGATTCCCGACCCGTTAACAACGATCACCTGGGAGCACTGGGTGTCAGTTTCGCCGATTACCGCGGCGTCGCTGGGTGTCAAAGATCGCGACATGGTTACGCTTTCGTCGAACGGTTGGTCGAAAGACTTGCCGGCCAAGGTTCAGCCTGGTCTCGCGGACGGCGTCTTTATGGTTCAAGAAGACGTACCCGGAATTCCTGCGGCTTGGGTTGGCGATTCAGGCGAAGCGGGAGCGTATGTGTCTAACGTTACCGCGACCAAATCGGGCGGGACCTTCGCGCTGCCGATTAACGCTGGCTCGACTGAAGACTTGGGACGGGGCATCGTTCCTGGCAGTGAACCTGCTCACTTTGGTCATCACCACGTTGACCCAAAAACCACGCCCCGCGAAGAATATAGTTTTAACCCCGACCCGATGACCCGCTACCCCGACTACAAATGGGCCATGGCCATCGATATGGATTTGTGCTCGGGATGTTCGGCGTGCGTGGCAGCGTGTTACATCGAAAACAACGTCCCCGTGGTTGGGCCCGAGGAGCACCTCAAGGGGCGCGAGCTATCGTGGATTCGAATTGAGCCCTACTACGATGCGGGAAGCGGTACCGCTGCGGCCGCCGCGCACGGCGGTGGCAACGGTCACGGCGCCGGGAGTGGCGGCGGCGCGGATGGCGAGGGCCATCACTATGGAACCGGTCTGGCAAACCTGGACAAGAAAGTCGACTTTGTTCACGCGTCCGCCGACGACGTTCATGCGGAATTTCTGCCCATGATGTGTCAGCACTGCGACGAGGCCCCGTGCGAGCCCGTATGTCCGGTATACGCGACGTACCACAACACCGAAGGTCTGAACGTTCAGGTTTATAACCGATGCGTGGGTACTCGCTATTGCGCCAACAACTGTCCGTATAAATTGCGGCGCTTTAACTGGTTCGATCCCGATCGCCCGTATCCGCTGGCGATGATGACCAACCCGGAAGTTTCCGTGCGTGGTAAGGGAATCATGGAGAAATGTTCTTTCTGTGCCCATAAGATTCGTAAAGCCAAAGAAGACGCCAAGGATCATGGCGGACTGGTGAAGGACGGGGAAGTTGTTCCCGCGTGTATGGCCACCTGTCCGGGCGATGCGATTGTGTTTGGAAACCTCAAGGATCCCAAATCCAAGGTTTCGCAGTGGGCCAAAAACGACCGCGCCAAGCGCGTACTCGAAGAACTGGGCACCAGCCCGTCGGTCTACTATCTAGCTAGCAAGAGAAAGGGAGACCATCATGGCCAACACTAACGTCGCTGCGGGAGCTGCTCAGCACCCGGCGGCGGTGCGGCGGATGGAGATCGAACGCGACGTCATGTCCGCGATGCAAAAGCCGGGGTTGTTGTATTGGGCCCTGGTTGGACTGTTCGCGACTGGCTTTGGTGTGTTTCTGGTCGGCGCATGGGCGTGGCAGATCTACAAAGGCATGGGCGTTGATGGTATCAACAACCCGGTTAGCTGGGGTGTGTTTATTACCAACTTTGTGTTCTGGGTTGGTATTGCGCACTCGGGAACGCTGATTTCCGCTGTACTGTTTCTCTTTCGCGCGAAGTTTCGTAGCAGTTTTAACCGCGCAGCCGAAGCGATGACGGTTATCGCGGTGATGTGCGCGGGAATGTATCCGCTGATTCACTTGGGTCGCGTATGGAACTTTTACTGGCTAATGCCTTATCCGCATCAGCGTCTCATTTGGCCAAACTTTCGGTCGCCGTTGGAGTGGGACGTGTTCGCGGTGAGTACGTACCTCACGGTTTCGGTGGTTTTCTTCTACGTTGGCTTGATTCCCGATTTCGCCATCGTCAAGCGATACACCCGTGGCGCTCGCCGCTGGATTTATAGCGCACTGTCGCTGGGCTGGTTGGGCACGACCCAGCAGTGGCGCAATTACAATACGATTTATGCGCTGCTGGCTGGCTTTGCCACCCCGCTAGTGCTTTCGGTTCACTCGGTCGTGTCCTGGGACTTTGCAATGAGTATCGTACCGGGCTGGCATACGACGATTTTTGCGCCGTACTTTGTAGCCGGCGCTATTTTCTCCGGTTGCGCCATGGTGATTACGCTACTGGTGCCGATGCGCAAGATCCAAAGGCTGGAACGGGTCATCACCGTCACTCACTTTGAGTGCCTGGCCAAGACGATGTTGTTTACGTCGTTGATTGTGGGTTACGCCTACACCGTCGAGTTCATTTTGGCCTATTACTCGGGTAGCGCATACGAGTTCGGTATCTTTGCCGACCGTGCCGTCGGCCACTACAAATGGTTTTACTGGGGCATGGTGACCTGTAACGTACTGGTTCCATTGCCGTTGTTTGTCAAGAAACTTCGCCGCAACCTGACTTTCCTGTTCGTGATGTCGATCTTTGTGAACATCGGCATGTGGTTGGAGCGATTTGTAATTATCACGACGTCGTTGTCGAAAGAGTACGAACCCTATGCGTGGGGTAACTACGACGGCAGCTTCGTCGAGCTGAGCATCACCATCGGAACCTTTTCGTTCTTCTTCATGATGTTTCTCCTGTTTGCCAAGTTCCTTCCGGTAGTTGCCATTACCGAGAAGAAGGAGGAGGTGCACTAGTGGAACGCTTCGTTTTTGACAACGAAGGTGACTTTCTCGCGAAGCTTCGTGAGTTGATAAAGGGCGGGACCAAGAGCAAAGACATTGAAATCATTGCGCCGCACCCCTGTCACCACGCCGAAGAAATACTCGATCAGAAGCCTAGCTACGTGCGGCTCTTTGCTCTGGTGGGAGCGCTTATCGGTGCTGCTACCGGGTATGCGATCACCTCGGGTACGGTCCTCGACTGGCCGTTGATTACCGGCGGTAAACAAACGATTTCGATTCCGCCGTTCACGGTCATAGCCTTCGAGCTTATGATTTTGTTCGGTTCGCTTGGTTCGTTTCTCGGATTCATTATTCTGTCCCGGCTTCCGGCTGTGCGGACGATCATTTCCGATGACGAGTTTACCGATAACTTTGAGATCCACGTAAAGACCAGTTGAGGGGGATTCAGTGGCTAATCTGAATTGGACAAAACTCGCCGTGCTTGCCGCCATCGCTATTGGAGTGATGTTTGCGGTTGAAGCGGCGCTGCAACCCGGCGCTGGTGGTTCGTTGATTATCGCGCTTACGTTCTGGACAATGGTGCCGATGGGATGCGTCGCGGTGATGGCCGGGCCGACGATTGTGGAAGCCGAATGGCATCTTCCCATCATGAAGCCGATGCTGTCGGCGCACGCCATGATTCCGGTAATGGCAGTTGCTTTTCTGTTGATGTTTACCCAATTGGAAATCTATCCGTGGTTGGAAGACCCCGGGGTATGGCTCAACAAGAACTCATTTCTGATTCGGCATTTTGCGTTCTTAATGATTTGTTTCTTTTTGGCGCGCAAGTTCGCGACTGAAGCGCTAAAGCGTACCCGTGCTGCACGTCGTTGGGCTGTCTTGTACATTTTCGCATTCGCGTTTGAATTGTCGATGGTGGGCTTCGAGTGGATCATGTCGATCGAAAAGCCCTGGTTCAGCACTTTGTTTGGAGCCTGGTTTTTTGTACAGGCCTTTCAGTGCGGTTTGATAGTCGCGATCTTTGTGTTGTTTGGGATGCGTAAGAACGGCGACACCTGGTGGCATCACACGCAAAAGTCGGCCGCGACCATGATGTTTGGATTTACCGTTGTTTGGGCGTACTTCTACTTTTCTCAGCTTATCGTTATCTGGTATGGCAACCTGCCGTCGGAAGTGGAGTATGTGATTGCTCGGATGGGTTCGCACACGCCGTACTTTTGGTTGTCCCGCGCGATTTTTGCCATGTGCTGGGTCATTCCGTTCTTTGTGCTGCTAGGGAAGAAGGCCAAGTACACTTCGGCGCTCACTGTAGCGATGGGAACAACCATCATGCTGGGCTTCACCATGCAGTTCTGGCTGATGGTGTTTCCGGCGGGCGTTCCGGTGAGCCTGCCCGCGCTAGGCATTCATTACGTGGCCATGGCGGTGATCCTGGCTCTGGTGATCCGCAACTGCGAAGCATTCCTGCCCAACGTGGGGCCGGTGGCCGAGTCCGCTGGCGACCTGTCGGCAGCCGCTCACCACTAGCGCTAACACATTGCAAATAGTTCTCTTAGCGCGTCATCGTTACGACGATGGCGCGCGGTCTTTTGGGTATTGACGCCCGGGGCTGTAAGTGTTATAAAACAAAGACTTTTCGCAGATTTTCTAGGCTTTTTTGGTGGTTATTTTAATGAAGACTCACACAGTAAAAGGCGCCGATATCAAAGAGACGTGGTACGTCATCGACGCTGCGGACCAACCACTGGGGCGCCTTGCCAGCAACATTGCTAAAGTGTTGCGGGGTAAGCATCGTCCGGAATTCTCGCCGCACCTATCCCTCGGCGACCATGTCGTGGTCATCAATGCCGATCGAGTAAAGCTGTCTGGCCAGAAGTGGGATCAAAAGGTGTACTACCGGTACACCGGCTATCAAAGTGGACTGAAGGTGTTGCCGGTTCGCGACGAATTTGGCAAAGACCCAGGTCGTATTTTTCGCAGCGCCGTTTGGGGCATGCTTCCGCATAATCGCCTTGGTCGCCGCTTGTTGAAAAACCTCAAAGTCTATCGCGGTACCGAGCATCCGCACGCGGCTCAACAGCCGGTTGAATTCCCGACGTTCGTTTAACCAGCGTCAACATATTGTAGCAGGGAACGCAGGCTTAAGGCGTGCGCTCCGATTATTTGGAACCCATTAGGAGAGATTGTTCATGTCGCAAGAACCCGTAGGAGCTGTTGGCCGCCGCAAGGAAGCCGTCGCCCGCGTTTACGTTCGTCCGGGAACGGGGCAGACCACGGTCAACGGTCGGGACCTCGCCGAGTTTCTGGGGCGCGAAACCCTGGTGCTTCAGGTACGTCAGCCGCTAGAAGTCACCGACTCGCTGGGCAAGTTTGACATCAAAGCCACGGTTCGTGGCGGCGGCGTTGCGGGGCAGGCCGGAGCGCTGCGCCTGGGAATAGCTCGCGCGCTGTGCAAAGTCGACGAAGAATTCCATCCGACGCTTAAGACCAAAGGCCTCCTAACCCGTGACCCACGGATGAAGGAACGTAAGAAGTATGGTCTCGCGGGACGACGCAAGAAGTTCCAGTTCTCAAAGCGTTAGGACTGTTCTTGGGCGACTCCATCTGGGGTCGCCCAAAATACACACACCGCCAACAACGTCCGCTTTCGGTGCCCGTTCGGGTGAGAGCGGTTCGGCGGTGGAGGATTAACCAAATGGAGGAAGCATGAGTGAAGTAACCCTCAAAGACCTGCTTGAAGCAGGCGTTCACTTTGGTCACCAGACCAAGCGTTGGAATCCCAAAATGAAGCCGTACATCTTCATGGAGAAGAACGGCATTCATATCATTGATCTACAAAAAACCCTAGAAGCAGCGAACAAGGCCGCTGAAGCCGTTCGCCGCGCAGCCCAAAAAGGCGGCGAAGTATTGTTTCTGGGTACCAAGCCGCAAGCGAAAACCGCTATTCGGGACGAAGCCAGTCGTGCCGGGCAACCCTACGTTACCGAACGCTGGCTAGGCGGGACGCTCACCAATTTCAATACTGTCCGTCAGAGCATTTCCAAGTTGGACAACATTGAGAAGATGGAATCCGATGGGACCATCGAGCAGTTCAACAAGAAGGAAGCGCTGGAGATTCGTAAATCGAAAGAAAAGCTGCTTAAAACGCTCGGCGGAATTCGCAAAATGAACAAGCCGCCGGCGATGATCTTTATCGTCGATACCAAAAAAGAAGGTAACGCGGTCAAGGAAGCTCGCAAGCTGAACATTCCCATCATTGGTTTAATCGACACCAACGCCGATCCCAATGAAGTCGACTATCCAATTCCTTCCAACGACGACGCGTTGCGGTCGGTTTCGTTGTTTTGTCGGATGATCGCCGACGCCAGCCTTGCTGGCCGCGCGGCGTTCCTGGAAGGTCAGGAAGCCAGCAAGAAGGCCGAAGCCAAGGCTAAGGCCGAAGCCGAGAAGCGCGAAGAGGGTGGCGACTCTAAAGCGTCAGCCGCCTAGTTTTTCATTATCATCACAACGTAATCATAAGAATACGACGGAGGAATCATGTCTATTTCGGCATCGATGGTAAAGGAACTCCGCGACCGTACCGGCGCGGGAATGATGGATTGTAAAAAAGCGCTCGCCGAGTCGGGCGCGGACATTGATAAGGCGATCGAATATTTGCGAGTTAAGGGCCTTTCCAAGGCAGCCAAGAAGTCCGACCGTGCGACTGCGGAAGGGCTGGTCGTTTCGTACCTGCACCCCGGCGGCCGCATCGGCGTGTTGCTGGAAGTAAACTGCGAGACTGACTTTGTTGCGCGAACCGACGAGTTTCAAGAGTTTGCGCGTAGCCTGGCCATGCAGGTTGCCGCGGCTAACCCGGTGGCTGTGCGTCGCGACGAGGTTCCCGCCGACCTGGTAGAAACCGAACGCAAAGTATTTCGCGAGCAAGCCCTGGAAGAAGGCAAGCCCGAGAACGTGGTTGATAAAATCGTCGAAGGGCGCGTCGAGAAGTTCTTTTCGGAATCGACACTCATGGACCAGGTGTACGTGAAGGACCCGGACAAAAAAGTCGAGGATTTTGTAAATGAAACCATCGCAAAGCTGGGTGAGAACATTCGCGTCGCGCGCTTTGCTCGATTCCAACTTGGTGGCTAGGTAGGTATCCCACTGAGCTCCAACCGTTTTAGCCGTATCCTGCTGAAGTTTAGCGGAGAAATTCTCGCGCCCACCGGTGGTGGAGGCGTTGATTTTTCCAAGTTAGGTAACTTCTGTCGCCAGATTAAAGAAGTACACGAGGCCGGGGTACAGGTAGCAGTCGTGATCGGCGGCGGAAACATCTTTCGGGGCGCTTCTGCCGACACCGGTATCGACCGGGTCAGCGGAGACTATATGGGGATGCTGGCTACGGTGATCAACGCTCTGGCGTTTCAGAACGTGATGGAAAACCTGGCGGGTGTTCCGACACGGGTTTTGTCGGCGATCAAGATGGAGCAGCTGGCGGAACCGTACATAAAGCGACGTGCCATACGACACTTGGAAAAAGGGCGGGTCGTTATTTTTGCCGGGGGTACCGGTAACCCGTATTTTACGACTGACACCGCGGCAGCGCTTCGCGCCATCGAAGTGGAGGCCGATGTGCTCATCAAGGGTACAAAAGTTGACGGCGTTTACAATGTCGACCCGATGAAGCACGACGATGCCAAGCGCTACGATCGTCTGAGTTACACCGACGTGCTTACCCAGGGGTTGGCGGTTATGGACGCCACCGCCATTACGTTGTGTCGCGAGAACGGACTGCCGATTCTGGTTTTCGATATGACCACCGATGGCAACCTTGCACGCGTTGTTGCTGGAGATTCGGTGGGAACGCTGGTGACACAGGAGGGATAACATGGCCGACGAGATTCTAAAGCAAACCGAAGAATCGATGACGAAGACCATCAACAACCTCGCTTCGGAGTTGGCGTCGATTCGTACCGGCAAAGCAAGCCCCGCGCTACTGGACAACATTCGCATCGATTATTTTGGTCAGCAAATGCCGTTAAGCCAGGTCGCAACCGTCGGTGCGCCAGATCCCCGCCTGTTGACCATTCAGCCGTGGGACAAGTCGGTGATTCCGCTTATCGAAAAAGCAATCCAGAATTCGGAAATGGGGCTGAATCCACAAAACGACGGTACATTGATTCGCGTGCCGATACCTCCGCTCACCGAAGAACGCCGCAAGGACTTCGTTAAGTTGGCTAAGAAATCGGCCGAGGACGCCAAAGTTGCGCTGCGAAACATTCGACGCGACGCCAACGAGCGCCTCAAGAAAGCCCAGAAAGCCGGAGACCTTTCCGAAGACAACATGCACACAGCTCAGGATGGCGTGCAAAAAGTCACCGATAAGTTTACTACCAAAGTAGACGACATGACATCGGCGAAAGAAAAAGAAATCCTCGAGATCTAGAACTCCCGCGGCGGCAACGGTGATGAGCAAAGATATAGAAGCCCAAATCGCCGAGCTAAGGGACTCCAATAACCTCCCCAAACACATTGCGATCATTATGGACGGTAACGGGCGGTGGGCCCGACGCCGTCGTTTGCCGCGCCTTGCTGGTCATCGCGCCGGACGCGAGCCAGTGCGCATGGCGGTTCGCACCTGCGCAAAGATTGGCATCGATTACCTTACCCTGTACACCTTCTCGGTAGAAAACTGGGCTCGACCCCAGGCGGAAGTCCTGGGGTTGATGGGGTTTCTCGAGGACGTTCTGGAGAAGGAGTACCTGGAACTCAACGAAAACGGGGTGCGCCTGGAGACGATCGGCCGTATCGAGATGCTTCCCGCGGGTACTCGGCGTGTGCTGGAAGAGACCAAGGCCAGGCTAAGCCAGAACGACCGGCTGGTGCTGACGCTGGCGCTGAGCTACGGCGGAAGAGCGGAGCTGGTGGATGCAACTCGCCGGATTTCGGCAGATGTGGCGGCCAACAAGCTAACCCCCGATGCCATCAACGACGAGCTGATTCAGCGGTATCTTTACGCGCCGGACATGCCCGACCCCGACCTGCTGATTCGTACCAGCGGTGAAATGAGGGTTTCCAATTTTCTGCTCTGGCAGATAGCCTACTCAGAGATTCATGTCACTGACACCCTGTGGCCTGATTTTAGCGAGGCGGACTTGATGGCGGGCATTCGCGACTATCAGCAACGCGACCGCCGGTACGGACTAACCGGGAAGAAGTAGTTTGTCGACCACTTCCGACAACGCCCCACGTAGTGTGCTTCACTCATCCATCGCGATGCGTCTGATCGCGTCGGCGGTGTTTATTCCGTGCTTCATTCTAATCGCGTTGCGCGGCGAAGTTCATTTTCTGTTGCTTACCAACTGCATTGTCGGACTTGGAATGTGGGAATTCTACTCGATAATGTGGAACATCGGCGTACGTCCGTACCGCGCGATTGGCATCCTCAGCGGGCTGTCGCTATTGTGGTACCTGTACCTTTATAGCGGTAAGTACGCTGGCATGTTCCTCACTATAGCGGTGCTAGCGTTAATGGCGCTCGAGATTACCCGACGCGACGGCCGCGGGGCGGTAACCCACCTGGCTACGACCGCATTTGGTGTTATCTATGTCGGCTTTTTGGGTGCGCACCTGGTCTTGTTGCGAGAACTGCCGGTTCGCGTCGGATTGGAATATCACTACGGCGCCAGCTTTGTGTTCCTGGCGTTTTTCATTACCTGGTCATGCGATACCGGCGCATACTTTGTCGGCAAAAGTCTGGGCAGGCGCAAGATTTTGCCGCGCGTCTCTGCGGGCAAGACTTGGGAGGGAGCGATCGGCGGCGTCTTGCTGGCGATGGTGGGGGCGGTGGTCGCACGCTACTGGTTTGCAGACTATCTGACGACCGTGCAGGCGGTCCTTCTCGGCGCTGCAGCCGGTATCGTCGGACCGATTGGCGATTTTGCTGAGAGCATGATCAAGCGGGACGCAGACATCAAGGACACCTCCGAAGTGATCCCAGGCCACGGTGGCGTCCTGGACCGATTTGATAGTTTACTTTTCACCGCCCCGCTCCTATATTATTTCCTCAAGTTCGTTATTTTCTAATAACTTACGCCCCAAACTTAAAGGTACCGGGTGACAAAGCGGATCGTACTTCTGGGAGCCACCGGCTCGATTGGTCAGAGCGTTCTGGATGTGGTTGGCGACCATCCAGATCGGTTTACGATCGTTGGCCTGGCGGCGAACTCCAGCGTCGAAGCGCTGTCCACAGCCGCGATCGCTCACCCCGACGCCAAGGTTACGCTGGCCGACGCGGATGCACGAAAGGCATTATCTGAACTTCCCCAGATGCGTCCGCGGATTGTGGACGACGGCGACGACTCACTGACGGCGCTCATCGCTGCGACCGAGCCCGACATGGTAGTTAACGCGATGGTGGGTTTCGCGGGTATGGGGCCGACATTATTCGCAATCGAACGCGGCATCTCAGTGGCGCTAGCCAACAAGGAGACCATCGTAACCGGTGGTAACTTTGTACTCGACGCTGCCCGCAAGAGCGGGGCCTCGGTCCTGCCCGTGGACAGCGAGCACGTCGCCATCCATCAGTGTCTACAGGGCGCGGACATCGATTCGGTGCGCAGGATTGTTGTCACCGCATCAGGTGGCGCGCTTCGTGATCGCGGTGTAGGTGAACTGCATGCGGTTACTGTCGATCAGGTGCTGGCGCACCCCACATGGAAAATGGGTCCGAAGATTACCGTCGACTGCGCGACCATGGCCAACAAGGGATTGGAAGTTATTGAGGCACATTGGTTCTTTGGGGTGCCCTACGACAACATCGACGTTGTCATCCATCCCCAGTCGATTGTTCACTCTTTTGTGGAGTTTACTGACGGATCGCTGTTGGCGCAGATGGGCGATCCGGATATGCGCGGCCCCATCGCTTATAGCCTGGCCTTTCCCGAACGGTTGGATACCCGGCAGCGCGGAGATGTGCTAGGGTTCCCGGATTTGACGTTTCGCGAAGTCGACATGGATCGTTATCCCAGTTTCGAGCTTGCGCTGGAAGCAGCGCGTGCGGGAGGGAATCGCCCAACGGTGTTCAACGCCGCCAACGAAGTCGCGGTGAGCGCGTTTCTTAGCGGCGACATTGGATACCGCGACATCGCCACCTACACCGAAGCCGCGATGGGCGCGGTAAATGCGGCGCCGGTTACATCGCTCGACGACGTAATTGCTGCCGACCGCGAGACCCGCTCGTGGTTAGCCCGGACTTACACGCTCGACAACGTGGGGATACCGCGCGTTTAGCGGACCCTCGGGAGAACTTAATGCTACAAACAATTATCGCTGGTCTGTTTCTATTTGTGGTTGTCGTCGTGGTTCACGAATTTGGTCACTTCATCGTGGCCAAGTGGGCTGGTATCTACGTTAAGACATTCTCGGTAGGTTTTGGAAAGAAGCTCTTTCGAAAGCGGTTTGGCGAAACCGAGTACACGCTTTCGATGTTGCCGTTTGGCGGATACGTTAAGTTTGCAGGCGGCGAATACGAAGATGAGACACCGCAAACGATTGAAGATGCCGGCGGCGATTCCGATGAGGTCCCCGACAGCGAAATTCCACGCGAACGCCATTTCACATCCAAATCGCCGCTCAAGCGCGCAGCCGTACTGATTGCCGGCCCGTTTATGAATTATCTCCTCGCCGTTGTTGTTTATACCGGCGTGTTTGCGTTCTCCGGAACCCAAGTGATTCCCACCACCGAAATTGGCGGTGTCGAACCCAACACACCAGCAGCCGCGGTGGGCCTGCAAACCGGTGATGTTGTGCTCGAAATCGATGACGTACGCCCGCGCGATTGGAACGAGATGGTTTCCATCATCGCTAAAGACCCGTCAGCGACACGGGAACTGCGCGTGCAGCGGGGTGGACAATCGATCACTGCTGACCTTACCCCTTACGTCAACGGGGATACCGTTCGCGTCGGAATCAGCCCGTATGTGCCCTCGGTCATCGGGAGAGTCAAGTCGGGCAAACCAGCTTACGAAGTGGGGATGCGTACCGGTGCCGTTATCGAATCGATTAACGATACGTTGACCACGCGGTTCTCCGACGTTCAACGCATCATCAATGCAAATGCGGAACGCCCCTTGTTAGTGCGATGGTCTTTGGATGGTGTCGCTCACACGGATACAATCACGCCTGAAGCGGTACAGACGCTCGCGCCCGGCAGCAAGACCGAGTTTGTTACGGTCGGGGCGATTGGAATTCAACAGTACTATGAACAGCGTCGTGAGAACATTCTTCGTGCGACGCAAATGGGTTTCCGCGCAACCCACAATCTGATGGGCGAGATCGTGGGTTACTTACGCCTGCTGTTTACCGGAAAGATGGGCGTCGATACGCTGGGCGGCCCAATTCTTATAACGCAGATGGCCGGTGACGTGTCGCGTTGGGGAATCGATTATCTGATGGGATTTTTGGCGTTTTTTAGCGTGAACTTGTGCATCTTTAATCTGTTGCCGCTGTTGCCGTTCGACGGCGGTCACCTAATGATGTTCGCGTACGAAGGTATGGTTGGGCGACCCGTAAATGCACGAATCCGAAACTGGATGCTCCAGGGCGGATTCATTCTGGTGATCGTCCTGATGTTGTTTGTGGTTTCCTTAGACTTTGCGCGTTGTTCAGGAGTTCTGCCGAGTCCGTTCTAAGGAATTTTGCTTTTGCTGATCTCGCAGTCGGGTTTCCAACTCTGTGAAAACGCTGGCCCAGCGGGTCGGGTTGGCGTCGAGCGCGCGCATGGTGCGACGAACACGAGCGGTGTCCACCGATGCCTCCAGCCGAACGAAGAGCGTTTCGGCGCGCGCGGGGTCGCTGCGATAAACACTCCCTGCCGACTTGATATCGGCGTAAACTTCGATGAGGTACAATTCGTCTTCGCTAAAACTAACCTGCGACTCCGGCTCTGTGCCTGAGCACGCTAGGATTCCGGCGAAGGCGAAGGCAACGCCGATGGTGCGCAGCATTCTGTGGGTTGCGTTGGCTCTCATTGTCTCCAGCCTATCCGCCCAACCCCTGAACGCGCAAGAACAAGACGATACTCCTCCCGAGCCGTTCATCAACAAAATCATATTTGAAGGCGCCGTCAACATCGACCACGGGCGGCTGCGGAAACTCATGCGCACCCGTCAGCCCAGTTGGCGCGCCATCTTTCGGCGTCCGCGACTCGACCGCAACCTCCTGCGTCGCGACATCGCGCAGTTGGAGGGGTACTACCATTCGGTCGGTTTTTTTGAAGCTGAAGTCCGGCTGGGGCGTCTAGATCTGTCTGACGATGGCCAGTTTGTCGATATTGTTATCGAAATCGACGAAGGTCGCCCGACTCGTGTCACGACGGTCTCGTTCTCGGCAAACTCGCTGATCGATCACGATGAGCTAACGAAGGGCCTTCGCCTGAATCCAGGAGAGCCGTACAACGCGTCACTGGTTGACACCGATTTGTACACCATTCGTACTAAGTACTTTGATCGCGGGTACTTAGCTGTGTCGGTGACCGACTCGGTGACCGTTGAGGATCGTAGCGCCAGGATTCGGTACCAGATAGAGCCGGGAACCCAGATCTATATTGCCAATATTTCGGTGGTGGGGAATACCACCATTAAGCGGTCTATTGTGGACAAAGAGCTCACGTTTGCCGAAGGCGAGCTGTGTCGGCTTCGGGACCTGCTTAACACCCAGCGGAACCTCTTTGAAACGGGTTTGTTTACACTGGTGGATATTGACCCCACCAATCTGGATCCCCTTGAAAGAACGGTTGATGTCATGGTGCGCCTCCGCGAGCGCAAAGTTACCTACGTGGAGTTGGGTTTTGGAGTGGGAAATATTGTAGGAAGCCGTGTTGCTGCCGAATGGGGAACCCGCAACCTTCTAGGCACCGGGCGCGGCCTGCGGCTGCGTTCGGAATATGCGTTTGACGTGTTCGAAGACGATGAGTTTGACCTGAGTCGTATCCGTTTACAAAATCGCTTTTATCGGTACGACGCCGAGTTTCAACAGCGGTGGTTGTTTGGTGTAAAAGCGTTGCTGGCGCTAAACACGTTCTACGAAAAAGACGCTACCCTGGATCAAGTTGAGGTTAAGACGTTGGGTACGTCAATCGGAAGCACGCGTCGTTTGTCGCGCTATACCGACCTGAACCTGACGTTGTCGACCGAGCGTATCGAGCGTGAAGAGTTAGGCGAGGCCGAAGATGTGTCCACCAAGAACATTATTTCCACGCGGTTGGTGCAAGATCGCCGTGACTTTATTCTCGACCCACAATCGGGTGTCTATCGTGCGGTCGAGTTTGGCGTCGCCGGTGGGATTCTTGCGGGCGATAGCGATTTCTTTACGACCAGCGCAACTTACCAGCGCTACTACCGTCTCTCCCCGGGTTATGTTTTTGCGTGGCGTGTACGGGGTGGCGCCGCTGATATCTACGGCGGGTCATCGGAAGTACCGGTCGAGAATCGATTCTTTTCTGGTGGGGGTAGTTCGGTTCGCGGATACGACGAGAACTCGTTGGGTCCGCGCGAAGCCGACGACAACGGAGATCTGATTCCGGTAGGTGGGCGAGTGTTGATGTTAACCAACGCAGAGCTTCGCTATCCCATGCCCGTCCTGTCCAGGTTTAAAGTGTCTGGTGTTCTGTTTGCGGACGCGGGCAATGTTTGGGCCAGCGGGCGTGCCGCGCGCGACGCCAATTTTCGGCTGTACAGCAGCAAGCAGGAAACAACGACGGATGACTATCGCTATAGCGTTGGGCTAGGACTTCGTTACAATACACCAATTGGTCCCATTCGGTTCGATTGGGGGCTACCAATAAAGCAGGACGCCTTCACCGACAAAGGTGGGCGTTTTCACATTAGTTTGGGTCAAATATTTTGAGTGACGCTGCACCTCCCAAGACTTCGCGACGCCGTCGGTTCCGCACGGCATTGTCGTTTGTTCTCGCGGTTGTGTTAAGCGCGGCGATCGCCGTCGTGTTTGTTACCAAATCCTCATTTGTATCCAACCAGGTCAACGACTACGTTAATCGCTATCTAAAAGACACGCCCTTTGAGTTTCATTGCGAGTCTCTCACCGGTAACTACTTTCGGTCGGTATCGTTTGGAAACGTATCGCTGCGTTACGTTGCTGACGACAACAGTTTTGATGTCTTCCGAGCGGACGGCGTAACGATTGACTATCGGATCCTCGACGTGCTCCGCCTCAATCTAGTCGCCGACAACTTGACATTGCGCAACGTTTACGCGCGACTCACCACCGACGAAAACGGCCAGCTTGTAATTCCTTCGCCGCCTCCCAAACCGGAGTCTTCGGTGTCGTCTGGCTTTACCGGACGGGTCGACGTCCGCAACTTTGTCGTGGATGGTCTGAATCTGAATTTCGGAGCCGAGGACGCAGAGATGGGTGTTACCGACCTCTCCGTCGAAGGTTCGTTAACCTATGGCGACGGCGAAGCACGCCTCGTTGTGGACGATGGGCGAGCCTACCTGGTGGAAACTCAGACGATGGTGTCGTCGGTTCGCATGGAAGTGCTGCAGTCAGGTGACCGGGTTACGATTCGCGACATGGTGGTCCGCCTTAACGAGTCCTTTCTTATGGCCAGCGGTACGGTTCATCCCGGAGGCGTTGAAGGGTTACGCCTGGTTTTTAATCCGGTGTCACTGGAAGAGCTTCACGCGTTGGGGATCGGGCCCGACGTGGAAGGTACGCTTGCCGGTAACGTAACGCTTGATGGACCCGTGGACTCGCTGTCGGTAACGGGGCGCCTTACCGGAGACGCGGTCGGCCTTGCCGTGCGCGGCCTTTCGGTGAATGGAACCGTGACAGCAGAACAGGCGACAATGACCACGGTCCGTGGAAATGTTTTTGGCGCAACGGTTGACGGTGCGGTGCGCTACGAAATCGCAACCGGGGATGTGTGGTTCGAAGGCGACGCCCGTCGGCTGGACCTTTCACAGGGCTTTATTCCCGACGACGGTATTCCCGAAACCGATATTAACGGCAAGGTAGACCTGTATATTGACTGGTCCGAGCAACGCTACGCCTACAACGCGAAGCTCGATTCCGTTGGCATCGACGGGTACTGGAGCAAACGCGTCGACATTGTGGGCGAGTGGGATCCGGTTTCTGGGTTAACGATTCGACAAAGTCGCTGGCAACGTCCCGGGTACACGGTGGAGGCCAACGGTACCATCACGGCAGACAACCAGTTTAACGTGCTGGTGCGCGGCGGGGGGCGAGATCTTACCTATCTGTGGAACTACCTCGGGCTGAATGACATTCGCGGAGAAGTTGAGGCCAGCGGCCTGTTGGCCGGACACCTCGACAGTTTGCAACTCAACTTGAATGGCGACGTGCGCAACGCCGGTTTTTTGTTTGCCGATGTCGACAGTGGTCGTGTCCGAGCCGAGATTCGTAACCTCCTAAGCCCCGATAGCTTTGTCGCGTCGGTGTCGCTTGGGGGCGATACTCTGCGCGCTCGTGGTTTTGCGTTTAGCGACCCCAGCATATTCTTTGTGGCAACACCAGATTCAGTGACGGTTCGCGACTTTAGTTTTGCTGCGGGCGACACACTGATTAGCGCCAATTTCATGGTCGCGGTCGATGGCGACACGTCCGACCTGTGGTTGCGACATCTGGAGATTGTCACGGCAGCCGAAACCTGGCGAAGTGACGGGGGCGCACACCTGATTACCACGCCGGTATCGTGGGCGCTTCGTGGGTTGTCCGTCGCCTCTCCAAACGGCTCGCTGCTGGCCTCAGGAGCGCAAGACGCCGATGGAACATTGCAGCTGGAGGGAAGGGCTCGCAACTTAAGCCTCGATTTGATCGCTCGGGCAATGGGGGCTCCGGGTTCGTTAACCGGAAGCATCGACGCCGATGTTTCGGTTGCGGGCACGCCGGACCGTCCCACACTCACGGCGCGAGTCGAATCGCCCGGCGGTCGCGCTGACCGGTTCAATTACGATCGAATCGAAGCCAATATTCGCGTCGAAGGAGGTCGCTATAGTGTCGACGACGTCTTCGTGGTGGCGGCTGGCGACTCGATTACGGGCGAGGCCGAACTGCTGGGGCTGCCGTCATTGACCGATTGGGGAGCATTCGAGCGCGACCAGCTTCACGGCGTTGGGGTTAGTGGTGTTGTGCGAACGCGGGGTTTTGCCGTCGACTCGGTGCTGACCGAACTGCGATCTCCCTGGCTACCCGGCGGAGCGTTTGCAGGGAGTTTTGCCGTTTCGGGTACGTTGGATGCACCCGAGTTGCGGCTCGACGGTCACTTGCGTCCACCGGCGGAAACGGCGCGCGCCCTTCCCGGAGTAAACGTTCTGGCGACCTATGCGAACGGCAGCCTGCAAGTTGAGCGCCTGGTTGACGAAGAAAACGTGGGCCTTTCGGTGCTGGGAACCTTCCCGATGGATATTTCGCTGTTGGACGGTGCCCGCGTGCGGCCCAACGATGCGGTTCGCGCCAGCATTAACATGGACAACGTTCCACTCGCCCGGGTAACACCGTTTATCCCAAACCTGGAGAAACTTAAAGGTACCGGAACCGGGAACGTAACGGTGACCGGAACAATGGAGGCACCGCGATTTGCCGGGGGCATAAAAGTTACCGGCGGAACCCTTAGCATGTTGGGGATGGCGGAGACTTATCGTGACATTACCGCGGAGATCGCGTTTTCCGGCAATCAGGCCAGGCTGGAGACACTCAAAGCCCGGTCCGGTGACGGCAACATCAACGGTAACGGGGTAGCGACGTTTTCCGGGTTTGCTCCGTCTAGCTATCGTGTGGACATTTACGCGCGCAACTTGTGGTTTCGTTCCATTCCCGACGTCGAGTCTTTGCAGGACGGACATATTATCGTCTCGTCGGTGCGATCGCCCGACGGTTCGCGAATAATTCCCAACATTACCGGCAAGGTGACCGTTAAAGAAGGCATTATACGACCCAACTTTGATCAGCCACAAGGAGGGCAGGGTGGGATTGGTCCGTCGGCCTCGCCGGAGTGGCTTTGTCGCCTTGACCTTTCCGCGCCCAAAAACGTGTGGGCACGTAATGCCGACATGAACGTAGAGCTTGGCGGCGACGTCGTGCTTATTCGCGATACCGAAGGGCTCTACCTTCGCGGGGTGTTGGACATTCTTCGGGGAACCTACACGGTGTACAACCGCAAGTTCCGGGTGATCGAGGGCACACTCGACTTTTCCGTGGTCGGAGAGCTTCGCCCCGACCTTACGGTCAACGCCTACACGCCACACCGCAATGAAGGTGGAATCGAGTATCGGATCTACCTGCTTATGACGTGGCCGCGCGACCGACTGGAGCCGGAGATTATTCTTAGTTACGACGAGCCCGGCTATTACGAGTCTGACATTTGGCAAATGTTGGGTGGGAGCGATGTCGCCGGGGGACTGGCCGCCAACGCACTTGAGCGAGCGATTAACGAACAAATGTCGGTACCATTTCGGGTGGAAGTTGACCGGGTTCAAACCGGCGGAGAGGGAGCAGACTCAAGTCAGGAAACAGTTCTCGGCGTCGGTCGCTACTTGTGGGAGGACGTTTATCTTCGCTATCGCCAGGGGCTCACCGTGCAAACGGAACGGGAAGTGGAAGTGGAGTACCGACTAAGCAACATGTTCCTGATACGATCGGAAATCATAAGGCATTCTGGGCGCAAATACGTTGGTAGCAACCGCAGCAACCGTGACGAGTTCAACGTTGATATCAAGATTCGTTGGGAATTCTAGTTTTTCCTTGTGGCCAAGGTTTGCGCAACCTTATAATTATCAATAGATTGTCAATTGACACCAGCCTTGAGGAACCCCACCACTGGAACCACCCCGACGGAGTGTGACGAATGCCGTTCTCCCAGATAGGCAAAGTCGCCATCGTGACCCTCATACTCGGCCTGCTGTCGGTCGCAGGCGCCAATGCCCAGTACTTCGGGCGCAATAAGATTCAATACAAAGATCACCAGTGGAAAGTCATGTCCACGCCGCACTTCGACATCCACTACTACGAGGGTGGAGAGGAGTTCGCCGCGCGCGCCGCTTTGGTCATGGAGGATGGGTACGAGACCTTGTCCTACAAACTCAAAGAGGTGCTGCCGTGGCGCGTACCGGTAATCTTATATTCCGCGCACAATGACTTTCTGCAGACCAACGTGACGACATCGCTGTTGCCCGAAGGCGTGCAGGCGTTTGCCGAACCGTCGCGCCGCCGGATTGTCTTACCGTTTACGCGAAGTTTTAAAGAGTTTCAGCACACGGCTATTCACGAGCTGGCGCATGTCTTCACATTTCAAATTGTTTACAACCGTCTGCTCGACAACGTGTTCTCGCGCAACTACCTGTTTGGAATGCCGCTGTGGTTTGCCGAAGGGCTGGCCGAGTATCTGTCGGTAGGCTGGGATGCGGACATGGACATGTTCGTGCGTGACGCGGTTATACATGACTATTTGCCGCCGATATATGCTCTCGGCGGTTACTACAACTACAAAGGCGGGCAGTCGATCTTCAACTATCTGGCCGACACATACGGCCATGAGAAAGTTGTCGACATCGTAACGGCGATGGGCTCGACCCGTAACGCCGAGGCCGCATTACAACGAACCATTGGGATTGGCACCGAAGAGCTCAGCGAAAACTGGCACAAGTCGCTCAAGAAACAATATTGGCCACTGTATCCAAACAAGGCCGAAGCCAAGGACTTGGGTCGTCAACTAACCGATCACATCAAGGATCGTGGGTACTACAACACTAAACCGGTTATCTCGCCCGACGGCGAACGCATCGTGTTCTTTTCTGACCGCGACGGGCTGATCGACATCTATATGATGTCCGCTCTTGACGGCACGGTTATTCGCAAGCTGGTTACCGGCCAGCGTTCCAACCGGTTCGAGTCACTGCATGTCCTGACCAGTAGTATTGGATTTAGCCCCGACGGCAAGTTGATTTCGTTTGTTGCCAAGACCAAAGGCAAGGACACGGTCTACATCGTGCGGACCGACAACGGCGATGTCGAGCACGTCATCGAAATCGATTCCGATGGCCTGGCGGCGCCGTCATGGTCGCCCGATGGCCGCCATGTGGTGGTGTCGGCTACGTTTATGGGGCAAACCGACCTAGTGTTGATTGACCTTGAAAACGAATCCCAGCGCCGATTGACCGAAGATGCAGCCGACCAATTGACTCCGCGCTTCCACCCGGATGGGAAACGTATTGTATATACGTACTTCCCGGAAATCACGGTCGCCGTACCCGAAGATTTCTCCGGTGAGCATCTTAACGAACTCGCGGAAATGAACTTTCTGGCAGACGGTAACGTTAACAACGAAGCGACTTACGACATCTACATGCTGAACATGGAGACCGGCGAGCAAACTGTGGTTGTCGCTAGCGACGGCGACGATTCAAGCCCCGTGATCATGAACGATGGCCGCACCCTCATTTATGGTTCAAACGTTTCGGGGGTAAACAACCTGCACGCCGCGGACCTGGAGACCGGCGAGCACTATCGGTTTACCGACGTCCTGGGCGGTGTATTTGATCCCGACGTGGCCGAAGGTAAAAACCGGATTACGTTCTCCGCTTTTGTAAAAGGCGGCTGGGACGTATTTGTGTCTGATGACTTGCAGGGGATGCTTTCGCGGCGTTACCAGGAGACACCAGTGGTGCCTGAACTCGTCGAAAGCGAACCCGTCGAAGAAAATCTTTTGCGCGACACGTTAATCGCAACCGGCGGTGTCGGGCCTGCAATCGCGATTCCCCAGGCTCCGCCGGTCGCGCCGCTACCCACCGACGAAGTGATAACCGACGAGGGCATTATAGTGGTCGACGACTACGCGGCGAAGATCCGCAAGCCCGAGTCCGACAAGAAGGATAGCGCCCTCAAGTCGCGGCGCAACCTGCCGGCCAAGCGTCCAGTCGAAGGCGTAACCGAGCCGGTGGCCGACGAAGAAATCGAGTCGCTTGGTGCTACCGTCGCCGACTACAAAACCCGACTAGCCCCGGACTTTATCGGCCAGGGAGCCGGCGTTTACTACGCAACCGGTTTCGGGTTTGGACTTTCCAATACAGTTGCAATGTCAGACATGCTAGGCAACCATCGTGCGTTGCTCGCGTTCAATTTCTACCGTGATATTGCCGAATCAGACATTCTGCTGAACTACTACTACCTAAAAAACCGGGTCGATTTTGCGGTGGGCGTGTTTCAATTCAAGAACTACTTCAACAGTCGTTACAATTCTATCGGCCAGGTATTTGCCAATAATCAGCTGTTTTCGGAAAGAAATTACGGGATCTACGGTCTGATGAGCGTGCCCTTTAATACGTTCTACCGAATGGACATCGAAGTTGAAGCTTACAACTCCACAACCGAGTTGTTTGCCGAAACCACTCAAGACGAGTTTCTTTCCACCGGTCTGCTGCTAAAGAAGACCGCGGAGTTTAGTCGGCAGGTGGTAGAACCGCGCCTGGCTTTTGTTCACGATTCGGCGCTGTTTAGCTACTTTGGCCCGGTTGAAGGGTCGCGCTGGCGAATCAGTGCTTCCCAGGGATTGGGCGTTAGCGGGGACGCGGTATCGCGCACGACGGCGTATCTGGATTATCGCTGGTACAAACGGTTGTTTTTTCGCAATTCGATTGCCTTCCGTACTCTCGGGGCGTTTAGCGAGGGCGAAGATGCTCGTGCGTTTGCTTTGGGCGGTCCACTGACGTTGCGTGGTTACGAGTACGGCGAACTAATTGGCTCTCGCATCGCAATGGCGAGCGTGGAGTATCGCTATCCTTTGATTGATGCGTTGATCTTCGGTTGGCCGGGGCGTTGGGGGTTCACCAATGTCGGCGGTACCGTGTTTTTTGATGCTGGCGCCGCGTGGGATCAGGATCAGGTGAACTTTGTAGATCCCGACAGCGACCAGTTTAAGTTTGGCCGCGACCTTTACGGTGACTTCGGTTTCGGGGTGTACTTTAACGTCGGTTACCTGTTGCTGAACATGCAATTCGCGTGGCAGACCGACATGGTAAAGACCGGCGACAGCCAGTTCTTCTTCTTCCTGGGTCCGACTTTCTAGTGCTCGGGCAATACTTCAACAGGGCGTGTCGCTGCTTGCGGCACGCCTTTTTTGTGCGCGAAATTGACCTGACCCATTCCATCGGTTGTGCTATCTTGTCCCAAAAATCAACGGACGATTACAGTAATGTCGATGATGATTTCCTCCTTAGAACAACTCAATGATCCCCAGCGCCTGGCGGTAACCACCACCGAAGGCCCGGTACTGGTAATTGCCGGAGCAGGATCGGGGAAGACCCGCGTGCTCACCGAGCGAATCGCCTACCTATTGCAGGAAAAAGAGGTCGAGCCGTGGCGTATTTTGGCGTTCACGTTTACCAACAAAGCGGCACGCGAGATGAAGGATCGTCTGGCGCATAAGGTTCCCAGCGCGGTGGATGACCTGTGGGTGGGGACCTTTCACGCAACCGGCGTTAGAATCCTGCGGCGGCATGGCGAAGGCGTGAATATCGCGAAGGGATTTTCGATATACGACACCGACGACACGACCAACCTGGTGAAGGGAATCATGTCGCGTCGTATCGTGGATCAGCGCGCGGTTAAGTCGCCGAAGTCGCTACGAGATCAAATCAGTCGCCTGAAGAACGAGTTGATAACGCCAGCGATGGCCTTGCAGCAAGCCAACAGCGACATCGACGCTCAGATCGCCGAACTCTATGCCGAGTATCAAAAGGAACTTCGTCGCGCCAATGCGGTTGACTTTGACGACCTGATTGGAAAGGTAGTCGAGCTGTTTTCGGTAGACCTGGAAGCTCGTAACTTTTATGCGCGAAAGTTCAAATACATTTTGGTAGATGAGTTTCAGGACACGAACCCTATCCAAATGGCGATGATCGATTCGCTACAGTCGCACTACGCCAACTTGTTCGTTGTTGGGGACGACGATCAGTCCATCTACAGCTGGCGCGGCGCCAAAGTCGAACATATTCTGGAGTTTGAAGCGCTCTATCCCGATACGAAACTTATTCGCCTGGAGCAGAACTATCGCTCCACAAAAACTATTCTTAAAGCCGCGAATCAGGTAATCGAAAACAACGTTGGGCGTAAGGGTAAAACACTTTGGACCGATGGCCCTAAAGGTGAACGCGTTCACATGCTCACCTCCATGGACGAGGAGGCCGAAGCGATCAACGTGCTTGCCGCCGTCCGCGATCAAGTTAACGCGGGGGTGAAGCTGCGCGACATCGCGGTGCTGTATCGGACCAACGCGCAGTCGCGAGCGTTGGAAGACGCACTGCGTATGGGGTCGACGCCTTACCAGATTATCGGCGGCGTGCGGTTCTACGAGCGGATGGAGATCCGCGATGTTCTTGCTTACTGTAAGGTGTTAGCGAATCCCTCGGATTCGGTGAATCTACGACGTATTATTAATGTGCCCAAACGCGGCATCGGCAAGACCACGTTCGAGCGTTTGGAAACAGCGGCACTGGATCGCGACACCTCGGTGGTCGATGTGCTACGTAGAGGCGTTGACGGTTTGAGTCTGGCGGCTGGCCGTCGGCTGGCCGCGTTTTTGGATACTTTCGATAGTTTGTCGCGAGTCACCGAAGAAAAAACGGCGCCGGAGGTAATCGAAGCGATTATCGCCGCCGTCGATTACCGGGAGTATCTGGAGAGTAACTATCCCGATGCTGAGACCCGTATTGAAAACGTCGAAGAGCTAATTAACGCGGCGCACGCGTTTGTGGAGAACTCGGAGGAAAAAACGCTGGCCGCGTTTCTGGAGGAAGTAGCACTCGTGGCCGATGTCGACAACCTCGACACAGAGGCTGGTGCACTTACGTTGATGACGTTGCACAACGCCAAGGGCCTCGAATATGACGTTGTGCTAATGGCAGGCATGGAGGAAGGGCTTTTTCCTCACTTTAACTCGATTGACGACCCAGCTGCCGTGGAGGAAGAGCGCCGCTTGTTCTATGTCGGTATCACTCGCGCCAAGCAACGCTTATTTGTGTCGCATGCGGGGATGCGTCGCCGTATGGGACACATCGAGGCCGCGCTGCCATCTCGTTTTCTCTACGAGCTTCCGCCCGACTGCGTCGATGCACCGTTGCGCGAAGAGTCCACCGAGCAATCGTTCTCCGCAAGTCAATCCGCCAGCAGTTCATTCACCGAACGCACACGTGATTGGTTTAGTCGCGACGATGTGCCGTCTCAGGATGCGGAGTACGACGACTTCTCACAAGAGGAATTGCCGGGATTTCGTGTAGGCATGCGAATCGAACACGACAACTTTGGTCGCGGTGTGGTCCGACGGGTGGAGGGAAGTGCCGAAAATACTCGGGTCACGGTTTTGTTTGATGCAGGTAGTGAGCGAAAGTTTCTGGCGCGCTACGCGCCGATGCGCCCCGTAAGCTAGAGGAATCATGAAAATTAATCGCGAAACCATCGCCCATCTGGAGAAGCTGGCGCGAATCCAATTACGTCCGGACGAAGTTGACGAAGTCACCGAGCAACTCGATGGCATCGTCGGATTTGTCGAACAAATTGCCGAGGCCGATTGTGCCGGTGTACCACCGACCCGAGGTCTGTCGTTTGCCGACCAGACCACGCTCCGTCCCGACAAAAGGGAGCCCAGCCTGGATCGAGAAGTGGTCCTGGAGCAGGCACCCGATCACACCAAGGTGTTCTTCCGCGTTCCCAGTGTTATCGATCGAGGTGAGTCATCGTGAATCTTGCCGCATTGTCGATCGGAGAGCTTCGCGCGCGAATGACATCGGGAGATGTCACGCCGGTTGATGCCGTCAATGCAGTGTTTGCCAGCATTGACGACCGCAACGATGGACTCAACGCGTACCTCTCCCTGGCGCGGGATCACGCTCTGGCCGAAGCGAAACGTCAAACCGATAGTGGCGATTTTAAGAACTTGCCGCTAGGTGGCGTTCCAGTCGCGGTTAAGGACAACATTTGCGTGCAGGGCGGAACCACAACTTGCGGGTCGAAAATTCTGGAACACTATCAGCCGCCATACACTGCCACTGCGGTAGAAAGATTGCGCGCAGCAGGCGCGATTGTTGTCGGCAAGACCAACTGCGACGAGTTTGCAATGGGGTCTTCTAACGAAAACTCAGCGTTTGGCCCCAGCCGTAACCCGTGGAACCCGGAGAAGTCTCCCGGGGGTTCCAGTGGCGGGTCGGCAGTCGCTGTGGCCGCGGACATGGCCTTTGCGGCGTTGGGCAGCGACACCGGCGGTTCGATTCGTCAACCAGCAAGCTTTTGCGGTTGTGTCGGCATGAAGCCCACGTACGGTCGGGTATCACGTTACGGGCTGGTGGCGTTTGCCAGTTCGCTTGATCAGATTGGTCCGTTCGCCCGCACTGTTGACGACGCCGCTCGAGTGCTGCAGGCGATGGCCGGTAAAGACGAGCGGGACGCGACAAGCCTGGACAAAGAAATGCCCAGTTTGTCGGGCGAGTTTACAGGCGGGACCGTCGGCGTTCCCTGGCGGTTTTTAGAAGGAACTATGCGCGGCGAAGTTAAGTCGACGTTTGAAGCGACTCTCAGCAAATTGGAAGCTGCAGGGATGACCATTAAAGAGGTTGAGCTCCCGAATGCCAACTACGGGGTGGCTGCGTACTACGTGCTTGCCAACGCGGAAGCAAGCGCGAACCTGGCTCGCTTTGATGGAATCCGCTACGGACACCGAAGCGCCAACGCCAAGACGCTGGTGGACACGTATACGCTTAGCCGAGAGGAAGGGTTTGGTCCGGAGGTGAAGCGTCGGATTCTTCTGGGGACCTATGTGCTTAGCGCGGGTTACTACGAGGCGTACTATCATCAAGCGCAAAAGGTTCGTACGTTGATTTGCCGCGACTTTGACCGCGCGTTTGCCGACTGCGATGTTATCGCGTTGCCGACCGCTCCGACACCGGCTTTCGGCATCGGAGAAAAAGTGGACGATCCGGTGACGATGTATCTGTCCGACGTGTTCACAATTCCGGTGAACCTGGCTGGGCTTCCGGGATTGAGTCTGCCAATGGGGCTGTCGGAAAAACGGCTACCCCTGGGCTTTCAATTGATCGCGCCCGCGCTTGCCGAAGATCGGCTCTTCGCTGCCGGGCGAGTTGTGGAAGCGGCGATCGAGTTTGGGGAGAAAGCATATGCCTAACTTCGAGATGGTGGTTGGGCTGGAAGTCCATGCGCAGCTATCGACTCATACCAAAATGTTCTGTGGCTGTTCGGCGGCGTTTGGAGGCGATCCCAACACGCAGGTGTGTCCAACCTGTTTAGGGCTGCCTGGAGCATTGCCAGTTGCTAACGAGCGCGCGGTGGAGTTTGCGGTTCGCATGGGGCGCGCGACCAGTTGCGAGATCGCCAGCCATAGCGTGTTCGCCCGCAAGAACTACTTCTACCCCGACTGTCCCAAGAACTATCAGATTTCGCAGTTCGACCGACCGCTGTGTGAGCACGGTCATCTGATGATTGACGACGGCAAGAAGGTTGGCATCACGCGAATTCATTTGGAGGAAGACGCCGGCAAGCTGGTTCACGGCGAAGAGCCGGGCCACAGCCTGGTGGACATGAACCGCAGTGGCGTTCCTCTTATCGAAATCGTCAGCGAACCCGACTTGCGTGCTGCCGAGGAAGCCTCGCAATACCTGACGAAATTGAGAAGCATTGTTCGTTACCTGGAAATCTGCGACGGCAACATGGAAGAGGGAAGCCTTCGCTGCGACGTAAACCTGTCGGTACGCGAAGTGGGAACCACCGAGCTGGGCACAAAAACCGAAGTCAAGAACCTTAACTCTTTCAAGCAAGTAGAGCAGGCGATTGCTTTTGAGTTTGATCGCCAGGTAAAACTCGTTACCGCCGGACAACGCGTTAGCCAGGACACAATGTTGTGGAATGCCGACAAAGGAACCGCCGAAGTCATGCGGTCGAAGGAAGAGGCCCACGACTATCGCTACTTTCCCGAGCCGGACCTGGCTGAGCTTGTTGTCCCCGATGAGATGTTTGCGCGGGTTGACGCCTCACTCCCCGAACTGCCTGACGCCAAGCGGTCGCGCTTTGTGGCGGACTACGCGATTCCTGCCTATGATGCTGGTGTACTGACGGCGTCACGGGAGATGGCGGATTACTTTGAGACCGTTGCTGCCACCAGTGGCGACGCCAAAGCGGCCAGTAACTGGGTCATGGGCGAGGTTTCCCGCGAGCTTAACGAACGCAGAATAGATATCGACGAGTTCCCGGTCGCAGCAACAAAGCTGGGTGAACTGGTGAAGATCCTTGGTAGCGGAACCATCAACACGCCCACGGCAAAGGATGTGTTTCGCGACATGCTTGCGTCGGGTAAGCCGCCCGCAGACATCATCAGTGAAAAAGGCCTTGAGCAAATTAGTGACGATAGCGCTATTGAAACGATGGCCGCCGGAATTGTGGAAGCTCATCCCGATGAGGTTGAACGTTACCTGGGTGGCAAGGACGCGTTGCTTAAGTTCTTTGTCGGGCAAGTGATGAAGCAGTCTAAGGGAAAAGCCAATCCGCAAATGGCCGAAGGTATCATAAAAAAGTTGCTCGAAGCCAAGCGGTAATACGCGTGCGCATCTTGCGCGAGCGCCGGCGAAGTATTATTTTTCCGCCACGTCAGACTCCTCGGCAGCGAACGGATGTGTGAGAGAGGATGATGACGATGAAGATCGCTTCACTAATAGTATCAGCGCTGCTGGTGCTATCCTCCCTGGCGCAACCGAGTGTTGCGCAACTTAAGCTCAACGAGATACTCGCCGATCCAACCACCGACTGGAATGGTGATGGTTCGGTTAGTTCCAAGCTCGACGAATGGGTAGAGATTGCCAACGTGGGCGGCTCGTCAATCGATTTGGCTGCCTACCGCATCAGTGATCTTTCCGCGGGCGTAGAGTTTCGCTTTGCTTTGTCCGGCGAACTGGCGCCGGGCGCGGTGCGCGTCATCTACGGATCGGAGGTCAATGATTGGCAACAGGCCAACGGTGTAGGCGCGTTCGGCTTTAGTCTGAACAACTCGGGAGACACCCTATACCTGTACCGGATTAACGGCTCAGACACCACCGTAGTCGACGAGCTCGCGTACGGGTCCGCCGACATGGCTGATGACCGGGCCGTCGGTCGCTACCCTAGTGGCGATGGAGACTGGGTAATCTTTGACGGGCTTAACCCGCTCGCATCGGGCGGAGGCTTTGGTGCCACGGGTTGCGTGCCGTCGCCGGGTTTACCGGCGGAGTGTACTACGCCCGTCGATCTTTCCTCCTGGGGAAGAATCAAGTCACAGTTTAACAACTAACCAAGCGTTTCCGTTCGCTGTCGGGGGTCGGCGTCGAGTACTTGACGTTGACCTGTACTCTGTCGGCTCGTACTGTTGTCGGATACAGTGATGCCATTCGATCCGCAACTCATAAGCGACGCTCTGTCCGGACAGGTGCGTGCCGTCTCGCGCTTGATGACAATAGTCGAGCGCGGTGGCGACGACGCGAGCTCCGTTCTCGATGCGCTGTTTCCGCACGTTGGCAACGCCTACCGCATCGGTGTTACCGGCGGCACCGGCTCGGGTAAGAGTTCCTTGGTGAACGAACTCACCCGTGTCGTGCGCGCCGAAAATCTGACCATCGGAGTTGTTGCCGAAGATCCGACCAGCCCGTTCACCGGCGGGGCGGTGCTCGGGGATCGGATACGCATGGAGCACGCGATTGGTGATCCCGGCGCGTTTGTACGCAGTATTGCTAGTCGTGGCAATGAGACCGGGCTGAGTCGTGAGGCCAGTTATCTGGCCGACGTGCTCGATGCTTCCGGACGCGACATCGTGATTCTTGAGACCATCGGTGTGGGGCAGCTCGAACATCGCGTCGGTTACGACACGGACACAACGGTTGTGGTGTTTACCCCCGAAGGTGGCGACGATGTCCAGGGCCTCAAGTCGGGGCTTATGGAAGTCGGCGATATCTTCGTGGTCAACAAGGCCGATCGTCCGGCGGCTGACCGGTTTGCCGCCGATCTGACCGAAATTGTTAAGCTCCGCCGTGGGGCGTCCGGATGGATGCCGCCCGTGATCCCGACCCGTGCGCTGGAAGGGACCGGCGTTGATTCGTTGTGGGAGGCGGTTGGACAGCATCGAGCATTTCTCTCCAAGGATGGGCGGCTAGAAGCCCGTCGGAAAGCCGCTCGAGAGGGGCGTTTGCGCTTCGAGATAGGCCGCCGGTTGGAGGCCGAATTCTGGGGAAATCCCTACATAGACCAGCGATTTAATGTTATTTTCAAGGAGGTTGCGGGCGGCCGATTGTCGCCGCAGCGGGGCGCCAGGCGCCTCCTCGACGGCATTGACGTGGTTCCCCGAGAAGGGAACTAGCACCCACGGCCCCCAGTTACCATGGACCGTCCCATTCGAGTGTTGGTAGCCAAGCCCGGGCTTGACGGGCACGACCGCGGCGCCAAAGTAGTTGCCAACGCGCTGCGCGATGCCGGTATGGAGGTTATCTATACCGGCCTTCATCAAACGCCAGACATGGTGGTCGAAGCCGCGCTTCAGGAAGACGTCGACGTGGTCTGCGTTAGCATTCTTTCGGGAGCGCACATGACGCTGTTGCCACGCATCCGCGAGTCGATGAACACCCAAGGACTCGCCGAAGTGCCACTTGTCGGCGGTGGGATTATCCCCGACAGCGACACCGATGCGCTGGTCAAAATTGAGGGCATCGCTGGCATCTTTGGCCCGGGAACCGATACTCGCGAAATCGTTTCGTTTATCACCAAACTTGTTGAAGCGGCGTAACATTCGGCCGCACCCACGGAGGCGAAATGCTGCAGTTGACTGAAGAACAATCGATGGTGCAGGAGATGGCTCGGCGTTTTGCCGAGACCGAACTCAAGCCGATCGCGGCCGAGATTGACGAAACTGCCGAGTATCCGGTTGATCTGTTCGCTAAAATGGGCGAACTGGGACTGATGGGGCTGACCACGCCCGCAGAGTACGGTGGCACCGGAACCGACACCGTCACCTACGCCATCGTAATCGAAGAGCTGGCGCGCGCCTGCGGATCGACTGCGCTGGGTGTGGCTGCACACAACTCGCTCGCCTGCGGCCCTCTTGCCTTGATGGGTTCGGAAGCACAAAAGAACAAGTTCTTGCCCGAGCTGGCATCGGGGCAGGCGATTGGCGCGTTTTGCCTGACCGAACCACAAGCAGGAAGCGACGCGTCCAACACGCAAACAACCGCCGTGCGCAAGGGCGACAAGTTTGTTCTTAACGGTACCAAAATCTACGTCACCAATGGTGGTTGGGCGCGCTACCTTATCGCCACCGCGGTGACCGACCCCGAAAAGGGCGCGCAGGGGATCAGCGCTTTCGTAATCGAAAACGACTTTCCTGGTTTCATTGTGGGGACTAAGGAAAAGAAGCTCGGACTGCGCGCATCGGGTACATTCGAGATTGTGTTCGACAACTGTGAGGTGCCGGCCGAAAACCAACTGGGTACAGAAGGTACCGGTTTCCGCACGTTCATGAAAACGCTCGAGGGCGGTCGTATTTCGATCGCGGCCTTCTCGCTTGGTCTGGCTCAGCGCGCCATGGAAGAAGCCATTGCTTACGGCAAGGATCGAAAGCAATTTGGCAAGTCGTTAACCCAGTTCCAGGCGATTCAACACAAAATCGCCAACATGGGTACCGAGATTCACGCCGCGCGGCTGATGACACATCATGCCGCCAGGCTAAAGGATCAAGGTGAGGATTTCGGGATGTATTCGTCGATGGCTAAGCTGTATGCCTCCGAAATGGCGATGCGGGTGACCACCGACGCTATTCAAGTGCACGGCGGGTACGGTTACGTGCGCGAATACCCGGTGGAGCGGTTGTATCGCGACGCCAAGTTGGGAGAAATCGGTGAGGGAACGAGCGAAATCCAGCGGATGATTATCGCGCGCAAGTTGCTCGCCGAGTAAAGGCAGGACCGGCCGACGTCGGTCTATTGTTTGCAAACAGACACACAACTCGGGCTCGATGGGAAACTCACGTCGAGCCCAGTGGCGTTTGATCCGTATTCACGGAAGCGCCGCGATTGGAGGAACCATGGGAAAACCCGTAATTGTTGATGCCATTCGTACGCCGATTGGTCGGTTCATGGGTGGCCTATCGTCATTCACCGCTCCGCAACTGGGCGCGAAAGTCATTAAATCGGTGATCGAACGCAATAAACTCGATGCCGAGGCCATCGACGAAGTCATTATGGGGTGTGTGCTTCAAGCCGGGTTGGGACAGAACCCGGCTCGCCAGGCGGCCATTCACGGCGGTGTGTCTCCGTCGGTCGGCGCGGTCACCGTCAACAAGGTGTGCGGCTCGGGGATGAAAGCGATTATGCTGGCGGCGCAGGCGATTAAAGCGGGTGACGGCGACACCTATATCGTTGGCGGCATGGAAAGCATGTCTAACGCGCCGCACCTGTTGCCCAATATGCGCGCCGGTCAGAAACTAGGGCACGCCAAAGCGATTGATGCCATGATCAGCGACGGGCTGTGGGACTGCTTTAACGACTTCCACATGGGTAATACGGCCGAGATGGTTCACGAAAAGTACAACGTATCGCGCGAAGCCCAGGACCAGTTTGCAATGGAGAGCCAGAAGAAGGCTGCCGCCGCGATTGAGTCGGGCGCGTTTAAGGGCGAGATTATTCCGGTGTCGATTCCCCAACGCAAGGGCGACCCAATCGTGATGGACACCGACGAAGGTCCGCGGGCCGACACGTCGATGGACGCGTTGGGCAAGCTGCGCCCGGTGTTCAAAAAAGACGGCACGGTCACCGCGGGGAATGCGTCGACTATCAACGATGGCGCGAGTGCGTTGCTGGTGATGTCGGAAGAAAAAGCCAAGGAACTTGGGCTTAACGTACTTGCGACGATCGACGCGTATGCGATTGGCGGCCTTGAGCCGGAGTGGGTGATGATGACGCCGGTGGCGGCGGTCGGTAATCTGCTCGGCCGGACCGGCGAGTCGATTGATGATTTTGACCTGATCGAGTTTAACGAAGCCTTCGCCGCTCAAGGCGTCGCGTTGACTAACGAACTTAAGGTCGACCCCAGCAAGCTTAACGTCAACGGTGGAGCGATCGCGCTGGGCCACCCGATTGGGTGTTCGGGCGCGCGTATCGTCACCACGCTCATCTACGCGCTCAAAGCGCGCGGGAAGCGTCGCGGCCTTGCCTCGCTTTGTATGGGCGGTGGCAACGGCCTGGCCATGACCATCACCGTAAGCTAGTGTCTTTGGCCGAGCCCTGGAGTTGTTCCGGGGCTCGGTTGGTTTCAACCCGCAACATAAAGAGGTTTCATTATGGACGTCAGTCGGGTCGCCGTCATCGGCGCCGGCACGATGGGCAACGGCATTGCCCAGGTGTTTGCCCAAAGTGGTTTTGAAGTGGTTATGGTTGATGTTTCCCAGGACGCGTTGGATCGTGGTGTTGCCGCCGTCGAGAAAAGCCTCGCGCGCCTGGTGAAGAAAGAGAAACTGACCGACGAGCAGATGCAGGGAACGCTGGGGCGCCTGTCCACTTCGACCACGCCCGATGTCGCCGCGAATGTTCAGTTGGTGGTGGAAGCAATTAACGAAGACGAAGACCTTAAAAAGCGTGTTTGGGCCGGTATTGACGAACACGCATCCGCCGACACCATTTTCGCAAGCAACACGTCGTCGATATCCATTACCGAAATCGCCGCATCGGTCTCGAATCCCAACCGATTTATTGGGATGCACTTTATGAATCCGGTTCCGGTTATGAAGCTGGTCGAGATCATCCGTGGTTTGCAGACTGACGATGCCACCTGTGAAACGGTTTCGTCGCTATGCGGCGACCTGGGCAAAACCGCCGTCGAAGTGAACGATTATCCTGGATTTATCTCCAATCGCATCCTCATGCCGATGATCAACGAAGCTGTGTACTGTCTGATGGAGGGTGTTGCTACTGCCGAAGCGATCGACGAAGTTATGAAGCTGGGGATGGCGCATCCGATGGGGCCGCTAACGCTTGCCGATCTTATTGGCCTGGATGTGTGCCTGAGCATTATGGAAGTGCTTCATCGCGATCTCGGCGATAGCAAGTACCGCCCGTGTCCGCTGCTTAAGAAGATGGTGGCCGCGAAGAAGTTGGGTCGCAAGGCGGGCGCTGGTTTCTACGAGTACACTAGCTAGTCGGTTTGCTGTTCGGCGCCCGTGATGGGCAGGTCTCCGCCTCATGCTCTTCGAGAAATCGGCGTCGACCTCCCATCACGGGCGCCTTGCAGCTGGGGCGATGTCCCCGATGAAAGGGCGCGGTCTCATGCTCTTCGAGAAATCGACCTAACCCTTCCATCGGGGACGTTTGTACCCGTTCCTTGCTCGGCACTACGCCCAGCGTCCGACTTGCGAGCGAGAGAGTAGGGAATCGGCGTCGCCCGCCTAACGCCCAAGTGTCGCAAGCGCGCCGTTGACTACTCCTCGTCGCGATTCTGCACCAACTCGTACAACACGCGCCCGGTTGAACCCGGGTGAAGGAAGGCAACCAGAGAATTCGACTTTCCAACGCGGGGTTCGTCGTCGATGAGGTCGACGCCGCGGTTGCGCATGTCGTCCAACGCGGCGTGAATGTCTTCCACCGCGAACGCGATGTGGTGAATCCCTTCGCCGCGCTTCGCTACGAACTTGGAAATAGGGGAGTCATTAGCCAGGCCCTGAACCAGCTCCACACATGATCCCCCGACATGCAGCGTGGCCACTTCGACGTTGTACGCGTCGATAGTCTCGCGGTGCTCGGGTTCGACGCCGAAGTTCTTTTTGTACATCGCCAGGGTCGCGTCGATGTCGGTGACGGCGATAGCGACGTGATCAATTCCTTGCAGCATAGTTAACCTCGCGGCTGGCGGTAGCGGCCGAACTCGGCGCTGAGGGTTTTGCAGATTTCGCCGATGCTGGCTTGCCGCTTAACGGCTTCCAGAATCAACGGGAAAAGGTTGTCGTTGGCGGCGGCCGCAGATTTCAACTTTGCCAGGGTTTCATCTAGAGCTGCGTTGTCCCGGTCCTTCCGCCGTCGCCTTAGAGCTCCGACCTGCTCCTGTTCCAGGTTGGGGTCGAGCGTAAACACTGGCGGGTCTTCGCCGGTGTCGTCGACATGTTTGTTCACGCCAACGACGAAGGTTTCTTCGTTTTCAAGCGCACGCTGAAACCGGTAGGCCGCGCGTTCGATCTCTCCCTGCGGATAACCTTCTTCGATGGCTTTGATCATCCCACCCATGTCGTCGATACGCGCGATCTCCGACGCGGCCCGTGCTTCCAACTCGTCGGTTAGCGACTCAACGAAGTGGCTTCCGGCCAGTGGGTCGATGGTATCGGCGACACCGGTTTCTTCTAAAATAACCTGTTGGGTGCGTAGCGCCAGTTTTGATGCGGGACCGCTGGGCAACCCCAACGCTTCGTCCATGCTATTGGTGTGCAGACTTTGGGTGCCGCCCAGGACCGCTGCCAACGCCTGCATGGTTACTCGTACGACGTTGTTGTCGGGTTGTTGAGCGGTCAGCGTGCTGCCGGCGGTTTGCGAATGGAATCGCATTAACCAACTAGATTGTTTCTTAGCGCCAAATCGATCGCGCATGATCTTCGCCCACAAACGACGCGCCGCGCGAAACTTGGCGACTTCTTCGAAGAAATGATTGTGCACGTTGAAGAAAAAACTGAGTCGCGGAGCAAACGTGTCGACATCCAGGCCCGCGTCGAGTCCGGCCTGGACGTAGGCAATACCGTCGCCGAGCGTGAAAGCCAGTTCCTGAACCGCAGTGGAGCCAGCCTCGCGAATGTGATAGCCGGATATCGATATCGGGTTCCAGTTGGGGAGTTCGGCGGCGCACCACTGGAACATGTTGGTGATCAGGCGCATCGATGGCGCGGGAGGGAACACAAACGTCCCGCGAGCCATGTATTCCTTTAGAATGTCGTTTTGCACGGTACCTGCAAGCGCGGAACGGCTGATCCCGCGTTCTTCGGCAACCGCCACATACATGGCGAGTAAGATCGAAGCGGTGGCGTTGATGGTCATAGAGGTACTGACCTGGTCCACGGGAATTCCGTCGAACACTACGCGCATGTCGTCGATCGTATCGATGGCCACGCCGACACGCCCCACCTCACCTAGTGCCATTGGATCGTCGGAGTCGTAACCCATCTGAGTCGGGAGGTCGAAGGCGACGCTCAGGCCTTTCTGACCTCGTTCCAGCAAGTAATGAAAGCGTTCGTTGGTATCGCGGGCGCTGCCGAACCCGGCATACTGGCGAATCGTCCAGGGACGGCCGCGGTACATGGTTGGATAGACGCCGCGGGTAAAGGGGAACTCGCCGGGGAATTCTTCGGTTCGGTCGCCAGGCTCATATACCGGGGCAACCGGAATGTCGGAGTGTGTCGCGAACTGAGGGCGGCGTTCGCCGCGCTTTTCAACAAACGGGTGATAAGTCTCTTTCTCCCAGCGATCCTTACTCATCGTTCGCCCTCAGCACAACCAAGACCGCCTGGGTTTCAACCGTATCGCCCGGCGAAACCTTTATATCTTCGACAACACCGTCAGACTCGGCGGTCAGTTCGTTTTGCATCTTCATCGCTTCCATCACGACCAGTGGAGTCCCCACGGTAACGACATCGCCAACCTGTACTTTAACGTCGACGATTACTCCGGGCATCGGGGAGCGCAGCGTTGCGCCGGCGGCCGCCGCATCGACGGCTTCGGCGTCGCGAACCGCGCGCATCAGTTCGTCGAGAACGTCCACATCGTAGTGTCGACCCAGAACCCGCGCGTAGTAGCGGCCCTCGCTCGCATCAACCGCGCCAGACTCGACGGTAAACGATTCGTTTCCAATCATTAGCGAACGATACTCAGTGTCCCCGAAGTGGCGGCTGTCGACATCGTACGACTCTCCGTCAACCACGACGCGGAACCGACCGTTGACCCGCGATACTTCTACCGCGCGCTCTTCTCCTGCGAGTCTGACCACGAACTTCATCATGAATCCAACCCTCGCATTCCCGAGCGTCGAGCTGCGGCGCGCCAGGCGCGGTTGCTGTCGTCGTCGATGGTCAGTCGCACTTGTTCGTTGTGCTCGAAGGCCGCTATACCGGCGGCGATGGCGGCTAAATCGACTTCGTCCTTGCGGCGAGCGAGTTCATTGGGGTCGAAGTTGGCTTCGATGTACTTAGTGTCGTAGCTGCCGTCCAAGAAACCTGGTTCTTGTAACGCCCACAACAAAAAGTCTGAGTTGGTGCGAATCCCGTCGGCGCGATACTCGCGGAGCGCCCGCGCTGCGCGACGAATGGCTTGCTCGCGATCCTCCGCCCAAACGCTAATCTTGCCAATCATCGGGTCGTAGTAAATGGGAACTTCGTATCCCGCGTAAACCCCGTTGTCGTTACGGACGCCGGGACCTTGGGGAAGAGTGAGTCGATTGATGAGCCCGACCGACGGAACGAACCCCTGGCTGGGATCTTCGGCATAAACCCGCAGTTCGATGCCATGACCTTTGGGCGCGATGTCTTTTTGGTCAACGTCGAGACCCAGACCCGCTGCCACTTCGATCTGCTGCCGTACCAGGTCGACACCGTACACCAACTCGGTCACAGGATGTTCGACTTGAAGACGAGTGTTCATCTCCAAAAAATAAAAGTTCTTATTTCCGTCGAGAATAAACTCGACCGTTCCGGCACCACGATAGTTGGTGGCCTGCGCAGCCTTCCGCGCAGCGTCAGACAGATCGGCCCGAAGCTTCTCGTCGACGACTGGGGAAGGTGATTCTTCGATCACTTTCTGGTAACGCCGCTGCATGGAGCATTCGCGCTCGCCATAGGTGAGCACCTTGCCCGCGCCGTCGGCCATTACTTGAATCTCGATGTGCTTCGGATTTTCGGCAAAACGCTCGACATACACCGACCCGTCTCCGAACGCGCTTTGCGCTTCGCCCTGGGTCATTTCCAAGGCTTTGCGAAAATCGCCGGCCGCGTGGACAATTCGCATGCCTTTGCCGCCACCGCCAGCCGCGGCCTTGATCATCACCGGATAACCAATCTCATCGGCAACTTTCGCGGCGGCCTCGGGGTCATCAACCGCACCGTCGCTGCCGGGAATCATTGGCACGCCCGCCGCTTTCATTATCTCGCGCGCGCTAAGCTTGTTTCCCATGTCGTGAATAGACTGTTCGCTGGGGCCGATAAACGTGGCGCCAGCGTCTGTTACCGCTCGAGCAAACTCGGCGTTTTCGGACAGGAATCCATACCCGGGGTGAACCGCGTCGGCGCCCGACTTTTTGATGGCGTCGACCAGCCGTTCGATATCCAAGTAGCTTTCATGGCTGGGGGCAGGGCCAATATTGTAGGCCTCGTACGCGTGCGAGACGTGCAGCGCGGTACGATCGATGTCGGAGTACACGGCGACGGGCCGAATACCCATTTCTTTGCAGGTTCGCATCACCCGGACGGCGATTTCACCGCGGTTGGCTACCAGGACTTTCTTAAACATTACAGTGGAATGTTCCCGTGTTTCTTTTGAGGGACGGACTGGCGTTTGTTGGTAAGGCTTTCCAACGCCGCGATAATCTTCGGCCGCGTTTGTCGCGGTTCAATTACGTCATCGATATAACCCAGTTCGGCGGCGATGTAGGGATTGGCAAACTTTTCGTTGTAGGCGTCGATCAACCGCTTGCGCTCTGCATCCGGATCTTTAGCTTCTGCGATTTCCTTTTTGTTGAGAATGTTCACAGCACCTTCGGCACCCATTACGGCGAGTTCCGCCGTGGGCCACGCGACGTTGTAGTCGGCGCGTATGTGCTTGGAACTCATCACATCGTACGCGCCGCCGTATGCTTTGCGCGTGATCACGGTAATCTTCGGCACTGTGGCTTCGCAGTAAGCAAAAAGAAGCTTCGCACCGTGCTTAATGATGCCGCCGTATTCCTGTTCGGTTCCGGGAAGAAAGCCGGGGACGTCTTCGAAAGTGATCAACGGAATATTAAACGAATCACAAAACCGAACGAAACGTGCGGCCTTCAAAGATGACTTAATATCCAAAACGCCGGCAAGAAACTTCGGTTGGTTGCCCACGATCCCGACGCTACGCCCGTTGAGTCGGGCGAATCCGACGACAATGTTAGTTGCATACATTGGTTGAATTTCAAAAAACTCACCGTCGTCGACGATACGCGAAATAACATCGACCATATCGTAAGGCGTTTTGGGGTTTTCTGGGACGAGCGTGTCCAGCGATTCGTCCATGCGCCCGGGGTCGTCCTGGCAGTCGCGTCGCGGGGGGTCGGACAGGTTGTTTTGCGGCATGTATTCCAGCATGCGTCGAATCTGCAAGATACAGTCTTGATCATTCTTGGCCATTAAATGTGCGACGCCACTGGTGGTGTTGTGCGTCCGTGCGCCGCCCAGGTCTTCAAACGTGACATCTTCGTTGGTCACCATTTTGATTACGTTGGGTCCGGTGACGAACATGTGGCTGGTTTCGTCGACCATAACGATGAAATCGGTAATCGCGGGGGAGTACACCGCACCGCCCGCGCAAGGCCCCATAATCGCCGAAATCTGCGGAATGACCCCCGATGCCAACGTGTTGCGCAGAAAGATATCGGCGTAGCCGCCCAGGCTGGCGACGCCCTCTTGAATGCGCGCGCCGCCGGAGTCGTTAAGCCCAACAACGGGCGCGCCGTTTTCGACCGCCAGATCCATCAGCCGACAGATCTTTCCCGCGTTGGCCTCGCTCAGCGTTCCACCGAAAACGGTAAAATCCTGCGCGAACGCATAAGTGAGTCGCCCGTTTACCGTGCCGAAGCCGGCCACGACTCCATCACCCGGAATCTTCTTTTTGTCCATGCCGAAGTCGTTGCTGCGATGCGTGACGAATACACCCATCTCTTGAAACGTCCCGGAGTCAAACAGCAGACCGATGCGCTCGCGCGCGGTGAGTCGACCTGATTCATGGATTTTTTGAATGCGCGCTTCGCCGCCACCCAGCATGGCCTGATCGCGACGACGGCGGAGTTCTTCGATTTTTTTGTTGCTTGGCATCGTTAGGTAGGGGGGAGCCGAGTCCCCCAAAGGGTGTCGGCAGAGAACCGTTTAACGTGAGTAATAACAGACACTTAGTAAAGGGCGATTGTAGGCGAGGGCCAGCACGCGGTCAACGATTTTGATTGCCCTGAGCGCGTAAAACCGCATATTATTTGAACATGCGGCGACGGTCCAGCCTCGGTCGCCGACCATCTTGTCTAACTCCCCACCATTTAGGAGGTTATCGTGCTGCGTGTGTTAACAGCGGTTATGTTGGCGTTTGTCCTTGTTGGATGTTCGGGCGAGGGCGGCGACGACCATGCGGGCCACAGCCACGATGAAAGTGACACCGGTGCACGAACGATGACCGAGGCTCCGGAAGGTGAATCTCGTTCCGCGATTACAGCGAACCTGCCCGAGGCCGACGTTACCGTCGGAATGACGATGACGCCATTCTTTGACCAAGAGGGAAGCGCCGGCAGCAAAGCGGTGGCACCTGGTGAGACATTTGACATTCACGTTTGGGTATCGCAAACACCCGGAATTGCAACCAACGCTGCGCAAATGCGTCTGGTTATACCGACAGGCATTAGAGTTCTTGGGGTGGAGAAGATTGGTCAGCAACTGACCATGGGCGATATTCAGGAAAATTATCAAATCGCATATCCGTGCAACGAAAACGAACGGTTTGGCCTGTTTAAAGTCGCTGCGATCGTGGAAGAGAGTTTCCAGGGCGGCGAAATCGAAATTGGACGAGGCATTCTTCCCAACGGAGAAAGCTTCCTGGGGTTTGTCGACTGCCGGAAACGCGAAATGCTTGCCGGCTCCGGCGGCAAAGCAACCTTAACGCGTCGCTAGCGATCGGCCGCTGGCCGTACTCCACTCGTCGGCGAACATTGCTCGGTGCAGCAACAGAGTGTGAGGAAGAATATGAAGCGAATCGCCGCGCTCACGGTACTCGTGCTTACCTGGACGTCGGCCGCGTGGCCGTGTAGTCCTTCCGACGGCGGCCCTATGCCGGATCTTTACCGCGGACTGATCGCGAAAGATCGAACTGCCTACACCATGAGCCGCGCCTGGCGAAACAAAGTGCTTCGTGTGAAGCGCGAGCGCGAAGCGTACCTTGCGTCTCTTCCCGCCAACGCCCGCGGGCGACAACTGCCCGAACAATACCGCGTGACCGGAACCGTGCGCGTGCCCGTTTTGTTGGGTTCGTTCTCCAACGTTGTTGCCTCGTACACTCGAACGCAACTCGATGACCGGATCTTTGGCGCGGGTGCCGGAACGCCGGGCAACGTTACCGACTACTGGGACGAGGCAAGCCTGGGTAACATCACGATGACGGGCGATGTGTTTGATTGGGTGGCGCTGCCCAACACCGATATCTACTACGCCGGCACCAACAACGGACTGAGTCCGTCCACCGACCGTGTGGGCGAGTTCATGAAAGCTATCCTGGACGCCAACGACGCCGCCGTTGACTTTGGGCAGTACGACAACGACGGCCCCGACGGCATCCCCAACTCGGGCGACGACGACGGGTTTGTTGATGCCGCCACATTCGTTCATCCCGAGTCGGGCGCAGAGTCGGGCGGCGTAAGCGACAACATATGGTCGCACAAGTGGCGCTACAGTGCGTGGAACGCGTCGGGCGGTTCTCCCTACACCACTAACGACGCCGCGGCCGGCGGCGGGTTTATCCGCGTCGAAGACTACACGATTCAACCCGCGCGGAACGGTAACGGAACCCTTATCGATATTGGTGTTTTTTGTCACGAGTTTGGCCACGCGCTGGGACTGCCCGATCTGTATGATCGCAATGGTAACGGTCAGGGGATTGGTTACTGGGGAATTATGGGGTCGGGCAACTGGAACACGCCCACGTCACCAGCACATCCATGCGCGTGGACCTTGGTTGAAATGGGTTGGGTCGTGCCCAACGAAGTAACCTGGCAAGGCGCGGTGGAAAGTATCAGTCAGTTGGGCGGCGTGTTTAAGCTGCCCTTCACCCAGGATCGTTTTCGCCGTTCGACCGCGTGCGCGATCAATGGAACGTACTCATTGTACTGCGGTCTCACCCAAACGGAAGCATCGACACGAGGGTATGTCTCAGCGGCGCCCCAGGGAGCGTATGGCAACATGTGGGAAGAAACGATCGAGCGCGAGTTCGCGTTTGACGGTTCCACGCCGGTGACACTTTCGTACGCTTACGACTACGACACCGAAGCGACTTACGATTTTGCCTATGCGATTATCGAGACCGGAGGAAGCGAAACCACGCTGGCGACTTACACCGGTACGGGATCGGGAACCGCGAACATCGACTTGACGCCACACGTCAGCGGCCTGACGCCGGGCGCCACTTATGCGATTAAGTTCCGCGCCACGTCGGATCTTTCTTACTCCGACGAAGATGGTAACTACCCAAGTACCTGCGGGCTAATCGCGATTGATGACTTGTCGGTGACCGGTGGCGGCGAGACGTATGTAAATGACTTTGAAAGTTCGATTAATGGTTGGCATCAGGACCCGGCGGAGAATCCAGCGACTGA
Organism: uncultured bacterium; assembly: GCA_964588695.1. Classification (GTDB taxonomy): domain Bacteria; phylum Krumholzibacteriota; class Krumholzibacteriia; order WVZY01; family JAKEHA01; genus CAZPQK01. Next base: position 90,279 of record CAZPQK010000011.1, read on the forward strand.
GTTCTGGTTGGTTGAAAACCGTCAGGGCGTTGGCTACGACGCTAACGTTCCCGGTCCGGGGCTGCTAATCACGCACATCGACCAGGATGTTGCGCACTCGGTGTTAATAAACAACGGGCCGTCGGCGCGCGGAGTTGTGGTCGAAGAAGCCAACGGCGACTTTGATCTAAACGGTTCGGGGTCGAACCGCGGTGAAGCCAGCGACGTTTATCCCGGAACTTCCAACAACCGCGAGTTCAGTGCGTTCAGTTTTCCGGCGTCCAGCGACAACAGCGGGGCGGTTACGCAGGTGGAAGTGTCGAGTATTTCAAGTTCGCTGCCGACAATGACTGCGTTTATGCGCGCGGGCGATCCCGCGCCCACTGCGACCGGTATTTCGCCCGACAACATCGACAACGATCAGTTGAATGTAGCAATTACGGTCAGCGGTACCGGTCTTCGTCACGGCGCAACTTTCAAGCTCGTGCTTAGTGCGCGTGACGGCGAAGATATCCAAGCTAGCGCCGTAAGATGGGTGGACCCGACGACGGTCACCGGAGAGTTCAATGTGTATAGCAAGACGGGGGGCAGTTGGGACCTGGAGGTGACCAACCCCGACGGGCAGGTTGCCACCATGTCCAACGCGATTACCATTAACACCATTGTGGCCACAAAGCTTTACGCGTCGGATGTTCGCGTCAGCGAAGACATGGTGACACTGCGTTTTGAATTGCGGGGCCAGGAGGAAGGCGAGTTTGTTCGGTTGTTTCGCGGCGAGAGTGTCGACGGTCCATTCGGCAATCTTACTCGCGACTTCCAACCTTCCGTCGACAATATCTATGAGTACGTTGACGACGACGTCAAGCCGGGCAAGACCTATCACTACGTCTTGGATTCGATACTTCCCGATGGCGAGCGGCAAGAGCTGTATCGCGGCCAGGCGACGGTGCCAACGCGAGACATCGCGCTTGAACAAAACGTACCCAATCCGTTTAATCCCACCACAACGATCCGCTATTTTCTGCCCGCCGAAGGAAACGTGGCGCTAACTATCCACGACATCAGCGGGCGAGTGGTTACGACGCTGGTGAACTTACGGCAATCCGCGGGTAGCCACAATGTGCTGTGGAACGGTCGAAACTCACGGGGGGAAAGTGTGGCAACCGGTATCTATTTGTACCGACTGAAAGCGGACAACCGGGTGTTAACCCGAAAGATGATTCTGCTTAAGTAGCCTGGTTTGGCTGCGAGTCTAGTCGTCGGTCACGACAATTACCGAGTTCTTGCCGCCATAGCCGTCCGGCTCTTCCAGGGTCCCCATGGGGTCCAAGAGCTGACGACGATTGTCCACGAGGAATCGGTATGAGTAGCGGCCGGGCGGCAACGACACCACCAATTCCCACAGTCCTTCGTTGCCGCGCTTCATTACCGACTCGCTTGGCGACCACCCGTTAAAGCTTCCGATAACTGAAACCGTGGTTGCGGTTTGATCGACAAACCGAAATGTCACGATCTGCTGCGATTCCTGTTTTTGCATTGGGTCGGGTTGTTGCGATCGGGCGTGAAACTCGGGGTAGCCTGCCATAATCTCCCAAAGATTGTTGTTAATCTCGTCGACCAGCAGGTCGTTGGCGGCGGGAAGTCCCAACGCGATTTGCGCGGTACGGTCACCAGCAACCTTGACCAGGATTTTGTTGAGCCCGGGGCGCAGCGAAGCACGGCCAACTTCGGGCTTGTCGTGAACTATCGGGTTGAACTCGACAACGCGATCGCCGTTAACAAACAACGCGGCTTCGGTGTTTGACATTAGTGTCATCGGAAGCTCTTTGGCCCCGTCGGCATGGAACAACGTGTAAAGGTAACCGACGCCCGGCCTGTGCAGAAGCCCCGCAAGGCTGACGATGCCATCGGCGTTGGTCGCGTAGTCGGGTACCGGTTGCCAACGCACTCGACCGCCGACGCCCGAATAGTTGCGACCCAGATCTACTTCGCTTTCGGGCGGATAGAGCGAACGCATTGGATTTTCGGTTACCCCAAACGGGCCGGCCGCTACCCACTGGTACGCCTTAAACAACGTCGATTCCAACAATCCCAGGTCGAACTCATTACCGATTAGTTTCAGGCGAAACGGGTACTCGCCGGGGCGTGCGTTTAACGGCACCCGAAGGTGGTAGCGCATGGTCATCGAATCCTGCGACGCCGGAACCAGGAAGCCAAAGTTATTGCCTTCGGTCATCTGCAACCCAGACGGACAAAACCACGCTCCCTGAATCTCCACCGCCTCGTCAACGTTCTTCACGACGTTGACGTCCACCGGAATCATAGTGCCTTTGACGATCCGCCCTTCCGGAAAGTTGACGGTCGCGGTGACCGGTCGCTCGACGAACACGCTGCGACGAAAGTGCATGGTATGGCGCTGCGACCGGTGGTCGATGAACGTTACAGCAATCGCAATCGCGCGCAAACTGTTCATCGGACCGTCCGGGACCCGGAACAGTGTTCGGCCATCCACCGGCGTTTGCGGCGTAAGCGTTCCGCCGGCAAAGACGGTGTCGATGTCGTCGCCGACCTGGGCCACTACCGTGCGCAGCGTAGCTTCGCCGCGAGTCGAGCCCACTTGCCAACGGAGTTCAATAGACCCGCCGGGAGCGACCCGTTCACGCGCCAGATTGACCTTGGCGAACAGGCCGGTGTCGGCCGTGCGGATGGGGAACAGTCGGTTTTCGGCAACGCCAACAATGTCGACGACGTCGGTCAAGAGTCGTTGGCCGGCGACTGTCAGGTTCATTCCTCCGGCCTCATTAATGTCTGATTCGCGAAAGCCTTCGCCGCGCGATAGGGTTGCTCTTGCGGCCGATACGCTACGAAACGTGTTGCGAACAACGTTGGTGAGAAGTTCCTCACTGGCCGCATCGGTATGCAGTAGTTTGCGTCCCTGCAGCTCGCGCAGGGCTGCAATGTCGGTGCGAAGTTTGATGATTTGCGCGTCGGTCGTCCAGCTTCGCGTACTGGCCAGCGATTGATACACATCCAGCGCGGCTAACGAGTCAAACCAGTCTTGCGTCGCGCGCGATTCGATCTGCGCGCTAAAGTAGCGCGTGGCGACGGGTTGTCCGTTGTTGTGAGCGCCGAGTTTGTTCAACTCGGCGGTAATGTCTTGTAAAAACTTTGAACTTTCACCATCGAAACCTGCGCGGTCGAGTACCGCAAGTACCACCGCGGTTCGAACCAGGTTGCGGGCCGCCAACATTCGACGGTTGTCGCTTCCGATATCCGGGCGCCAAACCAGATAGTCATACGCCGCGCCGGGTTGGCTGGGGCGCAATGCGTAGTGAGTGATCATTCTGGCGATGTGATTGTCGCCCAACGATCGAGTGAACAACAACGGGGCCAGCGCCAGCGCGTCGAGGTTGGGAACCAAGGATCCACTTTTCAAGTCCATCGACAAAAAGCGATTGGTGTCACGATCATAGCGGGTAACCAGACGGTCCTGTAACGTTCGACCGCCTTCGTACCAGAACAACGCTTGGGTGGGGCGACGCAATGTCGCGTGGAGTTGTGCTAGTGACACCAGGTCAAGCGCAAGCAGCGAGTTGAATCCAATGTCTTCGACACCAACCACGACCCCGCCGTTGGCCAGAGTCATAGAACCTTCAAGCAGAAGGTTACCGTTGGTGTCGCGGGTGGCGAACAGATGACTGTAGTAACGTGTGATCGCCGCGGCCGACTGCGAAAGCAGGGCAGCGTCCTTGGTTTCGCGATAAGTTTGCCACGCGATGGTTGCCAGCAACGGTGTGTCGACGAACACCAGGGTTTCGTTGTTGAATTGAAACGATCCGTCCGGGCGCTGCGTGCGAAATACCTCGCGCAACAGGTCCGCGCCCGACGCACCTTGTGATGCATGGGCGGGATGTGCCGTAACGACGCTCGCCAGCGCGAACATCACTAGGAAAAATCGTTTCATTGGGACTAATTCTCCGTTTTGCCTAAATTCCCCACAGGTTCACTGCAAGTTGCGCTCCTAAAGGTAGTTAGGTGGATGTATTTTCATTGACCGACGTTTTTGCTTGGGGTAAGCTAACTAGCTATAACTTATTTTGATAAAACAGTTTAACTGACCCGTGGAGGTCGGTTTGAGTGGTGAGGCGGAATGAGCTTTAAAAACTTTTTGTACGATGTCGCCGATGGGATCGCGACCATTACGATTAACCGGCCGGACAAGTTAAACGCGCTCAATGACGAGACGATTGCCGAGCTTGGTGAGGTGGTCGCTCGAGCGAAAGACGACAGCGGTGTCCGCGTGATCATTGTTACCGGCGCCGGCGACAAGGCCTTCGTGGCGGGCGCCGACATTGGCGAGATTTCAAAGAAAGACGTTGCCGGTGGCAAGACCATGTCTGAGGCCGGGCAACGGGCGTTTCGGAATCTGGAGTTGTCGGGAAAACCGTCCATCGCCGCCATTAACGGCTTCGCACTGGGTGGCGGTTGCGAGTTGGCAATGGCTTGCACCATTCGAATGATGGCCGACACTGCAAAGATGGGTTTGCCCGAAGTATCGTTGGGGCTAATTCCAGGCTTTGCCGGTACACAAAGACTCCCGCGCATTGTAGGACGAGGCGTCGCGTTAGACCTCATGCTCAGCGGGCGTCCCATCAAAGCGGACGAAGCTTTGCGTATTGGTTTAGTAAGTCACGTGGTGCCGGCCGACGAGTTGATCGAGTCTGCGCGTTCGCTTGCGGGGAAGATTCAGCGCAACAGTCCTAATGCGATTAAGACGGCGATTGCCGCGGTAGATGGCGGTATGGATCTTTCGTTCGACGAAGCTTGTGCTTTGGAGGCCAGGCTGTTTGGTGACCTGTTTGATAGTGACGACAAGCGCGAAGGCGTGTCGGCATTCCTGGAGAAAAGAAAACCCGAGTTCAAAGGCCGCTAAGGGCCGGAGGAAATTTATCATGGAAAAATATGACGGGCTGGACTTTATGGCCCTCGACGATCGTTTGTCCGAAGACGAGCGCATGGTGCGCGACGCGGTTCGCGCATTTATCGAAACCGAAGCCATGCCGAAGTTTATGGATTTGTACGAAAATGGCGAGGCTCCGACCGAGCTTATCAAGCCGCTGGCCGAGTTGGGCGTGTTCGGAGCGACGATCAACGGTTACGGTTGCGCGGGCGTTAACAACGTCGCGTACGGCCTGATGATGCAGGAACTGGAGCGTGGCGACAGCGGTCTGCGCAGCTTTGCTTCTGTGCAATCGGCGCTGGTTATGTATCCGATCTACGCTTATGGATCGGACGAACAAAAAGAAAAGTACCTGCCCAAACTTGCCAAGGGCGAGTTGATTGGTTGTTTCGGGCTAACCGAAGCTGACTACGGTAGCAACCCCGGGGGAATGATTACTACCGCTGTGGATGACGGCGACAGCTACGTGCTCAATGGATCCAAAATGTGGATCACCAATGGGGTCACTGCCGATGTCGCGATTGTTTGGGCCAAGTTGGATGGACGCATCAACGGCTTTATCGTCGACTGCGACACCCCTGGGTTTAAAGCCAACGAAGTTAAGTACAAACTGTCGATGCGCGCGTCGGATACTGCGGAGTTGGTGTTGGAAGACGTTCGCATTCCCAAGTCCAACCGCTTTCCCGACGCGGTCGGGCTAAAGTACCCGCTGGGCTGTCTCACGCAAGCGCGCTACGGAATCGCGTGGGGTGTGATTGGCGCCGCCCAAGCGTGCTTTCACGAGGCACTGCACTACTCCAAAGACCGCATTATGTTCGACCAGCCGATCGCGCGGTTTCAGCTTACTCAACAAAAGCTCACCGATATGGCGACCGAAATTTCGCTCGCGCAGTTGTTGGCGTTGCAGTTGGGGCGCCTTAAAGACGAAGGCAAGTTTACTTTTTCGCAAGTATCAATGGCCAAGCGTAACAACGTTCGCAAAGCGTTGGAAGTTGCGCGAACGGCGCGGACCATTCTGGGCGGCAACGGTATTAGTGGCGAATACCAAAGCATGCGCCACATGAACAACCTCGAGACCGTTGATACCTATGAAGGTACTTACGAAATTCACACACTGATTGTCGGCGAAGCTCTTAGTGGCGAAGCTGCGTACCAGTAGTAGTCGATGGATGGTCCCGCCAAAGTCGTGCTACTGGGTGGGGCCCGTACGCCTTTTGCCGAATGGATCGGCGGCAAGCGCGGCGACGGCAAGCCTGGTGGCCGACTGGCTTCGCTTGATTCAACCGAGCTTGGTGTTCGCGCGGCTCGCGCAGCGCTGACCAACACGTCGGTCGATGCGGCGTGTATCGATCACGTGGTAATGGGAAACGTCGTGCAATCTCACGACGCTGCCATCTATCTGGCGCGACACGTCGCCCTGGGCGCGGGAGTGCCGGTAGCTTCGCCCGCCTTTACCGTAAACCGACTGTGTGGGTCTGGCTTTCAGTCAGTGGTTAGTGCGGCACACGCCATTGCTGACGGCGCGCGGTTGGTGCTGGCCGGAGGCACCGAAAACCTAAGCGATGCGCCGCTGGTGTTGGGCAATGCTCGGGGTGGTTACAAGTTGGGCCCGGGGCGAGTGGAAGACTGGTTGTTGGGTGGATTGACCGACCGCTACTGCGGATTAATGATGGCGCAGACATCCGACAACCTTGCGCGAAGATTGGAAATTACTCGTTCGCAGCAAGACGAGTTTGCGTTACGAAGTGTTTCGCGTGCGGCCGACGCGCAAGCGGCGGGTGTGTTTCGCGACGAGATTGTTCCGGTTGTGCTGGATACTCCAAAAGGATCCGTCACGATAGCAGACGACGATCATCTCTATCAGGGAGCAACCCTGGAAGGGCTAAGCGGGCTGCGACCCGCGTTTGGCAAAGACGGTACGGTGACGTCAGGCAATGCGTCGGGAATTGTGGATGGAGCCGCGTGTTTAGTGGTGGCTTCGGCCGCAGAGGCGCGAGAACGCGAAGCGTCGGTGCTGGCCAACGTGGTCGGGTGGAGCATCGTTGGGGTTGACCCGGCAGAGATGGGATTGGGACCGGTGCCCGCGATTCGATCACTGCTCGCCCGGCACAATCTAGCGCTGCGGGACATTGACCGCTTTGAAATCAATGAAGCGTTTGCCGGGCAGTATCTGGCGGTGGAACAGGAACTGGGGCTTGATCGGGAGCGTACCAATGTAAACGGCGGCTCGATCGCGGTCGGGCATCCGTTCGCGGCGACCGGGGCTCGACTACTACTCACATTGGGCTTGGAACTTCGCCGAACTGGGTTATCTTTGGGCGTGGCAAGCGCCTGCGTGGGTGGGGGACAGGGAATAGCCGTGCTTCTGGAGAATCCAAACGCGGGCTAGCATTAGGACGACATCTGTCCTAAATTATTACTATATACTGCGTTAGATGACCGCCAGGCACCCGTTGATTTACCTTGACCGGGGGCTCGCGGCAACCTAACATTGCCGCTCACGATTAGGTAACGCAATAATTATAAATAAGTTACGAAAGCGAGAGTGGCGGAATTGGTAGACGCGCTGGATTTAGGATCCAGTGAGGTTTCCTCGTGGGGGTTCGAGTCCCCCCTCTCGCACCAAGGACTGATGGTTTGATGGAAAGAGAAATGACCAGCGATAGCGGCCAAGACAAGAAATTTACCGTCAGTATCGCTGAAGATTCACAGTGCAAGCGGACGCTAAGCTTCGCCATCCCCGAAGACGTGATCAGCGAAGAACGCCAGGTGGTCGCCAATAAACTCAGGCGGGAACTGCGCGTTCCTGGGTTCCGCAAAGGCAAGGTGCCGATCACCTATGTCGAGAAGAACTACGGCGAGGTGGTTCACAGCGATGCGGTCCGAAACCTGCTACCTCTGGTCTTTCACGAGGCCATCCACGAACATGATCTGCGCCCCATTGGGGATCCGATTTTTGACAACCTGGGTGGCGAACCGGGCCAGGGCGTCACTTTCGACGCGAAAATAGAAATCCGTCCCGACGTCACTGTCGCCGGTTGGGACAAAGTCAAGGTTTCGGTCGAAAAGGAAGCCATCGGCGACGATCGGGTTGAGGAAACGGTTGCCAACTTGCGGGAACAGTTTGCCACGCTAGCCGTGGTAGATCGCGCCGCCGGCGAGAAGGATTTTGTAATTATCGACTATGCGCCGATCGGCGACGAAGGCCAGCCCGTCGAAGACAAGTTTGAACGGAACCAGACCATCGACCTGACCAATGATCGTTTCCTGCCGGAGTTTCGCGACAACCTGGTGGGTATGACGGTGGGCGAAGAGAAAAACATCGAGGTCAACTACCCCGATGATTTTCCCGACGAGGCGCTACGCGGCCAGATGCGCGAGTTCAAGATTGCGGTAAAAGAGGTTAAAGAGAAACTGCTTCCGGAATTGGACGAAGCGTTCGCGCAGCGGGTCAACCCCGAGTTCGAGAACATCGAAGCGCTAACCACGCGAATTAAAGACGATCTTGAGGCCGAAGCCGACAAGCGGTGGCAGCGCGATGTCGACGAGAGCATTTTTGACCAGTTGATTGACATGAACCCGTTCGAGGTTCCCGAAGTGATGGTAGAGAACTATCTCCATTCGCTGGTTCACGAAGATCAGCATCGTCGCCCCAATGTTCCCGACGAAGCACAGCGCGAGCGGGAGATTCGCGAGGTCTTTGGGACGATGGCTGAGAAAGCGATCAAACGCTACTTTGTGATCGACGCCGTACAGCGTCAGCAGGGTTTCGAGGTTGGAGAAGATGACATAAGCGAGCGGTTGACTTCGTTGGCCGAAAGGTCCGGGCGAGATCTGGACCAGGTCAAGTCGCTCTTTGGCAACCCCGAGCAGCGCGGAAAACTGGTCGAGGACATGATGGAAGAGAAGGTTCTCAACTTCCTTCGCGAGCAAGCCGACATTAAGAAGTAGAAATTTGGATTGTGCTAGAGAGGTAACGTGTACATGACCGAATTTGCCAACATCCCGATGCCCTATGTGATCGAGCAGACCGGCCGCATGGAACGGTCGTACGATATTTACTCGCGGCTGCTTAAGGATCGGATCATTTTTCTGGGCACCGCTATTGATGACACCGTTGCCAACGTGATCGTCGCGCAGCTGCTGTTTCTGGAAGCGGACGACGCCGAGCGAGATATTTACCTCTACATTAACAGTCCCGGCGGAAGTGTAACCGCGGGCCTGGCGATCTATGACACGATGCAGTATATCGCGCCGGACGTGGCGACGATTTGCATGGGCCAGGCCGCCAGTATGGCCGCTGTGCTGCTGGCCTCGGGGCATTCGGGAAAGCGCGCTGGGTTGCCTAATTCGCGCGTCATGATTCACCAGCCCTCCGGGGGGTCACAGGGTCAGGCTTCGAACATAGAGATCTATGCGAAAGAAATTCTGCGGGCCCGGGAGCGCTTGAACGAGATTCTGGCGGAACGCACCGGCCAGCCGGTAAAGAAAATTGCCAAGGATACCGACAGAGACTATTTTATGTCTGCGGAGGAATCCAAGGAGTACGGCATCATCGATAACATTTTTGCCCATAGATCGGATGCCAAGTAAATCCCTTACCTTCGCGGTGAACAGGAGCTGAAATGAAGAAGAAGATCGGAGATCCCCACATCCTGCGCTGCTCGTTTTGCGGCCGCGGCCAGGACGAAGTGACCAAGCTCATTTCGGGCCCGTCGGTCTATATTTGCAACGAGTGCATTAAGCTGTGCAAGGATATCCTCGACGACGAGATTTCCGGCCAGGTTCTGTTCGATTCGGACGAGTTTCCAAAGCCGCGCGAAATTAAGGACTTCCTTGACCTCTATGTGATTGGTCAGGACGACGCCAAGGTGATGCTTTCGGTAGCGGTTTATAACCACTACAAGCGCATCATGCACGAGCGCACCACCAACGAAGTCGAGATCGAAAAAAGCAACATTCTGTTACTTGGGTCCACCGGTACCGGTAAGACGCTGCTGGCGCAAACCCTCGCCCGGTTTCTGCGAGTGCCGTTTGCGATCGTTGACGCGACCACGTTTACCGAAGCCGGTTACGTCGGCGAAGATGTCGAAAACATTCTGCTGAAGCTATACCAGAACGCGGGCTCGTCGGTGGCCGCGACCGAAAAAGGGATCGTTTATATCGACGAACTCGACAAGGTGGCCCGTAAAAACGACAGCCCGTCGATCACGCGCGATGTTTCTGGCGAAGGTGTTCAGCAAGCGCTGCTAAAGATGCTGGAAGGAACCATTGCCAACGTTCCGCCGCAGGGTGGGCGCAAGATTCCCCAGCAGAACTACATCGAGATCAACACCAAGAATATCCTGTTTATTTGCGGCGGAGCGTTTGAAGGTCTCGATAAGATTATTGAGCAGCGCGTTGGTCGCAAGGTACTTGGATTTGGTAGCTCGGCTCGCTCAAAAGGCGAGCGCCAGCAGGCCGATGTTTACAAGCAGGCCGCACCCGAGGATATGATCAAATTCGGATTGATTCCGGAGTTGGTCGGCCGACTTCCGGTTGTAGGCGTGCTTGACCCGCTGGACGAAGACGCGCTCGTTCAGATCATGACCATGCCAAAGAATGCGCTGGTCAAGCAGTACAAGAAATTGTTTGGAATGGAAGACGTGGAGCTTGAGTTCGAAGAAGGAGCTCTCCGCGCAATCGCCCATATTGCTCGCAAACGCGAGACCGGCGCGCGAGGTTTGCGTTCTGTAATGGAAGAGGCGATGTTACGAATCATGTACGACATCCCTTCGCGCGATGACGTTAGAAAAGTAATCATCACGGAAGAAACGATACGCGATAGTGTCGAACCCGAGATGGTGATTCAGCGTGATCGCCGGGCGAAGGAGGCTTAAACCAGAAGGCACGAATGGCCACCATCGAACGCGAAGACGAAATTATCGAAATACCAGAGTCGCTACCAGTACTCCCACTTCGAGACGTAGTGATCTTTCCGGGGATGATTACCCCGCTGCTGGTTGGTCGCCCTAAGTCATTGGCCTCACTAGACGAGGCCATGAAGGGCGACCGTCTCATGTTGGTCGTAACCCAACGCGAGATGAACACCGACGAGCCGGTCCAGGACGACCTCTATGAAATGGGAACGGTCGTTAAGATCCTGCAGGTGATGCGGTTGGTCGAGGGGACCATGCGCATCCTGGTGGAGGGTGTCTCCCGCGGCCGCCTGGTTGCGCTTCACAGCACCAAGAAATACTTCCGCGCTGACGTCGATGTGATTCTTCCCGACGAAGTAAGCGACCAGAAGATGGAAGCAATGGTGCGCAGTGTTTCCAGTCAGTTCTCCGAGTATATTCAACTCAACAAGCGCATCCCCGACGAGGTGTTGCGTTCGGTGCTGCCCATCGACGACCCGGATCGTTTGGCCGACACCATCGCGTCACATCTGCTAACCAAGATCGAATCCAAACAGCCGGTCCTGGAGATGGTTGACATCGAGGAGCGCTTTCGTGCGCTTGGCGCCATTCTGGCCGAAGAACTCGAGATCTTGAAGCTCGAAAAGAAGATCGAGGGTGAGGTCCGGAACCAGGTTCAAAAGAATCAGAAAGAGTTCTACCTGCACGAACAGCTCAAAGCGATTCGCAAAGAGTTGGGGCAGGGAGGCGACGACAGTTCAGAGGTCGATGACCTTCGCGAAAAGATTGAGGCTGCGGATATGCCCGAAGCCGCGCTCGAAGTGGCGATGAAAGAGCTGGACCGTCTGGCGCGAATGCCGTCTATGTCGCCAGAGGCAACCGTCGTGCGCAATTACCTCGACACGATGATCGCGTTGCCGTGGAACACGCGCACCGAAGACCGTCTCAATATTACTGAGGTTCGCAAGCGACTCGACGAAGACCACTACGGTCTGACTAAAGTCAAAGACCGGATACTAGAGTTCTTGTCGGTTATGAAACTTTCGAACTCGTTACGTGGCCCCATCCTGTGCTTTGTTGGTCCTCCGGGCGTGGGGAAGACGTCACTGGGTCAGTCTATCGCCGATGCGACCGGGCGTAAGTTCGTTCGTTTTAGCTTGGGTGGCGTTCGCGACGAAGCTGAGATTCGTGGACACCGTCGAACCTACATTGGTTCGATGCCGGGTCGAATTATCCAGGCACTGACCAAGGCCGGTTCAAAGAACCCGGTGATCTTGCTCGATGAGCTCGACAAAATGTCCAGCGACTTTCGGGGTGATCCCGCGTCGGCATTGCTCGAAGTGCTTGACCCCGAGCAGAACGACACGTTCAGCGATCATTATTTGGAAGTCGAGTTCGATCTGAGCGAGATCATGTTCATAACGACAGCCAACGTTACTCACACGATTCCGGCGGCTCTGCAAGACCGTATGGAAATCATTCGCCTTCCGGGATACTTGGAAACCGAGAAGGTGAAGATCGCGCAGAAGCATTTGATTCCTAAGATGGTTCCGCGCAACGGTCTCAAGGCCAATGACGTGCAAATAAGTGATGCTGCTATTCGACACACTATTCAGCGCTACACGCGCGAGTCTGGTGTGCGTAACTTAGAACGCGAACTCAGCAAAGTTATCCGGAAAGTGGCCAAGCGCATTGCGACGTCCGGTCGGTCGGGTACCATCAAGATTACTTCTAAGAATCTTGAGAAGTATCTTGGCGTGTCGCGTTACACCGACAAAGAAATCCTTGGGCGCTCGAAAGTTGGCGTGGCGACGGGGCTGGCGTGGACCAGCGTCGGTGGCGATATTCTGCGGATCGAATGTGAGTTCATGCCGGGGAACGGGAAGCTCACGATTACCGGTCAGTTGGGCGAAGTGATGCGAGAGTCGGCTGCGATTGCGCTAAGTCATGCCCGGAATCTTGCGCGAACGTTGCCGCTTAAGAAGAATTTCTTTAATGAAATCGACGTGCACATCCACGTGCCGGAAGGCGCCATTCCCAAGGATGGCCCCAGCGCCGGGGTAACACTTGCGACCGCATTAGTTTCGAATTTCTTCGGGATCCCAGTGCGTCGGGACGTCGCGATGACGGGCGAGTTGACGCTCAAAGGTGAAGTACTTCCGGTGGGTGGTCTTAACGAAAAGACGGTGGCGGCATTGCGTGCCGGGATCAAGGAAGTGATCATTCCCAAAGGGAACGCGCAGTCAATCAAAGAGTTGCCTCGCGAGGTGCGCAACGGATTAAAGATCCACACGGCGGATTCGTTTCGCGATGTGTTGAAGATCGCGTTGGAAGAGTCGCTGCCACGGCCATCGCGCAAAAAGATAACGACAGAGGTCGAGCAAGCGCGACCCGGGTTCTTCGAGTATATCGAGTCATCGACGGCTCACTAGTCTTAGGGCGAGGCGCAAGTCTCGCCCTTTCTTTTTCTTTTGGCGTGTTTGGCGAGCGAGGAAACAACGCCCCGGGCTCATGGCTCTCCGCTGCTGGTACTGCAGGGTCCTAGTAGCAATGAGCTTTGCTGCGAGAAATCGCCCGCGGCATTTTTCCTCGCTCGCCTCTCACCAATTATAGCGACGAGTCACTCCGCGCCACATAACTGACGCAGTTCGCTCAAGACGAAGAGCAAGATGGACCAGGTCGAATACATAGGATCATTCGGGTACCCGGGCAAGCTTCCCAACGAGGCGAGGCCCGAGGTGGCCATGTTCGGACGTTCGAACGTGGGGAAATCGTCGTTGATCAATACGCTACTTCAGCGTAAGGGTGTCGCCCGCATCTCTAAGACTCCGGGAAAGACCCGAGCGGCCAACTTCTTTCGTATCAATGAGCGTTTCCACCTGGTCGACATGCCGGGCTACGGCTATGCCAAGGCGGCGCCGGGTGAGGTCGAGCGCTTTGCAAAGCTGTTTGACCAGTACCTGGCCGATGACACGCGCAATAACGCCCTGGTTCAGCTCATCGACACGCGGCACAAACCCACCGCCGACGACATACAGTCGATCGCTCGACTAAAGGCAACCGGACGCCCGATGTGCGTGGTGTTTAACAAGGTCGACAAGGTGTCCAAGGGGCAGCTTAATCAGCAGATCGGCGCGGCTCTGGCGGAGTTCGAACTTCCCGGCGAGACCGCTGTGGTCCCTTTTTCGAGCGTTACTGGCGAGGGCAAGCGAGAACTTTGGCTGTGGATTCGCGAGACCCTCGGCGTCTAGCCAATCCCTCCGGTAATCTCACCGCCGGGCAGACCTAAGCCTTTCAATATCCCCGCTTCGCCTTTATAATGGCGCGGTTGCCCGTTGTGGCGACTTTTTCATTATATCCATTACCTGCACATTAGATCACATTAGGAGCGCCATGAAACCGGCAAGACTCTTCACGCCCGGGCCTACCGAGGTTCCGCCTGCCGTACTCGAAACCCAAGCCCGCCCGCTCATCAATCACCGCACTGACGCCTTCCGCGAAGTTCACTTTGACTGTATCCGCGGAATGCAACAGCTCATGGGAACCAAAGATCCCGTCGTGATCACGACGTCTTCGGGTACCGGTGCGATGGAATCTGTCGTTGTGAACTACACCCAACCGGGCGAGAAGGTGTTGGTTACACGCTTGGGTAAGTTCTCCGAACGCTGGCGCGACATATGTCAAGCGTACGGGTTGGAAACCGTTGTCATCGAAACCGAATGGGGCAAAGCGACCGATCCGCAAGTGGTAGAAGACGCGTTTAAGGCAAACCCAGGCATCAGTTGTCTGTTTACCACGCACTCCGAAACTTCGACCGGAACCATCCAGGACGTGAAAACGTTTGCCGAGATTGCACGCCGCCACGGTGCGCTCATCGCGGTCGATGGGATTACCAGTGTTGGGGCCGAACGCGTGCTCGCCGATGAATGGGAACTGGATGCAGTTGTCGGCGGCTCACAAAAGGGAGTGTTTATTCCGCCGGGCCTGGGGTTTACGTCCGTTTCGGAGCGCGCGCAGGAAAAGATGGCAAAGGGGCGTCACCCGGTTTTCTACTTTGACCTGATCAAGGCTGTTAAAGGATGCGAGACCGGCAACACTCCGTGGACGCCAGCGGTGTCACTAATGTGTGCGCTGCAAAAATCCCTCGAGCTTATATTGGATGAGGGGTTAGACAACGTAATCAAGCGTCACGCTGCGCACGGAACCGCCGTGCGGGCGGCGGCCACGGCTATGGGGCTCAAGTTATTAAGCTCGAATCCCGCAAACTGCTGTACAGCGATCGTGCCGCCCGACGACACGGCGGGGCCGATAACGAAGATGATGGAAAAAGATTACGGCGTGAAAGTCGCCGGTGGGCAGGGCCCTCTAAAAGGAAAAATATTTCGCTTGGGGCACCTGGGTTACTACTTTGAAACCGACATGTACACGATGATCTCGGCTCTGGAAGCAAGTTGCGTTCGGTTGGGCGTCACCAGCAAGTTCGGCCCCGGCGTTGAAGCACTACAGGCCGCGTACGAGGAGCTGGCAAACTAATGTTCAAAGTAATGCTCACCGATAACATTGCGCCCGAGGCCGTGGAAGTAATCGCGCGTCATGAGGACTTAGAGGCAATTCCGGTCGACACGCTTCCGGTCGACGAGCTGAAAACCCGCATTGCAGAAGTAGACGCCGTCATTATCCGTAGCCCTACTAAGCTCACTGCCGATGTAATTGCGGCTGCAAAGAACCTTAAGTTTATTGGTCGCGCCGGTGTTGGGGTGGACAATATTGATCTCGAGGCCGCGAAGGCGGCCGGGGTTACCGTGATGAATGCGCCGTCGGGGAACACCGTGTCGACTGCTGAACACACAATTGCCGTGATGATGGCGGTCGCGCGTAAGGTCCCACAGGCGCACGCGTCACTGGTCGCCGGTGGTTGGGACCGGAAGACCTATAAAGGTTCCGAGATGTTTGGCAAGACGCTCGGCGTCATTGGTCTGGGACGCGTCGGTCGGGAGGTGGTCTCACGCATGGCTGCTTTCGGCATGAAGGTGCTGGGGTGCGATCCATCGCCTCAGAACACAGCAGGCCTGCCGGTCGAAGTCGTCGATCTCGATACGCTACTCAGCTCGAGCGATTGGATCACGCTGCACGTACCGCTTCGTCCGGAAACCCGCTTGTTGTTGGGGCCGGATGAGTTTCGAAAGATGAAACCTGGCGTTCGCATCATTAACTGTGCGCGCGGCGGTGTACTTGACGAACGATCGCTGGCAGTCGCCTTGTCCGCCGGTCGAGTCGCGGGG
Source organism: uncultured bacterium (assembly GCA_964588695.1). Taxonomy (GTDB): domain Bacteria; phylum Krumholzibacteriota; class Krumholzibacteriia; order WVZY01; family JAKEHA01; genus CAZPQK01. Next base: position 106,397 of record CAZPQK010000011.1, read on the forward strand.
GCAGGATTGGACGTATTCGAAAAAGAACCGCCGGGCGAAGAGCAAAAGAAACTTTTCGAGTTTGAAAACTGTGTGTTTACTCCGCACCTGGGCGCAGCCACCGCCGAAGCGCAACTGCGTGTGGCTACCGACGCGGCCGAATCGGTCGCCAAGGCGTTGTTGACCGGTGAGGTGACCAATGCAGTTGGTTAAGGAAGGACTAAACCTATGCCGGTGAGCCTGATCATTGGCGGTCAGTGGGGCGACGAGGGCAAAGCCAAGATCATCGACTGCCTCTCGGAGAACGTAGATTTTGTCGCGCGTTTTCAGGGCGGGGCGAACGCTGGTCACACGGTGGTGGTAGGGAAAGAACGCTTTGCGTTTCACTTGATCCCTTCAGGGATTCTCTACCCTAAAGTTCACTGTGTTCTTGGTGGCGGCATGGTGATTGACCCGCTCGCGCTGGTCGAAGAAATGCGCGGCGTGCAAAAACGCGGCGTCGATACCGACGGGCGCATCCACATTAGCGAGCAAGCACACCTGGTCATGCCCTACCATATTAGTGCCGACTGTGGCGACGAGGCTCGTCGCGGCAAGTCGGCGATAGGGACTACCAAAAAGGGAATTGGCCCCGCGTATGCCGACAAGGTCTTACGTAGAGGCTTGCGCATGGCCGATCTGTTGCGCGCACCGGCCGATCTGGAGGCGCGAGTGCGCGAACGCGTTCGCGCGCGTAACAAGTACCTCGCGGACAACGGCATGAAGAAGGTTTCCCCCAAGCAGGTGGTCGCTGACCTGCTCCGGGTGCGCAAGGTGCTAAAGCCTATGATCGTTGACACGCGGCCGATGCTATGGAGTGCGCTCGACCAGGGCCAACAAGTGCTGTGCGAAGGCGCACAGGGCGCGCTCTTGGATATCGATCACGGTACCTATCCGTTCGTAACATCCAGTTCGTGTTCGGCGGGAGGAGCAGCTACCGGCACTGGAATTCCGCCGGCGGAATTCACCCGTGTCATCGGCATATTCAAAGCGTACTGCACCCGTGTTGGCAGCGGCCCGTTTCCGTCCGAAGACAATGGTCGCGACGGCCAGAAGCTCCGCGACCTGGGCAACGAGTACGGAACCACCACTGGGCGTCCGCGACGTTGCGGTTGGTTCGATTCGGAGGCCGCTCGAACCGTGGTAAAACAAACCGGCGTTACCGAGATTGCGCTCACCAAACTCGACGTGCTCGACGAGTTCGACGAGATAAGAGTGTGCACAGGATACAAGGTGGGGAAGAAAGTGCTGAATGTTTTCCCCGTCGACAGCGACGTCTTGGAGAAATGCAAACCCGTATACAAAACCTTTCCGGGTTGGAATTCCTCAACCGCCGGTTCAAGCCTGGACGAACTGCCAGCGGCGGCGGTGTCTTACATCCAGGCGCTGGAAGAGTTGACGGAGTGTCGTATCAAGATGGTCTCCACGGGGCCGGCTCGGGATGCGATGTTTAACTGGCCGGGTGACGGCCGGTTGATCGCCGCGCGAGGCGCCGCCCGTTAACCGGGACCGCGAGTCGACAGCGATAACTTGTAGTTACCAAACTGTTTAGATGGCCTTGACACCGCCTGCCGGGGCCGCTATGGTATCCCAACATTGACGGCCAACATGGCCTTCCCGCCGATTTCTGGTGGGCCGCTAGCTCATCTGGTTAGAGCACCTGCCTTTTAAGCAGGTGGTGCCTGGTTCGAGTCCAGGGCGGCTCACCATTTTTTGCAACGAGTTACGCGTTGTCGCGATACTTCCGTAAACGGCAACGCTGCACCGTGCGCTGCACTGCCACCTTTTGTTCTACCCAGCCTATCATAACTCTCCCAACATGCGGATCGCGGTTCGTTCGCGCTCGATCGATGAGTGTAGGTATATCGCGGTCGTCGCTATGTTCTTGTGGCCGAGGAGTTCTTGCACGGTCTTTAGGTCGACGCCGGATTGCAGTAGGCGGGTTGCAAACGTATGCCGGAGCCCATGGATCGTAATCGAGTCGGCGCCGGCAATCTTGCGGTATCGCTTCCATCGACTCCAGAGCTGGTCCTTGCGAACTCGGCTACCTGCGCATACAAAGAGGAATCGATCTGCACCCGCGGACAGCACCCGATTACGAAGAACACTAATAGCCCTATCGTTCAGCGGTATCGCGCGCATGTCGTCAGTCTTGGTTTCCCAAAGCACCAGCAGGTCTCTTCAAAACCCACATTGGCGGACTTTAGTCCGAAAAGTTCGGACGCGGCAATCCCGCCGGTTGGCTCGCCCAACCTGACGCTCGCTAGCTTGCCTAACGAAGTATGTAGGAGGCCAACGTTCGCTGCAGGCCTCTGATGTCGGCGTCGCGGAGTATCTTTTGCGAAATCGGTGCGGCGCCACCCGTCAGAAAAATCTTGAGATCAGAATCGAGGTCGAACGTTCCGGCGGTCTCCACTGAAAAGTGGACGATGCTGTGGTACGGGATCGAAGCGTATTCCTTTTTCTTGCCGGTTAGTCCCTGCTTGTTTACGAAAATGAGTCGTTTGTTGGTGAAAACGAAAAAGTCTCTAATCAGTTTATAGGCCGACTCGACTTGCTCTCCATCGATTAAGATTGGCTGCAGTTCAGCGGTAACCTTTTGGCTAGCGACCCGGTGAGCAACTGGTTTCATTTCGTTCTCCGTTTTGGATTCTATCTATAGGCGGCTGACGTATATTCTTCGATGAGCAGGGTTTCTCCGTCTAAACCGAGCCTCACGTGGAAGACGGTGGTTTCCCATACTGTCCAACCGGGCCCATGATCCTGAGGATCTCCAAAACTGCGTCTCATATTTCGGCGCCGCCTCTCGAAGACATTCTTTGCCGACTTTTCTGAGTCAAAGAATCGAATCGTCATAGAATGATAGAGTTCGTCTGTATCATTGAAATAGTAGGCCCGCTGATGAAGCGTTTCTGCGCCTTTGGCGGGCACGTTGAATATAAGCTCATCGCGCCCTTCCTCGGACGGCGACAGTCCAAACCACTCCTTTTCCAGGACTTTCACGTCGCCGCGTCCAATGCCGTAGCGCCATGTACTTGTACAAACGATTTCGGGGTCGCAACCCATCTCGGCGCGGACGCTTTTCCATTTGTCGCTACCGGAAATATCAGTTGGTCGGTTGGCGCTGATCAACGCGACCATCAGTAATACTGCTATCCATTTCATGATCTCCCTCCTTGGTGGGCCACAACCATACCTGAAAACCTACCGTTGCTCCACTTGTCAAATGTTTACAAAGTGACTAACGATAGAACTATCGACATCTGTCCGGGGCGTCGTAAAGTAATGCTGACACTTTCCTAGCAGCTATCGGCGACAACAGTCGAGATTTCGACGCTTTGGACTCTGAATTGCAATGATGTCCGGGTCTGGCACTTCAATGGGTTCGTCATGCGTATCAATCCATTTTGGCCTCCCCCCGATTTGACGCGCACCAAGAACAGTCGGCATACTTGTCGGCAGGAGGTACGTCATGGGACGGACAGGACGGAGATGTTCGCGAGAGTTTAAGCTAGAGGCGTTGCGGTTGGTCCTTGAGGAAGGACGAACGGCGGTGTCGGTAGCCGAAGAGTTGGGGATCACCCAAGAGACCCTTTACCGCTGGAAGCGTGAGTTTGCAGCGGATCCCACCGAAGCGTTCCCAGGCAAAGGGAACCTCAAAGACAGCGACAAAGAGTTGGAGCAGTTGCGCCGCGAGTACGCGCGACTGCGAGCGGAGAACAGCTTTTTAAAAAAAGTGTCGGCATACTTCGCCAAGGACGAGAAGTGACGTATGCCCAGATCGAAGCGCATCGTGGCACGATGCCGGCCCGTTGAATGTGTTCGGCGCTCTCGGTCTCACCGCGCAGCTACTATCAGTGGCGCCGTCGCCCAGAGCGAACTGATCACCACGAAGATCGACGCTTACTGGTGGAGATCAAGGCGAGCTTCGCCCAGAGCGATCGTACAAGGCTGGCCTCATCCATCACTCGGATCGCGGGAGTCAGTACGCGTCTTACGAGTACCGCGCGCGGCTCGAGGCCGCCCAGGCGGTATCAAGCATGAGTGCGAAGGGAAACTGCTACGACAACGCCGCAATGGAGAGCTTCTTTAGCAGCTTAAAACGAGAGCGGGTGCATCGGCGCAAGTACTGGAGTCGGCAGGAAGCAACGGCTGACATCGGAGACTACATCGATCGGTTCTACAACGAAAGGAGGCGGCACTCACATCTCGGCGGGATCAGCCCCGTCGCCTATGAAAATCAACAATCTGATCTCAACTAAGTGTGCGCATTATCGGGGGAAGGCCAAATCCAGCAATATTTTCGTATTGTCTTATTGAACTAGCTCGGGTACAATAAGAGCCTCACCGCAAGTACCCCCTGCACACACCGTCGCAGTTGGGAGGCTGAATGATGGGT
>CAZPQK010000012.1:0-100492 GCA_964588695.1 uncultured bacterium
CGCCAGGAGCGTGCTAACGTCAAGATAAGCCACCAGGAGGGAAGTGGCGAGCAGTTGTTCTAGCCGGAGATAGATTTTGATGACCAGGTTGGGGAGCCATCATCGTATCGGTCCGTACAGCGCGGGGTTGGAGGAGTCCGTTTAGCACGGGCTTTTTTTTGTGCCCAAAGGTCAGATTCGTTCAAGCCATCCCATGGAGGATCCACTATGGCAAGTCGACGATGCACGAATCGGCTGAGCAGCTGGTTTGCTTTTCTACTCTTGTTTGTTGCCGGTATACCTGGCGGCGCGACCACGGTTGTGCAACTCAACGACTACGAACTGGTTCGACATTCCGAAAACGTTGTTTATGCGACCGTGTCGTCCAACACGTCGCGATGGAATGACGATAAAACGATAATCGTCACCGACGTTTCCTTCACCGTCAAACAAACGCTCAAGGGAAACGCCGCCCAAGGTCAACTTGACCTCACGATTTTTGGCGGCCAGGCCGACGGCTTGATTGCGAGCGTCGTTGGCGCGCCCAAATTTCGGGTTGGCGAAGACGTTGTGCTGTTCATTAACCGCAGTGCCGGAGAGTACTGGCCACTAGTGGGACTTTCGCAGGGTAAGGTGGTTGTAACCGATGACGGACACGGCCGTTTGGACGAACGGACCGAGCGCCGAGAGGATTATCTGCAGACAATCAAACAAATTGTTGAGAGCCAGCGGGAGGGAAGGTAATGCGCACGATCGCACTGGTCGGCATTGTATTGTTCTTCGCCACATTGCTGGTCGGGCCCAGTTCTGCTCAGCCTTACTTTCGCCTGATTGCTGACGGAAAAACGGGTGACCGCGTGGCCCCGCACGAAAAACCTCCCTTTGCCCATTGGGATTTACGCGAACTTCCGTCTTGTTTCCTGCCGTGGGCGTTGGGCACCGCGCCGGTCCCCGATCTTGACGGCAACGGTTTTGCCGACAGCGAAACTGATAGGATCGTTGCGGCAGATCTAGTGGAACTCGCTGCGAACAATTGGTCGAACATATCGCAACTGAAGTTCGCCGAGGTCGATGGTACCGGCGTCCCCGGGAACGTTCTCGCCATTGACAATCACAACACAATTGGTTTTGGTGCGACGGGTGTGGGCGTACTAGGCGTCACGTACCTTTGTACGGACGCCGTGTCTGGACGGATCCTGGAAGCCGACATTATTTTTGACACCAATACGCAATGGGTTAACGTTCCAGGCGGCGCCGCGCTTGTGTCCGATGTAGATTTTCCACCGCTAGGCGACTTTCCTGGTCCCGGTGATTTGGATTGGAACAACAACGCCGCGTTCGACAAAGAAGTCGATTTTTCGACGGTCGCTATTCATGAGCTCGGTCATTTTGTTGGTTTACATCATACCGAGCCATTGGGGGCGGCGAACAACGCACTAGGCGTCCCCGTGATGAACGAGGTGTGGGCCGAAGGTTTCGGCCCGTTGGCGGGTGGATGGGCCAATAGCACTCTCGACGTTGTGGACAGTGTTGGCGTCGAGTTTTTGTATAGCCCCGATCTGGGCGATGCCCCTGATCCATTCGCCGGGCGAAACAAGTACCCCACCGTGGTTCGTGAAGACGAAAGTGGGCGTGTTCTAACCGGGATCCAACTGGACGCACCCCTTGATGGTGCTGAACATATCTTCGGCATTGCTCCACGGCGCCCCTCACGAAACTGGACTTACGAGTGGCTCGGTGACCCGAACTCGACCGACAACGTCGACGCCGAATGCGATCCCAATCTGGTAGACCAGGACGAGTTCGACGACGGCATTACGTTCGCGCCAAATCCGATTGTGTGGGGACGTCACGTTGCAGTGACCAGCTATATTCGTTTCGCCAATGACAATTCCGGCGCGGGACATGACTACGTCGTCGATCCAATGTTCTATACGCTGTGGGGAGATTTCAATCAGAACGGCGAGTGGGAAACGGACGAGCGAATAATTCAGGTGGAGGCGTTTCCCGAACCGCTGGCGGGTGCAAACACGAGCGCGTCAATAGCCGTTGTTGCCGGTACGGTGGTGCCCGAACCCCAGAACCCACACGTTGCGATGTGGTTTCGCGGCCGACTGGATTGGGGCGAAAACCTCGGCGCGCGAGCGAACATTGACGGGTCGTTGAACCAGTCAGCAGGTGCGGCACAGTTTGGCGAAGTCGAAGACTATCCGTTCTATTGCCGTCCCTATTGGGTCCAATTGTGGGTGTGTAATTCTACGCCTGTCCTCCCCGAGGGCATCGACTTAGTACTCGCAGGCGACGTGTCCGGCGAACCGTTCGATCAAGTAGGCGCCACGGTTGATGCTTTCGACTGTGTGATTAGCGCTTCACCCCCTGCCACACCCTACTTCGACCCAATAAATGACGAGACGGTGCTTCCACTCGACGGAAGTGGCCCAATACAGCTTCCAGTTGTGGGTTCTGGGGAGTATTACCACTCAGGTTACGCGCTGTTGGCGCCAGAGAAGTATACGACGTTGCTGCGTGCGTCCTGGGCGGGTGCCGAGGTTGATTCTTCCGTGGACTCCAGTATTCCAATCGCGAATATCGCTTACCAAGATATGGGCGACCGGATGCGGGTGTTCGTCGGCTGCGTACCTGAGTTTGCGGGCGGGGGTTTTGACGGCGTACTGGATTCGTTAACGGGTGACTGGTCCAGCAATCAAACGGTCTCGGTTGCGTATCGCGTTTCAACTACGCTGGTGCCGTTGGCATCAATGTCGGTCTGTGATACGGGGTATAACGTCCTGCCGCGTACCGAAGTTGGCTTCGGCGATATCGACCCCGCGACGCCGTTCGTGTTCGATCTGATTTACGGCGTTGATATTGATTTGGGCGAGAGCTTATTGCTTGAGATCACGAATTCGTGGACCACGAATATCAACTTCTCCTATCAGTACGCACAGTTTCCAAGCGTTGGCGTTGCGGTTGGTACGCCGGAGCAGCCGACGCCGACGAATCCCAACATCTGGGTTCGCAATTTCCCGAATCCGTTCAATCCACAAACGACAATTCGGTTTAGCTTGCCGTTTCGGGAGGAAGTCTCTTTGGTCATTTTTGATGTAAAGGGAAGACTGGTGCGCCGATTGATTGCGCCAGAACGCCGGGATGCGGGGCTGTACAACGAAGTCTGGAACGGAACCGACGATGCCGGCCAGCGCGTTGGCTCGGGCGTTTATTTTTACCGCTTACAAGTTGGCGCGGACGTTTTCGGAGATAAGGCTGTGTTGCTGAAGTAGACGATGGGCGATCTCCCCGAGGCCGACTGGGGTGTCAACGGGCTTGGCAGGCTCGCCAGGAGCGTGCTAACGTCAAGATAAGCCACCAGGAGGGAAGTGGCGAGCAGTAGTTCTAGCCGGAATATAACGAATTGATTGCGATCTGGGGAGTCAGAGTTAGCGTATCCCGCAACGCGTCGGGGCCGTTGGGTCCTGCGCGAGCGGGCATTTTTGTGGGGAGTGCTGGGGGGAATGTGACGTGGAACTAGTCAAACCAGCGGAGATCGCCGGCAAGATCATTACACTCGCAAACGAGGCGCAACTCGATCTTACGATTGTCAGCCCCTACGCCGACGTTTCGCGCTGGCCCAAGATGGAGGGAGCGCTGCGGCGCGCATTGGAACGCGGCGTTCCGATCACTTTCTTCGCTCGGGCGGACGCGGAACACCCGTCGATCCGGGCTTTGGGGATTATCCCGATCTTGATTCCAATGTTGCACGCAAAGCTGTACATGAACGAATCTGCTGCGGTGGTTAGCTCCATGAATTTAGTGCGAGCGTCAGATGAGCGATCCATTGACATCGGATACTATACCGACGACCGGCTACGACTTGGGGAACTCCGCCGGTTCATCAGCACCTACTTGGGTGTAACCAGTTCGCCCACAAGTGAACTGGCGTTTGTTGACTACTACCGACGTATGAGCGTTGACCTTCGGTCGCTGTCGAGGACGCGTTTCATTGCCAATACTGACGGCCGAAACTTTATTTCCGACTGCGGGTTGGTTAACGAAGACGGCCAGAAGACCGGAGAGTGGTTGTATTTTCATCCAACTGGCTTGATTGCGCGCCGAGAGCGGTGGAATGAGGGTGTACGTGAGCAGTGGGACGACGTCAGATTTGGGTCCGGGATATCGTCGTACGATATCATTCTCAGCCTTTCGAATTTCGTCCGCGGCCTCTATGGAGTGGACACCTCAGAACTGTTTTTCCAGAATGAGGTAGGCGCGTATGTTGGTGGTGACCGCCAAAAGCTATACGACCATATCAACGAAGTACTCGGCATGCGAATTCAGGTGACCGACCACCTTCGTTTTGAAGATTTGGCAAATGAAATAAAGTGGCGTTGCCGCGGGAACCACGGACCTTGTCCGGACGTACTCACGCTTCGCAACCGAGGGCAATTTGGGTTTTGAGGTGTCTAACGCGATAGGACTTTTGTGTTCGGCCGGGATTTTGAACCTATTCCCAGGGGGGATTCGTGAACTACATCGAACAGAACAAGAAAGAAAGCAAGCGCGCGCGGTTGTTTCCCAGTGTCCGGATAGCAGCGGGGGCCGAAGCTGAACAACGCGCCACTGCGGCGTTGTTAGCAGTTGCGACTGCGGTGTCAGAGTTCGGCAAGTGGATCGCGAAAGAATGTGGTGGCATAAGTGCCGTACCAGATTGTTACACCGAAGTGTCTTTTCCACTGGCAACTAGACGAGACCCAGTCCAGCCGGACGGCATGCTGGTCGCGAAGAGAGGGAAGAAGGAGTGGGTTGCGCTTCTCGAAGTTAAAACCGGGGACAGCAAATTGGAGAAGAAGCAAATCGACGATTATATGTCGTTGGCGAGAGAGCACGGGTGCCACACCGTGATCACGGTGAGTAACGAGGTTGTGTCGTCGACCGGCGATCATCCTGTTAGCGTTGACGGACGGCGTCTTCGAAGTGTGCCGCTCAAGCACTTATCATGGGATAAGCTAATGGCGAAAGCCAGAACCCTGAGTTCAAAAGCTGAGGTTTCGGATCCCGATCAGGCGTGGATCTTGAACGAATGGATCAAATACGTCCGGGACCCTCGTTCCAAAATCATGATTGAGCCTACGCTCGGCCGGGATTGGAACGACGTTGTTGGCGCCGCGCGGAGCGGTGCATTGTCGGCAACCCGGAAGAAGCTGGAGGCGGTCGCACAGTACTGGGATGACTATTTGCGCAGGGCAGCGTTTGAGCTGCAGGCGGAACTTGGTGTGAAAGTTGAGCCGAGAGTATCTACTAAGGAAAAGGCAGACTACCGAATTCGTCTGGAGAAGCTTTGCGAAAAAGCGTTAAAAACAAGCTATCTCTCTGGCGCGCTAAACATTCCGCACACGGCAGGGGACCTCGATGTCGATGTCGACCTCAGGTCGAAGCAGACTAGATTTTCTATTGAGATAGCACCGCCGAATACCGGAACCCAGAAAGTGCGCACACGCGGTATCGTAAAGCAACTTAAGAAGCTAGAGGCAGCACCACCGGAACTGGAGATTGAAATTCCATGGAAGAAAGGGCTGACGACTATCGCTAAGCTCCGCGAGTTAGACATCGATTGGGAGCGCGCACTACTGGTGGCCAACTCGGAGCCAGTTCCAAAAGATTTGAATCCGAAAAAGTTTGTACTTCGTTGGATTCGCCCATTTCGGAAAGGGCGAAAGTCCAGTGACGTGCTTGCTGGAATATCTGACGATTTGAAATCATTTTACCGCGACGTAGTAGAGCAAATCGAACCATACCGCCCGCCCGTCCCGAAGCTTCCAAAAGTTTCTAGTTCTGAGAACAATGATCTTCCAGACTCAGAGAATCAGGCGAAGGAAACCGTTCCGGCTGCTGATGGGGACCCCGATGAGAGCACGTCTCCGGTCTAGCGCTGGCGAATGATGTACCTCTCGGGGCATGTGCGGAGCTTGGATCGCTTAGGGTAGCGAGAACCGTTCTTGGGCGTCGATTACAAGGTGTCCTTGCCGAGCATTCGTTTCCAGTGTTTCGAGAATTCGGGCAACGATACCACTTGTTACCCGACCAACGCCGATCAACTTGGCGGTTTGTTTCGCAAGCTCTTCGGCCGGTGTCGCGCGCTGGCGCCCCAGTATGTGTCGCGCAGCAGAAATCAACTCTTCATCGCTGACCGTCTCTAGTCGAACATTCCAGTTGCGCCAGCGAGGCACGATTTCACCCGAATCTCTGGTAAAGAGAAATGGTTTTCGGCGTTCGAGGAGTCCGTTTCGGCCTGCGTACGCGACAGCTTGTTCGACGGTTTCAGATATGCGAGATCCCGTTCGCTTCAATCCTGCGAAAGCTCTGACACGAGTGGCTACCTCTTCCTCATGTATTGGGGCTTCGGTGTGAACAATATCAATTACGAGGGGAATGAGGGCCTTGACGTCATTGTTTTGTAGCGCTATAGCAACGTCGATGTCGGTGTGAGCTAGAGTCTCGTATGTTGCAATGCCGTCAAGGATGTCGACGGGTTGCGCTTGGGCAATATCGATGCGCTGTACGTCCGGGGGCATAACGGTCGCTGGGTCTTGACCTTTAGCGGCCGGTGATACGATTTGAGCGTGTGTTGGAACCGGTACGGAAGTTGGAGGCGCGGCCACGGAAGCGCTTGCTGCCCTTAATAAACTTTCTTTCGCTTCCGAGTTTCGCCGAAACCAATCAGAGGACCATACACGGTAAATGTTCCACCCTAAGTCTCTGAGCACCCCTTCGCGAAGTCTGTCTCGCTCGCGCGCTGTTGCGGCCGAGTGATATTTGGCACCGTCGCATTCGATCCCAAGGCAATATCGCCCTGGATTACGCGGATCAACAATCGCGAGATCTACCCTGAATCCCGCGCAGCCGATTTGTTTACGTACCTCGAACCCTTGCGCTGATAGGTATTCGTATACTGAGTCTTCAAATGGCGAGTCCGTGTCATTTGTCAGCGGTTGAGACACATCCAGGCGGCGGGTTTCCGCGTACTTTAAAAAGGTTTTTAGGGCGACAATACCTCGGCTTGAGGACACAGTAAGTTCTAGCTTGTCGGCACTGAAATTTGAGAATACGACGCACTTTCTTTTGGCGCGCGTTATCAAGACGTTGAGCCGGCGGTGACCGCCTTCTTGATTCAAGGGTCCAAAGTTTTGGCTGAAACGACCAACCCCGTCGACGCCGAATCCGATACTTATGAAAATTGTATCCCGTTCATCACCCTGGATGGTCTCCAAATTCTTGACAAAAAAGTGGCCTTCTCGCTCGCGGCTAAAGTACAAATCAATATCCGGGTCTTGTCGGCGCAGCAATTCTACTTCTTCCTCGATCGCCCGTTGTTGTTTGCTGTTAAACGCACCCACACCTAGACTACGATGCGGTGTGTCGCGGTAATGCTGCACGGCTGCCTCGGCTATCAACTTCGCTTCGGCACGATTAACGCCGCTACGGCCTCGGTCATAGGTGGTTTCGGGATGGTGGCGAAACTGAAGGCCGATGTTGGGTGAACTATCTTGCGCACACGGATAAACTAGTAATTTGTTGTCGTAAAACTCTTGGTTTGACACAGCGATCAGTGACTCATGCCTGCTTCGATAGTGCCAGCACAACTGTCGTTGCGGCAAGCGAATGCTCGAAAGAGTAAGTATGCTCTCTAAGTCCCCGAGTGATACGGTCTCTTCTTCGGTTTCGTCACTCTCGACTTCATGATAGAAAAAGGAGGTAGGCGGTAGCTGTCGACTGTCTCCAAACACGACGACTTGCCGCCCACGCAACAGGGCGCCGAGCGCATCCTCTGGTCGTACTTGGCTTGCTTCGTCAAACAAAACGATGTCAAAGTTGAAGGATGTCGGATGAAGGTATTGAGCAATCGAGATGGGGCTCATCATGAAACAAGGTTTGATATCCTGAACTAAGCTGCCGCAGAGCGAAAGCAACTTGCGAATGGGTTTGTGCCCGCGCTTTCGCTTAAACTCCCCTAAAAGAATTCCCGTTTCAGACTGTGGGGAAGCCCCATGGGCAATAGTCGGGCGGGAAGCTAGTAAGTGTGCGCGCAAGCGCTCGCTATTGAGCTTGATGATTGTTTCGTCGAGACTGCGGAACTGGGTCAAACGAGCCCCGTGCTCTTCCGCGTGAAAGGATTGGAGCTCGGGACGTTCCCGATAGGCCACGCCGAGCATGCTCTCCACGAAATTGAATTCGAAAATGTCCTTAACCTTGTCCGCCGAGTCTGCTTCTTTCTCAGCAACGCCAATCACCGCGGAAGCGCGCGTAGCGGCAAGTCGAGATTTTGTTTCGACGTATTTGGCGTAGGTCGCGAGGTTCGGTAACGATTCTTTCCAGGAACGGATTGTTTGGAGCAATCGAGCAAATGCAAGGTATTCTAGTTCACCTCCGAACGCGTGCCGAGTCGACAATCTCAATCGTTGCGCCAGCGAATCGAACTTAGCGCTGAAAAGGTCTACCCGCTGGCCGATATCCGTACTTGCTTGGGATAGTTCGTACGACGAGTTAGTGGGGAATTGATCAACGAAATTCGGAGTGATTCGCTTTGCAGTGGCGCACTCGCGAACTGTTGCGACCCACTTAATGAATGGTCCTAAGACCGTAGGGTCACTCGATGCGCCATTCCAAAGGTCTCCGAAGAGGGTCTGACCGATATTGCTGTTGCGATCAATTTCGTTCTCGAGTTCCAACCGTCTGCGTAGTTGGGTCAACGCGTCGAGGCGGATCGCTCGACTTGTCTTGCTGGTATCCTTCAGTGCGGAATTGAAAAAAGAGCGATCTCGCCAGAACGTCGGTTTAATCACTCGCAGCGAATCGTTCTGAATCTGCATTGCTTGGTCCACCCGGTCTAGGGTCAGTGCGGCGACGGCGCTTCCAAAAAGGGAATTCGCTAGATTCGATTGGTAGTCAGAAACCTTATCGCACAGTTCTCTGGCTAGTTCTGGGTTCTCCCAGTCAGTACGCATCGCTACAGCAGCCTGAGCCAACGGCGTATCGGCCAGAGCAGTCCCATCGGCCACCAAGCGTCGCATGTCGGCCAAGCGGCTTGGTACTACCAGACACCAACGACTCGCGAGCTGTCCGATTTTGTTTTGCAGTCCTACAGCTATGTTCTCCAGTTCTGTTAGTTCCGCATCAAGTTCTCGGAGATCTCGGGGGAGCGGTGCGTCGGGGGCACAGCCCCACCATGGATTCTGATTCGGCGGTCCAATTGTTGCGAGGACCGCTTCGTACTCGTCGAGGGTTTGCAAAGTGTGGTCAAGATCCAGGCGAGTGATGCTTTCCGGATTCGGTACTTCAATATCCGGTAGTTGTCCCTCTGCAAACTTACCAGCTAGTCGGGCCCATTTGCCAAGAAGCTCGATGGGCGAGAACTGGGACTCCCCGAGGGGCTTTCGCATCGCATTGGAAAGTTGATTAAGCTGCCTGCGAGTGTTCTCGAATTGTACAAACTGATCTTCGTGATTGGCGTGTACCTCGCCAGGCGCAAGCAACGACTGCTCGAGCTCGGTTAGCAGGGTTCTAGGTCGCGCTCCTTTACTATGCAGTTCCAAACAAAAGCTACCGAGCCCCTTGCTTTCCAACCTGTCCTTGACGACCTCGAGCGCCGCCATTTTCTCACTAACAAATAGTACTTTTTTGCCTTCAGCAAGTAGTTCGCCGATACAGTTAGCGATAGTCTGCGATTTACCCGTACCCGGCGGACCCTCAACAACAAGATTGCCGCCCTTTTTTATTTCTTCTATCACACTTGCCTGTGAAGGATCCGCGTCCAGTATGTAATGGAGAGAGCGAGGATCAATGTCGTCAAGTGTCCGCGGATCGATTGGATCAGCGATGCTGCCGGGCTCCCTGTCCGTATCGTCGAAAAGGGCCTTCAATAGAGGGTGGCTAGCGTAGTCAAGGGTTGGCCAAGCCGATGGGTCCAAATCTCGGTGCATCATGAACTTGGAGAAGCTAAAAAACCCAAGGTAGATGTCGCTATCTACACGCCAGTCTTTGTGCTCTCCAATCGCACGTTCCACTTCTGCAAGGTACGCATCGATCCCACTCCTGTCGGCAGGCATCTCAAACTCAGGCAACTCAACGCCGAACTCTGTCAGCTTGGCCTGCAGTGAAATGTTGGTTCCAAGTTCGTTTTGCGACCATTGTAGGCGCCACGGTGACATCGCGCCGTCGCGATCAAGTTCCACAGGGATCATGACAAGTGGCGCCGCGTTTACTTTTTCAGACTGTTCCGCCTCGCGCCACTTCAAGAATCCAAGCGCCAAATAGAGAGGGGATACGCCGGTTTCTTCGTAGTGAGTGGACGACTTTTGGTAGACGGAGAACAGAGACCGCGCAAGTTTTTCGCTGGCCATCGAGGTTTGTAGAAATAGGTCCGTATGGCGTACGTGAAGGTCGTCGATTTCGGCAGGCGTATGCCAAAGGACCGAGCGGTCTTCGGCGGAACGAACTTCATCGTCGGTATCCTCTTGGTCCTGAGTGGCGTGGTTCTGCGACGGAAGAAAAGTCATAGGTGTCTCGTCGAGAACAAGAATTTTGTAAATCTCACGCGGAACTTCTTGAATAACTTCTACGGTGTTTAGCGTCGTTGACCTAAAGTTGAGCAAAGAGTTGCGAAGCGTAAGATCAAGCAGTTTACCGCGCGCGATGTCAAGCTGCTGAAGAATTGTATTGTTTCTTGTCATTCCGCTACTCCCGATTCGGAACTGAGACTTGGTTCAGTTTCTGGAATTGATGCGTTGCAGAGTTTGTTCAATTCGTTCAAGGCGGCTTTCGATCTGTTGGTCATCTGGTTCAATGAACCAATGTGCGAGGTAACCGGTGAACGTCGCAAATAGTCCGATACCAACGATCATTAAGAATGCAGCGACGACCCTCCCATACGCGGTTACGGGATATTTGTCACCGTAACCTACAGTTGTCATCGTCACGAATGACCACCAGAGGGCGTCTTCGGCGCCTTGTATATTCGCTGTGGTTCCGGTTTCAAACTCGAGTATCGCAATGCTGGATAGGGTAATGGTCAAGAGAGCTACCAACGCCACTGCCAAGAAAGCGCTTTCGGCTCGCTGCTCGAGGAGGTGACCTGTGAGCAATCGGACCGATCGAAAGCCGCGTAAAAGCCTGAGTATTCGAAATACCCTTGCAAAGCGACCAACACGGAGAACACCTACGGTGGGCAAGCTCGAAAGAAGATCGAGCCATCCCCAAGTGACCAGGTAACGGAACTTGTTCGGCGCGCGAAACAGCAGGTGAAAGAAATCGAGCAAGAAAATAACGGCAACCGCCGTATCTACGTGCCGAAGGATCGAACGGATACCTGGAGAAAGAGGAAAGAACGCAAGAAGTGCTAGGGAAACTAGGCTGAGAATACACAGGCCGAGCATGAAAATGGCGTACGCAGGACGCCGGGTTTCTCTATCCGAGCGGGCTACATGTCGCATGCCGAGTTATGATCCCCTGAGTATATCGGTGAGAATTCCTACAGGTCGAGTTTCTCACAGAACGCTATTTCGCCCAATACGTATATCTTGGCCTGGTAGGAAGCTGTTAACAGGGAATGGGCAGAGGGTTGGTAGCCGGTCTGGGAGACTGCATTGTGGGGTGTCAACGGGCTTGGCAGGCTCGCCAAGGGCGTGCTACCGTCAAGATATGCCACCAGGAGGGAAGTGGCGAGCAGTTGTTCTAGCCGGAATATAACGAATTGATTGCGATCTGGGGAGTCAGAGTTAGCGTATCCCGCAACGCGTCGGGGCCGTTGGGTCCAGCGCGCGCGGGCTTTTTTGTGGGGAAGGGGCAGTAATGGTTGCTCTAATTTCGGCCGGCACGATCAAGAATCTCGGCGAATCCGCTGGCGAATGGATTGCTGTCGACCTTGGCTTCTCCGAGAAGTCTAAGTCATGCGGTTACGCGCATACGACTGCAATTCGGAAAGTTGATCCCGTATGCGGCGACGAGAAGTATGGCGATCTGATAGAGCGACTTAAAGCATTAGTGAGCACGAGAAAAGCCGGCGCAGTTCAGGTGATACTGGAAGCACCATTGTCGATGGCGTTCACGACAGACGGTTGCCCGGTAGGCCGCAAGCATTTGGAACAGATCGGCTCGGACACACGCTACTGGTACGTCGGCGCGGGAGCAGCGGTTATGATCGCCGCTGCGCGATTGATCTACGAAATCGCCCAGCTGGAGCCCAATAGAGATATTCTGCTTTTTGAAGGGTTCGTCAGCTTTAAAGGGAAGACAAAGGCGAAGCATCACGACGATGCGCGTCAACTTCTCGATGTCGTTGCGCATCCACGTATCGGGCGATTCCTGGAGGCCAGTAGTACGGTCCCTAGTACGGTGCAACTCCGAAGCCTTGGTACCTTGCTGGGAATGGATTTTGACCCTCCACCAATTGTGGTTGCTAATGTCCCGACCAACTAACATCCATATTTTGCTCGTTGACGGGACGCCGGATGGTCTCAAAGTCGTATCCAAGTCAAACTGGACCGGTAAAGCAATCGTCTGCAGCCGAAGCCAGTTAGGCGATGCCCTCGATCGGCCCGAACTAAAGCAACCCGGCGTATACGTGCTTTGGGGAGATGGCGAGGGTCTTGGTAATCGCCTCTACGTTGGCGAAGCCGACGTGCTCGAGAAACGCCTGCGAAGCCACGAACGCAAGAAGGATTTCTGGACGCAGATGATCGCTTTCACAGCGACGGATGAAGGGCTGAACAAAGCACACGTCCGATACCTGGAAGCCAACCTTGTTGCGCTTGCGAAAACGGCT
This sequence comes from uncultured bacterium, assembly GCA_964588695.1. GTDB lineage: Bacteria > Krumholzibacteriota > Krumholzibacteriia > WVZY01 > JAKEHA01 > CAZPQK01. The sequence continues at coordinate 12,794 of CAZPQK010000012.1, forward strand.
AATCAGTGGGAATTGGAAAACTCGCAAGTTCCGGCGCTGCCGCAGCTCTCGGAGTCAGATGAAGCTACGGCCGCATGGTTCTTGTCGGAAATGCTGGTGATCTATCCCATGCTGGGGATCGATGCGTTCGAGGCTGCTAGCGCGGTTGAACCAAGCGATCCCAGTGGTGAGTACGTGATGGAACAGCGCGGCGTTGAAGCGCGCGGCCGAGAGGCGAAAGACGGCTTTATTGTTCTGGCAGGGTCTAAGGCTCGACCCACCCCGCTGGCTTCGATTCGGGAACGGACGATCGCGATTAGAGAGCAGCTACTTGAGCGTGGCGTAGTCGAGCTACAGGATGGGCGGTTAGTGTTCTTACAGGACTACCGATTTACGTCGCCTTCGGCTGCTGCGGGAGTCTTGATCGGTGGCCGGATCAACGGGCGCAAGGCATGGCGAACGGAGGCGGGTAGAACTCTAAAGGATATCCAGGACGAGCGTGGAAACTAACGCCTCAAAGCTCGTGCTGTTTCTCGGAGCAGGATTTTCAGCCGCTTTAGGTTATCCGGTAATGATCACTTTCTTGGACTTTTCTGAGCGAGTGTCGACCATTACCGACAGTGAACGTTCTTTGTTGGGCTCGTTGTTGTTGGAAACCCGTGATGCAAACAGTTTCTTTGAAAGTAATTCTGCGGAGATTTTGTCTTAGCACACACAACCAGACGAGGGGAGTATTGCAATGCGTTTGACTACTATGGTGTTCCTGACGCTTTTTATTCCAGCGCTAGCGGCTGGACAGGTTTTGTTTACGGAAGAGTTTTCCGCGGGGTACTCAGCGTGGGATTTGGAAAACTCATCCTACTGGTCCGTCGTGAGCGGTGCATTTGATGTCGACATGCCTGATCAACGGTATCAGTTTGCGAAAGCGTTCGCGGGCGACCCGGCGTGGGACAACTACACATTCGAGTTCGACGTAATGGGGCTAAAGCACTCCTCAAAAATTTGCTACTTCCGATACCAAAATTCCACGACTGGTTACTTTTTGAACTTTCGAGGACCGGTTCCCGATGAAGGCGACGATGGTGCGCTTCGCCTGTTCAAGTTGGACAACATGAATCGATGGAACTGGGGAAGCTGGACGTTTCTCACAGCGACTCCATTTATTTCGGTGTTGAACACTTGGTATCGGGTGAAAATTGAGTTGAACGGACCTGAGATCGTTGTTTATGTCGATAACATCGAGTACATCCGGTACGTCGATATGTCCGCCCCGGTGTTGACAGGCCGTATCGGATTCGCTGGGTTTACCGGCGCTAACCCTTACGCGGGGAACCATGTGAGGTTCGATAATGTTATCGTCGCCGGGTTTCAAACGGTTCCCGTGCGCGAAGAAAGCTGGGGCGCCATTAAAGCATTGTGGCGCGCTGGAAACTAACAACGGTGTTATGTGAATCCTTCTCCCCTTAAACCCGAAGATCAGGCGCGTGTCCAGATTGACGCTCAGCTTGCCGAGGCTGGCTGGATCGTTCAAACTCGCCCAGAGATGAACCTGTCGGCGGGGCGGGGCATAGCTGTAGCAGAATTTCAAATGGCAAAAGGCCACGGGGTTGCCGACTACATGTTGTTCGTTGATGGCAAGGCCGTCGGAGTGCTCGAAGCGAAGCCCGCAGGGTACCTTCCAACCAACGTTGAGTTACAAGCCGACAAGTACGCCACCGGGCTACCGGCCGGCCTAAATCCGCCGGTTAGTCCGCTTCCGTTTCAATATATAAGCACCGGAGTAGAGACCCGTTTCATCAACGGACTCGACCCCGATCCGAAAACCCGGCGGATATCCGACGTACCGCACATTCATCGACCCGAAACCTTGTCGGATTGGTTGGCGGCTACGACGCTGGACGAAACGGTAAAACGCTTTCAAGCCGAAGGCAGTGGCCTCTTCACCTCCGCGGACGACACCAAGCCGTCTACACTTCGGGGGCGGGTCCAAACGATGCCGCCTCTTCGTCCGCACGGCCTCTATCCGAATCAGATCGAAGCCGTCAGCAAACTTGAACATTCGCTAAAGCGAAACCGTCCAAGGTCGTTGGTGCAGATGGCGACCGGGTCTGGTAAGACCATTTTTGCGATTACGTCGGTGTATCGCCTCATTAAGTTTGGAGGTGCCCGGCGGGTTTTGTTTCTGGTCGATCGAAGCAACCTGGGCAAACAAGCAGAGAAGGAGTTTCAGGGATTTCGAACGCCCGACGACAACCGCAAGTTCACCGAACTCTACAACGTCCAGCACTTGACTTCGAACACGATCGGTTCCTCCAGTAAGGTCGTCATCACAACGATCCAACGCATGTATTCGATGCTCAAAGGCGAACCCGAGTACACTGCCGAGGCAGAGGAAGAGTCGCTATTCGAGTCCACCGGCGCGGCCATGAACGAGCCACTCCCGGTTGTTTACAACGCAACCTACCCGCCTGAGTACTTCGACGTGATCGTGATCGACGAGTGTCACCGATCGATCTACACGCTCTGGCGACAGGTCTTGGATTACTTCGACGCCTTCCTGATCGGGCTCACCGCGACCCCTGCGAAGCAGACCTTCGGGTTCTTCAAGGGTAACCTAGTAATGGAGTACGACCACGAGCGCGCCGTTGCCGACGGTGTCAACGTGGACTTCGAGGTATACAACATCCGCACGAAGATCACGCAGGGCGGCTCCACGATAGAGGCAACACCCCACGCGATGGTAGAGTACCGGGATCGCCAGACTCGCGCCCGACGCTGGGAACGGCCCGACGAGGACATCACATACGACGCGAACGAACTGGATCGGCGCGTCGTCGCCAAGGATCAGATCCGGACCGTCATTCGCACTTTTCGTGAGCGACTTTTCACTGAGATCTTTCCGGGCAGGAAGGAAGTTCCGAAAACCCTGATCTTTGCCAAGGACGACAGCCACGCCGAAGACATCGTGGAGATCGTCAGGGACGAGTTCGGTCGAGGGAACTCTTTCTGCCAGAAAATTACCTACAAGGTCACCGCCGCGAATCCGCACGATCTGATCCAGTCCTTCCGCAACAGCTTCGAGCCCCGAATCGCCGTCACGGTGGATATGATCGCCACTGGTACAGACATCAAGCCGATCGAGATCGTGATGTTTATGCGCGCTGTTAAGAGCCGCGTGCTATTCGAACAGATGAAGGGTCGAGGAGTTCGCATCATCGACTCGAATGATCTAAAAGCCGTAACGCCGGATGCCGACGCCAAAACCCACTTTGTCATTGTGGACTGCGTCGGCATGACGGACACGCAGCTCGCCGACACGCAGCCCCTGGAGCGCAAGAAGACAATCGCCTTCAAGACGCTCGTGGAGCATGTTGCGATGGGAGGGACCGACCCTGATGTGCTCTCCTCACTCGCGAGCCGCCTTTCACGCCTCTCCAAACGATGCGGCGCCGACGAGCACAAACGCGTAGCCGAGGTGTCCGGTGGCGTCGGCATCTCCGACATCAGTCGGGGTATCGTGGATGGTCTTGACCTCGATCGCCAGATCTCCGAGGCACGCAAGACCTTTGACGTGCCTCCCGAGAAGGAGCCCACCGAGGATCAAATCAAGCAGGCCGCCGAGATACTCCTCAAGAAGGCCACCGAGCCGCTCGCGACGAAGCCCGCCCTGCGAAAGCTCCTCCAGGACCTCAAGCGCGAGGTCGAACAAGTCATCGACGAGGTGTCGCGGGACGAGCTATTGGAAGCCGGGGCGAGCGAGGAGGCAAAGGAAAAAGCACGGGCGCTCGTCACCTCATTCGAACAGTTCCTCGAAGAGCACAAGGACGAGATCGACGCGCTCCAGTTCTTCTACGCGCAGCCGTACTCAAAGCGGCTGCACTTCAAGGACATCAAGGAACTGGCCGAGGCGATCAAGGCCCCGCCGCGCTCATGGACGCCGCAGAAGCTATGGCGGGCCTACGAAACGTTACAGAAGGACAAGGTCCGGGGCGCGTCGGCAAAACGGTTGCTCACGGACATCGTGTCGTTGGTGCGGTTCGCAACGCACAAGGACGATGAGCTGGTTCCGTTTGGCGATCAGGTGCGAGAACGATTCGACCATTGGATGGCGCAACAGCGCGACCAGGGTCGTTCTTTCACCCCCGACCAGCATCGCTGGCTTGAGATGATGCGCGATCACATCGCTGCGAGCCTTGAGATGACGATTGACGATCTGGACCTCGCGCCGTTTGCCGAAGAGGGTGGACTGGGAAGGGCTGCCCAGGTCTTTGGTGACGGACTGCGGAGCCTTCTCGAAGAGCTAAATGAGGTTCTAGCAGCATGAGCAGTTCATCGAACCTCCCCCCCGGATGGGCCTCCATGCGCCTCGGAGACCTGGGCGAATGGAATGGCGGAGGCACTCCATCCAAGAGTGAATCTTCCTACTGGACTAACGGCTCTATCCCTTGGGTGTCACCAAAGGACATGAAAGTCCTCGTCATCTCAGACTCGATAGACCACGTCACCAAGAAGGCCGTCACGGAGAGCGCAGCCAAGTTGATCCCTGCGGGAAGTATCCTGTTTGTGACGCGAAGCGGAATTCTGGTTCACACCTTCCCCGTGGCACGCACCGTTGTCCCCGTCACGGTCAACCAGGACCTCAAGGCGCTAACGCCTAGCCCCGCCCTCGACCCCAGCTACATCGCGTGGGGAACGCGCGCAAACGGTTCTGCAATCCTGGAGCAGTGTAGTAAGGATGGCACGACCGTCGCCAGTGTGGACACTGCGCTTCTGCATAGCTTTCGCCTGCCTATCGCGCCGCTCCCCGAGCAGCGCCGCATCGTTGAGGCCATCGAGTCATACTTCACCCGCCTCGACGACGCCGTGTTGTCCTTGGAGCGGGTGCAGCGGAACCTGAAACGGTATCGGGCCTCGGTGCTCAAGGCCGCCGTGGAGGCAAGGCTGGTGCCGACCGAGGCCGAGCTGGCCCGCGCCGAGGGCCGCGACTACGAGCCCGCCTCGGTCCTCCTGGAGCGCATCCTTGCCGAACGCCGCCGCCGCTGGGAGGAGGCCGAACTGGCGAAGATGAAGGCCAAGGGCAAGACCCCGAAGAACGATAAGTGGAAGGCGAAGTACAAGGAGCCCGCCGCTCCCGAAACCTCCACGCTCCCTGAACTTCCCGAGGGGTGGTGCTGGGCGACCGCCACACAACTCTGTTCGTCGGTGCGAGACGGCACCCATGACACACCCGCCTACGTTGAGCGCGGCGTACCCCTCGTCACGTCTAGGCACCTTCTTCCCGGCCGGATCGACACTGCCGCAGCTCGGCACATCTCACACGACGACCATGTCGAGATTTCCAAGCGATCGAGGGTAGATGTTGGGGATGTACTCTTTGCCATGATCGGAACGATTGGCAACCCCGTGGTTGTTCGCTCGCCTATGGAGTTCAGCATAAAGAACATCGCGCTCTTCAAAGCGAATACCAGCTTCCTGTCATCCGACTATCTGTGCTATTGGCTCGCGTCCTGGCCCTTCGACAACTGGCTGACTCCACGGCTCCGAGGCACCACTCAGCGGTTTGCGTCACTGACTCTTCTGCGCGCTGTGCCGATCGCGCTGCCACCACTCGCGGAGCAGCACCGCATCGTGCGCGAGTATGCAGCGATGTCGTCCATCATTGACCAAGAGGAGAAGACGGTGTCCCTGGCCCGTGCACATACGCAGCGACTTCGCCAGTCGGTCCTGCGCTGGGCCTTCGCGGGAAAACTCGTTGATCAAGACCCGAGCGACGAACCGGCAGCGGCCCTCCTGGGTCGGATCGCGGTCGAGCGCGAAGCAGCCACCAGTGCAAACGCTACCAAGAAGCGCGGACGCAAGAAGACGAGATCAAAGAAAGCATGAGCGACGCCGCCAACAGAATTGTCCAGAAGCTCTGGTCCTACTGCAACGTCCTCCGCGACGACGGGCTGTCCTACCAGGACTACCTGGAGCAGCTTACGTTTCTGCTCTTCCTCAAGATGGCCGACGAGCGCGCCCAGCTCACCGGCGAGGAGCAGCCAATCCCCGACGGCTACCGCTGGTCTGATCTCGCCGCAACCCAGATGGAGGGCGTCGAGTTGGAGCAGCACTACCGCGACACGCTGCGCGAGTTGGGCAAGCACGGCGGGATGCTCGGGCTGATCTTTGAGAAGGCGCAGAACAAGATCCAGGACCCCGCCAAGCTCCGCCAACTCATCGTCGAGCTGATAGGCAAGGAGAACTGGTCGGCGATGGCGGCCGACGTGAAGGGCGACGCCTACGAGGGGCTCTTGGAGAAGAACGCTCAGGACGTGAAGGGTGGTGCGGGGCAGTACTTCACGCCCCGATCGGTCATCGACGCCCTTGTCGACTGCGTGGAGCCGCAGCCCGGCGAAGTTGTTGTGGATCCTGCGTGTGGAACCGGCGGTTTCTTACTAGCCGCTCACGAGTACCTCAAAAACAACTTCGACCTTGATCGAGACCAAAAGAAGCACCTCCGATTCGAAGCGTTGCGCGGGATCGAGCTGGTTCCAAACGTGTCTCGCTTGTGTGGGATGAATCTGTATCTTCACGGTATCGGCCCGGATGGTGACGCTGAGCACGAGCCGCCCATAAAGACTGACGATGCGCTTCGCGACGAACCAAGTCATCATGCTGATGTCGTTATTACGAACCCACCGTTCGGCAAGAAATCTTCAATCACTGTGGTCAACGAGGAAGGTGAGACCGATCGCCAGTCCCTGACGTATAACCGGCCCGACTTTTGGACGACGACTTCGAACAAACAACTTAACTTTGTTCAACACGTAAAATCGTTGCTCAAGATCCACGGTCGCGCTGCAGTTGTTGTTCCCGATAACGTGCTCTTCGAAGGTGGGGCGGGTGAAACTGTGCGTAAGAATCTACTTAAAGAGTGCGACGTGCACACTTTGTTACGGTTGCCAACGGGAATATTCTACGCACAAGGCGTGAAAGCTAACGTCCTGTTTTTCGACCGAAAACCGGGCGCCGAAGCACCGTGGACAAAACAGGTATGGGTCTACGATCTGCGCACGAACAAGCACTTTACGCTTAAAACCAAACGCATGACGCGCGGCGATCTGGATGAGTTCGTCAAATGCTATCGGCCGGGGGACAGACACACCCGCAAGGCAACGTGGGCGGAGGATAAACCGGATGGGCGGTGGCGCGCCTATAGTTATGACGAAATCGTCAGCCGCGACAAAGTTAGTCTGGACTTGTTCTGGCTGCGCGACGAAAGCCTGGAAGATTCGGCGAATCTTCCGGACCCGCACGTACTGGCGCAGGAGATCGCGGATGACCTGCGGTCTGCGTTGGCGCAGATTGAGGATGTTTTGGGCGACTTACAAGACCGCGTTCCGGACGTTGAGTAGTGGCCGTGTTGCGATGAGCAAGATTGATTATCTCAACAAGACAGACATCATTTCGGGATGGTATTGTGACAAGCGGTTGTGGTTCGAGAAGAGAGCTTATGAGCGCGCAGGAAAGCTATCGAGTGCCGAAAAAAAACGATGGAAGACGGCAGAAATGTTGGTGTGTTGGCCAGGCGGCTTTTTCCGAAGGGGGTGCTTGTCCACGAAGTTGATTTTGATCGCGCAAGACGGCGAACGGTTGAGCTGTTGGCCCGCAATACAGAAATTGTTTTCGAGGCCGCGTTTGAATGGGATCAAGTGAGGGTTCGGATCGATGTCTTGCATCAAATCAACGGAGCTAGCTATCAGATCATCGAAGTAAAGAACGCAAGCTATGTGAAGCCTGAGCACAAGCTAGATGTAGCGGTTCAACGGGCTGTGTTGGAGCGGTGTGGCGTTAGGATAGATGCATGTTCACTTATGTATTTGGATACCAGTTGTCGAGGGGCGAAGCTGTCGGACCTGTTTACAACGGAAGATATCGATGTCGCCGATTGCGATTTATATCAGAACTTTTCTTCTTATGTTAGTCAGCATGTGCAAGTGATTGACCGCGACCACCCGCCACAGATTCCGCGTGGCGAGTACTGCCGACGCCCGAGGAAGTGCAAGTTTCGGTCAGAGTGTTGGCCGACGGGAACTGATGTCTCCATCTCAAACATTCCCCGTTTGTCCGCCGCGAAAGAAGCTGAGTTCACAAACACTGGGATTTACTCGGTTTCAGGAATCTGTGATCGCAAGAATCTCTCCCAATCTCAGCTCGAATACGTGGATTTGTCTGCTCGTGGCGAAACGGTGATTCGCGATCGTGAGCTCAAGGCGTTTTTAGCGGAGCTAGCGTACCCGCTCCACTTCTTGGATTTTGAGACGGAGAGCATTCCGGTTCCACGACTTAATGATACAAGACCTTTTCAGCAGATCCCATTCCAGTACAGTGTGCATCGCTTGGACGCGCAAGGCCGACTTGTTCATCAGGAGTACTTACATCCGGATGCGGGCGATCCTCGAAAGGCACTGGCCGTCAGGCTTGTGCAAGACATTGGCAGAAAAGGCAGCGTTGTTGCTTGGAATATGGGCGTGGAAGCGCGAGCTATGAAACAATTGTCTGCGGTTGTTCCGGCGCTGAAGGATCGGCTAGATGGGATTGTTAGCCGGCTTTGGGACCAGGCTAAGATCTTTCCAACTGTGTACTTCGATCCGCGTTTCAGGGGAAAGGCGTCGATTAAGAACGTGCTTCCGGTTCTTGTTCCGGCGCTTAGCTACGACGGTCTATCCGTACGAGATGGTACTCAAGCGGGTGTCACCTGGGCTCGATATCGCGGACTCCCTGACGGAAACGAGAGGAACCAGCTTCGCGCGCAACTACTTGCTTACTGCGAACTGGACACCTTGGCAATGGTGGAGATCCATAAGATGCTAGAGAGCGTAGTCACATAGAGAGGATCCTTAACAGGGTTCGGAGCTATCTTCATCGCTTCGCAAAAGCCGTAATCGTCTCCTCATCCGTCACCCGCATCCGCTCTCCCGGTTTCCGGGGCTTCGGAAACTTGCCCGTCTCCCGATACCTTTTCGCATCCGCTTTAAGTTGATCCAAAATCCTTTGCGCTTCTGGATACCGAAACTCGTATCCGCCGCTGTGCTTCGACGACAAAAGCACCAACGTCTTCGGCCAAAACTTGAACATGCGCGCGTGTTGAATGCTGGTGATGTGTTCCGCAAAGTCGTGGCAGGTTGCTCCCGGTTCCGGTGGGCCGTCCTGTTCTTGCTCGAGGCACTCATCGATGTTTGCCCGAAACACCAGGTGCTCGTTTAGGTAAACCTCATAGCCGCGCCGCACCACGCGCACGGTCGTTTTGGTCGGCACTTCGGCGGTGATCGGCGTGCCGTCGAGGTAGATGACGACGCTGTCGAGTTCCACGTACGTCGTGTCGGTGATCGACGCTAACGAAACCGGCATCTGCGGCGTGCGCGGTAGCGGTGGCGACGTCCAATCCCCGTGCGGTTGCGGAACGTCGGCGTTGGGATCGGGGCCGATGGCGAAGTCGGTGATCTGTTTGCCGGTGAACGATTCGGTGGGGTAGCGCGTGAACTCGCGCAGCTCGCCTAACCGAAAAACGCCGTTCCATCCTTGCCAGATGCGCCAGCGGTTGTCGGGCCGATGGAGCGCGAGCATCACGTCTTCGCCGAGGAACAAGTCGGACGGTAGCGGACGCACCCACTCGGGCCACGGCGGTCCGGGCGGAACAGTCGCATGAATCTGGATTCGGTCTTCGCCCAAGATGCCTTTGATGGGTGAGGTGACTTGGAAGTCGTAAATAATTCCCAACCAACCGGATTCGCGGGCGGCCTGGCCGTCGACCCGCTCCCGGCTTAGGACGCGACCTTGCACGACGGCTTCGGCAGAAGATAGCACGGCTTCGGCCGAGTTCGCGTGTATCGCGGCCAGCAGGGTGTCGCGCGCAATGGGCCGATAGGTTGGCGGGGTGCAGTAGCCACCGCCGCGCATCAGGTAGCGAACGCGTGATTCGAAGAAGGTCTCGTCGCCAGCGCCGCGCTGATAAAGCCCCAACAGGACTTGTTGGCCAACGTCGGGTTGCCATCCCTGCTCGCCCAGGTAGAACACAAAGCTTGAGTCGTCCGGCGCGGGTCCGCGATAAACGCGCGGGTGGTTTAAGACAATACGCCGCCGCGGGTAGTCGGTCCCGTTGGGCACAAACTCGGTATGGGCGACGATGCCTTCGACAATGGCGTGGGATTCGAGAAGGCGGTGGTGTTCAACCGGGAACGGATATGTCGCGGGCTCCGAGGTTTCCGCGTTGGCTGCGGGCAGCGGCAGGAGGCAAGTTGCAAGCAAAGCAATCGCCATGGCTCGTCCAAACGCGCGCGCGAACGCAATTTCGGCGATGCGCATCACTGGTTTTCCTCTTGGTAGCGCTTTGAGCCGATCGACTGAGTTTGAGCACTGATGGTTGGTTGGCCTCCCCATAGTTGTAATCAAACAGATTTGCGTGCGTCTGACAATCCCCACGGAGACGAAAGATCCCACACCAACTCACCTTCACTGTGAAGGTGATTGGGCGAACTACCCCGATTACATTCATTCTGGATGTAGGTAACTTGCGTGCGCCGATGAGCAGCAGCAACTTCCGAGCTACCGATCGTTTCCCATCATTCCCAGCGATTCCTCCGGGGCTGCTTGACGACGTTTTAGACGCCGCAAATGCTCAACTTAGTCCTTAAAAAACGCGTCTACATGCGGGATAATTAAAGGGTCGCAGACAACGCTCGGTCGGTGACACTGCATCCATATCGGAGGAATTCCATGATCCGTCTGACTACCGTCCTGCTATTTGGTCTTATCGTAATCGCCAACATGATTGCGCCCCGCGCCAGCCGCGCTTGGGCGCCGAACGCGCTTCCAGTAACCAATCAGTTCGACCAGCAAGAGTACCCGCACTGCGTCAGTGATGACAACGGCGGTATGATCGCGGTGTGGCGCGACAGTCGTGGCGCCGATCTTGACCTGTACGCGCAGCGGCTGGACCGCTACGGCAACAGGATCTGGAGTTCGGACATTCCTGTCTACACTGGGGCCGGCAACGATGTGGTTGGCGGGTCTGATGCTTTCGCGCTAGTGCCCGATGGAGCTGGAGGTGTTTATGTGGCGTTTGTGACCGCGGGATATGACATCCGGGCGCAGTGGGTCACTTCCACCGGCACTCGGCCGTGGGGTGTTACCGGGGTAGTGGTTTGCAACGCAAACGGAGTGCAGACTTTGCCGGCGGCTGCTCCTCACCCTACGGATGGTATCGTCGTCGCCTGGGCGGACCAACGCAGCGGGGGGTACGACATTTACGCTCAGCAAATTACGTCGGCGGGGACGGCGGGTTGGACCGCAAACGGGGTTGGGGTTTGCACAGCGGCGAACGACCAATACGACATCAGCATGATTTTTGACGGTAATGGTGGCAACATCCTGACGTGGCTAGACCTACGATCAGGCGCCACATCAGAGATCTACGTACAATCGATTACTGAATTTGGAACTGCAAACTGGACGGCGAATGGTATTCTAGTACATACGTCTGCCAACACGGAAGATAGTCCCGTCTTGGTGTCCAACGATAACGAAGGTGCGCTCGTATTTTGGCGCACGTTTGGAGCCACCCAATACGTTAGATATCGCATCGTCGAAGACGACGGTAGCCTTCCGTTTTTTACTGCCACAGTGGCATCGTCGTGCGAAAACATCGACGATTTCTAGGCTGTTAGCGATGGCGCGGGAGGCGCGATCGTAAGTTACCAGGATGAATCTGGGGGAATCTATGACGTGTGGGCCGCGCGAGTTGGAACGAACGGCGCACTGCATTGGCGCACCGAAATGGCCTCTTCCTCAAGCAATCAAGTGGATCCTCGCATCGTGAGTGATGGCGTGGGCGGCGCTGTTGTCACCTGGAAGAATTTGGCGTTGAGTCCGCAGCGGATGTATGGCCAGCGTGTCAACCAGGACGGCACAACGTTATGGGGAAGTTTCGGACAGCCAATGGGCGGACCCGAAGCAAATAGTTACGACATCACCACGAACGGCTCCGGCGGTGCGATGACAGTTTTCGAGAGTAGCGAACTTGGGTTTTATCGTGTGTACGCTCAGCGCGTCGAAGGTCGTTTTGGCGCCTGGGGACACGCCGAACCGTTGCTGACTTCGGTCGATGATGTAGCTGGCGATCAAGGCGGTTATGTTTCGGTAGGCTGGCTGGCTAGCGAACACGACGCACTGGGTTCAACATTCGTCGACTACTACACGATCTGGCGAGCGACGTCGTCGTTCCCACGCGGCGCAGAGAAGTATCTAGTTGAGGCCCCGTCGCGGATAACAAAGGACTGGGTGGGACCAGCCTACTACCAAGCCGCCGACTTTTTGTTTGAATTGGCAGGAACCCAGGACGCGGTTGCGATACCAGGATATTCGTACGCCACACCTACGACGGCAAACAGTATCACGCACACGTTTCAAGTGATCGCGCACAATGGTTCCGAAACCTACGTGTCGGACACCCAGACCGGCGAGTCGTATGACAACCTGGCGCCGGCGCCAGCCTCGGCGCTGACGGCGGTGCGCACGTTTGGCGACAACGTCGACTTGGATTGGCTGTCGAGTGGATCGTTGGAACCTGACTTTTCCGACTACGTGGTGTTTCGCGGTACAAACCCCGGTGGCCCGTACACGGAAGTGCTTAGCACCACCGAGACCGACGAAACCGACCCGGCCGCAACGGCGGGGACGCCGTATTGGTATGTCGTTCGGACCCGCGATATCAATGGCAACCTTGGCGCGCCCACGAACGAGGCCATGGTACCGGGCAACCCGACCGGGGTAGGCGACACGCCCAGCATTCGCGGGGTGGCACTGCTGAACAATGTTCCCAACCCTTTTAGTGCCGGAACTATGCTTCGCATTGGGTTAGAGAAACCATCTCAAGTAAAGCTCGAAGTGTTTGATGTGGCCGGACGTCGGGTAATGCAGCGCGACCTGGGCCGCTTAAGCGCCGGATTCCAGGATGTTTCGCTCCGCGCGCGCGGGGACGACGGTAAGTTGCTCCCCAGTGGGGTTTATTTTTATCGGGTGAGCACGCCTGCGGCGACACAAACCCGCAAGATGGTGATCCGGCGGTAGGGAACGCGGCCTCAGGCTAGCGCGCCTCCACGTGGCTGGTTCTAAGCCGGCGGGGCTGCGTGTGTCAGAGCTCGGCCCGCTATGACACAACACCTTTGGTCTCAGGCAAGTTGCGCCGTTCTCGGTTTCCGGGAGCGGCGCTTCTTTCTGTGTTACGCTCGCGGAGTCAACGATGAACTTGATCAAAAGGGGAGTGCCTAATGGATCCGGTTGTTCGCGATATTCTGATTATCTGCCTATTGGCCGCGTGCGTTGTTCCGGTCCTCGCGCGGCTCAACGCCTCCAGCATCCGCAGCTGGTGGCCGTCGTATCTCATCATTCAACCGATTCTGTGGGGACTCGTGCGGGACGATGTCGTCGATCGCCGAATCGCAATCATGATTCTGGTTGGACTTGTACTCCTGGCCGCCACGCTTCGCCAGGTTGGCAACTCCGAGCGGCAACGCGCTTCTTGATAACCCGTTCTGCCTGTGGTACTTATCAACACGTGCCGGAGTGGCGGAATGGTAGACGCAGCGGACTTAAAATCCGCTGGGGTGTTAACCCCGTGCCGGTTCGAGTCCGGCCTCCGGTACCACTTTCCATTGCGTTCTTGTTTGATCTACAAGTTTTCATGCATTCCCGTTACTCACCTTCATTGTGAAGGTAACCGGGTGAATTGCCCCGATCACATTCATTCTGGATGTGGATAACGTATCCGACCATGCCCAAGAAACCCACCAGCAAGCCTCGTTCGAAACGTTCGACGGCTTCGTCAAAACCGAAACTTCTAACCGGCGGCAACCCGCAAATTGCCAAAGGCGACGGCGACGAACCTGTGCAAGCGTACATTGCCGCCATGCCGGGATGGAAAAGCGCGGTAGGGAAGCAACTCGACGAACTAATCACCCGCGCGATCCCGAGTGTTCGCAAAGCCGTAAAGTGGAACTCGCCGTTCTATGGGATCGAAGGACAGGGGTGGATCATGAGTTTTTACTGCTTCACGCGCTACATCAAGGTCACGTTTCAACAGGGCACTCTGCTTGACCCGCTCCCGCCGGTGGAATCAAAGCACCCCAACGTTCGTTACTTCCACATTCACGAGGAAGACGTTGTCGACGAGAAGCAGTTCACCCGGTGGGTTAAACAGGCCAGCAAGTTACCGGGCGGCGACGGCCTGGGCAACATCTAGAATCACGCGCGCACAGTTCCCGTAGCGCGGCAGGCGAGATACCGCTCGTAACCGCGTCTAGCAATTCCACTTTCACTGTGAAAGTGATCGGGGCAAATCCCCCGGCTACATCCGCTGCGGATGTGGGTAATTTCTCCAGGTCGTCTTGGAGACCGCACTTTTCGTGTTACTCTCCCACGTGGGAAACAGACGTTGTATTGCCCGCAATCGACGCACAGGGAGGATCGAATGCGTTCGCTTTCCATGATTTGCGCTGTAATCGTGTTAGTTCTTTCAACGCTAACTGCCACGTCAGCATCCAGCAACCTAACCTCATCTCAGAGCGAAGTGGTGCAACTTCAATCGGACATCCGTTCGATCTATGTGCAGTTGCACAGCTCGTGGCAATCTCGCGATGGGTTTGCCGAAAAAGATGCTTTTGAGACGAGCGAAGAGTATCGTGCGCGAATCGGTGCAGAGAGCACCGCGTTTGTCGCGGAGCTAGACCAACAACTAGCGCCAAAGCTCAAACGCATGCGAGAACTTCACGAGAGCATTTTTGCGACCGGTGCGTTGCGATTGCAGATCGACGAAAACAACTACGACGCGAACGCCGAACGTTGGCGAGTGTCAGTAGATCATTTGGAGCATGAGAAAGAAACACTCACATTTACAATCCCTATTGTCCGGGACCAGGCCCGCGCCCTGAACGCTCGCTTAAGCGCAATTGCTGTCTCGGGCGAGTTGCGCGTGGCCTTTGATGGCAAGGCTCGCCTCAGCAAAGTTACGCTAGCCGAGCCGTCGTCAGAGTTTGATTTCTCATACGTGCCTGAGCGGGCCTTTGCGTTCAGCGGTCGCGGCAATATGGAAACGCTGCGGTCGCACGCGGACGGATCGGGCTTTGTGGTTACAACCACCAGCATGGGGCGGGCTGGAAAGCCGTGGATAGTCGGAAGCGGTGCGGATATGGAGGGCGGCGAGTTCGATGCCGCGGTTGCGTTTGCTGTCAATGCGCGGCGTCAGGCAATACAGTTCGCTTTCACAAACTACCGGTCTGCGGGTTTCAGTTTCAAGGATTCGGTACCGGTGAAACAGCTCGTTACCTCCAATGGCGGCGACTATCTAATCCGATTGGGCCACAACGTAGAGGTGCGAGAGAGAAAAAGCGGACGGCACATCCAAACGCTCGATGCACGGTTTCCTGAGCGTATCGCAAACCGCCCGTTGAGCAATCACGTCGGCGTAATGTACACCAACAACATGGTAGGGATTTACGATGTCGTGAGTGGGGAGCAGGTCGCGAGTTGGCAGGTGGAGTCGGTTCATGCGATGGATTTCACGCCGGATGGCTCCACACTTTTGCTTGGTATTCGTCACCTGGGCGGCGAGATGGAGGTTTATGGCTATAGCGTCGATCTGGCGTCAACCCCAGTTCCCGTGTCCCAGGACGGCCAGGCAGGGGGAGATATCGTCAGCGCGAGTTCCGGTAAACACAAAATAGTCGAGACCACGCCAGGAAACGCACCTTCATTCCAGAGCGACGAATTTCCGGAGGAAAGCCTTGCATATCTCGTTGGCCCCAAGCGAGGTACGGTCAACGGTTCGCGAACTGAGACATGGACTCGATTGGACGACAGAACGGCGCGCTTTGTACAAACAACCACAGCTGGGAACGTGGAGCATGTAGACACTGTGCATTGCACATGGCCCGAACTGGAACCGATAAGTTGGACCTATTTAGCCAAGAAACGACACGTGGGTACTTTGGCTAGAGTGAACCTGAAGGCAAGAGATGGCTTCCTGATTGGAAGCGTTATGCCCCCGCTCAAAGCTACTCGCTACTTTCGATATAAGATTGTAGACGGGCTCTTGCCGCAACCTCTGGTGTCGTATGGGATCGCTCGACGCGGTCCTAATAAGGGGGATGCGTACAAGATGCCAGTTCTTCGACGAGACGGAACCTTTGAACTGGCGACAATCACTCGCACGGGAGAAGATCGAATTGCTCTCAAAGAGGGGAAGAAAGAACGCACCCACGATAGTTACCTAGTCTACTGCAAGTACAAGGACCGGGTAATTGTGTATTCGTTCGCACGCCAACGCCCGCACAAGCAGCTTTACTCCATGGATGCCCAGTCGGAGTTTTTTACCCAGCTGAGCTTTGAATAGCCTTTCGAGACCGTTACGCCGGTAAGAAACAAAAAGGGGCCACTCCATTTGAGTGCCCCTTTTTCGCGCGTCGATTGCTGGCGGCTAGCGGCGCATGGTGGATGCTAGTTTGCGTCGAACTCGGTCGCGACCAACGCGGTGACGTCGCCGCGGCCGACCATGATCATCGGATCCAACACCAGATTGTCCGTCACATAGGGCTCGCCCGCCGCGTTTACGATCTGATAGGTCTCCTTCAGCTCCCAAAAATTAAACACCGTCTTGATGTTTGACTTGCCCGACATCGTTCGTTCAATCGAAGTCGTCGTGACTTCTTCGGTTGTTACCGAACTACCGTACGTTTCATCGAGCGTTCCGCTCACCGACAACCAGCTAAGTCCTCCACCTACCGAAAGAGCGCGTCCGAACGTCTCACTTTCGGTGCGGGACACACCCACGCTGTGGCTGGTGGTGTGCGCTTCGCTAATGTTGCCCTGGATAATAAGGCTTGCCGTATTGTTGTCGATTTTCGCGCGCACCCACCGACGATCGCGACGGACGTAGATATCCTCGGTTAGCGGCGTCGTCACCAGCCACACATACTCGACAATGGTGCTTCCGTGCACGTTGTTCTTAGAGCGAACCAGCAGCTGTTCCTCGTCTTTGCGTACGCCGTTTTCGATCATCTGCGGCGTCCAATTCGTAGTAAACAAAAACGGATTTCCGGGTTGCGCGTCGGCCACCGGCGCGCATTCAAAGACGCCACCTTGCCCAATGTAGGTCAACGTTGGGATTTCGTGCGCCCAGGTGTCGGCCTCGTCGAAGAGCACAACCCAATCATGAACGTGGAGCGTGCAGCGATGGCGAGCGCGAACCACCCAGTGTCCCTTCGCATCGGTCGCGGTGGGCCGGAAGTTCTTCGTGACCGGCCGGATTCGGGTGAACGTGGTGGATGCCATTGGCGTGTCGTCGGATACCGATGCGGGCTCCGGAATTGGCGGGAGGTCGGCCTCTCCACCGGTCGTGACCTCCTCAACCGTAGGCGCGATGGCGCTATCGCAGCCTATCAGCGCGCTCACCAGCAGGGTTAAAACGGCGATGGGAAGAGCTATTCTCTGGGCTTTCATGGTTTTCTCCTTTTCGCCCGTGGGTCTGGCCCGGGCTACTTAGAAACGCCGAATCAGTCCGGAAAAGTGATAAGGAAAACTTTTGGAGCCACAGGGACAGGAAGGCCGTAGAATCGGGGTTCCGCTTCGGCGTACGAGATTTCCGCCAGGCGGCTCCGAAGAGCGACTTTTGAATAGGACCTTCGACGAAAGAGATAATTAGCGATGCCCAAGGAAAAAACACCCAAGCAGCTTATCGATGCTCGCATCAAGGAGCTGGGCGACTGGCGAGGCGACATGCTAGCCAAAGTACGCAAACTCATCCACGAAGCGCTTCCCGATGTCGAAGAAACTTGGAAGTGGCGGGGCGTCCCGGTATGGGAGCAGGGCGGTATCATCTGTACCGGCGAAACGTACAAGGAAACGGTCAAGCTGACCTTTCACAAAGGCGCAAAGATTGACGACCCCGCGGGTTTGTTCAACGCGAGCTTAGAAGGCAACGCGCGACGCGCGATTGACATTCGCGAAGGGGACAAGATAAATCAGCGCGACTTCAAAGCGTTGATCCGTCGGGCTGCCCAGTTGAACAGGCCAGGGAGTAACAAGCCGTAGCGATTCCATATCCTCGCGTTCGGTCCTCGCGTGGTATGCTAATGGGGGAATTCCGCTCTACCAAGGAGACTTTATGATCCACCGCGTTGCCACTATCGCCACACTCTTCCTCATGCTCGCAACATCGACAACATGGGCAGCGACCGCATGGACCAGTCAGGGCGTTCCATTCGCAGCGTTCGCCAACACTCAAGATATTCGCGCTGCGGCCAGTGACGGTAGCGGGGGAATGATCGTTGCTTGGGGGGAATCGCGTTTCGATGTCGCGGGTGATGTGTTCGCTCAACGAATTGACAAGTACGGGAACGAAATGTGGCAAAACGGCGGCGTTCCTGTTTCAGCTGCTGCTGGCAATCAGGGCAATCAGTACATTCTAATCGAGCCTGACGGCGCTGGTGGAGCGTACATCGTTTGGGACGACAACCGCACCGGCTTTGAACTGCCATATATTCAGCGCATCGATAGCAACGGCTCGCCGATGTTCGCCGTCGATGGCATCGCGGTCATTCCCGCCGGCGGCGAGGATCTAGTCGAAGCGGTAATGGCGCCCCATCCAACCGGCGATGGAGTAGTCGTGATAGTTCGTCGTCCCGCCTTTTCTTTTGATCACATTTATGGCAAACAGGTGCGCGCCAATGGTGACAGCGGTTGGGGTGGGACGTTCGGAGCCCAGCTAACCACAACGCCGTCGTTTAACGTGACGGTGACCAACGACGGCGCAAGCACTTTGCTCGCGTGGTCAGATGAGCGCAACGCCACCCAAGAGATCTACGTGCAAAAACTTGATGCTACTGGTATCCGGCAGTGGACTGCGAACGGTGTAAACGTCTCTGGTGGCAACCTATTTGTGAACCCAGCGATTGTGCCGGACGGCGGGGGCGGGATGTTTGTGCTCTGGGAAGTCAGTGGATTCGGACTTCTCGATGTGCGCCGCGTTGACGCAGCCGGCGGCCTGGCGACCAACGTGGTCGGTATCGAGACGTTTGGTCTCGCGCTGTTGGGCAAGGACATGATCAGCGATGGCGCGGGCGGTGCTTTTATTGTTTGGAGTGTAGATCGCGGCGCGGGTTATACGGTGTACGCACAACGCGTGATTAACGACGCGCACGAGGTGTGGGGTGTATCTGGTATAGCGTCGATTCCAACCAAAGACGGATACTATCCGCGCGCGGTCCCGGATGGTGAAGGCGGCTTTGTCGCAGTGTACGAAAGCAGCACCGGGATCCTTGGGCAACGGTTCAGTAGCAGCGGACTCCGCATGTGGACTGACCAGGGAACCACGGTGCGCGCGGTTGGATATACCGCGCTTCCGGTTGCTAGCGATGAGGGCGCGGTTCTGACGGCGCTATCGACCAACGAAAACGGAACCCAGGATGGATACGCACAGCGAATAGAACCTCGGCACGGCGCGTGGGGCTTTCCCGAGCCGCGCATCGTATCGGTCGATGATGTTCCGAACGATCAGGGCGGATACGTGCAGGTCAAATGGGAGCAAAGCGACCATGATGTGCTCGGGATTTCTGCGATCGGCTACTACTCGGTCTGGCGCGCGCTGGATGCGCCCGTCGCTCGCGAAGCGATTGACAACCAACGTGCGCGGTTGATCGAACCAGGAGAACTGACCCAGAACCACAAGGGGCCGGCGATCATGCTGCGTTCCGACCGCACGGGCACGGCTGGAGGGGAAAGCCTTGCGGCCGCCACGTACTTCGAGTGGATTGAGAATATGGGCGCGTTTCAGCTTCCACAGTATGCACTTACAGTCGCGACCACGAGCACGTCCAATCCATCGGATTCAGGCACTCACTACTTTCAGGTCATCGCCCACGGAACCGCGACCGCCTTTGTGTCCGCGCCCGACAGCGGCGCGGCTGTCGACAACCTCGCGCCCGCGCCCGCGTCACTATTGGCTGCCCAACGAACCGGCAACGATGTGGTGGTATTGGACTGGACTCCCGGCGGTGAAACCGATCCCGGCTTTGCCGGATACTTTATTTACCGGGCGCCCAACAGTGGCGGCCCCTACACGCTGATTGGCTCGTCGCCCGATACCACAGGCACCGACAGCACTGCCACCTGGGGCCAACCGTTCTACTACGTTGTCACCGCTTACGACGTTAACGGCACCGAAAGCGCCCAAACCAACGAAGCGATGGTGAACGGCGTTGCCACTTCGGTCGGCGAACCCGTCCCCACGGCAAGCATGCTGCTCCTGGGGCAGAACTATCCCAATCCGTTTAGCGCCAACGCCGCCGCCAACTTGCATCTGCGCGAGGCAACCGATGTCACGCTGGAAGTGTTCGACGTCGCCGGTCACCGCGTGTCGCTGCGACGGTTGGGGACTCTCGCGGCCGGTGACCACGTGCTACGCCTGAGCGGTCGTGACGACACCGCGAGTGTTCTGCCCAGCGGCGTTTACTTTTACCGCATTACGACACCCACGGCGTCCCAGACTCGCAAAATGGTTATCCAACGATAGTCTTTCCCAAACCCGGAGGTTTCCTTGGCTCGACCTGGCGACACCACCAACCTGGCGGTTTTTTGCGATTTCGAAAACCTCGCGATTGGCGTCCGTGAGTCGCGGTACGACGATTTCGATATTGGTAAAGTTGTCGAGCGGCTGCTGCTGAAAGGCACCATCGTGGTCAAGAAGGCCTATTGCGATTGGGAAGCGTACAAAGAGTTCAAGCCCAAGATGCACCAGGCCGCGTTCGAGTTGATTGAGATTCCGCACGCACGAATGTCGGGCAAGAACTCAGCGGACATTCGCATGGTGGTGGACGCGCTCGACCTGTGCTACACCAAGCCGCACGTCGACACCTTTGCCATTCTTTCTGGCGACTCCGACTTTTCACCGCTGGTCAGTAAGCTGCGCGAAAACAATAAAGTTGTGATTGGCGTCGGCGTTAAGAACTCAACGTCAGATCTGCTGACTGCCAACTGCGATGAGTTTATTTATTACGACGACCTGGTTCGCAAGAAGCCGGCGCGCAACAAATCAAAACGCAAGGGCAAGTCAAAGGCGAAAAAGAAAGCACAAGCCGTCGCCAAACCTGCGGAAGATCGCGAGCAGGAGGCCTTTGACCTGGTGGTTGAGACTGTCGATATGTTGGTTGAAGAGCGCGGCGACGACAACGACATCTGGGGTTCGATGGTCAAGCAAACGTTGAAGCGTCGCAAGCCCGGATGGAACGAGTCGTACTACGGGTTTCGCTCGTTCAACAGCCTGCTGGAAGAAGCCGAACGCCGCGGGTTAATCGAACTCGAAGCCGACGAGCGGTCGGGGGGATACCTCGTAACGGTGGTCGACTAGGGCGCCGCGATCCGGGTTACCGCCAGGATGATCGCTAAGTTTGCTGCCAGATGGGACACAAAGGGTACTGCGAGTCCGTGGTAACGAAGGGCGCAATGCCGCCACACAAAGGCCGCACCCAGAATGAGAATCCCGGCAACAACGGCGGCCGCGATGTGCGTGAACTGTAGTAGTACCAGCACGTGATAACCCGCGAAAGCCACGTCGGCAACCGTCACGCGCGCTCCCGTGGAAATCAGTTCGCCGCGCCAGAATGCTTCTTCCAGGAACGGGTTTACCACAGGGAAATAGATCGCCAGCCACAACCAGCTCCGGGTGTCTAACCCAAGCGCCACGAGCGACGACCGTAACGACACGACCGCGTCACCAGACGAACCAAACAACCACTCCTGAAGTACAAGAATCGCCGGTCCCGCAAGCATCCCCACGATGATAAGCGTCGTAGCCATCCGCCATTTCCACCCACGAAACATGCGGTTCCAGTTAAACCTTCGTGTGACCAGTACTGCCAGCATGCCAACGTCGTAAATCAACACGGCAGCCCAGGCACTGTGTAAACAATACAGCCCGGTTATGACGGCCAGATAGGGAAGAAGGTAAAACACGCGACTCATGGCGGTAGAGGATACCACCTTCATCAGGAATGTGATCGAAAAGAATCAGCACAAACGCCGCGCGATCACGCTAACAGTGTGTCGCGCGATCACTATGGCGGTCTGGTTTTTAGCTAGACTTCTATTCGAAACAAAAACTTCGGAATCAGCGCGCCGACAAATGACCAGATGATAAATACTACCAGCCAATGCGTGCGCCAGCCAAACACCGAGTAGTCGGTATCAGGATAGTCGATCGTAAGCCCGGCGTACGGCATGTCGCCGCGAATCTTTGGCAGACCGGGTGGGTAAAGAAGCGGATCAAAAAAACCGTTCGCCGCCCGCTGCCGACCTTTGGTTTCGACGCCAGGCTGGGTGGTAAGCGGCGCGGTGTACTCTTTGTCCAGCACGGTAAAGTTAAGCGCCTCTTCTCCGGAAACGTTGCCCAGTCGCACGCGCCAGTTGACCTCGCCGGGTTCGGCGACACGCACGGCGGGTGAAGCCAGCTCGACCGCGCCACTCGGCTGCAGCACGACATTGTTGCGGAACGGATCAAACCCGTCTTTTAGCGACAACGTCACCACCGTCTCGTCGCCTGGTTGCAACGCACGCCGCGAGAACCGCATATCCATCTGCACAAATATGAAGAACACGAAGAACAGAATAACGGCGATAGGCTTAAGGCTGACCCGCAGATAGGTAAGGTTGGTAGCGAGTGCGTTTCCTAGCGCCTTATTGATGAGCACAAAGTCGTCCTGATACAGGCGCATCTCGAGAATGCGTGCCTTGAACAGGTCTCGCGACCGCTTGATGGCATCCTGATCGGAAAAGCGCTTGAACAAAAAGATCATGGCCACGCCACTGAGCAGCGATAGAACAGTCAGCGCTAACCCGGTGTTGTCGCCGAAGGGCATTAGCAGGACGTCGAAGAGCTTGGTAATTGCGTTGGATATCCAGAACAACGAGCGACCTAACTAATGTAGCCTAAGCCTTCGAGGCGTTTCTTGATCTCTTCTTCCGAGCCGCCGTCTTCGATTTGGGTAAGTTCTTTCTCAAGCACGTGAACCACAAACTCGGTGACCGACGAATAGCCCGCCAGTTTTGAAGCCTTCTCCAGGCGCTCCAGAAGTTCCTTCTCTAGCTTGATCTTGTTGCCACCGAACATGGTTGTCCTTTCGCCAGGTGCTACTTACTGCCAGCGGAACTACCGCCGGGAAACAGAACTCGTCCCGACATCTGGTCGGGTTTCGCGATTCCAAAATACGCTAGAATCGTTGTTGGCAAGTCCAGAAGGGAAGGATCCGTAATGCCTACCGTTCGATTACTCACCAGGATGCCCGGTACTTTGGTGTGGTCCATACAGTGCGAGCCTGACCACTTTCCCAGGTTGTCGGTTAACGACGTCGGCATAAGCTCGCCGAGTGCCGACTCATCGCTGCCGCGATAACCTCTATTATAACCCACAATCATATCGGGCGCGCGATCCATGGCGTCGCCCCGATAGGTTTCGTCGCGCTTGTAGACACGTGTCACCACTTGTTCACCGGTTTCGGGATCGCGGATAGCGAGTAACTTCTCGGCAATCTCGTCGACCAGTCGCTGGTACTGCTGCCCTTCGCGGATAATACCTTTGTTCTCGCGGCCCAGCAGGTTGATATAGAGGCCGTTAATGCCCAGCGCGTAGGCCTGAGTGCGGCGCCAGAACACATTCTGCAACAACGAATGCTGACCGATCTCTTCGGGCTTAATCAGCGCCAGATAATCATTTTCATAGAGCCAGGTATTTAGATGAAACTTTTTGTAGTACGGCGCAAAGCCATGGTCGGACATCACCATTAATGCCGCGTCAGCTGGAATGCGACTGCGCAAGTGTCCCAGGACTTCGTCGGCTTCGATGTAGAGTTCTTCGACCCGGTCGGCGAGTCCAATGGAGGGATCGTGTCCTGGGTGTGCGGAGTCCATGTTGGACCACATCATATGGCACGACAGATCGATCGTGGACACATAGAAAAACAGAAAGCCACCGTCGTAGTCATCGAGCACCGCATCGAGCATTTTCTTGCGCTCGTTGAACACAATCTTGGTTTGTTCGACAAACTCGTGGTCGCCCAGAATCCCGTACTCCAACGCCTTGGTATCTTCCGCCATTCCTTGGGTATAATAGCGACCAATCTTACGCGCGATATGCCTGGCCAATCCGCCGGGAGTGGAAATCGGTAGCGCCGGTTCCATCGGATCGATATTGATTGGCGTCACGTAAAGCTCAAAGTACGGGTCTGCGCGGCGCAGATAGAAGCGCGCAATACCGCTTAACGACTTGAACGGACCCATCACCGGAAAGCGCACCGTGACCCAATCGCTAAACTCGCGCAATCCCACCACAACCACTTCGTCGCCAACTTTGATCTTCGCCGATTCGTTGTCCTTGTCCAGGTAGACTGTGAAGGGCGCCTTCATGATTGGTGCGGCTTTTCGCAGTGTGTTCGGCGGTCCTTCGAGCTCCGCAGTGACTTGATTATCAGCGACCGTGACCGGGTAGATCACACCGCCGGAAATGTCCATGTCCTGGTAAGCGGGGTTGTCGGTAAAAAACGAGAAACTACCTTGCGACCCAACAATGTCGGGCGTACCCATACCGCTGGTGGTTCGATCGCCGGCTTGAGCGGGTGGATAGTTGGCGGGAACGCGATAGACCGCGTACGGCACATTGGCATCGTCGAGGTACTGCCAAAACGCGCGCCCCTTACGCAGCAACTTGGTCTCGCCGCCCGAAAGGGGAAGTATCCACTCGCCAATCGACAGTGTCTTAGACGGCTCGCCCACCTCTGCGGTGGAGAACTCGGGCAGGTAGGTATTAGGATCGCGATGAATGAAGTCGTAGATGCCGTGGCCACCGGGGTTCATCCCGGTAATGAAGTTTGACCAGGCGACCGGGCTTTGCGGGGGTACGCTGGTCTCCAGGGGCATAAATGCACCTTCAGACATCAGCTTAGCAAAGTGTGGCATCTTACCTTTGTTAACGAACTTCTGGAGGAGTTGCGGGTCCATGCCATCAATGCCCAATACCACCATCGACCGGTCTGATTTGGCCTGCGCGACGCTCCCTGGACTCGCCACGGCCGCCAATAAAGTGATGACCGAGGCGACCACGACCACGCGAAGGAAGCTATTCACAGCGACTCTCATCACGACACGATACTCTTTCCTAGCATGTGCGGCGGAACATCCACGCCAAACAGGTGCAGCACGGTTGGACCGATGTCCATCAGTCTTGGCGACTCGTCGGAAACCGGCATATTGGTGTACAAAATGCCCGGCACAATATCCGGGTCCATGCAATGGTCGCCACTCCAAGATTTCGTGTTGTCTTCGAACAGCTCTCTCGTCACGGTGCCCTTCGCGCAGTCCCAGGACACGCGATAGCCTTCGGCAAAGCCGGGGATAAGGTCGGGGCCTTCGCCGTTGTAGGGGCCGATCATGGTTTGCTGCACATCGATCATGCGATTCATGATTTTGGTGTTGCCGTCCATCACCTGCATCAGCCCGTCGCTGATTTGCTGTTTTAGCTGCTGAAATTCGGCTTCCTCGACAAAGCCCAGACGTTCGCGACCCTTACGGTTTATGAAAATTCCGCCGAGACCAATCGAATACGCCTTGGTTTTGGTCCAGTCGACGGCGTTTAGATACTCGCCGCCGTGAACGGGCGCGTCGTCTTTGAGCACCAGAAGTCCCTGGTCCTTAAGCCAGGTGTTTAGATTGATCCCGCGCTTAAAGGTCTTAAACCCGTGGTCGGAGATCACGAACAGGGCGGTGTCTTTGTCGACGTACTTCATGGTATCGCCCACCAACTCATCCATGTCGCGATACATCTGATAGATCGTATCCTTAAACTCTTCGGTGTCCTTGCCCGCGTTGGCAGGGTGGTCTTCGTCGAGATAGCGAAAAAACATGTGCTGCAACCGATCCGATAAGTCGAACACACATACCTGCATCCCGTCTCGGAGTTTCTTGAGCGAGTGGAACCACATCTTCTTGCGCTCTTCGTGGAAGGCATAAGCCTGGTCCAGCCAACCGCGCTCGTCCAGGACGCGTTCGTTCATTGCCCAGGTGTCCTCGGCCAGGCCGAGTGTCGCAAACGGTCCCATCAGTTTGGAAAGATAATTAGAAAAGAAGGCGGGGTAGGTGAACGGCATTGCCGGTTTGTCCGGGTCGATGTGGATCGGCGTCATGTACAAGCCGAAGGTTCCGTCCAGTCGCGTGACGCGAAACTTAACAATACCCCGAAGTTTAATTCCCATCGCCGCCTTAAACGTCAACCGGATCCAGTCGGTGTACTCGTTCAGCCGTAGCCGATAGGACTCACCCGCAAGCTGCATTTCCATCTCGCCCGTGTCGATGTGAGCGCGGAGCTTCATGGGAATCTCCAGCGTTTTTCCATCGAGCGGGTTCACCGGGCCGGGAACAGCGGTTTCCATCCAGCCGTCCGACTGCGTTACCTTAATGATAAGGCCGCCAATTTTGTCGGCCTCGGGTTCGCTGGTAAAGTAGGTAAACGACCCCTGAGTGCCGCGAAGATCGGGCACACACATGCCTGCCACCATTACGCCGTTCACCTTTTCTACCGGAAAGGTGATCGGCACCCGCAGTACGCTACAGAACACACCGTAGTCGCTGAGAATCTTCCAGAACGATCTGGCCTTGCGTAGCATGCGTACTCCGCCTTTACCGCGCGGAATACGGAACGGTCCAATCTTTATGAACTTCTGTCCGCCGTAAACTTCGCTGGAACTCAACGTCGGCAGATAGGTTCGTTTGTCGCGGTCCAGGAAGTCGTAGATGGCATGTCGTGAACTATCGACGCCAGTGGCAAACGTCGACCAGGCGACGGGGGACAGAGCCGGCGTCGACGTTCCTAATCGCTTGTAGGTGCCCTGTTCCATTAGGCGCTTCATGTTAGGAAGCTGGCCTTCGTCCATCATTCGTTCGCAGATAGTCGGTTCCAATCCGTCCAGGCCCAACACGACGACCTTCTTGACCTTGGCTTTACCAATAATGCTGCGCCGCCGCATGGTTTTGATTAACGCGCGAACGGGGAACGTTATGATCGCAAAGAACGCGGTGAAGAACGCAATAAAAACGGTGAGAAACGAACTAATCAGCGCGAAGCCCGCACCCGGGCCGATGTAAGCGTGAGCGTCGTGAACGTTAAACGCGACGACGCCCGCGACAAAGACACCGCAGGCGACCCGCTGCCAGCGCGGGGACTTCCGGATCATGTCCGGCAAAGATGGGGTACTACGAAACATTAAGACTCTTAAGAATCTTTCCAGGGATATCCACCAGAGTAAAGCTTTCGTTATCCGGAACCAGGTCCCTGCGACGCGTCACAAAGAATGCGTCATCCCACGTATGCATTCCCTGCAGGCGACGATCGCCGACCGGAACGTCCGAACCAAGGCGCCCCTTCAGGTCGAAACCATTGTGGGGAACCAACAAGAGGTCCGGGCCCCTGTTTGCATGCGGACCGGAATACACATCGTCGCCGTCAAAAATGTGCCGAATGACTTTCTGGCCATTGTGCTCAAGCTTGTTAAAAACGGCGCGGATCTCGTCTTTGACCCTTGGCACGTCGGCCTCAGCCACCGATCCCCGCGGAAAGCGGCCACGCTCGTGGATGTAAATACGCGCGGGATCCAACGCAAACGCAGTGCTCTGTTCGGAGATCTCCATAAGGTCGCGGGCGTCAGGCGACTGCATCTTCAAAAACCCGTGTTGGGTTAGCACCGTATTTATGTAGACCTCGTTGTGCGTTTGGCAAAACCCGTGGTCTGACAGCAAGAACAGATTGTCGCGGTCGTCTTCTTTGTCAAAACGCTCCACCACGTGACCGATAAACGCGTCGACTTCGCGATAATAATTAAGGAACGCTTCGTGCTGAGGGTGCGATTCATCCTCGTAAGCGTCCATCAAAAAGTGGTGAAGGCGATCGGTGCCGGTCACGACCACCTGCATCAGATTCCACTTTTCTTCGTCCCACAGCGCATCCATTAACTTTTTGCGGCCTTCCAACTGGCTGCTTAGCTTGGCAAAGAGCTTTTCCGGATCGTCGCGAACTTCGCCCGCGTCCAGGTCGATTTCGTAGCCCAGGTCCTTTGCGGTCCGCAGGTACTTGGCCGGAAAGATCGACTTGTCCAGATGGATCGCGACAAAACCGCTCACCAGCGCGCCGTGTATGGGACGCGCCGGATAGGTCGCTGGCTGGTTGATTACCACACTGCGCATCTTGGCTTCGCCCATCGTGTCCCAGATCGTCGGACATTTGAGTTCACGAAAACTGGGAAAGCTGGTCTTGTACGTACCCTCATGCAAATCGGTGAAACCAAAAATCCCGTGCTCGCCCGGGTTCTTACCGGTCATGAATGTCGACCAGCTAACCGACGAGATTTCGGGAAGCGACACCGTCATATCGCGCAAGGTTCCTTCGCCGACAATCCTGCCCAGATTGGGCATGACGCCAGCGTCGACGAACTTGCGCACCATGCTGCACGGCACGCCATCAAGACCGATCACGCACGCGCGACCTTTTGCTTGTTGATACCACTTTAAGGCCATTGTGTTCCTAACTAGCCAGACTGTCGATACCCGCCGGGACGGGCCGGACTACTAAATGTAGCCCAGATCTTCCAACCGCTTCTTGATTTCGGCGTCATCGTCGGCCGAATACGCGGCTTTACCGGCAACTTCCGGAATAAACTCCATCATTTCGAGCGTGCGAATGATCTTTGCTGTGCTTTCGTCCACCGATTCCTTGTCACTATCGATAACGATTTCGGCCTTATCCGGCTCTTCGTATGGATCGGAAACACCGGTGAACTCTTTGATTTCGCCGGCGCGGGCCTTCTTGTAGAGCCCCTTGACGTCGCGCGCTTCAGCAACTTCCAGCGGCGTACGCACGTAGCATTCGACAAAGTTTTCGATGGTCCCGCGGACTTCGTCGCGAATCGACTTGTACGGCGAAATCGCAGCAGAAATCGCCACCGCGCCATTCCGCGAGAGTAGCTTGCACACATAGCCGATGCGGCGAATGTTGGTGTCGCGATCTTCTTTGCTAAAGCCCAGGCCCTTGCTAAGGTTTTCGCGAACTTCGTCGCCGTCGAGAACTTCGACGTTCACTCCACGCTCGAGCAGGATGTCTTCGACTTCGCGAGCAAGCGTCGACTTGCCCGAAGAGGGAAGTCCGGTAAACCACAATGTAAATCCTTTATGCATGATTCCTCCAAAAAGGTTCGATTAAGTAACAGGATAAGGAGCTAAATAACGTTGCCGATCATCGCGGCGGGTTTGTCGATGCCAAAGTAATCCAGTATCGACGGAGC
The DNA here is from genome assembly GCA_964588695.1 of uncultured bacterium. Classification (GTDB taxonomy): domain Bacteria; phylum Krumholzibacteriota; class Krumholzibacteriia; order WVZY01; family JAKEHA01; genus CAZPQK01. Next base: position 42,178 of record CAZPQK010000012.1, read on the forward strand.
AATATCGTAGATTGAAATTTTGTCGTCGGGCAGGTGCGCCGGCTTGCCCCGGCCATGCCAAACAAAGACACCTTCTTGCGCGTGGTTGGCGTCGTCGGGACCGGTGTTGTTTTCGAACAGATGAAGCTTGCCGACGCCGACATCGCCGCCGCTTCGCCAATCCAGGTCACCCAGGTACACCACAAAGTCAGGCGGCGTGTTGTTGGTTTCGCGATAAATCTCTTCGGGAACAAACGCCCGGGTGCCGATGTTCTTGCCCTGGTCGTCGGTGATACCTTCAAGCATCGCCTTTAACTCGGCTTTAAACGCGGGCAGCTCTGCCTGGGGAACAATGCCGTTGGGCTCGCGGCCTTCGACATTTATAAAGATGCGCGCGTAGTATCCACCGTCGCCCCACACTTTGGTTCCGGACCAGTCGATCATGTCGGTAGTCAGCCGGGTAGGCTTGTCGGGATAGGCTTTAAGTTTCAAAAGCCCACGGTCGATTAGCCACTCGTTAATGCAAACAACGCCATGCATCGGTTTGGCACCATGGTCGGACACCACAATTACCGATGCGTCATCGGGAAGCACAGCCAACGTACGGCCGATCTCCTGGTCCATTTGCAAGTAGTAGTCGTGAATTACATTTTCGTACTTGTTGCCGGGTTCATACAGTCGATGGGTTTTGTCGTGGTAGCGCCAGAAGGCGTGATGCAGTCGATCCGGCCCCATCTCCACCATCATCGCGAAGTCCCACTCTTCCTGTTGCAACAGGCCGCGAAACGCATTGAAGCGCGCCGCGGTCATACGCTGAATCTGCGCGAGGGTTTCGTCCTTGTTGTCGTTACGAAAGTCGCGCACATCGATAACGTAGTCACCGCCAGCAAGATCATCCAACCGGTGCTTTATGTCGGCGGGCCAGGTGTACTCCGCCGATTTGTCCGGCGTTAAGAAACTCGCAACCAGAACGCCGTTAAGCGGCTTCACCGGGAACGTAAGCGGGACCCCCATAACAATGCTGCGCAAACGATTTCGCGAGAGATGGTTCCATACCGTTTTGGCAGTTACATACGTGCTGTTGACGGTGAAGAGATCGTCGTAGCCATTGGACGCGCGGTTGCGGAACCCGTAAATCCCCAGTTGACCGGGATCCTGTGATGTCATCATCGCCATCCAGGCTGGCACCGTGATTGCCGGGATGGTCGACACCATGTTGGCCTGAATGCCGCCATCGAGCAGACGACACAGGTTGGGCATCTCGTCGCGCCACGCATCGAAGTACAACTCCGGGGTGACGCAATCGAGACCAATGACACAAAGCTTCTTCTTCATCGCGTTAACGAGCCGACTCTAAGACCGGTAGGCCTTTTGCAGAATGTCCGACACTTCGCGGCGGGTGAACTCTTCTGGAAGGTCTTTGCCTTCGGTAAGCATTTCGCGCACCTTAGTGCCGCTCAAGAAAACACGTTCGTCGCCATCCTTCGGCGGCGCGGTTTTGTCGCTGGCCATACCTTTTGCCTTGTGCGAGTAAAAGGCATGCTCAAACTTAAGCGGCGTAATTGCAATCTCGCCAGATTTGAACGTGTCGAAGATTTCCTGCGCGTCGTACGTGCCGTAATAGTTACCCACGCCGGCATGGTCCCGACCGACAATGAAATGGGTACAGCCGTAGTTTTGCCGCAGGATCGCGTGAAAGATCGCCTCTTTGGGACCGGCGTAGCGCATCGCTGCGGGAAACGTCGTCAACGCGGTGCGCTCGGGGTTGAAGTAGCCGTTAAGCAGCGTCTCATAGCACTCCCAACGCACGGCGGCGGGAACGTCGTCGGACTTGGTCTCGCCCATAATGGGATGCACCAGCAACCCATCGACAATTTCAAGCGCACACTTCAAAAGGTATTCGTGTGCGCGGTGGATGGGGTTACGGGTTTGAAACGCGCAGACCGAGCCCCAACCTTTTGACTCAAACATGGCGCGAGTTTCGGCAGGGGACTTGTGGTGAGCTTCGAACGGCGCCTGCGACGGCAGATCGCAAATCGTAATTTTGCCGCCGGCGTATACATTGGAAATGGTGCCCAAGTACTGGACGCCGGGGTGGGCGTCGTCGGTGGTACCTAGCGCCTTCTGGGCTTCGTCGGCGTGGTCGACGGTGTAAACGTCTTCGACATCGATAATACCCAGGGTGACACCCTTGTCGGACTTAAGCGCAGCGGTAAACGGGGCGCTCATCCCTTGCAGCTCGGCGGTCTTTAGCGACAACGTAACCGGAAGTGACCAGACCTCACCGGTGGGAAGGTGCATGGAGTCCAGCGTTCCCCGGTATTGTGCAGAGGTCATGAATCCCTCCAGCGGGCTCATGGCGCCATTGGCGATCAGGAGCACATCGGAGCTTTCGCGGTTGTTGAGTTCTATTACCGGCATGTCACCGGCACGGGTGCGAAGTGCGTCGGCGTCGGCGCCTGTGACCATTCGCGAGATAAGCTTGCCGCCGTGAGGAGCGATCATGATATTGATGCCTCCAAAGAGATGAGATCTATAACGTATTGGAATTATTACAGGTAACCGAGGTTCTTCAGCTTCTGCTTTAACTGTTGAAGTTCCTCGGGCGAGAAGTGCTCGCGATCGTCGCCGGTTGACTCGCTGATGACGTCGCGTAAGACGTACACGATGAAATCCGTAGGCGAGTTGAAACCAGAGCCCTCGGTGAGCTGCTGAATCTTGGCGTACAGCGGCCGGGGAATCTTGATCGTGACCTTGCTATTCGTTTTTTCGGTCATTTGAACACTCCAATTGTAGCCTTAGTTGGGCTACGATTAGAGTATTATAAGGGTGTTGGGGATAACTCTTCAACCCCAAACTTTCGCTTGGATAGGCCGATCAGTCGTCCCCGTCGCGAGTCCCGGGTCGTTTACTTCAGAAGCAACATTTTGCGGGTCAGCGCGCGATCCTCGGTGACCAGACGGTAGAAGTACACGCCGCTGGCTACGGGCTGCCCCGAGTGGTTGCGTCCCGACCAGCCCACACTTGTGGTTCCCGCCGGCTGGACCGAGTCGACAAGCGTTGCGATCCGGCGGCCGGCCACGTCGTAGACGGAAAGCGTCACCTGACCGGCGCGGGGAAGCGAGTAGGTTATCGTCGTCGTCGGGTTAAATGGATTGGGAACGTTTTGCTGTAGGGCAAGCACTTTGGGTAGTGCGTCGGTGGCGGTGGCGGTTCCGCCGACAATCGTCACCAAGCGGGCACCGTTCGCGGTAGTAGTCACACCGGGGACTGTCGCGCTTACCGTGAGGGTACCGTTGTTCCACGGCGAGAGCGCGTAACCACCGCTACCAACCGTCAGTGGGGTTTCGAACTGTGCTTCGTTGATCGTAAAGTTCTGTGAAGGGCCGATCTGGTTGCCAAGGACGATTGACGCCAGAGACGGATCCGAGCTATCGACCGTAAGCGTTCGGGCGCCGTTGCCGCCCCGAAGGCCCTGGCCCTCGACGATACCGCTGCTATCGGCGTTCACGGCGCCAATTCTAACCACAAACTCATCGTCTGCCGCGGTCGCATCGACTGTGTCGGCCAGGGCAAAAATCTCAACGCCCGCCGCGACAATATCAACGTCTTGTTGTGCCGATGCAAAACTGGCAGCAGTCGCGGTGACCGATACACTTACATCCGTCGAGTCAAGCGCCTGCAAATAAAACAGGGCCTCGGTTTCTCCGTTCGCGAGCGGAATGTTCACCGACGAGCCGCCCGTCACCAGTGCGTTTGTGGAGATCAGTGCGAAGGATGGATCGTCGACAGCGATGGTGACCGTCGTTCCTCCGTGATTGGGCTCGCCCAGTTCCGCCGAAGCGGCGGACGATTGCAGCCCGCTACCCAAACGCGCGGTCAGGCCGTTAAGGAAAATGTTCTGATTGCTGACGTCGACGTTCACCTGGCCGTCGCCAGTAAGAATAAACCCCGGGATGGTCGAAGTGACCAACGTTTGCCCGGACGACAGCCCAACAAATCCAAGTCCGCCAGTAGCAATTGAAGTGGGGGTATTGTCTTCGCCCGAAGGAATGGGCAGCGATATGGTGTCGTTATCGCCGCCGGTGGTGGTGAACTCGCCAACTACGCCGTTCGAACTTACAAATTCCACGATCAGCGCTGGCGCACCGGCTCGGCGTTCCTGCAGCAATTGCACGGTTGAGTTATCGTTGTTCGGCAAGCCGACGCGGGCGTAAAAGTCGTCCGGGGGATCGACAACATCGCGGCTGGAGTTCAGGCCACGAATCTCTACACCGGGTTGAACAATCTCGGCGCTATCGACCGAGGTCACAAACCCAGGTGCGGTTGCGACAACGTTGAATCCACTCACAGCACCATCAATACCCTGGACATAGAACGGAGCCTGGGTGCTGCCATTGGCAACAAACACGTCGATAAAGGTGCTGCCACCGGTGGCCCCATCAGGGGCAATGAGCGCAACACCCGGGCTGTCGCTTTCGATGCGAACCGTGACGCCACCGTGTGCCGATGCGCTTAGTGTCGCGTTGTAAGCCCCCTCTTGTAGACCCGCCCCGATTCTTCCCACGTTGGAGAGTGATATTGTTGGCGCATTGACCGTCACCGTTCTTGTTGCCTGTGGCTGCGAGATGTATCCCGGAGAAGAAGCAAAGACATTGGTAGACCCCACCGACAATCCATCAAATGCGATGCCGCCGGTGGCCACTGTGCTCGCGCTAAACGATTCACCGCTACTTATGAAAACGTCCAACACGTCTCCGGTATCGGCCAGGGTTAGCAATGTGCCAACGGATGGTGCGTCAACCGAGAGGGTAATCGGTAGTGGCGGCGCCCCTGCGCGCACATCCTGCGAAAAGAAGTTCGCGGCGTTGGCGGTTCCAACCCGAACTCGAAACTCATCTGGAGGATCGATGGTATCGATAGATCCGGCCAGGTCGGTATGAATTCGAACGGACGGCTGGATAAGATCCTCTTCGAACATGCCCACCGAAAAGCCCGGCGCTGTGGCGGTGACCAAAATAACGCCGGTCGTATCTTCTTTTCCTTGCAACCAAAACTCGGCATCCGTCGATCCGTTGGGGACGAACACGTCGATAAACTTACCGCCGACCACAGCAGGGTTGCCCGAGATCAGAGCGAGGTTTGTGTCGGCCACTTCAAGGTGTACGGTAACCCCGCCGTGCTGTGCGGCACTAAGCACCGCATCGTAGGCAAACACGTTTTGCAATCCCGCGCCTATCCCCACGCCACTGGCACCGGTGAAGGTAATACCCGGTTCGGTAACAACGACATCGACGAACGCGTTAGAGACTGGAAGGAACCCCGGACGCGTTGCGGTGACTTGCGTAGTACCCGCTGCCACCGGTGAGAACGCGACGCCACCGCTAGTGACGGTGGGTTCAGTCGCAGATTCACCGGGCAGAACGGTCACAAGTACGGAATCGTTGGTTTCGACTGTGGTCGTTAATAAACCCACCGCACCATTCGAACTCGTGGCTATAAAATCGATACCCGGACCACCACCCCGCGCCTGTTGCACCGGGTTGATAACGGTAAATGTCCCGCTTGGTAGGCCAACGGTTAAGGTGAACGGGTCGTCGGGGTCGAGTGTGTCGATGTTGTTGGAAAGGTTGCTAACGCGAAAGTACGGCGTCATCACGGTCACACTACTGATGGCGGGATCAAATCCGGGCGAGCTTGCCGACAACGTTACCGTACCGGTGGTGTCTTCAAGGCCCTGGACGTAGAACACGGCGTCGGTTTGGCCGTTGGGCACAAAGATGTCGAGTGTGGCCGAGCCGGCGTCGTAGCGGCCGGGTGAAACGAGCGCCAAAGCGCTGTCTGCTGAAACAATCGTGACAATAACTCCGCCGTGATCGTTGCCGTTGAGGCGCGCGCGTCGGCTGGCAACCTGCAACCCGGCGCCGACATCTTCGGGAAGGTTGGTAAACGAAATCGACGCGGCGTTAATATTTACCGTGTAGGGAATTGAACTCACGACGGAAAACCCAGGTATTGACGCCGTAACCTGAGTGGAACCCGCAGCAATTCCATTAATAGCCACACCGCCGTTGGCAACGCTGGTAGGGGATGTGCTCTCGCCGGGCGCAATGGCAACACTCACGACCTGGCCGGTTAGCGCCGTCGTAATCAACTCAGCAGCGGCGGGATTGGTGTGGCTTACCGTAGCGGTCAGGCCGGGGCCCCCAACCCGCACTTTCTGTAATGTGCTTAACCCGGTTTGATTGGAGTTGGGCAGCCCAACGTCAACGCGAAAGTTGTTATCGGGATCGGGAACGTCAATCGTGTTTAGGATTGCCGAGAAGCGAAGCCAGGGCGTGACGATATCGGTGTCGTCAACGCCGTCGGGGAACCCCGGCGCCGACGCGGTGATAGTTACCACACCGGTGGTATCTTCGAGCGCCTGGATGTAAAAGGTGGCGTCGGTGGACCCATTGGGGACGAAAATATCAATGAACTCGCTACCAGGCGTGAGGTCGTCGTCGGTTACAAACGCGAGATTGGTGTCGGCGCTTTCGATGCGAACGGTAATGCCACCGTGTTGACTGTCGCTTAGTCGGGCCCTGATTTGTCGGGATTGCAGCCCCGAACCGATCTCATCTTCGAAGCTAATATAGCTGATAGATTGCGACCATGACGGCGCCGCGCTCATCAGAAACACTCCGCACAGCAGCATAAGTCGCACGAACTGGATACTTTGATGACGAGTCAGCATGTGAGCCTTTCGAGAACGAAGGTTTGCTAAGTGGTGGTGGCCAGCGATAGTCGTAGGTGTTAATTATAGCACGATCCGCAAAATGAGGCGCCCTTGCAGGAGTTTTAAGAAAAGGAAATGTTCCGTGAGATTTCTTGTAATTGCCACGCTGTGTATTCTGGGGTCTGCAGGTTGCGGTCGGAGCTATGAAGGCCCGACCTATCTAGGACAGTCTGCGCCAGGCCTTACCCCCGAAGTGTTTGCTCCCGGTGTTATTTCCCGGCCAGGGCTGTACGAGTACGGATCGGTATGGTCGGCAAACGGGAGAGAATTCTTTTTTGGTGTAAACGTTGGCGACCGCGCGGAAATTCGAACGGTTCGATGGACGGGCGAAGCGTGGACCAACGAAACCGTGGTGATTAGTCACGAAAGATACACCTTTGGAGATCCGTTTCTTTCTCCCGACGAACAGCGTTTGTTCTTTATTTCCGATCGACCGATGGATGCGCTCGTCGGGCCACCGAAAGACTATGACATATGGTATGTCGAACGCCAACAATCGGGTTGGAGCGACCCAGTAAACGTCGGAAGTCCGATTAACTCTGCGGCAGATGAGTACTACATTTCGTTTTCAACAAAGGGCCGTCTATACTTTGCTTCGAACGTAAACAACACCGACAATTCCGGTAACTTTGACATCTACCACGCAGACCCCCACGACAATGGATACACTGCTCTAACGCGCTTGCCCGGTAGAGCAAACACCGGCGCCTACGAAGCAGATGCGTTTGTCGCGCCCGACGAGTCATATCTCGTTTTTGGTTCCACGCGCCGTTCCGGACTTGGGCGCGGAGATCTTTACATTAGCTTTCGCGAAGGCGACGGAACGTGGGGTGCGGCGATTAGTCTGGGTGACGAAATCAACACCAGCGGTCATGAGTTGTGTCCGTTCGTAACCGCAGACGGTCGATTCTTTTTCTACACGAGTTCGGAAGACATCTACTGGGTAGACGCCGCGATTCTGGAACAGTTCAGGCCCTAGGAGGGTTTTAAGGCTCACTCTGGAAGCGGAGCTGTGCCGACGCGACGCTTGATCCGCGCCATCAACGACGCCAGAGACACCTTAAAAAGGTAGTAAACCGACCGCGCCCAGGTAATCGACGATTCGCCACCCTGCCGTTCCCGCATGACGACTGGGATCTCGCGGATGCGGTAGCCGCTACGCGCCAGAAGGGTAATGGCTTCGACTTCCGGGTAGTCGCTTGGATAGTGTTCGGCCAGAAAGGCGATCGTTCGCCGGTTGTACGCACGGAATCCAGAAGTCGTGTCGGTAATGTGTACGCCGCTGGCAAGAAAGCTTAAACGCTCAAACCCACGAATCGCGACGCGGCGAATAGCTTCGCTTTGATACCCCTCGTTTTCGATAAAGCGGCTTCCGATTACCGCGTCCGCTTCGCCGGCGCGCAATGGAGCAATCAAATCTTTAACCGCGTTGGCAGGATGCTGTCCGTCGCCATCAAACTGAAACGCGAACTCGTAGCCGGCCCGCTCTGCAAGCCGGAATCCCGTTTGCACAGCGCCACCAATACCAAGGTTCATAGGCAGACGCACGACGGTCGCGCCCGCCGCTCGGGCGCACGCCGAGGTGTCGTCGTCCGAGTGATCGTCGACTACCAGAACGTCGACGCCGTCGGCATTTTCAAGCAGATCGCGTACGGTTCCGGCAATAGCCTCAGCTTCGTTGAAAGCAGGGACAATGGCCAGTGCGTCGTGGCGTCGGGTGTGGGGGTAATTCCAGCGGAGATGGGGCATCGCGAATTAGCTACTCGTCGCTGTTGCTGTCGTTGACGCGCGCGCTTAGAAGTGCGACCTCCTGAGCCAGACGCTTGTTTTCGGCCGTCAGTCGGGAAATGACAATCGAGAAGTGTACGGCCAACGGAATTCCGCCGAAGACGACTAGCAGAATCAACAATGAGGGACCATAGGCAATCCCGAGAAACGTCGCGAGGGAATCGAACGCGCTGCGAAACACAGAAAAGAATAAACTCACCAGCGCCGCGCCCATCCACACCAGCGCGTACTCCTCACGGAGCTTGCCGCGGCGGATAAGTTCGAGCATTGCGCCGATTAGCAAAACACTAATGGTGATCGCAACGTATGAGAGGCGAGAGACGTCGACGTTCGCGGCATCCGGCATTGTAACTCCTGCGGAAAAGCGCAACTTTTGGTGGGCCAATCGGTTATAATGGTAACCTATCGGAGTGCTCCGCCGCAAGGCGCGACCCCGCATCCCAAAAGCTAGGAATTACCCGCTTCCCATGCGACAGATTGTTTCAGTTTTACTCCCGCTGCTCGGCCTGGCGCTGTTCGCGTTTATTGTGTTCAACACCGGTTTCGATCGGATCGTTGATGTGTTTCGTACGGCAGACACAGCGTTGCTCGTTTGGCTGCCGGTATTGCTTGCGGCAATTATCATCGTGCGGGGGCTGCGGTGGCAGTACCTGCTCAACTCTGTCGGGATTAAATATTCGCTTGGCCGAAGTATTGTGGTTTGGGTGATCGCGTACTTTGTTGCGTCGGTGACGCCTGGCAAGGTTGGTGATGCGGTACGGGCCATCTATGTTCGCCGGGACACCGGCGCTTCGTTCGGCGTCGCGTTTCTGACCGTGTTTATTGATCGGCTTTGGGATCTGGTGATGATCCTGGTTGCAGGGGTCGTCACCGTTCTGGTGTTTTCGCAACGATACACCGAGATTCCTTCGCAGTGGGTTTTTGTGGCGTCATTGCTTGCGGCCGGCGCGGGGCTGTATTTCGTGTTCAATCGCTCCCTGGTGCGCGCGGTGGTCAAGCCATTGTTTAGCATTATTGTGCCGGAAAAATACCACGACAAGTTTTCGCTGAGCTTTCACGACTTTTATGACGCGCTTTCTACCTACGGACGCTCGTTTCGTCACAATGCGATTACCGGATTGTTGACCCTTGTCTACTGGGTTCTGGTGTTCGGCCTGGGTCATTACGTGTGTCTGGTGCTGAACATTCCGGTGCCCTGGTACTACACGTTTCTAATCATGCCGATCATTACGCTGGTCGAGCTAATTCCGATTTCGGTCTCCGGACTAGGCACGCGCGAAGCAACGGCAATCTACTTCTTTTCGGTGATTGGGCTGGTGCAGGCTCAGGCGGTCGGGTTTTCGATTGGGTACTTGATCGCCGGAACCTATCTAACTGCGCTGGTGGGTTTTTTCCTCTGGCTACGTCACCCGGTGAAATTCTCGTCGGAAGAGTGACATGAACGTTTCCTGGCAAGACGCACTGCTCGACCGTGGGGAACTGTACGAAGTCGGCGGCGCGGTACGCGACGCCATGTTAGGACTGCCAGCATCTCCCGACCGTGACTACGTCGTTCGCGGTATAGCTCCAACAGAGTTAGAAGCCATTCTGGCGCAGTTCGGCGTGGTTCACTTCGTCGGAAAATCCTTCGGGGTGTTTAAGTTCTCGCCGCAAGGGTCGGGACAAACCGTCGATATTGCGTTGCCGCGAACCGAAACCTCAGTCGGTCCGCGACATACCGATTTTAACGTCACCTGGGATCCGAGCATCTCTATAGAAGACGATCTGCGTCGTCGCGATTTTACGATTAACGCGATGGCATTAAACCTCGGGGATCACACCGTCGTCGACCCTACGAATGGAAGGGCTGACTTAAGCGCCGGCATTTTGCGGGAGGTTTTTCCGAGAACGTTCGAGCAGGACCCGCTGCGAATCCTGCGCGGCGTCCGGTTTGCGGCGCGGTTCGACCTGCGTTGGGACGATACTACTGAGATCCATTTGCGCGACGGTATAGCCGGGTTGGAGGTGTTGTCGGCGGAGCGTGTCCGCGACGAAATCGACAAGTTGCTTACGCAGGCGAGAAATCCGAGTACGGCGTTCTCGTTTTTGCAGCTGCGCAAAGGCTTGGCATACTGGCTACCCGAGTTGGATCGTTGCGCCGGTGTCGAACAGAACCAGTACCACCCGGACGACGTGTTCTGGCACTCGCTAAAAAGCTGCGACGCGGCACCGATAAACAACTTGCTGGTTCGCTGGGCGGCGTTACTTCACGACACCGGTAAGGTTGATGCCAGGACTACCGTCGACGACGCTCGTGGCGAGCGCGTGGTGTTTTACGGACACGAGTTTGCTAGCGCCAAGCACACCCGAGCGGTAATGGCACGGTTGAGATATCCGACCAGTTTCGCCAAAGCGTGTGAACGATTGGTGACGCATCACATGTTCAACTATCAGGACGAGTGGAATGACAGTACAGTCCGCCGGTTCATGCGCCGCGTGGGCACTGGTCACCTGGTTGATTTGTTCCTGCTGCGTGAGGCTGACTGCAAGTCGCGAAACCTAACCGACGAGGTTCACAATCTCGATCGGTTGCGACGACGCATCCAAGAAGAAACCGAACGTGCGTCTGCGCTATCGCGAGAGGACCTGGCGATTGACGGTGACGACGTGGTGCAAATCACAGGCTTGCCCCCAGGCCCCGAACTTGGCGAGTGGCTGGAGCGCGCGCTTGAGTGGGTTTTGGACGACCCGGCGCGAAACACTCACCAGACGTTATCGGAATGGCTACGACGCGAAAGCGCTCGCCTATAGCGCAAGGCGGCGCAAGCGTAGGGAATTTACGATAACCGACACCGAGCTAAAACTCATTGCCGCGGCTGCGAGCATGGGGCTCATGAGCGTTCCGAAGTATGGGTACAGCACTCCGGCCGCGATCGGAACGCCTATAATGTTATAGGCAAAAGCAAAGAACAGATTCTGATGGATGTTCTCCATCGCTTTTTGGCTAAGCAGATAGGCCCTTTGAAGCGCCGGCAGGTCGCCACCAAGCAAGGTAACGCTGGCACTCTGTATTGCCACATCTGTGCCGCTACCCATCGCTACCCCGACGTGGGCTAGCGCAAGCGCTGGGGCATCGTTAACCCCGTCTCCAACCATTGCCACCACCTTCCCGTTTGCTTTTAGTTCGCGAATCTTGCTGGTCTTGCCATCGGGGAGTACATCGGCAAACACGGTCGAAATAGAAAGCTGGCGGGCCACGGCGTGCGCGGTGCGTGTGTTATCTCCCGTAAGCATGACCACATCGACCCCCGCGTCGACAAAGGCCTTGATGGCGGCGGCGCTTGATGCTTTAACGGGGTCGGTTACAAAAAGAAGCCCAGCTAGTTGCTGGTTGTGGGCAACAAAAATAGCCGTACTCCCGGAGTGTTGATATTTTTCTACGAACTGCGAGTGGCGGCTGACGTCGGATATACCTACCTCATTCATCAAAGCCAGGTTACCAACGTAGACAGTTGCACCGTCAACCTCGCCGCGAATCCCCTTACCCGAAACTGCTTCGAACGCCTCCAGGCGATGAAGACCAAGGCCGCGACTTTCCGCAGCTTGTGTAATTGCGTGGGCCAGCGGATGCTCGCTCCCGCCTTCGAGCGAGGCAGCAATGCGAATGACTTCGTCATCACTAAAGGAGTTCAACGCGAGTGTCTCTATCAGTCGGGGTTTGCCTTCGGTCAACGTTCCGGTTTTATCAAGCACCAGTGTGTCAACTTTGTGCAAGGTCTCAATCGCAGTGGCATCGCGAAACAATACGCCGTTCCGCGCACCCAAACCGCTAGCAACCATAACTGACATTGGTGTAGCCAAGCCAAGAGCACAGGGGCAAGCGATGATAAGAACGGCAATCGCATTCAACAACGCAAAGGAAAGAGCGGGGTCAGGGCCAAATCGCCACCACGCTAAAAACGTTAATGCTGAACATAGCAGTACAGCGGGTACAAAATAGGCAGATACCATGTCGGCCATCCGTTGAATGGGAGCCTTGGTCCGCTGAGCCTGGTTCACCATAGCAATGATCTGAGAAAGCAACGTTTCGGATCCGATTCGAGTTGCTTCGATTACCAAAGTTCCCGAACCGTTAATTGTGGCGCCTATGACCGGATCCCTGGGGTGTTTTTGTACGGGGGCGGACTCACCCGTCACCAAACTTTCTTCGACGAAGCTGCTTCCGCTAATTACGATTCCGTCGACGGGAAGCTTCTCCCCTGGCCGAATTCGCACGTGGTCGCCAACTTTTATGTGTTCTACCGGGATGTTTGTTTCTTCGCCTGTTTCATCGATCCTCCGCGCGTCTTTGGGGGACAGTTCCAGTAGCGCACGCACCGCTGACCCGGTATGCGCGCGGGCCCGAAGTTCTAGCACCTGCCCCAAGATGACCAGGGCAGTAATCACTGCGGCTGCCTCAAAGTAGACCGGAGTTGACCCCATATGGTCCCGCATGGACTCGGGAAAGATACCCGGGAAAATAATGGAAACGACGCTGTACCCGAATGCGACCGCAACGCCCAATCCAATCAGTGTGAACATGTTAAAGCGAAAGTTTCGCACAGATAGGACAGCTCTTTGATAGAACGGCCAGGCGCCCCATGTGCACACAGGAAGCGACAGCGCGAGTTCCATAAACTTTCGCGTGTCGGGTTTCAAAAACCCGACGAGTGGTCGCCCCGGAATCATGTCGCTCATCGCGATAAGAAAAACCACTGCGGCAAGCGGGGCGCAAACCCGCCATCGCGTGGTCATCTCTCGCAGTTCGCCATCGTCGGCGACATCAAGCGAGGCTTCTTTGGGTTCCAACGCCATACCACAAATCGGACAACTTCCCGGTTGGTCTCGGATGACTTCGGGGTGCATGGGACATGTCCAGCTACTCGTGTGAGCACTCATGACGAACTCCGGTCGCGGGCGATATGCTCGTCGCTTGGAAGCGATAGTTCAGCTTTCGCAGAAAACAGAACGGGCACCATAAGCGTGGAGATCAACACAAACAGCATCCCGCCAAACGATGGGATGGCCATAGGAACCATAATGTCGGCTCCTCGTCCAGTGGAGGTGAGAACCGGCAACAATGCCAGTAATGTCGTCGCCGTCGTCATCACGCACGGTCGCACGCGACGTAAACCAGCGGTAAGGCACACCGACCGCAGCTCTTCCGCGGTTTGGGGCTGCTGGTCGCGGAATGACTGTTGAAGATAGGTTGCCACGATTACGCCGTTGTCGGTTGCGATTCCAAACAGCGCGAGAAATCCCACCCAAACCGCGACGCTGAGGTTAACCGGCGCAATCTGAAACAACTCGCGTAGCGGCACTCCGAACGGTTCGGCGCCCAAAAACCAGGGTTGACCGTACAGCCAGATTAGAATAAACCCACCAGTCCAGGCGAGTGCCACGCCGGAAAACACCATTGCGCTGACCGCAAGCGAACTAAACTGCAAGTACAAGATTAAAAAGATAATCGCTAACGCCACGGGGACGATAACGCTCAAGCGTTTTTGCGCCCGCACTTGGTTTTCATAGCTTCCGGTAAACTGGTAGCTCACGCCGGTCGGAACCGTAAGGTGCCCACTATCTATGTGATTCTGCAAGAATGCTGACGCGCGCTCGACAATGTCGACTTCGGCGATATCATCTTCGCGATCAAAAACAACGTACCCTACCAGAAACGTATCCTCGCTTTTGATAACCTGAGGGCCGCGCTGGTACTTGATTTCGGCGAGCTGTCCTAACGGCACCTGTGCGCCGGAGGGCGTCGCCACCAGGATTCGCGCGATGGCCTCGGGTGAATCGCGAAGTTCTCGCTGGTAGCGCACCCTGACGCTGTAGCGTTCGCGGCCTTGAACGGTTTTGGTTGCCGCCTTGCCGCCGACAGCAGTCTCGATTACATCTTGAACCTGCTGAACGTTGACACCGTGGCGTGCAATCGCATCGCGGTCGATATGAATCTCAAGGTACGGTTTCCCCACTATTCGGTCCGCGATTACCGCTGCCGGGCGAACTCCCGGTACTTGCTTAAGCAGGCGCTCCAATTCCATTCCAAAGGCTTCAATGGTCGCCAGGTCGGGCCCCTTTACCTTGATGCCCATTGGAGCTCTCATTCCGCTTTGCAGCATGACGATTCGCGCGGCGATGGGTTGGAGCTTTGGTGCACCGGTGGTTCCCGGAACCGAAGCAACTCGAGTGATTTCCGCCCAAATATCATCGGGCCCCTGGATGCCGGGCCACGGCCTTCGTCCGCTGTTGAGATCGTCGGTGAGGGCCGGGCGCCAAAGCCGGAAAGGACGTCCGTTGGCGTCGGCGATTAGGGCTCCGTCGTCGTCTCGCTCGAAGGTTCCGGATACAAGATACGGTTTGCCGTCGGGCGCGAGGGCTGGCGTGCCATCGGGACGGCGAAACAGGTCGTTCGCGCCGGGGTTAAAGCGAAAACGGGCGCGTTTCCCGGAGTTGTCCAAAAGAAACTCCGAGTGATAGTTGATAATGGTTTCGATCATCGAGATTGGCGCGGGATCAAGCGGCGATTCGGTGCGGCCAATCTTGCCGACGGCGCGCTTGACCTCGGGGAGGGAAGAAATCGCGATGTCTTGTTTACGCAACACGTCATAAGCCTCGCCGATGGATGCGTGCGGCATGGTTGTCGGCATAAACAAAAACGCACCTTCATCCAGCGAGGGCATGAACTCTCTGCCGAGCCCGGGAAACGTTGCGCTTATCGCTGCCAACGGGCGGCTTTCCAGGGTCCGTTGTGGCAGAAATCCAAACACAAAGCTAAACCCAAACCAAATGATAGCGCCGAAGGCGAGCGAAACCAACGGAATGGCCAAAAAGAGCCGTTTATGAATCAAACACCACGCCAGCAATATCGAGTAGTGTTTTTGAAAAAGCAAAAGCAGTCCCAGTACACCACCCAGCAGGAGTCCGACAAAAACGACATTCCCCAAAATTCGCGCATCGATGCCAAGCGGCATCCATGAGCTTGCCAGGTAGATCAAGGAGATTAGAACCACTGCCCAGTTGCCGTAACGTTGGACCATGCTCGACACCGACGCAGAGCGTGAAGCAGATAGCAATTGTGCCACCGCCAGTACAACCAGAGCGACGCCCAAAAGTACGTTTTTAAACGTCAATCCGAAACCCGCAAGAAGAAGCACGTACGGGAGCACCGCCTTGCGGCCTTCCGTGCGTCCGCGAAACAGCACTTGCGCAGCGGCGGGTAGCACAAACAACGCCACTACGATTGAAGCTAATAGTGCGAGCGTTTTGGTGAATGCGAGTGGCTGAAATAGTTTACCTTCGGCGCCGGTCATTGCAAATACCGGAAGAAAGCTGACCACCGTTGTCGCCACAGCGGTGACGACAGCACCGCTTACCTCACGTGTTGCGGCAAATACCAACGGCGGTGTCGCGCGACGTCCGGGCGCCTTCTGAACATGCTTATAGATGTTCTCGCTAACCACGATTCCCATGTCCACCATGGTGCCGATTGCGATGGCAATGCCGGATAGCGCCACGACGTTGGCATCGACGCCAAATAGTTTCATGGCGATAAAGCACATAAGTATCGCAAGTGGTAACAACCCGGCGATGAGGAGTGAACTCGCCAAATGCATAACCATCACCAGGACGACTATTATCGTGACAAGTATCTCTTCGCTAAGCGCGGTGCGCAGCGTGCCCAAGGTCTCATCTATCAACTCGGTTCGGTCATAGAACGGTACAATCGTAAGCTGACTTACCCGGCCGTCGGGAAGTGGTTTGCTGGGCAGTCCCAGCGATAGTTCGGCAATGCGGGCTTTCACGGCCTGGATCGCAGCCATGGGGTTGTCGCCAAACCGGACGACCACCACTCCGCCAACGACTTCCGCACCGTCTTTGTCCAGCACGCCCCGTCGCACCGCCGGGCCGAGGTTTACGTCGGCGACATGACGAACCAATACTGGCGTTCCGTTTTTTGCCGTGATGACGGCGGAGGCAATGTCGTCGACGCTACGGATCAAACCGACACCGCGAATAACGTACTCGACGCGGTTAAGTTCAATGGTACGAGCACCGACGTCTATGTTCGACATACTTACCGCGCGGTGAACGTCGGCAAGCGACACACCATAGGCGAGTAGCGCGTCGGGATTCACATCGACTTGGTACTCTTGGACAAAGCCGCCGATCGACGCTACTTCACTAACGCCAGGCACAGACGTTAAACCGTAGCGCACATACCAATCCTGAACGCTTCGGAGTTCGTGGAGGTCCCACCCTCCGGTGGGATTTCCCTCCGAATCGCGGCCCTCGATGGTGTACCAATAGACCTGGCCGAGGGCTGTTGCGTCCGGACCGAGTGTGGGCTCGACACCCACTGGAAGTGTGTTTGCCGGCAGACTAGCGAGTTTCTCCAGAATGCGGGTTCGCGACCAATAGAACTCAACGTCCTCCTGGAAGATCACGTAGATTGTGGAAAAGCCAAACATCGAAAAACTGCGCACTGTTTTAACGCCAGGGATTCCCAGCAACGAAACCGTGAGCGGATAGGTGATTTGGTCTTCGACGTCCTGCGGCGACCGACCGGACCAACTGGTAAACACGATCTGTTGGTTTTCCCCAATATCTGGAATAGCATCCACCGGGACGGGGTCGCGCGGAATGCCATCCACATCCCAGTCGAATGGCGCGGTAGTGACACCGCCAACCACGGCAAGCAAGACCAGGATCCCGACGACAACTTTGCGCTGAATGCAAAAGTAAATGACGCGTTCGAGCAGTCCATTTGGACGGTCGGTGGACATGGTTACCTCTCGTCGTGCTGGTGGGTGGGGCCGGAAATCAGCACGCCGGTTCGCGAGCCACAACGGAACATTCGAGAACCGTAGTATGGGTTTTCGACACCAACGGTAGACTGAAGCCAGTCGGCGCCGGCGTTGTCGCGCGCCATCGGGCAGTGGTAACGGTAGATTGGAAAATCACCACTCGCCCCAAACGCTTCGACAAGTTCGGCAAGCGCTTGCGATAGGTCAAAGAACGCTAAGCGGGCGGAAGCAATATCGTCGGACCCAACAAGCGCCTTGGCCGCGCTCCCGATTTCGATTCGCCGCTCGTTCCATCCGCGACGTCGGGTCTGGCTGAGGGAATGAGGGTCGGGCAAAACCAATGCGGCGAGTATTGCGTTGGCATGATTGCGCGCGGACGGGTGGTCGTCCTGGCTGAGCGCGGAACCAGTGTCGAAGTAGCGTTGATACACGTCATTCAAACGACCAACAAAACCGGCCGGGATGTCTTGCGCGACGGAGATCTCCACGGCGGGATTGCTTGAGTGCACCTCGCGCTTGTCCGCAGGCGGATCCGCGGGATTCATCATGCTTGGCTTTCCAAGGATTTGGAGGGCACTGTCTATCTTGAACGCCCCGCTGGTGACTATCGTGTCGCCTTCCTTTAGGCCGTCGACAACTACGATCCCGCCGTCGGTAACCGGGCCGAGCGTCACTTCGCGACTAACGTACGCGCCCGGCATTTCTGGAACCGGCATGTATACGATCGCACGTTTGCCGGTTCTTAAGGGCGCAGTCGCCGGAATCACCAACGCGGAACGGGCGTCGTCGCCTGACGCCATCTGAATACGAGCCCGGGCGTACATGCCCGGGCGGAGTTTGCCGTCTGGGTTAGGAACCGTAACTCGCACCCGAACGGTTCGTGTGGACAGAGTTAGCACCGGCTCGACGAACTCCACAGTCCCGGAGAATTCTTGTCCCGGAAACGACTCGATCGTGAAGGAGACGTTTTGCCCGGCGGTAATGGCGGCAAGATCGCTTTCGTACGCGTCAAGCTGCAACCACAGCTGTGAAAGGTCGGCGAGCGTGTGGATACGCTGGCCCTCCTTAATGTAAGCGCCATCGCTAACGTGTCGCTCTACAACGATTCCTGTTACGGGGGATAGAATCGTTAACGATTCGTTTACTTCGCCCAAGCTTTCGATATGTTCAATCTGCGTATTAGTGAGCCCCCAGGACAGCAGCCGCGCTCTGGAGGCTTGCAGGGTTCGTAACGCCGATTGCTGATTACGCTTGCTTCCATCGGAGCGAACCGATTCGAACGTGGCTTTGGCTTGATGCAGCTCTTGTTGATTGGATACAAGCGCAGGACTATACAGGTCGAAAAGTGGTTGCCCCCTGTCAATTGATTGACCGGTCGTATTGGCGTGGAGTCGTTCGATTCGACCGGCCACTCGCGCGGTTATCTCGCGAAGCTTGCCTTCGTCCGGTTGTAGCGTGCCCACCAAGTGAATCTGCTTTTGTGGTACTACTCGGCGCACCTTTTGGGTTGCAACCTCTGCGAGCTGTTGCGCGGCGGGCGACAAACGCACGCCAGCAAACGCGGCGTCGCTGTCGGGGTCGTTGGTAAGCGGAATCAAGTCCATACCGCAAATAGGACATTGCCCCGGCTCAGGGAGCTGGATCTGCGGGTGCATGGAGCATGTCCATGTTGTTGCGTCCTGGTGCGTAATGTGTTTGAGGTCGTTGTCGCCCCGTCCTCTTAGGTTGTATCCAACCAGCACGCCGACCACAACGCTCGCCAGCACCAGTGCAGCGGTCAGTCCGGTTCTTATGCGCCGGCTCATGGTTTGACCTCCGAGTCAGGAAATAGAAGGTTTGTAGCCACCAACGTCTCGAGCGTCGCTAACGATGCCAAAACCGTAGCTCGCGACGAGGCCACCTCCAGGCTCACGGTCAGATAGCTTTGTTGAGCATCGATAACGTCTTGAAACGTGGCGATTCCGCCCCGATAGCCTTCACGAGCAACTTCGTAGCTCTGGAGCGCGCGGGGCGCTAACACCCGTCGGTATAAGTTGTGCTGCCGAAGCGCGTCGCGCCAACGCGCGATTGCGGCCGTCAACTGCGCATCGAGGTGGGCTCGCATGTCGATGGTTGCACGTGTTGCGGACCGCGCCATTGCTTCCGCCTGTCGTTTTTGGGCTCGAAGGCCTCCAAAAAAGAGGGGGATATTTAGTGAAGCCATTGCCACCACGGCGTCGCGACCGTTGTCCGCTGTCGATGAAAACTCGTACGGATCTACAAAAATGTACTCGGCACCAACCGTTAGATTTGGAATCGCGGCACGCCGAGCCAATCGAACCGTCTGCTCAGCCGCGGTCTCGCGAGACCGGGCCGATTGGAGGCGCGGATTCCGAGTATCGACAAGCTTCTGCAGCGCAATAACTGTAAGGTCTAGCTCGGGATACGTCAGCGTCGACGGCATGGCGATTGGGGTAGCGAGCGATTGCCCGAGCAGCGCGTTTATCTGTGCGGCAACGGGTTCGCGCTGATCCTGCCAATGCGCAACCCGGTCCTCTAGTCTGGCCACCTCGATCTGCAGCTGCAACACGTGAGATTGTTGTCCATAGCCTTCCGCGTAAGAAGTCAACGCGACGTCTTCGACCGCTCGCAGTAAACGAAGGTTTTCACCAATAATTTCGATTGCCTGACCGACCACATAGTATTGGCCCCACGTTGTAACGAGATCGCGACGAAGCTCCCAGTAGGACCTGTCTCGGTCGTGGGTTAACGCATCGGCGAGCATATCTGCACGGGATGCCTGCAAACCTAGCTTTGCGATCGGAATAGTCTGAACCAGACCCACCTTATGGCGCTGCGCGCCCAGCCTGGTTTCAATTGGATCCACAAAGTATCCGTAAGAAACGATTGGGTTGGGAAACGCGCCGACGCGATTAGCCTCCTGGCGCGCCGCTTCCGCGCGTTCGTCCGCCGCGACCAACGCGTGCGATTGACTGTGAAGCCGATCCACTAGTTCTTGCAACGTCGGCGTTTCTGCCGCTACCGGCGCCGGGCTCGCAACTGCCAGGCCAAGGAAACCGATAGCGCCAAACACGCCAGCCACTGCGGCCTTCATTGTAGGACTACGCATGGTTTCCCTTTCTAACGCGACTCGGCCGGCGAACCGGAGGGAAGCGTTTGGTAAACCCGCTCCAGTGCCGCGACGGGGTTCGCATTAAAGGAGTCCAAGCATCCGTTGCAGCAAAACCGGACAAGCTTTCCCGCGAACACATAGTCGAAAGGCGTTCCCATGCTCCCAAGCGCTTCTCCAGAAATGGGACAGGCGTCGGCAGGGTAGTGTGCCGTTTGGACGGCAATAACGGCGGCGTCGAGCGCGACGACCGCCGCCGTCGGATTCTGCGCAAGCTCGGGTTCGCACGAAGAGCAGCACAGCTTTACCAGGCGGTTGCCCACGATCGCGTTCATGGGATCGCCCATGCTACCCAACCGCTTTCCGCTGACCATACAGGTGGCAAGTGGATAGCCTGCCCCCTGGCGGGCTACGATGGCCGAATCAAGCGCGGCCAGAAATGCCGATTCGTCGCGTTCGAAATCCGGGAGACACGACTCGCAGCAAAGCCGTATCTCACGACCGTTTGTGGTTAGGATGACGGGCGTGCCGTGCGAGCCGATGCGCTCGCCGGAAACCAAGCAAATACTCAGGGGATACTTGGATATGTCGGATGTCTCGGCGCTCGTCGACGAAACGACGATCAGGCCGATCAGAACGAGTAGGACTCGCATAATCTCTCCTCTGGTTACACGCACAGGTGCGCGTTCACAAACAACGTTTGCGGATCACTTTTACTGGGAACTGGAAATGTGTGGTGATCTAAACCAGAAGGACGAGATTCAAGAGGTAGAGGGGGCGGTTATTAACGGGGGGTGCCCGCTGCGCATCATATACCGATGCAGCGTATGCAACTTTGGTTCGTTCAATCGCAGCCAAATTCGCACACGGAACAACTGGAGAGACAGGGTCTGCCGTCTTGATTAACACCGCGGCCGAGATCTCGGTCGATTGCAAGTTTTGCTTGCAAGGCGTTGGTTGAAGCGCAAGGTCGCCGTCCGACGTCGCAGCCATGCCGCATTCGTCCGATCGCTCGGCCGGTTTACTTTCGCAGCACGACGGAGGTTCAACCACTTCGGGCGGGGTTTTCGTGCAGCACTGTTGATCGCCGACTCGATGATCACATGCACAAAGCGCAAAAGCGGGCACAACGTGGGTGCAAACCAGCCCGAAGATGCACAAGAGTACAAGAATTCTGCGGAATCGGTCGCTCATAGCCTTATTTTACATGATGTAGCGAGTTTCGTTCCAGGTCGATTAGTAGAGGGCTCGGGCCGGCATAGAGAAAGCCCACGTAAGAGTGTCAGGGGTCCTTTTTGGAAAGGTGTCAGGGAACCAAAAAGGTCGAGTAGGTTATAGGGCAACAGCTTCCTACGTGGGCTTATGTAACTTCAACGTAGCCCCAACCCCGAGGTGTGTCAACCGTCTACTTTCCTTTTGATCTGTGGCCCAGGCGGTGGCGATGGCGCGTATCCCGTTTCGAGCCCGGGCCTGCCAATCTCCGCACCTTGTGTGGCAGGGCATACTGCCATTATGGCAGGTGGGTTCGCGTCGCAGTTTTCCAACAAATCCTAACTTCTGTATTATCAACGTGATAACGACCCGGTGGTCGTTGGCACATGGCTTGTTATAGCCACACCAGAGATTTCTAATCATCGATCATTCACGAATGGAGCCGTAATGGGAAAGACAATTGGAATTGACCTGGGAACCACCAACTCGTGTATCGCCGTCATTGAAGGTGGCGAACCGAAGGTGATTCCGAACCCGGATGGCGGGCGAACGACCCCGTCTATCGTGGCCTTCGCCAACGACAATGAGCGTTTGGTGGGGCAGCTGGCAAAGCGCCAGGCGATCACTAACCCGGAGCGCACGCTGTACTCGGTAAAGCGATTCATCGGGCAGCAGTACAACAATGTCAAAGACGAGCAGGCCACGCTGCCCTTCAAGATTAAAGGTGGCAGCAA
Organism: uncultured bacterium; assembly: GCA_964588695.1. GTDB lineage: Bacteria > Krumholzibacteriota > Krumholzibacteriia > WVZY01 > JAKEHA01 > CAZPQK01. The sequence goes on from CAZPQK010000012.1 coordinate 64,603, forward strand.
CGGCGAAGTGCTTATCGAAGTTGACGGCAAGGATTACGCCGCGCCGGAGATTTCTGCGATGGTTTTGGGCTACCTGAAAGAAGCTGCCGAAGCATACCTGGGCGAGAAAGTAACCGACGCGGTGATTACCGTGCCCGCGTACTTTAGCGACGGCCAACGGCAAGCGACCAAGGATGCCGGCAAGATTGCGGGCTTGAATGTCAAGCGGATCATCAACGAGCCCACCGCCGCTTCGCTGGCCTACGGCCTCGACAAGAAAACCGAGCAGACTATCGTCGTCTATGACCTTGGTGGCGGTACGTTTGACGTTTCGATTCTCGAAATCGGTGAAGGTGTTTTTGAAGTAAAAGCCACCAATGGCGACACGCGACTGGGTGGTGACGACTTCGACCAGAAGCTCATGGAATACCTGATCGAGCAGTTCAAAAAGGAGCAGGGCATTGACTTGCGTCAGGACAACATTGCCTTGCAACGCTTGAAAGAGGCCGCTGAGCGCGCCAAATGCGAACTCTCGACGGCCATGCAAACCGAAATCAACCTGCCGTTTATCACCGCGGACCAGAGCGGCCCCAAGCACTTGAACCTGAAACTTACTCGAGCAAAGTTCGAAGAGTTGGTTGAAGATCTGGTCAAGCGTACCGTCGACCCGTGCAAAAAGGCGATGGCCGACGCAAAACTCTCCGCCAGCGACATTGACGAAGTCATTCTCGTCGGGGGATCGACCCGGATTCCCATGGTGCAGGAAACGGTAAAGCAATTGTTTGCGAAGGAGCCGCATAAGGGTATCAACCCGGACGAAGTTGTGGCAGTTGGCGCCGCCATTCAAGGCGGTGTGCTGGGTGGCGATGTTCGCGACGTACTGCTACTTGATGTGACACCATTGTCTCTGGGCATCGAAACCCTTGGCGGTGTCATGACCAAACTGATCGACCGAAACACGACGATCCCAACCAAGAAAAGTGAGATCTTTTCGACGGCTGCCGATCAGCAGACCGCTGTGGACATTCACGTGCTGCAAGGCGAGCGCGATATGGCGGTGGGAAACAAGTCGATCGGGCGGTTTCAGTTGGCTGGGATTCCGCCGGCGCCCCGCGGCGTACCGCAAGTCGAAGTGTCGTTCGACATCGACGCCGACGGTATTCTGAATGTTTCCGCCAAGGACAAGGCAACCGGCAAAGAGCAGAAGATTGTCATTCAAGCGTCGAGCGGCCTTAGCGACGAAGAAATTCAGCGCATGGTCGACGATGCAGAGAAGATGCGTGAAGAGGATCAGGTTCAAAAGGATAAGATTGATGCGCGCAACCAGGCCGACGCGTTGGCGTATCAGACCAAGAAGAACCTCGACGAGTACAAAGATAAGTTAGCCGACGGTGACGCCGACAAACTGCAGAAGGGCATCGATGACATCGAAGCCGCGATGAAGACCGACAACATCGAGCAGATTAAGTCGACGACCGAAGCGCTCAACAATGTGTGGCAAGAGGTGGCGCAGCGGATGTATCAATCCGCGGCCGCCGAGGGTGGCGCCGAACAACAGGCAACCGGTACTGCGGGAGCGGAGCCCGATCGCGGTGCTGGCCCCGCCGGAGACGAAGTCGCCGATGCCGACTACGAAGTCATCGACGACGAGAAAGCGTAACGACCACCGCACCACCCGAAAGAACGGGGAGGGGCTTTGTGCCTCTCCCCATTTTTTGTAACCCCCAACCCTTTTAACTTGTTCACGGCTTTGGACTTGACCCAACCGGGACGCCGTCGTAACCTACGGGTTCGGAAATAAGCGCTGCACGTAGCCCGTGCGGCTTACCACAATATTTTGTGGGCGATTAGCTCAGCTGGTTAGAGTACTTGCTTGACATGCAAGGGGTCAGTGGTTCGAGTCCACTATCGCCCACCATTTTTTTGCCCGGTGCGGCTTTCCCGCGTCGCCCGGCAGTGAACCGCGGGATCATCATGGTACAAATCAAACTTCCCGACGGGTCCGAGCGGACCTTCGAAGGCGACCAGGTTTCGGTATCCGAGGTCGTCGCTTCTTTTGGCGACCGTTGGAGGCGCGAAGCGGTGGCAGTCGAGTTCGACGGTCAGTTACGCGACGTGTTTCAGGATATATCTGGCGCCGGCGAACTCAAGTTGCTGCGCGACAGCGACGATGGCGGGTTGTGGGTGCTGCGGCACACTACCGCTCACGTCATGGCACACGCGGTTCAGGATTTGTTCCCCGACGCGAAGTTTGCGATTGGGCCGCCTATCGACAACGGATTCTACTACGACTTTGATGTCGACACTCCGTTTACGCCGGACGACTTGGAGAAGATCGAGAAGCGGATGAACGAGCTAATCAAAAACGGGATGGAGATATCCCGTGAGGATTGGCCCAAGGACAAGGCAAAAGCCTACTTTACCGATAAGGGGCAGCCCTACAAGGTAGAGCTTATCGACGACATCCCCGGCGACAGTGTTTCGATTTACACCATCGGTGACTTTGTTGATTTATGTGCAGGCCCGCACGTGAATCAAACCAAGAAAATCAAGGCGTTCAAGTTGCTCTCGTCGGCGGGTGCCTATTGGCGTGGCGATGCCAACAAGACGATGCTCCAGCGCATTTACGCGACAGCCTTTTATAAGAAGAAAGATCTCGACGAGTTTATCCATCGAATGGAAGAAGCCGAGAAGCGCGACCATCGCAAACTCGGCAAGGCGCTGGATTTGTTCGACATTAAAGATGAAGCCGGCGGCGGGCTGGTGTTTTGGCACCCAAAAGGGGCAGCCGTCCGCGATGTTATGGAGACTTATCTAAAAGAAGAAAACCGCCGGCGCGGTTACGAGTTGGTAGTGACCCCGCACATTGCCAAGGCGGATCTGTGGAAGACCTCTGGTCACCTGATGTACTACCGGGACAACATGTACACTCTCGACGTCGACGAGATGGAGTATGTGGTCAAGCCCATGAACTGCCCGGGCCACATCTTAATTTACAAGCGCAAGCTGTACAGTTACCGCGAACTCCCGGTGCGGTTCGCCGAACTCGGTACGGTGTATCGCCACGAATTGTCGGGCGCACTTCACGGGCTGTTGCGCGTCCGCGGGTTTACCCAGGATGACGCCCATATTTTTTGCACCCCCGACCAGCTGTCCCAGGAAGTCGAGGGATGCTTGCAGTTCGCGCTCGACGTACTCGCGAAGTTTGGTTTCGAGCAGTACGAAATTGAACTTTCGGCCCGCGACCCCAAGGACACCGAAAAGTACGCTGGGTCCGACGAAGAATGGGAGTATGCGGAATCGGCGCTGGAAGAAGCGGTAAAGGCCAAAGGGCTGGAGTTTAAACGCATGGAGGGCGAGGCGGTTTTTTACGGACCCAAGATCGACATCAAGGTCATCGATGCGATTGGGCGCCCGTGGCAATTGAGCACCGTCCAGTTTGACTTTAATCTGCCGCGTCGGTTTGACATTACCTATGTCGCCCCCGGAGGCGAGCGCAAGCAGGTATATATGGTCCACCGCGCGCTACTTGGATCGGTCGAGCGCTTTACCGGCATTCTCACCGAGCATTACGTCGGGGCCTTTCCGACGTGGTTAGCGCCGGTGCAAGCGATTGTCCTGCCCGTGGCCAGCGACCTCAACGACTACGCCAAAGAAATAGCCGCCAAATTGAAAGCAGCCCGTGTGCGCGTGGAAGTCGATACCCGCGACGAGAAAATCGGGTACAAGATTCGGGAAGCCGAGGTCCAAAAGGTGCCGTATATGCTGGTTGTTGGCGGTAAGGAGCAAGCAGCAGGTACGGTCGCGGTACGAGCCCACGGCGGGGACGACCTGGGGACCCCGACGGTTGAAGAAATTGTGGCTAAGCTGGTTGACGAAGGGTCGATCAAGCATTAGTCTATGAATCCAGCCCTAACCGGGCTTGGGACAAATACTTCGGTCGGCGTCTTTTGTGACGCCCCCAAGCAGGGCACCCGCCCTCACCAGTCATCGCGACAGATCGGCTGGTTTCCAGACCGCATGACGTCTCCTCGCTGCGAGGTGCGTCTGTCGTTTAACGGGTGCTATGCGCCCGTTTTTTTGTTTTTTAGGAGGATGTTATAGCTACATCAAGGCAACCCCGGCAACCCCGGACACGCCGTAACGGACAGATTCGTGTTCCCGAGGTGCGTGTGATCGGCGACGACGGCGAGCAGTTGGGTATCATGCCCACCGAAGAGGCCCTGTCGTTGGCCGAGTCCAAAGAACTAGACCTGGTTGAAGTTTCGCCCACTGCGCGACCGCCGGTCTGCAAGATCATGGACTACGGAAAGTTCAAATACGAACAAAGCAAGAAACAACGCGAATCCAAAAAGAAGCAACACACTGTCCAGGTCAAAGAAGTCAAGTTTCGGCCGAAGACCGAAGAACACGACTATCAGTTTAAGAAGCGCCACGCCGAAGAGTTCTTGGAAAAGAACCACAAGGTGAAGATCACCGTTCAGTTTCGTGGACGGGAATTGGATCACCGCGATCGTGGCCAGCGCATTATGGAGCGGCTGCAAGAAGACTTAGGTCACGTGGCAAGCGTCGAGAGAGAACCTAAGTTTGAAGGCCGTCTCATGGTGATGTACCTGGCGCCGCTGCAAAACAAGCAGCCCAAGCCAGATTCGAAAGAAGGAAAAAATGCCGAAGATGAAAACCAATCGCGGGGCGAGGAAACGGTTTCGGAAAACCGGGACGGGTAAGATCCGCCGTAGCCAAGCGTTTAAAAGCCACATTCTGACCAAGAAGTCGAGCAAGCGTAAGCGTAACCTGCGGCAGCAAGATTTGGTGTCGGCAGCCGACGCACCGCGCGTGCGCCGTATGATCGGCAACTAGCCCGACACGTCGCTTAACACAACACCAATTACATTTGCCATTACCGGCACCGAAACCCGTTGCTTGGGGCAACGAGGAGGATAAAGATGCCACGCTCTCGTAATGCCGTCGCCAGTCGTGCGCGGCGCAAGAAGGTTCTAAAGGCTGCACGCGGATACCGCGGCGGGCGTCATGCTTTGTACCGCACCGCGAGGGAGACGGTCGAAAGAGCATTGGTTTTTGCTTACCGTGATCGCCGAACGAAGAAGCGCGATTTTCGCAAGCTGTGGATCGCTCGCATTAACGCCGCCGCCCGTTTGAACGGCATGTCCTACAGCCGTTTTATCAGCGGTTTGAAGAAAGCCGACATCGATATCAACCGCAAGATGCTCGCCGAGATGGCGGTTAACGATGCAAACGGTTTCGCCAAATTGGCGGAAGTGGCCAAGCAACACAGCGAAGCCAAAAACTAAGCCGCCATCATGGACGTTGCCGCGCTAGAGCGCGATATCCGCACGGGTATCGAGGCTGCGGGCTCGCTCGACGACCTCGAGTCCGCGCGCATAAAGTTCATGGGACGCAAGGGTGTGCTTACGGCCGCCCTGCGGGGCATTAAAGACGCCCCTGCCGAAGACCGCAAGCGCCTCGGCCAGGAAGCCAATCGCTTGAAGGAACTCTTTGAGCAGCTCTTCGGCGACCGCAAGGGCGAGCTAAGCGCTGGCGCTCCGAACCCACTGTATCAAGCGCCGATGGACGGCACCTTGCCCGCGACAACCGGCCTGGTGGGCCACCACCACGTTATCCACCAAACCATGCGCGAAATGAAGCGCATCCTTTACGGGATGGGCTATAGCCTCGCCAAGGGTCCGGACGTAGAACTGGATTACAATAACTTCCAGGCGCTCAATTTTCCCGAAGAACACCCTTCGCGCGATCTTCAAGATACATTCTATGTAACCGACGACGTACTCTTGCGCACTCACACATCGCCGGTACAGGTGCGCTATATGCTGGAAAACCAGCCGCCGCTAAAGATCATGGCGCCGGGACGGGTGTACCGCAACGAAACCATTGACGCCACACATGCGGCCGAGTTTCACCAGGTTGAGGGTCTTTATGTGGACACCGACGTTTCGCTAGCCGACCTGCGCAACGAAGTTCATATTTTCTTACAGCAATTGTTTGGCCCCAACACGCAAACGCGGTTCAAACCACACTTCTTTCCGTTCACCGAACCGAGTGTCGACGTTGATGTCGCTTTTGGCACCGACGAACACGGCGAAACCCAATGGCTGGAGATTATGGGCGCGGGCATGGTGCATCCGAACGTGTTCCGGGCAGTTGGCTATGATCCCGATCAATTTACCGGTTTTGCGTTTGGGATTGGTGTCGATCGCGTCGCGATGATACGCCATGGCATTCGTGACATTCGACAGTTCCTGGCCAACGACCGTCGCTTTCTGTCGCAGTTTTAATCACACTTAAACACAGGGTTTTTGTGCCATGCTGGTCAGCTATTCATGGCTGAAAAAATACGTAGACATACCCGTCGACGCCGATCGCTTTGTGCACGATTTGACAATGCTCGGACTGAAAGTGGAGGGGGTAGAGTCGCATGGAGTCGACGACGAACGCGTTGTCGTCGGCGAAGTGCAAGCCGTGGCTCAACACCCCGACGCCGACCGGCTGCGAGTTTGCACGGTTACCACCGGCGGCGAGCCCGTGGAAATTGTTTGTGGAGCCGCCAACGTCGCGGCCGGACAACGGGTGCCAGTAGCAACCATCGGCGCTAAGTTGCCCAACGGCCTTAAGATTAAGAAGAGCAAGCTGCGCGGGGTAACTTCCCACGGAATGATTTGTTCGGAAGCAGAGCTAGGTGTGGCTGACGAAGCGGACGGCATTATGGTTTTGCCAGCAGATTCGCCGGTCGGTACTCCTGTCAAGGAACTACTGGGCGCTGACTTGATCATGGACGTAGAAATCACACCGAACCGTCCAGATCAGCTGGGGCATGTTGGCGTCGCCCGCGAAACCGCGGCGCTATATGACGGGGTGTTAAAGCGTCCGCTTCCGCCGAACTTTGACGCTGGCGCGCCGGACTTCTCCATCGAAATCGACAACGCGGACGATTGTTATCGCTACGTGGGTCGCCTTGTTCGCGGCGTTACCGTGGGGCCTTCTCCGCAGTGGCTTAAGCGGGCGCTCGAGTCGGTCGGCGTGAACAGCATTAACAACGTCGTCGATGTTACCAATTATGTAATGATGGAGTCGGGCCAACCGCTTCACGCCTTCGATCAGGCCAGGCTTAAAGGGAGAATTGGCGTTCGAAGGGCACGCGCCGGTGAAACACTCGTCGCGCTGAACGAGGAGAAATACACGTTTACCCCGCAGAACCTGCTTATTACCGACGACGATGAACCGGTCGCGGTGGCGGGGGTTATTGGGGGTAACCCCACCGCGGTGACCACGCAGACCAAAGATATTTTTCTGGAGTGCGCGGCGTTTAACCCGCGGGTTATCCGCGAAGGCCGAAAACTTATGGCGATAAGCACCGATGCCAGCTATCGGTTCGAGCGGGGAAGCGATCGCGAAATCTGCCGTCAGGCCGCGGACCGCGCGACGGAACTCCTCTGCGAAATCTGTGGCGGCACCGCCGGTCCGGTTCTGGATGAGTTCCCAACTCCATGGAAAGAGCGTCGAGTTACCATCACCAAGGCAAAAACTCGAAGGCTAATTGGTGTCGGCTTGGGCGTTCCAGAAATAAGAGGACTACTTGAACGCTTGCAGTTCGAGACGGTATCAGCCAGCGGCGAAGACGTCGTCGTGCGGGTTCCTTCGTGGCGCGCGGACATTATTGAAGAAGCAGATTTGATTGAAGAAGTCGCACGACTTTACGGCTACGATCGGATTGGCACGACCTGGCGGTTTCGTACCTCCACGTTTGCGCAAATTGATCCTTTCGACCAGCTTTGTGATCAAACTTCGGATCACCTGGTGGCCCGCGGCTTCAGCGACATCATGATCAGTTCGTTCACCGACGGTACGGAGGTCGATTTATGCGACTGGCCGGCGGATGATGTTCGAGCCAAACCGATCAAAGTTAAAAACCCACTTACGACCTTTCACGAATACTTGCGAACCAGCCTTCTGCCCGGTGCAGCGCAGGTCGTTCGCCACAATTTTGTCCACGGTCAACGCACGCTAAAGTTGTTCTCAATCGGAAAAGTATTCTTGCCCACCGAAGGTGTTGCGCTGCCAAACGAACCGACACATTTGATTGTCATGATTACGCAGCCCAACGCGCAGGAGTTCTGGCGCGAGGCCAGGCGCACGAGCGACCTTTCTGATGTTAAGGCAGAGGTGGAGGTGCTTATTCAGTGCGCGGGAATCGATCCGCAGACCGCCGAGTATTCGTTTGATCCGCGGACCGGCGCTTTTACCTATGAAGTTGACGGCGAAAACCTGGCCGAAGGCGGCATTGTGCCGCGCGGCCTTGCGGAGTTACATGGGTTCGAGCAGCCAGTTTGGTTCGCGATTGTCGATCTGGAAACCATCTTCTCCAAGCAGGATACGGTTCAAACGTTCAAGTCCATGTCCGACTTTCCCGCTTCCAAGCGGGACTTATCTCTGGTTGCTCCGGTTGGAGTCGACTATCTGCGGGTAGAGAAAACACTAGTCAAGCACGCTGGGCGGTTGCTAGAATCGGTTCAAGTGTTTGATGTGTTTCGGGGTGAAAGTATCGGAAACAACACAGCTTACGGCGTTCGGCTGGTGTTTCGGGCAGACGACAAAACACTCACCGATGACGAAATCGACGGCGTGGTTAACCGCATCGTACGCAAGCTGCAAGCCGAGCTCGACGTAACCCTGCGTTCGTCCTAGGAGGCCTGCCATGAGCACAGAAACCGCAGTTCGCAAGCTGGACGCGCTGGAAGAGCGCGTCGTGGCGCTCTCCGAACAACTCAAATCCCTCCGGTTGAACTACGCCGAAGCAATCGCGCGTCAGGACGATCTGGAGCAATCGCTCCAATCCTCCCGCGAGGACAACGCCAACCTGCAAAGAGAGTTGGATTCACTTCGTTTGGAAGTGGAAAACCACGAGCCGGACATAAAGCGGGAAGAGTTGAAGCAACGAGTTGACAAGGTGTTGCTGAAGTTTTCGGAACTACAACTTTAGGTTTTGCCATGAGTGAATCGCAAACCACAACTGTACAGATTTACGGTCGAGAGTTCAAACTTCGCGCGAGCGAAGATGGCGAATATGTCCAACAGATCGCGCGCTACGTTGACGAAAAAATGAGGTCAATCTCTGAGGAATCCAACATGGTCGCCAATGAAAAGGTTGCGATCATGGCTGCGATCAACATTGCTGATGAGTTGTTTCAACACCGCAAACAATCCGCAAACGAAATGAGTGACGTAGAAGCTCGCGCGGAAAAGCTCATTGGTATCGTTGATGGATCCATGCAGAGCGCGAACGACTAACGGCAAATTCGATTGAGTCGGGTAGGGTGTTTCGGTATAATCCAGAAAAGATTCCCTACCGTGTTCGTGATGATAAGGCAACTTTTGAGCCAACGCCTTACCGTTGGGAACGCCCCGATCTGGCTGTGATGATCGCCATTAGCGTGGCAACAGATCAGTGAGTAGGGGTATCCACGTGAACCTAAAGGTTCATTGGTTCCCGGTCACACGACGCAGCGTGGGGAATTTTTTTTGTCCTAACCAGGTTAGGGCTAGGAGTAAAGGGTGAAACTGGTATTCATCGGCGACGTGGTGGGGAGACCCGGTCGACGGATGCTGCGCGTCGCTCTCGACAGAATACGTGAACAGCATCGACCCGATGTGGTAATCGCCAACGCCGAAAACTCGGCGGGTGGTTTTGGATTCGACGCCAACGGTCTCAAAGAAATGAGAGACGCTGGCGTTGATTTTTTTACGACCGGCAATCACGTCTGGGATAAAACCGACAGTGGCGATTTGCTCGACACGCGCGACGATATTGTGCGCCCCGCTAACTATCCTGACACGACTCCTGGGGTGGGAAGTCGAGTGGTGAATGGAACCGGTGGGCGTGTCGCCGTGATCAACGTGCAGGGCCGCGTGTACATGAACCCGCTCCCGTGCCCGTTTCGCGCCGTCGACCGCGAGCTAGACAAGCTTGGTCCGGACACAAGCATCATCCTGGTCGATGTCCATGCCGAAGCCACCAGCGAGAAAATAGCGATGGCGTGGCATTTGGACGGGCGGGTTTCGGCAGTTGTGGGGACTCATACTCACGTGCCAACCGGCGACCAGCGGGTCTTTCCCCAGGGAACTGCGTTTGTGTGTGACGTGGGGATGACCGGCGCATATGATGGTGTGCTTGGCATGAAAAAGGACGCGGTGTTGTCGCGTTTTTTGACAATGCGGCCCTCTCGATTCGAAGTGGCCAAGCATGACTTGCGCTGCGATTACGTTGTCATCGACGTAGACCAAAGAACTGGTCGCGCAGAATCGATCGATCATTATCAAGAACAAATGGAGTCCTAGTGAATCTGCTCGATGGCAAAGCGCTGTCTGCAATTATCAAGCAGGAGACCGCCGCGAGAGTTGCAGCGCTTACAGAAGGCAAACGACCAACGTTGGCATTGGTCCGCGTCGGCGAAGACCCCGCTTCTCGTGTTTATGTCAAAACCAAGGCGAAAGCGTGCAAGGAATGTGGCATCGCTTCTCGCAATGTCATTCTTCCCGAGGATGCCAGCGAAGGCGAAGTCCTTTCGGTCTTACAAGATTTTAACGACGACCCCGAAGTAAACGGCATTTTGCTACAGCTTCCGTTACCGCGGCATATCGACTCCGATGCGTGCATCGCGGCTATTGCGCCGACAAAAGATGTCGACGGTTTTCATCCGGAAAACCTTGGACATTTGGCGTCGGGAAATCCTCGGTTTATTCCATGCACGCCGGCGGGGATCCGCGAACTGCTAATCCGCAACGGAGTTGAGACTTCCGGTAAAAATGCGGTGGTACTGGGACGAAGTGTAATCGTCGGCAAACCGATGGCATTGCTGCTGGCCAACAAGGGCCCCGGCGGTGACGCGACGGTCACTATCGTCCATTCTCGCACGCGCGATGTCGATGAAGTGACCCGCAATGCCGACATCATCGTTGCGGCGTTGGGTTCGCCGCACTTTGTTACCGCCGACATGGTGAAGGATGGCGCTGTGGTTGTTGACGTTGGAATCAACCGAATCGAGGACCCCGCTGCCAAGAAGGGCTACCGCATTGTGGGCGATGTGGACTTTGACAACGTTGCACCCAAATGCGCGCAAATTACTCCGGTTCCCGGCGGAGTCGGCCCGATGACCGTCGCCATGTTAATGGCGAACACCTATTCGGCCTACGCACAACAAAACAATCTACAAAGCGCGCCGCGCTAGCTAATGGACTCGCTGGAGCAGGAACTCTATTCGGTCAGCGATCTGAACGCGCAAGTGCGCGAGTTGGTCGAAAGTTCGTTTCCGCAGGTAGCCGTCGTTGGCGAAGTCTCTAACTTTAAGCCCGCCGCTTCCGGGCACTGGTATTTTACGCTCAAAGATGAGAGCGCGCAGTTGCGTTCGGTTTGTTGGCGAAGCACCGTTCGTCGTCTGGATGTCGATATTGACGACGGAATGCGAGTGATTCTGCGCGGGCGATTGACCGTATATGAGCAGTACGGTCAGTATCAGTTTGTCGTCGATTCGATCGAACCGGCGGGTCTGGGGAAACTGGAAGTCGCGTTTCGGCAGTTGGTGGCCAGGCTGCGCGCCGAAGGTTTGTTTGACGCCAAGCACAAACAGGAACTTCCGGAGTTTCCACAGAAGGTCGCCATTGTTACATCGCCGACCGGCGCGGCAATTCGAGACATGCTAAGCACTCTCCGGCGGCGATGGCCAATTGCAGAGGTGCTTGTGGTCCCGGTGACCGTCCAGGGACCCGGCGCACGCGAGCAACTTGCCAATGCTCTTGAGCGCCTGGCAGAAAGAGACGACATCGATGTTGTGCTAATGGGACGCGGCGGCGGCAGCCTGGAAGACTTGTGGGCGTTTAACGAAGAAGTTGTGGCGCGAGCGGCCTTTGATTTTCCGTGGCCATTGGTCAGTGGTGTTGGGCACGAAACCGATACCACGATTCTCGATTTTGTCGCCGACGTCCGCGCGGCCACGCCGACGATGGCGGCAGAGTTAGCAACACCCGACGTGTCAGAAGTGAAACGCGAATTCGACCGAACACTCGTGCGGCTGGCGCGTGCCGTTTCTGGACGCCTGCAACTCACCCGCGCGCGGATCGATAGGTTGCTTAGCAGCTATGCGTTGGGAAGGGTACGAGGCCGGATCGATCGCCATTTGATGCAAGTCGACCACGCAATCGATCGCCTGCGTCGAAACGTTAGCGATCGCGTGCGCCATGGCAATGACCGTTTGACGGCCGCCGAGTCAAAGCTTAACGCGCTAAATCCGAAGGCTGTCCTGGCGCGAGGATATGCGATCTGCCACGACTCGCACGGAAATGTCGTGCGAACTGCAGACGTTGCGCTTCGACAGAGAAAAATGAACGTCACTTTTAGCGATGGTAACGTTCCGGTGGAGGTGGAAGAAACCGCATGAGCGAAGATCATTCTACAATGGATCTGGAGTCGTCGCTGGAAAAACTCGAAGCGATTGTCGAGTCGCTAGAGTCCGGCGATGCACCTCTTCAGGAGTCCTTAGAGAAATTTGAAGCAGGTCTCGCGTTGGGCAAGCAGTGTCGAGATATTCTCGATAAAGCAGAACAACGGGTTCGCACTCTTCTTGAGAACGGCGAAACGGATGAGTTCGAGTCCACCGATTGAGCCGAGCATTCCGGCAGTAGTGGTCGAGGTTAAGGCGCGCGTGGAAGCCCGCCTCCCGGAGCTGGTTCACGCGCACGCGACCGATCACGCCGAACTGCGTGAAGCCATGCTCTACAGCCTGCTCGCGGGCGGCAAGCGGCTTCGGCCCGCCCTTTGTGTTGCGGCTTATCGGGCGGTGGGCGGTAGCGACGACGCGGTGGCGATTGACGCCGCTTGTGCCGTCGAGTGCCTGCACACCTATTCTTTGGTCCACGACGACCTTCCAGCTATGGACAATGATGACCTGCGTCGAGGTCAGCCCACGTCGCACCGCAAGTACGGCGAGGCTACAGCGATTCTGGTTGGTGACGCGCTTTGTACGCTTCCGTACGCTATTCTGGCTGAACTTTCCCCATCCTACGGCGTTAAAGAGGGAAGCACCCTCGCCGCAATAGACGTCCTATCGCGGGCGGCGGGCGCAAACTCCTTAATCGCGGGGCAGATGCTCGATCTCGCCTCACATACCCTCCCCAAAACCAAGGAATCGGTTGACCGGATCCATCGGCTAAAGACCGGAGCACTGCTGGCGGCGTCGCTGGAAATCGGCGGAACCCTGGGCGGTGCCACCCCGAAACAACGGGAAGCCCTTCGCGAAGCAGGTATCCTCGCGGGAAGCGCTTTTCAAATCATAGATGATTGTCTCGACGTGGAGCAAGAAAGCGCGGCTTTGGGAAAAACCGCCGGAAAAGATGCCGCCCTGGGGCGATTAACGTACCCCAGTGTGGTAGGCTTCGAGGATGCTCGTCACGAAGCGCGAACCCGGGCCGAACGCGCAAAGCATTTGCTGGAAGGGGTTTCCGGCGATGGGACGCTGTCCGAACTTGTGGATTTTCTCGTAGACCGAACCACATAAATCTGTAGATTATCAGGGACATGTGGACGGACTTACTCGAACTAGTTCGATCTAAGCCATTTATGATGGCGGTGGTGGCCGGTCTGGCCGCCCAAACGCTTAAGGTGTTTACTTTTCTGCTTGTAGAGAAACGGGTAAACTTTAAGCGCTTTGTCCAAACGGATGGTTCGCCGAACATGCACAGTGCCGCGGTAGCTGCACTGGCGCTGGCCGTCGGCGCCCAGGACGGATACGACAGTATAACCTTTGCATTCGCGGTGTGTTTGCTGGCGTTGATTATGGTCGATACTTGGAACGTTAAGCGGCGAGCGTATCGACACAAAGAAGTGATCGTGATGATCATGGACAAGTTGCAAAAGCCCACCGATCAGTGGGCGCGGCGACGTGATGCAATCCGATACGGTCCGCTGGACGTTGTTCTGGGCACGATGTTCGGGTTGTCGGTAGCTCTGTTATTGTTGTAACTCTCGAGCCCCAAGGGGTCATTGGATGTCTAAGCTTCTCGATTCAGTTCAATTTCCTTCTGACCTGCGCAAGCTTCCGTTGGATCAACTTCCTCAGTTGGCGAGGGAAGTTCGCGATGACATCCTGGGCAATGTCGGAAAAACCGGCGGCCACCTGGGCGCAAGTTTGGGAACGGTTGAGCTAACCCTGGCACTCCATTACGTGTTTGACACCCCACGCGACCAGTTGGTTTGGGACGTTGGACATCAGGCCTACGGGCATAAGGTGCTAACCGGACGCCGCGATCGCATGGACACACTCCGTCAGTACAAGGGACTCAGCGGTTTTCCCAAGCGCGACGAAAGCGAATACGACACTTTTGGCGTGGCACACGCAAGCACCGCAATTAGCGCGGCGCTGGGGATGGCCACCGCGCGTGACCTCAACGGTGATGACTTTAAAGTGGTGGCGGTAGTTGGGGACGGGGCGATGACCGGCGGAATGGCGTTCGAAGCCATTAACAACGCGGGCATTCTACAAAAAGACCTGATCGTCATCCTCAACGACAACAAGATGTCGATTTCCAAAAACGTCGGGGCGCTGAATCATTATCTCACCAAGATCACATCGGGTAAGCTGTATAACAAGATCGAAAGCGACGTGTGGGAGTTGTTGGGACACATTCCCAAACTTGGCGGCAAAGCTCAAAAAGTTGCCCATCGCGTTAAAGAAAGTTTCAAGACGTTGGTTGTCCCGGACGTCATCTTCGAAGAGCTGGGTTTTCGTTACTTTGGCCCCATCGACGGGCACAACATTGACTTTCTGGTGGAAACCCTTGAACACGTTAAGGCGCTCAAGGGTCCGGTGTTGATCCACACGATCACACAAAAGGGGAAGGGCTACGACTTTACCGAAAAAGATCCCCTGTGCGCGCACGGCGTGACCAAGTTTGATAAGGTGCCTGGCGACATACCGGCAAAGAAGGGCAATCCCTCTTACACCAGCGTTTACGGCAACACCGTAAAGGAAATCGCGGAGAAGGACAAAAAGGTCACAGCGATTACCGCCGCGATGCCGGACAACACCGGTCTAACCAAGTTTGGCGAAGAGATTCCCGACCGTATGTTCGATGTCGGCATCGCCGAACAGCACGCCGTCACTTTTGCCTGCGGACTTGCCACGCAGGGCATCATTCCAATGGTGACCATCTATTCGACATTCTTACAGCGTGCCTACGACCAGGTTATTCACGATGCCGGCATTCAAAAGCTTCCGGTTCGTTTCATTCTCGACCGTGGCGGCCTGGTTGGCGCCGATGGCCCGACTCACCACGGGGTGTTCGATCTTAGTTACCTGCGAACCGTCCCGAACTTTGTGGTGATGTCGCCAAAGGACGAAAACGAACTCCGCCACATGGTGTATACCGCGTACAAGTACAACGAAGGCCCCATCGCACTTCGCTTTCCCCGGGGTGAAGGCCTGGGCGTTCCCATGGACGAAGAGTTGCGCGAGTTGCCAATTGGCAAGGGCGAGTGGGAGCGCGAGGGGAGCGATGTGGTTTTTGTTGCCGTCGGCGCGATGGTACCGGAGGCGATGAAAGCCGCCGACTTGCTTGAGCAGCGCGGCTTTTCTGTCGGCGTTGTGAACGCACGTTTCGTAAAGCCACTCGACACCGACCTTATGGACGACGTTATGAACAAGGCCAACGTGGTAGTTACGGTCGAAGAGAACGCTTTGATGGGTGGTTTTGGATCGGCCGTAAACGAGTACCTGATCTCGGCGGGATATGACACCACACGCGTCCGCAATATGGGTATTCCGGACCGGTTTGTTGATCACGGTTCGCAAGGCGAGCTACTCGCTGAGATTGGCCTTACTCCCGAAGACATGGCGGAAACCGCGGCTGCTGTGCTGTCCGACAAGCGTGCGATTCGTCCGCTAGCCGGATAGTGGAAGCGCAACCCGGTCGCAGGTTTCGTCGCCTTGGCATCACCGCCAACCTCGACAAAGAGCCGGCGCTCGACATTCTTACCGACCTGCTGAGTTCTTTGGCCGAACACGAATTCGACGTGTTTGTCGACGACCCGCTCCACGCGGTTACGGACACCACGTTTGCGTTTGGAATTCCTGACGATATCGATTTGATTATTGCTATCGGCGGCGACGGCACAATCCTGGCCAACGCGCGCCGATTTGCCGATTTTGATGCGCCGATTCTGGGTCTCAAGGGCGGTCACCTGGGCTTTCTGGCCGAGTCGCGACTTGAGAATGTCGCCCAACGAATTGCGCAAGGCCGTTTTGCGGTTCAACGTCGAACCCGTATCGACGGCACGGTGATGACCGGCGACGCCAGCGGGGAACGTCTAACCGCTCTGAATGAATTTGTTGTTCATGGCGCCGGGTTTTCGCGGATGGTAAACGTAGAGGTTCGTGTGGACGGGCAACTAACGCAGGAGTTTTTCTCCGATGGTGTGATCGTGGCAACGCCGACGGGTTCGACCGCGTATTCGCTATCCGCCGGCGGACCGGTGGTTGCCCCGACCGTTCAGGTGAGCATCATCACCCCCCTTAACCCGCACACGATGAGTGTCCGTCCCGTCGTGGTCGACGCTACCCAAACCATCGACGTGAATGTGTTGTCGGGCAACACCGACATCGTGATTACCGCCGACGGGCAGTTGGGACGCCAGTTGCAGGATGGCGAATCGCTACGCATCACCGAAAGCGAGACGCCGACCTATCTCGCCGTCCCCGACGACTACAACTTTTTCACACTCCTCCGCGAAAAGTTATAGCTATGCTGGAGCGCCTGCGCATTCGCCATCTGGTCGTGGTCGAAGACGCCGAGCTGGAGTTCAAGCGCGGCTTCAACGCGTTAACGGGCACCACGGGAGCGGGGAAGTCGCTCATCCTGAGCGCGGTCAATTTACTTCTGGGCGAGAAAGCATCTACGTCTGCGATTCGTGAGGGCGAAGATCACGCGCTTGTGGAAGGCGTGTTTTCGGGTTCCCTGGTTGCCAACGCCTGGCCCAATGCGACCGGCTCGCGCGTCGTCTTGCGCCGAGAGATCCGCCGCAACGGAAGAAGCTACGCGTTTGTGAACGATCAGCCCGTGACCATCCGCGAACTACAGCGCGTTTGTTCGGCGCTGATTGAACCGCACGGGCAACACGAACAGTTTCGTTTGCGTGACCCCGAAACCCACGTGCACTACGTCGACGCGTATGCGCGGAATGATGAAGAGCGTCGGGCCTACTCAGAGGCCTTTGCCGTCTACGAAAGCGCCCGCCGTACGCTACGCGACTTCGACCTGCTGTTAGAGAAAGCACGCACGCAAGAGGCTTTGTATCAACAGCGCCTCGCAGAGCTGGATGAATTGCGTCCTGAGGCGAATGAACTCGACGAGTTAAGCGACAGGCTTGCGATAGCCGAAAACGCGGAGCGCATTGCGTCAGCCCTGCACAACGCATGGGGAATTACCGACGGCGACCATGACAACGCTGCCGCTGCAACCGTGCAGAGCGCGGCCAGCGAACTCACTCGGGTTTCCGGTGATATCGAGGCGCTGAATGGGTGGGCCGATCGTTTGGACGAGGCAGCAATTACGCTTCGAGATATCGCCGATGAGATTCGGCGCTTTCTGGACGGCATGGAGTTTGACCCAGAGAGCGTAGAGGCCATGCGCGAGCGGCGTGACGAGTTGATTGCTTTCGAGCGTCGTCATCGAATGACCGTTAGTGAATTTCTTGAGCATGCACCGTCGTGGCGGCTGGCCTTGGAACAAATCGACGACGAAAGCGGACAGCGACAGCGGCTGCAGTCGGAAGTCGATGAGTCTGCGGAATCGTTACAGCGCGAAGCCGAGGCACTCCGCGCTACCCGCCGCGAAGCCGCTGCACAGCTCGACCGCGCAATGACGGATTCGCTCTCTCGACTACAAATGGCGGGTGCCGCCTTTCGTACCGATATCGGCGTGCTTGTGCAAGCGACCAGCCCCATTCGCCTGGACGGCGAGCCGGTCGCGGTGAATGAAACGGGCGCCGACGTTGTAAGGTTCTATGTACGCACCAACGCCGGAGCGCCCGAAGGTCCGGTCGAACGAATCGCTTCCACAGGTGAAGTTTCGCGGATGGCACTGGCGATAAAGTCAATTGCGACCCCGGGGAAACCCGGATCGGTTTTGATCTTTGATGAGATTGATGCCGGCGTCGGCGCGGATTTAGGGGTTACCCTCGGGGAAAAACTCCTTGAATTAAGCCGCAGTTATCAAATAATTTGTATCACCCACATGCCTCAGATTGCCGCGATGGCAACCCACCACGCGGTGGTGTCTAAAACCACCGATCAGCACCGAACGTTCGTGAGTGTTGCAAGTGTTGACGGAGAGGGGCGTCGTCAGGAGATCGTCCGAATGCTGGGCGGTACCGACGGAGGCGCGCAAGAGTTTGCGCTTGCCGACGAATTGATATCGCGTGGACTGAGGAGCAGTAAGAGTCCGACTTAGAGCGCCCGTAGCTCAGCTGGATAGAGCGTTGGCCTCCGGAGCCAAAGGTCGCAGGTTCGAATCCTGCCGGGCGTACCATTCCTCCTCGGCCACCGACCGGAATGACACCATGGTACAAGCACTTTTCAGACTTCTGGCCGTATTGGTAGCCATCCGCCTGTTTGGTAGCGTCGCTCGCCGCTTCCGCCGGGATAAGTCCCGTCAAAAGGTCAATGCAACCGACAGCGATCGGGTTAAAAAACCCGATTACCGTGACTTATCACCCTACGAAGTTGAAGACGCCGATTTCGAAGACATCCCAAAGTAGGTATATTCGAAGAGATCATGCTGATTCGCCCCCGTAAGGTTCGACGGTCTTCCAAGTTTGGGTCGCGGATAAAAGCCGGCTCCGTTCGTCGCCAGGAGTACGCCGCGTCCTTATACAGCAGCGCCGTCATTCAGGTCATTCTCGCATTGACCCTGATCATCGCAGGCGTGCGCGCGTTTCAAGCGATCGATACTCACTATCCCAACTTGAACCCCGCGGTGAAACTCGTTATGCCTGTGTTGTTTACACTAGGCGGGGTATTCGCTTTGTTCAGAGCTCGACGCAATTTCCTCGACGCCCGGGATTCTCACGCCAGCCGCTTTGCTTCCGAAGATCGTCGCGACGCCGATCGCTCGTAGCGCACCACGATCGGGTCCGCGCGCGGCTGTGTCGGCTCGCGTTCTAACAGCTTCAAATCTCATGACTTAGCCCATGGCCAGTGGCATACGATTTGCTGTTATCCAGGGGCCGGTTCCGCCCATTTTTAGCTTTAAAAACAGGTCGTTTGCGCGCGTGTCTAACCAGTTGGTAGCAAACAAGTTCGAAAAGTACCGTGATCGGTTGTTTTCCACGCTGGCGGAAATCAACAGCCTGATCATTGCGGGACACGACAAGCGCATGATTATCAGTAAAGTTCTGGACTGCTCGTTGACTGTCCTGGAGGCGGAGCGGGTCTATCTGCTAGAGCTCGAAGACGGCAAACTTGTTAAATATTCGCAGTCGCGCGAAGCCCTGGGCCGCGAGCAAATGAAGATTACCGAGCTTTCCGACTCCACAGCCGTGCGCGGGTGGATGATCAAGGAAGGCGAAGAACAACAATCGTTTACCCGCGGGACCGAACTTGCCTTCGACCTGTCAATGCTCACCAACCACTACCTCGAAGACGAGGGAAATCAGCGCGTCATCATTTCTGCGCCATTGGTGGCCAAGAAGTCGATGTTTGGTCTCCTCGTTGCCATTCACGCCGACGACGACGAAGAAACCTCCTATTCGCAAGAAGACATCCAGCTTATCACGCTGATTGCCAACCACGCCGCCATCGCGGTTGAGAACGCGCTCCTGTACCAGAAGCTCGAACACGAGGCCGTTACCGACGGGCTCACGGCTGTTTTCAACTATCGCTACATGATGTCGTCAATCGAGACCGAGATAAAGCGCGCGCGCCGCTTTCGCCAGACCTTCTCGTTCATTATGCTCGACGTGGACAAGCTAAAGGCGTATAACGACCGACTGGGACACCTCAGTGGCAGTCAGGCGCTCAAAGAGATCGCCGAAATCATGCTCGATTCCTGCCGCGAGATTGACCTGGTGTTTAAGTATGGGGGAGACGAGTTTGCTATTCTTCTGCCGCAGACCAACCTCTCCGGAGCCATGACGGTGGCCCACCGGGTCGTGGAAGCCGTGGCCAGGCACAAGTTTGACGGTAAATCTACGGGTTTGCTCACGTGTAGCGTGGGCATATCATCCTTCCCACGCGACGCAGAGACCGCTCGCGAAATCATCGACGTCGCCGACAAGGCCCTGTTTCAGGCCAAGCGCTCGGGACGGAATCAAGTCCTCACCAGCGAGGATCTCATCGAGGCCTAAAAGAGGCCAAATCACTGCTTGCCGCACCTCCTGGGGGCGTATACCCTGGGGGCGCCTGGAAAGGACCACAATGTCTTTAGTAGAGAAAATACGCAATCATGAGGCACGACTGGGCATCATAGGGCTTGGTTATGTCGGTTTGCCACTACAGGTCGAGTTTGCCAAGGCGGGTTTTAGCACCGTTGGGATCGACGTTAGCGAGTGGAAGATCGACGAGATCAAGAAGGGTGTCAGTTACATTAAGGACGTGCCTACGGCCGAGCTGAAAGAGCAGCTGCAAGCGGGACGGATTGAAGCCACGACGGACTTTTCCGCGTTGGCTGAATGCGACTGCATTAACATCTGCGTGCCCACACCGCTGCGCAAGACGCGCGACCCGGACATCTCGTACATTGTCAGCGCCGTCGAGCAAATCGCAAAGTACCTGCGCGACGGGCAGCTGATTATTCTGGAGAGCACGACGTATCCCGGGACGACCGAAGAAGTTATTCAGCCAATGCTCGAAGAAACCGGAAAAGTCGTGGGGAAGGATTTCTTTCTGGCGTTTTCGCCCGAACGCGTCGACCCCGGTAACGAGAAGTTCGGCACCAAGAATATCCCGAAAGTGGTGGGCGGTGTCACTGCCGCGTGCACCGAAGCGGCATCGGCCCTTTACGGCTCGACGTTGACAACCACCGTTCCGGTGAGTTCCGCTAAGGTCGCTGAAACCGTCAAGCTGTTGGAGAACACGTTCCGCAGCGTCAACATCGGGCTGGTTAACGAGATCGCGTTGATGTGTAACAAGATGGACATCAACGTGTGGGAAGTCATCTCTGCAGCAGCCACCAAGCCGTTCGGTTTCATGCCCTTCTATCCCGGGCCTGGCCTGGGTGGCCATTGTATCCCGATCGACCCGTTCTATCTGTCGTGGAAGGCAAAGCTGGCGGGTTTCGAAGCTCGCTTTATTGAGCTCGCCGGACAAATCAACGGGGCGATGCCCGAATACGTGATCGATCGTGTCGCCCACGCGCTTAACGATCACAAAAAGGCCGTCAACGGTTCCCGCGTAATGATTTTAGGGATATCGTATAAGGCCGACATTGACGACATTCGCGAATCGCCAGCGCTGGATATTATCGAACTGCTCAAGCGCAAGGGTGCTGAAGTCGTTTATCACGACACGGTCGCATCCGACGAGCACAACGAGCTAACGATTCCGGGCGTTGAGTTGACTCCGGAAGAACTACAAAAGGCGGACTGCGTCGCGGTAATTACGGGACACAAGCACGTCGACTACGGCTTTGTTCTTGAACACGCGCGTTCGATCGTCGATACGCGTAATGTGTACAGCAATCAACAGTCGGACAAGATTGTCCGTTTATAACTAGAGGCAACCATGGCTACCTACCTGGTCACCGGCGGCGCCGGATTCATTGGCTCGAACATCGCGGAAGCATTGGTTAAGCGGGGCGACCGCGTACGCGTATTTGACAACCTGTCCACCGGGCACACCGGCAACATGTCAAGTTTTGCCAGCGACTGCGAGTTTGTCGAAGGCGATCTGCGCGATGCCGACGCGGTTTCCAAGGCGATCAAAGGCGTCGACTTTGTCATTCATCAGGCGGCTCTGGCGTCGGTCCCGCGAAGCGTCGAAGACCCGGTGTCGAGCAATGAAGTTAATGTTTCCGGCACGGTCAACGTGCTGGTGGCGGCGCTCAAGCACGATGTGTCGCGCGTGGTGTACGCGTCGTCTTCGTCGATTTATGGCGACAGCGAAGAACTACCCAAAGTCGAAACCATGGTGCCTAATCCCAAGTCACAGTACGCGGTGAGCAAACTGGCCGGCGAACATTACATGGTGGCGTTTAGCGCGGTGCACGGTTTACCGACTGTTTCGCTACGTTATTTTAATGTTTTCGGGCCGCGCCAGGATCCGACGTCGGACTACGCGGCGGTCATTCCTATCTTTACGCGAAAGTTGTTGGAAGGCACCGGAGCTACTATTTACGGGGACGGCGAGCAGTCACGCGACTTTACTTATATTGAGAATGTCGTGACGGGTAACCTACTGGCGTGCGATTCGAACCTTGATGGCGGGCGCGTGTTCAACTGCGCCTGCGGTGATCGTTTTACCCTTAACGAGTTGTACGACCGCATTCGGGACCATCTGGGTGTGGACTACGAAGCCAAATACGAAGCACCGCGCGTGGGTGATGTAAAGCACTCGATGGCGGGCATCGATAGAATCCAGAAGGAACTCGGCTACAAGCCCACTGTGTCGTTTGACGACGGGCTTAAACGAACGGTGGACTGGTATCAGTCCACCGGGCTAAAGACTAGTTAACAATAGCGAGCTAAATCGTCTCTGCAGTTCATGCCTAGCCAGGGGGCGGGATGTTAAAACGTTGGATCGCGTCGGTATTATTGGTAACCACCACGACGATGGTGTTACCGCTGCCGGTGTTTGCGCAGCAGCCACAGACCGACGCTGTCACCAGTACCTATCGAGTCGGCGAGGGGGACCGGGTGTTTCTGGTCGTGCCCGAACGGCCCGACCTGAACCGCGAGCTTGTTGTCCAGGCCAACGGTGCGGTTAATCTACCACTGATCGGCGATATCGCGGTAGAAGGGCTCACCATCCAGGAAATCCAAGGTAAGCTGCTGCAGGCGCTTCAGGACTACTACCCAAGTGTCACACGCATACAAGTGTCACTTACGCGCGCAGTTAGCCAGGTGGTCTACATGACCGGGCAGGTTCGTTCGCCGGGCCGGATACCGCTAAGTGGCGAAATGAACCTGTGGGACGCCATTCGCGAAGCGGGCGGAGTCGCGCCAGGGGCGGAACTCAATAACGTCAGAATCATTAAAGATAAGAGTAGGGGTGGCACCATTACCGTGGTCGACGTTCAAAACGCTCTTGAGCGCGGCAGCGTTGCCGACCTCCCGACGATGGAGCCCGGCGACACGGTGCTGATTCCCAGCCAGGGCGAAACCTACACGGGTTCGCTCGGCGTGAATGTGTTTGGCGCGGTGGTAAACCCAGGGGTGTATCGGATTCAGGCGCGTCAGGATTTGGTTAGCGCCCTACTGCTTGCCGGTGGTCCTAGCGGTTCGGCGGCGATTAACCGCATCAAGATTATTCGTCCCCGCGACGACGGGACCATCGTCACCGTAGCGGTGGATTTGAACCGGTTTTTGAACGAAGGCGACCCGTTTTCGAATCCAAAGCTCCGTCCCGGCGATACGATTCATATTCCGCAAGAGGGACGAATCACGCGTCTGTTCAAGAGCGACATCAACGTGCTGATTAATCTGGTGTCCACGGCGGTTACGACGACCGCGCTGATTATCACTTTGCGGGAAACGTTGAACAACGACAACTAAAGCAACATGCGACGAGTAGAGGAACATAGAGGCAGCGAGCATATCCACAGCGACCAGGAAGGCGTTGCCGCCAATCTGCGCGAGTATGTGCGGGTGCTGTGGCGCAAGAAGTGGTACCTGCTTATCCCGCTTGCCATCGCGTTGGGTGTGGTGCAAGCGGGCGTGCGTTATCTGGTTCCGATTTACGAGTCCCGGTCGTTGGTAAAGATTGCTAGCACCGGCTCCACCGATGCCACGGTTGACGATATTCTCGGAATTAGCCGCAGCAGTCGCGGCGCTCGCGCCAAGCAAGTCGCCCAAGAGACCGAGGCATTTATTAAGAGCAACCAATTCCTGGACGCTGTGATCCATGAACTGGGAATGGACCGCGACCCCCAGTTGCACGTGGCCGCGCAACGACAGCGTGAAAAACTGCACCCCGGCATCAGCACGGATGAACTGGTGATGCTTCGCCTCCGCAACTTCCTTTCCGGGCGGATCGCAGTTCAACTGGGACCAACGACCGAATTGTTTTATATCGTCTACGCTGACGCGAACCCAGAAGCCTGCCACCTCGTTGCCGATGCGATAACGCAACTGTATATTGAGCGGCGCGACGAGGAAACCAGCGATAGTTTCCGCAAAGCTCGCGAAATCGCCCTTGAGCAGTTGCCCGTGGCCGAAGAACGGCTCCGCCAGGCTAAGCGCGAGCTAACTCAGTTTCAGCTGTCGCAGGTCAAGACCGACCAGGGCCCCATCACCGACGTAAACCTGGCAACGGCGCAGTTGCTGCGGCAAGACATCCAATTGGAGATCTCCAAGTCCAACGAAACCCTCAGTCGGATGCGCCAGCGCCTGAGCGAGTTTGTCACCGCCATCCCCAGTCGTACGCCGGTGTGGAACGACAACGAATTTTCGGCGGCACTGCGAACACTAAAAAGCACGCGCGAACGCGAACTGCGTACCGAGTTGTTGGGGGGCGTGCCTAATGCCGAAGCGTTGGTGCCGGCGCGCACCAGCTTGAATCGTCGCCTGAACGATTTGGTGGGCGCCAACTACACCAGCATCAACGCAGATGTGCATCCGTTCTTGCAAGAGTACTTTTTCCAAACCGCAGATCTTGAAGGGCAACAGCACAAGCTTAATCAGTTAAACGCTTGGCTTTCGCAGTACGACGCATCCAAAAACTCTTCGCCGGTCTTAAGCATACGCGAGCAGGAACTCGCTCGCGAAGTTGAGCGCGCCCAGGGCGACGTTGACCGCAACCGTGACATCCTGGAAAACGTCGAGGGCCGCGAAGGAATGGAAGAGCAACTAACACGCGTAGAGGTTGTGGAAACCGCCAACAAGCCGCTCGATCCAGTACATCCAAATAAAATAAAGATCATGGTTGTCGCTGTCATGCTCGGCATGGTGCTCGGCGGTGGCACCTTGCTGCTCACCGAGTACACGGACAGCTCGTTTCGTACCGTTGAAGAAGTCGAAAAGCACTTGGGCTTGAAAGTGCTGGGCACGGTTCCGCGTTTTGACGACGCGCCCAAGGGATCGGAAGGGCGTGCCAAGCGCGTGCTGCTATGGGTTACCACCTGCCTGGTGATTACCGGGGCATCAATCGCTGGTTTCTACTACTACGGTAAGAGTTCGCGCAACGCGATGATCGACTTGAACATCTCGCAAACCACGGGGCAGCGATGAAGACCGGCGAGAACATCTTTGAATACTACGACGGCGAATCGCCAATTTCGACCGAGCTGCGTCGCCTGTATCATAATGCCAAGCGCAAAGAGAATGGCGACCACTACAAGTCGTTCCTGATTACCAGTTCGCAACGCGGAGAGGGAAAGAGCACCATTTCGTCGTGGTTAGCGATGACCGTCGCCCAGTTTCCGCGCAAGAAGGTGCTCTATATCGACGCTGACCTTCGTCGCCCGCGCGGTCACAAAATGTTCGGCCTTGAGTGCGCCATCGGTTTGCGTGAGGCCCTGGAAGACCAAAGTGACCCGATGGAAGTGGTCAAGAAAACGCCGGTTGAAAACTTGCACGTGATTACCGCCGGCGAACGAACTCCACAACCGGGCAAACTTTTCGAATCGGAAACGCTCACCGAGGTGTTTGACAAGCTCGCGTTCTACTACGATGTCGTCATCGTAGATAGCGCACCCGTCCTCGCGGTCAGCGACACACTTTACCTGTGCCCGGTAATCGAGTCGGTGTTGCTGGTGGTGCGTGCCGGCGAAACCCCGCGCGAGGTGGTAATACGGTCGCGAAACATTCTTTTTGACTCTGGCGCCAACGTCACGGGCGTGGTCGTGAACAACGCCTCGCAAGTACTTCCTTACTACTACGACTACAGCTACTACGGTTACGCCCCCGACAAAGAGTAGTCGCAAAACAAGAGATAGAGAGATGCGAGTATTGGTCTCGACCGGGATTTTTCCCAACCGGACGGATGGGAACCGGGGAATCTACATCTTTAAACAGGCTCTCGCGCTAAGCCGCCGTGCCGAGGTTAAGGCCGTTGCGCCGGTGCCGTACTTTCCGCCGATCATTCCGTTGGCAACCTATCGCCGGTACGCCGAAATTCCTACGCGGGACACGCTGGAGGGAATCGATACCAGCTACCCGCGTTATCTGGTGATTCCAAAGGTGGCGCGATTTCTGCACGGATGGACGCTGTTTGCATCCACGTTTAGATTCTATCGTCGCATTGTCGCGTCATTCCGGCCGGACGTGATTTTGGGGTTCTTCGCCTACCCCTACGGATTCGGCAATGCGCTCCTGGGCAAAGCGTTCAAATTGCCGGTTGTGGTGAGCTGTCGCGGTAGCGACATCAACTGGCTGGCGCGTCCGTTCATGCGACGACGGATGATTTCCTGGGCGCTGCGCAACTGCGACCGTGTGCTGGCGGTAAGCGCTGATCTCGGCGAGAAGATTGTAGACCTGGGCGTACCGCGTGAGCGCGTGGAGGTGGTTGCGAATGGAATCGAGACCGAACGCTTTCGGCTTAGTAGTCGTGCCGACGCACGTAAGCAGTTGGGGTTGCCAGCCGATCAAAAAGTGATCGTCTGTGTCAGTCGTCTTAGCTTCGAAAAGGGGATCGATATTCTCGTAGACGCCAGCCAAACGCTTGGAGACGACGCCCACATCTACGTGGTGGGAGACGGCGCTGCCCGCCCCGACCTTGAGCGTCAGATTGCCCAGCTGGCCGACCGCACCCGGATAAGCCTGGTAGGTGCGCGACCTCACGACGAAGTGCCAATATGGATGAGCGCCGCCGATGTTACAGTGTTGTCCAGTCGAACAGAGGGACATCCGAACGTGGTCCTGGAGTCGCTTGCTAGCGGGCGACCGGTCGTAGCGGCACGAGTGGGAGGCGCGCCCGAGATTTTGCACAGCGACGATCTGGGAATCCTGGTTACCCCTGAAAACGCAAAGGCCCTTGGAGAGGGCTTGAACCGGGCGTTAGCGCGCGATTGGGACGAGGACCGTCTGTATCAAGAAGCCGCCCGACGCACGTGGGATAACGTCGCGGCCGACCTGGAAAAGATTTTAGAAGACGTCATTCAGCATCGCCAAACCTAAGGGACTCACATGTCATTAAAAGTCGTTATCGTCGGTTGCGGGAAGATCGCCGACGGACACGCAGAAGAAATACAGAAACAAGAAAACGCACGACTGGTAGCCGTGTGCGATTTGGAGTTGCTGATGGCCGAGCAACTCGCGCGGCGCTTTGGCGTACCGTCGTTCTATGACAACTTTGCGGAATGTCTGGAGAAAGAACAGCCCGACGTGGTGCACATCACAACTCCGCCACAAGTTCATTTACTGCTGGCAAAAATGGCGATCGACGCCGGTGCGCACGTGTACGTCGAAAAGCCGCTGGCAATGAACGCCGCCGAGGGCGAAGAGTTGATCGCATACGCAGAGGCCCACGACAAGAATGTCACCGTTGGGCATAGTTTTAACTTCGATCCGCCAGCGCTGTTAATCCGCGACCTGGTCAAGCAGGGACAACTGGGCGACGTCGTTCACATGGAAAGCTTCTTCGGCTACAACCTCTCGGGCCCATTTGGCGCTACCATTCTGGGCGACAGCGGCCATTGGGTGCACGCGCTTCCAGGGAAGCTGTTTCACAATAACATCGATCACATGCTCAACAAGATTCTTGATTTCCTGCCGGACGAACGCCCAGAAGTTAACGCGTTCGCTTTCAACGCGCGAGAGAAGCGCTACGGAGATGTTCGCGATGACCTGTACGACGAGCTACGCGTAGTAATTCGGGGAGAGAAGTGCACTGCGTACGGCACCTTCTGCTCTCACTCGCTGCCGGTGCAACATTATTTGCGCGTCTTCGGCAGCAAGAATTCCGCGCACGTGGACTACAACATTCGTACCGTCACGTTTGCGCACAGTCCCTCGCTGCCCAGCGCCATCGGCCGGGTCCTGCCTGCGTTTAAGCGGGGATGGCAGTACCAGAAGGAAGGCTGGCGAAACGTGTTTCGCTTTGCCAAATCAAAGTATCACTTCTTTATGGGCATGAACGAGCTAATCCGCCAGTTTTACGAGTCGGTTGAGCATGGCACCGAGCCACCAATCTCTCACCGCGACATGCGGCGCATGTCCTGGTTGCTTGACGAGATCTTCGCACAGATTTCTGCAACTCAGGAGGTGCGCTAATGAAGGTGCTCGTTACCGGTTCTTCGGGGTTCTTGGGAAGTGCATTGGTGGAACGCTTGCTCGCTAACGGTCACAACGACATTCGTTGCTTTGTTCGACCGTCGAGTAATCGCGCCAGACTGGAAGCAATCGCCGAGCGATACCCGGACGCGCAGCTTGAATTTGCTACCGGCAACATTACCAGTGCTGACGATGTGGAAGAGGCTATTAAAGGGTGCAAGGTAGTGTTTCATCTGGCGGCGGCTATGGCGGGCGGCGCTGCCGATATGTTTTTGAACACCGTCGTGGGTTCCAAGAACGTTCTTGAAGCCGTAACTCGACGCAAGACGGTAAAGGTGGTGCTGGTGAGTTCGATGGGTGTGTATGGCGTTGCCGATCAGCCCGGCGGTTACATCGTCACCGAAAACACGCCGCTCGACCCGCACCCCGAACAGCGCGATGTGTACTCGTACTCCAAATGGCGTCAGGAAAAACTCTTCGAAGAGTACCGCGCGAAGAGTGACTTTCCGCTGGTGATTCTTCGCCCCGGCGTCATTTATGGCCGCGGAGGGGCGGCTATGTCTTCGCGAGTTGGCGTTAACGTGTTCGGTATTTTTCTACATTTGGGCCGCAGCAACATGCTACCTCTAACCCATGTGGTGAACACCGCCGAAGCATGCGTGGTTGCGGGTATGCACGCCGACGCAGTGGGACAGGTCTACAATGTCGTCGACGATGACATTCCTACCTGCCGTGAGTTTCTTAAGCATTACCGCCGTATTGTAAAACGTGTGCCCTACGTCACGTTGCCTTACTTTTTTACCCGTTGGATGTCGGGAGTCGTGGCGCGCTATCACAAGTTCTCCAGAGGACAATTGCCAGCCATTTTTACGCCTTACAAATCGGCAGCGATTTGGAAGGGGAATCGTTTTGACAACAGCAAGCTGAAGGCATTGGGGTGGCGGCAGTTGGTATCAACACGGGACGGACTGTCCGAGTCGCTGCAGTATCACCGCGAACAAATCGGAGTGTAGCTGGGGTTGACCAACCCAACCGATAAGATCGTTGTCGCCCAGATCGTACAGAACCTGGATGTTGGTGGGTTGGAACGCGTCGTCATCAACCTGCTGCTGCACGGCAACCACGAACGCTTCGCGCCGATTCTGATTACGCTCGGCAATGGCGGGGCGCTGGCCGACGAAGTGCGCGATCGCGGTATTCCTGTGCTCACAATGAACAAGGGCACTGGCCGGTTTATTGGCCTGCCCTGGCAGCTTGCTGGCGTCATGCGCGAGCATCGCGTTTCGGTAGTTCACGCCCACAACCACTCGCCGCTCTTGTATGGCGCGCTGGCAGCCCGCCTGGCGGGGGTGTCACGGGTTGTGTTTACGTCGCACGGAATCAAAACGTCGTCGCGGCCCCTGGCGGCACGTTTACGCAGAATGGGGATGCTCCACGACATGGTCTACGTTTCCGACGATTCACGCGACCACGCGGTCACCAGCGGCGGGGTTTCGCCCGAAGACGCACGGGTAATCATAAACGGCATCGATATCGGCCGCTATGCGGCGCCTGATGAGCGCGAGATGTCGCAAATTCGCTCCCAACTGGGACTCGGTCCCGAAACTCGGGTTTATGGCATCGTTGCCCGCCTGAACGAGGCCAAGGATCACCCAAACCTTCTGCGGGCTTTCGCGCAACTCCACGAGCGAATGGGCAATGCCCATCTGCTGGTGATCGGCGACGGTGAAACTCGTGAGGAGGTGGAGCAGGTTCGTGCCGAGTTGGGCCTGGAGCAGTCAGTAACCTTAATGGGTAACCGGAAGGATATTCCGCAACTGCTTGGTGTTATTGATGTTTTCGTGTTATCTTCACGCCGAGAGGGTATGGCCATGACCCTGCTAGAGGCAATGGCCGCCGGCAGGCCAATCGTGGCCACAAGGGTCGGCGGGAACCCAGAGGTGGTGGCTGAGGATGAAACCGGCCTGATCGTTGCTCCGGAATCTGTTGAAGCCCTGGCCGAAGGAATGTGGCGCCTGGGCAGCGATCCGGATATGATGGCCCGCATGGGCGCCGCCGCCCGGGAACGGGTCGCGGAATATTTTAGTGTCGCCGCGATGTGCGATCGTTACGAAGCGCTTTATCAATCTTAGGCCCGGAGGCCTCAGGAGAATCATGAGCACCGTTTATCTTCGTCCCACTGCCGAACGCTCGGTTCACGATGTCGTCCTTGAGATCATGGAAAAGATGGATTACCGCTCCATCGTTCCGGAAAACGCCAAAGTGGTCATAAAGGTAAACCTTTCCACGCCATTTGCTGAGAACGCGAAGGCATCCAACACCGACCCTGAGATCCTGGACGCGGTGCTTTCTATCCTAAAGAATCGCACGCCCAACCTGGTGGTAGGCGAGTCCAATGGCATGCGCTATGACACTGAAGAAGCCTTTAAGGTTTCGGGTTACATTCCAATTATCGAGAAGCACGGTGCAAGCTGGATTAACTTCACCAAAGACGAGTGGGTGGAGACTGGGAATCCGGTGATCAAGGGCTGGGGATTGTCTAAGACGCTTCTCGACGCCGACGTCTTTGTTACGTTGCCCGTGCTAAAAACGCACGCGACCACCGTTTTTACCGGAGCGCTCAAGAATCAGTTTGGATGTTATCCGCAACACAATCGGATCTTGCTCCACCCGAAACTAGACCGCGTTTTAGTGATTATTAACCAGATTCTAAAACCCAGAATTTGCATCATGGACGGAATCGTCGCCATGGAGGGCCGCGGCCCAATTAACGGCGAGCCCCGTCCGTACGGTGTCATTTTGGGTAGCACCGATCCGGTGGCGTTGGATGCAAGCGCAATGCGCCTGGTGGGCATCGACCCGACGACTTCCCGGCACGTTCGCTGGGCGTCCGAAGACGGTGTGGGTAAGATCGCGGGAAGCGATATCACGATTGACGGTGATTTTGAGGGACTCAAGTGCGAGTTCAAGCCCGCAGAGCTCGATTTGCCAATTCGAGCACTTGGGTGGATTTCGCGGTCCAAGTTCCTCACGGAAAAGCTGATCCTTGACCCAGAGGCGTTCTATCCGCTTCGAAAGGTCGCGTTTGTGTTTCGAGACATACGTGACACGGTGCTAGGCCGGCGAAAAGAACCGTCCTAGCGCATCAATATCCCCCTGGCAAAGCGCAATTTTGCGCTTGGCATACCGTGCAAATATCGGCAAGTATGCGACCATAACGCATAATTTTCCGCCGCGGTGACGCAGCTTGCACGGCGGTGACGGCTGGCCCCCACCTAAGCCGCGCTTTTAAGCAGTTGCAAATTGGACAGTTACGGGAGAAGCAAAAAGGGGCGTGGATATTGCTCTGTCCAAACCCGTAACTCACTGTAAAATAGCCGCTTAGGGCTCATCCTTCCGGTTTCGAACCGGCGACGTTTCTCGGCTTCGTCGAATGGCCTAAACGGGTTAAAAACGGAGGAAGTGGACGTGCTTCGATTCTCTCGCGCAGCTTTCGCTAGTCTGCTGGGACTGATCACGATTGTCGTGGCTGCCCCGGCGGGTCACGCTCTCGACTACTACGTTTCCAACACCGGCAGCGACAGCAACCCCGGAACCCAAGCGCTTCCGTTCGCGACGCTCCAACGCGCTGCTGACGTGGTGAACCCCGGCGACAACGTGTTCGTTGCCGATGGAACCTACGAAGGGGTCCATATCACTCGCGATGGAACCGCCGCAGCCCCCATTACCTTTAAGGCGTTGGGCAGCAGCGCAGTCGTGGACCGCAAAAACCGATTCAATGATCACAATATCAATGTTGAGGGCGGCGATTACATCATCATCGACGGCTTCATTTCCGAAGATGCTCCGCGCGTAGGTATCCGCGCGGTGTTGGCCACCGGCGTTATTTTTCGCAACAACATCGTTCGCCGCGCGGGCTTGAGCGGAATTCTTACCGGCTGGGCGCCCAAAGTTCAGATTATCAACAACGTATGCGGAAACACTATCCAGCAGCACGGCATTTACGTAAGCAACAGCGACACGCCGAACGACGACGTGGTCATTCGCGGCAACCGTTGCTTTGGAAACAACAACAACGGAATTCAAATTAACGGCGACTGTTGGGTTGGTGGCGACGGTGTTATACACAATGCCATCATCGAAGACAACGTAGTGCACGACAACAACTGGAAGGGCATGAGCCTGATCTCCATGCAGGACTCATTCGTGCGCAATAATGTCATCTTCAACAACGGCATTAGCGCCGGAGCGGGTGGGATTCACCTGACCGACCAGGTCGGTCCCTCGTGCGATCTGGGTAGCAATAACAATGTTGTCTGCAACAACACGATTATCGAACCGCGCATCGCTGGGATTCGTGTTACCGACAGTTCGATAGGGAATCGAATTTTTAACAACCTTATTGTCGCGCAAGCGACAAAGTTGATTGTTGACGAGGTTGGCAACAATACCATCGATGGACTTTCGAATCTCACCTACACCGCTGACCCGGGCCTGTTTGTCACGGGAGCCGATGACTATCACCTCGCCGAAGCTTCCGCCGCTATTGACGCAGGCGTGGCGTCTTTCGCTGGGGCTGCGGCACCGCTCACCGACCACGACGGCAACGCCCGTCCAAGCGGCGCCAGCATCGACGTGGGCGCCTATGAGTACACCGGTGGGTCTGGTGGCGGCGGCGGTACGGACACCAATCCGCCGACCGTAATGATTATATTCCCAGTGCCCAACACCACGATTAGTGGCGACTTTGAACTACTGGCAAACGCCACCGACGACAACGCCGTGGCCAGCGTGCAGTTCTACGTAAACGGCATGCCCTACGGTGACCTGGTGACGGCCATGCCGTTTGCCGGAACGTTCGACTCCGACTTGTTTGCCGACGGCGCTTACACTATCGAAGCCGTCGCCGAAGACCAGGCGGGCAATACGTCTTCTTCCGACCCGGTAACGATCGAGTTGCAAACCAATACCGTCGGCGCCATCAACGTACCTACGACCCGCCCGAGAATTGAGCTGGTTGGTGGCAAGTTACAGCGCCTGCGCCAATCCGCGTGCTACGACGATAACGGCAACGTCATCCAGGGATGTACGCCGACCGACCAGTGGGAAGATCTGGTGGATTTTGCCAACAGCACGCCCGATAAAATGGATGTGTGGCACTGGGCGTTGATGTACATGGTGACCCAGAACGAATCGTACGCGAACACCGCAATTGCCAACGGCAATTCGCTGGTTGCCTGCGACTACAGCTGCATCCGTAGCAAGGATCCTAAGTTCCTTCACTTTAAAGACGTGATGCGCGAAATCGTCTACACGTACGATTGGCTTTACGACAAGCTAACCACCACCGAGCGGGCAAATTGGGCCAACTATATGGCCAAGATGCTCTACCTGGCTTGGAACGACAACGATATCGCAAACAATATCTACGACACGACGGCATTCGCGATTAACAATCCGCAGCAGAACTATTACTACAACTACATGTTGGGAACCGCGTTGATTGGCGTAGCTCTCGCGCACGAAATGCCGACGACTTTTACGCACAACGGTAGTACCTATCCATTCTTTATTCTTGAAAATGGCTACGATGACAATTCGCAGCAGTACACCGATCCGCTTGAGTTTTGGGAGTACGAACTCAACAACAGTATTTTCCCGGTGTGGGAACTGCGCGGCGAAGGCGGAGCCTGGATGGAGGGTGAAAACTACGGACGCGCGATGAAGCGCCATACCGCCGAGATGTTTTTGATGATGAAGCGGGCGACCGGCACCAACTATTATAACGATACCCGGGCGGGCTTTATCCGCGACGCGGTGCAGTATCATCTACACACGTTGCATGCAGATAACATTCACTATTCTGGTGGCGACGCTGCCCAGGACCCCAAGCTCAAGGCCAACGCGTTCGACCGCCACTTGTTGCTACAACTTGCAGATGGCCTGGAAGGCACCGTCGAAAGCGAGTACGCACAGCATTGGGTCGAAAACGTAATGCCGCGGAGCCAGGGTATCGCCGAGTTGGTACCCACCGACTTCTTTTGCTATCGACCGGAGCTCCCGTCTCGCAACTGGGATGGCAATCAACCAACTCAGTATTACGCCGAAGGCAATGGCTGGGTGAACAGCCGCTCAAGCTGGGGGGACAATGCGGTGTCGGTGTGCTTTACCAGCACCGACCGCGTTACCGGGCACCAGCATCACGACCAGAACCACTTCACGATTTATCGATTTGGTGGTTCGGGCGGTTCGGAAGACGGCTGGTTGTTGACCGATACCCAACCGTTTGCGAGCACGCTGCCGCAGTATTCGAACTATCACAATACCTATCTGATCGACGGAACGACGCAGCGATATAAGACTCGCACCGAACAGATTCCGCAGTACGGCTACATTCCGACAGGGCAAATAGCCAAGTATCAGCCCACAGCCGAGTACACATACGTGGTTGGGGACGCGAGTGACGCCTACTGGACCGACCCCGGAACTTATGGTCATGGCGATAACAAAATGACCGATGTGTTCCTGCGCGAATTAGTTCACTCGTTCCCCGGTTATGTGGTGGTGTTTGACCGCGTGTCATTGACGAACGCTTACTCCAGCGCGGCGGTAGATGCACTGTTTCACTACCCGTATTCCCAGCCTTCGGTCAACGGCAATTTGATAACGTCGACCACCGGCGGTTCGCGGTTGTTTCAGAAAGTACTACTGCCTGAGTCGTTCAATATTAACTGGCTGGATGAAGACACCATTAGCAGCAAGAAGATGGACTCCTGGCGCGCTACGATGAGCGACAACGTCACGCGTCAGCACTATCAGTTCTTGAATGTTTTTCTGGCCACCTCGTCTTCGGTTACTTCGATGCCCGAAACGCAGAAGGTTGCTTCGACAACCGGCAACATGGTGGGAGCACTCATTAAGGACTCGGCCAAGGATCTGGTATTTATGTTCTCCACGGATCCGTCGGGCACGCCGCCCGCGGGCAGCATCATCTACGACGTCGGTGGCGTACTGGATAGCCGCCACCGCATGTTCAACCTTGTGCCCGACGCGGCCTACGACATCCGGGTGCACGCATTTGTCGACGGCTACCAGGTTGCGGTAGAACGCAATGACAGCGGCACCTACGTAGCCAGCAGTCAGGGCGTCCTCGAGTTCAATCCGCTCAACGCAACGCCGGCGATCACCGCTGCTGCTGGGAAATAAGCCTCAATCAATCTATAGAGTCGGGTGTGGATACGCGGCGGGCCTTCGGGCTCGCCGCTTTTTTGTGGCACGCAAGCGTAAGCTTCATTTTTTCAGTATTTTATGGCGACAGCTGGGGCGACTCCGTGGCATGCTCCTTGCCAAATGCGAACAGCCGGAGAAATGCTGGCGATGGCTTAACGGAAGAGAACCCCGACCATGCGCGTGCTGGTACTGACCGCAAAGACGATTTGGCCGCTTTTGGGCGGCGCCGAGATCCTT
>CAZPQK010000013.1:0-90010 GCA_964588695.1 uncultured bacterium
TCCTCGTCGATCAGAACCCGCAATTCCGATATCCCTAGCCAGTTTTCTGCGATTGCCAGCAGGTCGTCCACCCGGCGACTCAATGGCCGCGAACGGCTGCCGATCGAGAATGTGTCTACCAGTTCGGATAGGTACCGGGTGGGCTGAGCCACAATCGGCGCTGCACGACGCTCGCCGGTCGCAACCGGCGCGGATGGGACTTCGGACACCTGGGACGCGTTATCGCCTTCCCATTCGGCCCGCGGAACTGTGAGGGTTACGCTGGTGTTACTACCACGACGGCGGTAAACAACCCGAACCCCACCATCGATGGGTTCAACGCTGTCGCGCTCAAAGTAGTCTTGAGCCGCGAGTTCTTCGAGGATGGAAATCGCCTGTCCGCGTAGCTCTGCGTCGGACCCGGTAGCGAGGGTGGCGTCCAGCGCCCGGCGTTGCTCGGGGCGGAGCACGCCATAGGGCAGCAGTCTTCGCAGAAGGTAGCGGTAGTCTCGTTCAACGGTGCGCATTGCGATGTACCTTCTAGCGTTTTATCATGTTTAATACCACCTTATTATATCGAAATAGACCTCCCCATGGCCAGCCTTTTGGGCGTCAGCTTGTCCCCACCCCTGACGAATCCCCGACGTAACTGGCTTTGGGCTTGCATCAGTCGTAGTCTTTGGGCACACTACGCCCGCAATCGAGTAAGGACGGGGTTATCTCTATGTATAGATTTGGCTTGGCCATAATCGCACTCGTCGTCGCGGTGGGATGTTCCAGTGGACCACGGTATCGGCCCGCGCCAACCCCAGAGGCGCCGTCGGTTCGTAGCATCGACGAAATCTATCAGATCCGGTTCACACTAGAGGACTTTGACCGGCGGCTGGTAGACGCTGGTACCTTCCGAGCGACCGGCAACCATTATCTTTTCACGAAGACCCGCGACAGCCTCCAGGTGGACGTTAACCAGTTTATCCGAACCCACCCCGACATGGAGGAACAACCCCAGTTCATCCGAATTCTCAACCGTCTCGCCGCTCTGGATTCGTTGGAATGGGTTGCGCCCGACACGGCGTCGACCGCCCTTGAAGACAGTCTTGCACTGCAGTACGCCGACTGGCCCGACCTGGACATCGAACTCGACGACGGCGTCATGTTCAACAAGTATGGAACGCCCTTTCCGGAGATTACCAATCGTCGGATTGACTTTTGGATTCGCTACTTCACCGGTCCCGGCAAAGCGCGTTTCGAGCGGCAGATTTACCGAATGCAGCAGTACCGCCCCATCGTCGACGAAATTCTGCGCGAGAAGGGCATGCCGGAGGAGCTCATCTGCGTAGCTTTCATCGAAAGCGGTTTCGCGATGAACGCGGTGTCGTATGCCAGCGCGGTTGGTCCGTGGCAGTTCATTCGTGGTACCGGCAAGATGTACGGCCTGCGCATTAACTGGTGGTATGACGAGCGGCGAGACCTGGTCGCGTCGACCTACGCCGCGTGCAACTATCTGACTGACCTGTACAACATTTGGAATGACTGGCTGCTGGCGATGGCCGCGTACAATTGTGGTGAGTATCGCGTCGCGCGTGCGGTGGCGCGTCAGGGAACGAAGAATTTCTGGCGGCTCGACCTGCCCACGCAGACCGAACGATACGTGCCCAAGTTTCTGGCCACGCTTTACATTTTGCGTGACCCGGACAAGTACGACATTAAAATTCCGTACGCCGATCCTTTTGAGTTCGACACCATCGAAGTTACCGATGCCACTGATTTGACGGCAATTGCCCGCGCCGCTGGAACCACGGTGCGCGAGATCAAGCGACTAAACCCCGCATGCCGCCAATGGGCGACGCCGCCAAAGTGGACGATAAGCGTAAAGGTGCCTCCCGGCACGGGAGAAGACGCTAAGCTGGCGCTGGCGAGTCTGCCCGAGAGCGAGCGCATGACATGGCGGCGACATACCATTCGAAGCGGAGAAACGCTGTCGACGATTGCCCAAAAATACAACACTAACGTAAGCGCGTTGAAGAAGCTTAACAACCTTCGAAACTCTCACCGGATTCGAGCGGGTAAAGCGTTGATTGTTCCCATCCCTCCTTCGAACGTTAGTACAGCAAGTGCCGAACCCGCCTACAAAAACAAACGCCGCAACATCAGCGCCGAAGCGCTGGAAAACTACGCCAGGTCCAAGGCCCCGCCAAAGAACAGCAAGAAGATCGTGTATGTGGTTAAAGACAACGACACCTTGGGGCACATCGCCGAGCGCTATAACACCAGCGCGCGCAAAATACGATCGTGGAATGGATTGTCGTACCGACGTTTCATCTACCCTGGGCAGAAACTGGCGATTTACGTCTCAGACGACTTCAGCGAAGATAACGCGGAGGTTGCAACCAACTCTCTGCAAATGCCGACCGACGCTTGCTGCGTCAAGCAAACGCACACCGTTCGTTCCGGCGATACGTTTTATTCGATTAGCCGCTCGTACGGCGTAACGCTTACCGAACTCCTCTTCTGGAACGGCCGAAGCGCTCGCTCCGTCATCAAGCCCGGCGATCAGTTGGATGTATGGAAGTCGCGTTAGGCTAGAACCCCGCCTGCACGGAGACGCGGTGGGTTGCGTCAAAGTCGTCGTGGTGCAGGTACGCATAGTCGAATCCCAGGAACCCAATCCGAAGCCCCGCTCCGGTGGTGGGGTTTCCAGAATCAAGCCCACCCCGGACCATTACTCGCTCCTGAAAAGCGATTTCGGCGCCAAGGTGAAGGTCGGCGCTGGCCGCTCCCTGCCAGTATTGTGAAGCTCCCTGTCGGTCGTCGTAGAAAGTATGCAGGTCGGCTGCAAGCATCAGCGACGCGTTCAAACTCGGTGCCGGATACCGGTAAGCCGCACCCAGCGAAACAGAAGGCGCCACAAACTCGTTCGTACCCGTGCTCCAGCTAAGATACGTCCCCGTCGCGTCCTGAAGTTTAACGCCAACGTCGAAGCGCTCCACCAGCACGTCACGGCGGAGAAATCCCAGATCGATTCCGACGCCTGTGCTGCTGACGCCAGCAATCGCATCGGTGTAAATGAGTTTTAGCGTTCCCCCGACACGTCCCCATTTGGTGTTGACCGCGACCGTATTGAATAGCGCGAAGCTGTTGTCGGACTCGGTGGGAAGCGAATCAAACTCGTTAAACTCGTTACCGTCTGCGTCAGTTAGAAACTCGCCCGATTGCGGCTGAAAGATGCCGTCCCCGTTCAAATCCATGAAGCCGAGTTGATTGGTAACCACAATGTCATCGACGCCAAGGTGGATGAGTGCAAAACCAATCGCCGCATCTTCACCAAAATCAATAAACGAAGCAGGTTGGGTATAGGCGGCAAAGTTGTAGTTGACCAGTTCCCCGAAACGCTCAGAATGCATTGCGATCGCCTGACGCCCGTCCGTTTCTGATACGCCGGCCGGGTTCCAATAAACGGTTGAGGCATCGCCACCGACCGCCACAAACGCACCACCCATTCCCAACGCGCGGCCTCCGCCGCCAACCGCCATGAATTCGCCAGCAAACTTGGTGGCAAGGGCGCTGTGGGGAAAGCAGCATGCCATGACCAGACCTAGGGCTAAGAGTCGCTTCATCGTCATCCTTTTTCGGGGCGTCTAAAAGGCTTCAGGGGGGTAACTCGAGTGGGTACGAATAGTATAGCAATCCCTCGTCGCGCGGTAAAGCGTTTGTCGCCCGGCGGTTATACTAGTCCGTACTCTTTTATCTTCCGGTAGAGGGTTCGCTCCGAGATGCCCAGGGATTGGGCCGCCTGGCGGCGGTTGCCCTGATGCGTTCGTAAAGCTTCCCGAATGGCTTCCCGCTCCATTTGCTCCAGGGTCATTGCCGAGAGTTCCCTGTCGGGCGTCGGCGGAATTGTCACCTCACGCAGGTCCCGAAACTCCGGCGCACGCGCCGAACCCAGTCGCTCGAGAATCTCGCGAACATCGCGGTGTAGCGCCAGGATCGACGCATAGATCATTTCGCGCTCGGCTTCATCCTTAGACCGCCCTAGCGGAACTGGCAGCATCGGCTGCGAGGCATCGCGCTCTGCCGAGTCGAGTTGCCGGTCCACCTGGTCGTAGCTGATCCGACTCCCCGCGGCCAGAACCACCAGGCTGTCGACGACGTTACGCATTTCGCGAACGTTGCCTGGCCAGGTATACGATTGTAGCCGTCGCATAGCGTTGGCCTCAATAGCCCGCACCGATTTTTGATGACGACGGTTGGCTTCCAGCAAGAAGTGGTTCGCGAGCAGCGGGATGTCGTCGCGACGGTCGCGTAGCGGCGGCAACTGCAAGTGCACGCCTTTCAAGCGATAGTACAGGTCCTGGCGAAACGTACCGGCCCTAACCGCGTCCGCCAGACTACGGTTGGTCGCGGCAACAACGCGAACGTCGACGTGCAGGCGTTCCACGCCGCCAACTCGAAGCACATCTCCGGTTTCCAAGACTCGCAGCAGCTTGACCTGCATGTTCGCGCTCATCTCACCAACTTCGTCCAGAAAGACGGTTCCGCCGTTGGCGCGCTCGAACAAACCCGGGCGTCGCGAAACTGCACCGGTGAAGGCGCCTCGCTCGTGACCAAACAGCTCGCTTTCTAAAACACCCTCTGCCAGAGCGCCACAGTTGATGGCTTCAAATGGCCTGGTCGATCGTCTGCTAGACAAGTGGACCGCGCGCGCAACCAGATCCTTACCCGTGCCCGACTCGCCTTCGATAAGAATGGAAACCTCGGTGGGGCCAAGCTGCCGCACGGCTTCCAGCACCTCGCGGATCGCCGGCGAACGTCCGACGATTCCAGCTGCGCGCTGCAGGGTCACCATCTGCAGTTTGTGGTCAAGGGTCGCGGCCACGTCGCGTACGTCGAGAGGCCGCTGAAGGTAGGTGTCAACACCCTGCTCGGCATCTCCGCGCAGCAACTCGTCAGACTTGGGACCACCGACGACAGCGACTTCGACTTCGGGAGTCTCGCGACGCAGGCGCTTGATGACGCTTAGATAGGCCGGCCCCACTGTCGCTTCGTCCAGCACCACCAGGCCCGTATCCGGGCGAAGCTCAGAGACAGCCGCTTCGGAGCTACCGACCACCTGAAGGTCGGCGCGCTGGTCCAAAATGTCGACAATTTGGCGCACAACCTGATCGGTAGACGCCACGAGCATATGTAGTGGTTTATCTGGCAAAGGTTTCACCCGAGGGAAAGCTAGGGCGTGACCTGCCATATTGTCAAGTCCGGGGGTTGCTTACCGCCGGTTGAGAAGGGGCGTCCGTTGCCGACGAGTCGGCGTCGCGGCTGCGCTGCAGCTTCGACGAGAGCTGCTTGACCGACCGGCTTCGCGTGAGTTGGTTGATTCGCCCCCGGAGTCGCACCACGGCTTTGGTGTGGATTTGACAAACACGCGACTCAGAGATACCCAGCACATCACCAATTTCTTTCAGGGTCAGCTCTTCGTAGTAATACAGGGTAAGCACGGTCCGCTCTTTGTCGGGCATTTCGTCTATCGTTACCCGAACCAGAGCACGCAATTGCTTTTCTTCGAGCATCTGCGACGGGTCCGGATTGTTGGTGCGAATGGTGTCGCTGATGACCGCGTACAGACCTTCGTTGGAGTTGGCAACTTCCTTGTCCAACGACACTAACGTGGTCACACACACCTCATCGACCAGGGTGTAATACTCGTCCATACGCAGCCCCAGGTGACGGGCAACATCTTCGTCGCTTGCCGATCGTTCGAGCTTCGATTCTACCTCTACGTAGGCTTGCTCCAGGGACTTCGCCTTGCGGCGTACGGATCGCGGAAACCAGTCTTGGGTTCGCAGCTCGTCCAACATCGCGCCGCGAATTCGCGGAACGGCGTAGGTTTCGAACTTGATGTTGCGGGTGGGATCGAATTTATCGACGGCCTGCATCAGACCCAGCAGCCCGGCTCCGAACAGGTCTTCCAGTTCGACAAATGTAGGCAGTCCGATCGCCAGACGACCCGAGACGTATTTCACCAACCCCAAGTACGCCAGCACAAGTTGTTCGCGCAAGCGAGGTGTGGGGGTTTGAGTGAACTCGGCCCATAGGGCTTCGGTATCGAGCTTCTTGGTTTCGGTTTGCAGGACGATCCTCCTTTTGGTGCTATCGCGGACACCGAGCCCATCTGCACAGACCATGCCCTCCAAAAGTGAGAAACCCCCGCCAACCTACCCGTCGCACTAAAGTGCAACATCACAGTAGGTTAGCGGGGGCTTGGATATTTCGCGGCCGCTTTTGGCCGCACGGTATCCGGTCCCGCGGGCCGACACTCGCCCCGGTTAGGGGACGAATTCTCCGGCTGGCTGGGAGATTTCTTCTGGGGTGGTAGCGGCACTGCGTGTGCGTCCAATGTTGTACTCGTTGAGCTTGTTGCGCAGAGTCCGTACCGAAATCTCCAGCGTTTCCGCCGACCGGGTTCGGTTGTTCTTGTTCTCGGTCAGGCGATTGAGAATCATGAGCTTTTCCATTTCGCGGACCGACCCGTAACGGAACGCGTGTTCAACTTTGGAGAGTTGTTCTTCGCGCTCGTTTTCGAACTCAAAGTAGTCTTCGTCCAGTGTCATTCCGCTGCGGAGAATAACGGCGCGTTCGACGACGTTTTGCAGTTGTCGGACGTTGCCCTTCCAGTACGCGTTGGAAAGCTTGCGCACGGCAGCCTCGGTGAACTTCACCGGGTCGGTGTTGTTCTTCGTCGAAAACAGATCGTTAAAGTGATTGATTAGCAGCGGCACGTCATCGCGACGTTCGCGGAGTGCCGGCATTTCCATTGGGACGACGTTGAGCCGGTAAAAGAGGTCCTCCCGAAAGCGTCCCTTGCGGATCTCGTCTTTGAGGTTCCGGTTGGTGGTGGCGATTATGCGAACGTCCACCTTGATCGGCTTGGATCCACCGACCCGGTCAAA
Organism: uncultured bacterium; assembly: GCA_964588695.1. Taxonomy (GTDB): domain Bacteria; phylum Krumholzibacteriota; class Krumholzibacteriia; order WVZY01; family JAKEHA01; genus CAZPQK01. The sequence continues at coordinate 6,924 of CAZPQK010000013.1, forward strand.
CTCGCCCTCCTGGATGACACGAAGCAATTTGGCCTGAATCGTGTGTTCCATTTCGCCGATTTCGTCCAGCAGAATGGTGCCGCCGTCGGCTTGTTCGAACTTACCCGGCTCGGTCTTGATAGCGCCCGTGTAGGCGCCCTTTTCGTGGCCAAAGAGTTCGTTTTCCAGCAACGTCGATGGGATCGAAGCGCAGTTGATGGCCTTAAACGGCTTCCCCGCGCGACGGCTGAGACGGTGGATTTCGTGCGCGACAACCTCTTTACCGGTACCACTTTCTCCGGTAATCAGAATCGTCGCCGCGGTTGGGGCGACCAGCTTAACCTTCTCGCGGATGTTTTGCAGCGCGATCGAGTTACCCACCATTACCTTGGTGCGGTCATCGTTGCCCAGGCGCGCATGGAGCGCACGGTTTTCTTGCGCGATGCTCTTGAACTGCAGAGCGCGATCAATTGTGTGGCGCAACTTGTCGACGCTGAACGGCTTTTCCAGGTAGTCGTAGGCGCCTAACCGCATCAATTGGGTGGCGTTTTCAATGCTACCGTACGCGGTAACCGTCAGAATCGGAAGATGCGGGGCTTGCGCGCGAACATGTTCGATCAACTGCTCGCCGTTCATGTCGGGCATCTTAATGTCGGTAATCAACAGATCCACGTCGCCCTTACCAACTTCGACCAACGCGTCTTGCGCGGTTGTCACTCCGACGACATTGTAGTCGGCGTTGAGTACATCAACCATAAAGTCCTTAACGGACGGGATATCATCCACCACGACGATCTTGCGCTTCATCGGATTTCTCCTTCTTCGAATAGCACCGTGACGGTTGTCCCGGTGTCGGCTTCGGTGTCAACAACCACGTCGGCGCCAATTGCGTTGGCGGCAACCGACACGAAGGCCAACCCGAGACCCAGGTGGCCACTTTTATTGGTTTGAAACGGAGACCACATGGCCTCCATCATTTCTGGGGCGATCCCCCGTCCGGAGTCCTCAACAGTTACGGCAACCCGGCGCCGGCCTTCGTTGGCCGACCGGCGATTTGACACCCGGATCGTCACCGTAGATCCGCCTTCGCTGGCTTCAACCGCGTTGCGAATGATGTGATGCATCATCTTGCGCACCAGTGCGTAGTTCTGACGAAACTCACCCGCGCGACCCACAGAGACATCCACGGCGACCCCCGACTTCCCCATCGGGTCAATTTCTGCAGCGGTTTCTGCGAGCAAATCGTTCCAGTTGAGAGCATCATCAGTTTCGCGACCTGACAGGCGTAGCATTGACAGATCGTTTAGAAACTTCTCAGTAGATTCGATGCTATAGATGATCTTGTCGGCCCAACGACGATTGTTGGTGCCGTCTTCGTTGGCGTCCTGAATAAGCGACGCATACCCCTTAAGCGGACCGAGTTGATTCTTAGCCGCGTGAACGACGTGGGCCAACAGATCGCCAAGCGGAGTCAGCACTTCGCGGTGCTGGTCAGTTGACGTCGGCGCACTTGAGGTATGAGTTGCGGGCGGCGCGTGCAACTCCGACGCGCCGGGAGACCTGGAGTTGTTGTTTGTAGATTCCATGCCCGACCAAAAGGCAACGCGCGTGCCACTACCGGGAACAACTTGCTACCTGAGGAAACGATTACCCGCAATGTGCCGTAGTCACGTGAAACACAACGACTTACGGCAATTGTTGCCGGGGTGGAACAAAAAGAACCCCACCTCAAAAAGAGGCGGGGCTCTGGTAAAGCGCTTACCGCTGGCCGAGGCCTGACCGCTTAAAGCTCTGGAATTAAGTCATCGCGGCGGCATCATCACCATCTTTTTGGGCCTGGGCCGCATCGCTGACCTTAAGCTTCTCGCGCAGGGTCTGGCGTGAGATTCCCAGAATATCGGCCGCACGCGACTTGTTACCATTAGTTTGGGCCAGCGTACGCCGAATCTGAATGGCTTCCATTTCCTTTAATGTCATCGGCATGAAGCTTTCGACCAACGAAGCCGAACTCGGTGCCACGCTGCCCACGGTTGGAATTTCCGTGGCTCTTTCGCCACGAATCTCAGCCGGCAAGTGCTTAAGCAGAATTTCCTCTTCGGCTTCCAATAGCATTGCGCGCTCAATAACATTGCGCAGTTCGCGAATGTTGCCGGGCCAACTATAGTCGACCATAGCCGCAAGAACATCGCGCCCCACCGGCTGCACTTCTTTGCCAAGCTCGGTGTTGAAGCGTTCAACGAAGTGATTGGCTAGCAGTGGAATGTCCTCTTTTCGGTCGCGCAGCGGCGGAATATGAATTGGAATAATCGCGAGCCGAAAGTACAAATCCTGGCGGAAGATTTTCTCGTCAATTGCTTGCTTGAGATCGCGGTTGGTGGCAGACACAAACCGAGTGTTCGCCGTCAGGTCCTTGACTCCACCGACGCGTCGAAATGTTTTGTTCTCCAGCACACGCAGCAGTCGCGACTGCAATGTAATCCCCATCTCGCCAATTTCATCCAGAAACAGCGTGCCTCCTTCCGCCATTTCCACCAGACCCTGCTTGCGCGTCTTTGCGTCGGTGAATGCGCCCTTCTCGTAACCAAACAACTCGCTTTCTAGCAACGTCTCCGGCACCGACGCGCAATTGATTTCCATGAACGGCCGCGAATCGGAATAACTGCATGCGTGAATGGCCCGAGCGACCAACTCCTTCCCGGAACCGCTTTCGCCGGTGATGAGAATTGTGCTGGCCTTGCTTTCACCTATCTTGCGGATTTTGTCAAAGATGTTCACCATCGTCGGGCTTTGCCCGATAAACTCTTTGAACGGGTTGCGTCGTCCCGACGAACGGGTCTTCAGATACTTCAGTTCGGTGCGAAGCTGCTGGTTTTCGAGCGCGTTCTTGATGGTCACCCTGAGCTTTTCCAGCGCATAGGGTTTCAGCACGAAATCGTAGGCGCCGGTTTTCATTGCCTCCACCGCGGTTTCCACTTCGCCGTACGCCGTCATCATAATCACGGGCAAATTGGGATCGTCCTGCTTAATCTGTTGCAGAACATCCAACCCGGTTCCGTCCGGAAGCCGCAGATCCAGCAAAACCAGGTCGGGAGAATGCTCACGAAAAGCCTTCAACCCACCGTTGGCGGTTTCGGCGTCAAAGACTTCGTACCCGTCTTCTTTGAGCGCTTCGCCCAATGACCATCGGATAGTTTTCTCATCATCAATAATCAACAATGTTTTCGACATACTCTCTTCCTTGTTTACTCGGGATCCGCTAGCCGCGGAAGTTCAATCGAAAAACGGGTTCCCTTGTCGAGAAACTCGCAATGAATCCGACCCTGATGGTCGTCAACAATCTGTTGGCTGATCGCCAGGCCCAACCCTGTCCCCTGAGTCTTTGTGGTTACGAAAGGTTCAAACAGCGACTCGCGAATCTCTTCCGGAATCCCCGGCCCGGAATCGATAACGTCGATCGCGACAGTGCTTGCCGACGCGCCGCCGGGGTGAATTGACAGCGTGACATTGTCCCCCGGCTCGCACGCCTGGACGGCGTTAATGGCCATGTTCAGCACGACCTGGGTGAGCTGGTTTACATCGGCGAACGCCCACAGCGGGTGGTCGCCGACCTCCTGCCGCAGTCCGACACCCTTTTTCTGCGCTTGATCGTGCAGCAATGTGTAGACTCGGTTGGTCACATCGCTTAGCTGGCATCGGTCGCTATTCGGCTTTGGCGGACGCGCAAAACTTAGAAGGTTTCGAATGATCCCGTCGAGACGATGTACCTCGTCGCGAATGGCGTGCAGGTAGCGCGCTTTGTCGGGATCGCCTTTAAGTTTGCCTGACAATACCTCCGCGCAGTTGGCGATGCCCGTAAGAGGGTTACGAATCTCGTGCGCGACGCCTGCGGAAAGCTGCCCCAACGCACGCAAGCGATCGTTGCGACGAATCTCGGTTTCCATCCGGCGCTGCTCGGTAAGGTCGTCGAAGATCCCCACCAAAACCTTGCCGTTCAGGTTATCGTCGTGCATAACCGCGGTCCGCAGACGTGCCGGAAACGTCAGCGCGTCCGCGGCACAAGTTACTTCGTGAACCTGGCTTGCTTTGTCTGACGCAATTAACCGCGCCCACAACTCGCCGCTCGGATGGGTAAAAATCTCGTCGAATCGTACCGCTGTGCGCCCGTTGAGCTGCGCGCACAGGTGCCTGGCATGTTGGTTCGCGTAGAGGACTCGCCCGTCGAGGTCGGTAGTGATGACTCCGCTGCTGATGTTGTCCAGCACCTTCTTGTTGAAGCGAGTTAGTTGTCGGAGTTCACTGATGTATTTAGCGTTGGCAATTTCTTCGGCGAAAATCGTCTGCAGGGTACTAAGAAAGTCGTAATCGTCGCGAAAGTAGACGCCCGACGCGTACCCCTTGTCGAGCAACAGAAACCCCAACTCTTGCTGGCGGTGCTTGAGCGGAATGACGGTTACGTCCCAACTGGCCGACCGCTCGAGACAAGAGCTATAGCGTCTCTCAAGGTAATCTTCGTAGCAATGAATCTCGGAGATGCGCGGGTGCAACTCCCGTTGCTTTAAGATGGTATCGCAAGAGTCGTCCAGGCGGGCTCCGTCCATTTGAAACGTAGATCGCGCGGCAAGCACTTCCGCTTCGGAGCTATACAGTAAGAGCGCGGCGCCATTAGCATCCAGGAAGTTAACCAGCGCCATGAGAAAACGATCGAGAGCGTCACTCCAGTTTTCATTTTCGGCGAGGTCGCGAGCCATGTGGTAGAGCGTGCGAATCTCCGCTACCGCGCGTTGCAGGCGACTGTTTACATCCTGTAGCTGCTGGTTGGAATCGATTAGCTGCTCTTGCAGGTCGGCCTGGTCCCGAGACAGTGACGCTTGCGTCGCTTTTAGTTGGTGAGACACATTGGCGCTTAGTCGAGTTACTAGTGCGCGATCGCAAGCCCGCTTTACGGTATGTGCAAGACCGGCGACCGGCTGCGCTTTGTCACAGAACTCGTGAATACCCAACGAAATCAGTCGACGAAGCAAGTCGACGTTGGGATTTGAACCCACTACAAACACCAGCACGTTCGGCGTTACCCGGCGTACGACCGAAACCACATCTTCAACATCGAGGTTGCGAGAATCAGAGTCGACCACAAGCGCGTGTATGGAAAGCCCATCGCGCGACGCTTCGACTTCGTCGAGCGACACTGACGTGTATACGTCGAGGCCTTCGGAGTCCAGGCTTTGCCCCAACTGCACACTCCACGGCTCGTGTTGAGAAACAACCAAAGCTCGCGAGCGCAGCGCGCTGTGAGAATGTGAGGTAACCACCCGTCAGCCCGTCCTTTTGCCGTGGTGGTGAAACGCGTTCGCGATATCAAGAAGAACCGCGATTGGTAAGGTTCTTACCACGTGACCCAAAAATCGGGCAACCCTTTTTAGGATTCAGGATGGATATGTTGAGGGGCCGGTGCGATGTTTACAGCAATCGCAGGCGGTCGAGGCGGGAGGCCTCCTGCCGAAGGAGGTCGGTTAGGATACGCTTGGTTGACGCGTCGACGTCTAGGGTTTGTTGCAGAAGTGTGTCGATAGTCTCTCGCGCCGGGCCACTCAGTGGCCCCGACGCAGTCAGTTGATCTCGCACCGACAGCGTCAAGACATCACGCTCTGCGGTTAACGCTTCCAGCAGGGTAAGGTCTTGATTTCGTACCGCTTGCAGCTGTTGTTCGGCCAGCACCAGCAGGCGACGATAGCAAAAGAGAATGTGCATAAAGAGAACGCCTCCGCAGGGCCATTTTCGGCGTGTTCCAGCGGAGGCTTTAGCACAAATTATTTGACGGCGTGTGGCTTAGAACGCCATCTGCTGGAGTATATACGCCTCCAGCGCGTCCTGGTCATCACTACTTACGTCGGTAAAGTAGCATGCGATATTGTATTCCTCTACGTCGTCTTTTTCGACTTCGGGCTGAACCCGCACCACGACGCCCGCGCAACTGACCGTCCTGCTTTCGTCTCCAATTGGGAGTTCGAGCATTATCTCAAGCCTGGTCAGCGGCTCCAGATAGGCTGACGACATAAAATATACACCGTTGGCGCTGACATTAAGACTCTCCACGCGTTCGGTTCCGGACCCGACGGCGACTTGCATCGCCAGCCGGGCCGGTACACGTGTAGCTTTACGTCTTTCAGGCTTAGTCATCGATTACCGTTTCTAAAAAACGCTATTTCTTCTTCTTGTGGCGGTTCTTTCTCAACCGCTTCTTGCGCTTGTGCGTCGCAATCTTTTTACGCTTGCGCTTTCGGCCACACGGCATAAACAACCTCTTAACTGTAGACTAGTGTTGTAATTAACGACTTACGGCGTGAACGGTGCATCCGCTGGAGCGTCATCGCCGGGATTGACGCGAGCTTTAAGCTCGTTGGATGCTTTAAAATACGGAACGAGCTTGGCGGGCACAAACACACCGGCACCGGTACGAGGGTTCCGCGCCTGACGAGCCCGGCGCTCTTTCACCTTGAAACTGCCGAAACCGCGTAGCTCCACCTTGTCACCCTCCGCCAGAGCGCGGCAGATATTGTGGATGACCTCGTTCACGATGATGCTCGTGTCTTTTTTGTTCAGACCCGTGGCCTTCGAGATTTCCTCGACCAAATCGGCCTTCGTCATACGTTTCTCCCATGTTGGATCCCGCGCCGGGACTAAGACTCCGCGCGGTTATCTTCGTATGTGGACGCGAGCGGCATCCGGCATTTCGCCTTCACGCACGCCGAGGGCAAAACTAGCATATGGCGGAACCCGTGTCAAATTAGAAAGTTACGGGATTTCGCATGCTTTCCGGGGATACCTGAGGGCAATAAAAAACCTCCCTCGCCGTGTGCCTGGAACCGTGAACGCAACATTGTCCTTGAGGAATGGGCCCCACGCCAATGCAAGACACGCACGAGGGAGGTAAACTCCACACCGTTCGTATCAAGACGTGTGCCAGGGATCAGTCAACGGCGCGGGCACCATAACACACGTATTAGCAACATGTTATGAACACTAGCAGAATCTCCATGATCGCAGCCGGTACCGGCTACGCACACCCACCGATGTATTTCGCGTCGTTAATGGGCAAGGATTCGCCACCAGTCTGGTCCGGGGCAATCGTGCCCGAACAGATCCGCTAGAGGTTGCGGTCGGCGGCTTCGGAGAGCTCTTGGAGTCGCAGGAAAAGCTTCTTTTGGGCGCGGGTAAATTTGACTTTGCGACGCTCCATCACCATCTCAGCCGTCTGCATCGCTTTGTTGGCGTCGAACGGAACAAAATCGTCGCCGTGCCCCCACGAAAAACTGGGCACGAACTTCGGGGGCATTTCGGCGGTGAACACGTTGCAGTTAAAACCCAATACTGTCCCGGTGTTAAACACCGTGCTGATTCCGGTCTTGGTGTGATCACCGACGATCAACCCTATGAACTGCCGGCCGGTATCACGAATAGCCCCAGCACACCACATCCGAATCGCGCTGTAGTTGTTTTTGAGATCACTGTTGTTGGTAGCAGCCCCAATATTAACCCACTGACCCAGATAACTATGACCAATGAATCCGTCGTGTTGTTTGTTGCTATAGCCATGAAAGATCGACCCTTCGACTTCCCCACCCACTTTGCAAACGCGTCCAATGGACGTTCCGTCAAGAATCTTCGCGCCGGAATTAATCAGCGATCCCGAACCGATACTCACCGGACCAACGATGGTGCAGTTCGGCATAATGGTGACGTTGTCGCCAATTGCGATTGGACCGCCCGACGCATCGAACACCGTCCCCGGCTTGATCACCGAGCCTTCGCCAATAACCACCTGGTCTTCTTCGACAAAGTGTACGCCGGGATAAACGATAGAACCTTCCGAAGGTCCGCGAAATGGAAGCTTCGCGAAGTCATCGCTAATGACGTTCGGGTTTTCTTCGATAAGTTGCCATGGAAATGACAACAAGCGCGCGTCGGGAAGCTCGATCTTTTTTAAGCCGTGTTTACCAACCAGCTCTTCGAGCGGAACCGGAACTTTTTCGGCCAGATTGTCCTGGCCCAACGCATGATCATCCTCGTAGGTTCCTTCGCCGGCATCGCGCGAACGACTCCGCGTCTTTTTTCCAGTGCCAGCGGCTTCCCCGCTCAAACGCTTGAGCTCTTCCATCATCTGAGCGAGAGTCTCTTCCGATATCCTGCCGCGAATGTACGAAGCAAAATCCTGTGCGGCTTCACCAGCCAGACTGGCGCCGACGACGTACCCGCCTTTTACCGCGATGGTGTTTGCAGGAAGTGCTTCCAACGTTGTAGCCAGCTCGTCGCCCAGGCACAAGAGGCGACCATTAAGGAACAGTGTATCACCTTCCGGAACCTCATTGATCAGGGTGTTTTCCAGGCCCTCTTTGGCTATTCCTGCAAGGTAATCGCGACAAATCACCACGCGCTGAACTTCCGCGAACTCTTCCTGCAGCCGGTAACGAAAGTTCGTAAAGCCAATGCGCAGGTCAAACACCGGACGCGTTAGCGACAATGGAAAGAAGTTAGCGAACTTCTTGTCTTCGAATATGCAGAGGTTTTGGGGCAAAGAGGAAAGACCTTATATGCGGAGCCCGTCGATGAAATTTCCGAACTGGGCAAAAAAAATGGTGGAGTTGACGGGGCTCGAACCCGTGACCTCTTGTCTGCCAGACAAGTGCTCTCCCAGCTGAGCTACAACCCCACGAGCGGTAAACATAGCAAAATAGAGACCTCAGTCAAGCCGAATCGCCAATTAGCGGTGGCGCCGCGAGCGAGGCGTGTGGTAGTTAATTGAGTGTGCCGGAGTGGTGAAATTGGTAGACGCAGGGGACTCAAAATCCCCCGGAGCTTGCTCCGTGCCGGTTCGAGTCCGGCCTCCGGCACCAACCTTCCTCTCCCGGGTTTCTACCCGGGCTTTTTTGTTTTTCCCGGATAGTGAAGATAGATGTGCCACTCAACCGGCGCTTGTCGCGATGCGAAGCGCGCGTGAAATCCCCAAAGCCACGATGGCCGCGCGGGTTCGCGCAACAACCGCATGTTCGCCTGCTGAGGAGTGCGTCCGCCTTTCTTGCGGTTGCAGGGAACGCAACATGTAACAATATTTGTCCACTCCGTCGGACCGCCCTGGGAACGCGGTACGACATGATCACAGGTTAGCGCGTCACTTCTACAAGTACGCCCGCAATACTGACAGCGGTAGTCATCGCGGGCGTAAACGTTACGTCGGGAGTATTTGGCTTCGTGTCTCCTGAAACGCACAAATCCCATCAGCCTAACGACCGAAGGGACTTTTATCGTACACGAAACCGACCGGACCTCTCGATCCGACTCTTCGATGATCTCGACTTTTTCCATAAAGACGAGTTTGACCGCCCGCTGCCAGTTAATGACGTTAAGCGGTTCAAATGATGCGTTCAGCAGAAGTACTTGCTCGAAGGTAGCGCCTCCAGCGTTGATCCTGACAAAATGTTAACGAATGGTCCGGAACCCGGCAATGACAATTACCAGCGTTACGAGGATCTTCAGCAACAGTTTACTTGACGAACGAGCCAGATTCCGGATCTGTTGGGCTCAACGCAAGTCTTGTTCCCGCGGTCGCCATCGTCGTTGGGCGAGTCAGCTTCGCTGGCGGTCAAAAAGTACCCAGAATGCTTAATGTTTTGCCGGTAATGGGTTCCGCCTCTCACGACCGGATAAGGAACAACGGGAAACCATCATCCATTTTGCGACCAAAACCGTGGTACGGGAGTTGCATCACTCTAACCACCATGAGCGAGCGTAAACCCATACTCGTTGTCGCCCACTACATCGACGGATCGCTGGTAAAGGGCTCCACCCTGGACTTTTTTCCTAACAAGGAGCTCTTTCACATTCTGGACGACTCCGGCGTCACCCACGAAGTGCACGTCGCCGCACTAAAGGCTGTTTTCTTCGTGCGACAGCTTGGCGGCACCGGCGGCGGCGAACGCAAAGGTTTTTTTGGGGACACCCAACCAGGCAAGAAGATCCTGGTTGAGTTTTTTGACGGCGAAGTGCTGTTCGGCCATACCCTCACCTACAACAAAACCGGGCTGGGCTTTTTTATGCTACCGGGCGATCCGGACGCCAACAACATTAAGGTGTTTGTGGTCCACGCCGCGACCAAACGAGTCAAGATAAAGGCGAAGCCGCTCGGACGATTCGCCCGCGTTTAGTACCGCCGAACAAAAAACCCGACGCATACGCGCCGGGCTTTTTTAAATCTCGACTGCGGGCTTCTACAGTCCCCAACCGAACCCAACCGCAACCGTGTGATTCCAGTTCTCTAACTGTCCGGCGTAGCGCCCGGTTGCCTCGCCCCAGAACGCGTAGTCAAAGTGAGCAAATCCGATCGGAAGTGATGCTCCAAATGTCGGATATCCTTGATGAAGTCCAACTCGCGAGCGCAAAAAACCAAACGTTCCCTCCGCGCCCAGCGACAGCTTTTTGAACGAACTCATCTGGTCTGATTTGGGCGACTCGATATCCATCGCCAGGCGTACGTCGCGAAACAACCCGCCCATCAACGGTCCAATCAAGTAACTCGCACCCATGCGCATGCTCGCCTCCACCACCTTTGCCGGCGGATCGGCTACACCAGCTCCTTCGTTGTCGATCGTCCAATCGAACGTCGGAAAGTTAACGTCGTACCACGACATCGCCACGATCCAGCGCTCCAACTTCACGCCGATACCAAAGTCCAACGCGATGCTTCCCGCTCGATAGATTTCGACGTCGTCCAAGGTTTCCAGTGCCGGCGCGGTGCGGACCGCATGGGTTTCGGCGCGATACACGTACTTTAAGTTAGTCCCCAGCGCAACATCGGCCCCCATAAACTCTCCCCAGTTGCGTCCGTAGCCCAGAACGACAGCTCCTTCGGCCAGCGCTTCCCCGTTAAGCACCGGTATCGCCGACGCACCCTCGTAGATGTCGTAAGTCGCGGTGGCACGTTCGTACAAGCCGATGCTCCATCCCGGCGCAATTATCGAGACCGGAATGGCACCATCCAGTCCTGCGGTTGTTTGATCGCGAGCAACCGAAAGCAGCTCGTCGTAGAAGTCGCTTCGTTCGCTGGCATCCATTTCGTCCAGGCCGCTAAAGTTGTCCCTGTTGTCCTGGTAAAAACCCCACTGCGCGAAGGTGTTCTGGTTTACTCGCGCCTGCACGTCCAGAATGCGAACGGTCGTCCGCGGTTGCCACGCCAGAAGCGCAGGATTCATAAACACCGCGTTGTCACCACCTGGAACCGCGACACCGGCGCCGCCCATCGCCATGGCGCGGGGCGAGTCCACATGAAAACCACGCCGCTGCGCGTCGGCGGGGCTAACTAGCAGGACCGTAGCCGCAACGGCCAGCAACATTTTTCTGACGTGCATTACAGGTCCTCCTTTTCCAGATACAATTCGCGAACACCCTGATCAACGAAGTCGACCATCTCCGCAACCGCGGAGTTATCGGCGGCGACGCCCGGCAGCGGGCTCGGCGGAGCGGAAACCCCAGTGGTCCACACCTGCCCGGTGTTCAGGAAGTGGTAGTACTGATAAAGCGCAGCGCGACCGTCAAGAAAATGATTCCAGTTCGCATCAATCGCTTCGTCTACGATTTCATCGCGCTGCTCGCGCGTCAGCAAAGCGTCATCAATGTAGACCGTGTATCCGTCTTCGGTTTTCTCAATGACGACGCGGTCATCCAAAGAGAACTCGTTGGGCGTGTCGTCGTTGTCCAGAAGACGAAGCATTCCGATTAGGGTTTCGGCAACACCGTGACTTAGAAACACGTCATCGTCGGCGGGCAATTTGGCCAGGTCGCGGCCGGTGTGCGTCATTTTCGCCACCAACGGCGCCAGGTCTTCGCGTACAACGTTGAACGTCACGAACAGATTTTCCAGTTCATCGCTGGAAAGAAACAACAGGCGTTCGTCGTTCTGGATCTGATCCTCTGCCGGTTCGAACAGCGTAATGATCGAAAGCAAATCGATATCGTTGGCCGCTACTACCGCAACAGCGTGGTAGTAGCGCACGCGGTCGTCGTTGGGGTAAGACGACTTGGCGCGGTCCATAATCCGAAGCGCTTCCCCCGCCTCGTCTTCATCAAGCGCCTCGAGGGCGTCGGAGATTAGGTTATCGACGTTGCTACTGGACCCCGGCTCGTGGAGCGACGAAAACAAGTTGCAACCCGAAACGACGGGAAACAATGCGATCAATCCCCACAGTGCGAATGCAGAGAGGTGTCTCATGGTGTGGTTCCTAGTGTTAGCCAGTGATGTCTGATTGCTGCGATGCGTCCTGCGTTGGACATTAACTGCAAGGGTAGGGCCAACTGCGATTTGACACCCGCGTGCGGCAAACCCATAATGGCGTGGCTAACCCTTGACGCTGGAGGAAACGTGCGTACGTTTCGTTGGACGATCGTGTTGCTGGCAGCTTTGCTGGCTTGCCAGGACGCGGCATTGCGTGATTACAATTTGGGAATCGATGCTTTTGAAGAGGGCGATACGGCGGCGGCGGTAGAGTACTTCGAAAGGTCGATCGCCCGGCGTGCGAATGACCCCGACGCTCATTTCAACCTGGGTACGGCCTATTACACAGTTGGCAATTATGAGCGGGCGTTGCGTCAGTTTCGCATCGTCGCCGAATACACTCCCACCGATCCGCAGTTGCATCACAATCTTGCGGAGACCTATCTAGCATTGGGGCGTCCGCAAGCGGCCAAGACCGAGTACGAGTACGCCATTCGATTGGACTCCGAGTTGGTCGAAGCGCACAGCGGCCTGGGCAAACTTCTTTATGAAACCGGCCAATACGAAGAAGCGCGCGACCGCTTGTCCGAGGCCATTTCAACCCGACCCGGCTACGCACCCGCGCAGTTTCATATGGGATATGTCTATATCGAATTGGGGAAGGTTAACGAAGCCACACAGTTTTTCTTGCGGGGACTTCGCGCCGACACGCGTTCCTCGTATGGGCGGTTAGGACTGGCCCGCACCTACGAACTTCGCGACAAGTTCGATCTCGCTCTTCCCGAGTACGAAAAAGTTCACGGTCGCCACGCCAAGAACGGCGACGCTATGGTCGGAATGGGACGCTGCTTTGTTGCCCTGGCGCGCATCCCGCAAGCCATGAGAATTCTCGAGAAAGCAATTCAAGCCGACCCAGAAAACGCGGAGGCGTTTCGGGTCCTGGGCGACGCCTACCTGGCCCAGCAACAACACACCGAAGCGGCGGCCAACTACCGAATGGCAATTCAACTTCGCGAAGATTTTCCTGCGGCTCATATCGGATTGGGACGAGCACTTGAAGCGGGCGGGTTAACCAAAGATGCCGAAACGGCGTTTCAGCGCGCGGTGTACCATGACCCCGAGAACGCCGAAGCGCTGTACCGGTTAGGACAGGTTTACGCCGAATTAAATGATACCGGGCGTGCGATCAGCTACCTGGAGCTAGCGCTCGAACGCAGCAAGGACGACCCCAACTTTATGATTCGCGTTCGCGAGTTGCTGAAATTGTTGCGCGATAAACAATAGCTGGTTCTTCTACTCCGTCGTGTTACTGCACCCGCACGAGGGTCGGACTCCCCATTCGCAACCGCCCGCGATCTACCCCCACGACGACTCGTGTGTTTCCGCCGGTTGACACCACCAGGCCCGGCATATCGAGCGCGAGGTTTAGAATATCTTCGAATTTGTCGGAGTGGTCCTCGACACCGCGATTGCGAACAAACACCTGCACATTGTGTTCCCCGCTGGGCACGGCCACGGTCACGTCTTCCAACTCGACGACATTTTTGAACTGTTTGACCGGACCTTTGTAGATAATCTTGTCGATTTCGTCATCGACCATCTCATGCAGAGTCTTACCGTCGACAACCACAAGCAACTGAATATCACCGGCGCGACGGACGGTGTCTTCGTCATCCTTGCGAGTCAACTCGATCTTACTAGACAACTTTCGGTCGCGAAAAGACACCGTGATCGAACCCGTTCCCGAAGGCTTGTCCGGCTCCGTCGCTGGCAGTGATGTCGGTGTCGGCGTCGATGGCTGTTCGCCGTCGCCAAACTCAATGCGCGCGATTCGGGACTTGTGAATGGAAAGCGTTCCGCCGAAGGACGGAACGAAGGTCAGCGTATCGGCGTCATACGCCTTGACGGTACCGACGATCGCAGACCCATCGGTCAACACCACGCGATCAGCCAGGGCCGTGGTGGCCAAAGCCGACACAACCAGCAACACACCTACCACACGTCTCATAAAATCCTCCTCAAAGACTTGAGGAGATGATAGGGCCCCAACCGGAACCCGGCAAGGCAAGTATGCTATTGCAGGCGCCAGCCGACGCCGAGTACAACACCGATACCGTTGAGATTGGCCGGAGCAACCTTTAGCCGGTGGCCCTGCAAACTAAGGTTCACCACCATATCTGCGATCGGTGAGTATTCGTATCCGATCTCCGCAGATACCGATACCGAGCGGTGCATGATCTGCTCTTCATCCCAAGCAACTCCCAGGACTCCAAAGCCCGCGCCAACGAACCACGAATCCCGTCCGGGACGGCCTTCCGGATTCAGCAGGTACCGTCGAAAGGATACATCGGCAAGGACAAAGCGCCGAAGGCTGGTGATCTCCACTTGAGAATACCTGAAGGACATCCCGATCCGCTTCTTCGCGAACCCGGGGTAAAAGTAGTCAGCCTCGCGCGGCCTGAGCGTGGCAGCCGCCTGCCCAGAGAGTCGCGGGCTTTCAAAGTAGATCGGCAGATAAGCGAAGGGTCCGGCAGAAACATGGCTGTTAATCCGGGTCTCGGGACCAGCCAAGGCCGCCACCGGAAACAGTACGATGAGTGAAATAAAGAGAGTTTTCATAGTCGTGTTCTCGCAAGGCGCGTTCCGGCATATAACCGCTTTAGTAACAATGTGTTACTGCCATCTTGTTAATCCATAACTAGAATTAACTGCCGGAAATGACTGTGCGGGCGGCAGAAAGCTCCACCCCGGCATCGACAGTTGTGGCTCCGGTATGGTAGAATTAGCCATCACGCGAAACTGCTCGAGGCACCTGGAATTACCCTTAACGGGGCTCGGATTTCCGTCCAGCGCAGTACGTGATCGCTCAAACGACCTGACTGCATTCGCATCGAAGTATTGGCTCCCAAGGAGGTCAAAATGAAGCGGTCCATCTGGACAGTCGCTCTTACTTTCGTAGTCGCCGCCATGGTGACGTCTGCCGCGCTAGCAACCCCGCGGGTCACTAAGAGAGTCGTCGGCGACGCCGACGGGAGTTCGGTAGTCGTTCTCCGCGTCACCGCCACCGACGGCGCCATCTACGGTATTAACGTTACAGACGCTTCCGGTTCGATCAAGTCGATCGCCGCGCCCAAAGGTTGGGTCGGTATCGCCACGTCGGACGGCGCGATGTTTCGTACTGGTGAAACCCCGATCCAAAACGGCAAAACCGTTTCGTTCCGGGTCCACACCACCAACGCCGATGGCAACTTGAAAGTGTCGTTCCGCGACGAAACGTCCGCGATGGGATCCCCGAAGGATCTCTAGCCGACGTTTGACAGAGCAAGCATCAAGAGGGATGGTCAGCGATGGCCATCCCTTTTTTTCTGGGTTTCACGTTGTTACGGGAGCGGCTATATTTTCTAGCGAACCC
The DNA here is from genome assembly GCA_964588695.1 of uncultured bacterium. Classification (GTDB taxonomy): domain Bacteria; phylum Krumholzibacteriota; class Krumholzibacteriia; order WVZY01; family JAKEHA01; genus CAZPQK01. The sequence goes on from CAZPQK010000013.1 coordinate 22,577, forward strand.
CGCCTCTTTCCACGCTTATGACAACACGTCACATTGCATCGGTACTGCTCGCATTGCTGTGGGCTTGCGCGCCTGCCCAGTACGGTTCTCTGGCACCAACTGATCAGGTTTCAGCGCACCTTATGAATGGCGACACCGGCCGGGCCATCGGCGTGTTGGAAGGCGTCGACCTCGACGGCGAAGCCTCACCCACTCTGGCCGTTCAATTGGGCCGACTTTATCGTTCGCGCGGCACCATTCCTATGCGGCTACGATCGCAACAAACGCTTGAACGTGCGCTACAGGTTCACCCCGACAACGTCGACGTTTTGGTTGCGTTGGGACGAACCTATTTTGAACAAACCTTCTATCCCGACGCTAAACGTTGTCTCTACGCCGCACTGTCGCAGGACAGTTCTATTTGCGAAGCGCACTATCTGCTGGGCGTCTATCACTACGAAACATGGAAGCGAGTCAACCAATACCGGGATGATTTGTCTGCGTCGCGCGACCACCTGGCGTCGGCGCTTGACTGTAGCGAAGACGGCCGGGACGCATTGCGTCGCTACGCTTTTGCGAGTTACGTACTGGCCGACTCGGCAACCGCGCTCGACCTGGCCGTTCAAGGGCACTCGCAACATCCCGACGAATATCTGTTTTGCCTGTTGCGTGGTGCTTTGCGCTACGATGCCGACGACCTTACCGGTGCGCGCGTTTGGTTTGACCGCGGACTCGAACGAATGGACGACGAAACCCACAAGGCATACACCGGCGCGCGTCGATTCCTATCCGCAGGTGAACAGGATGACTATCGCAAGTCGAACCCGGTCGATCGCGAAACCGCCCGTGTTTCCTACTGGATCGATGCCGACACCGATCCCACCACGGCAGAGAACCCCGCGTTTCTGGAACACGTCTACCGTACCTTCCTGGCCGAAGTGCACTTCTCCAGCGTGCGCCCCTTTAAGCGGGGCTGGCAAACCGAGCGCGGCCAAACCTTAATCAAGTTTGGCTGGCCTGAATCGATTGAATCCACGTTAGGCGATAGCTGGAAGAGCGGACGCGTTGAGTTCTGGAACTACCTGCTCGACGGATCTCCGCTGGTGTTCACGTTTGTCGACGAATTCCTCAACGGCAACTTGCGAATTCCCTATAGCGCCGACGTACTGGTGGACATCATGCGCTACAACCCGCGGGTGAGCAGGTTCGCCCCGCCGCAAACGTCCATCCCGGGTAAAGCTGGCGCGTATGTGTTTCGCGACGACGAGATGGGCGCAAGTGTGTATCTAACATTTCGTGTGGATGCCGATAGCCTGCTGGCCGCAACCGACTTGCGTCGTGCCAATCACTTTTGGGCTCGAACATCGCTGTTCGACTCCAGGTGGCAGCGCAACTACGACGTTGCCGATACGCTGTGGACGTCGGAGACTCGTCGGGTCACTGTTGCTGGGCGTCGCTGGTACGACGTCACCCAGAAGGTGGACGTGGCGTTCGACAACTACCATCTTGCGTGTGCCTGGGAAGATTCAGATTCATCGGCGCGCGCAGTCGGCAAAGCGAGTGTCGACGGGCGACGGTTTGCCACCGGCGAGTTGTGCATCAGCGACATCGTTTTACGCGACGCAACGCGAGAAGGCTCGCTGATCCGCAATGGGGCTCACTTTCCAAAACTAGATGCCCGCTACCTGCCGGGAGAGAAAGTCAGCGTCTACTTTGAAGTGTATAACCTGCGTATGGAGGGCGGACAGACCGACTATGACCTGACGTTTGCCATTTACGATGACCCCGAAACCGCTCCCCCTCGGGTGTTGTCGTGGGCGCGGACCGCAGCCAGTTGGGTGGGCATCGCTCGGCGTGGCGTTCCGTCGCTGGAACAAACCCTGCGGCGTGCTGGCGAGACGTTTACCGCGATTGAGCGGTTAGATATTAACGTCGAGTAGTGGATCATGTGGGTGGGACGCGAACGACCCTGGAGACCGCGTTCTTTCTGGACGACGTTGACTGACAAGCGTTGCAACCAACAGGGTGGTACTCCGCTACTGACCGGGAATTGTTTTACCGCCGCCCTCTTCATCCGGCAGGTCGGTGTCGCCTTCCAGAAAAACTTTGATAATGAAAAACGCTACAAACGCCGACACGATAATCCAGATTGTAATGTCACGATAGAGATGTTTGTTCTCTTCGCCGGGAAACTCGAACGGTTGTGTCGTGTCAGGCTGAGACGACATCCAACCGTCACGCAGTAACGACTCACCGGCGGCTGCGACCTTGGTGTACGCAATGGCCGGCTCTGCGTTGGCGACCGTTCGCTGCTTGGTCGTGGCGGCCGTGTTAAGAGTAACAGTCGAGTTTGCGACGCGGGGATAGGTTACGCAAAGAAAACAGGCTACGAGTACTGCAACAAAAGTGGGACAAACAAAACGTTTCATTAAACAAAAGATAATTCGCGGGCGTGCTATTGACAACAGGTGAGGCCGTTCCTATTTTACGTTTGCTATCGACGTGACTTTGGTTGCGGCGAGAGCGCCAAAGGGGTTCTGTTCTTGGTCGGCGACAGGCCCCTTTGTTTTGTGGTCCATCTACCGCCTACTCCCCTACCACCAAACGACCATCGTTTTCTTCAAGCCTCAAGTTGGCAACCTCTTGCGGGTGGCCATCGGCGCTAATCCAGGCCCGCAGATACACCCCCGCCGACAAATACGATATCGCCAGAATCGAAGTCAACGCCGTTCCAGCCAACCACAGCGGAACCCGAGCGGGGCCAAATCCATATATTGCAGCCAATAGCCCAACCCCGGCGACACTCTGCATGATCATTTTCGCTTTTCCTAACCGATTGGCTGGTATAAATTTACGATGACGACGCAAACTGTAGGCGCGAAACAGGGTCATGCCGAGTTCGCGGATCGCGACGGCCACAATCAGGGACCAAACCCATCCCGACTGCAAGTGAAAGCCAATGGCGCCGAAAACGACTGCCATCAACAGCTTGTCGGCAAGTGGATCCAGATGTTTCCCTAGGTTGGAACACTGGCGGAAAGTACGAGCGTACCAGCCATCGAACCAGTCGAGGAGGGCGGCTGCCGCACACAACACCACCGCCAGGATTTCAAAACGTGCGGCGATAAAGCCCCAGGCGGCTACGACAGCCATGCCTATACGAACCGTCGTCACAACATTGGGCACGGTGAGTTTTGCATCCATGTTATCGGAGACCGAAGCGCTCACGAGATCCCTCCGAATGAGGCGGGCAGACCGCCAAAGCTATATTGTTCAGGCGGTTGAGGATAGCCTAGCATACGCCAGTTAGTAGCGCAAACCCATGGAGAACCACTTGGAAACACATCCACACATTCGAGCCCGGTCAGGTCGCCGGCGCTGGTGGTGGGTGGTGGGCATCGCGATTCTGCTGCACGTTATTGCCTGGATGCTAATCAAGCCGGGTTTTTTTAGCGCGTTTCATCGTCCCCTCGCCGACAACCGTCCACAGTCACAGACCACAGGGTCAGCGCCCCCCGACGCCATGGTCGTGGTCCTGATCGACATCGAAGGCGACGAGCCCACCGAGGCGATACCCGAACCGCAACCGCCCCGCCCGCGGGCGCGCCCTCAGGATCGACCGAGTGACGGAATCGATGGCGACCTTGAAGATCTCCTGGGCGACGCGCCGACGGTAGCCACCGAGCCGGGATCAGGCAGCGCAGCGGTGCCGCCACGTCCGCTAGAAATCACCTGGCCGGATACCGACAACCTTGACCACTGCCTGGGAACCCACGTTGATGTCCGTGTGCGCGTTGGCGTCGACGGCACCGTGCTAGAAGTAACGCCAGTCCCTGCCGGCAATCCCACCGATTGTGTGGCCGCTGCTACCAGCGCCGCCGAACAAATACGGTTCCAACCGGGCACCATGGGCGGTCGCGCTACAGCCATGTGGACTCGCGTACGAATAGACTTTCGTCGCCGTTAACAAAGCTTTGAAACAGAAATACAAAAGCCGCCCCTGGTCGAGACGGCCTTTGCTTGCAAGTCTGCGCGTAACGACTAGAACAATTCCCGTTCCGCATAAACGTCGAACACGCGAATCCGGCGGTCGGCAAATTCGCCAAAGATTTCCGGAATTCTATCGCCGTTGAAGTCCATCAAACGTAGTCGGTCTCCAAAATCCGAATCGGCTTTGTACTCGACGTTATAAAAACGCGAATCCACAATCCAACCGGTATTGAGAATAATCTCCGCCTGATCATCACTGTCGACGTTGCCCACTACCATATGCTTGGCAGTGAACTCGTCCTGGCTTCGATGTTCCAACGTCTTGTTGCGGCCATCGTAAATTTGCAGGTTCTTGTCGGCAAGAATGATCAACTCCGCCTGGGGATCGTTGTCGATATTCGCAATCACCATGTAGTCGATCTCGTCGAAACGAACGTCGAAGTTCTCCCAATCCACGTCGTAGTTGGCCAGATCGTAGACCACTACTCGCCCTTTGCTGGTGGCGATGGCAACCTGCTTGCGCCCGTCGCCGTACAGGTCAACCACTTGCATGGAACGCGGCGCCGCGCCCAGGTTGCGATCCTCCCAGTCCAGGTCAAAACCGCCCTTATCGATTCGATAAACGAAAAGTGTGTTGTTGCGATCGATATAAAGCATTCGTTGCGACCCGTCACCATCGGTGATGGTTTGCACGAACTCGTAGTCGCCCGCTAACAGTTGCAACGCGTCGTGGGTTGCGCCAAACGCAATCAACGGCGGCTGCGCAGTCGTCAGGGCAACGACGAAGCACGCCAAACAAATCAACCTCTTCATGGTGACTCCTTTCGGTCCTATAAACGAATCTCTTTGACCAGTCGCTTGACGTGATCAATGGATTCTTTGAGCGCCTTTTTTTCGCCCGCCATGAGCTTGAACTGCAGCACCTGCTCGACGCCACCTTTGCCAATCACCACGGGTACGCCCATGTAAATACCGCGTGCGCCGTACTCGCCTTCCAGGTACGCCGCACACGGCAAAACGCGCTTCTTGTCTTTAAGATAGCTTTCCGCCATGTCGATCGCGGCCGCCGCCGGCGAATAAAACGCGCTACCGGTCTTCAACAAGCCAACAATCTCGCCGCCGGCAAAACGGGTACGCTTGACGATGGCGTCGATCGTCTTTTTCGGCATAAGTTCGGTAAGCGGAATACCACCGACGGTTGTCAACCGCGGGAACGGCACCATGGTATCGCCATGACCGCCGAGTACCGTCGCACTGACGTCTTCGACGCTGCATCCCAATTCCATGGCGACGAACGCACGAAAACGTGCCGAATCCAATACCCCGGCCATTCCGACCACGTGGGTTTTTGGAAAACCCGTTACTTCTTTGAGCGTGTAAACCATTGCGTCCAGTGGGTTGGAAACAACAACACAGAACGCATTTTTGGCGTAGCGTTTGACGTTTTTGGCCACCTGTCGCATGACGTCGAGGTTTTTTTGAAGCAAGTCATCGCGGCTCATTCCCGGCTTGCGCGGAAAACCGGCAGTGATGATCACCACGTCGGCGCCTTTAATGTCTTTATAATCATTAGTTCCCGTCACCATGGAATCGTATCCATCGATCGGCGAGGACTCCATAATGTCTAGCGCCTTGCCCTGTGGAACGCCGTCGACAATGTCGAACAGCACCACGTCGCCAAGTTGCTTTTGTGCAGCCAGCAAGGCCAACGTGCCGCCGATCTGTCCGGCGCCAATGAGTGCGATCTTGGGGCGCTCCCCTACTACTCGTGCCATGAACCTCTCCTATTCCCAACGTCTGTTAATTATACAAATGTTCAGCGAAAACGCGCCCGACTCGGAGCGGCTACGCGAGAAGATAAGTCAAAGTGAGGGCAAAGTTTACTGGTCGTCCGGGTCGGAATCAACGCCGAACTGTTTCATCCAGTAATCCACGTCGATGTCTTCTGGGTTCGGTTTCTCGGCTCGACGTCGTTTTGCGGGTTGAGGAGCCTTCCGAGACGTCGTCAGGCGATCGAGAAACTCGGGCGAAGACAGGACCGAAGCGCCCAGGCTAGCAACCGCGCGGCCGATATCGGCGCGGTCCGAGGTAACCACGATGAACGATTGTGGATTGTTCGACTTCGCAACCGCGTCCACAATAAACTGATCGGCCGTCTGTCGGGACGGACTGTAAACCACCTGAAGCTTGCCCGGCAGCACCGACTCAGCGTCGGTTATCCCGCCGGTCCCGTCGAAGACCAGCGTCACCTGCATCTGTCGATGTTCCAGGTAGCGCGTTATCCGCTCCAAGAGCAGATCGCGCGCTTTCTGCAGATCTTTCCGCGCGAGGGTCTTAAGCGCCATATCGGCGTGAAGCAGGTTGTAACCGTCTATAACAAGTTTTTGCATAGATGTAGCTCGATCTAATTTCTTGCGGCAGCTGCAACTTAGCCCCATACTGACGCTTAAGGCAAGTGTTCACTACCCCACTCTAATCACCCCTCCATTCGGCGCGACAATCTAAGGAGTCTTCGATGCTAAACGGGATTCGACTGGGCCTTTTGGCGATGCTGGCACTCTGCGTCGTCCTGGTCTCATGCGGTGACGATGGCGACCCCGCGGGCCCGACCGGAAACAATGGCGGCGGGAACACGGTTTCCATTATTGACAACCAATTTGTTCCTCAGGTGTTAACCGTAAACCTCGGCACAACAGTCACTTGGACGCATAATGGGTCGGTAGTGCACACCGTAACCGAGGGCTCCTCGGCGGCTGGGAGCCCCGAATTCGACTCCGGTAACATGACCAACGGAGACACCTTTACCCACACGTTCAACGACCTGGGAACCGTTGACTATTATTGTATACCCCACGAAGCTCAGGGGATGACGGGACAAGTCATTGTGCAGTAGAATATAGGGGCTGGACCATCCTCGCTTTCGTGCGAAAGCGCGCCGGACGATCCGCGACTTGATTTAAATGGCTGTAACTGCTACACTTATGGGTAGCCAGCCGCATCAATCATTTTCGACCGCACACTCGGCTTCACCAGAGGTATGACTAGGATGAACCTATCTCGCGCATTGGTGGCTGCCCTCGCCCTCATCATCCTGGCGTTTGGTTGTTCCAGTGAGAACAGCGTCGTTCAGGACCAACCCGATCCCAACTGCCCTAGCGATGTCGTAGGTCGCATTTGTACGTGGGCAGGTACCGGAACCGCTGGGTTTGACGGCGACGGCAATCCACTTCTCCAGTCATTGTTTTATGCTCCCATTGACATCGAGTTCACGCCCACCCAAGGCATTTTCATCGTGGGCTGGAATACGCACAGAATTCGACAGGTCCAGCCCGACGGAACCTTGCAGACCATCATGGGGTCGAACCTATTTGGCGACGGTCCCCTGGATCTGTCTGACCGGGTCCCCCCGGGCGCGCTCGGCACCGACTGTTTATTGAATCATCCCACGCAGATCATCGAACTTACCCAAGGACCTTATGCCGGCAGACTGCTGGTAACCGCATGGCACAACCACAAGCTACGACTGTGGAACCCAGCGACCGGTCTTGAATACATCATTTCTGGTGGAAGCGCAGGCTTTACTGAAACCGCGACGCGGTCGTCGCACGCGCAATACAGCCAGCCGCAGCAAGCCATCGAAGGCCCGGATGGCAATATCTACATCCTCGATCAGCGTAACCAGGTTGTACGGATGATGGATGTTTCGACGTCGGACTCTCTGGTCACGACGATCTGTGGCCAGCGCGAAAATAACGGAATGGGTTTCGCGATCGGTGGCTTTAGTGGCGACGGCGGCCCGCCAATCGATGCTGAAATTAACCTTGAGAGCGGCCCCAACCCGGATCCGTCCGGAGCATTGGCATTCGACTCGCAAGGTCGTCTCTACATCTCGGACATGATGAACAACCGGATTCGCCGCATCGACTTTACCCTCAACGTTATTGAGACCGTCGTCGGCGTGGGAACCGCGGGATACTCCGGAGACGGCGGACCTGCAACGGCGGCCGAACTCAACCGTCCGCAAGACATTGAGTTTGGTCCGGACGGCGCGCTTTACATCGCCGACGAGCATAACCACGCGGTCCGCAAAGTCGACATGACGACCGGCCTGATCACAACCGTTGCAGGAACCGGGGTACGAGGCTACTCCGGCGACGGTGGTCCCGCCACACAAGCAATGCTCTCCCGTCCACGCGGATTGGGATTTGACAGTGAGGGCAATTTGTACGTCGTCGATACGTTTAATCATCGCATTCGTAAAGTCACCCTTTAAGGAACCTAGCCATGAAAACTCTACTATGGAAAACCGGGTTAACCGTTCTGGGCGTTACCGCGATGGTGTTCGCCGGTTGTAGTGGCACCGACTCCCCGACCGAGTCTACGCCTCCGGAGCCGCCAAAATCGGGTTACGTTTACACTTACGCCGGCAACGGCGTTGAAGGTTACACCAGTGAAGGCAACGGGCTTCGCCAAACGTCGTTGTATTTGCCCGTCGATGTGGCGTTCGACGACTCCAACAACCCGTATATTCTTGACTGGAACAACCATCGCGTACTTAACCTCGAAAACGGAAAATGCAACGAGCTGATTGGCGGAACGTTTGGATCGGCGCCAGACGGTGTAGCCGACCAGATTGGCCTTAACCACCCCACTCACGTTGCGATCCGTCCGGGAACGAACAAGCTCATCCTGGCCGCGTGGCACAACTCCATCATTATGGAGTTGGACATGGGCACCGGTATGATCGCCAAGATCATCGGTACTGGGTGCCGTTGCCACAACGGCGACAGTACTGCCCTGCAAACCGGGTTAGACTTGCCGTCCAACATTGCTTTCTTTAGTGACGGCACGATGGTGTTTTGCGATCAAGCCAACTATCGCATCCGTACGCTGCAAAGCGACGGCAGGGTTCGAACGATCGCCGGAAAGGGACAATTTAACCCGGCGTATAGTGGCGACGGCGGGCCAGCAACCGAAGCCGAGTTCGGTTTCGAGCGCGACCAGAACGCAAACCCGAGCGGCAAGATCGTTATCGACGACCAGGATCAAATCTACATCGCCGACACTCAAAACCATTGTGTGCGGTTCATCAACAGCAGCGGGATCATCTCCACGGTGGCAGGCGTTGGCGGGTCTCCAGGGTTTTCCGGTGACGGTGGCCAGGCGATTAACGCACTCCTGTTTCGTCCACGCGATGTCGCGTTGGACTCGGACGGGAACCTTTACATTGCGGACACCAGCAACTATTGCGTTCGCAAGGTTGACACGACCACCGGTATCATCACGACCGTTGCCGGTCAGGGCGGTGTCGTGGGCTACGCCGGAGACGGCGGCCCCGCCACACAGGCTCGGTTTTCATTTGTAATGGGAATCGAACTCGACGCGGACGACAACCTGTACATTGCCGATGCTAACAACGCACGCATTCGTATCGTCTACAAATAGCCGCACTGTGATAACAAAAAAGGGTGCACTCCATGTGGGTGCACCCTTTTTTATTGTTTGTTCTCGCGACGCCTATTTCAACAACACCATCTTTTTAGCGATCGTTCGTGTCGGCGTTTGCAGCCGATAGACATAAACGCCGGTTGCGACGCTGTTGCCGGTATCGGTCGTTCCGTCCCAAGTGGCCGTGTACTCGCCGGGCGTCTGCCTACTGTTAACGAGGGTACGAACCCTTTCGCCGCGGATGTTGTACACCACCAATTGAACCTTGGCAGCGGCCGCAAGTTCGTAGCGGATGGTTGTAATCGGGTTGAACGGGTTGGGAACGTTTTGTGCGAGTCGGAGATCCGTTGGTACTAACGTCACCGCTACAAAGTCCGATCGTATTTCGGACCCATCACTTCTAACAACTCCCAACTGATATTCGTAACTCTCGCCGGTAGCGACAGTAAGGTCCTGAAAGTCAAAGGTTCCCGGCGGAAGCAACTCGTCGTTTAACCGACTCGAGGCTTCCCCTGGTGACCGTCGGTAAACGTTAAGGCCTTGAACGGCGTTCCCCGTATTAAAGCCCCACGCGATGTCGACGACGGTACCCTTCGGGTCTGGCCAGACGCCTTCAAACACCACCGAATTCTTGCCTGGTTTGGTCCACATCGCGATGTGGTTGCTTTCCTTGTCACCCGCCTGAGTGAAATCGCCCCCGACATACAAAATCCCGTCGCGCTCTCGCAACACTTTGACTTGCGCGTTGGTGCCCGTGCCCAACGCGTTCCATTGCTCGCCGTCCCAGTGAGCAACGTTCTTAGCAGGTAATCCGCCGGCATGCGAGAAACGACCGCCCACGTAAATTTCGTCGATGTCGACAATGATCGAACGAACATCAAGCGTACCGGCGACGCTCAGCCCGCTTCCAACATTGTTCCAGGTACTGCCGTTCCACACCGCGATGCCACGCGCCGTCTTACCACCGGCCATTAGGAAATCGCCGCCTGCGTAAACTTTCCCGTTCGCCACGGTAATCGCGGTGCAATATCCGTCGAGCCCGCTACCCAACGGGTGAAAAGTATTCCCGTCCCAACGAGCAATGTTACTGGCCGCAACTCCGCCAGCCTGGTTGAAAAAACCGCCAACGTACATGTCGTTGCCCGACACGGCGATCGTTCGAACCACGGCCCGCGAATGCATGCTCCCCGCTAGGCTGTTCCATTGGGTTCCGTCCCAGCGGGCAAAAGCAAACGACTGCACGCCGCCAGCCGTTGTGAACTCGCCGCCAATGTAGAGTGCACCGTCAGGCCCGATGACCGCTGACCGAACCGCGCGGTCGGTGCCAGTGCCCAGTTCGAACCAGTCGTCAATTTCCGGAACGTACATGGCGATGTTTGCGATGCGGAACAATCCGGAATCGGTGAACATACCGCCCGCGTAAATGCGACCGTCCGGCGCCTTGGTCATGGTGTGAACTAGTCCCATTCCAGCAACACCGAGACCACTCCCGACTTTGTTCCACTTCTGCCCGTCCCAGCGCGCGACGTAACGAACGTCGGTTCCACCGGCAACCAGGAAACGCCCACCAGCGTACATTTCCTGGTCGTAAAACAGGATGTCATCCATGTAGTAATCGGTTCCGGAGGCAAACCCGCTGTGCCAGAAACTGTTTTCCGACGCCGGGTCTTGAGCAAATGCGGGTGTACACACCGCGACAACCAGGGCAAGTATCGGGAGAAGTTTGGTCATAAGTGCGGTAAAGGTTTGGGTCAAACGCGCCTGCACTGCCGAGTGCCCTTTAAGTATAGCAAAAATCCGGGGGTTAAGCCTATTCAAGACGCGGTGTTGGCACCGTGTTCGCTGGGTAAATTTGGTGCGTTTTTGCGTTCCCAATCTGCCAGCCGGTCGTTACGATTGACAGGCCCCTCTCACCAAAAGCTGAGAGCACCGAAAAATGTATAACACTATAAACAACAACATCTTAGAAGATTTATCGAAAGCGCTTCCCGAGCACGCGCTCCTCACCGATCAGGAGTCATTGGAATCAGCGGCGTCGGACGAAACCGAAGATCTGGCTTACCTGCCCGAAGTCGTCGTCGTCCCGGAAACCACCGAACAGGTGTCGGCGGTGATGGAAATCGCTAACCGTCACCGTGTGCCGGTCACACCCCGTGGCGCGGGCACCGGGCTTTCGGGTGGCGCTTTGCCGGTCAGAGGCGGAATCGTCCTGGCCATGAAGCGATTCAATCGAATACTTGAGATCGACACCGAGAACCTCATGGCTGTTGTCGAACCTGGAGTCATCACTCAAGTATTCCAGGAAGCCGTGGAAGAACATGGGCTGCTATACCCGCCAGACCCATCGAGCCGTGGCAGCTGTTTTATGGGCGGCAACCTGGCCGAATGCGCAGGGGGACCGCGCGCAGTTAAATACGGCGTTACCAAAGACTATATTTTAGGCGTCGAAGCGGTGCTTCCCACCGGCGAGATCATTCGACACGGTGGCAAGCTGCTAAAGAATGTTACCGGCTACAACCTGACACAGTTGCTGGTGGGCAGCGAAGGAACGCTTGCAGTTGTCACTAAGATCACGGTCAAACTGGTGCCCCGTCCCGAGCACACGCTGCTACTCCTGGTACCTTTCGATTCGCTTGAAGCCTGCGCCCGTGCGGTACCCGCGATCATGAACGCCGGCATTGTTCCGTCCACGCTTGAATTGATGGAACGCGACGCGATCGCGTTTACCGCCAAGCACCTTGACGTTCGCGTGCAAAATCAGGACGCCGCCGGTCAGCTAATGATCGGGCTCGATGGTAACGACGAAACCGTCATGGCTCGCGACGCCGAACGTATTTGTGAAATCGTGATGGAGCTTGGAGCTACCGACGTGCTGATGGCCGACACCGACAGTAAACAAGCCGAGTTGTGGGCGATGCGACGGGCAATCGGCGAGGCGGTAAAGTCCGTGTCGGTTTACAAGGAAGAAGATACCGTCGTCCCTCGCAACAATATCGTCGCGCTACTGAAAGGCGTCAAAGAAATTGCCGCGCGACATGGCATTACCACGGTGTGTTACGGCCACGCGGGCGACGGCAACCTGCACGTCAACATTTTGAAGATGGACATGCCCGACGCCGACTGGAACTCTAAACTCGAACCGGCAATTGAGGAGATATTCGAGTTGACCGTGTCCCTAGGCGGCCTCATCTCGGGCGAACATGGCATTGGGTTTGTGCAACGAAACTACCTGCCGATTGCGTTTAGCGAAGCCGAAATCGAACTGATGCGCCGCATCAAGAGCGTGTTTGACCCCAACGGCATTCTGAATCCCGACAAGGTATTCCCCGAACCCGACGCGATGCGACGGCGTTACGCAGGCAAGTAACTGAACGCAAAAGGCCCACGCAAGCGCGGGCCCATGCTAAGTTTTGTGGCGGCAAACTAGTAAATTGCCTCGCTCACCTTGCTCTTTTCCTTGGGGTGGTTGTTCAGCAAGTGATCGATGTCGAGAATTTTGATCGGCCCCTCAAAGTAAGCCGAGGTGATCTTGCCCGTATCCATCCGAATCGCGTCACAAGGACACGCCTCGACACACAAACCGCAGTACACGCACTGCAGGATATCGATGTCGAACTTAAGGGGATACTTCTCTACCCCATCGTGCCCAGTGTCGGCGGCGGTGATGTGGATACAGTCTGCCGGACAGGCGGTGGCACAGCAGTTACACGCAACGCAGCGCGGGGTGCCATCGGGACGCTGCATCAGCCGGTGCTCGCCGCGATAGGTTTCCGGAAGTGGCTTAGGCTGTTCGGGCCACTGGTAAGTCATACCCAGTTTGTTCTTGCGCAAGCCCCAGATGGTTCTACCAAAGTGGGAAATGGTGATGCCCAATCCTTTGATGACTTCGCCGATGTAGGCTCTTTCCCACCAGGATGGTTTCTTATCGAGAGGCGGGGTAACAACGCGGGTGGCCATGGGACTCCCTAAGCTATCCTTGTTAAACCATTCACAATTTCGTATATAAAGGTACGGAAGCGGGTTACGATGGTCAAGGCCATTCGAAGCCCCGACAACGATCCCCCGCAGCTTAACCGGAGGAAGGCATGACCGACCAGAGAGAAACGCTAGAAGTTGATGTTCTCTTCGTGGGAGCCGGACCAGCTTCGCTGGCAGGCGCTCTGCACCTTCAGAACCTCGTCAACGCCCATAACGAGCGGGTGAAATCCACCGGCGAGGGTAGCGAGCTTGAACCGATGGTCGTCATTATTGAAAAAGGCCAGGAGGTTGGTGCCCATTCGTTTTCCGGAGCCGTGCTCGACCCGATCGCGCTGAAAGAGCTTATTCCCGACTATTTGGAGCAAGGTGCCCCCATTGAGAAGACTGTAGACACCGAGGACGTCTACTTCCTGACCAAAAAGAACGCCTTCCGTTTTCCGGTCGTTCCGCCGCAACTTCGCAACCACGGCAATCATACGATTTCGCTTTCCAAGCTCACTCGCTGGATGGGAGGGCTGTGCGAAGCCGCGGGCGTAAACATCTTTCCCGGATTTGCCGGAACTGAGATTCTCCACGATGGCGATCGTGTGAGCGGAGTGCGAACCGGCGACAAGGGCATCGACAAAGATGGCGAACGTAAATCAAACTTTGAACCCGGCATCGACTTAGTCGCTAAAGTAACCGCGTTCGGCGACGGTGCCCGCGGCTACCTTTCCAAGCAACTCATCGCCCGCCACAATTTGGACAACGATCGAGCGCCGCAGATTTTTGAAACCGGGGTTAAGGAAATCATTGAGATGCCCGCAGGCTCGGTCGAAGGTGGCCGCGTCGTTCACACGATGGGCTATCCATTCCGTAGCGACAACGTCGGTGGCACCTGGATTTACCATCTCGGCGATAACCTTCTGTCGGTCGGCCTGGTCACCCCGCTGGACTACAAAGACCCCCTGATCCACCCCTTCGAGCAGTTGCAACAATTCAAGGCACAGCCGAAGATCGCGTCGATGCTTAAAGGCGGCAAGAGCATCGCCTACGGCGCCAAAGTAATCTCGGCCGGCGGGTGGCAGTCGATGCCCAAGCTTACCGTCGACGGCGCGATCCTTATGGGCGAGTCGGCGGGGATGGTCGACCTCTCCCGGTTAAAGGGTATTCATCTAGCAATGAAGTCGGGCATGTTGGCCGCCGAGCAGATCTTTTCCGGTTTGGTAAAGGACGACTTTTCCGACGACCACCTGGCAGGGTACGAAACTGCGGTCAAAGAAAGCTACATTGGCAAGCAGCTCTACAAAGCACGCAACTTTCACGGTGCCATGGCCAAGGGCCTTCCGCGAGCATTTTTCCATTTGGGGATTCAGACCGTTACCGGCGGACACGATCTCCAGTTCGGGGCCCACAAGCACGTCGATCGCGAGAGTTACACGACCGTCGCTCAATACTATGGGATAGATCGCGACATCCCCGAACCCCCGCCGACCGATGGCTCCTTGCACCTTGATAAACTTGCCAACGTGTACAACTCGGGAACGATGCATAACGAAGATCAGCCCTGCCACTTGAAGATTGCCGACTTTGACACGTGCTACAACACGTGCACCGGCAAGTACAAGTACCCGTGCAACCGCTTTTGCCCGGCCAATGTGTACGAGATGGTTACTAACGAGGAGACCGGTGGGCTAAAACTTCAAGTCAACTTTGCCAACTGTGTGCACTGCCAGACGTGCGACATCAATTGTCCCGAAGACAACATCCGCTGGACCCCGCCAGAAGGTGGCGACGGTCCGAACTATCAGTTGTTGTAGAAAGTTACTGCTCGGCGAAGGGCAAAAAAGCGGGTGCTGTTGGACAGCACCCGCTTCGTATTTGAGGAACCCGCCTGGTTACGCAGACTTCGACGGTGCCAACGGTTGGCGCGCCTCGAAGTCGTCGTGAATCGAATGCCAGTACCGAACTTCCTCTTCGCCCTTTTTCCAACACAAGTAGACGACTGTGTTGTTCTGAATCGAAAAGAAGTCAACGAGGCCGCGCTCTTCGTCCCGGACGATGCATCCGGTTTCGTTGATCGCGGCTTTGTCCTTTTCGATTTCTTTTCCCACCGCCTTAAACACGCGCAGCTTTTCTTCCAATTCCGTCGCGTCGGAATTGTCGGAGTCTGCCCCGCATTCGACGATCAACTTGAGGATTGAAATCTCCTCTTGAAGCCACAAAAACCGCTGCTTGTTTCTCGCGATGCGCTCGATTGTCGCTTCGAGAAATCCAATCAGCCGGTTGGCTTCTTCGACCGTGAAGAACTTGGGGTTCATTCGCTCTCCTAACTACCCGGAGGACTCTGGTTTTACCACTGATCCAGTCAATTTAGCCCTTGGCGGCACCGCCGCCTATGCGCCCTCTTACTATATTTTTATCGAGTGATGAACCACGATGCAAGCCCAAAGGGAATGTTAAGAAACAATGGGTCATCACGCGCAGTTGGCAATCGTCCTAAACTGCCCGCTGGAGGCGACGTAAACTCCGCTACGACCGTTTGCGCCAGGTTTGTTATTATTTTCACATGAACCCGGATACGTCTCAAATCAGCCACTTTCGTGACGCCAAAGCAATCGGATTCGATCTGGATCATACGTTGGCGGTGTATGTCGACGGTCTAGTAAACGGCTGGGCCTACCAGGAGTCGGTGGCCTACCTAGTCGAGCGTGCGGGTTACCCGCGAGAGCTTGCGCATACCGAACCCAAGTGGCGGGCTCAACGCGGACTTTTCTTAGATACCGATGCCGGCCACGTGGTCGCGGCCGACGCCAACTTCAATCCCCTGGCCGCCACGTCCGGATTCGAGATTGTACGGCGCTTCGCAGATGAACCGACAGAAACCACCCCGGCCAGTCTATCGAGCGATCGGTGGCACGTCATCAACACGCCGTTCGATCTCCCCACCGCGGAGCTGTTTCAGGTCATCGGAGCCATCGCGCCAACGCGGCCGTCCAACAAAGCTGTCCTGGACATCCGGCAGTGGTTGGATCACGCCCACCGTCGAGGATCGCTCAAGCAGCGGGTTACGACAAGCATCTCCGACGTCATAAGACCTAAGCCGGAATTGCGACATCAACTAGACGAGTTGGCCCGTCGGTACCGCCTGTTCGTTGTCACCAATTCCGAGCCAGACTACGCCACCCAGGTTTTGAACCACCTGTTAGGAGGCGGTTGGCAACCCCTCTTCGACGTCCTTGTAACCGACTCACAGAAACCGTCGTTTTTCGAGCCCGGGGCAACAAAACCCGGGTATCTGGATGTGGAGCGCGCGCTGGGGGTGTCGGGGCCCCACGTTGTTTTTGTGGGCGATAGCGTCCCTGCGGATCTCATACCCGCGAAAGCCGTCGGCTGGCGAACTGTGGGAGTCGTTCCCGAACTCGAACACCCGGCGCATCCGGTTTATGGGCCTGCCGTGGCAAGTGGTCCCCCGCCCACCCTGATGCTGTCCGCATTCTCCGCCGCATCGGACGCGCTTACCACTAGTGTGGGCGCGTGGCTGCAAACCCTGCTTGAAGCCGCATAACCGTCTTGACACTGCGCGCCAGCTTGGGCACGATACAGCGATGAATACAACACCAGCCGCCTCTTCGGCCCAATCCAGTTTAGCTAGTACTTCTGCCATCCGCTTTGCCGCGATGACGGTGATCTTCGCCGCCCTCACGTGGATTGGCGCTAACATTGTTATTCCAATCCAGCCGGTACCCATAACGCTCCAGACGTTGTTTGTACTGCTGGCAGGCGCCATTGCGGGACGCTCGGCCGGTATTACCAGCCAGGCGCTGTACGTACTCGCCGGTGGCCTGGGGCTGCCAATATTTGCCAGCGGGGCTCTCGGCTGGGCCGTGCTTGCAGGCCCGACTGGCGGATACCTGGTGTCGTTCATCGTAGTCCCGTTCCTGGTGGCCGCGCTGATCAATCGACACTCGTCGCTCTTGTGGCACACGGGCGTATTCACGCTGGCGTCGCTGGTCATCTTCGCCCTGGGGCTCGCGCATCTAACGCTGTTCCATACGCATAGCCTTGCCACTTCAGTCTCTGTGGGAATGCTTCCGTTCCTTCCGGGCGCCGTGTTTAAGGTGATAGCAGCGGTGTCCGTGTACCGGTCATACCAAAAGCTCACCCGCCGCGGCTAGCGACTGGCACATTGCTTGCCCCATCCGGGGCAT
The DNA here is from genome assembly GCA_964588695.1 of uncultured bacterium. Classification (GTDB taxonomy): domain Bacteria; phylum Krumholzibacteriota; class Krumholzibacteriia; order WVZY01; family JAKEHA01; genus CAZPQK01. The sequence goes on from CAZPQK010000013.1 coordinate 40,162, forward strand.
GGAACAATACCCCCTAAAAACTTGGCAGGTTGCTCTGCTGGTGGCGCTCACGATGGCCTCAGGCGGCTGCCTGGCTGGAAACAACGCCAACCGCGCTGGCTCCCCCGACGATTCCGCGACCGCGGGATCACTGCGAACCGAAAATCAAGAACTCTCCGAGACGGTTCGCTCTCAGCGACTCGACATCGCTAAGCTGCAGGCGCAGTTGGAAGCCAGTTCCACCCGCGAAAAGCTGCTGCAAGACGAGCTCTCGGCAACGCAGTCCGACCTGGCCCGCGTCGAGCGACAGTTTGTCGCATTAGACAACCGCCTGGACGACAACGAAACCAAGGCCTCGGCCGTGGCTGCAATCGCCGAAGTTGAGCTGCTGGTTGAAAAGTTCCTTCGTGATACTCAGGAAGATTCTACTGTTGTGACTGACGTCGTCGCGCGTCTGAAGGAATCAGAACGTCAGGTAAGCCGCGGCAACTTTGCTGCCGCGGTGTACTACGCGGACCGCGCGATGAGACTGGTTAACCAGATTGAACGCTCCCAAGCATTAGCACAATCGGATCGAACCCTTCGCGTAGTCGCTGTGAACAAGGCCAACGTTCGCAAAGGGCCCGGCGGAAAACACAAGGTCGTAGATCAGTTGGCGTTTGGAGTCGCCGTTTCAGAGATTGGTCGCAGCGGCGATTGGTGCCACATCCGATCGAACGACGGCAAGTCTGGATGGGTTCACAAGTCCCTGCTCCGCTAAGTTCCACCTACCCCAATCCCACACCAACACGTAACGCCGCGCCAGCGATGTGCGCGTACAAGTCTTTGTAAGGTGAGTACGAGAAGTTGCTACGCGGCAGCCGCAAAGTTGATGCGGTTTTTTCCGTCGCGTTTGGATTGGTACAGCGCTTTGTCGGCATCGTTGAAGAACTCGCGGCGATTGCCACCGAACACTGAGATCCCAACGCTGACCGTCGCGTTAATGGTGATGTCGGTTTCCGGAACGTTTACGCGCAGCCTTTCAACCGACGCGCGAATTTTCTCGGCCACCGCTTCTACACCGTTGTGGTCGGTGTCGGGAAGAAGAATTGCGAACTCCTCTCCGCCGTAACGGGCGACAACATCAACCTCGCGCACGGCGTCGCGCAAAACATTGGCGACGGCTTTAAGCAACTCGTCGCCAGCGGCATGACCAAACTGGTCGTTGACTCGTTTGAAGTCATCGAGGTCCACAAGCACCAGTGCAAGATGGCCATCGTAACGATCCACCCGAGCAAGTTCGGAGTTGAGAATGCTCCAGAAGTGCCGGTGGTTGTAGAGCCCGGTAAGACCGTCGGTGATCGAAAGTTCTTCCAATCGGCGGTTCATTTCGGCCAGCTGTTCGTTGCGCGACTGCACTGTTTTGTTGCGATACTCAAGCTCGGCTTTCGACACCGCAATAGTCTTGGCCATTTCGTTGAACGTGTTGATAAGGTATCCGATGTCGTCGTCACCGGCTTCCGGAATTTGAACGCCAACCAGGCCTTCGTTGATTCGCTTGGCGCCTTCAGCCAGATGTGAAATTGGCTTGAGCATGGTGGTCAACAAACGAAATGTCGCCAATATAAACACGACGGCGACAAAAAGCACCGACACCCAAATACGGCGTTGTGCGTCTAACACCGGCGCCATAGCCAGGTCGTAGCGTTCCTCGTAAACCAACCACCAGTCGGTCTCGGGCACCCGCACCATGCTTCCGAACACGGTCTGTCCGCGGTAGTTGCGTCGCTTTTCGGGAGTTGCGGCACGCTGTTCGTGGGACGGAACCCGAAGTCCCTTTTCTCCAACACGAACCCGACTACCGCTGCCGGGCGGTTGGGTCAAGAACAGGCCTTGCGAGTCCAGCAGAAACATCTCACCGCTGTAGCTTCCGTTGTTGGCTTCAAAGTTCCTCGCCAACACTGCGACATCGATCCTTGCAACCGCCGTCGCCAGTCGTTGACTTCCGTTGTAGACAGGAACATATAGCCATTGATGTGCTTCACGGACGTCCTGATCGAACATGGCGCTGCTCGCACCACTTTCATCGCCCAACAGGTTAAAGCAGTCGGATATCGCGCGTGCGGACGGTGCGTCGATCGGGCCGGTCGTTGCTAAAATTTCGCGTTCGGCACTATACAGCGCCAGCGTTTGAAAGGCAGGAAAGCGACTGCTGACAAGTTTGAGATAAGTCTCGAGGTCGTGCTGGCTCACGCCGTCGCTGGCGTTGAGCGGTTCCGTTGGCCCCTGTTCGGCAACGACACCTAGGTGTTCGCGAACCACCTGGCTGTTCGCCAGGCGCTCTAGCTCGCGGTATTGGCGATCATACCAAAGCTGAATTTTTGTACTCGCACCGTTGAGCAAAGTTGGAAACCGCTCGCTGGTGCGCCCGGTTAGAAACTGACGCGTCGCCTGAGTCGTGGTAATCCCAACTACAGCAGAGGTAACCACAACGCCTAGCAACACCAGGCCGGTAACCCGGGCGACAAAATTTCGACGTAGTTGTGACAGATTGAACTTCATCATGATCATAGGGAGATCCGTACGCGTCCGACGATCGGAGATTCTCCGCTGCGGCAATGCAAAAACTGGGGCAAATGATGGAGTTGGGTAGAGATGTGGGAAAAAAATGCCGACCGGGAAACCCCCGGCCGGCATTTGCGCAGTCGCTAGTCCGGTCTTCTAGACAAACGCCAGGTTAATAAGCGCTTGTTGCTCCAGTACATGAGCCTTGGCGGACCCAGTCGCGGGGCTGGCCGATTCGTAACGCTTGATGGTGGTAATGTGCCGATCGCCGGCAATCGGCCGCAAGCGCGGCTTGACGAATGTCAGCGGCCCCATGTTGGCGGGTTCTTCCTGAAGCCAAATGATCTTGCGCGCATCGGGCATCGACTTGAATATGGCCGCTAGTTGCTTCTCTGGAAACGGATACAGTTGTTCGATCGTAATAATTGCACGGTCCCAGGCCTCGCGTTTGCGTCGCTCGCTGCGTAGCTCGTGAACAATCTTGCCTGAGCACACGATAATCTTGGATACAGCCGCTGGGTCGGTAATCTCCAGGTCAGGTACGACCACCTGAAATTCGCCTTCCGACAGCCATTCCGCCGACGAGCATGCGGGCTCGGCACGCAGCATACTCTTGGGCATAAAAAACACCGCCGGTTTGCGCCACTTGCGCAGCGCGTGACGGCGAAGCGCATGAAAGTACTGCCCCGACGTCGATAGTTGGAAAACCTGAATGTTATCTTGCGCCGCGAGTTGCAAAAAGCGTTCGATTCGTGCGCTGGAGTGTTCCGGACCCTGCCCTTCGTACCCATGCGGAAGCAGCATGACCAGGCCGGAAAGCAGTTTCCATTTATCTTCCGCCGCCGACACGTATTGATCGATGATAATCTGTGCCCCGTTGGCGAAGTCACCAAACTGAGCCTCCCATATCACCAGTCCATCGGGGTACTCGCGGCTAAAGCCGTATTCAAAACCCAACGCGCCCGCCTCGGAAAGCGGCGAATCGGTGACGGTGAACTCGCCCTGGTCTTCGTGCAAGTGCGAGAGCGGCTCGAAACGTGATCCATTCTTGATGTCAACCAGCGACGCATGGCGATGGTTGAAGGTTCCGCGGCGAACGTCCTGGCCGGTCAGTCTGATTTTCATGCCCTCGTCAAGCAGCGATGCCAGCGCTAGTGACTCAGCCATCCCCCAGTCGACCGGTCGATCACCGTCGCCCATCTCGCGGCGCTGTTCCATCAATCGCTTGATTTTGGGATGGATGGCGAAGTTGTCGGGCCATTGGGTAACCAACTCGGTCAGTTCGGAAACCCGGTCAGGCTCGATAGCCGTTGGAACTTCAAAGGATTCTTCGTACAACCCGCCGTAATAGTTACCCCAAAAATCGGGGAGCTTCCAATACGTCGGACGCGTGGAACTACTACGTCCTTGTTGCTGCTGCTCCGACAGGTCATCCATTTTATCTTTTTTGAGCGTTTCCAGTTCGGCTTCGGTCTTGCCGATCTTTTCTCCGTAGATCTCCCACAGCATGGGATGAGCCTTGATGTCGCCGTAGAGTTGCGGTTGCGTTGTGGTGGGGTCTTCGATTTCACTATGGCCGTAACGCCGGTATCCAATTAAGTCGACCACAACATCGGTCCCAAACTCGTACCGAAAGTCCGCAGCAATCTGGCCAGCCCACCACACCGCATCCGGGTCTTCCCCGTTGACATGGATAATTGGCACCGACAAGCGGCGCGCCGCGTCCGAAGCATAGCGTGTGGAATGCAGGCACTGCGGTTCGGCGGTAAACCCGATAAGGTTGTTGACGATGACTTGAATGGTCCCGCCAACCGTGTAGTCGTCGACGTCGGCGAAGTTCAAGGTTTCCGAAACAATTCCCTGTCCGGCAAACGCCGCGTCGCCATGCAAAGTCACCGGCAGCATGGCTTCGCGCCCACCGTCGCCACGGCGCTCCTGCCGCGCGCGGGTACGCCCCATGACTACGGGGTTAACCGCTTCCAGGTGACTGGGGTTGGTTGAAAGGTGAACCTCAACCTTGCCGCCAGAATGGGTTGTATAACTGCCCATCGCGCCAAAGTGATATTTCACATCGCCGGCACCGAGCACACTTCGCGGATCAACATCTTCCATGTCGGTAAACACGCTTGCGCCCGGGATGTTCACGATGTTCTTCATAACGTTGAGTCGGCCACGGTGACTCATCGCCAGATACAGGAACTCAGCGCCGCGACTGGCAGCGGTTTCGAGAATAGAATCCATCAGCGGCACGATGCCCGCGACACCGTCGCTGGAAAACCGTTTGCTACCGACATAACGCGAGTGCATGAAGCGCTCAAACAACTCCGAGTCCATCAAACGCGACAACACGTAGTCACGATCGACCTCAGGCATACCGGCTTCCATTGCGTCCCGAATCCACCGCTGCTGGTCGCGATCAACCAGGTGCATAAACTCGACGCCGAGCGAGCTGCAATAAACCTCGCGATAGCGCGCAACGTCGTTGGCGTCGCCGGAGGCCATGGCGTCGGTAATGTCGGGATGTTCGTAAGGCTTAATGCGGTCGAAGGGATCGATGGAGGCCATCAAATAGCCCCAACGCCGAAACGCTTCGGCAACCGGATTGGGAGGAAACTCGTCAGTACTACTGGTGCGTTCGCTGGACGGCTGCTGAGTTGTACTCATGAGAATTTTTTAAGCTCTCCGAGCGATTTCGGCGAAAAGGACGCCAGCCCTAAAAAATGAGGCTGTCTGGCCTCCGCTGCGCGGAATCCGGTCAGCCACGGCCGAAGGAAGATGCCTTCGGCAACCCAGGTAAATGGGTCTACCCGCTAAAATTTAACACGCGCCACAGGGGGCGTAAACACTTCTATAGCAACATATCGTCCGGAATGTCGATTTACCTGAGATTTTTTGGTCTTCTTGCTTGGGCTACGGGCGGTTTTGTAGAATCTCCTCGATTTGAGCCATTACCCCTGCGTCGAGCCGCTCGGCCACCTGGAGCGCTCCCAGGTTCTCTCTCACCTGATCTGCGCGTGAGGCCCCGGTGATCACCGTGCTCACGTTGGGATTTTTAAGGCACCATGCCAGCCCCAACTGCGCCCGCGAGCATTCCAGCCTGTCCGCCACCGCCGCCAGCGCCCGAACCTTGGCCAGCTTCGGCGCAGCGTCGTCACCCACCATCAAATCCTTCAACCATTCCAGGCCGTCGAGCGTGGCCCGGGTATCGTCAGGCAGCCCGTTGTCATACTTGCCGGTTAACAGCCCCGAGGCCAACGGACTCCAGATTGTCGTCCCCATTCCGTATTTTTCGTACAGTGGCGCATACTCGCGCTCGAAGCGCTCTCGGTGAAGCATGTTGTATTGCGGCTGCTCCATCGCAGGCGCGATCAGGTGCTCGCGGGCAGCAATTTCGTGCGCCTCAATGATCTGTTCCGCACTCCACTCGCTCGTCCCCCAGTAGAACGCCCATCCCTGGTTAATGACAAAGTTCATCGCGCGAACGGTTTCTTCGATGGGAGTGTTGGGGTCGGGACGATGGCAAAAGATTAAATCGACATAGTCCATCTGAAAACGATCAAGCGCCGCTTCGGTGCCTTCGATGATGTGCTTGCGCGAAAGGCCGGTGTCGTTTGGGCCCTTTCCGCCCCAGAATATTTTTGTCGATATAACCAGGTCGCTGCGTTTCCAACCGGCCCGCCGGATAATATCCCCCATCACGACCTCGGCCTGTCCCCCGGCATAGGCTTCAGCGTTGTCGAAAAAGTTAACGCCGCCTTGGTACGCCGCTTCCATGCACTCAAATGCGGTGTCGTCGCCAACCTGCTTGCCAAACGTCACCCACGCGCCAAACGACAGCGCCGAAACGCGTAGTCCTGATTTGCCCAGTTGCCGATACTCCATGGTTGCCTTTCGTTAGAGCGCCATCTTTTCGATGACGATGCCGTCGTAAGGGATGCCGAGTCGATCCAACGCCGCAAAGAAATGACCGAGCGATAGTAAGTACTCGTCACTCCTGGTTGCTATGTCTTCGCGAATCGTGGGCGTAATGTTGCTATAAAAATAATGCCCCGACACCGCGTTTACCCTAACGATCCGCGGATCAGCGGCGTTCTCAACAAAGAATGCTCCCGCGGTGACCAGCGGCTCGCCGTGAAAAAGAAACGCGTGGTTGGCGCGAGCGACCTTGCGGCCGGTTTGCTCTTCGATGCGTTGCACTTCTTCGCGCGGAATCTCGTACCCGACACGAAGCTTGCCCGCGATGTTAACGCCAAAGAAGTACTCGCCGGGACGAAGGGTGCGCATAAGGTCGGCGGTGAGGGTTTTAATCACCCCGAAGTCGCCGCCGCGTTCGATGAACTCGCGGTATTCTTCTTGGAAGAGTTCGTATTCTTTATTGGGGTAGGCTTTGGGTTCGACCTGGCGTTTGAACCAGTCGAGCAAGTTGTTTGATGGTGTAAACGAAAGGATGCCGCTGGCAAATCGAGTTTCTATCGCGGCGTGCTGCTTGATGAAGTCTTTGTAGTTTTGATAACCGTCGATCACATAGTCGGGACGCGGCGGGTAGAGCCAGAATTCTTCGGGCACGTTGGGATCGATCGGTGGCTCGGGTGATTGGCCCAGGTCGACGGCATGGAGGTAGTCGGAGACGCGACGAGCGTAGTCCCCGAACTCAATGAGGTCTTCCGGAGTTTCGTACCAACTTACCTTGGGCCAAGACTCATGGGCATGCGCGTACCACTGCATGAACCGCGTCTGCGCAACAGTCTGAACAAGGATAAGTTCTTCGGTGGCCGAGTTCACCGACGGCTCGCGATTCCAGTGGTTGCGCAGCGTCACCCCCCGAAACGCAAATACCTTGTCTCGTAGCTCCGGTAACACGCCCTGAGCCTTGGCAAGAGCCCTGGCTTTTTTCAGTGCTGCCAGCGACGGAGCGATGACACGCGGCGAACCAAACATCCAGTGAGCGGGATGCGGTCCATTGAAGGGGTTCGGATAGACGCCTATTTTGTGCGGCGCGACCGGCGCCGTGATCAGATATCCCTCCGACTCTGGGAAGACGCCCTCGAGGTATGCCAACAGATCGGGCTGACTCGCTTTCACCCAATTGGTGTAGCGGTCGCCAGTGATGTCTCGTTTCGCAGGCGGTAGTTCGACGGTAGCGGGTTGGGCCCACGACAGGGACGCGACCATCGACAACAGTAACAGCAACAAGGCGGTTCGCTTCATCCGGCGATCATACGAGCCGACCCGGTACGATGCAACCCACGAACCCGCTATACCGCAACAACCACGACCATTCGGTTTGCAATCTCAGCAAAGTTGGGTACCTTACATCGGTCAGCAGCATTGAAAGGATACCCATGTCTGATACTCCCAGAATTCTCGCGTTCGGCGGAAGTCTTCGCCAGGACAGCTTCAACCACAAACTCGCCGCCGCTTTTGCGCGCGCAACCGAAGCCGCTGGAGCCGAGTCGCGACTGATTCGCTTGCGCGACTATCCTCTGCCGGTCTTCGACGCCGACCTTGAGTCGGAAACCGGCATCCCGCGCGAGTCCAAGGAACTCAGCGCACATATCGCCTGGGCCGACGGCCTGATAGTTTCATGCCCGGAGTACAACTCGAGCCTCACCGCCGCGCTTAAGAACGCTATTGACTGGGTATCACGCAAAGACGATCAGCAACCGGGATTTGGCGTGCTCGCGGGAAAGCCGATTCTGCTGGTGGCCACTTCGACGGGCGGCCGCGGTGGTCTGCGCGGACTCCCCCACGCCCGCGATGTATTCTCGAACATCGGAATGGTGGTGGTCCCGCCGATTTACGCGGTGAGTTTTGCGGCGAAGGTGTTCGCCGCCGACGGTTCCATCGCCGATGACGCCATTGCCGAACAGATCAGCAAACTCAGCGCAACCATGGTGGAAACCACAAAGCGACTGCAGCGAAGTTAAACGAAGGATTACCCGCCAAGCACGATGTCGACCAAACGTTCGGCCGATTCGGGATTGAAACGGTGAAACAACTCGGGTTCGACCATTTCCAACTCCATAATGTGCGGACCGTTGTTTTGCACCAGATCCACGCGCGCATAGACCCACCCCTGCGGCACCGCGGCTAATGCCTGCTCGGCTACCGCACGCTCTTGCGCCGTTGGGCGATAAGAACGAATGTTGCCGCCGTGGTCGTCTTGCACGCGAAACTCGCCCGGCCGCGCGGTCTTCCACACCGCGTGGGTCATCGTGTCCCCGATCACGATAATCGAAAGCTCTCCATCGCGTTCCACCGCGGGGATGAACGGCTGAATCATCAAGTCCCTGCGGGCGGCAAGATCGTCGATGGTGGGCCGCATCGCATCGCGTTCCTGAGGAAACACTTTGTACGTGTCATAACCGCCGCCGCCAACCACCGGCTTAACCACCAGCGCGTCCCATCCGTGGGCATCGGCGATAGTCGCCAGATCGCAAGGTTCCCCTGCGATGTGCCAGTGTGTCGGCACTACCGGGACACCTTTGTCAGCGAGGTCATCGAGGTAGTGCTTATCCAGGTTCCAGCGCATGATTTCGACGGGGTTCAGTAATCGCGATCGCGCCGCCGCCCCCTGCAACCACGCGCCAAAGTTTTCGGAGTCGTGCATGTAATCCCAGGTGGACCGAATCAACGTGACGTCGGCGTCGTGTCGATCCGCACCCTCATCGTTCCATCCGATCGCGTAAGCATCGACGCCGCGGTTCTTAAAGCGCTGTAGCAACAACTCGTCGTCATCGTTCCAGTGCGCTAGTCCCTTGGAACCGATTAGCGAAACCCGTTTACTGCTCATCGGGAACCTCCCCACCTTTGACGCCGTAGAACACCACCCAGGTTGCAAAGTCGGACGTAAACTCTTCAAAGCGGTGTTCACGCCCTGCGGGAACAAACAGGACATCGCCCGGACCAAAGCGATGCCGTTGGTTGCCGTTCACAAACCAGCCTTCGCCGGAGGCAACAATGTACAGCTCATCTTGATCGTGCGGGGTCTGGTGATCGACCTGCTCGGGGGCGTACAGCTCGACACTCATGGTTCCTCGTTCGAGCAGCGTGACGAAGCGCTTGCCGTCGGGTGCGGGCAGCTTCTTGAGACTGTCGGCAACAGTCAGGTGATAGGGTTTACTCATGCGGAACAGCCTACGACGGCTTTAACTTGTTGTCAAAATGAGATTTGCAACCCCTTTAGAGATTGCGCGGTTACCCCAAGTTGGTTATTATTCTCCCAGATCAACCCTTTAGGAGTAGCCCCATGCATGACGAAATCCGACTTAATTATGAAGGTCCCGACGGTGAGACCATTCGCGTTACCGCTTCGGTGTCGCTAACCCACCCAGAACTCTGCACGTTCACCGCGAGCAAACCGTTGCTTCCCGGCTATTCGGCGTATTTTCCAGCGAAAAGCGCGGGCAAGGGATCACCGTTGATTGACGAACTGTTTAACAACACGGCAATTGAAGGTGTGGTTGTTGGCGATCAGCAGGTCAAGATTAGCCTGCGACATGGCAACGACTGGGAAGAGCACGTCGCCACTGTGGGCGCGGCCATCCGCGACGCTGTCCTTTCCGAAGATCCAGCCATTGCTCAAGCCGTTATCGACGACATGCTCCCTCCCGAAGATCTGCAGAAACGTGTGCAGAACGTACTCGATACGCTGATCAACCCGGCTGTTGCTGGACATGGTGGCGTGGTCCGCTTGCTCGACGTCAGCAATAACACGCTTTTTCTGGAGTTTGGAGGCGGGTGCCAGGGGTGCGGAATGGCGAACGTCACCCTGCGCTACGGCGTTGAACGCACAATTCGTGAAGAAGTGCCCGAAGTCGGCGATATTCTTGATGCCACCGACCATGCCGCCGGCCGCAATCCCTATTACGCACCCCAGCAAACCTAGCGCGTTTTCCGGGCACCCCGCTAAAGAAAAAGCCGACGCACTCGCGTCGGCTTTCCTTTTGAAACTCTTCGGGCGCTACTACAACGCCGCTAGCGCCGCGTCGTAGTTGGGCTCCTGTCCAATTTCTGGAACCAACTCGGTGTATTTGACGGTTCCGTTTTCGTCGAGAACCACGACTGCACGGGCCATCAACCCTTCAAACCCGCCGTCCGCGATTCTAACCCCGTAGTCGTTGCCAAACCCCGGCGAGCGGAACACCGACAGCGGAACCACGTTTTCGATCCCCTCAGTTGCGCAAAATGCGTCTAACGCAAACGGAAGATCGGCCGAAATACTTAGAACCACACCATCGTCACGGCTAGCAAACGCTTCATTGAACTTTCGCATCGATGCCGAACACACGCCGGTGTTTACGCTCGGGATGATGCTTAACACAACTTTCTTTCCCGAAAAATCGGAAAGCGAAGCGGGTTCGAGACCTTTGGTCGTCAGTGTAAACGCAGGCGCTTTGCTTCCGACTGCCGGGAGGTCACCGACGGTGTTGCATGGGGCGCCGCCCAGAGTGATGCTGGCCATATCTTGCTCCTTAAATAATCTTTCCCAGATAATGCAGATCGTCGTCACCCTGTACGGTAATGACAGCAGGAGGCGGTGTCAACCGTCCCCGCAGTTGTCTCCGCGACCGGTCTGCGCTAGGCTAGGCCAAACGAAGGAGCCAAATGCCCGCCCAACTCTCGATTGAACGCCTTGAATCGCTCGGCGCCCCCGCAGAGGCAGCCGACCGCATACACGTCATCCTGGCCGAGTGCGACGAGCCAATCGACGCCTGGACCAGGTTGCGGGCCGAGGTCCTGTCTCCGGCAATTCCTTTTGCCGTTCACCTGGCGGCATACGATGCAGCATTCTTCGACTGGGACGAATCGCTTGGCCCACGCCCGGCGTGGAGACCCACCACCGAATCTTCATTGGAAACCAACGTGGGAATGCTGGCGGCCCAACTTCATATAGCGCCGAGCGACGTACATCGGTGGTCAGTAGAACATCGCGACGACTTCTGGCAAAACATGATCGCGACATTGGCCATACAGTTCAAGCGCCCCCCGACAAAGCTACGCGGTAGTGACGACGTTGAGTTTCCCAATTGGTTGGCCGGTGCCACGCTAAATATCGCCGACAGTTGTTTTGCTGGCGCCGGTGATTCGCCTGCAATTGTCTATCAACGCGAAGGCGGCATACTGCAGAGCATCACACTCGCCGAACTTGACCGCCTGACCAATCGCGTCGCCAACGGACTGACCGAAATCGGACTAAAGCCCGACGACCGCGTGGCGATAGCGATGCCGATGACTGTGGAAGCTGTGGCGGGTTACTTGGGAGTGCTAAAAGCGGGATGCGTAGCCGTTTCTATTGCCGACAGCTTCGCGTCAGAAGAGATCGCCACCCGGGTTAGAATCGCCAATGCCAAGTTGATGATCACCCAGGATGTAAACCCGCGAGCGGGCAAAGTGCTCCCGATGTACCAACGCGTGGTTGACAGCGGCGGAATTCAAAGTGTTGTTTGCTCGGCGGGCGATTCCCTGGCGGTCACCTTGCGCAATGACGATCTGTCGTGGGATGAGTTTCTCTCTGACGATGATCAGTTCGAAACCGTCAGTCGTAACCCCAAGGACCCGTGTAACATTCTGTTTTCGTCGGGTACCACTGGCGAACCCAAGGCTATTCCGTGGACACAAGTGACACCAATCAAGTGTGCCAGTGACGGATACCTTCACCACGACATTAAGTCGGGTGATGTGGTTGCATGGCCGACCAACTTGGGGTGGATGATGGGGCCGTGGCTGATTTTCGCAGCGCTTATGAATCGTGGGACGATAGCGCTTTACTATGGTGCACCCAACTCGGCGGAGTTCTGCCGCTTCGTGGAACAAGCCAGAATTAATATGCTGGGGCTGGTTCCCAGCCTGGTCAAGGCGTGGCGCGCACACGACATGGCTGCAGGCGTCGACTGGAGCGACATCAAGTTGTTCAGTTCCACCGGCGAAGCTTCAAACGCCGAAGACTACTTGTATCTGATGTCTCTGGCCAACTACCGCCCGGTAATCGAATACTGCGGCGGGACCGAAATTGGTGGAGGTTACGTGTCCGGTAGCCTCGCTCACGACGCTTCACCTGCGACCTTTGCAACGCCATGTTTTGGACTCGATTTTCTTTTGTTAAATGAAGAAGGCCGGCCGGCGCCCCAGGGAGAAATGTTTATCGTCCCGCCATCGGTGGGGTTGTCCGAGACATTGCTCAATCGCGATCACCACGAAGTGTATTTCGCCGGAACGCCAAAAGGTCCCAATGGAGAAGTGCTTCGTCGCCACGGCGATCAGATGGAACAAGCGGGCGCGGGATTCTATCGCGCCCTGGGGCGAGCCGACGACACGATGAACCTTGGCGGGATCAAAATTAGTTCCGCCGAAATCGAACGTGTCGCCAACACGACGTCGGGTGTCCGCGAAACAGCCGCGATCGCCGTGCCCAGTCCCGGCGGTGGGCCCAGTTTACTGGTCATCTACGCGGTGGGCGATGGTCTCGTTGCCAACACACTCAAAGCCACAATGCAAAAAGCCATTTCCGCCGATCTCAATCCCCTGTTTCGTATCCACGATGTAGTGGTGATTGACACGTTACCGCGAACGGCTTCCAACAAGGTTATGCGACGTGTCCTGCGTGCGCAGTACACCGGATAACTATTGAAACGCCTTCGGGTGCCGCCGATGGTAACCGGTCGCGTCCTGGTACGCTTTGGCAACCAGCATTAGCGGCGCTTCGCCAAATAACCGCCCGATCATGGTAATACTGGTCGGATGATCGGTATCGTCGAATCCGTTTGGAAGCACCACGCTGGGGTGCCCGGTAAGGTTGGTTAGCAATAGATTGTTTCCGCCAAATGACGGGCACATGTAAACGTCGACCGGCAAATCTGCCATCGCCTGAATGATCTGGTAACGAATGCGATTGGCTTGAATGTATTCCACCGCGGGCACAAAACGAGCACCGCGAAAAACATTGGGCCACGCGTTCTTAATCTGTCGCACCAGGAGATCGTCGCGGTTGCTTCGGGTAAGGTCGTCGAAGGCGGCTGCGGCCTCCACCGTCAGAATCAGGGAAAGTGGTCCCCAATCGAACTCGGGCATGCTTATCGGCATCAGCTCGAAACCCATACTGCGTAATACTTCTAGCACCGCTTGATCGCGCGCTTTGCCGGGGTAGTCGGCATCAAACAACTCCGCGATGTAGCCGATCCGTATTTCACCAGGATCTCGGCCGGCATCCCAATTGAACGCCGCATCGACAACGCTGGGATCTTTGCCATCGCTCCCGCGAATCGCGTCAAACACCATCGCGCAGTCTTCAACACTTCGACATATGGGACCAATTTTATCCATCGACCACGACAAAGCCATAGCTCCGGCCCGACTGACACGACCAAAAGTCGGTCGCAGACCGGTGGTGCCACATCGTGTTGACGGTGACACAATCGAACCCCAGGTCTCGGTACCAATTGCGAACGGCACCAACCCAGCCGCTGTGGCAGACGCCGACCCAGCGGAGGAACCGCTGGAACCCTGCTCCAGATCCCAGGGGTTCCTGGTGAGTCCGCCGTACCAGACATCCCCCCACGCCAACGCCCCTAGCGTAAGCTTGGCAACCAGCACGGCACCAGCTTCGTCGAGCCTGGCAATGACGGTAGCGGTGTCGTCGATCACTTGCTCGCGATACGGCTCGGCTCCCCAAGTGGTTTTAAACCCAGGAACAGCCAGCAAATCCTTAGCGCCGTACGGGATCCCGTGTAGCGGACCACGGTAGACCCCTTCTGCGAGTTCTTTGTCGGCTTGGCGAGCTTGCGCCATCGCCCGCGCTTCGGTAATAGTCACCACGCACTCCAGGCGGTCGCCGAAGGTTTGCAGGCGTTTGATGAACAACTCTGTTAGTTGAACCGAGGTGACTTTGCGTTCACGAACAAGCGCGCTTAATTGAGCGACCGTGTAGAAAGCCAGGTCGTCAATGCGGTCTGGCATCGATACTTTCTGTTCGCTCCACACTTGTGGCCGCTGATTTCTGTCGAGCTCGAAACCTACCGGTAGTGGATTAAACACCAGCGAAGGTCTTACGCTGTTCGCCACCGGTATCTTGCGTAAGGTCTCATACATTGCGACATAGTCGCGCACGTCGCCGAGCAGTGAGTCGAGTTCGGCTTCGGTAAAACTCAGCCCCGCGACACGCTGCGCAATACGAAGGTCATCAACCGTTAGTTCCGGCGTATCCGCGGCCGCAACCACGGCGATCATTGACCAAACAATCAGCAAGAACATTCGGCGCATGAGTTCTCCTTATGGGTTCAGGTTTAATCCGCCGCAACGTTCAACCAGCGGCTCAAACCGCTTGTCGGCTTCGGCGTCGTTACCGCGCGCACGCGCGGCACGCGCCCAAAGGATCTGCGCACGAACATCGTAGGGCCACCGATCCAGTGCCTGACGCGCGGATTCCTGCGCGCGATCCACATCGCCGCCCCGTTCCCCGGGCGGCCGATTCAGAATAAGCTCCGATTCCCAAAGGTACGCTTCGACAAAGTCCGGCGAGCGCAGCCGCATATCCATCGCTTTGTCCAACGTGCGGGTCTCCCATTTGTCATCAAGGAGCCCTTCCACGCTGGCAACCCTTAGCGCCAGGTAATTGCGATAGTCGGGTTCCCCGACGGTCAGCGGTGTCGCATTTGCGCGGTCCGGGTAAAGCGACGCAATTACCTCTGCTACCGTTTGCGACATGCCAACGTAACTGTCGACCCCGACTGTCACTCCCGCGTCACCGCGTGGGGAAGCAATCAGAATGTCCCATTTGTCATCAATCGGAACTGCAAAGACAGTAAGTGTATCGATAGGTGCCACAATGCGCGAATGCTCTTCCAGCAGGCACGCGCCGCTTAGGTTGGCGACTACCCTCTCCCCGGTAGTCACCAGGTTCTGTTCGAATGATGGAGGCGGGTTTCCATCGACGATGACGTCGATGTAAACATGTATCGGCGACGGAGGCTCGGACGTACAACCCGCGCAACACAATCCAACCAAGATTACGCACAGCAAACGTCTCACGATGATACTCCTTCAACACGTGTAACCCGACGAACCACACGACCAACCGTCAGCCCCTGAACCACGATTGAGAACACGACCACCAGGTAGGTCACCGTCAGCAACGCGTCTCGAATTTGTCCTGGCGGTAGTGACAACACCAGAGCCACCGAAATACCGCCGTGAAGACCACCCCAGGTCATTACGGTGACTGCGCCCGGACTAAAAGTTCTTCGACGACGCAGGAATGACACCGGAAGCACAACGCTAATCCAGCGCGCGGCAAGGACGATGGCTATGCAGATGAGTCCGGCAGCGATATACGCGCGGTTCATGACAATCGCCAACAACTCAAAACCGATTAGCAAGAACAGAACGGCGTTAAGCACCTCATCGACGAGTTCCCAAAACATATCGAGATGTTCGCGCGTGACTTCGCTCATTGCAAACACTCGCCCCTGGTTCCCAATCAACAATCCGGCCACAACCATAGCGATGGGTCCAGACAGATGCAGGCGGGTCGCGAGAGCGTAACCGCCCATCACCAACCCCAGCGTTAGAAGGACTTCGATCGCGTAGCTGTCGAGCGAGCGCAACATCAGGTAAGTAACGTATCCAAGGGGCAGTCCCAGTAGCGCGCCGCCAAGAGCTTCCTCTACAAACAACTTCGCAATGTGGGTGGCACTGGCATGCTCGCCGCCAGCGATTTCGGCGAGAACGATGAACACAACCACGGCGATGCCGTCGTTAAACAAACTCTCGCCCACGATTTTGGTTTCCAGCGACTTGGGTGCGCCCGCATTACGCAGAATCCCCATGACGGCAACCGGGTCGGTCGGAGAGATCAGCGCGCCGAAGACCAGGCAGTAGGTAAACGGAATCTCCATGCCTAGCACTCGAAACACGTACCACGAGCTAACCCCCACAATTGCGGTGGTCAGTAGTAGCCCAAAACTGGCCAACGCGGTGATAATCCATTTTTGGTCTCGGAGGTCTCCCAGGTTTACGTGCAGGGCCCCTGCAAACAGCAGAAAGCTCAGCATGCAGCCCAGAACGGCATCGTCAAACTCTATGCCGACAACCGTATCGTGAGCAAATGTCGTAATTCCGGTAATTCCCAGCTTGGCCAGAACAACCAGAGTGCCCGAAAGGAGGATCGCAATGAGCATGATGCCTATCGCGGTGGGCAGCCGGAACAGCTTGGCGTTGACATAGCCAAATACCGCAGCCAGGGAAATGAGCAGAGCCGAAAGTTCGAATAGATTCATAAATTTGTGTGACTTAGGGGTGGCGTCGAAGCGTCCTAGTATCATGCACTCACGGGCCGCCGTCAATATCCTGGCGCGGCTAAATTGTTGTAAAAATTGGTGTTACTGCTATCGAACACAGGGCCCGCCTGGCCCTAAGCCGTTGTGTTTGCGACAGTAACCTCGTTTTCGGGTTCCGCCAAACGCAGTCGACAAAATTATGCTTGGCGAATCGCGCGATATGGCGTAACACCATTGACCTATAGCTGGACGTTTAACGGCTTTAACCGATGAATTTGCAAAGGTGGTACGACCGATGCGTAGATTTGTAATGATTGTGGTCGCCTTGGCGTTTGCGCTGAGCACCACTGCCGTCAGCAGTGACGCTCGCCTGCGCGATCGCGGCAAGCCCGACAAAAGCAAAGCGCAGATGTATTCCGAAGTGGAGCACATGATTTGCGCGTTCACTCGCCCGTGGCCTTTTAACAAGTGTGATGGCCACGGCACGACAGATCGCGACAGCGATGGCGACGGTGTAATGGATAGTCGCGACCGTTGCCCCAACACGCCCAAGGGCGCCGAAGTTGACCGCTATGGTTGCCCGACCGCGGCTGACGCCGACGGCGACGGTGTACCGGATGGCGTCGACAAGTGTGCTGATACTCCGCGTGGCGCTCGCGTGGACGCAAGTGGCTGTCCGATGGACAGCGATGGCGACGGCGTTCCCGACGGGATCGACCGCTGCAGCGGTACCCCGAAGGGCGCCAAGGTCGACCGTAACGGTTGCCCGGCGGACGCAGACGGCGACGGTGTTGCCGATGGCGTTGACCGCTGCCCCAACACGCCAGAAGGCGCGCGAGTAAACGCTGACGGTTGCGCAATCGACAGCGACGGTGATGGGGTTGCCGACGGCATCGACCGCTGCCCCAACACGCCAAACAACCTCGAGGTCAACGACATGGGTTGCCCGGTCGAAATCAGCGAAACCGAAACCGAGTTTCTTGACAGCGGTATGATTCGTACGTCGCTGATTAACTTTGAATCCGGTAGTGCCTCGATCAAGTCAGCGTCCTACCCGATTCTCGACGAGATCGGCAACATTCTGGTTCAGTGGCCCAAACTGAAAATCGAAATTGGTGGCCATACTGACAGTCAAGGTAGCGAGTCGCTGAACCAGCGCCTCTCCGACGAACGCGCTCAGGCGGTGTTGTCCTACTTGACCAGCAATTTTGACGTCAAGGGCAGCCAGTTTAGTACCAAAGGTTACGGCGAAAGTTCGCCGATTGCGTCCAACTCCACTGCCGACGGCCGTAAGCGTAACCGTCGAGTAGAGTTCACGGTGCTAAACCGGGACGAGCTGAAGCGTGAGATCGAACGCCGCGGCTTTAAGAACCGTTAGCAAATAACGCAACTCGCACAAAGGGCGATACTCACTACGAGTATCGCCCTTTTTCTTGGTGTATGGACAGCGGCAGGGGTTACTTCATGGAGGTCGAGAACTCGCGAAGATATGCCTCCACGCTTTGCCCTTCTCGATCGCGCAGGTTGACGCAGTCGGTAATCTGGTCGGTAACCTTCTTTAGATTCGTCGCGGTTCCATCCACGCTGTTACCCGGTCGAGCAAAGAACGCTTCTGCCGCCGCGAGACGTTCCTGCGAGCAGCCGCTCACCATGTAGGGCATGTACGCCGCGAACTCTGGCGGCATACGTGAGGTTATCCGATCGTAGTTGTCCATCATCCAGTTGAACATTTTTTCACGCCCCGCTTCCGTAGCGGCGATCCCACCCACGACCGCAAACATCTCGTTCACGCGTACGTCATCAGTTAACGCAAAAGCAAGCGCTTGATCCTGAAGCTTCTCGTTCTTGAACGAACTAAGCGCCCTTAGAAAACGGCTGCGATCGGCGGGAACCTTGGTAGCCAGAAACTTGTTCTTTAGTGTGTCAAACATTGCCTGATCGCCATCGACAAAAGCCGTTCGCAACGCCACGCCCGCCAGTTGCGCATCGACAGCCTTGGTGTCCGTCATGTATTCACGGGCAAGTCGCTCGCAGTGATCCCTCGCCTCATCGTCCTGGCCCTCGTCGCCTAGCCAGGCGATCATCTGCGGACGGAAAAGCGAAACCGCTTCGGCTTCGCCTTCAACCGGTGTCAGGCCCCACTTGTGCTTCGAAGCCTGCAAGAGTTCGCGGACATACTGAGAGAACTCCTCCGACAGTTCGTCGGGAACCAGGGCTACTTTCATGCCGCCAAGATCCCCTAACACTTGTGACATTGTCGCCGCGTCGGGCTCGGAAGCAAACCGGCGCAACACATCCATGTAGTCTGCGGCCGACATTTCGCCGGCGTTGAGCAGCGACTTAGCGTTGCCGACAAACGATACGCGCTCGCGCTCGCTAAGGGTTTGGGTGGGATTCGCAGCCATTTTAAAGAACATGTCCGTCGGCACCGACCAGCGGTAATAAGAATGAGCACCTTCGTCGGGCATCACCCAGTCAATGTTCGAGCTAAGTTCGACAACCTGGCTCGGCTTGTCGAGCACCACAACGCGCGAATAAACGTTCGCGCCGTCGGATACTTTGAGCCGCACCGGTACTGTCCACATCTGGTCGGGAGCGTCGACGCCCGAGTTTAAAAACCTCTTCTGGGTTAACTTGACACCGCCGCCGACTGGTTCTACCGCAACCAACGGATACCCGGGTTGATCAAGAAAACTCGCGAGAATGGGCTCCAGGTTCTTGTCAGCCGCGTCCGACAATGCCGAAAAAAGATCGGCCGCCACGGTATTCCCCCACGCGTGCTCATTTATGTAATTACGAACGCCGCGCTGAAACGCGTCTTCGCCAATGAACATCTCGACCATGCGCAGCAACGTTTTGCCTTTGCTATACGCCAGGCCTAAGTCTTCCATAATGTCCGAGGTCGACTCGACTGGTTTGCGGATTTGCTTGGTGGAAGGCCGCGCGTCGGTGTTCATAATACCGTTGGTGTCGCGGATGCTCCCCATCTCAATCTGAAACTCGGGATATAGCTCTGCGGTTAGTTTGTCAGCCATCCAATCGGCGAACGACTCGTTTAACCACAGGTCGTCCCACCACGCCATCGTTACCAGGTCACCAAACCACATGTGAGCAAACTCATGCATGGTCACTCGAGCCAGGGTTCGTTTCTGCGACACACTCGCGGCATCGCTATCGATCAACAAAATCCGGTCTGCAAAAGTAACGGCACCGACGTTTTCCATCGCACCGGGCCAGTATTCCGGAATGGCGATCAAGTCGAGCTTGGCATAGGGGTAGTCGCGCCCAAAGTAGTCTATGCACTTTTGCAAAATCGCTGGCGACATCTCCGCCGCAAGTCTGGCGAGGTGCTTTTGCCCTTTGACGGTGTAGACTCGTCCCGGGACTTGCAGCCCGGGTATCGCAATGCTTTCCAGTGGACCTGCGGCAATCGCAATCAAATAGCTGGGCATCGGAGGGGTGGCTTCAAACTCGTAGGTCTTGGTCGACGCACCCATAATCTTTTTCTTAACCGGCGTGTTGGTAACCGCTTCGTGCTGCATGGGAACGGTAAGGGTTAGCTGATAAGGTACCTTTACCAGCGGTTCGTCCCAGCATGGGAATGCCTTTCGGCAGTCCACAGCCTGCATCTGACTAAACAGATACCCCGTACCCTCATGCTTGATGCGATACAGACCAACCGCCTGCGTGTTGTATTCCTTGGAAAACTCGATATCGAGTTGATACTCACCCTTACCCAGCGCGTGCGCCGGTGTGGCTTGCCTCAGGCCAGCTTCGATTTCCTCAACCTCCACCGCGATGGCGTTGCCTTTGGCGTCGGTTAGCTTGACGCTGGTGAGGTCCATCTCCTCGGCATGAAACAGAAACCGGTCGGACTTCTCTGTCACCTTCAACGCGATGGAAGTGCGGCCGGTGTAGGTTTCTTCGCGCGAGTCGAGATCCAGAGAGACGGCTTGCGACGTCGGCGCTACCCGCAGGTCGAGCCGAGTGTCGGCTTCGACAACGCTTGCCATGCTTAACATACAAAACACGGCCACCACAGCGAGCTTGCAGATTTTCATGGAATTGGGTTCCTTTCGCAGGATAGTGAGTGGGGTCTTGTGCAGGTATACGGCGATCGGCGCCTGCTGGTTTCATTGGAGACTAACATCGAGCCGTAGCAGGCGACAAGGAGGCCCAAGAAAAAGGCGCCCGGGAATGAACCCGAGCGCCTTCATTAACAATTATCTCAGTCTGACCTACTTGTTGAACTTGGCCTTCAACGAACCCAGCGAAGACTCACGAACCGGAACGGTGATCATCTCTGCGATGAAGATCCAGTCGCGCGAACCGCTCGGGGGCATCAACCAGCCACTTGCCGAGAAGATCGTCGGGTCAGCTTCGAGCGCGGCGTTGCCTTTGGGGTCACTGTCGTTGTCGAACAGAAACGAACAGCCGCTTCCGTCAGCTTTGTCGCTGAAGTTGAAGACAGCGTCGCCGCCCCAACCATCGAGTGAAACGGTTCCGTTGTTGTTCGCCGACTGTGCGGTGACAAAAATATCATCGCCGCCACCGCCGCCACAGGTGTTCTGCCCATCAACAACGTTATCGCGGTAGGTGAAATCGATATCGATCCATCCTTGCTCGGTAGCATCCCAGCCTGCGCCCGTGTCCTTGCCGCCATAAGCACGGCCGAAGATATGAATCTCGCCGGTCATGTCGTCGTAGGTCAGGGTGACAGCCGCGGAACCCGACATGTCGCTGTAGTTAAAACTGAAGGTGTATTGTCCGCTCGAAAGGAGGTCGTCCAGTCGAAGGCCATACGTCGGGGGTGCAACCACGCCGTTCGGATGGTCGCTGCAAGTATAGATGTCAATCATTGCTGACGCGCTTCCCGCTAGCCCGAAAGTGACCACAGCAACGAAAGTCAAAACTGCATAGCTTAGCCTAGTCATTGGGTATCCCTCCTACCCGTGCTCTACGCTTTAAGGTGTGAAACGTGTTGATTTCCGCTTATACAAACTCGGAGACCATAGCCCAAAATGCTTTTCTGCCCAATAACACGAGTATATCATTTCCGGAAAGCACCCTCAAGTCTTTATACGGCGGTATTTTACGGCGAAACTCCCCACTCCCAAGTGTCTATTTGATAGCTGGTTGCGTGATCCAGTACTTCGAATTGCGTGGTACCACTTGAAACCCGCTCAACTGCGGGCGTATGCTTGTTAGATATCGATTGCGTCTTTGCCGCATACCCTCGCGCTGCAGCCCAGGCTGCCGCTATCCCCTACTCATTCGTGGAGGCACACCCAATGCACCACCGCAAGGTCGGACTAGGCACCATCCTGGCACTGGTTTTGGCGTTAGCATTACCGTCGCTCGCTGACGCAACCCAGTTGCCCGACACGTATCACCAGGACCACCGAAAGACTCCCAAGCTTCAACTCAATCCCGTCACGCCGGACGCTCGCGGACTTTCCGATGAAGCGTTGGCTCGCGTCTACTTGCAAGACAACGCCGCCATGTACGGACTTGTTGCAAACGCCGACGAGTTGAAACTATTGGAAGCCAAGCAAAGTCTTTTGGGAACCCACCTGCGGTTCCAACAGCAAATTGACGGTGTCGACGTGCTCGATGGACAAATCGTTGTATCGATAGCCAAGCATGACGGTCGCATCTACCGCGTATCGAACAACATCTATCCGGCCAAACCTGAATTACAGCGCAACACTGCGACGCTGGACCAGGAGTCAGCGTTCGACATAGCGTGGAACCACCTTCGCGCACACGGTGACTTGACTCATTTGCCGTCGGCAAAGTTGGTTTGGCTGCCAGAAGGCGCCGATTTTCGCCTGGCATGGATGGTCAAACTTGATCTCACCGGCCCTTATGGCGGGTGGGAGGTAAAGCTTGATGCCCGAACCGGTCGCGTTGTCGACACCCGCGACACCCACCTGTATCGCGTAAAAGACACGTTTACCGAAACGCCCGTCGCACAACGAATCGCCGCACATGCCGGACCGGTCGCCAACCGCGCCGCAGCGTTTGCAGCGGCCGAGGCCAAGCAAGCCGCGGCCGAAGCTCGGGCCGCCGAACTGGCGCGACGCCCAACCGTCAACGGTTCGGGCCAGGTGTTCGACCCTGATCCACGCACGACGCTGATGAACGACAACATCCAAGACGGCGACCCGGCGTCCACGTTTACGTCGGCGTACTTTACGCGCACCCTCGAAGACATCACCGAGAACGCGGGTACGTATTCCCTGGTCGGCCCGTGGGTAACTATCGTCGACTTTGATCCACCATCAACAGCACCCAGCACCACGTCGGACGGCAACTGGAACTTTACTCGCGGCAACATCGCCTTTAACGACGCGATGACGTATTACTTTCTGGATATCAGCCAGCGCTACATTCAGTCGCTTGGTTTTACCGGTGCTACCGGAATTCAGGAACTCTCGATGGGTGCCGACGCCAACGGTTTCAACGGCGCCGACAACTCTTTTTACTCGCCGAGCAGCAACCAGGTGGCTTTTGGACACGGTTGCGTCGACGACAACGAAGACGCGGACGTCATCCTGCACGAGTATGGGCACGCGATCACCTATGGTATTAACTCCGGATGGGGCGGCGGCGACGCCGGTGCAATCGGCGAAGGGTTTGGCGACTACTGGGCCGGTTCCTACAGCTGGAGCACGCCAAACGGCAAGACCTATCATCCCGAATGGGTATATACCTGGGACGGGCATGGCACCGGCAACTTGTGCTGGAACGGCCGCATCATGGATGCCTTTGGCGCGTTGTATGTTCATTCCACGACTTATGGTGCGCACAGCAGCATTCCCGGCGGATATGTGTCCGACGAGTTGTGGTCCACGCCATTGTTTCAAAGCCTTGTCGACCTTGACGGCTTGGGCGTGCCGCGTGAAGAAGTCGACCAGATCGTCCTGGAAGGTATGTTTGGCCTGGCCGCGGGTTTCAAGATGCGCGAGTTGGCTAACAACACCGTCGCGGCTGCCAACGCCCTGTTCCCCAGCGGCCCGCACGCCGACGAGTTTCTAGCGAACTTTCAGGTGCACGATATTATCGAGTTTGTGGGCGCTGAGATTGCAACCGAAGCGCCGGCCGTTCTCAATGGCGGACCAAATAGTGCCGCCGACCCGGGTGAGACGGTCGATCTAACCATTGACCTCACCAACAACGGTAACGTCACGGCTACATCGGTAAACGGCGTGCTCTCCAGCACTACGTCGGGTGTCGTTGTATCGGCAGACAACTCGGGCTATCCCGACGTGGCTCCGGCTGGGACGGTTGCGCAAACCACCAACTACACGGTGTTCATCCCCAGCACGCACCCCTGCGGTGACCCGGTTACCTTGAGTCTGCTAGTGACTTATGACGACGGCACGGCGCAGAACAAAGCGATTCCGCTGGTTCTGCCCACTGGTGTTCCCAACGGAGCCAACGAGTCGGCCTCGCCAAACCTGGCTATCCCGGACAACAATCCGATTGGGATTACCACTAACATCGTGGTCAGCGGTGCCGGGAGCGCGACGGTAACTGCAGGCTTTAATGTCGATCTCGACATTACCCACACGTGGATCGGTGATTTGATCGTGACGCTGACGTCGCCGTCCAATACGTCGGTTGTTTTGCACGACCGGACCGGATTCAACGCGGACGATATCGTCGGCAACTATCCGGGCACGCTTACCCCTGAACAGTCGTTGGCGACGCTCATCGGCGAACCGCTCGATGGAACGTGGCAGTTGACGGTTAGTGACAACGCCGGGTTTGACCTGGGCACGCTGAACAGTTGGGGCATTAACGATGTCACCGGTTACACCTGCGAAGCACCCACGTCGACACCGCCGGGCACGGCTACCCCAGTCGCGTTTAAGCTGTACAATGCCACACCCAACCCGTTTGGCAGCACTTCGGCCATTCGTTTTGAAGTGCCGGGCGACGGCGCAGACATTTCGCTGGCAGTTTTTGATGTCGCGGGGCGTCGCGTAGCCGAACTTGCCAAGGGTTTCTACCCTGCTGGTATTCACACAGCAAGTTGGAACGGCTTGAACATCAAAGGCGACCAGGCGACAACCGGGGTCTATTTCTATCGGTTGACGTCGGGCAAGTTCACGTCGACCAGGAAGTTGATGTTGCTGCGATAGATGTAGCAGACACGGCAGTGCGTTTCGATCGGGTGGTGTGCACAAGCACGCCACCCGATTTCGTGTTCGCTAACCTGATCGGATAAACGTTCCGTCGCGAAGTTCGTCGTATGCTTGTTTCAACTCGTCGGGCGTGTTCATCACGATCGGACCATGCCACGCGACCGGTTCCTTTAGCGGCGCGCCCGACACCAGCAGAAATCGCACGCCGGTTTCACCCGCCGTAACCACCACTTCGTCACCGTTGTCAAACAGCACCAGCGTGCGGTTCCCAAAGTCGCCGTGAGTGGTGTACGTTTCCACACCGTCGTGCTCGGTCTTGACCGCGCGGGGGTCCGAGGCGTCGCTAAAGACTGCCGAGCCCTGAAAAATGTAGGCGAAAGCGTGCCTTGATGTCGGTATCGGCAGTCGTTTTTTGCGCCCGGCAGGAATGGTAACGTCCAGGTAAACCGGGTCGGCGGCAATGCCGTCCACCGGCCCCCGCTTGCCCCAGAACTCTCCGCACACCACGCGCACCTCGGTACCGTCGTCGTCACCGACCGACGGAATCTCGACCGCACCGATGTCCTGATAACGCGGCTCGGTCATTTTCAAGGAGCGGGGCAGGTTCGCCCATAGTTGAAATCCGTGCATCCGGCCATCGGCATCGCCGCGCGGCATTTCCTGGTGGAGTATCCCGCTGCCAGCGGTCATCCACTGCACGTCGCCAGCCCCCATTGTGCCGCTGTTTCCCAGACTATCGCCGTGGTCGACGTTCCCGGCCAGAACATAAGTAATGGTCTCAATTCCGCGGTGAGGATGCCACGGAAACCCGGCCATGTAGTCGGCCGGGTTGTCGTTGCGGAAATCGTCGAACAACAAAAACGGGTCAAACTCCTTGGTTCTTCCAAAGCCAAACGCGCGGTGCAAATGCACGCCCGCGCCTTCCATCATTGCTTGAGCAGAGATCGCGTCTTTTACCGGCCGAATTGACATGGGGATGCCTCGATGGTTTAGGGATGAAACACCAACCTGGATAATGTAAGCAAAAACTCTCGCCGGCGAAAGCGTCGGGGCGGTAAGCCTTTACAAAGGAATGGACAAGCCTTTGCGAAACGTTTATGTGATTGATTTCCAAGGAAATAGTAAGTTGGGCCAAATTGAGGAGGCATCATGGCCAGCTGGATGAAAGAGCTCGCGGCCCACTACCAACAGGTAAGAGAGGCGCACCCGGACGACGACCTGATGATCGTGTTCGATATCGACAACACGATCATCGACATGCGCCACATGATTGAATTCGTTCTACGACTGTACGACCGTCGCCACCAAACCGGGTATTTTTCCGGCCTGCGTGCCGAGCAACTCGACATCAACGAAAACCAGGTTGAACTGCTGCTGGAATCACGCGGCGTTCCCGACGAGGCGCGGGACGACATTCTGGCGTGGTACATGGACAAGCGTTGGACGACAGAAGCTATCCTGACATCCCACCGACCGTTTACCGGCGTCATGGAGGTCCTGCGCTGGTTCCAGTTGCAACCGCGAACGTACATTGGGCTAAACACGGGGCGTCCCGAAGACCTCCGCGAAGATACTTTGCGCTCGCTCAACAAACTGGGCAAGCGATTCAAAGTCGACTTTCGCGAGGATCTCTTGTTCATGTACCGCGAAGCTACAGGTGGACCGGTGACCGATTCTAAAGTGCGCGGCATTCAACGTTTTCAGGAGATGGGGTTTCGCGTGTTTGCAATGGTCGACAACGAACCCGACAACCTCGAGTCGGTTGCACGGTTCGACCCCAGCGGCGCCATCTTGCCCGTGCACGCTGACACGATTTTTGACTCCAAAAGGAGTCAGCTACCGGACAGCAGCGTTAGCGGCAGCGACTACGACCTGACGGAATTGATTTCGGACCGAACGCTACCCCGCCACGTGCAATTTGTGTGGCATGGTGTAAACGACGAAGTCAACCTTCGCCAGGCGGTCGCCTCCGACGTTAAATGGCAGGAACTCGACGCTCGTTTCGATACGACGGAAGAACACGTTGTGCTGCGGCACGACGGCTACGAACGTCGTCCGATGGCCGTCGGTGAAACTCTTTTGACTCTCCGTGAGGTGGTGCCACGCCTTTTGCGTGCTGGCAAGTCGGTAAAGATCGACCTTAAAGAAGGCGGAAATCTCCCCGGCGCGGTTGCCCGAATCTTGCGTGACATTAACATTGATGAAGACCGCTTGTGGATTAACGGCGACCTCGACACGGTGGGCAAAGATACGTTTCGCCAATACGCGCAGATTTTTCCCGGGGCTATTTTGCAGTGTCCACTGCGCTCGCTAGCTGCGGTCGTTCTTAGTTCTCCAGACCGCGTGAAAGCGCGGCTGCAAGAATGCACCACGTTTGGCATCAACCGTTTTTCTGTGCGCTGGGGTGTGGACGACCTTGGGCAGATCGTCGATAGGCTGTTTGAGTGGGGCTATGAGGTAAACATTTATAACGTTCCCGACCTGGAGTCGTTTCTTAAAGCCGTGCTGGTATTGCCTACATCTATAACGTCGGACTTCAATTTTCCCAAGTGGCACTACTTCGGTCGCGGCCCGGGCGAAAACTCAACGCACCATACGTACACACTCGACGGCGACTAGCTTATCGCGAGCCAAGCAATCGGCCGCCCGACCCCGCCAACACCGAGTATGTTGGTAAGCCTCCGTCGTGCCCAAAAACAAATAAGGCCCCTGGCACGAAGCCAAGAGCCGAAAGAAAAATGGTGACCCCAGCGGGATTTGAACCCGCGTCGCCAGCGTGAAAGGCTGGTGTCCTAAACCAGACTAGACGATGGGGCCACCCAAATCCAAGGTGGCTACAATAGGCCCAACTGCGTCGATTGTCAAGACTTACAGGATAGCAAAAAAGGGTACCCGGCGGTCGCGGTGGGGTCGAGCCAACGAAGGCTCGCGACCGATAGGTACCCAGCAAAGAGGGGGCGTGGGGCTTTCGAGCCCGCCCTGCGTTAACTCAGTTTCCGGACGACTCCAACCACTTTGCCGACGATTTCAACGTCGGAAGCGGCCGCCGAAACCGGGTTCTTCCCGGAAGCGACCAGTCTACCGCTGCCGTTGACCCGTTCGAACTTACGCACGCCGACTTCGCCTGGCGTCGCCGCCACCACGATGTCGCCGTCGGACGTACTCGCTCCGGGCGCAACAACAAGCCAATCTCCTACGAGAATGTTGGCTTGTTCCATCGCGACGTCGGCGAGTGTGACGAACGAACCTTCAGCAGAACCGATCTGCCGATCGACAGCAAACGACACATCGGTGGGACGACCGTCGCTTAACTGCGGAAGACTCACTGCGTTACTTGTCGTTCCGGAGATATCCTTGTGCAGGAACCGAATCGCGCGCGACTTATCCCGGCCGCGAGCAATGTATCCCTTGCGCTCCAGAGCTTGCAGATGCTGACTTACACTTCGTGGGGATTTCAAACCGGTGGCTTTGCAGATTTCACGCACCGTTGGCGGGTATCCTGACTCGAGGGTAAACCCCTCCATATAATCAAGGATCTCCTGCTGACGGCTGGTCAGGGGTTGCCTTTCCATCTTGCGCGTTTCCTCCTTCGCCGGCGGTGTCCCCATTTGCATCCGATGCAACCGGTGCATGTGTGGCGACACAGACTTTACTCCCAGATCGGGTAGCGACGACCCCGTTTACGGACACCACATCTCCGGCGGTGGGTGGTGCCGATTTTGTGAGCAGTGGGTCGAGAACAAGGACGCGGACGACTCCCACAGAGTCGTGGAGTTCCATCACCCACGCCTGGCCACCCGAAGGCCCTTCTAACACTTGGAGGTCTCTTACACGGCCCGACAGTTGAACTGGCGTTCCGTCCTGGTGGGGGTAGAACTCCGGCAATGTCTCTAATACGGACAACCCCATCCCAGGGTTCCGATCTTTTTGTGGTTTTTGCAGTTGTGAGGATTTCGGGTGATCGGTTCGGGCTGGCTCGGCGAACAAAACAAGCTGTCGGGAACTCGACACGCGGGTGGCCCCACGCCGGGGAGATCGACCTCGAAGGTCGCGGGTCGTCGCCCCTGGGTCGATGCGGTGGAAAGCTCCGGACTTAACCAAATGCCGCGTATCCGACATATTGACAACATCTTGCGAAATTCTATTAAGGAAATCTTCCAGGCTATGGAATCGCCCTCTACCCCGTATACGCCTGATTGCCTTAGCCACCGGATCGCTAATTCCGCCTAAACTTGACAACGGTGCCCAGACCTTGCCTTCGACCACCCGGTACTCGGTTGCGTCGGAATAATTAATGTCCGCGGGCTCCAGGAGGTCGGCGTAAGCGGCCGCTATTCGGGTGCTGCGCGCGTCGGACACCGCATTGAGCCAGGCCGCGGCAAACGCAGCTCGGTCTTGAACTCGTGCGCGCAACAAATGGGTGGTGATTAGCGCTTCTGCAATGACCGGCTGGCGATCAACGGCTCGGTCGGCAGCAAACAACATGCGTTGGTACCATCGCTGTGCGTCGGATTGTGGGATGTCCGACTCCGCTGCCGCACGCATGTACCGCGAACGAAGTTCGGCGAGCGTTGCGGGGTCATGGGAAGCTAGTTGTTCGATGTCACGGGTTGCGGCGCGACGATCCTGCGCGGTCAGTGCCGACCAGGCATCACGAACCTGATCGCGAAACACCAGATAACCCGCCGTTTCCCTAGCGATGAACGCAAGTTCATCGTCTTCGGCCGAACCTCCACCCTCGGGATGTGTCCGGCGTCGCCGCGAAGGCGCATTGGCGTGCGGGTCCGGGCGATGACCAACTTCTGACAGTCGCTGGGCGAATGTCAGGTCGCCGCGGCGATAGCGCATGACCGCAAGAAAGACAACTAACCGATCGAACGAGTCAATGCCGAAGCTCGATACCAGTCGCCGCGTGTAACTGGACTCAAACATATAGACGCCGGTCAAGTCGGGATCGGCCAGGGCGGATAGACCTTCGGTTTCGGGCTCCCACGCGGGAGTTGCTTTCCCGGATAGTTCGTAGCACACCGACACGGCGGTGGACGTGGTGATATCGATCCGCAGCACGCGCTGGTTGGGAAAGGCTTCGCGAGGCGCTTGTACAAACGACTCGCCGGTTTCGCTGTCGGTGACCATGGCGAAGACGTGACGCAACGGTCGCTCGGACACAACCAGACTACGCTTGCTTCGCACCACAGAGTGCGGCAACCCCTCTATGTCGGCGGCGACCTGCAGGAGCTTCCGCAGTTTGGCGTCGCGGCGAACCAGCGCACCGAGCGCGCGGTTTTCATTAACCAATGTTACCAACGGCGTTCCAGAGTGGCGCCCGATTATCCGGGTAATTTTCTCGAGGCCGCCTTTCGGCACGTTGACCGTTTCTGCGGCCAGTTTTACCGCAGCGCTGGCGCCGAAATGATCCACCACCGGCACGTACGACAAATGTCCGGCCCGAAAGACCTTACCGATTACCGCGAGCGCGTGTGGTCGGTCGGCGGGAGCGATTTGCAGATCAATCGCGTTGTGCGTTCGCAAATCCCTCGGAGGTACATAGTGAAATCTTTCGTCGCGCTCGTAGGGATCGAACTGCGTGATTCCGATCTTTCGCGCGATGCGCGACTGCACTCCCATACCGGTTGCCGGCCCCACGCGGACACCAGCTTCGCGCAAACGCTGCAGTAACAAAAAGTGATTGCGTAGTAGTCGGGTCGCCCCGGCTTCACGAATCGCGTTGCACTCGTTTCCCACTCGATCGTCACGGTGGTCACTTGCGATTTGGTCCAGCCAGGCGATGTCTTCGCTTCGAGGATCAAAAAGGTTGGACGCGGTGTCTTCAAAGAAAGACGCCAACAAATCGCCTTCCACGCGCGCTGCAATTCGGGCGGTTCGCCGGTATGCGTCACCAAAACGATCGACGGCGGGTGCGACTTTCTTTAACTGCGGGAGTTCCCCACCGGCAACCACATCGGTATCCCCTTCACGCAGCGGAGCGAGCGACTCAAACAGGCGGGCCCCTTCCTGGTCGGTCCACCTAACCGGTGGCGCCAACACTGCCGGAAGCGGACCAGACTCAGGAACCGACTGCGAACTGGAAATTCCCTGCAACGCCGCGTCGCCAAACGAGAGTCGCACTCGCGTGTACAGCGCCGCCGGAATTTCGGTGCCCGGACGCGGAGAAAGAATCGCAACAATGCCGGGACGTGCACCGCCTTCGTCGGGCGCGAGTGGGTCGGTGGTCGCATCCGACAGCACGCGACTGGTCAACGCGCAGATGCGCTCCAATCCGGCCGCGTCGATCGCAAGCAAAACCAGGTCGGCATGTTCAACCGGAATGGTAACGCCGTAGATGGGCTTGATTTCGTGTTCGCGTGCGGCGTGATGAAACTCGACAAACCCGTGGGTGCTGAGATTGTCGGTGAGCGCGATAGCGTCGTAGCCGGCACGCGCGGCAGCGGCGCACAAAGATTCCGGGGACTCGCAGCCCCAACCGATGCTGTAATACGAATGCGCGCGTAGGAAAGTGAACGGAACGATGCTGCGAGACGTGTTTTTCATGCGACGCGCGGATTATAACACGTCGCCGGGTCCGACTCCCGCGCCAGTGGGCCGGCAGCCCGAGCCGCAAGGACGGGTCAGCGGACGATCCGCACCTGCGTGTTAGGATCGGTAACGGCGGGAACAACCAGCAACTGGTCGTTTCGAAACACCGGCTCCAGCGGATACCCATACACGGTGGTCAGGTTCTCGGCCGTTAGCACTTGCTCCGGTGATCCCTCCGCGCGCTTGCATCCCCCCTCGAGCAAGACCACGCGATCGGCATATTGCGCCGCCAGATTGAGGTCATGAAGCACCACCACAACCGCGAAACCATTGCGAGCCCATTGTTGTGCAATGCCCAGGGCGGCGTGTTGATACTGGATGTCCAGGCTGTTGACGGGCTCATCCAAAAACAGGACTCCGTGACCGCCGTCGTTGCTCCACAGTTGCGCCAAAACTCTCGCGAGGTGAACACGTTGCGCTTCCCCACCAGACAGCGAGTGTATTAGGCGCTTGCCAAACTCCTCAACGCCCGTCAACCGCATGGCCTGCTCGACAATGTCGTGATCCCTCAGCGAGGGTCGGCCGTCGAAATGTGGATAGCGTCCCATCATTACGACGTCTTCGGACAAAAAGCCCATCGCGACTTCGCAATGTTGTGCCAATACCGCGCGGCGTCGCGCCAGCGCGCGCGAAGAATATTGCGTCAACGGGATATTGCGCAACAACACTTGCCCGCTGGTTGGGCGTGTGGTTCCCGAAAGCACCCGCAGCAATGTTGTTTTGCCAGCGCCATTGGGTCCGATGATGGCTACCAGCTCACCGTTGCGTGCCTCAAAGTCAAGCCCGCTAAGAATCTCGGCCGAGCCAACTCGATGAAGAATGTTTACGGCTTTGATCATGCGGCCAACCCGTGTCGTTTTTTCTCGCGCAGCAGTATCGAAACGAACAACGGAGCGCCTATGACGGCGGTGATGATTCCTAGTGGAAGCTCTTGCGGCGCTAGTACGGTTCGGCTTACCACATCCGAAAGGAGCATAATCATCGCGCCCAGGATCATCGACCCGGGCAGTAGGATTCGATAGTCCGGCCCTACGATTAGTCGAAGTATATGTGGCACAATTAGTCCAACAAACGCGATGGCTCCAGCTACGGCGACCGATGCACCGACCGCCATGGTCGACAGCGTGATCACTGTGACTTTTAACACGGAGACACGAACACCCAGGTAGCTTGCGTCGCTTTCGCCCAAAGCAAACGCGTTAAGTTGTTTGCCGAGATACGGAATGAACAACGCGGGAATGGTGATAAACGGAAGCAAAGCGGCGGCATTGTGCCAGTTCGCGCCACCCAGACTCCCTAGTAACCAAAACGAAATTGTCCGTAACTCTGCATCGTCGGAAACAAAGGTCATTAGCCCGGTTCCGGCTCGCGCAATCGCGTCGATGGCGATACCAGCCAGCAACATTGTGGCAACCAGTGCCTTGCCATTGCTGCGGGCGATCAGATACACCAACCACGTGGTCGCCACCGCCCCGAAGAAGGTAATTACCGACAGGCCGAAATACCCGAGGACACTAAAATGAATTCCAAACACAATCGCAATTGACGCCGCCAAAGAGCCACCAGCCGACACGCCGATAATACCCGGATCTGCCAATGGATTTCGGAACAACCCCTGAAGCGACGCACCCGCGAGCGACAGTCCCGCACCGACAAGCGCACCCACCACAACCCGCGGAAGACGTATCGACCAGAAGACCGCCTCCTGAGCCGCGCTAAAGTTTCCGCTCTCCATCAGGCCGGCGCGCACCAGCAGCAACTCGAACAACTGACGGGGATAGATCTTCATCGCTCCGACGCCCGCGGCTAGAAGTACGGTCAACGCCAGTAGCACGCCGAGGACAACTAGTACTTTATTGGAGTGCGCACGCCACATTTTATCGGCTCGCACGGCTTTCGTTTGTCACCGGGAACAGTTGGCGATTGAGGTCTAACACGGCAGCGCCCAACCGCGGTCCGAATCCGGACAAATACTGGCCGTCCATGGTCACCACGCGTTTATGCTTGCCGGCGTTGGTTTGCAGGATTCCAGGCATGTTCCAGATAGCATCCGGCCCGCCCAGCGCTTTAACGCCACTGTCAAACATCAAAACAACATCGGGATTGGCAACCACCATCGCCTCGGCATTGAGGGGTCGAAAGTGGGAAAACCCTTGAGCCGCGTTAACTCCGCCCGCCAGGTTGATCATGGTCTCCATTTGCGTACCTTCTCCGGCAACCATCATGGTTCCCGCACCACGCGCGTAAATAAACAACACGCGTGGAGCGTTGCCGTCAGACGTAGTCACCTTCGACAAATTTTGATCGATATCACCGCACAACTTATCGACGAGGCTCGCGTCAGAATCAAAACGCTCGGCGAGCACTCGAATCATTCGCTTGGTTCCCTCGGGAGAGAACTCGTGCGGAACGGAGAGCATTTCGGCGCCGGCCGAACTCAATTGATCCATCGTCGACTTGTTGATCTCGTTGGGATCTATCACGATGATCGTCGGTGCCAGCGACAGCACACCTTCGGCGGAGAGGTTTCGAATGTGCCCGACGCGCGGAACGTCGGCCAGCGTGGGCGGGAAGGTGGAGGTGGCGTCGACACCAACGATGTGCTCGGCCATCCCAAGTAACACCAACGCTTCGGTGTAAGCGCCTTTCAAGGTAACGATTCGTGGCGCGTTCGCTTTCGTCGTTGCGTTTAACGCCGTAGCGGACGTCGCCGCAAACAGGCAGACCAACGCCAATAAATGCAGTCTCATCAAGTGTGCCTCCAAAACCTGCTACTGAGCGTCGCTTAGCAGCGTTCGCGTCACGAGTTCGCGCCAGTTTGTGTCTTCGGGAATTCCGGGCTTCCGTTTGCCGAACAATGTGATAATCAATTCGCCGTCCGCAGAAAAGGCTTCAACCGACGTCACAATGCCGTCTTCGGTGGGCTTGCGCACAACCCAACACTCGGCGATAGCGTCTTCGCGCAGATGAAGATTGAAATCGGGATCCATCACGTTAAACCAGTTTTCGTAGTCCAGAAGCCGTTCAACTGGACCGGTATGAATCTGGAGCGCGCCGCCGTTGCCGACAAAAACCATGATTGGAAGATTTGACTCGGCGGCAGCAGTCACCGCGATCCGAACAGCTTTGGTGTCGACGCGGTATGCGTGCCCTTCCGGAGCCAACCGCAGACCTTGTACGCGACCAACTCCGAATTTGCGCAGCAGCATAAAAAAATCGTGTGTGTCTTGTAGTGCCAGCCACTCTCGCTGAAAACCTGCGACATCTATGTCGGAGTCCGGTTTTTTGTCGGCCTTGGGTTGCAGCGCGCTGACGGCCACCGCTGACCCCTGATCGCTGGACCGATAACGCCCGACTAGATCGTCGTACTCGTCGACAACCGACTCTTCTTGCAGATAGATTTTGTGTAAGGCTTCTCCTGCGCCGTTGAAAAACTGAAGACTACGGCGCTCCTTCTTGCCGACGGTCTCTTGTACCGCGAAACCATACTTCCATTGGGTCATAAAAAGACGTAGATCGATGTCTTCACCCAGGAAAAGCGCTGCGTGTGGCGACGAGAAGTCCGGGTTCTTGTAGATTCCCTTTCGCTCATGAACCGCGTGCTCGTTGCGCGTCAGTGCCATGACCTTTCCTAGCTTGGGCACTTCCTGGAGTAACATGCTCCAATCGCCCTCCAGTCGGGTGGCTGTGGCGCCGCACGTCGTTGCAAGCAACTGGGCTTCGCTGGTATTGAGTTGCGCCGCCGCATCGCGGATTCTGATCTTTGGGTTCTCTTCCTTTAGCGACTGCCAACGCTCGCCAAGGTTATTCTCTGCACCAATCGACATGTTTACCGCCTTTTGCTTAGTTTTGCAACGATTCCAGAAACTGAGCGACCGACGACACTTGCCGTCGGTCAACTCGCTTACCGACTGCGAGCGCGCTGGCTCGCGAAACTCTGCTTGCTCGAAAAACTACTATTGAGCGTACATCGCCTTTACTTTACCCCATGTTGTTTCCTTAACGGGCACCGTCTGAACACTCAACTGCAGGTCATCGTAGAGTACTTCGACACCGCCAAGGTCGAATCGGAAATTGTACACACCAACCCAGCCGGTTTCGAGGTCCGAATCAACAATGGGTGTACCTTGAGTGAGCTCATAACCGTCCCACCAAACACGAAAACTAGAGCCGATTGCTTGCACCGCCATGTGATGCCACTCGTTCTGTCCCGGCAGACCACTGGGCGTGCTGGTGGTAAACCAGTTCCCCAACTCGGTTGCGCCCATCCCAGCCAACTTGCGAAACTTCAACTGGAGTAGTCCAAAGTCGATAATGAACTGATAACACGTTGTAAAAGCGTTGTCGGGATCCGCGCGAACGATCAAACCTCGGCGAGTGGAACCGTCTCCGGTGAACACGTAGCCTTCCCAAAGGTAATCCGAAAAACCCTGGGAATCGGTCAGCGACTTTCCTAATCCGCCCATGCTGGGATCCGAATTCTCCAGGCTTGCCACGGTATGGTCGCCCGATGGATTGTTGTAACCAGGATCGCCTGCGAGCAGCGTCTTTGCGGTCACGTTGTTGGGAAGCCCAAACGCTGGCGACCAACTCAGGTCCAGCACTCCGCCTGAAACGTTCTCTTCTACAATGATCTGCGCCGAGACCGATGAGGTCAGCGCGAAAAGAACACACGTTGCCGCCATGCAGCTTTTTAGCAGTAGTCCTCTCATGTTGCTTGCTCCAATTGTTGGTTTTGAATTGCTAAAGAGCAACCGTGTCCCGTTCACCACGAGCCCTATCGAACGACGACGAACTTTCGAACCACCACTCCCGATTGCGTGTTTAACTTTGCAAAGTAAACACCGGTCGGAACCTGCTGATTCATCGCATCAAGACCATTCCAAAGCGCAGCGCCGCCTTGAAGGTCCAACTGGGCGACACGCGCGCCGTTAACCGCGTAGACGCTCACACTTGCGATATCGTTGGCATTCGCACCGGCCAACATAAAACGTACAGGTCCCGACGTTGGGTTGGGACCAATTCGAAAATCCAGCGCGGGAGGCGTCACACCGGTTACGGCGGTCACCACTCCCGCGAGATCGCGCTCCAGAAATGCAACGCGGCGCAGAAGGTTACCCGGCGCGGCACCACGGTCGCCGATCGCCGCGACACCTGCCTCATCGGTAGCAGACGCCTGAAAAATAATCTGCACTTTGCCGTTTGGATTGCGCTCAGGAATAGAAAAGAACCGTTCATCGGTAATCGGAGTCTCCGTAAAGTTTTGTGGCGAACTCCACGCGCCGCCGCTAACCGAAACCGATCCGGCAATGTCGCCGTACCCGATGCCGTTTACAATCCCCGGCAGTCCGGCGTCCGCGGTGGGATCGATTTCTGCATCGACAAAGCGCAACCACGCGACGATCGTCTCGTTCCCCGAATCGCTAAAACCAACCTGCGGCCAATCAACGGAGATCGTATTGAATCCAGACAAGGGACCGGTAGCACCGTTGTCCACGTCGTCGTAAGTGTCGGCTTCGCCCGCTTGCACTTGTTTTACCGTGGTGATCCCCGTTCCTGCACTCCAATGCTTAATTTTGCTGCGATAGTCGTAGTAGAAAATCTGGCCCGACTCCCGACGCGCTTGTAACTCCGACCACACGACGTGGGCGTCGTTCCCGTTGTAGGCGATGTCACAGTTAACGTACGGGCGATATTCGAGCGACGACTCGTTGGCGACGGTAATCATCGCGTCGGTGTAGTTGGTGATCTGCGTGAGTGTCAACGTCGGCGTGTTAAAGGTGCCATCCGACGACTCCAGTAAGAACACGTTGCCGCCAAAATCACCAAACGCGAGTCCCACCCGTCCGTCGGCCCCTTTCGAAATCGAAGGGAACGCAGGCCTTCCATCCTGGAACAAAGACGGCGGCACCACCGAGGCCACCGACTTCCAGGCGCTAAACTGCCAACCCGTAGGACAAACGAAAGCACCGCCCTCCGCCGACAAATAGGCCAGGCGAAAGTCGTCGACTTCGTCATAAATTCCCGCCGCAGGAACTTCACCGTAGAGGCTAAAAGACCCGTCGCTGTTCGCGGTGATTTGCGGAAACAGATAACTGTTGGCGGTGATCTCGCCGAGGTATGCCGAAAACGAAGTTCCACCCGCGGTGTCTTGCAGGTAAAGATCTCCTCGTAAGTCGCAACCGTCTTCGTTCATGTGAGCAGCGACCGCTGCCCGGCCGGTACTAGTAACGTCGAGTGATCCGAAACCGCCAAACACTTCGGTGACGCAACAACCACGGACACCTGGATCCTGGGTCTTGGCCGCGCTGCTCCATACGCCAGCCGGACTTCTCCACATGTATGACATCGCGCGTTCCGGAAACGGGTTCGGAAGCGATAGGTTTGGCGGACAGCCGCCAGCGTCGAGCTCACAAAAGTCATCCATGAAGACCACGTGAACGGTTCCGTCGGGCTCACGCACGATACGCGCACCCAATGACCCCATGTCCTGAACATCGTAGTAAGTCGAGTCCAGGGGAACAGCTCCCGTCGGCAGTGGCGCGGGACCGGCAACAAAGCCCGAAGGCACTCGCTGTTCCAGTTCCACGAACGGGATGTGGCCGGACAGGTCCCGCACCACTCGGGCCGACGGATTAGCGCGCGTCCGGGCGTCGGCCTGGGCGGCGCCCAGGAAAACTCCGATTGTGATTACAACCACTAAACGAACATTTACATACATTGCTTCGCCTTCAACTTTCGGCAGATCGTTACCTAATGACTTATCGGAAAAGAAAATTCTCGACTAAGCGAAAACGCGAACGTTCTTCCCGGCTCGGGAATCACGCTTAGCTGTTGGGCGTAGTACTTATCAAAAACATTGCGGACAACGAGCGCGCCACGAACTCCGTAGTACTTGAATCCGGCCTCCAGCGATGTAACCGAGACCGGCTCTTCGTTGAGCAAATCGTTTACATCTTCCACACGATCAAACCATCGGTGACGGACCGAAAGGCTGCTATCCAGATACCGCTCACCAAACGAGTACGTTAATCGTGTCGTCACACTTGCACGACCGACGTCGGAAATCGGCTCGCCCGTGTCCATGTCGGTGCCTTTCGGAAAAGCCGCGCCAACATCGAGCAAAACACTGGCGAGTTGAAAGCCTGCTTCTACTTCGAAACCGTCAACCCGTGCGTCGTTGATATTCACGTACTGAAAACGAGGAACCAGATAAAGTTGTCCAACGTAACGTAGTGTGATCAGGTCGGTGACGTTCGAACGGTACGCCGACGCTCGAAGCCACGGCATGCGTCCGTTAAACAAACCCAGCGCACGAAACCCCAACTCGAACGTTTCGCTTTCTTCCGGCGCAAGTTCGTGATTACCAAAAATTCGCAAACCGCCATGTATGAACCCATCAAAGTAGCGCTCGTCCAGGTTGGGACTGCGAAAACCAGTCGAGTAATGCGCAAACGGCTCCCAAAACCCCAACCGACGCGACTTAAACTGACGTGCCACACCCACTGAATAGCTGGTAGAGAACTCCCGTAGATCCTGTTTGGACGCAACACTGTATTGAGTCGAGTCAGCTCGCGTATGAAAGTCGTCGTAACGCACGCTTGACTCCAATCGAACAAACCGGTTGGGGTAAGCGACTTTGATTCCTCCACCCAAACCACGAAGGCTGGACGGGGGCACGTTCTCGCCGGGCACGTCTTCTTCGCTAACCACATCTCCGGACGGATTGGCAACGGTCTGCTGATTCACGCTGGGGCCGTCCGTCTCTTCCCAGCGGTATTGCCCGAACACTTCGACTTCCACGCCACGGTTGAGCGTCAAAGTGGGTTCGATCGATTGCATTTGTGTCGTGATGAATTGATTGTCGCGATTGGTAGTAATGGCGACCAGCCGGCGGCGCACGTATTGGCTATCAACTGTGGTTTCGATGAACTCGGTATCGTAATCCTGCAACACTCCCATCACCGAAAATCCCGGTCGCCATCCGGCTTCGTCGACATCTAACTGCATTCGGGTCGCGCGTCGGTCGCGCACCGGATACACCGCCGCACCGCCCGCAGGCGAAGCAAACGCGGGCAGTCCAACGTCTTTGGCGGCACCGTAGGAGTGCTGA
The DNA here is from genome assembly GCA_964588695.1 of uncultured bacterium. GTDB lineage: Bacteria > Krumholzibacteriota > Krumholzibacteriia > WVZY01 > JAKEHA01 > CAZPQK01. The sequence goes on from CAZPQK010000013.1 coordinate 79,821, forward strand.
ACGTCAAACGCGAACGGCTTCAACCGCGCTTCCGCACGCAGCGAGTAATTCTCCTGGCGGAACCCGCTGTTGTCGATTCCCCCTTCGGCGGTAATGAGTTCATCAAGACGCGAAAGACCGCCCGAGATTTCTGCGCCTAATCTGGGACTCTGGTAGCGAAGTGCGCCCGATTGTGAAGACGCTCCCCCCGGACCCGACACGTTCCCAATCAGTCTGGCCTGAACCTGCGGCGTATCGTTGAAGAGTTTGCCACGCGTTACAATGTTTACAACTCCACCCATTGCATCGGTGCCGTACCGCGAACTCGACGACCCCATCGCAACTTCGACATTTTCTACACTCTCCAAGCCGACGATGTTGGGTTCCGCCCCGTGCCCGCGGCCGGAGTTCAAGCGAACGCCGTCAACCATTACCAACACTCGATTGCCGGACAATCCGCGTACGGTTGGTCGCGCCGCCCAGGGTCCGGTTTTAACCACGTCGACACCAGGAACCGAAACCAACGCGTCACTCAACGTTGCTGGCATAAACGCGTTGAGTTCGTCTTTGTCGAGCTTGTGGATGCTGCGGGCACGATCGCGCATCCGTCGTATTCGATCTGCGTCCACGTAGATCGGAGAGAAGTAGTACGTGGAATCTTTGACACCGGTCAGCGCGGGCATTCCCGGTGGCTCTACCACGTACAGCCCGGTCGCCTCGTCAACTCGTGACAAAAGCGCACTTGCGGTGGGACTAAGTTCGGATAGTACTGCTGGAGATTGATGCGAACCCAGATAGGTGCCCGACAGGATTCTCGCTTTGGCCACGCGTTCCATTGAGGCCGTCCACGTTCGATCAGTGAGATGCGGAAACGCCTTGGTAAACGCGGCGTCGGCGGTCACAGTCGCATCGGAGCCCGACGGCAAAAGTCCGACAAGCACGATGCCTAAAAGTATGGCTGCGGAAACAGTCTTCATCGCTAACCCTTAGGCTGTGAAACTTAGGATGCCCTAACTCACTGCCAAAAACTTAGGCCGCATTGGCCGTTAATGCTACGACGCCGTTGCGGCATTCAGTTTGCGCCCACGGTCGGGGGCAGTTCGCCACTTTCGCAGATGCCCCGTCGTGTCCGCTGGCAGCGCATCGTCGGGCGCCCGGGATGGTACGGTATCGGCAGGACAATTATGCAAGTTTAGTGACTTTTACTTAGTTTTCGAGCCAGTAGTACCCTATCTGCGGCGAGCAGTTCAAGAACTTTCGAACAACTTCGCGTGATTTTGTAACGCGCCTGGTGGTTTAATTTGATCTAGAAGCGTGAGATAGGGCTTCCTAACTCGCTTGTCGTACTCCTGCCGGAATACAAGCACTAGTTCTATTAGGTTACCCAAACTTTGTCAAAGCAAAAGTTTGGTTTTGTGAAGAGACGGTGCTAGACTAGAATAAGAGTGGACGTGGAGGAGTCGCTATCAAACGTATTTACACGGACTTAAAGTAGCATGAGCACAGAACTTTCCCCCAAGCTGGAGATGTACCTGAAGACCATCTATCAGCTTAGCAACGCGCCCGACCACGCACCCGACGGATCGGTCCGGGTCAAAGACATCGCCAACGCGATGGAGCTGACCATGCCGAGCGTGTCGGAGGCGCTAAAAACGCTCAAATCGCGGGGCCTGGTACTGCACGAAACCTACGGCGGCGTCCGTTTGTCGACCCAGGGCCGACGGTTGGGCGAAGACGTTAACAACCGTTTCTTGATTTTGCGGAGGTTTCTGACGGAGGTGCTGCAAGTGTCGCCAACGACCGCCGACGTCGAAGCGTGTGAGATCGAGCACGTCGTCGGCCAGGACACTCTTATGCGCCTGACCGGCTACTTACACTTTCTCGAACACTGCCAGCGTGATATGGCAGGTTTGATGGAACACTTCCACGAGTATTTGCAGAACTACCTAAACGGCAGTCCGTGCAATGAGTGTGAATTGCACGACGGCGAGCGGTGTGCCGCCGACACCCGAAACTAGCGCTGGTTATCCGACGCCCGGAATTGCGGGCTTAAGCGTCATAAGCACGGTCACAAACGTCACCATAATCAGTCCCAACGCAGTCCACACTTGCCAGCGGCGGTACATCGACCGAACGGTGGTATCGTCAACCGACTCATCACCTACACGAGACAACTTTTTTTGCAACGGCGCGATGAACGCACCAAAGACCACCATCGCAGCAACAAAGACCACGATTCCCCAAAAAATCCAACCCGTTTGCAGGATTCCGTAGCCAGATTTGGCCGTGGCTCCAAAACCGGTAATGACTAGAATGATCGAACACGGGCCGATAAGGGTGCGATCAACCAATCGCATGCCTTTGAACGTGTTCCCCAGAAACGCCTGACTTTTCGCGCGAGCACCGACCGCCCCCCAATAGAGGTTGGTCGCGATGCCACCGACAAAGCCAATGACACAAAGCACGTGGAGCACCTTGTAAAACAAAAACGACATCTCGAATTGCCTCCCGCGCCATGTCCGCTATAACTCATTGTTACAGTGACACTTAAATAGGTGCAGCCGGGTATCTTTTTTTCCCCGAATCTGGTAAAATAATCAAGGGCAGATCAACGCTAGTCTACCATCCGGAGGGATCCCAGTGAAAGTATTGAGAACGCTCTGTTTGCTCGCAGTAGTTCTCGTAGCATTCGGCGGCGCGGACATCGCCAATGCATGTGTTTCAGGAACCGTTACTGCGCAATATCAAACCACCGGCCCCTTTGCCGGGCTCTACAAATATACGGCCGATATCTCCTGGACGACCACGCAGGGTCTTTCCAACATCACGCTGGACTGCGGCTTCGGTGACTGTCCCGACGAAGTTTGCGTGGAAACTTTTATGTTTGCTACGCCCGGCGGAACTTCCGACGGTGAGGGTGGATGTACCGTTGATTACGAAGGCGAGTTCAACTGCAACGGAAACCCGTCTATCGGTTTTACCGACCCCATTATCAAGTGGGACGCGCTCGACGACAACGGCTGCGAACCTGGCAATACCGGATCGGGAACGTTCTGCTTTTATTCGAACCTGGCCCCGGGACCGAACAGTGCACTTCCAGTGATTCTGGTAAAGAACGGACAAAACGTGTGTAGCGGTATGCTCACCGGCGACTGTCCGCAACCGCCATGCGTGGTTCCGGTTAAAGAGTCGACACTTGGCAAGGTCAAAGCCGACTTCTAGTCGACGGATCAGCAATTAACAAAAGCCCGGGACCTCGTGGTCCTGGGCTTTTGCTTTTTCGGGGAGACGCAGCAGCACACGGCCGGGCGTCGTTGCTACTGGCTATAAAGCGCTTTGATACGCCCCCACGTGCGTTCGACCGTGTTAATGGGTCCGATGGTCGTAAAGCTGTAAACCGGGCTCGCAGCTTCGTACCCAGTTCGCTCTCCGGTCATTCGCCAATAGTAGGTCGTTCCGGGAGCAAGCGGCTCGTTATAACCCACCACAAGCCCACCGTAGTAGGGCGGGTCCGGATCCGTCCCGAGATACAGGGACCCGTTGAACCCACTAATATCGAAGTTCCCGGTAAAGCAGTACACAACACCTACGGAAATCTCGAAAGTCAACGGAACGGCCGTTGCTCCATCGGGTGGATATATCGGAAGAATGTCCCCCACGGGATAATCCATGCCCGGAGCGCGGAACAACCCTTTGGCGGTCTCAACAGTCCACACTTCTCCCAATGGACCTGTGGCCTCAACCTCGCCGCTCACCGCGTCGGGGTGCGCCTGAAGTGTGACCACGCAGCAACTGTCGGTGGGGGCTCCCGTCGTCATAGCGTTGATCACACCTAGGTAAATCGGCCCCGTCCGCGGAGAGCCGTAGTCGATGGTAATCCCAGAGGTCAAACTTCCAGTCGTGGTAAACGGCGAGATAAACCCGAAGATATTAAGGTCGGGCAAGCAGGCCGGGTCGTCGAATCGAAAACTGACACCGGTGGCGCCGAAGGTGTGCTCGTGAAATAGGTAAATCTGCACAAGTGATCCACCACCACCAACGTAGTCAAAGGCGGAGAATCCTAAAGATTCGTTGTAGAGACCTATGGACCCGCCTTGCGCCCGCGCAGGTGCAGTAGCCGCCGCCCCCAACACCAGGACCAGCGCGCAAATCAAAATCTTTGCTTGGTTTTTCATTGGTGCCTCCCTTTGTAGTAAAAGGTTAACACAAGGCGACGTGTGTGAACAAGTCCACAGTATTGTTCGCCGACGTTGAACAGTGATTAGTTAATCTCGCCTTACGGCTATACGGAGAGGAGGCAGCAAGAGATCTGTTCGAGTACATCGAAGTGTTTTACAATCGAACCCACCGTCACTTTGCACTCGGTATGATCAGTCCCGAAGCGTTCGAAGAACGGCGCAACAACGCTTAACTAAGTGTCCATTTTATCCCGGTAAGTCCAAAGTGCACCACCGCCCCCAGCAGCACAGTGACTGCCGCTATCTACTTCAGCAGCAGCATTTTCTTCGTTTGCGTAAAATCTCCAGCTTTGATTCTGTAGAAGTATATGCCCGAAGAGATTGGAGAGCCGTTATTTCCGAGGCCGTCCCACTCTACTCTATGCAGATTAGCATCCAATTTGCGATCAACTAACGTTCGAACTAGTCTACCTTTTACATCGTAGATATTTAGACTCACTTGGCCTTGTTCTCGAAGCGAAAACACGATAGTTGTCTTCGGATTGAATGGGTTCGGATAATTCTGGGACAACGCATTGGTTAACTGCCGTGCTATTGGTCGAGCATTGTTGACATTTACCTGCGCTAAACGACGTCTTTCGTTGCCCTCAGTCAGCACTTCCCCGATGGTAAGACCGAAGTCTCCCGGCGCAAGCGCGATTGGGTCTAGCCCAACTACGTCAAAAACGGCCGTTCCAATCGTCATTGAAGAGCTCGTTGTACTAGGAATTATCCCCATGAAAATCTCTGATTGTTCAGATCGAGTTACTGAACTTGCAAGCGCTAGCCCATCAAGGCTCTGGTCTTTTCCCCAGGAACTAAACGTTAGCTGCGGGTTTTCGTTTAGCAGCGCAAAACACATTGTCGTAAATGGCGTCGCGTTTTCGAGCCTAACGGTTACACGAAGCTCGCGCGCAGTGGGTGACAATACAACTTCAAGATAATCCAACACAACGTCTATCGGAATTGATTGAGGTTGGCGCACTTCCGTACCCTGGGCAACACATCCATACTGTTCGCCAAATATACTATTGTCGACCAAGTTGACTTGGCCGTCGCCATCAAAGTCGTACCATTTGTTGTAGCTGTTTGGCGGGTAGGCTTGTCCGAATCGGCTAAAGTCGGTAACATTAACCTGTCCATCCCCATTGGAATCCGGTGAACGAAGCTCGACAACATACGGCTGGCCGACTGGGTAGCCATTGGCGGTACCATTTATTGTAAGCTCGCCGATTCCACCGAGACCTAACGTAGCCAGGTTCGAGGTCCAGGAGGTCGCCGCGCTCATATCCTGATTGCCCTGAATTAGACCAGATGGCGTCAAGGCAATAAAACCATCGCCCGGATCCTGACCCACTAAACTCATGGAGAAACTCATCGAGAGTTCTGCAGCGGGTACCTCCCGACCAAGTGACGACGCTGATTGTTGTAGTACCACAATCTCGCCTTCGCCGCCGTAGGATCCACCGTCGCCCCGACACGGGCAACCAACGATTACTGTATCGGGCGACAACGCGCCCAATGTGGTTGGCGTCCAGGCCGAGATTATAGATGGAGAACAACCTACTGGCTCGCTTCCAATCACCCCACCGAAGGTGACAATACTGGCTGCAGGTGATATGGCGGAAACAGTGTAGTCACCGTTGGCAGCGTCGCAAAAAAGCGGATCTTCCGAGATAACATTTGTTCCGTTCGACACCCAGTAGGCATCCGAAGCCGGAGATGCGGGATCATTTCCGAAGACAATACAATCAAGCACTTGGGTCCCGACCGACGCGATAGGCCCATCGTTGTTGTTGGCAACACATTTGGACACCGAGGCGACACCCTCAGTAACCCATACGATCTCTGAGCCGTTCACGTGTGTGTTACCTACGAAAGTACATTCTTCAAGGGTGGTCTGTGAAGTGGCGCTCCAGTCCACGACGATTCCTTGGGTCGCGTATTCATAGGACGTATTGTTCGCGAACAAGCAATTCAAAATATCGACTTGCGCATCGTTTAGTATATGCACTGCGACACCCGCTGCTCCGCCCTTGTTACCAGTAAACAAACAATCTACGACACTAACTTGCGGACTAGTTGCACCGTCTCCTTCCACAAGAACTGTGCTCCCGTACACGTTGGATGTTGCGTTGCTACGAAATTCTGTGTTTTCAATCAGCAAAGACGCGGCGTCGCTTCCAGAAAATCTCAACGCTGACACCGCTACACTGGCCGACTCACTGCCGTTGTTCTCAAATACACAGTCTCTTACTGACGTGAGTCCAACAGCGGCGTCGTTGTCGATGTCAACGCCCGCCGCGAAACCGGATGCGACGTGTCCTCGGAAGGTTACTCCAAGCAGTTCAAGATTGGTATTTGTGCAGAGTATCCCCCTCCCCTGCGTGACAGACCCAGAATGCTCAAGTGTGATGTCTCTTAATGAGACTGTATGCGGCACATCAACCACACTAATGAGTGGACTGTTAGCTGTTGAGGTGACCGTGGCATTGTTAATACCTTGCAAAACAATATTATTAGCGATCGTCAATTGTTCCGAAAATGTTCCGCTAACGAAAACGGTATCGCCGGGTTCGGCCCAATTCAATGCTGCTTGAACAGTCGTGAAATCGCCGCCAGTCTGGGAGACCGTGGCGATTCTATGCTGAACAGAGAGTTCAAACTCTTCTTGATCCATCTGCCCGACACCAAACTCGGCCGTGACTCGTAACTTGTAAGTTCCGGACTCGACAACACCGGTATTCCAATCTGCAAGCACGCCGTTCATACCACCACTCGAATAGGCAACGCTAACGCCCTCGGTAAACCATTCACTTGGATTCGTTCCCATTCCCCATTCAACATTCAGATGGCTGACGCAGCTCTCAAGTGCTCCATCGATCTCGACAGTGCCAAACACAGAATTCACTCCAGAATTCAACAAGTTATTGACCGCCAACTGATCTTGCGCACCGCTCCAATTAAATCGAACAACGTTCGACGACGCGGTCAACAGCTGATCGGAGACCTCTATTTCAATATCTACGAACCCTGGACTCGACACCGTCGGGATCTGCACCTCAAGCAAGTCACCGTTGATCGTAGTTAACACGTTGGGGTCACTGTTCGACGTGACTGTAAATATTAGACTAGTATCGAACGATTCAAGGTCCGTGGCGTATGGTGCCAAAGAAATCTGGCGAAGTTCTCCCGAACAGACAGCCTGGTTCGGGATGGGCGCGTTCCAGACTGGCGCAGTATTTACGTCAATCTGGCTACTACGAACTGCAAGAGTCGCCAAGTGGTGGTCTATTGGCACCTGTCCCCACGCTCGCCAGAAAACTTCAAAGGTCTTGTTTTCCAGAGGGAGTAGGACTTGAGGAATACGCAACACAGCCACCATTATCGGCAAGAGTCCACCCGAAAAGCTATCGAAACCTGCTACGGCGCAACTCTCGTTTCCGATATCGTTATCAAAAAGGTCATACAACGCCATGGCAACATTGCCCTCACAAGTTTGGGTCACGGACGTTGGGTACACACTAATATCGGAGCCAGCGTCATTCTCGCATTCCAAATCCCACCCTCGAACAGTCGATTGATCCAACAGTGGCCCCACTATGAAATCAGCGAAGCCCTCGGACCACGCACACGTCTCGTTGATGGTGTCAACATACGAGTGAGATGGGCCACAAGTACCACTTTCATAAGCGTCTAACCAATCTGTGACGGTATGGCCAAACTCGTGAACAAAAACATCCGGAATATTCAAATCAAAGATGGAAAGGTTGATCCGCCGATCGGAGAACAGGTTCCCCGGCTTGTAGTTCGACGAGCTACCTTCGTGCTGGACCTTGACTCTCCAAGGCCGAAAGCCTGAACCCACCACGCCGTTGCTTTGTGTGAGCGCCTCCATTCTTAGATACGCTCGCGACAAAATATCGAGCGATCTCGCAGCCGGCTGCTCAACTAGCCTTTCAAAAGAGAACTGACCCATGAAGTAAGTTCCGTGCGATTCTGCCTCATACGTTTCATACACTACTGGTTGTTTGTCTAGATCAAGACACAAAAAAGCCGAGTTAGCCAAATAGATCTTCAGTTTAATGTCGTGTGGTGTGCCGTCACTTTCATAGTTGCTCGGTAGCGTGACTCGAAACATCCCGTCTTCGTCTGTCAATCCAATTGCGACTGGCAAACCCACTCCGCCATCCACTTCTAGTACCAGAACTGTAGCTCCCAACACCGGTGTCTGAATGATTTCATTCTCATCACCATCCCCGTCGATGTCGTTAAGGTCTTGCCAGGGATAGGTGACTTGGGCGACCACATCAACCGGTGCTCTCGTCAAGTCGTTATCAAATGACTGGAGCGCCCAGGTGCTTCAGGCGCCACGTCAAGCTCGAAGGACGACACGGTGGGCAAGTCGATCCCCGTCGAGTCCGGAATGACTATGTTTGGAGACGCCAAACCTGCAGTCTGGGCCAGCACCAGGCTGCTCGCGCTGGTCGCTCGTCCCGCGATGGAAGGGTTCGAACTTATGCATAGAAAACCAGATGCCCCACCCACTGGCACACTCGCTGCCGTCGCAGCCACGTGCACTGCGTACATCCCCTCGGCGGGTGGTGCGAGGTCATAGGAAATAACTATCGGCGCACTACTTGACAACGTCACGGAACTAGATTGCGAGCTTGATCCATTGATGAACACAGCACCGGTTGGTATGGAAAGGCTTAAACCGACTGTAATCGGAGGATGCTGCGTCGATACGGTACAAACCACTGCGGCTGCGGAGTTGGGTGCGTAGGATCCGCTAAACCCAACTGAAACATCGACTAGCGGATCACCGGCCGCTTGCACCTTTTGCACAAGCCCCACCAGCACCAACACGGCTGTCAGCCCGATAACGAAACGCACGCGGTCTCCCCTTTCTTTGACCCCACTTAAGGGTCGATCGCTATGATATTCACATTAGAACCTTGAAGCGGCGAACCTCCCGTCGGCACATCCGCGATGGCACCTACACTCGCGAATGTGCTTCCCGCTTGCGCCGGGACAAGCAACACGGGATGAGCTACTACCTGACGTACCCGCAAGGAATCAACCCAACTCGTCGGACTCAAGACCGTATCGATCAACGGATCCTGAGAGAAGATCGCAAAATCGGATCGAACTTCGTAGACGAGCCCACCACCACCTGGCGGGGTTCTCAGGATTTCAAGACAAACGGTGACGGTGCCAACTTGACTTACGTGCAATCGCTGACTTGAAATCAACATAGCGATTGACGAACCATTGTCCGGCTTCGATGTTACTACGACCGGGTCGGTGGGCCTGGGATTGTTGGTGCCGCCGCAAGAAAGTAACAGCACGAGGCAAAAATTGAGTGCAATTCTTATTGGAATACTACGCATCCGGACTATCCAATGACACGGTCAAGGTGTACACCATTGCGACGATCGCACTACCAAAAACCACTACTTGAAAAAACCCAAGATTCTCACGTTCAAGCTCTACAACTCCAACGACACGTGATAGCGGCACGAACGTAGTATCAGATTCGGCCACCACAAGCACCAGCGCAGTGTCTCCAAATGCGGCAACACTCGCCAGCAAGCACTTGCTATCTATCGTAGCAAACTCGTACAGACGATCTGGCCTAACACTCTCTATCGAGACAGCCTTCCTAGATGTATGCGCGCAACCTACAATCAATGAGGCTACAAGGGTAACAACCAACGGATAGCGTTTAACCCGCCTTCTCAACCGTCTAATCACAACTTGGGCTCAAAAACATTGAAGTCGCGCCCCCGTGCCCGTGTAAGGGGGGGGGCGAAACGACCTCTCCACGAACCGGCATAGAGCAAGAAACACTAACCGCCATGGCCTGTGCGTCACCGGGGCCTTGTTTGCATGCCGCGTGCGTTCGAAAAGATCGGGTACCCATCATTCAGCCTCCCCACTGCGACGGTGTGTGCAGGGGGTACTTGCGGTGAGGCTCTTATTGTACCCGAG
>CAZPQK010000014.1:0-85167 GCA_964588695.1 uncultured bacterium
GTTCAACCCGACGACCACCATCAACTACACCCTGCGCGAGCGCACCAATGTCTCGCTGAAGGTGTACAACGTTGCTGGTCAACTGGTGCGGACGCTTGTTAATGGAGTTCAAAACCCGACCGACGTGGCTCCGGTCACGTGGAACGGCCTGAACGACGCTGGTCAGCCAGTGTCCTCGGGTGTGTACTTCTACAAGCTCGTGACGCGTGACTTCACGCAAACCAAGAAGATGGTTCTCCTCAAGTAGAACCCTTTTCTCCTAGTCACACTTGGAACTGGGGCTGCACTTCGGTGCGGCCCCAGTTTTTTTGTACCTGCCATCTGTGCGCCGTTTTGCCGATGGGAGGGCTCCTCTTCGGCTCCTCTCGGAGATGCAAAGGCTGGCAGGCTTTCCTTCCTCGAAAGTCGCCGGCGAGGACCCTCACCATCGGCTCGTCACCTCAGATGTCACGAACGGCATTCACGAGAGTGGGGAACGTCGCCGGCGAGGACTGCGGTGGGGGTGGTGAGGCCTCCAGAGAAATGAAGTTCGAGGGGAGGAGCCAGACGTTCGGGGGCTGAGTTGTTGGTTACGGGGTGGAGCACGGCGGGAATGGCCAGAGAATCCGGCGGCGTTGTAAGTCTGGACGGGTCGACGGTTGGTGACCGCGACTTCCGAGGCTGGAAGGGACTCAAGCCGGGCACTGCCGAGAGGAGCGGAAGGCAACCGTCGACCCGCCCTAGTCATGATCAGGGGATCGGACGGCAGGCCGTTCGCGACTGACGCGTACCCGTAGGCAGCCCCGGGCATCCGTATGGCTCCGGGGCTTTCGAATGAGGCTACTCCCTGAAACGAAAACACTTACGGCGATAGGCGCCCTAGTTTTTTCGTTGACACCCGGTTTTTAGATTGTTTATATTGACCTTGCTTCTACACCAGTCCCCATACAACACGACTTTTCTATTATTCGCCCCACGGATAAGGAGTATTCTTTAGGATGAAGCTAGCGCAGGGCGTTTTTGTACTTTTGCTTACCCTTTTGTTAACGGTAAGCGCCTGCCGCCGTAACCAGCCCTCCCTGGTCGATACCAACGAGGCTCCTGACACCGAGCTTTGGTATGCGCCGCCTGACTCCACCGAGTACGAATACTTGGTGCATCTGTTCTGGCGCGGTCGCGACGCTGACGGCACCGTGGAGCGTTTCATCTGGACTCGTAAGGACACGCTCGTCCTGGAGCAGGACCTGGTGTGGAACCCATCGGCCCGACTTCGTGACTTCCGCGAAGGGCGGATCACCTCCCGCACGGACTCAGTTTTTGCTTTTACCGCGTTCACGGATGTCGGTGGCGTTGGCGTAAAGAAAAATCGCCAGGCCTTTCATATCGCCTCTATCGACGATAACGGCATTATCGATCCCACGCCGGCTGCGATCGAGTTCGTTGCCACCATCGACGAACTTCCCGAAGTTCAGTTTCACACTCGAATTCGAGGTTCTCAAAACCCTTATCGTCACCAGCAGATTCCCGGTGACACGGTTGGCGTTGGTGAAGGGTTCGAGATCAGCTGGTCCGGAGAGACACAGAACGGCCAGATTCGCGAGTATCAGTATTTTCCGTTGAACCTGGAAGTAAACATTCCGGGATCCCGCGAGTGGTACACCAACCTGACGGACACGACTCGGGTCTTTACCAACACCGGAAGCGATCAGTTGCCGTCGGGTGTTTTCCGTTTTGCGGCCAAGTGTCGTGATGATGCCGGCGCCGAGTCCGCAGTGGACGGGGGAACCTACGTTCGCGGGGTTGCTCAGGTGGTTGTTAACTTCGACCCGCAGACCACCCTTAACCGATTGCAGAGCACCTACACTTTTAATGGCGGTCTGGTGTCGGAGGATATTGATTTCACCGACTCGGTGCTGGATACGTTGCCGTACCGAAGTTGGGCGACGCTGTACTATTCCGGGGTTGATGACCCGCGCGATGCGAAGGTGTGCGATCCTCCTTCGATCGACCCGGATCAGTGTTTGGATTTCCAAATCAAAGTGGACCGAACGTCGACTATTAAGTACCCCAACCCGTTCACGCCGTTCTCTACAAGCGGCTGGCGTCCTCCTAAGAACGTTACCGGGTTTCATGACACCGATGCTTTCTCGGCATCCGACTCCAACACGGTAAGTGTGGGCTCGTTCGATTATTTGGTTGGTGTCCGGACGGTCGATGAGTTGGATAAAGAGGACGGAACGCCCGCGACGGTTAACTATGTGGGTAACCACAGCCCGGCGATTACGTCGTTGACGCTGGAGGATCACAACGGAAACGTGTACGCGCCTGGCGATACCGTGAAGTGGAATTTCTGGCGACCGAAGCTCGCAAACCCGGGTGATATTCCCTCGGTACTAACCGATACGGTGGATATCGCAGATTCCGACTTTCCTTTCGTTCGAACGTTCGAGTTTTCGATTAAAGGAACCGGCGCGGATAACGCTCGCGACGTCAGAGGCGGAATTAAGTCGTGGTTGATGCGCGTCACCGATGCCAACACCGGTGCTCGAGTGACGATGGGTCGCTCCGGGAGTTACTTCGAAGACTTCAACGCGATGCAGGAAGTTATCGTCAACCAGCTTGATGAGACAATATCTGTGACTTTCCGGTACGGAAGTTTTCTTACCTCGGAAGACCCACTCGGCGACGCGGTCTTCGCGCTGCCGCCGTCTTTCGTGAATCGCGATTTGAAGATTGTTCTGGTGGGTCGGGATACATCAAGCCAGGAGCCCGACTTTGATGAGATTGTTTACATAAATGGGGATGCGGACCTGATCAACTCGGTCTTCGCATCACAGTTCGGGCGAATTGCCGAACAAGAATTCACACTGTACGTGAGCTTCTTTAGGTAGGGGGTGACCCATGCGCGTCGCTAGATTAAACCCCACCGCACTCGGCCTGATCGCTGTCGCCTTTTCCGTCATCGCAATGACGGGATGTTCGGTTGATGGCATCGATGGGGAAGAGGTTGAGAACTTAGCCCCGAACGTCTGGTTGGCCAGCGCGCCCCCCGAGGGCAGCGAGGATACCTATACCATTCGACTATTCTGGGGCGGATGGGATCCGGACGGTCAAATTGCGTATTACGAATTCGCGATTACCGACAACGACAACGGTCCGTTTAACCCGGCCGACACGACCGGTTCCGACAAGTGGCACCGCGTCGTTGCCAACGATTCGGTATTTACGTTCAGCGCCGATCAGCAGTCGAATCCCAACGACAATACCGATCTGTCGCAGAAGTTTGAACGTTCGCACACGTTCTTTATCCGGGCGGTTGACGACGAAGGACGGTCGTCGACACAACCGGCGTACCGATCGTTCACGGCGTTTACGATTTCGCCCGAAATCAGCGTGACCGTGCCGCCTAAGCTAAGCTTCGGCCCGGCCGCCGTGCCGCCGATCACTACTTTCCGCTGGACGGCGACTGACTTTATTTCGGACGAGAACACATCGCAGGATCCGGAGTCGGTACAGTTTGTTTTAAAAAGCACTTCCGAGTTCAACGGCAACTGGAACGCCACGGTAGACTGGATTCGTAATGCGCCCGACAGTGTATGGTCCAATGGGAAGGCTGCGCAAAACGGCGGCGGACCGGGCTCATGGCTTTACTACGGGTTGCCCAATGACAGCGGCAAGTTCTGGACAACGCCGCCGCTTGACTTCGGTCAGTACGTATTTGCCATCCGCGCGATGGATGAAGCCGGCGCTATTACTCCGGTGTTGGATGAGAACCGTAACGTGCGTCGAATCGTCGCCCAGGCGCGTACGACAGGCCCGACACTTACGGTGACCAACCAGTACATCGGAAGTACCTCCGGCTGGAACTCGTGTATCCCGCAAACCACCATTCTTGACTTACCCGCGGGTGTGCCGCTTCGCTTCTCCTGGACGGCCGACGCCAGTCAGTACGGCGGTGTCGTGTCCGGTTATCGTTATGGTTGGGATATCAGCGACCTCGACGATCCCGATCAGTGGGAAACCGACTTCACGCCGTTCACTTCGTCAACTGCATCGTCGCCACAGCGAACGTTTTTCTTTGGCTCGCACGTGTTTACGGTGGAAGTGGTTGACAACTCCGGGTTCTGTACCCGGCAGCAGATTCGCGTCAACATTGTCCAGTTCACCCTGGCTAAACCGCTGCTTTTGATTGACGACAACCGTGAACCGACGGTCCAACAAGATCAAAACATCGGCTTCGACAAGAGCGGCGCGCCTACCGACGAAGAGGCCGACGCGTTCTGGTTGGACATGTTGGATGGCGTCGCCAGTTTTAACCCCGACGCCGACATTATCGAAATCATCGGCTCGCGAACCATTAACCTGGCCAGCTTTGCCCAATACGAAACCGTTATCTACGATGTAGCGGGCGGGTATTCGGTAGCTGCGCAGTTCCCGCTACTCTACGAGTACATTCGTTTCGTCCCCAAGGACGCGGGTTCTGCCGGTGGTGGTAAGACTCAGCCGAACATTCTGTCGCTGTTTATGGCGGCTGGCGGTCACCTGTTGTTGGTGGGGAACCAGCCCATGTCCATGGTGGTTAACCGCGACGTCGTTGCGACATCGTTCCGTCACCCGCTCATGTACGAATGGGAGTTGGAAGGCAACGCATCCACGGATTCGCCGCCTAACCTGGACGACCCAGTCGGTGATTTGTCGTTTGCGTACCTCGACATGTGCCTGGACGTGGTGGACTATTCGCGCCACTTTCCGACATTGACGCGTACGCAGGATCTTGTCTGCCAGACCATCGTCGGCATTCGCGACATTAACGTGTCGACCAACCGCCGCACCGATACGATGCGTCGCGCCACGTCGATCGATCCGAACTTCCCGACTCTGGCGATTCGTCCGGAATCGTCGGGACCGGGCAAGATCTACAACGAGAACCTTGGTGGTATCGACGCCGAAATCTACAACCCGCAGTACTTTTTGGATTACTGTCCCTACGTTCCGCGTCAGACCCGCGGATGTTTTGAGCCGATCTACGGGTTGGAATGCCTGGACGTCAACGAGCCAACTTTTGGGGCGCCGGTGGCGTTCTGGACATCACGCTATGAACACGTAGTTGCAGAGGCGCCGGGTGCCGTAGGTGCTCGCAGTGCTGTGTTCGGTTTCCGACCGGTCTTTATGGAGCCGACGTTGGTGAAGCCGGCTATTGAGTACATTTTGTATGATGAATGGCAACTCGATCGAGTGAGCAACTAGAGTTGTCAGGCCGAGCCTGGCTCGGCGCTAGGAGGGGTTTCTTGTATTGTTTTATGCGACGCTGGGCGCGTCGGGGCGTAGCTTTAGGCTTGCTGTTGCTAGCCGCCACGCCCGGCGCCTCGGAAGCCGCGGGTGCGCCCGATTCGCTAACGCTGGTGGCGCCGGAAAATGTTCAGGTTGAGCGTCGGTTTAATCCGGTTCGCCGGACCTTCCAGGTGTTTATTACGTTCGACGACATTCCCGACTCATGCGGCACCTTTATCCACCAGCCAGACACGACCGGTTGGAGCAACACGTCCTTGCCTTCGGAGGTCACGCTTCCGGAAACCCGTGGCGAGTACAGCGGCGATATCGACCGGACGTTGAGCTTTCGCGCCGTCGACGGCGGTGTGGTTGGCCAGGGAGCGCTGCGGGTGCAGGTTGCCGTTCGCGGTGAGGAATTCTTGAACCGCGAGATCGATCTGGGCGCCGCATACACACCCAACACCTGGTTCCCACTGATTCTGCGCAATTCGCTAACCGGGCAGAACGTCGACTATGGAATCGAGATGCGGTTCAGCGACGGTAACATTGACGCTCAGGGGCAGTTCCTGGTGGGGCTGGAAGACTTCGAGGGTTACCATATCTGGCGGGGTATCAACGCCGATGGCAGTGACTTGCAAGTCATTGGTGAGGTCTCCAAACAAGAGGCCAGGCTGGGTGGTTCGACCGGCGGAAGTCTGATTGACTCGCTGTACTTTTACGAGGTAGTGCCGGCCCTTCGCAGCGTGGGGTCGTACTCCTTTGACACGCCCGCTGACTGCCTTGGGCGAACGCTTACACTCGACCTGGACGCCAACGAAATGTTCTGGTTCGACTGTAACGCGTTTAACGGATTCACCTATTACTATCTGGTAACAACCTTTGACCGCGACTACGACGTGTCGTCGGGTCGCCAGGGTCTCCAGAAGTTTGACAATTGTGACCCGGTATTTGGGCAGCCGATCGACTGCCCCGGAGCGCTTGTCGAGCAAGAAATTGAGGTTGATAACCAGGCCGATATTGACAAGATTTACGCTGTGCCGAATCCCTTCCGATCGGGTGGAAGCCGGATCACCGAGGCCAATTACCACAATTTCCCGGACGATCGGATTCGGTTTGTGAATGTTCCGGAGCAGTGCGAAATCAAGATTTTCACGGTTTCCGGTGATCTTGTTTGGGAGTACAACCACAACTCGCCTTCGGGCAATATTGAGTGGGATCTGCGCAACGGCGCGGGCGAAGCGGTCGCGTCGGGTGTTTATATCTACCGGATCGAGGCATCCGGCAAGGACGTGCTGGGGCGCGTCGTCGTTATTCGTTAGAGTTCAACCCCTTGAACATGCCAATGCCTCCCCACCAGGTCCATTTGGAGGCACCTCATGATGAACAAACTAATTAGATTTGGAGCCACGGCAATCGTCGTGGCTCCTTTGCTTAGTGGCTGTGCAGGCGAAGAAGTTGTCGGCGAAAACCGGCGCGCCAACATGGCGCCGACAGTTTGGTTGGCCAGTGCGCCGCCGGAGGGAACCGAGTCCGGATACCTGGTTCACCTGTACTGGGGGGGATGGGATCCGGATGGACAGATTTCGCATTACGAGTACTGCATCACCAACAACGAGACCGGCCAGTTCGTTCCTGCCGATACCGTGGGTCCTGACAAGTGGAACGACGTGTTCAGCAACGACTCGACGTTCTTGTTTACCGCCGATGGGCAGTCGAACCCCAATAACAACAACATGGTGCAGAAGTTTGAGCGGTCGCACACGTTCTTTATTCGTGCGGTGGACCGAGAAGGACAGCCCTCAAGCGCGCCCGCCTACCGATCGTTTACTGCGACGACATTGTCGCCCGAAGTTCGCCTGGATATTCCACTGCCCGGCAACTCCATTGGGACGCCAGCGCAAATGCCCGCGATTGCCACCTACCGTTGGACCGGTGCGGACTACATTAACAATACCGATCAGCAGATCGACCCGGCCGAGGTTCGCCACATCCTAAAAAAAGTGCAGGGCAACGACTACGACGGTGCGTTGTCGTATATCCAAAACAACCCGGACGCGAGCGAGTGGAGCGATTGGTTGGCCTATGACGCCCCCGGAGACACCGGCCGAGCCTGGACCACTCCGCCGATCGACTTCGGGCTGTACGTTTTTGCGGTGCAAGCCCGCGACGAAGCCGGGGCGGTGACGCCGGTGTTTCAATTGGGCAGGAACGCTCGGCGTATTCAGGTGTTAGCCCGAAGTACCGGGCCTAAGTTGACGGTTAGCAACCAGTTCATGGGAAGTGTACTGTCGACCTACATTGCGACTCCTGCCGCCATCGTCGACTTGCCGGCGGGGGTTCCGCTCAGCTTTACAATGCAGGCCGACGCGCGCGACTACGGCGGCACCGTTGTCGCGTATCGATACGGTTGGGACGTGATCGATCCCGCCGACCCAGACCAGTTTGATGTCGACTGGACGCCGCCGACGTCGTCGACCACTCGCATTCCGCCGCGAACGTTCTATTTTGGATCTCATCTGCTGTTGGTTGACGTGATCGATAACTCGGGCGTCATAAGTCGCGCGCAAATCCGGGTGAACATTGTCCAGTTCGACATGGGGCGCGACCTGTTGGTGGTTGACGACTACGTCGAGCCCGAAGTTACCTGGATCACCAGTGCTGGCGCCAGCCCCAGCGACGAAGAACACGATCAGTTTTGGATCGACGCGCTTGCAGACGCGGCCGGGTTCAACCCCGATCTGGATATGTTAAGTATTCGCAGCGGTCGGCCGTTGTCGATCGTCCAGATCGCGAATTACAAGAACATCATATGGGACGCGTTGGGCGGATACGGTCGTACCGGATCGAACCGCCCGAAGCTTGGCGAAGTTATTAACTTTCGCTCGAAGAATCCAAGCCTGAACGCCGCCAACCTTGGAAGCAAGATATCGCCGAACTTGATTTCGTTGTTCATGCGCGCGGGAGGACACGTTCTGATTTGCGGCGAGCAACCGATGACCCAGACCATCACGCCACAGTTCTTTGGAGGGGCTGCCGTACGATATCCGATGATCCCGCTCTACGAACTTGAGGGCGATCAGTCGGGTAGTTACGACGTTGAGGCAGGACGAGTGGGTGACCAGTCGTCCATCTACGAGGACTTTTGCGTGAATGTTTTAGATGTGGCTTACACCACGTTTAACAATCTTCGTAAAAACGAGAACGGTTGCGACACGTTTGGTTACCGCGACATCGATCCGGTGGCCAACGGATTACGCTCGGCGATCCCAGTGGATCCCAATTTCCCGCAGCTCGACCTGCGGCCGGAGACCGCCAACCCTGGAATGACATACGCCAGCAAGGGGCTGCGAACCGAGCTCTACGACCCGCCCTTCTTTCGGTACTGCCCGTGGTTTAACGTCAGCCGGGCCTGTTTTTCGCCTATTTGGGTGAACGGGACGGCCAACGCCAACAGCTCGGTTTACGGCGCCCCCATCGCGTTCTGGACGACCACCTACGCCGACCGCGTGCCCGAGCGCGGCGGCGGTGTGGCCGCTCGTAGCGCCATTTGGGGATTCGAGCCGGCGTACTTTAACCCCAGTCAGGTCAAGCAGGCACTGGAAGTGATCATTTTTGACGAGTGGAAGATGGAGCGGCGGTAAGGCAAAAAGTCGTTCTCGGGAGCTCTCGAATGGCCTTGAAAACGGCCTCCGGGCTGGAGTACGTTTCAACCAACCTGCAAGTACACCATAATCAGACACATCCAGCCAAATTAAGGAGTCCGTCGTGAGTACGGCCACCGATAAGCACGTCTATTTCTTTGGCGCAGGCCACACCGATGGCGGCGCCAACCTGCGCGACCTATTGGGCGGTAAGGGAGCAAACGTTGCGGAAATGAGCAACCTTGGTGTGCCCGTCCCTCCCGGTTTTACCATCACCACCGAAGTGTGTACCCACTTTATGAACAACGACGGCGCCTATCCCGAGTCGCTGCGTAGCGAAGTGCGGGACAACATCAAGCGTCTGGAAGAGGCGATTGGGGCCCAGTTTGGCAGCGTCGACAACCCGTTGCTGGTGTCGGTGCGTTCGGGTGCACGCGTGTCCATGCCCGGAATGATGGATACGGTGCTAAACCTGGGGCTGAACGACGAAACCGTCGCTGGATTGGCGAAGCGTTCCAACAACCCACGGTTCGCTTATGACTCGTATCGGCGCTTTATTCAAATGTACAGCGACGTTGTTATTGGCGTGCATGTTGACCACTTCGAAGACTTGCTAACTGCCAAGCGGGATCATGCGGGCGTAACTGCCGACTACGAACTGTCCGCCGAGCACTTACAGGAACTTATCAAAGAGTACCAGGAAGTGGTTGTCGAGCACACCGGTGACCCTTTTCCGCAGGACACCGACGAACAACTATGGGGTGCTATCGCGGCGGTGTTCCGGTCGTGGAACTCGGATCGGGCGATTACCTATCGCGGTATGAACGGTTACGCCGACAACTGGGGCACGGCGGTTAACGTGCAAGCTATGGTGTTCGGCAACATGGGCGACGACAGCGCGACCGGTGTGGCGTTCACCCGCGATCCTTCCACCGGCGAGCGTGTGTTTTTTGGTGAGTATCTGATCAACGCGCAGGGCGAAGACGTCGTTGCCGGAATTCGCACACCCTTGCCGATCAACGGCACCGACAACTCTCTTGAAAAACAAATGCCATCGTTGTATCGCGAGCTCGAAGATATTTATCACAAACTCGAAGCTCACTATCGTGACATGCAGGATATCGAGTTTACGATCCAGTCGGGAAAGTTGTGGTTGCTGCAAACACGCACGGGCAAACGTACCGGTCGTGCCGCGGTGCGCATTGCGGTGGAGATGATGGAAGAGAAGTTGATCGACAAGCAAACCGCGGTGACTCGTGTCGACCCCGATCAACTCGAACAATTGCTGCATCCGACCATCGACAACTCCGCCGATTTCGAAGCGTTCGCAAAAGGCCTGCCTGCGTCTCCCGGAGCGGCTTCTGGACGAATTGCGTTTACCGTCGAGCGGGCCCTGGCGTTCGCGGAAGACGGCGAACGGGTAATCCTGGTACGGACGGAAACCTCCCCCGAAGACATTGAAGGGATGAAAGTAGCCAATGCCATCCTCACTTCGCGTGGCGGGATGACGTCTCACGCCGCTGTGGTCGCACGCGGTATGGGGAAGTGTTGCGTCGTTGGGTGTCAGGAAATGTCGGTCAACTATACCGCCGGCCATTTTGATGTGGATGGCAAGTCATACAACGAGGGCGATTGGATCACCCTTGATGGAACCACTGGACGTGTCTTCGCGGGTGAGGTGCCGACGGTCGATCCGGAGCTCGACGACAACTTCTCGACGTTCATGTCGTGGGTAGACGAGTTTCGAACCATGCGGGTCCGCGCCAACGCGGATACGCCCGAAGACGCAGAAAACGCGCGCGGGTTTGGGGCGCAGGGGATTGGCCTGGCTCGTACCGAGCATATGTTTTTTGGCGAAGACCGCATCGACGTCGTGCGCCGTATGATTCTGGCTTCCGACAAAAGCGAGCGCGTTGCGGCGTTGACCGAGATTCTGCCGATGCAGCGTGAGGACTTTGAGGGGCTGTTTCGTGCGATGGACGGCTATCCGGTAAACATTCGCCTGTTGGACCCACCGTTGCACGAATTCCTTCCCGGCGAGGATGACGAAATAAGTGCCCTCGCTGGTCGATTGAGCATTTCCGAAGACATCCTGCGCGGCAAGGTTCAAAGCCTGCATGAATTTAATCCCATGCTTGGGCATCGCGGATGCCGTCTCGGTATCACTTTTCCGGAAATCTACGAAGCGCAGGTGCGCGCGTTAGTAGAAGCGGCGTGCAATGTGGCGCGCGACGGCGTGACGGTTCACCCCGAGATCATGATTCCGTTGATCGGAACCCGTGCGGAACTCGCGACACTTCGCGAGATGGCAGTCCGTGTGGCCGACGAAGTGCTTGCGGAAAAGAAAATCAAGGTGCCCTACATGGTTGGAACGATGATCGAAGTTCCGCGCGCTGCCCTTACCGCCGACGAAGTCGCAGAAGTCGCCGAGTTCTTTAGCTTTGGTACCAATGATCTCACGCAAATGGCCTTCGGGTATTCGCGTGACGATGCTAGCAAGTTTATTCCGGTGTATATCGACGAAGGGATTCTCCCGGCCGATCCGTTCGAACGACTGGATGTAACTGGCGTGGGCCAACTTGTCGAAATCGCCTGTCAAAAAGGTCGGGAAACTCGTCCCGACATTAAGCTTGGCATTTGCGGCGAACACGGCGGTGACCCGCAGTCAATCTGGTTCTTTCAACGCGTCGGCCTTGAATATGTTAGCTGTTCGCCGTTTCGTGTGCCGGTTGCTCGCCTTGCCGCAGCACAGGCCGCTATCGCGTCTAACTAGGGCATAGCCGTGTTTTCGGTTCGCGCCCGACGGAGACTGCTGGAGCGCGGCGTGAGTCCCCGCTCGCTCGTGCTGTTCTTTGTGGATAGCGCGTGGGAAGTACGCGAGAACACACGCCGGCATGCCGTAATCACCCGACAGATTGATCGTTTCGCGCTCGGTTTTCACGCGGTGCTCGTCGCGTCAGCCGCGCTGGGTTATCGGGGCGGACAAATCGCCGAGTTTCGTGAGTTTCTGGTGTGGACGTTGGTTTCGGGCGTGTTCTGGACCGTCTTCTTGCGCTCGAATGTCGCGCTGGTCGCGGAGCCCGGTGGGGACCGTCGTCCTAATCTGGGTGCTGCCAATCGGATCACACTTACCCGGTTCTTCCTGATCGCTCCAACGATTGTTTTTTATCTTCAGGGCTACTACCTGCCTGCGCTCGTTACCTACGCGGTCCTGGCGATCTCTGACATTGTCGATGGCCTGGTCGCTCGGTGGCGCCGCGAGCAAAGTGAGTTTGGCGTCGTAATGGATCCGTTGGGAGATGTGTTTTCCACCGGAATGATCTTTGCCGCGTTGTACGTCCGCGGCGTTGTCCCCGGTTGGTTATTCACAATTCTGATGATTCGCTATGGGCAGCTCATTGTGGGCGCGCTGGTGCTGTTTCTGACGTCTGGCCCATGGAAATTTCAGGCGACACTCCCCGGCAAGGTCGTCGGTGTCGTCCAGGCACTTGGGCTGGCGACAATCATCGTCGTGGAACTTGGTGAGGTAGGATGGGGGCCCGATGTGTACCCCTGGCTGTTCCCGGTGCTTGGCCTTAGTTTTGCATCGGTGGTGGTATCGCAAGTATATCTCGGAATAAGACACGCCCGAAATCATCGGGCCTAAACCCTGCACACGCAAGGGATTACATGGATCTCCGCGGCGATCTGACGGTGTTCGAGCCGTTCGTGGTGTTCCAATTCCTGGCGTTGGCCGGTTCGACTGGGCAGCTTTCGCTCTCTGGAACCGACAACGACGCTCGCGTTTTCTTTGAGCGTGGGTCTATCACGTTTGCCGAGATTGCCAGTCGCCCGGTTAAACTGGGTGAGTTCCTGGTAAGCCAGAATCTCCTTAGTGAGCGCCGTCTAAAGCGCGCGCTTATGGATAAACCCACGGGAAAGCGTCTGGGCGCCTTTCTGGTAGAACGAGACCTGATCGACGCCGATGCGCTTAACGAAGCCGTCAAAGAGCAGATCAAAGAAGTGATCTACGAGGTCGTTCGTTGGCGCAAGGGCGTGTTCGAGTTCACCAACGACGCTCGCCCCGATGCCGAAGATATTTTAATCGACATACCCCTCGACCATCTGATACTTGAAGGACTGAAACGGATGGACGAAGAGGGTGATTCGAGTCGATGACCAAATGGCGAAGCCAACTAACCACACTCATAATTTCCGTCCTTCTCGCCGCCGCGGTTAGTCCCACCCCCAACCGCGCCTGGGCTACGGAAGATGAGATTCAAATCCGCACCTCCGCGCGGAGTTTTGATCCGTTTGCCAACGCGATTACGATTGAGGTGAGCCTCGAGGCCGTCTTCTATGACGTCGATGTTTCGGTATTCAGTGCCAATGGGCGTCGAGTCAAGACGCTCCGAGATGGCTCGCTCTCCGCTCCTGCCCTGTCCGAATTTACCCTAACGTGGAATGGAACTGACGACCGCGACCGTGTGGTGCGCGGTGGCATGTACGTTATTGTCGCCCGGCTTGGAAGCGGCCAGATTGCCCAGGCTGTCGTCGTGGTGGTGCGATGACGCGTTCCTTCCGGCTGCTATTGCCGACGGTGTGCCTGCTGTTCGCGAGCGCGCCCGCGCACGCCTATTTTGAGCGCGTGGCTCCATCGGCGCGGGTGTCGGGATTGGGTGGTGCTTTCGCCAGTGTCGCCGACGACGCCACCGCTACGTTGCTAAACCCCGCCGGTCTCGCGCAAAACTTCCGCTGGTCTGTGCTCACGTCTTATCAGCAACCATATTCGCTCGCTACGGCGACCGAGACCACAGTGATGGCCGCCCTACCCACCAATTGGGGCGCGTTTGGTGTGGCCTGGCACGGCCTTGATGTCGGCGATGGCATTCTTCGCGAAGATTTATTTTCCCTGGGGTACGCGCGCGATCTCATTCGCAACAGTCAGGACGCGTCGTTAAGCGCGGGCGTTTCGATCGATGCCGCGCGAGTGCAAGCAGAGTTGCCGGCTGGCGCCAGCACGACGTCGTTGGATGAAACCAAATTCACATTTGGTGCAGGTGTTCTGCTACGGCCGTTTCCTATCATTGGGGTGGCCTATCGCATCCGAAATATCACCGAACCGGAGTTTAACCTCACCGGCGAACACGGCGGCACGTCGTTGGATCGCGAGCAAGTTTGGTCGTGGTCGTACACGTTGCATAATCGAATGACATTCATTTTCGAGCGCGTCGAAGACCCGTTCAGTGATTGGCGAAATCGCGGCGGGGTCGAACTCAAACTCGGCCCTGGCGTGGTGGTTCGTTCGGGCGTGTCGGCGCGCGATGTGCGCTTTGGTATCGGGATCACCCAGCCACGCTGGCTTGCGGATATTGGTGTGGATACGCATGACACCCTCGGGCCTACGGTCTCGGTGTCGCTGGGAGTGCGCGGTCCGTTTCAAGGAGGTCCCGGTGCGGCGATTAGCCAGTAGCGTGGTTCTCTTAGGGATGCTCGCCACTCCAGCGGCGGCGTTCGATCTACCCAGCGACTCGACGATCACGTGGCGCGCTCGAATGTTCGTCGGCGGCGAATGGCAGCGCTCGAAAGGTTTTGGGCTTGGATGGGACTTCGACACGGTCAGCGGCAACAATCCCAGCCGCGCGATGGTTGAAGGCCTATGGGGTTCTAAGCTGGGAACCTGGTATGGCAAAACCGAGGCTCATTGGCAACGTACGCGCTACGAGCGACCGGAGTGGCGCCTCGAACAAGCCGATGTTCTGTTTGAACTTGGAACCCTAAGCGTTCGCCCCTACCTACGTGAGAATCGTTATTTTAGCAACGACGTTCTGGGCTCGCTGGTTTCCGATGCTTACCTTGCTAATCGAGACTTTCATGCCGGCCTGCGCGGCGACTGGGGCACTTCACGCCAGTCGTTGTCGTTCCTTTGGGCGGCCCTTAACGAACGATGGGAGCAAGCCGATCGGGTAACGTGGTTGCGCGCGGGGCTTACACGCGGAAGTGTTCATACCAGCGCGTCGTACCTGCACAACGATGTACCCGAGTCGGCCACCGAAATTGCTGCGTTGAAGGGCGAGGCTCTCGTCGGTTGGCGACGGTTGACCGCGTCGGCGACGGTAGTGAAATCGGGTGCCGGCGTCGGATTTGGTTTCCCCGAGTGGGATTCGGGTTCGGGAAGTTCGCCGGACGAATGGCTGGGGGAGCGTAGCGCGCTTGCCGCAGAGGGGCGCTGGCGGCGAATTGTTGGAGGCGAGTGGGGTCGGGTAGACCTGGACGCTCGATACGAAACCGCAGGCGAGAACTTTGCGTCGTACGGCGGTCTGAGTCCCGGCCTAACGACCAGTACGGTGGGGATTTTTGTCCCCTCGCGTCGCAAAGCTGTGGATCTACGGGTTGAGTTAACGCGGCAAACCCATTCGGATACGATACACAACGACATATATCTCGCGTGGCTACGGACGCTGCTGGCCAACGGAAACGACGTCCTGGTTCGCGTAGGACGCCTGGAGTCAGAGGCCGGTTCGACGACGTATCTGGAGAACTGGGTGCATGCCTCGGTTAGTCGGGCGACACGTCGCATCGAGGGTGCGTTCCACGCGATGGCAATCGTGCGCGAAGTGGATCGTAACGAACAACGTGTCGGCGCAAGAATGCGGCTTAATGTTTCTTCAACGGTCTCAGCGCAGGCGCAAACCGCCGCGTTTGGTTCTAACTTAAACGAAACTGCGTGGTCCTGGCGCTTGCAGTTCCGACCGACGCAACGTGTACTCATCGTCGCTGGGTACGGTGAAGAGCAGGGGCGAGCCAACTTTTTTCTGGAGGATCTGGACTACGCGGGGAGCGGCGAGTCGCTCTATACCATCATGCTTCGGGGGGATTTCTGATGGTGCGGGCGCTGACGGTGTTTTTGGTCGTGCTCAGTTGCGCGATTCCACTCTGGGCGGGCGTGACCGTAGAGGAAGACGAAGTCATCTTTACGTTGACGGCGCCCGGAGCCGAGCGTGTCTTCCTGGTGGGCGACTTCAATCGCTGGAATCCGACAGTGGACCGAATGTACAAAGACGGCGACAGTTTTGAGTACTCGCTGTTCATGGTCGAAGGTGTCTACCGCTACAAATTTGTGGTCGACGGCGAATGGATCGTTGATCCGGACAATCCTAATAGTGACGACAACGGCTCACTTCTCGCGTTGGAAGAGACTCCTGTGGGCCTCGCGCTTCGCGAAGCGCCACGGCCTGCGGCGAAAACGTTACCGGCGATTCGCCCGACCTTTCGCGTTCTGGCCGACGAATCCGACGAGGAGGTTAGCGACCTTCAAGATCGCGCGGATCTGTTTGTAGGGTTGGATCGTGGTTCGCTAACCGGGCGCGTTGTCGTTGAGTCGCTCGAACCCGATTGGCACACCGAATCTCCGTTTGTGCGTGCGCAGTGGAACCGTGGTTTTATTCAAGCGAAGGCGATTGGGCTAAAGGTTCGCGCATTCGATCGTGACAGCACCTGGTCGACGACTGATCCGTTTGGTTTGTTTGCCGCGTCGGGTCCGTTTCTCTATAACCCAGGGTTGGAGCGTTCAGGTGTTTCCGCTTTGGGTGAACTCGAAGCCGGCGTTCGTTTGCTCGCGTCATGGGTCAACGACACTCGCGCTCGGGGAGGGAGTAGCGCTTTCTCCGAACCCGACACCGCTCTCACTTCACCAGATCAATTTAGCCGCGACGTGTCAACCGGCGGAGAAGATACTTTTGTAATGGAGCTGTCTTTTGACGGTCGCGATGGGTCCGGAGGTGTTGTCCGCCGCGATACTCGCAACGCGAGGCGCAATCTGATCGCCTTTGCCGATTCCACATTGTTTAGCGCGGCAACGGAGTCGGCCGTGGTGACAACCTATTGGTTGAATCTGAAGCGACTGCTGCCGGTGCCGCTGCAGCTGGCATACGCCGCGGGCAAACAGCAGCTAGAGTCCGATCGATTGACGCCGCCGAATTTTCCGATTGCGTCGAGTGTGGCTGCGCTGCCCACAACCGATATGCAGCGGCTCAGTCGTTGGGGCGTGTCGAGCAATCCCCAAGCGTTTGGCTGGCAGTGGTATGCGGGATGGGATTTTCGCCGGCATCGCTTTGATGGAATCTACAAAAGGTCGCTGGCGACGGTTCAGGTTGGCGAGATGGGTGCGCACCGCGTCACCGATGAGTGGGACATCGGCCTGCGGGTGCGCTTCGTCGACCCCAAGTACAACAACAGTCCCGATGTCTACGTTCCGTTCGCGGTGACCCGGGATGTGTGGGCGAGTGGGCGTGACGCTATCGGTGTTGCCGACGTGGTCGGACTGCAGTTCGACGCGTACGGCCACGCGCACGCAACTGTCGCGTGGGCGCGGCCCGATTCGGTGCGTGCGCTGTGGGTACCGGCAATCGCGCTCGATGCAGAAGTCGTTACCGAAAGCGGCAATAAGCTTCGTTATGTCTCGGCGCACACTACTCTGAACTGGGTGGTCGATCGTTACGGGTTTACACTCGATGGCCGCTATGCGAAACACGACTTGCCCGACGTCTCAGCTATGCAAGGCTACGCAGAGGTCTCGGCGAGTGTGGGGCCGATAACAGCGAACCTCGGTTGGGGGTTCGATCCCACGCGCTACGATCCGGTTGAAAACCTCATCGTTGATCGCGGACGCGAACGGTTTTTAATTGATCAGTCGAACGTTGCGCAGCGTTCCGAACTGGCCGCGCGAGCCGACGCCCTGGCGCAGCGCGAGAGAATTATCGAAGCGGTCAACGCTGTGCGTCTGGAGGTTGTGTTGTGGTTCTAAAGCGATTCGTGCTGGCCCTGGTTTTGATGTCGATGTGTGGTTGCAGTTGGATTGCTACCCGCAGCAAAGCGCCGGGGTTAACGTTGCGCCAGAACACCGTCGTGTTTCGTTACTACGCGCCTAACGCTGTCCGCGTGCAAGTTGCGGGCGACTGGCCGGATAACAACTGGGCGCGTGGCAATGGTTCAACCGGCGAAGCCGACATTGGTCTGATGTCCGACAGCGACGGCGACGGCGTGTGGGAATTGGCGGTTGCGTTGCAGCCCGGGCGGTACCATTATTTATTCTGGGTCAACGAAGACACCTTTGTTGTTGATCCCGCCAACCCATATCAGGTTAACGTAGGACCGTTCGGGCTTTCATCTGAGCTTTTACTGATTGCGATCGATGATGAAATTAAGATTCGCTAGCGCTGCAATTATACTCCTGCTCGCCGCTGGTTGTTCGGCCGGTGGCCCTCCCCAGGGCGACGGCAAGGGTGGCGGCCCCGAGTTGGTTGCGGGCGGCGCCATTTTCCGCTACGTAAACCGAAACGCCAACAAGGTCCACCTGGTTGGTGACTTCAACCAATGGTCGCCAACCGCCGACCCGATGACCGACGAGAACGGAGACGGTGTCTGGACGCTGTTTTTTCCCCTGGAGCCGGGGCGTTATCAGTATAAGTTTGTGGTTGATGGCCAACTGTGGGTTCCAGACCCCCGCAACCCGAGCAGCGTGTCCGATGGCTTCGACGGTCGAAACTCGGTAGCCACCATTCCCCGTCTTTCCGGCTAATTCACTTCCAACTAGCCCTGTAAACGCCTGCATAACAATGGCTTGCCTGTGCATCGATATCCCCGCAGGGCATTGTGTTTTGACGCTCCGGCGTGGTAGAATTAGCCCAGAATTGGTAGTTCAGGCTAGGTAGTTGACCGCATCCACTCGCTCCATTATTATCTAACCCCCTGAAAAAACGTGATTTACACCCGGCAATATTTGCCGGGGCATAGGATTTGCACTCCAGAAGCGAGCAACTGTCTTAACCCGAGTGAAATTATTGTCGTGAGTAAGCCCTCGAGTCTCTATCTGCGATGGGGTCTGATCGCTGCTGTGGTCATCGCCCTGCTGCCCGCGCACGCGTGGGCGCAGTCCTTCCAGTGGAGTCCCGAGGACACGACTGCCACGGCGGGCGATTTCGTGGAGTACACGATCTACGCGCTAGATGCGAGTAGCGATCCAACCCCGGTGACGGCCGATAGGGACGTTACACTCTCGGCGAGTTCGGGGCAGTTCTTTCTACCTTCCGACCACGGCACTCCGATTACCGAAATCACAATTCCCAATGGCAGCGACAGCGTGCGCGTTGACTACCGCGCGACGCTAGCCAACAGCGATCCGTTTACCCTGTTCGCGTTTACCAACGACGGCCTGGCACCGCCATTGTTTGGTTCCACCGACGTCACCATTGTGGCGGCGGTCGCGGATGCGAACCTGTCAACCATCTCGGTGTCGCCGGGCACCGCCGTCGCAGACGGGCTATCTTCGGCAGCGGCGACGACAACGGCGCGAGATGCGTTCGGGAATACAATTTCGGGCGCAGCGGTCGTCGTTATTTCAACCAGCGGGGACACCAACGTGCCCGGGAGCCCGCCGACCGGCGCCAACGGTCAGTCGACAATTCCGCTAACCAGTCTTGTAGCCGAGTCGGTCACGATTAACGCGCAGGTTGATGGAGTTTCGTTAAACGTTGGTGCGCCATTAACATTCGTTGCCGGTCCGGTCGATGGCACGGTTAGTACAATTTCGGCCGACAGTTCGGTTGTAGCCGATGGGGCGTCTACAAGTACCATCACGGTTACCGCGCGTGACACGCAGGGGAACCCGGTTCCCGGCCAGTCGGTAACCTTATCGGTTTCGCCGCAAAACGGTAGCGAGCTTCTGACACAGCCCGGTGGGGTTACTGGCGCCAACGGTGTCGCGACCGGTACGTTGTCCAGCACCAAGACGGGTCAACGGATCGTCGGCGCGACCATCGGCGCAACAGCGATAGCCGCGGTTGACACAGTTGACTTTGTCCCCGCGCCGTTAGCGAGCTTTGCCTGGGTGGTCGATGGTGCTGGCGTTGCTGGCCAAATCGAAACCGTTACGCTTACAGCGCTCGACAGTCAGGGAAACGTCAAGACCGACTACACCGGTACGGTGAACTTGTCGACCACGTCCGGAGGCGCTGGCGACGTGGTCGAGTGGGGTTCCCCCGGAGCCATCAACGAAGTCACCAACGGAGCCGGTGACGCCGCTACTTACGTTTTCGATGCGGCCGATGCTGGCGAAATCGAACTACAAGTAACCAACAATCTGGCTGAGACCTTCCAGCTGATCGCCGTCGACGGCGGTGCCAATGGTACGTCGGGTTCGATCGTTATCGATCATGCTGTTGCGGCGAACATCGATATTGTCGCTGGCGACGGACAAACGGTGACGGTCAACAACGACGTACCCGTTCCGGTTCGAGTTAGAGTCACCGACGCGTTTGACAACGCGGTCGATGGACAAACCGTCACATTCCGCGTAGTGGCTGGCGGCGGAACCCTGGATGTGGTGTCGGGTCCTGGCGCCGATTCGACCACAACCACCGATACCTCTGGGGAAGCGGTATGTGACGTGTGGACATTAGGTACAACCGCCGGAAGCAATGCCTTGCAAGCGCAAGCGGCGTCGGCAACCGTGAATGTCAACGCAACAGGTACACCCGACGTAGGTTCCAATCTGCTAATTTCTCCGCCTTCTCAGCCCGTGACTGTGGGCTCGGTTACTCCGGTGATTGTCACGTTGCGCGACGCGCACAACAACGTGGTGCCGGGCGAACGAGTTGACGTGTTTATCCAGGCGACGGCAAATGGAACGCTTACCAACGAGGCGTCGGCTCCTACGACGCAAATTACGCCGACCGCTCGCTTTGGGACGACCGACGCAAACGGTCAAATTATGTTCAACCACAACGCGGTGGGTACGGCCGGGCTCTCGGACAACGTTGATGCGTTTACGTCGCTTGTGGGTGCCGGCTCGGTGGCAGACGCGGTGTACACGACAACCGCGAGCGGAGCTACCAACCTGCGTTTAAGCGTGCAGTCGTCGTTACCAGCGGCGGCAGGAGCAACGATTACGCTTCTGGTTGAAGCCGTGGACGGAAATGGAAACGTCGACCCGGCCGAAACTGGAACCGTAAACCTGACTGCCGAAGCCGGTAGCGGACTACAGTTCAGTGACACCGACTTTGGGTCCATCATTACCCAGATAGGTCTGTCTTCGGGGCAGGCAACATTTTACGCGCAGGGGCCCAGCGCGGGCACCTGGCAGGTCGGCGTCGATGGACTGCTGGCGGCTGATAGCGTCGACGTGGAAATCCAGTCTGCGGGCACGGTAACGTCGTACGCGGTGGTCGCGCCCGCCAATGTTACCGCGGGCCAGGGATTCAACGTTGCCATAGAAGCTCGCGACGCTTTCGACAACCTGGTCACAACGGCCAACAACAGTGTCACTTTGGTGGCAGTGGATGCGGTTACCGAAAACCCAGAGACGGTCACGCTACTCACCGGAAACGCGACGCTGGTAAACGGCGTCGCCACCGTTGCCGAAAGTTACACACTTGCCAAGACTATTAAGGTTGAGGTGAGCGATGGCGGTGTAACCGATTTATCCAACGATATTGCCGTCGCGCCCGCCGCCGCGCATCGCATTGAGAAAATCGCCGGGGACGGAACGATCGCTGCCGGTGCAGCGCAGGATCTTGACGTACGGGTAGCGGACTCATTTGACAACGATGTGCCTGGCGTAACCGTTAGCTTTGGTGTGGACAGTGGCAGTGGAGTATTGTCTGCGCCGACAGCGGTCACCGACGCCAACGGCGAGTCCAGCGTAACGCTCACGACCGGTACCACGGTCGACAGCAACACCATTCGCGCTACGATTAACGACGGCGTCCCCGCCAGCCTGGAATTGGTGAGCTTTGCGGTGAACACGATCGCGGGGGCGATTGACAATTACACGGTCACGCCGTCTACGACGACGCCGATTGCCGGCGAATCGGTCGCGCTTACCATTCGTGCCTACGACGCCAACAACAATTTGGTCGTCCAAGATAACACCACTACCATCGACATTTCCGCGGGCGGCGATGCGCAGCTCGCCGCAACCAACGGCACGCTTAGTAGTGGCGTGTTTAACACATCTGTGGCGGACACGCTGGCCGAGACCTTCACCGTTACCGTGCAGACGCAAGGAAACGGCTCGGTTAACGGCACCAGCCCGTCGATCGTGGTGTCGAACGGTCCGCCCTATCGCATCGTAACTGTCTCCGGCGACACCACCGGAGTGACGGTGGGGAGTTCGCGGAGTCTGGTCGCGGAGGTCCGCGATGAGTACGACAACACGGTTGCTGGAACCTTCGTTACGTTTTTTATAACTCCCAGCGGTGGCATTGATGGGACGGCGACAATTACCGAGTCGTCGGGGAATCCCAATGACGGTGTCGTCGCCGCCGATGCCAACGGGCGCGCGGTCGCCACGTTGAACACGGCGTTAACAGCGGGCAACAACACGGTCGCCGCGACAATTCTGGACGGGCAACCGCTGGCCTTGGAGCGGGTTGATTACACCGTTACCACGGTGGCCGATCAGATCGCCTATTACGATGTTTCTGTCGATGTCACCAATCAAACGGTCGGGCAAGCCGTCACGGTAACGGTGCAGGCGTTTGATAGTAGCAACAACCCGGTCAACGATACCGGGACGCAGGTAGCGCTCAGCCTGGCGACCGGTGCGGGCCCAATTTTTGGTCAGAACCCGCTAACGCTTTCCGCCGGGACCGCGCAGACGACGGTAACCGTAAACACCGCGCAGGCAATCTCGGTGCTCGCCGAGACGCAGGGAAACGCTTCGGTGAACGGCACCAGTCCAACTGTGACATTTGTTCCCGACGTTCCGGCTGGAACGATTACCGCGACGCCAAGTCCGGCAACGATTACCGCTAACGGCACGTCGGAAACAACGGTAACGTCGGCTGTAATTACCGACGCGTTTGGAAACACGGTCGCTGAGAACACTCCCATCACCGTGGATGTCAACCTGGGTGGCGTGATTGCCAGCATCGACGGGGATCCCGCGCCGGGCACGCAGATCCTGACCAATGCTTCGGGTGTAATTACCTTCCAGGTCCGATCGGGCACAACCGCGGGCGCGGCGACAGTGATCATGAACAGTCTCTCCGGCACCGCCAGTGGCAATACCGGCGTCACGTTTGCGCCGCTGCCCAATCT
The DNA here is from genome assembly GCA_964588695.1 of uncultured bacterium. Lineage (GTDB taxonomy): Bacteria > Krumholzibacteriota > Krumholzibacteriia > WVZY01 > JAKEHA01 > CAZPQK01. The sequence continues at coordinate 22,971 of CAZPQK010000014.1, forward strand.
GGTCAGCAACACGATACCCAGCCCGGATGTCGTTGCGCTGGACAGCCCGGTCAGTTTCTCAGTTCAAGTGCAAAACACGAGTAGCACGGCGTTGACGCTTAACACCGGGACGATGTTCGAGTTTACTGACGGCTCCGTCACCTATTCCGCGCCGCTGGCGGCACAACAAACCATCTCCGGTTCTGGTAGCGTCCTGCTTGCGTTTTCCAGCACGGTGGTAAGCGCGAGTATGACACCTGGTTTTTACCAGCCCATCATCCGGGTTAGCGGCACCGATGAGTTTGGGGCGGCGTTTTCCCAGAACTCTTTCCTGCCAGCGCAAAGCGTTTTGGTAACCGGTATACGCATTGCCGGCGTCATTCCCCAAAGCACCACCGTCCGCCACAACGACATCGACACGGTAACCGTATTGGTCGAAAACCAAACGCCCAATGAAGCTACAATTAACGCCGTTTCGTTGTCCATTGACACTGACGGTCATTATGACATCGGTGATCCGGTGGGCCCGGCAACCATCGCGGGTAACACGACGCGCGCATTCCTGTTTCCGGTACTGATCGAGGAAACAAGTCCGACCGGATTGGATACATTGGATGCGAGTGTAGACGGCACGATTATGGGACAAACAGTGTTTGACCTGTCGCTGGCGCCTGAGCCGGTTTCGACCTGGGAAGTAATTGCCGCTGCCGACCTGCAGTATGTGTCTTCGACACTAAGTCCGACGGTGGTCAGTCGTGGTACCAACAAGTCGTTTCAGTTGGAGATTCGAAACGACGGACCAACGACGGTCACGTTGGACACCGCGACAACAACGTTTGAGTTTACCGACGGCGGTAACACGTACTCGACCACTCTGTCTAATTCGGTTGCCATCGCGCCTTCGTTTTCGCAGGTGTTGACGTTTAAGCCAAAGTTTATCCCGACTGCGTTTACCCAAGGCGACTATGCGGCCAATTTACAGCTGCGAGGCAATGATCCCTCCGGGCCGGTTGTGCTCGATCGCACGACCAGTGATCTCATTACGGTGCAGGCCCCGGCGAACGTAGTCCTGGCCGCAGCCAACGCGGTGTCGCCCGATGTGGTTTCCCAGAACGCTTCGGTTGCGTTCCAGGTGGATGTAGTTAACAACGGGGCTGCCACCGTCGAGTTGAATCCGACGACGACGTTTTCGTTTGCTGGCGGGCAATTTTCGGCGACCCTGGATGGCTCGGCCACCACCACGCTACCCCCGGGACCGACGACCTTGACGTTTAATGCCGCCACGATTTCGTCCGGTATTGCTGCGTCGAGTTACAGCGCGTCGGTCACGCTAAACGGAACCGAGAACGGCCAGCCGGTCTCGTTTGGTCCGTTTACGTCGCCGGATCAAGTTACCGTTCAAAGCCCGCCGGAAGTACAGATTGTCTCTATAAGCGCGGTACCCGGAACGATAACAACAAACCAGTCAGGCGTCACCGTTACCATGCGGGTGCGTAACAACGGCGGGACCGATGTTAACTTTGATAGCGTTGGGTTGACGTTTACCAACGCCGCCACCAATGTCGACAGTCAGTTTGACCCGAGCAACCCAACCGGTTTTGCAGGAGGGCCAACTCTCTCGGCGGGGGGAAGCGAAGACGATATTGTTTTCACCGTGAACGACATGCCCGGCGCGATGACGCCGGGGTCGGTTATCATTGATGGTGATCTTACAGTCATCGACGCGCTAACCAGTGATCCCATCAACACCAATACCGGGTCGGGAGGAGCTGGTGTACTAAACGTGCAAACTCCGGCCGCGTTGAGTGTGCTGGCAATTACGCCCAACCGAACCCAGGTGACTTTCGGCCAGGCGGCCGATGTTGTCGTGACCGCTTTTGTGCGAAACACCGGTCAGGCGGACTTTACCTGGTCGCTAGGGACGACTAACCTCGCAATTCCTAGCGGCAACTGGACCCATGGCGTTCCGGTATCAAGCCTGGGAGGTGCTATCCCGGGCGGCGACACCGACACACTAACCTTCACGTATAGTACCCCCGGCAACGCGGGGCAAGGGCTGCGCATCGATCTCGACGCGAACGGCACCGAAGACAACACCGGTGCTCCGGTCAACGCCAACACGGCCGGGGGGGGCGCCCTGGCATCCATCAGCGTCCAGCAACCCGCCGACATTGAAATCGTCACCACGATGCTACGCGCGCCTTTTGCGCCTCTCGTAAATACGGGGCAAAGTGTTGGCGTTCAAGTGCAGGTCACCAACAATGGCGAGGCGACCGTCGACAACGTGACACTCGGACTGTTGGCTGCGAGTGGCAGCACGATCACCGGTCCGGCGCCTGTGTTCAGTTCGTTGGCTTCGGCGCAAACACTAATCGATACGTTCGCGGTGGACATGCGACCGACGCCCGGCAGCGAAACTTTTACCAGTTCAATCGCTTCTGCGACCGACCGCAACTCGGGTGAGTCGCTGTACGGGGTTACCATTACCGACAACACCGCGACCGCAACGGTGCAGGCGCCAGCAGTCATTGCGGTGGCGAACGCGAACGTTAGCCAGACGTCGATCACGGCTTTGCAGTCGGTGGATTGGTTTGTGACGGTTACGGTGCAGAATAACGGCGAGGCCGACCTGGTTCTGAACCCGCCGACGGGTAACGATCTGGCGTTTAGCATCGGTGGCCTGCCGCAAAACGACTATGCGGTTATTCCACCCTCCACGTTCGAAGGCGGCGGAGCGGGTTGGACAATCGCGGGCGGTGACAGCGAAAACTTGCGCTACATCGTTACGACCTCCGGGGCCAACACCGGAACGCTTGATATCCGTGCGACGATTAACGCGCGAGACGGCAACAATCCATTTGCGAGTTTGAATGACTTTGCTGACACACCGCAGGTAACGGTGGATGCGGCTTCGGGGTTGTTTATTAACACGACCATTACGACGCTGGATTTCAACGAGCCCAATGACGAAGTTAGTACCGTCAACGTCGGGCAGGTCGTGAACATCGAAGTGGTTGTTAATAACTCGGGCGAGTCGGCAGATTCGGTCGAAGTGTCTCTCGCGCAAAACGGTACGTCCACGATCACGCCGTTGGGCTTGCCGTCGCGCCCGATTGGAGACGGCGGTTCCGAGACCTACGTGTTTGAAGTTGTTGCCGGCGGAACCGGGTTCGAGACGTTTACCGCGACGATTACCAAGGCAATCTCAAGCAACACGCAAAACCCGATCAACCCAAGCAGTTCCAACGACGATACGCAAAGCCTGTTTATCCAAGTTCCCGCAACGATTAGTGTGGCAGCGTCGGTCACCGATCCGCCCGGCGCTACCGAACTTAGTACCAACCAATCGTTCACGCTTAGCGCCCAACTGGCGCGCGGCGGTGAGAGCGCGTTGGAAGACAGTGGATCGGTCGCGATTAGCCTTCCCGTCGGATTTACGCTTGATCCGGGTTCGCCAATCAACCGCAAATACGTTGCCGGAGAGACTATCGATTGGCTAATTACTGCGCCGGCAAACGAGCAGACCAACGCACCCGTTGCCGTTCGGATTCTCGACACGCCGACGGACATCAACATCGATGACGCTGCGGCAATCGCCGTCGAGTTCGACACGGTGTTTGTAAATGTAAGTCCGGCCGGTGATTTGTCGGTACCCACTCTGGTAATAACCGCCCCAGCCGGCGCTACCGACAGTACCGTGAGTACGGGACAACAGTTTACGATGGTGGCGACCATCAACACCGCTGGCAACGCTCAGGCGGTTACGTCGACGCTACAGGTTCCGTCCGGCTTCACTCTGGTTGGCGGGGCTGTGCAGAATTTGGGCGATGGGCCGGGACAGCTGATGGCAACGTATACGGTCATTGCGCCGGCCACCGCCAACGGCGGGCAGTTTGAAGTTGTGTTTGAAGGGACCGACGCAAACTCGGGTGGCCAGCTGGTTGCTCAGAATTTTCTTCGCAACGTCAGCGTGGTCAATCGCGCGCAACTAACCCTTGGCGTTCAAATCTCGGGTCCGCCGGAAGCAACCGATTCAACCGTAACGATTGGGTCGACGTTCACGATGCAGGCGATCGTCAACAACGGCGCCGGGCAAGCGGGGATTGATCCCACCTCGGCACCGGCGGTTACCTTGTCGTTGCCGACGGGTTACACGTTGGCCAGCGGTACGGCTACGCGGACATTTTCGCTTGGTGTTCCCGTGACATGGGATGTCGTCGCGCCCGGCCAACCTTCTGGTCCGGATGGACTGAGCATCGACATCACTGGTGTTCCCGACGACGAAAACAGCGGCAACCCAGCCGTGGTTCTGGTGGGATCGCGGACAGTTCCGATTGTCACTCAGGGTGCTGCCGTGTCGGCGCTGAACACGACCGAAGCGCAAGGAATTGCACCAACCGTGGTACCAGGTGGAAGCCGAGATGTCGATATGCTCGCGGTGGAAATCACCTACACCGCCAGCGACGTTACGGCCTCTGATGCACGAGTGGATTCCATCGCAGTGTCCGTGCTGGACGCTGCCGGACGACTGGTCAACAACCCGTCGCGCACGTTGGCGGGCCTGACATTAACGGCCAGTTCGGGGAGCGCAACCCCGCTAAGCCTGAATAGCAACCCCGTATGGATTCGCGTATCTGACGTCGGCTCTGACGCTGTCATTCCGCCGAACATGTCATCGGCGTTTACCGTTTCACTGGACCTGGTTGAGAATCCACAACTTGACGAGCTTGCCCTCCGAATCGGCGGTGCCGGCGCCATCGTGGTTCGCGACGCCGTCTCCGGGCAACGTTTCGGGGTCGTCGACAGCCAAACGGGACAGGGGTTGGGTAACGTTAGTTCGCCAGGGTTGGTAATACTGTCGAACAATTTCGAAGAGTATGCACACAACTATCCCAACCCGTTTCGGGCCGGCGAACAGTCGACGCGCATCGCGTACTTCCTGGACCAGGACAGCAACGTCGACCTCAAGATCTATTCGCTGACCGGAAAGCTGGTGTTCGAAGCCTCTTTTGCCTCCGGGGATCCGGAAGGTGCGGCCGGGGCTCGTGAAATTTTGTGGGACGGTCGCAACGCGATGGGCGATGTGGTTCGCAACGGTCTGTACGTCTGCAAACTCACGGCAGGCTCGCAGTCGGCGACGTTTAGAATAGCGGTGGCCAAATGATGCGCCGGCTAGCCCTCATACTTGCGATGCTGTCGACGACGTTGGCCTTTCCCTCCTACGGTCAGGACGGCGGGACCGAAAGCGTTTTTTCGTTGGGAGCCGGCGCGCGTGCGTTTGGGCTGGGTAATGCGTATGTGAGCGGCGCCGACGACCCCAGCGCGCTGTACTGGAATCCGGCGGCGCTTCGCAACGTTCCTTCGGCGCAACTAACGGGAATGTACATGCCATTGTTTGGCGATTTCACCGGTGCGACCTACAGTTTTGTCGGCGGCGTTTACCCAACCCTTTCTACAGGCGCATTGGGCTTGGGATTCATGCGCGTGGCCAGCACTTTCGATCGTTACGACGAAGCCAGCCACGCATTAGGAGAGGGTCAGTATTCGGAGAGTCAGTTTCTGGTCGCGTACGCTTTCGAACGCGAAAGCAAATGGTGGGCGGGTAAGCTGGCAATCGGCAGTACGTTGAAAATCGCATCGCAAACCATCGATCCGTTTTCGAGTACCGCATCCGGGTTGGACCTTGGTTTTCGCTATCTTCCCAACTTCTTAAGTGGAATCGCGATTGGGATTAATTTCCAGGATCTGGTCGGTGCCGACCACCGGCTCGACGCTGCCGCCGATCCGGCGTATCAAACTTTATTGGCCGGCGCTGGTTACACCAAGGTGCTGGCCAACGGGCAGGCGTTTCGTCTGATGTTGCAGATGGACATGCCGGAGCAAGCCGACAGCCGCATGCATTTCGGTGGCGAGTGGCGATTTAACCGTCTGGTGGCGTTGCGCGCCGGCTTTGACGACGGTGACATCAGCTTTGGGCTAGGGTTTCAGGTGTCCGACTACGGTCTCGACTACGCGTTCTTATCGCGCGATGAGGCGGGAAGCTCGCACCCGATTTCGTTTACCACGTCTCTGGGCTCTTCGCTTCAAGAGCAGCGCGAGAACATCGCGAGCCAGCAAGAGGCTCGCGAGCAAGAGGCCATTCGCCGCACCTTCGAGGCGCGCGTAGGTAGTCGTCGTGAAAGCGCTCGTCAGTTGCAGGCGAACGGTGACTACCAGGGCGCTATCAACGAATGGAATATCGTGCTCGAGTACGTCCCCGACGATGCCGAAGCGCAGTCCGCACTTGAGCAAGCCCGACGAGAGATTGTCTCGCAGCAAGCTGCATCGACGCGCGACGCCGCTAAGCGAGCGATTATTCAAACCCGTTTCGACCAGGGATTGCGTTTTTACGAGGGACGAGAATACGTTCGCGCGCGCAGCGAATGGCAAGCGATTCTGGGGCTTGACAGTACTAATGTCGACGCCGCCCAGTATCTGTCGGACACACAGGCCAAGATTAACGAAGCGATGTCCGGACATATTCGTCGAGCCCAGCAGTACGAACAGGAGAACCGTCTCACCGAAGCGATTGCCGAGTGGAACAACGTCCAGGCCTACGATCCCAACAACGCCCGCGCTCGCGCTGCGGTTGAAGCTATTCGAAATCGTATCCAATCGGTAAGTCAGGATTACGCCGCTGCGCAGCGTCGTTTACGGATCGTGAACCTCTACGACGAATCCTTGCGCCTGTACAACAGCGGCAAGTACACGCGTGCGGTAGACAATTTGGAACAGGTCATTCGTTTGGAGCCATCTCATGAAGAGGCCAAAAAATTGTTGGCCTTGTCCAAACGTAAGCTGACGCCGCTTACCGACGCCGAGAAGGCGGAAATTCGACAGCTGTACTTGCGGGGAATGCAGTTCTTTTCGCAAGACGATTACGCCAAGGCGATTGCCGAATGGGAGAAAATTCTGGCGATCGACCCGACCAATGAGAGTGTGCAACGTAACATCGATGATGCCCGCGCGCGCCTGAAACAGACCGACAGCTAGAATCGCAACATGGCGACAGATACCAAAACCAAAGTCAGAGAGTTAAGCGTACCGGCGGTCGAAGGACAGCTCGGCCGGGTGCGCGACTTTGTCGTTGAGGTGTGCGAAGACGCTGGCTTTTCGCAACGCGACACCAGCAACACCAAGCTGGCGGTGGATGAGGCGTGCACCAACATTATCAAGCACGCCTACGCAGACAAAGACTCGACTGGGGATATTAGGGTCCGCGCCGAGATTGTAGCCGGTGAACTAACGCTTTCGTTGTTCGACACCGGGACTCACTTTGATTTTACCGCCGTCAAGGATCCTGACCTCGACCAGTATGTTGAGACTGGGCGTAAGGGTGGGTTTGGTGTCTTTCTGATTAACCGTCTCATGGACGGTGTGGATTACCGAGCCGCCGATGGCGGTAACGAGCTAACGCTCGTCAAGCGTAGTCGCAGTGGAGCCGGCGGAGTTTTGCTGGAAAAACGTCCGCTGCGCAGCACCCTTAAATACAAGTTTACGATGCGCGCGGCCACCGGGCTGTTTGTGCTGATGGCAGCACTGTGGGCGTTTGTCTTTGTCCGTCAGACCAATAACATCCAGGTGCAGGAAGCCAGCCAATGGCTGGAAAAGCGCCGTGTTGCCGAAAGCCTCGCCAATACCAGCCGCGACGCACTGCTCTCCACCGAAGAGTTTTCACCCGAGCGTACCGCGCTTAGCGCCAATCTTGTCAAAGAAGTAGAAACTCGAGCCGACGTTGCCTACGCGCGGGTTCAAGGCGTCGATGGCATTGTGATTTCGTCCAGCAACCTTGATGAGATATTCGGCACCGGTCCCGATTTGACGGTCGCAACGGTTCTGGCCACCGACAGCGCGGTCACCTGGAGGCGTTGGGATGTCGACGGACAGCGCGTTCGGGACATCGAATACAAGGTGACAGTGCTAAGCGCCAATAGCGGTCTGCGGATTCCGGTGGGCACCATTCATATTGGTGTGTTGGAAGATGTAGTGACGTCGCAGGGCGGCGACAACCGTGTGTTGACGTCGTTGATCTTTCTGGCGCTGTTTGCCGTCGGGTTACTGTTGATAATGGGCCTGGTGTCGGTCTTCGTGAAGCCCATTCAAGTGCTTACCGATGGGGTGCGAGCGATCGGCGACGGCAACCTGGAGGGAAAGCTTAAAGTAGACGGGCCTGCCGAAATCGGCGCGATTGCGGGCGTGTTTAACGACATCACCGACAAGTTCAAGAAGGCGCAATCCAGTATCCTTGAGCAGGAAAAAATGCAAAAGGAAATGGAAGTCGCCAAACAGATTCAGCATTCGTTGCTGCCGCGCAAGAAGCCGGACGTAAGCGGTTACGACATCGCACCGTTATACCAGGCTGCCGCGGAGGTCGGCGGCGACTACTACGACTTCGTTCAGGTCGACGATGACACGGTTGGCGTTGTCGTCGCGGACGTTTCCGGGAAAGGGGTCCCCGGGTCGTTGGTGATGACCATGATTCGCACCGCTTTGCGCATGGAAGCTCGCGGCAACAAGAATGCCTCCGACGTCATGTCAAAAATGAACGCGTTTGTGACTGACGACATGAAAAAAGGCATGTTCGTCACCATGTTCTACGTGATCCTGGACTCCAAAAACCGAATCATTAGTTACGCGTCTGCGGGTCACAACCCAATGATCCTTTATCGGCACGAAACCAACGAAACTTTCTTTCTTAACCCCAAGGGTTTCCCAGTTGGGATTAGCCTGCCCGACGAAGAGTTGTTTCGTCGGTCGATCAGCCTGGAAAAGATCAAGCTGAAGAAGGACGACATGCTGGTGATTTACACCGACGGGGTCACCGAAGCAATGAACGCGCGGCGCGATCAGTATGGGGAAGACCGCCTGATTAACATCATAAAGGCCAACGGGCACCTTGCGCCGGATAAGTTTATTGATGCCCTCGAGACCGACGTCAAAAACTTCACTGCGGGCCACCCGCAGAACGACGATATTACCGTCGTTGCGGTGAAAGAAAAACTTGCCGCCGACGATGTGCTGTTTGGTATCCGCAAAAAACTTATCGATCTGGTCGACGTACAGGGCCTGAGTGTGAAGGACGCTTGCGCGCAAATGAAGGTGTCGCCGGCAACGTACTACCGGTACAAAAAGCGTCTCGAGACGATGGGTGAGCGTGGTCTCAAGAACAAAGTGCTTCGCGCCGACACCTCGCTTAAGCGAGTTAGCCTGGAGGCTCGTAAGGAAATCATCGAGATTATCCGCGAGAATCCCGACTTTGGCGCCAAGCGAATCGCCGCCGAATACAACGAAGGAAAAATTGAAGCCGCTCAGGTTACCGAGCGCATGGTGTACGACGAACTTAAGCGTTTGAACATGAACACCAAAGAACTGCGCCTGGACTACCTGCGCCGCAACCGTCTAATTGATGACGACGAAGCCACAACAGGCGAAGATCGTAAAGCGGTAGAGGACTTGCTCAGCGAAATTGCTGCGGCCGAAGAGCCGTCCGAGCCGTTTGTTCCGACAACGGAGGATGTCGAGCTTGTCACCGGCGACGACGACAGCGAATTCCCCGTCGATACCGTTAACGTTCCTGTCGACTCCGAAGTGGTTGATGGCGTCGGGATTTCGATTCGTCGTCATAGTGACGGCATCGCCGAGCTCGCGGTCAACGGTCACCTGGACTCGGTTACCACGTCGACGCTTGAACAGCGTCTTAAAGACGTGGTCGCGGACAACTACTTTAAGATCATCGTGAACCTTTCGGAGGTTACCTATATATCGTCAGGTGGTTGGGGAGTGTTCACCGGCGAGGTTCGCAACTTGCGCTCGCGACAGGGCGATATCGTCCTCGTGGGAATGGGCGCAGAAGTATTTGACGTTTATGAGTTGTTGGGGTTTGCCGAAGTCCTGCGTTCGTTCCACACCGTAGACGAGGCCGCCGGGTTCCTGAAGCTTCCTGCCGAGGAACGGTTCGTATCGGCTCCGGCGGCGACCGACGCTAGCCCCGCGATGAGTTTCGCCGACGAAGAGGTTCCCGGCGAAGGCTATGTCCCCGAGTGGGAAAGTTTACAGATTGAAGCCACGACCGTCGGTGAGAAGGGCGACATTGCTGTCGTGTCGCTCAACGGAATCATTGACACGGTCAGTGCCGAGTCGCTGCGCTCGGCATTGGAAAAGGTGATCAGCCAGGGGTTGGTCAAGATTGTCGTCGACATGTCATCGGTCGAGTACGTGAGTAGTGGTGGTTGGGGAACGTTTACCGAGCGCCTGCGGGAAGTGCGCCGGTCGGGTGGCGACGTAAAGCTGTTCGGTATGGACCCCGACGTTTACTACGTGTTTACGATGTTGGGCTTCAACATTGTGTTGTCGTCCTTCGACATTCTCACCGAAGCGATCGATGACTTCGAGCGAACCGACGCCGCCGACCGTCCCGACCGCCCCGAGCCCATTGCCGCTGCTACTGATGCGTACGAAGACTACCCACCGGTGGTGGTCGAAGACGACCCCGCCGAACCCGACGACCTGCTGGACATCGAGCAGGCGCGGGCCCGAAGTCTTGACGGGTTGGTGGATTGGGAAGAGGTCGGCGATAGCGTCGTCATTGGACACCTGGAGGGCCCAATCGAAGCATCTGCGGTGGATGCGCTTACCGCGGATGTTGATCAGCAGCTTGCAAAACAACCAAGTCGTGTATTGTTTGACCTCTCCAAGGTAACCTACATCAGCAGTACCGGGTGGGGTATGTTCGCCAAGGCTCTGGAAACAACGAGTCAGTGGGGCGGGACCGTTGGGTTGTTTGGATTGAGCCCGGATTTATGGGATATCTACTCGCTTTTGGAGTTTCAGTCGTTCTTGCAAGCGTACGATTCGCGCGAGGCCGCGATTGCCGGTGTCGGAGCACAACCAGCGCCGCCGGCGGCGACGCCCGATACCGTCGACTTTGCCGACGAAGACGCGGTTCCCGTGGACGAATCCGACGATGTCGACGATATTCTGGGGAACGAATCGGAAGGTTCGTCGTTCGAAGTGCTAGCGGATAAGTCTGACGATGGATTGGGAGAGTGGCCTGAAGAGCCGGTGGTTACCGAATCCTCTGCGGACGCTGGCCCTTCGCTAGGCGGGCCGGTCGACTTCGAAGACGATACCGCACGCCCGGCATCGAATTTGCCCGACGATCTGCCAGACCGGCCGATAAAAGTGATCCCGGCGGCGTCGGAGGACCCTGACCCACCGATGGAGGCTGAGGAGTTCGGCTCGTCGGAGACACCGGCCGACGCCCCCAAACCGGGTCCAGACGTTCCTGATCGGCCCGGCGATGGCTTCAAGTTGACCGTTGATGGCGCCGATCGTGATCGTAACGTAAACAAAGACAAGAAGTTGCGCTCGATGGGATGGGGCCAGTATGGCGAGAAGCTCCGTAAGAAGAAGGACAAGTAGGGTTACGGCTTGCGCAAAATTGCGATCATAACCTCCAAAGGCGGCACTGGAAAAACCACTACGGCTGTAAACCTGGGCCACGGTTTGGCTCTGTGTGGCAAGCGTGTGCTGATCATCGACTGCGATGCCCAGCGCAACGTCGCTATCGCCTTTGATATCGCCAGCAAGCGGACGCTCTGCGATCTGCTGCAGTACGGCGAAGTCGACGTCACCCAGGTGCGCGAAAATCTCTTCGTCATCGACTCGGGTGGTCGCGACCTTGCAGAGATCGAGATGGTACTGGCCGGAAAGCAGCGCCGCGAGCGGCGGCTGGAGCTGGCGCTTAAGAACCTGGAGGGGTGCGATGTCGTCATTTGCGACTGTTCGCCCACAATTAACCTGATCAACATCAATGCTATTTCGTTCGCCGATCAGGTTATTATTCCGGTGAGTATGGACTATCTGGCGCAGGCGGGCGCGCGACAAACCATGCAGATTCTTGACGAAATCAATACCCATGCCGCGACCGAGACTACGATTATGGGCATTCTGCCCACGTTTTACGACGCCCGCACCAAGTTGTCTGGCGAAGTGCTGGCCAAACTGCGCGAACGATTCGGCGATCTGGTTTTTAATACCGTAATTCGGGTGAATACGTCGCTGCGCGAAGCGCCCAGCTTTAATCAGACCATTTTTGAATATTCGCCGATGTCGCGAGGCGCATTTGACTATTATCAACTTACCGAGGAGTTTTTGGGCCGTGTCCAAAAAGAAAACGTCGCTCGGTCGTGATCCTTTCGAGGATGACAAGGAACAGCGCCAGTCCAAAATGGTGGAGAAGCTCATTAAGGGCGGACCCAAGGGGCCTGGGGCCAAGGAAGTCGCTATAGAGGCGCGACTGACACCGGCGAACATCAAACACCTGGACCGTATTCGCCAGCAGTTGGCGAAACGCGGTCGCGGCGATGTCAGCCGCAACGACTTAATTCGGATAGCGATTACTCTCCTGTCGGCTGATGACGTATAGTGCAGGTGAGACGCGATGGATAGCACGATAGAGGCAAGGGCAATGGATAGTTACGAGTTGCGGAGCGAGATTCTCTCGGGCAACACCAAATACTACATCCAATCAAACTGGGTAGCCGTCCAGAGTGCCGTGGTGACGTCTCTGTTTTTTGAGGGATCGCTCCTCTCCAAGCAGGTCGAGCACGTCGACACTTCGCAGTATGGCTCCGACCTGCGCGGCCGCGTTCGCGAAATCCACGAAGAGCGTAAGCTTCGAATTACATCGCTGATGGAAATCCGACAGTCGCTTAAGAAAGCGGTCGATGGCCGGGCGCACTTGAAGTTAGGCGAGGCCTTCTTTCGGCAGCGCCTGTTTCGCGAGTCGATGGCCGAAGTGATCCGTGCGATCAAGCTGGGCGTTGAAGAGTCGCGGGCGTATCAAATATTGGGCGGTAGCCTTACCGCTCTGGGTGACTACGAAAAGGCGCTTAAGTCTTACCGCAAAGCCATCGAAATCGCGCCTGAGTATCCCGACGTGCACAATGCCGTCGGTATTACCATGCTCAAGCTGGAAAACTGCCGCGAGGCCGTTGCCGCGTTTGAAAAAGCGCTAGAGCTAAACAAGTATTACGCCGAAGCATTTCTTAATCTCGCAATTGCGCTTAGTCTTAACGTTGTGCGCAAGCAAGACTATGAGATGTCTCGCGGCTTGCAGAAACGCATGCGCGAGATTTTGCAAATGTGTCTGCAGTTGAAGCCGTCCCTCGAAACCGACTTTTTCCGAGCCGCGCGTACGGCGGTCGAAGAGGAGCGGTGGGAGACGGTTCATCGGAACCTGCAGCAGATCCGCGACGATCAAGACGCGTACGCGCAGAGCGATCTGTCGTTGGAGTTGTACCTGATTCTAAAGTTTCAAGCGGAAAGCCTGACCGAAGAAGATGTCGACCGGTATATTGCCCGGGTAGAGTCGGCCCTGGATGCCAACCCAGGTTACGCCGACCTCAAGAACGACCTGGGGATTCTGTATACCGCGAAATGCAAGATCTTCATCGATAAGGCCAATTCGGCGTTCCGGCAGTCTCTGGAGATCAATCCTGACTTCCGTAAGGCCGAGAAAAACTTGAAGTTGGCTGTAAATGACCGACAGGGAATTCATTTCCTGCTCAAGGCCCTATTGGACTAAGTTTTGCATCTGCCGGCACGACACGAACTATGGAAAAGCTCACAATAAATGAAGATCGACTCGGGCAAGATCGATCGCTGGCGATCCTGACACTTAAGGGTACCATCGAGACGACCAATGCCGCGGGATTAGAAGAGGCACTGGAGCGCTTAGTCGACAATGACTGTTATCGCATCGTTGTCGATTTAAGTGCGGTCTCCTACATCAGCTCCGCCGGTTGGGGGATCTTTATCAGTGAGATCAAACGCATCCGCCGCAATGGTGGCGACATTAAACTCGCCGGCATGATTCCGGAAGTGCGCGAAGTGTTCGAGTTGCTTGAATTCCACAGCATTCTCAAGCCGTTCATCGGAACCGAGGACGCTCTGCGAGATTTTGGCGTGCCCTACGGCACGCAGTAGGCACATTCAATTGGAGTAAGCATCATGTCGGTTGATGGAATCGTTGTAAATGTCAGCACCGGGAACAAGGGCGGCGTGGCTGTTCTCAAGGTTAGCGGTTACCTCGATACCACCACGGCTAGCGAACTAGAAAACGCACTGGCGGGACTGATCAGTCGCCAGGAGTTCCGCATCGTGGTTGATCTGGCCGGCGTCAACTACATCAGCTCCGCCGGCTGGGGCATCTTTATTAGCGAAATCAAAGACATTCGCAACAACGGGGGCGACCTTAAGCTCTCCGGGATGGTTGGCGATGTCTACGAAGTTTTCCAGCTACTCGAATTTCAGTCGATTCTGCGGGCGTACGACACCCAGGAGGAGGCCGCCGCGGCATTCGACGAAGCGTCTGCCGACCACCGCGGCTAGCTAGTCGACCATAAGCTTCAGTAAGAGCGGGCTCCGAGCCCGCTTTTTTTGTGCCCGTCATTTGTTACTTTTTTTATGAGAATCGGCCACACGGTGCTTCAACTTCGGTTGGTCGGGGTATATATTCTTAGGTACCTCCACTAACTCATGACGTTATCACTCGACATACCCTGGTTTGGTTTCCTTGCGCTGCTCGCGCTGGCAGCGGTGGCGGTTTGGGCCTATCGCGGTACAACGCCGTCGGTCAGCGGCGGCATGCGCGGGCTGCTCACTACGCTACGCATGAGCGCGTTTGTGCTGCTGGTGGTTCTGTTCGCCGACCCTCGCTGCGTACGCGAAGTGACTCGTACCGAGCCCGCACGAGTTATCGCGCTGCTCGATCACTCGGCGAGCATGTCGTTGCCTAACGCGCCGGGTGGGACCGAGACCCGCTTTGAAGCCGCCACCGAGGTTATGGACCGCCTGCGCAGGCAAGTCAGTCGCCGTGGAGGCGAACTGGAGGCCGGCCTTTTCTCGTCGCAGGTTTCCTTTGCCGCCCTCGATACCGCGCGAGCCAACGCGCAAGGGACAGATGTCGCTGGCTCGATAGCCGAAGCTCTTCGCCGTTTTGAGGGCGAGAATGTAACTGCGGTTGTGGTGCTTTCCGATGGTGTAGACACCGAAGCGACGCTTGTTCGCAGTGCGACCCCGGACATCCCGGTGTTTGCTATCGGTTTTGGCGATACCACTGCTCCCGAAGACGTGCGGGTTAGCGCGGTTGACTACAACAGTGTTGTGCGTGCGCCGGCACAGTCTCAAATCAGCGCGGCGATTGCGTACTCGGGGAATCGCACCAAACAGGTGACCATCCAGTTGATGGACGGCAATCGCACCGTCTTTAGTAAAGACACGACCATGTCGCCCGGCGTGTCTACGGTGAACCTCGACATTCCAGTGCGGTTTCCCACGCCCGGTCGTCGCGAGTTTGACTTGTCAGTGTCGGTTGTCGGTGACGATGCCGAGCCATCCAACAACTCCCGTGAGATTGTGATCGACGCGGAAAAGGCTCAGGCCAAGTTGGTTCTAGTCGACCTGGCCCCCGACTGGGAACTGCATTTTCTGACCCAGCTGCTGGAGAGCGATCCCACCTACACCTTCGAATTGTTCGGCCCGAGAGTCCGGCCTGCCGCCTCGGTAGGCAAGCTGCGCCCGCTCGAAGAGTTTCGGGCGTCACTTAATGACGCCGATGCGGTGGTGGTCCGCGCCATCGACGGTAACTTCATGTCCAGCGACAATGTGACCGCATTGAAGAACTTCGTAAGGGAGCGCGGAGGCGGGTTGCTGTTGTTGCCCGGCCCGTCGTCGGTTTACGAAAGCGCCGCCGCGTGGTCCGGTCTGCAAGAGGTTTTGCCGTTGTCGGGGTCGGCTCCTTTCCGGTTCAACCTTCGCTACACCAGTGTTCTGCCGGGGGCGCAGGCGGGCACCAACCCGGTCACTGCTCAGTTGGTTCCGCTGCTCAATCAGACCGACTGGCAAGAGCGTAGTCCGTTGCTCGGCTACTACGGTGCGGTACGAACCAGCCAGGCCAGCCAGGTGTTGTTGTCAGTCCGTGGCGGATCTTTACCGGCGGTCGCGTATGCGACGCCCGGCAAAGGACGGGTGGCGGCGATTACCGTCGGGCCACTCTGGAGGTGGAAGTTTCTTGCTGACAACGTAACCGTTTACGACGAGATGTTGTCGCGCCTCATTGATGTGCTGGCCCGCGGCGAAGAGACCGATCGTTTCGTATTGACGTCGCGGAAGAATGTTTTCGACGCGGGCGAGAGTCCGGAACTGGTCGCGGAGATCTTTAACGAGAAGATGCAGCCAGTGACGGGTGTGCCGGTTCGGGTTGAAGTTTCATCGGTTGATGCTGTTGGCAACGAAACGCCTTTGCGCCAGACCACGATGTCGCGCGAGAGCGCTCAGAACACTCGTTTTATGGCGTCGCTGCCGCCATTGCCGAGCGGTCGCTATAGGGTACGCGGCAGCGCCGAGCTCTCTGACCGCACCATCGCATCCAAGGCGGTAGACATTCAGGTCTCGACTACATCGGTGGAGTTCCAGCGCGTCAATCAGGATGCGCAGGCGCTGGGCGAACTTGCGCGCCGCAGCGGAGGCCAGTACGCGCCGGTCGCCGGCCTTGCGTCGGTGGTCGAATCGATGCCGCTGGCTTCGCGCGAAGTCGGGGCGCAAACCGAGGTAGTGTGGCGTACTAGCGCGTGGTTGTTCTTGTTGGTGCTAGGCCTGTTGACGGCGGAATGGTTAATCCGGAAGCGGGTGGGAATGATCTAGTTTCAAGGTGGGTTCGTGTGCGAGTGAGGAGGTGCAGTGATGAACCCTGTTCGGTTGCGGCAAACGCAACTACTCCTTCCATTTCTCTTCTTTCTTTTTTCTCCCATTGAAATTGCATTTGCTCGGGTCGTCGTAAACGAAGTGTATTACGACCATCCGGGTGCGGATTCTGGCTATGAGTTCATTGAACTATTCAACGCCGGACCCGAGTCTGTCGACCTGGTGGGTGGATCGCTGTGGTTTCACAATGGAACCGGCGACGCCTGGGAATTGTTGTGGAACGCGCCACCGGCATCTTACCTGGCGGCAGGCGGTCTGCTCGTTATCGGCGGCGAGATGGTGTCGGCAGCCGACATTGTGGCTTCGCTGTCGCTACAAAACGGCGCCGAAGCCGTGCGTTGGCTCAACTCAGACGCTGTCGAAGACGTGTTGGGCTACGGCGACGTTTCTGCGCCCGGACTGTTTGAAGGCACGGCCGTCGGAACAACGCCTTCCGGCCAATCTTGGTCGCGAATTCCCGACGGCGTCGACACGGACAACAACGCCGTCGATTTCACGCTACGCGAACCCAGCCCGGGACGTCGCAACCTCCCCGCCGACGACATCGGTGTTTCGTTTGCCAAACCCCAGGCCGTGCTGCCAGCGACAGGCGCTGGCGTTGTCGATGTTGTCGTTAGTAACCTTGGCGTTAACTCTGTGCCCGAGTCTGCGGTTCAAATGATTCTGGAAGATTCGCTGGACGGTGTTTGGCAGTCGCTGGCAACCGCCACTAGTTCGCAAACAATCGCGCCGGGGGCCGACTACGGGTGGCGTGTTTCGCTGCTACTTGTCACCGGCTACCACCACCTGCGCGCTCGGGCGGTGTATCCGAATGACGAGTCGGTTGCCAACAATGTCGCACGCGGAACTCTAAGGGTGGGAACGGTCAAACTAAGGGTTTCGGAGGTCATGTCCTCGCCGCGTGAGGGTTGCCCACAGTTTGTGGAGATCGCCAACATTGGGGCGCAGTCCGAAACCATAGACGGTATCACGCTGCGTGACAAAGCCAACTCCCCGCGGACGCTCGTGAACTCCCCGGCTTTCTTAAGGCCGGGCGAGGTGCTTGTTGTTACCGAATCGATGCTTGAGCTATTTGCCTGTCACGGCGACGGCATGCCAGCGGTAGAAGTCGACGGAAGTTGGCCGACGCTAAACCGTAGCGGTAGCGGAGGAGTCGCCGATTCGGTCGTCGTGTCCGACCGCTTCGGGCTGCCTATCGACGCCGTAGCCTACCCGCCGCAGCCCTCCGCAACCGCCGGGCAAAGTCTCGAACGTGTCGACTTATTTGGAGGCCAGGACGCGGTGTGGCTGGTGTCGGGTTCCGGCGGTCCCAGCCCCGGGCGGATTGGCGACGTTGGGTTGGTGGAACCGCCGTCGCGGCGGGTGGACGTCTCACCGCGGTCGTTTGTGTCCGGCCAGGTAGTTCGAGTGGTGCTTTCGGAGCTCGCTGGACTGTCGGTTAGCGCGAGCGTGTTTGATCGTCGGGGGAGGCACGTTGCTACCATCGGTAACGCGCAGCGGACGCCGTCTGTAATGCTTTGGACCGGACAGGACGATTCCGGCGCGTCGGTGCCAGCCGGCATCTATGTAGTGGCGTGCGAGTGGCGCGATGGAGACGGCACGACCGTGGCTGTCGACAGGGTGGTGATTGGGTGTGCGCGTTAGCATCATTGCTACTTTGTGCGTGCTTGCGGGCTTTATTAACGAGGCGAGCGCGCAACTCGAGTGGACCAGGATCGAACGCTTCCACGGGCGAGCGTTGCACGAAAGCCATGCCCGCATGACCGCCGCGGTTGCGTTGAGCGATCACTTTGGTGGATTGGGCTTGCACAGTTCGCTGGCGTACGTGGCCGTGCCGGCAGGTGTCGGAGCGCTGTCTGTGATGACCGAAGACTGGCGGGCGGACATCGGTCTGCATCGCACATCGCATGTAACCTTGAGCTTCGGTCGGAGGGTTCGTTTCGCGGTAACGTCCCGGCTCGATCAGGTGCGCCTGGCCGGATTCCCGTGGGAACACGCAGCATCATTGGGTGGTTCGGCGGCAGTCGCGATCTCCGATTCGCTTGGCGCAGGCGTCGCGTTCTATGACCTGCGTTCGAACTCTGCTAGCCCGCTGCCCGTGTCGGCGGTGGCGCAAGTGCGTTGGCAAGCTTCGGTGGTCGGCACATCGGTGGGGCTGGCGTTACGGCGCGATCGCCGTCCCGACATTTTTGTGGCCAGCTCAGTCTCCGCGTACGCACTAACTGTGAACTCCGGTTTTGCCACCGACACGCAAGCGCCGTGGATCGCGATTCGTGTTCGTCGTTCACGGTTTTCGCTGGAGGCTCGCTCGGATTTTCATCCTGTGCTGGGCGTCACCAAAACGGTGGGGTTGCTATGGCGCGGCTAGTTGTGGCAATCGCGGCTGCTTTCGCATGCGCACCCTTTATTGTGTCGGCGCAAACGCCGGAGGCGGTGGATTCGGTACTCGCGGTGAACAATGGCGACCCCGTCGCGCTCAACGACTGGCTGGAGCGGTTCTATCAGACGCGCGGGCGCTTGCAGATCACTCACGGAGGAGAACTTAGAGTGAGGGGAAGCCTTAGCGGAGCGCGATGGGCGGCGTCGGGGTATTCCGATGAAGCCGAGTCGCACGGATGGATAAGGTTTCGAACCGTCGGTGTCGAGGTGGTTGGCGGTGGCCTTCGTCCGTTCTTTGGAAGCGGTTTGTTGTTGGGGGGTGGTTCCAGTGTGACGTCGTCGTGGTCACCACTAACAGCGTCGCCGTCGACCGCGGCAAGCGCACCCGATGGCGCGATGGTTCGAGTGGGATCGGCCCGGCACGGTGTCGTGTTGGGACATTGGGGCCGTTCGCCGTTTGCGTCATGGGCGGGTGCGTACGCGACCATAAACGGTATCGAAGTTCTTTTTGCCCGCCCCCGATCGAGCAAGGTTGCTAGCCTGGGGGTGCGGAGCGGTCAACAGTCGGGATGGAGTGCAGAACTTGCCCGGGCCGGTGGACGACGCTTTTTTGCGACGCGGGCGTGGAGTGACCAACACAGTGTGTCTGCATTTCGTCGCCCTTACTTGACCGGAGCTGCGCGATACCAGCCCGTTCACGTGGCCTTTAACCGTGTGGCCAGTGGTGTCGCGGTTGAACGTCGGTGGCGCGTGCTAAGAGCTTCCGCACGTCTTCGGGAAATCCGCGACATCGACGAACGGTCGCAAGAACTTCGCGGAGACTTTATTGGCTTTCGCAATTTTCGTGACGTTCGGTTCACGCTGTCCGGTTATGTGATTCACGACTGGCGCCATTCTGATGCCAACAACGTTGTGACTACCCTGGTCGATCGCGAACATGAACTACGACAAGTTGTGCGACTTAGTGTTCGGGTTCCCGCTGGTGGCGGTTGGTCTCACGTTTGGCGCGTCGGTGTTTCCACACGCAGTGCTCGACGCGGCGGGGATATCAGTCAAAGGCTGGAACTTGATCGCGGTTGGTTCGGAGGCGAGGCCAGCGCGAGTCTAACTACCGGGCTGGTTGAATTGGCCGACCCGTCGTGGGCAGCCAGTCTATCGGATCTGGTAGCACTTCCGGACGATCGCGACGGCGCCAGCACTCGGCTGCGACTATGGTTGCGGGCGGCGGGCTGCCGCGCAGAGGCAATCGTAAGCGAGTCGGCGCAGGGCGACAGGAGGCTGTGGATGACGCTGTCCCTGGTCGGCTAAACGCTTTGACAGCAAAGGGCTGCGCTGTTAGCCTCACCAAAAGGGAACGACCGACACATTAGCAAAAGGGACACCGGACAATGGCGCTTACACTCGCCAAGCGAATGGATCATTTGGGCACGGAAACCGCGTTCGAGATTCTGGCCCGCGCCAAGGCGCTGGAGGCGCAAGGCAAAGAGATTATCCATTTGGAGATCGGGGAGCCCGACTTCGATACCCCCAAAAATATTGTTGAGGCTGGTGTTGAAGCGTTGCGAGGCGGGTATACCCACTACGGCCCTTCCGCCGGGCTGCCGCAGGCTCGCGAAGCCATAGCAAACTACGTGTCGCGCGACCGCGGTGTAACGGTCGAGCCTAATCAGATTGTCGTCACGCCCGGCGCTAAGCCGATCATTTTTTTTGCGTGTATGGCCCTGCTCGACGAAGGCGACGAAGTTATTATTCCCAACCCGGGATTTCCCATTTACGAAAGTATGATTACCTACCTGGGTGCCAGGGCCGTGCCGGTGCAACTTCGTGAAGATCACGGTTTCGCCTTTGATCCCGACGAGTTGGAAGACCTTGTTACCGATCGCACAAAAATGATTGTGGTGAATTCACCGCAGAACCCGACTGGTGGCGTTTTGCCGTCTTCGACGCTCGAGCGCGTGGCCAAACTGGCAAACGACCGCGACCTGTACGTTTTCTCCGACGAGATCTATTCGCATGTGTTGTACGAAGGTACCCACGACACGGTCTATCGTTTTCCAGGCATGCCCGAACGAACGATAATCCTGGACGGGCATTCGAAAGCGTACGCCATGACCGGGTGGCGGTTGGGGTATGGTGTAATGCCGCCCGCACTGGCCGAAAAGATCGCGAAGTTGATGACCAACTCGAACAGCTGTACCGCGAGTTTTACTCAGATGGCTGGCATCGAGGCGCTAAACGGCCCGCAGGACAGTGTAGATACGATGGTGTCCGAATTTAAGGCACGGCGCGACCTGATCGTCGACGGACTCAACCAGATTCCGGGCATTACTTGCCACAAACCGCTCGGCGCGTTTTACGTATTCCCCAACATTACGGCAACGGGCCGCAAGTCAAAGGAATTGGAAACCCTCCTGTTGGAAACCGCCGGCGTCGCCGCGCTGGCCGGTACGTCATTTGGCGAGTTTGGTGAAGGCTATCTGCGCTTTTCTTACGCAAACTCGCAGGACAACATTCGGCGTGCGCTCGAAAAGATCGCCGACACTTTGAGCTAACGATGTCCCTCGATCATTTGGATGTTGTAGCCCTCGGTGGCAACGCGCTGCTGCCGTCGGAGGGAAAGGGAACCATTGGCGAACAGTTTGCGGTAACGCGCACGACAATGTTTGCGGTCGCGGAGCTGGTTGCATCTGGGCGCACGGTTGTGCTCACCCACGGTAACGGTCCGGTTGTCGGCAACATTCTCATGCGCAACGAGCACGCTCGCGAACTGGTGGCGCCAATGCCTTTGGGGATCTGTGTTGCCGACTCGCAAGGCGGAATGGGCTACATGATCCAACAGGTGTTGCGCAATGCATTAATGGCGCGCGGCATCGACCGTGAGGTGGTTACCGTGGTTACCCAAATTCGGGTGGCGGCCGACGACCCCGCGTTGGACACCCCTTCGAAGCCGGTTGGCCCGTTCTTTAACGAAGCCGACGCCAAAGACCGCCAGGCCGAAGGGTGGGTGATGGCCGAGGATAGTCGCAAGCGCGGATTCCGCCGACTGGTACCCAGCCCGCGCCCGGTTGATATTGTGGAACTGGAAACCATTCGTCGACTGGTTGACACTGGCGCCATTGTGATTGCTGTGGGGGGTGGAGGTATTCCTGTTATTGATGCCGACGGGCAACTTGAAGGAGTCGAAGCGGTCGTCGACAAAGACTTCGCCTCGTCGGTCTTGGCGTGGCACCTGCGAGCGGAGCGTTTCATAATCGTCACCGAAATTGATGCCGTCTACGAATCGTTCGGAACGCCAGAGCAGCGTGCGCTTCGCCACATGGCTTCGCATGCGGCGCTGGCGATGTCAGAGCAACTTCCGGACGGTAGTATGGGGCCCAAGTTGGAATCCGCTGCGCGTTTTGCCGCGACCACTGGGCGCCCAGCCTATATTACCGCGACCGACAATATCCTAACGACGCTAGCCGGCGAAACCGGCACTAGAATCGCGGACGAATGAGAATCGATTTGCGATACGGAGAATCGTCGTCGTCGGTGTTGCTGCCCGACGATGCCGATCCATTTTTTCTTACCGTAAAAGCCCAGCCGCTTGATGACCCGATAGCTACATTGCGCAAATCGTTGGAGCGTCCTCATAACTCGCCCGCTCTTCGCGATCGCCTCACCCCTGCGTCGCGAGTGCTGGTGCTTATCGCCGACCTGACTCGCGGCGGCCCCGCGAAGGAACTACTTCCACCGTTCTTGGAATACCTGACCGAAGCCGGAGTGCCGAGCGGAAGTATTAACGTGTTGGTGGCACGTGGTACTCATCGCGAACTGTCAGAAGACGAGCGCAGTTTCTTTAAGTCGATCGCGCCAATCAAGGTTAGCGAACACGACTGCGACGACAGCGCGTCTGTTTCGGCTCTTTTGCTAACCTCGCGAGGGACACCGGTACGAGTGAATCGAGCAATACGGGATGCCGACCTGGTCGTGCTGTTTTCGTCGGTGTCATTTCACTACTTCGCCGGTTTTGGTGGAGGGCGAAAGCTGGTTTTGCCGGGAAGTTCCGACCGAAGTGCGATTATGTCCAATCATCGCCTCGCGCTACTCGACACCCAACCGGTTCAACTGCATCCAGAGTGTCGGCCCGGCAACCTAAGCGGGAACCCGGTGCACGAAGATATGATGGAGGCGCTGGCCGCTCTCCCCAACACATTCGCGGTAAACTTTTTTGCAGCGTCTGACGGAGACGCTGCGTTTATAAACGCCGGCGACCCGGTGGTCAGCCACGCCGTGGCTTGCGAGGCATATCGCGCGTCGCACACCGCCCAGGTGCCCCAGGCCAGTGGCATTGTCATTGTTGGCTGTGGCGGACGCCCCTACGACATTAACCTGCTTCAGGCTCACAAAGCGCTACGACATGCAGCTCATGCGGCAACCAGGGGCGCTCACATATTGTTTTATGCCGAGTGTCCCGAAGGAATTGGCTCTCCGAGTTTGCAGAAGGCGTTGGAGGGTGATCACAAGAAGTTTCTGGACTCGGCGTGGAACGACTACGGGCTTAACAATCAAACCGCTGTGTCTTTGCTGGGGCTAACCACCAGCCATCGGGTGGGGCTTGTGTCTGCTTTGGATGAGGAAGTTGTCGGGGCGGCGGGTATGGTTCCGTGCGACAACCCAGAAGCGTTTATCGCCGAAGCGATTGATGCGCACCCCAAGAGTTCAATAGCGGTGATGCCCTACGGCGGGCAGTGTCTGCCGAAACTGGCTAAGGAGTCTTTATGAAGGTGATGGTTGTTGGTGCTGGTGGACGCGAACATGCCCTGGTGTGGGCGCTGTCGCAATCAAAGAAGGTCGACGCGTTGTTCTGCGCGCCGGGGAACGCCGGAACGGATTCTCGAGCGAAGAACCTGGACGTCGGGGTTGACGACATCCCGGCGTTGGTAACCGCCGCGCAGAAACACGCGATTGATCTGGTGGTGGTTGGCCCGGAAGCACCATTGATGGCGGGGTTGGCCGACGCTTTGCGAGACGAAGGTATCGCCGCGTTTGGTCCGTCAAAGAGTGGAGCGCGCCTGGAAGGCAGTAAAGTGTTTGCCAAGGAATTTATGGCACGACACGGCATTCCCACCGCTCCGTTTCGTGTGTTCGACGATGCAGAGGCAGCTCGGGCGTTCTTGCGAAAAGAAAACCGCCCCGCCGTGGTAAAAGCTGACGGCCTTGCGGCTGGCAAAGGAGTTTACGTGTGTACGCGGGTTGACGACGCCCTTGCCGCCATCGATAGCATTATGGGCGATCGCGTGTTCGGCGACGCCGGCGATCGCGTGCTGATAGAAGATCTTCTGCCGGGCGAAGAGGTTAGCGTTCACGTGATTTGCGCAAACGGCAAGGCTTTGTTGTTACCAACGTCGCAGGATCACAAGCGTTTGCTGGACGGCGATCGTGGGCCGAACACCGGTGGAATGGGTGCGTACGCGCCGGTACCCAGGTTCGGCGCCGATGCGTTGGAAGTTGTTCGCGAGCGCGTAATTGAGCCCGCCCTCGCCGGGATAGTCGCCGAAGATATGGATTTCCGTGGGGTTCTCTACGCTGGGCTGATGTGGGGTGCCGACGGGCCGCAAGTGTTGGAGTTTAACGTGCGCTTTGGCGATCCGGAGACTCAAGTGTTGATGCCGCTCATCAAGGACGATGTCGCCGAGTTGTTTGCAGCCGCGGCCGACGGAAAACTTCCCGACCACATTGCACTGTGGGAGAATCGTTTCGCCGCCACCGTTGTCATGGCATCGCATGGCTATCCCGGCTCGTATCAGAAAGGTCTGACGATTACCGGACTCGATGGCCCTCATACCAACGGCGAGGTGTTCCACGCGGGAACCCGGGTTGACGATGGAGACGTCGTGACCGCCGGAGGTCGGGTGCTAACTGTGACGGCCTGGGACGATACGCTTGCAGGGGCGGTAGACCAGGCCTATTCGATGGTAAATGGTGTTTCGTTTGCTAACGCTGTTTGGCGCGGCGACATTGCGCATCGCGCGCTTTAGGAGAAATATGAGTTCGCCGCTACATTTTCCACTTACCAGTAGCGAAAACATTGCGCAGGTTTCCGACCGTTTGCGTGCGGGCGCGATTGGAATTATTACCACGGATACGCTGCCGGGCTTCAGCGCATGTGCTTCCAACGAAAAAGCTGTAATCACAATTGCGCGCATCAAGGGGAGTCCCGATCGTCGCCAGTTTGTGTGGTTAGCGGCCGACGCTGATATGGCTTTTTCGGTCACCGAAACTACCGACGCGGTTCAGCGCCAGCTGCGATCGGTCTGGCCAGCAGGCGTGACGGCTATTATGTCGGCAGCCAGCAACGCTCCGGAGTGGGCGGGTAGCACCATCGCGATTCGGGTGCCAGACGACAAGGAGTTGCGGCGCGTGATTGCAGCGGTCGGCGAACCGATCGTTTCTACCAGTGTCAATCCCGCCGGCGAAACTCCGCTTTGGGAGCAAACGGTGATTACGACGACTTATGGGGAGCGAGTTGACTTTACCGCTGGGAGTAGGTGGAAAGAATCACCGGCGTCGACGATCGTCGACTTAACCGAGGGCGAGCCGGTGGTAGTGAGGGCGGGTGCCTATGCCTGGACGGCTGGTTCCGGGAAGCCTTCGAACGAGTGACCTTTATAAGCTTCGCACTTCGAGCACAGCAGGATTTCCTTTCGGCGCCCTTCGGCCAACAGCTGGCGATAGTGGCGATTGACTTCGCCCTCCCAAATCTCCATAACCGAATTCTTGGTTACATCGCCAACGACGCCGCGCTCGTTTGAGTCCCAGCAACACAGTGTTGCTTTGCCGTTCACATAAAAGAACATCTCGTCGAGCATCTTCTTACACGGACGCTGTACCGGGTTGACCTCTGGTTCCCATGGCCAAACGTACAAGTCGGTAATAATCACGTCGGCGCCGCGACCGGACCAGAAAGCTTTAAAGTCCTCGGCCTCGGCATAGGTTTCTTCCATGCCAATCATGCGAACTTCGACCTTCTTGGCTCCACCGATTTCTTGATTGAGCTCAAGAAAGCGGGGCACCCGTTCCATCACCCGGTCAAAGCTGATCCCGACCCGCGACTTGTTGTAGGTTTCCTCGGTAAAGCCGTCGACCGAGAAGCGAATCACGTCGATCCCAATCTCTAGAATCTTGCGCGCACGGGACTCTTTCATTAACTCGCCATTAGAGTTCAGCTCGATCCGAGCTGTAGGGTCCTGCCGAATGTAACGCATAATTTCTTCAAGGCGGGTGTCGGCAAGCGGTTCGTTGATCAGGAACGGGCGGTAGGTAATCCCCATACCGCGAGTGTCGTCGATGATCTTTTTCCAAACGTCGTCGGCCATTCGACGTGGGGTTCGCGTTAGTGTCGAATGCGGACAGAATGGGCACTCGGCGTTGCACGCAATTGTCGTTTCGATTTGGATGTATTTGGGGGAAGCTATTTTCATGGCAGTTAAGATAGTCAACAAAACGCCGGACGCGGCCTTGATATTTCACGAATACTATAGATATTCGCCGATGATCGCTAGGCATTTCTCGGTGGCGCCGAGCTGCGACTCAACGTACTCGCGGGCGGCTTTGCCGGCCTGATCTCTCTTCGGCTTGTCTTCTACGAGGCCGCCGATGAGATTGTAAAACTCGTTCTCCGAGGATCCGGTCCAGCCTGCGTGGCGATCTAATAGCTGCACGGCTTCGAAGGAGTTCAGGTGTTTCGGGCCAAAAACGACCGGCAGAGACGCCACCGCTGGTTCAATAACGCTATGCACGCCGGTGGTAAACGCGCCGCCGATGTAGGCGAGGTCGCCGTAACGATAGGCCTCCGCCAGTATTCCGACGGTGTCGAGGACCAGTACGCGCGCCTCGGTGGCGCTGTCGGAGGGCAACTCGGTATACCTTGCGACACTCAATTCCGAGCGTTGCGCCCACTCCAACAGCGGGTCGACATGTTCCGACGTCGGCTCATGTGGCGCGATGAGCAAGCGTGCTTGCGGGTGCTCCCCAAGCACGCGGCACAGCGCTGGAAGCAGATGGGCTTCATCGGGTGGCCAGGTACTTCCGGCCACAATCGTTACAGCGTTTGCTTTGTCTGCCAGTGGTAGCGTGACGCGGGTTGCGTTGGTCATGCGTTCGGCCACGCGATCGAACCGCGTGTCGCCAGCAACCGCTATTGAGTCGTGCGCGGGGATCGCTTCTCGAAAGCGCGCGGCGTCCGCGTCGCTAATTGCCACAATACGATTCAGTGCGCCGTACACGTTCCGATACACTGCGCGTCCCCAGAATGAATGCCTTCGCGACGAAGGGCTGAGGGTGGCGTCGACCAGAACTCGGGGAACCCCGCGACGCTCGCACTCCCACAACAAGTTTGGCCACAAGTCAAACTTAACCAGCAACAACATGCGTGGGTTAACGATCTCCAAACACTTTTGCATGTTGCGGCGCGTGTCCAGCGGAAGGTAGTCAATCAGTTTTACGTTGGAACCCTCGCCGCCTTCTCGTTTACGCGCGAAGTTGAACCCCGACGGCGACGAAAACGTCAATACGATGTCCAGGTCGGGGCGTTCCTGACTTAGCCGGTCAATTATCGGTTTGGCTTGTTCATATTCGCCAACACTGGACACATGCACCCATACTCGAGATTCCTGCCAGGTGTTCGACGCCTGTGCCCATCGACTTGCGAATCCGCGTTGTCCTGCAATCGATTCGCGTACTTTCGGAATAAACCAGGACGCGATTTGCGCGCCGATCACGGCGACGGGAACCACAACGATGTTATAAAGGGTACGTATCATGTTTTAGTCGAGGCGGTAAACGCGTTGACCATTGCCTACTTCGCGCACCGCCTGAGCAACAGCGTCGGCGGGGATTCTGGTCAGGCACTCAAGGTTGCGTTTGGGGCAGGGAATTGCCCCGTTGCGTGAGCACGGTCGACACGCAAGTCGCCGTTCTACTACACGACTCCCTGGCAGTGATGGGTAGTACCCAAACGCTTCGGTGGTCGGCCCAAAGACAGCGGTAACCGGAGTGCCAACCGCCTCTGCCATATGCATTAATCCGGAGTCATTGCTCACCAGACAACGACTTCGACGTAAGATCGCGGCCGTGGTCATTAAGTCGGTCTTGCCGGCAAGATTGGTAACATTCGCAAAGCGTTCGGCTACGGACTCACAAGTTTGACGGTCGCCGTTATCGCCGAGGCAAACGATGGGCGTCTGGGGATCCAACTTATCAACCAACTCGGCGAAACCGGGCCATTGCTTACTCGGCCACCGGCTTCCTGGCGCGAAAGCAATGGGTTGCGTCGAAACCCCGACCAGTAGATCGGCGGCGGTTTCTTCGGCAGACGGTGGTGGTGTCAGTCCGCCGGGCGTGAGTGTAGGGACTGCGAAACCCGCGTCAATCGCGGTGCGTTGATACTTTTGTAGCATCGTGGGTAGCTCGGCCGAACGCTTAAAAACAATCAGCCCAAGCCTCGCGCCGTACTGTTTGGAAAACCTCCCGTCTGCCCCGCCAAGCTGCCGTGCTACCCATCGGCTCCGCATAGTGTTGTGCGCGTCCACAACGCGGTCGTGCGGCGGCGCGTTACGGAGCAAGGTCCGGAGCCGGGTCGTCTCCTGGCCTGGGTCGTAGGCAAGCACGCGATCGACGCCGTCGCAGTTTTCGAACACCGGAGCGAACGCGGCCTTGGTAATTATGGTGATGTCACTGGCTCCTGCGTCGCGCAATGCGCGTGGCAGCGGGCACAAGAGAATGCAATCGCCCAGCGAGCCAAATCGAATGATGATGACCTTCATTTTGCCACTCCGCCTTGACACGACGTACTGATCATCAAATAATTGGGCGGCATTGTTGACAGCACTTGGAAGATACTTAGGGAAAGTGTAATGCCCGATCCAAAAACGCTGGGCGAACGCATTAAGCTGCGGCGGCTGCAAAAGAAACTAACGCTTAAAGATGTCGAGCTCCAAGCTAAAGTTTCGGCCACACATATCTCCGAAATCGAACGCGGGATGAGCTCGCCAACTGTTGGTGCGTTGGTGCGCATTGCTCGCGCTCTGGATTGCGGTGCGGCAGATTTGCTACGCAGCGACGGGTTGCCCCGGGTTGCGGTTAGCCGCGCCGACGCACGCGCGAACTGGATCAATCAGGCGAGCGGGGCCACATTCACCAGCCTGGCCGCTCCCGTTGGAGACGGAAACTTGTCCATGGTCAAGTTAGCGCTTCGGCCCGGCGAATCGGATACGGCGGTTGAGTTATTCCCGGGTGAGACCTTCTTGTACGTGCTTTCCGGCGGCATCGATCTGGAACGCGCGGGTACGACGGTGTCGCTGCATACTGGGGACTCGGTCCACATGGACGGCACGGCGCGTTGCCGGGTTACGAATCGGGGCGCCGAGTCTGCCGAAGCTGTGCTGGTGACGACACCCGCGGGGCGGTGGTAGAGGTGAGCGGTTTCGATCAGGCCGAACTGGGGCGTCGTCTTAAACGAACCCGCGAGTCACAAAAGCTAACGCTTAAGCTGGTCGAGTCGGAGTCTGGCATTTCGGCGACTCACATTTCCGAAATCGAACGCGGAAAGACGACACCAACGCTAAAAGCATTGTTGCGACTGGCTGGCGCCTTGGGGCGCGATCCCGCCTATTTTCTGGAAGAAGAGGAGTTGGGCGATGTGAGCGTGGTACGGTCGACCGATCGGCTTCGCGAGTCGTTGCCCGACAAGGCGGGTACGCGCGAGCGACTAACCCCGGGCATTCCCGGCGGTCAGGTTGACGCCAGTATGATCACGCTGTCTCCCCGTGCCCGACGACCGGAGAGCCCCCACCTGCACGACGGCTGCGAAGCGCTCCTGCTGTTGGAAGGAACGTTGCACCTGGAGCTGGAAACCGGTGTACAGGTGCTTGTTGCGGGGGATTCGGTACATTTTTCCGCGGCACAGACTCATCAGCTATTCAACCCCGACGCGACTACACCCGCGAGGTTCTTCTTTGTGTCAAGCTGCCGTGACGCGTTGTAATCGAACGAGTTGCCGGATTTCCGGTTGAGAATTTCTTTGACACCGTCATTAAACGTTTTCCATAATCCCGCCCAGAACCTTATGACCGAAGAATTGCATAAGTCTTTGTTTTTTCAGCTCGTTGCCATGCTACAAATGGCCGCAATGCAGCAACTTGGTAAGTTGGTCAATCCCATGACCGGCGAGACCGATCGTGACCTGGACCAGGCTAAGGGGACGATATCGCTATTGGAAATGCTGGAAGCGAAAACGTCTGGGAATCGGGACACGGATGAAGAGGAATTTCTGTCAAAAGTCTTGTTTGAGCTGCGAATGAATTACGTGGACGAAAGTAAGCGTCCCGACGAACCCACCAGCACCGCATCTTCCGAAGACACAACAAGTTCCGTGGATTCGCCGCAATCCGAAACCGAGGGCAGCGCCGACGCTTAGTTGTGACCTGGCGCGCTTTGCCGGTGTCCAATACGCAGCCCCGAATGATCCACCGGATGAGCTAACTCGTTGGCTCATTTGGAATTGATCTTGCTGACTAGGTAGTTCCGGACCAAAAGCGGTCAGAAAGGAGTCTCTAGACATGTTTTTCAGCCACGGCAAAGTGCGCGGCTCGATAACGTCATTGCTCGCCGTCGCTCTGGTGGCGACGACGGTAGCGGTGTCGTTTGCTGGCGTCTCGTACAACGGTACGCGAGGCCTGCTGCGCACGAAATCCGCCGACACCATCGGTCAGGGGAATCTCAACTTTCAGTTGGGAACCCACTGGCAGACCCTCACCGACCAGCAACTAACGGCGGGTGGATTCTTTCCCGCCGCCGACAGTTCGTTGGCGGACGCGACAGTCGATTACTGGTTTTTCATTTCGCGCCTGTCGTTGACTTACGGGCTTAACGACTACGTTGAGCTGGCGGCCAGCATCGATGTTCGCAATTGGGTTCGTCGTATTGCTGACGAAGGAGATCACTCCGAACTGGAAACCCTCACTCGCGGTGGGCTCGGCGACACCGAAGTAACTGCGAAGATTGGAATCCCGCTACCCACCGACAACCTCAAGTTGGCGGCGTTGGGTACTTTTGGCTTTCCCACCGGTAACGAAGATCGTGGGTTTACCACTGGTGAAACTGAAATGCTGTTTATGGGGTTGGCAACGTTGGACTTTACCAATCTCGACAGCTTCGTGCCGACGCGCGTTCACCTTAACGGTGGAATGCGCCTCAATGGCAACGAAACCGACGGCTATGGGATTTTTAATCCGGAGTTTCCGGACTCGTCGGGCTTTAACCCGCCGGGTTACCCTGCGGTTCCTGACGGCGAAAGCAACAGTTATAACGACGCGTTCGTGTTTAACGCCGCGCTGGAATTTCCCGCACCTACGGTAGCGTTCTTTGTCGAGTTCAACTGGGAGCAGTTGCTCAATGTCGACCTCGACGGCCTCAATCCGACCGACTTCTTTCCCGACGCCACTGGGCTTAGCAAGAACACGCTAACGCTGTCGCCGGGCATCGAGTTTCTGTCGACGTCGGGTTCGTCGCTTAAGTTTGGCGGCGACATCAACCTTAATTCCGGCGACGAGCCATCCATCATTAACGCCCCCGACTGGGGAATTTGGATGACCATTGGACAGACCGCCGAGATTATTCCCGCCGATACCGACAAGGACGGCGTGAAGGACGAACAGGACGGTTGCCCGACCGATCCGGAAGACTTTGACGGTTTTCAGGATGACGATGGGTGTCCTGACCTGGACAACGACGGCGACGGGATTCCCGATGCTGAAGACACGTGTCCCGATCTGGCCGAAGACTTTGACGGCTTTGAGGACGAAGACGGCTGCCCGGATCTGGACAACGACCAGGACGGCATTGCCGACAAGGACGACCGTTGCCCGGGCGAGCCCGAGGACTTTGACGGCGACAACGACGAGGACGGTTGCCCGGATCTGGTCAAAGACAGCGACAACGACGGTATCAGTGATGACACCGATCGATGCCCGCTGCAGGCCGAGGACATCGATGGTTACCAGGACGATGACGGTTGTCCGGACCTGGACAACGACCTCGACGGTATTCCCGATGACACCGACAATTGTCCTAACGCCGCGGAGTCATTTAACGGCTACGAGGACGAAGACGGTTGTCCGGACGAGAAGCCGATTCAGGAACGCTTCGTTCTCAAAGGCGTGAACTTTGAAAGCGGCAGCGCGGCACTGACGCCGGACTCGCACGCAATTCTCGACGAAGTGGTGCGCAGCATGCAGGCGTACCCAGAAGTTCGGGTCGAGATTCGCGGGCACACCGACAGTCAGGGCCCGGCCAGCTTCAACCTGGAGCTTTCACAGAAGCGTGCCGAGTCGGTTCGACAATACTTGATCAACGCCGGTATCGACGCGTCGCGTCTACAGGCAGTAGGTGTTGGCGAAGAAGAGCCGATCGCATCCAACTCGAACGCGCAAGGTCGCGCCGAAAACCGACGCATCGAGTTCCGTCGACTTAACTAGAGACAAAAAAAATCCGTGGCTGGACAAAAGGGAAGGGCTCCGAGCAATCGGGGCCCTTTCTGCGTTTGGCGTTGATTAGCCGAGCTCGCGCTTGCTTCGCTCCCAAAAAACGTCCATCTCTGCGAGCGTCATGTCGGGGAGAGCCTTGCCTTCGTCGCGAATCAAAGACTCCATATGTCGAAAACGTGAAACGAATTTGTGTGACGTTTGATTGAGTGATTTGTCGGGATCGACTTTCAGGAACCGCGCAAGGTTAACGACCGAAAACAACACGTCTCCTAGTTCGTCCTGAACTCGTGCACGGTCGCCGCTTTCCACTACTTCGTCGAGCTCGTTAATCTCTTCTTTGAGTTTGGCCAGAACATCTTTCGCCTGTGACCAGTCGAATCCCACCGACGCGGCTCGCTCCTGAATCTTCTCCGCGCGACGCAGTGGAGGGAGGTTGCCAGCCATATCGGTAAACACACTCGCGTCCGGGGCCTTGGCCGCGCGTTCGGCTGCCTTCATCCGCTCCCAATGAACGATGCTTTCCTCTGCAGTTGCTGCACGATCGTCGCCAAACACATGAGGGTGACGGTTTTTAATCTTTTCGTGGGCATGCTGTGCCAGTTCGTCGACGGTAAACTCGTGCCCCTCATCCCGGGCCACCGACACCGCAAAGCACAACAAGAACAGAACGTCACCCATTTCATCCTTGAGTTCGGCTTCATTCTGTTGTTGTCCCGCCCACTGCAGTTCGTATGACTCTTCCACCAGGTCGGACAGAACGTCGGAAAGCTTCTGCTCGCGATCCCACGGACAGCCGTTAGGACCTCTTAACGTCGCGATCAGATCGAGCACTTTTTGAATTCTTAATCCATCGGGCATCGCGCCAGCATAACGGGTCGCTGCGTGTGGCTCAAGGGGCCTTTAATGTGGAAAACCGGACTTGTTTCTTGCCTGCGAGCGAAATAGTGGATAAATTTGAAGTTTGCGGTAAGCCGGTAATCCCCAGCTAGAAGACGATCATCTATGCTCGATAAAATCGTTATCCGAGGTGCCCGGGAACACAACCTTAAGGATATCGACCTTGAGATTCCGCGCGGTGCTTTGACGGTCATTACCGGCGTGTCAGGTTCCGGGAAATCGAGCCTGGCATTTGACACGTTGTATGCCGAAGGGCAACGTCGATACATCGAGTCGCTTTCGACTTACGCCAAGCAGTTTCTTGAACGTATCGGCAAGCCCGACGTCGACGACGTTCTGGGAATCAGCCCATCAATTGCGATTCAGCAAAAGAATACAACCCGCAGTTCACGCTCGACGGTTGGGACCGCCACCGAAATATACGACTACCTGCGATTGCTTTTCGCCCGTGCTGGCCGGACGTACTGTCCCAACGGTCACGGCGAGGTGCATCGCCACGAAGCCGACGCCGCCGTTCGGGCCGTACTAAAGCGAATGGCAGATCGCCGCGTTGTTATTCTTGCGGAAGTGGCGGTGGACGCCGGAACCGCCAGGCAACGAATGCTTGATCTGGCTCAGGAGGGCTATACGCGTTTCTTGATTGGCGGTGAAATGCACAAGGCGGATGCATTACCGCGAAAGCGTTACGGTACGATGACGTCGGTGACGGTGGTTGTCGACCGAACGACAGTCGAAAACTCTCGCCGTGCTCGAATCCTGGATTCGATTGAGAAGGCGTACGACTTAACCGGGGGAGCGGTAACGATTCTCGACGTTGATGGCGGAGATGAGGTTGGTTATTCCAACCACCTTCGGTGCGAAATCTGCCGGATGGAGTTCGAGCCTCCGCGTCCAATTCTATTTTCGTTTAATACGCCCTACGGCGCTTGTCCCGATTGCCGCGGCTTTGGCGATCGGATGGAGTTTGACGAGAATCTGATCGTGCCTGAACCGGAAAACTCGCTGCGCCGACACGCCATCGAACCGTGGTCGTCTGAGAAGTTTGAGTATTTTTACGGCGAGTTGATTCGCTTTTGCCGCAAAGAAAAGATTTCGATGAACATTCCCTGGCAAAACCTGCCAGCGAAAAGTCGCAAGATGATTATGGAAGGCAAAGGCGACTTTGTCGGCGTACTTCCGTTTCTGGAGAACTTGCGCGCCAAGACCTACAAAAAGTACGCGCGATTTTTCACGCGCCGCTACCTGGCCTATCGCCGATGCCGAACGTGTGAAGGTGGGCGGCTACGGCCAGAAGCTTACAACGTAAAAATCAGCGGCCTTTCTATTCGCGAAGTTGCCGCGATGACGCCCGCCGCCGCGCTGGAGTTTGTAGCCAGGCTCAAGCTGACCAAGAAACAAGCGCACGTGGTGGGCGATGTGGTACACGAACTGACCTCCCGACTGCAATTCATGCTGGACGTCGGTCTCTACTACGTAACATTGGACCGGTTAACCAAGACACTTTCGGGCGGCGAAGCCCAGCGCATCAGCCTGGCCAACTCTTTGGGGTCAAATCTGCTCGATGTACTTTACGTCCTGGATGAGCCCAGCATAGGGCTTCATCCTCGCGACACCGATCGCCTTATCGGCGTGCTGCGCGAACTGCGCGAACGAGGGAATACGGTGGTCGTTGTGGAACACGACCTGGATATTATTCGCGAAGCCGACTTTGTGGTGGACCTAGGTCCGCGCGCTGGAGAACACGGCGGCGAAGTTGTGTACCAGGGGCCGGTGAACGGTAAGGCCAATGGCGCGTCGACCACGATGAAGTACTTGAGACACGGCCTTCCACCGCGGAGCAAAGCGGCGAAATCGACGCGACCACAGGACTGGGTTGAACTGAAGGGTGTTCGCCAGAACAATCTCAAAAACGTCGACGTCGCGTTTCCCCTGGAGCGCTTTACTTCGGTTACCGGGGTCTCCGGCTCCGGGAAAAGTACGTTGGTGTGCGATGTGCTTCACGCCGCGTTGCGCGGCGAGGGAGAGTTTCGTGCGCACGACTACGACGGCGTCGTAGGGCGCGAGCAGGTACGCGACGTGCTGCTGGTCGATCAATCTCCAATCGGCAAAACCCCCCGCTCAAATCCGATTACCTACATTAAGGCCTTTGCTGCCATTCGCGATGTGTACGCCTCGCAGAAGCTTGCTAAGAAACGCGGTTATGTTGGCGGTCGGTTTAGCTTCAACGTGGCCGGGGGACGCTGCGACAAATGCGAGGGGATGGGTTACGAGCGCGTCGAGATGCACTTTATGGCTGACATGTTTGTCCGCTGCAGTGCTTGCGACGGGCAACGGTTTAATCGCGATACATTGGAAGTTACCTATCGCGGTCTTAACCTCGCGCAAGTGCTGGAGCTTACGGTCGACGACGCCATTGTGCATTTTGCGGATTTCAAGGGGTTGACCGACAAGTTGCGGGTGTTGCAGCAAGTGGGCCTGGGGTATTTACGCCTGGGCCAACCGTCTACGACCCTTTCGGGTGGCGAGTCGCAACGCATGAAAATTGCTAGAGAACTGAGCGAGAACTCTGGTGGCGGTTGTGTGTATATTCTCGACGAGCCGACCACGGGTTTGCACGTCGACGATGTCGAGACCCTTATCGATGTTTTGCGCGCGTTGATGGAAGGTGGCAACACAGTTATTGTGGTTGAACACAATCCACAGGTGATTCTGCAGTCCGACTACGTTATCGATCTCGGTCCGGAGGGCGGCGACGACGGCGGAACGGTAGTGGCGACGGGTACGCCGGCGCAAGTAACCCGAACCAGAGGCTCCAAGACGGGAAGCTATTTGCGCAAACTTAACTCGGCAGGGAAGTAATGAAGCTTTGCGTCACCGGCGGCGCCGGATACATTGGGTCAATCGTCACTCACACGTTGTTGCAGCGCGGTCACGATGTCACCGTGCTGGATAATCTGAACACCGGCCATCGAAGCGCCATCTCCAAAGACGTTCGCTTTGTCGAGGGGGACATACGCAACGACGAGAGCGTGGACGAAGCGCTTCGCGGTGCCGATGCCGTACTTCACTTTGCCGCTCTCTCGCTGGTCGGAGAGTCGGTTCAACAGCCGCTGATGTACTTCAACAACAACGTCGCCGGAACGGTTTCCTTATTGGAGGGAATGCAGCGCGCCGGGATCGAACGCTTTGTATTCTCGTCGAGCGCGGCAGTTTATGGCGCTCCCGATGGACTTCCGATAACAGAAGACGCGGTAACCCGTCCCGAAAACCCGTACGGCGAGAGCAAGCTGATGGTGGAGAAAATTCTGCGCGCGGCCAACGCGGCGTGGGGAGTCCGTTTTGTTGCGCTTCGCTACTTTAATGCTGGCGGCAGCACCGATGTGCTGGGCGAGGACCACCGCCCGGAAAGTCACTTGATTCCCATTGTTCTGGATACCATCCGTGGCGTTCGCGATGAGTTCACCATTTTTGGCGACGACTATGACACTCCCGACGGTACCTGTATTCGCGACTACATTCATGTGGTCGACCTGGCCGATGCCCACGCCCGCGCGCTTGCCGCGATGGATCGCGGCTTTTCTGGCTCGTTGAACCTGGGGAGCGATACGCCGTTTACGGTACTGGAGGTGGTTAAAACCGCCGAAAAGATTACCGGCAAGTCGGTCAATTTTCGCATTGGTAACCGTCGACCGGGGGATCCGCCCGCGTTACTGGCCTCTTCGCAGAAAGCACAGGATATTTTGGGGTGGCACAAGCAACATAGCGATCTCGAAAGCATCATCAGGTCGGCATACGACTGGAGACTCCGCAACCCGGAAGGTTACGACGCGTAACCGGTGGCACAATCGTTGCCCTTTCCTGTTGTGCTAGCAGGAAGCGCACGTGCCATCTATGGATAAGACTTCTCAAACGATCTCCGAGCTCGCCTCGCTGTTCCGCATGTTGCAGGTGATCCCCGACGCTGAAAGCGTGGGGAAAGTGCATCAAATGCTGCTCGCGTTTTGTACGACGTGGCGGCATATCGGATTTGAGCGCGGCTTTATCCTTCTTGTCGACGACCGCGATCGTGTGGTGCGCGGCCACCTGGCGGCGAACCAGACGGCCGGTTTCGATCCGGGCCTCGCGCCGGGCAACACCGACGATCAATCTTTCGCCGAGTTGGCGCGGCAGGTATTTGCCAACTACGAGGAGATTGAAAGCAGCGCCCTCACCATCAAGACCCGAACGTTCAGCCTTCCCCTGGACTGGCAGCGATCGGCGGTCGTTCGCTGCATCGAATCTCAACAGCCCATCCACGCAACCGACAGTTCCACCGACTTGCGAACCGACCCCTTCCTGGGTTTCTTCGGTACGTCCAGCTACGTCGCGTTTCCGTTGGTGCACGATGGCCGCGTCACGGCCGTTCTTGCTGCGGACAACGCGCTTACCCATCAGCGTATAACTCTCGACGATGTCTCGTTGGTGAGTAGTCTGGTGCAGCACGCTGGCGGTGCGTTGCAGCGTCTTATGGCCGAAGCCGACAATCAACGCAAGTTCCGCATAATGCGCAAGCTGCAGGAAATGTTGCGCGACGTACACGACAGCGACAAGTTCAATGACGCCGCCAATCTTATTCTGTCGATGGTTTGTCGCTCGATGGATGGCGCCGGCTGTTTCTTGAAAGACACAGTGCGCAGCAAAACGACGCACATTAAGTCGGTCGACGAGTATTCTCTGGACGCAGACGACACCGACATTGAAATCGGTGAAGTGTTTGAAGGGATTCTGGATCGGGCGCAAGGTCTGGGCAAAGCGATTGCCGGCGATGCAGTCCATCCACTGGTTTCGGCCGACGCGATGGGAAAGATACGTTGCTTCTACGCGACGCCGCTCATGGCGGGCGACGAGTGTTATGGAGCGATAGGAATCTACGTCGGAGCAAACGATCGGTTGCAGCGCGTGCAGCTGGAGTCGCGCAATGTTTCGTTTTTTGAATTATGCGCTGCCCAGATCGGTGAGCGTTTGGGGGCAATTAGCAAGTCGCGCCAACTAAAGCGCAGTCAGTCGGTCCTGCGTCAGGTGCAAGTGCAACTGGCCACCGAGAAGGCCACCGGGCGAGTCGCCGGTCGCTCGGAGGACTTTCTGCAGACGCTTTCGACCCAGTTGCGCGGGCTGCGCGAGTATCTGGAAGAACACGGTGTGGCCGATACCGAACCGCCGGCCGATGGTGCGATTATCGGGGGACTGAACGAGTACCTGGATCGCATCGAGCGCGACTATGAAGAGGTGCGTTCCGACGTTGAACGAATTAAGTCGAACAAGCGGATGGTGGACCTGTTCGAGATCGTGGGGAGTGTCGCCAACGACTGGAAGCCTAATGCGCCGACGGGCGTCAGTGTCACGCTGCGAGTTCCACCGCAGGGGCCGACGCTGTTGATGAACCCCGATTCGATTGCCGTGGCCATGCGCAACGTGCTCCGGGTGTTGAACTCCAGTGTCGTGGAAGGCGACAAGGTGTTAGTCGAGTGCACCACCACCAAGGACAAAGCGGTTGTCTGTGTTGCCGACACCGGTACCGGCCTCCCCGGTAGCGCGCTTTCGCGACTGTTTATGCCGTTTCTAGAGGGCGACGACGCTAGCGACAACGCCCTTTCGGTCGCCGCGGATATCATTCACCAGCACCAGGGCGAAGTATTGATACGCTCGTCCGCCAGTTGGAAGACGATCTTGCTTTTCATGTTCCCGATGTCGGCCAACTCCGATCGGCGCGCTTCTCGTGATCGGCGGCGGCGCAAGGGGCGTGACCGTCGCGGCACCCGCCAGACCACCAGCGAACAGGGTTCGTAGCCGACCCTCAATAGCCCGAGCAAAAGCGACTGGGAAGCTTTTGACCAGTGTCCAGACCCAAGCCACCCCCCAGTTACTCCCGGCTTGCGCGAGATCTTCCGTAACTATCAATCTTATAATACGTTACGCGTCCATGTGTCGCCAGCGAGTCATGGCATACGCCTTGCGCTTCCGGTGCGGAAGGATTCATTTGCCATGGAAATTCGTACACTAACTGGCCCCGTCTTTGACGTCATCCGGGACCCATTGTTGCTGGTCGAGGCTGACGGGACGATCGTCGCGTGCAACGACAGCGCGCGGGCGGCGTTCGACGTAAGCGGTGGCCGAGTGCATACACTAACCCCTCGCGACAATACCTGGCTGCTTGATGTTCGTCGAGTCGCTGCGGTGCTGACCGACGGGATACCGGTGTGGAACCAGCGCCTGCGCGACCTTCGGGGCCGCGACAGCGGCATCACACTCGATCTGGCACGGTTTCCGGGCGGCGGCGACGTTTGGCTGGTGCATTTGCGCGATCATCGCCCGCGGCTCGAGCATGAGGTGTGGCGCGATGAGATGGTGTCGATGGTTTCGCACGAAATCAAGAACCCGCTATCGGCGATGCAGCATTCCATGGACATTTTGTTGTCCGAGCAGGCCGGAGAACTAACCGAAAGCCAGCGCAAGTTCATCCAAACTTCCGGTCGCAGTATTCGCCGACTCACGCAACTGGTCGACGGTGTGCTTGACGTGTCGCGGCTAAACGCAGGCGCATTGGAAATCCAACGCGAACGCGCTGATGTCGCGGCGTTTCTTTCTGATACGTGCCAGAGCTTCAAGACTGTCTTTAATGTGAAGCACATTAACATCGAACTCGACGTCGATGGGGTTGCCGGTACCGCCCACATCGACGAAGAGAAAGTCGGACTGGTGGTGGCGAATCTTCTGAACAACGCGATCAAGTTCACCCCCGAGAACGGACGCGTAGCGGTGTCGGCCACCGACATTGGCATTGAAACGCTCAGCGAGTCTTACCGACTGCTGCCGTGGGCCGTTCTTGGTGAACCGTCGCTGTTTGAGATTCGCGTAACCGACGACGGTATCGGAATGTCGGGAAGCGACCTGGAAGACTTATTCTCGCGGTTCCGCAACGATGCGCCGCAACCGGGCCAGGGAAGTGGTTTGGGACTTAACATCGCCAAGCGGTTGACCGAAGCGATGGGCGGTTGGCTGACTGTCGACAGCCAATTGGGAATCGGCACCGAAGTGACGGTCGCGCTTCCCAAGGACGCCCGTACCGCGGGACTGCTGCGCCGTCTGGCCGCTATTCGTGACCTCATCGAGCACGCACGCGCGCGCGAAGCGTCGACGCGAGTTCACATGCTTTACAAATCCCATCAAGAACACTGGGATGACATTGCGTCGTCCTGGACCATGACGCCGGTCGTTAATTGTGATGACGCAATTGACGATGGAAGGCGTTTTCATTTGTGGACCATCAACGAACACCTGGCAATTGCCGTTGTAAACGAGCCCGAAGAAACTCACGAGGTCGGTCAGCTTTTGCACGATCACGCCGTTCGAATCGAAGACGGTGCGTACATGCTTGACGGACTGGCGGTGGGAACAGCGGACGGCCCGTCCGAAGGTGCGTCACTGGCTCGTTTGGTAAACCTGGCGACTCGTCGCCTGGGAGCCGCGCGTCGCGCGGTTACCGAGTCGGCGCGCGAAGCCATGGGTTCGGGGATGCAAAGCCTCGCCGAGTTGTGGGGTAAACAGTCGTAACGCTTAGGAGCGTGATCATGAATAGCTTGAGAGTGCTGCTCGTGGACGACGAGCAGGACATTGTCGATACCATTAAGTACAGTCTCGAACTTCGCGGCTACGAGGTAGACACCGCACACGACGGCCTGGCCGCGTTGAGCAAAGCGCGCGCAGGCAACTACAACATGATGGTCCTCGACGTGATGTTGCCGGGAAAGAACGGCTACGAAGTATCCCGGGTGCTCAAGGAAGAAATGGAAGCGGGTAAGTTGGATGCTTTTAAGATTCTGTTGATCACCGCCCGCAAGCTCGACGACGAGTTGCGTGAAGAGTTTGTGTCCACGTGGTCCAAAGCGGACGCGTGTTTGTACAAGCCGTTCGATCTGAACGGATTGCTCGACCAAATCACCGAGTTGTTAGATCCTGCGCCGGCAAAGTAGTCGGCCCGCAACACTGTCCGGTCCGATCCAAAGTTAGCGCCACGATCCCTCCCTAGGCGCGTGCTGGGGTAGCCCAATCGGGCTGCCCTGGCTTTTTTTTACTTTGACCCCGGGATACCAACTAATTGATGCCGGACGGGTATGTTAAGATGGTAAGGGTAAGCAGCGTACCATCCTGACCTGGAGACTCCTCATGACCTTTCGCAATGCTGTGGCGGCATTGAGCTTCATAGCCGTGCTGCTCTCTGTTTACGGTATCGGCGCCAGCATAGACACCGCCACTCCGCTCATCTTTCGACCATCTCCCGACTATAAAATTGCGCCGGGGCCTGGGGTGCCCGACAAAGACACATTCGCGGGTCCGCAAGCAACGCCAAGCGAGTTGGATACGGTTTCCGTGTACTCTTGGGATTTCGAAGGCGGAGGCGGCGCGGCGGACCCACAAGGGTGGACCGATCCGGCGCTAACCCAGGAGGCGTTTTTTCATGTCGATGACTTTGTTGGGCTATCGACGTTAGCACCTCTTGAAGGTACAAAGTCGTTGTGGTGTGGAACGCGCGGAACGTCGCCGCAGACCGATCACTACAATTCTGCTCCGGGATACGGTAACGACTGGCGTCAGTTTTTCGAATCGGTTCCGTATGCAACCAGCGGTGATCTGACAATTTCATTTCTTGCCAGCTACGATTTGCTCGACTCCTCGGATGCCGTTGCGCTAGAAGTTCTTAGCGTAACCAATCGTTGGCGTGCAGCGTGGGTAGTCGCCGGGGCGGGCGCATCCGGCGAGTTGGTAACGGAAGTTATTCCGGCCGACAGTATCGGTGCCACGGTGCGCTTTCGATTCACGGTATACACCAACGGAAGTTTCAGCCATGAAGACGCGATTCTTTCCTCGGGCGGCGCGTTATTGGTGGATAGCCTCACAATCACAGACAACAGTGGCGTTGTCGATTTTCAAGACTTTGAAGCGGAAGCGGTGAATGACCTCGCCACCAGCGACGGCGACTGGTCCGCGGCCACCCAAGCGACTTACGCTGGCTTGGTGTCGGGGGCAGGTGTTGTTCAGGAAACCGGCAGTCCCAACAGTAGTAACTTCTGGGGCTTCTTTAGTGGCTCGCCGGACAAC
Organism: uncultured bacterium; assembly: GCA_964588695.1. Taxonomy (GTDB): domain Bacteria; phylum Krumholzibacteriota; class Krumholzibacteriia; order WVZY01; family JAKEHA01; genus CAZPQK01. Next base: position 65,693 of record CAZPQK010000014.1, read on the forward strand.
TACACATGTAACGGGTTTCCCGGTCAGCAGGTCGTGCCGTACGGCCCGCCGCAAGGCGATCTTGGAAATCCGTGGGAGTACGTTTACAACGAAGTTCGTTCGCCCTGGGTGCCGGTGGATTCACCACGAGCTCAATTGTCGATGAATATGTATCGTGATCTCGCGGTAGATGCTTTGGTGTTCCACGGGTGGCGGATCCGGTATCGAACCGGTGGCGTTGAGTCCGAGTGGCTGAGTAACGGGATGCTGTACTACAACGAAAGCACCGACTGGGCAACCGTCGAGTACGACCTCACCCAACTTGCGGCGACCGGTGTCGACGAGATGCAGATAAGCGTGTTCGTGTTTGATGGGGGCAACGCTTTTAGCTTTTTGGGATTCTCCGGCGAGTGTCACTCGCACGGTCCTTTGATTGACGATGTGACGTTGACGTTCTTAAGTGCGCCCTACGAGGTGACTAACGTCAACGATAGTGGTCCCGGTTCTTTACGCGATGTACTCGCCTCGGCGCATGCCGACTCGGCGGAAGTGTGTGTGACGTTTGCAATCCTCTCTGGCTCTCCTCCGTTCCGTATCAGTCTGTTGTCGCCATTGCCCGCCATCACCAAGAAGATGACCATTGATGGATTCAGTCAGCCCGGCTCCAGTCCAAATGCGTCAACTTTTAAGCAGGTTAATACCGCTAACATCCCGATCGTTATCGAAGAATCTACGCTGTCGGTTCCTGTCGGGTTACAAATCGCAACTGACAGCTGCGTGGTTAAGGGGCTTGCATTCTATAACAATTTTGGTTCGGCTGGTATCGACGAGGGTACTGCTATCTCTATTGTGGGAGACTACAATACCGTTTCGGGTTGTTACGTGGGAACCCAGCAGACTCTACCGATTGGCTCGAGCGATATCGAAACCGGGATCAGTATCAGCGGTAACGGTAATCAGATTGGCGGAATCCTGCCGGAGGACCGCATGCACATTGCAAGAGCACTCTCCGAGAACATTCTGGTTACGGGAGACGACAACCGCATTGAAGGCTGCATTATTGGTGTTGACCGCAGCACCAACGTTACGCCGATGGCGCCAGTCAATATCGATCTGTCCGGCGATTCTAATGTCATCGGATCTGCGGGGCAAGGCGGCAACGTTATTGCCAATGCCGACAACTTTGAGGTGCGGGTACAATCCACGGGCAATGACAACATGATTGTCGGTAATAGGATCGGTACAACCCTCGACGGCAACAGCCGCTTCACCGATGCCAATCGAGGAATTAGCAACAGCGGGTTAGGGACCACAATTGGAGGTTCCAACCCTGGAGAAGGCAACACGCTCGCGGGCGCGAGTACTGCGCCCATCTATAGCTCTGGTCGTCGTGCGAACATACAAGGAAACAACGTCGGTCAGACCGACGGCGGCATCAACATCGATGGGGTAAGCAATAACTCCATCACCGTTCTGGGCGATACCACCTGGGTTACCGACAATGTGGTGGCGAATAGCCTGTCTCATGGCATTGCTGCCGTCGGCGGCTTTACCCAGTGGGCAGGTATTGCCAACAACGACGTGTTTGACCACCCAAACGGCATCGGGATTGAGCTTGGGCTCGATGGGGTAGACACCAACGATCCGGGTGACGGCGACGGCGGCGTAAACCAGAAACTCAACAAGCCAGTGTTTGCCTCGGCGGTGCGTAGCGGCGGGGTAACGACCGTCACCGGGAACATCGATGTGCCCGCCGGTGGTGTTTACGAAGTAGCGTACTATCTCAACCGCGCTTGCGGGAGTCTCGGGGTCGGTCTGGCGGAGCAGTCGATGAGCGTCGTCGGCGCCGCCGGAAACTACTCGGTATTTCTTGAGCCGACCGAAGCCGGCAACGTCACACCAGTCAACGTGTTTGGAGCGTTTGTGCAGGATGTTGACTGGTCGGAGGCAATCGCCGGGCGCTACTTGACAGCGACGACATTGGAATTCGCTAGCATGGGGTCGTCGGTGTTTCGGACGTCGGAGACATCCGCGTGTGTATTAATCACCAATTCGCCGACGGGAACAAACGTCGTTGTCGATGTAGAAGACGGCGCAGGTAACACGCCGGCGATTCTTACCTTTGATGAAATCACGGGTGGCGGTGGCGTTACCACGGTCAGCGCGGGGACTGCGGGCTCGTGTCCGGCTGTTCCTGGCGCCTACCTGCTGGTGGATTCGATATGTTACGACATCGACACCGACGCAACTTACACCGGCAACGTGGAAGTTCGTTTGGCCTACGATCCGGTCGGACTGCCAGTCCCCGAAAACGGGCTGCGCTTGCTCCACTACGATGGCGGCGCGTGGGTCGACATTACGACCAGTGTCGATACGGCGGGTGATCGTGTGGTCGGCGTGACCTCGTCGTTATCACCGTTCATGTTGGCGTATGATCTCGTCTCCAGTTCACCACCGACGCCGGTGGTTGCGGACAGGTTCGAGTTGATGCAGAACATTCCGAATCCGTTCAACCCAACGACCGTTATTCCCTTCAATGTTCCGCGGGGTGGCGCGCAGGTCTCGCTGACAATCTACGATGTGTCGGGCCGACGAGTTGTGGAGTTGGTCAATGGCTTCGTGGCGGAGGGTCGTCACGACATGGTCTGGACCGGTGTGGACTCACGCGGAGCGAGCGTCGCGAGTGGAATCTACTTTTATCGTTTGCGGTCGGGCGATGCCGTGGTCACCCGAAAGATGGTCCTTTTGAAATAGGGCACTGAAGAGCGTCCAGGCGGGATGAACATCGATGGCTTGGTGACACGACGTGTTGCTAAGCCGTTGGTGTAATTGGCGGTTGACGGCCGACGGGGCTTTTTCGTAGTATCCGGTTCTGCCAAAGATTTGATGGTGCGAAGGTAGCTCAGTCGGTAGAGCAGGGGACTGAAAATCCCCGTGTCGGCGGTTCGATTCCGTCCCTTCGCACCATTTTTTTGCAATGACTTAAGCGCTCAGGCGATCTACTTCCAGTTCATGTCACACTCAATGTCCACCAGTTACCCAACCTGGGTTCCCTGCGTGGCCGTTCAAGTGATGTCATATCGCACGCGATACGAAAGCGTGAGAAAAAAAGAGGCCCGAACCCATTGTTCGGACCTCCATCGTTAAACAAGCGTGGGCGCTAACTAGTACCGGTACTTACCCACCGCCGTTTGCAGGGCCGCCGCCATTGTTGCGAGCTCGCTTGACGCGGCGTTCACGTCTTTCGCGCCCGAAGTGGTTTCGTCCGATGCGCTGGCGACACCGGTTATGCTACTGGTGATCTCTGCGGTCCCTTTGGCTGCCTCTTCCATGGTGCAACCGATTTCATTGGTGGTAGCTGTCTGCTCTTCAACTGCGGCGGCGATCGTGGTTTGAATTTCATTGATCTTACCGATGATTTCCGCGATCGCAGCGGTGGCATCTACGGCAGCTTTGGTGTCGTCTTGGATTGATTCAATCCGCTGCGAAATATCTTCGGTTGCTTTTGCCGTTTCCTTGGCAAGTTCTTTAACTTCGTTCGCCACCACAGCGAACCCTTTTCCGGCTGGCTACGGCGAGGGGAATGCATTCGTCTATGTCCCAAAAGTGTAGCCCCGACCCACATAGTTTTCTTCCAAGGCCAGCCACCGTGCTGGCCTTTTCTTGTCTTGCCCGCCGCGATGTCCAGTCGAGTCGGAACTCGTCGCCGCCCCAAAAAACGCTCTGGCAAGACCGGGAGTCCGTTGCTACACTTTTGCGCAACTAGGGTTCGATTCTCACACGACCTATAACCAGGAAGGACCAAGCTCGTGAAGAATCCCAAGTTCGAGATCTATACCGATAAAAGGGGCGAATTTCGTTTTCGACTTCGCGCCAAGAACGGCGAGCCGATTCTGGCCAGCGAAGGTTACACCAGCAAATCGGCCTGCAAGAATGGAATTGCTTCGGTAAAAACCAACTGTAAAGCCAACGCGCGCTTCGATCGCAAAAAGTCTCGCAGCAACAAATGGTTCTTTAACCTCAAAGCTGCTAATCATCGTGTCATTGGTACGAGCGAAATGTACAACTCCGAGTCGTCGTGTGAAAATGGCATAAAGGCCATCATGCGTGATGCCAAAGCCGCTAAGATTGACGACACGACTTCCGGTTAGATCATGCAAAAATTGTTGTGCTCTGTGGGCGCCGCCTTGCTGGCGGCGCTCATGGTTCTAACCCCCGGCATTGGCGGCGGCGCTCCGCAGGCTGCCGACACAATGAGCTTTTGGGGCCCGATTCCGGCGCCCAACGACTCCAACTCGGTCACCGTAACCAATCCCGAGCGACCGGCGTGGGAGTATCCCTTTTTGTTGCCCTACTACATCGTTGAAATTCCACTTCGCCTGACCTTTGCGGGGGTGGGCGCCGCATACATCTATTTGGACGAATCCCCGGTCCTGCCGTTCTTCAAACGGCTGTTCGGTCCCCGCATGGTGCCCTACGGTTTTCTCGCTAACTTTAGAGCCGGGGGACTGACCGGTTTCGGCGCGGGCGTCTCCCTGTACCACAACGAACTGTTTGGCCAGAACAACCGATTCAAGCTGCGCACGAACTACGCGGTGACCAACACCCAAGACTATTCTGTCGGAATGTTGATTCGCGATCGACAACCGACGCGGTTCGAGTGGGGCGTCGGCTATCGACTGCGTCCGCGCGCTCGGTACTTTGGAATCGGGCCGTCCGCGTTGGAGGAGAACGAATCCTTTTATACGCAGGAAACAGCGTGGGGAGGGTTGTCCGCCCATCGGGTACTAGTCGGGGACGTTTCGCTGGAAGCCAGTGCTGTGTATTCGAGTGTGGGGACACGAGGCCCGGACGACGATGGCGATACTCCGTTAGAGGCAAAGTTTGATTCCGCCGATCGGCCTTTTGGATACAGCTATCGGTCCGAAGGCGTCACCGGTAGCATCGGCCTGGAGTACGACTCGACCGATGACACGGGCCGTCCCGAGACCGGTTCTGTTTTGAGCATAAAGTATTCGTGGTTTGAAGGGCGCGATGACAACGTAAAGTTTTCTGCAGTCAGGATCAACGCCGAAACGTTTATCGGCCTGTGGCACCAGGAGCGTGCGCTTGCCCTGCGGGTGGTTAGCAACACCGTCACCAACGAATCTGACGACACCGCGATACCGTTCCAACGACTCATGACCAACGACGAGCCCGACTTGATGCGTGGGTTCCGCGATTTTCGATGGCGTGATGAGTCGATAACCGTCTTTACGGCGGAGTATCGGTTTCCCTGGTGGGCGTATCGACAGGCTGGGGGGATTGGTCTCGATATGTTCTTGTTTACCGATGTCGGCCAGGTCGCCTCGAAGGCGTTTGAAACCGGCGATCTGCAGTCGTCGTACGGTGTGGGTTGGCGTTTTGCGACACCGCGTGGATTCGTTGGTCGTCTCGACATTGGGTGGAGCGAAGAAGAGTGGGTAGTGCGTCTCGGCGCCGAACAGATGTTCCAGTACGCGAAAGGAGGGCTGTTCAATGGTCGCGACAAGTCTGTTCTCCGTTAGCCGCCTGCCGGTCGCGTTGCGAATCACGGCGCTGTCGATCGCGGTGGTGGTGCTGTTTGGCGGCGAGGTGTTCGCGCGCGAGCCGCTGTCCGATGTCCCTGTGGCCTGGTACGAAAACGACCGCAACCACATTGCGAAACCAGAACCTCGTTACCCTAACCTGGCATGGGATCAAGCGAAAGACGCGGTGCTGCTTCCGCGCCAGCGAATGTTTAATCCGGTGCGGGGGCTTCGCAAACTCAGTGTTCCCTTCGGCGGTGACCCGGTTCTGCCTGCAGCCAACGTTAACGCGTTCGATGAGGTACTTAACTCGTCGTGGTTTACCAATCGTATTGGTATGCATTCGCTGACCCCCGCGCAGGTAGCTAAAGGCCCGGGCGAGGGAGTCGGCCCCGACCGGTCGCAACCGTGGAAAGTAGTAAGCGCAAAGACTCAGGGTGTTACGCCCGGGTTCAACATTACCGACGCGACTGGTCAGGTCTACGTGATCAAGTTTGACCCGCCCGGATACTTAGGAATGACCAGCGCGGCGGCAGTCATTTCCAATCTCCTGTTATATGCCTGTGGATACAACACGCCGGAAGACTTCGTGGTAACGTTTAGTCGCGACGACCTGGTGTTGGGTTCCGATACCCAGGTTCGTGATATCAACGGCAAGAAGCGCGCGATGACCGACGCCGACCTTGACGCCATCCTTGCCCGGGTAGACAAACTCCCCGACGGGCGCTACCTGTCGATTGCGAGCAAATTCCTCGCGGGAGAGTACATGGGGCCGTTCAATTACTATGGCCGCCGCGACGACGATCCCAACGACACCTTCGACCATGAACACCGCCGTGAGCTTCGCGGATTGATGATCATTGCGAGTTGGATCAATCACTACGACACCAAGCAGCACAACTCACTCGACATGTACGTAACCGAAAACGGCAGATCGTTTGTCCGGCACTATCTAATTGATTTCGCGAGCACCCTGGGTACCGGGGCTCGCGGACCTGTGCCTAAGTATGGTTACGAGTACACAATTGACTGGTCGGCGAAGTTGGCGCGAACATTCACCCTTGGTTTGCGCGAAGATCCCTGGCGCAATCAGGCTCCGCCGCCAGGCCTGGAGAGGGAGGTCGGCTTTTTTGTTAGCGACATCTACGAACCGCACAAGTTTAATCCGTTGCAAACCAACACCGCGTTCGCTAACGCGACAAACCGCGATGGATATTGGGCCGCAAAGATTGTCGGCGCGTTTACCGACGAACATCTGCGCGCGATTGTGGCCAAAGGCGGATACCGACTTCAGGGGTCGGCAGAATACATGGCGCGCGTCTTGGGTGAGCGCCGCGACAAGATTACGCGTGAATACTTTGATCGTATCGCGCCGCTGGACTTTTTTGTCTGGCAAGGCGAGGCGGTTACGTTTAGCGATCTTGGCCAGAAATACCACACCTACCCCGGAACGACGCCACGCTATGAGGCACGCTTGTTTACGGCCAGTGCCGACCGCGACCGACACAATCAAGGTCGTTGGCACGAGCTGGCCCAATGTGTCATTCCCGCGGATATTCTAAACGAGACGTTGGCGTCGGCCAGCGACAAGTTTGTCGGTATAGACCTGCGGGTGGATCGCGGCGAAGGCTGGAGTGCTCCGGTTACCGTCTACCTTTCGCCGCGGACGCGTAAGGTTATCGCGGTTGACCGATAAGACTAAATCGCTATTTGTCGCGATCCTGGGCCTTTTCTCGGGAGTCACGGTTGTTGCGTGGCCGGTCCTGCGACACGGTTGGTTTACCTACCTGGACAATCCTGCGCACCTCGCAGAACTCCATTCGCTGGCATTTGATGCCTACCGAGGTTGGTCGGACGTTGCTTGGGCCGGCGCCCCGCTGGGCTCGTTGCACTCGCCGCTTTGGTACGGACTTGCCGCCTGGTGCACCCGTTTGCTGGGAAGCGCCGAGGCGATTTATCCGGCCCTCGTGTGGTTGGGAGTTCTGGCGCCGCCATTAGCGATTTTTTTGGTGTCGCGTCGATATGCGTCAACCGCAATGGCGCTGCTGGCGGCAACCCTGGTACTGGTGCAACCTGCCGCAGTCGTCGGAATCAGTTCCGCAACCGGCGGGATGTGGACGTATGGCATCGCGCTTGGTCTGTTAGTTTGGCTCTGGCAGCTATGCGACGATTTAACCACATGGCGTCGCACGGCATTGGCCGGTGCGGTCGGATCGCTGGCCGCACTGACACATCTGTTCATCTTTTACCCTCTGGTTATTTTGCTGGCGCTGCGCTTTGTGGTGCCGCCCGCCGTCCGCGCTACCCGCTGGCGCTTGCCGCTGGTCCTGGTCCTGACGCTTGCCGGTAGCGCTGCCTACTGGTTGCCGGCCGTCGCGCTGATTGGCGATCACCTCAACATCATACCGGTAACACTTTCTCCGAGTGCCGTTCTTATGCGGTTGCTGATGCCCACCGATGGCGTCGAGCTGATTAAGGGCGAAATTCACACCGTCGACGCCGGTTTCCTAACAATGACCGTTTTTACAGCGGCGCTGGCGGGAGGGGCATTGCTCGCGGCGCCAAAAATTCTGCGACGACAAGATGCTCCCGCTCTGGCGATGTTGACCGCTTTGGTGTTGTTGACGTTGCTGTTGTTTGTCTTGCCATTTGTGGACAAGCACGTAATGGGGCCGCTGCCGTGGCGGTTGCTCGCGGTGGTTCGGGTGGCGTTTGCGCTAGCCCTGGCTGCGTGGCTAGGACGACGTTGGGAAAGCCGGTTGCCAGTTGTAGCCGTGGCGATTGCCAGCGTTGCGGTGTGTGGGTTCGCAGCGGGACCGCTTCGGGATCGGGTGCCGCCGATTGACGGGGAAGAGGTTAAGCATACTCGCGAGATGTGGGACTGGCTTAGAGAGAACCGGTCCAGCGACGCCCGCGTTTACCTGCAGAATACATTCATGGCGCGATACTCGGGGCAATTGGTGAACTCTCACGTGTTGGCACTTACGGCCAAAGAAACCGGACTCCCGCAGTTGGGTGCAACTTATGGCGTGGTGCCGTTTGCTTCGGGCCGCTACACGCAAAGTCAATTTGGAACGCTGTTCTTTCGCCGGATTGATCGTTCGCCGGACAACTCCGAGGACGCCGAGGATGTCGCCGACTATGTTGCCGCGGCCATGCGCCGCAACAACTGCAACCTGGTGGTGGCGGTCGAGCCCGCTACCGCCGAACCGCTCGCGCGCACCACGCCCTTTACCAAGGTTTATCAGATTGAACGGTACCAGTTTCTTGAAGTTTTGGATCCGGTCGACAGTTGGGTGATGACCGATCAAATGCAGCCGGCAGATGCGCGCGTCAACTTCGCTGCCGGAAACATCGATATTGATCTCCGGACCGTTCCAAGCAGCGGACGCTTACTAGTCGCCGCCGCCTATCACCCCTTTTGGAAACTTCGCGCCACGTCGACCGCGACGCTTGCCAAGGATCGGTGGCACCTGATCCAGATTACGGGTATCGAACCTGGCGTTGAGCGGTTAAGCTTGCGCTTCGAGCCGCCACGCTGGCCGCTGGTGGCTGGCGCCCTCGGGTGGTTACTTATTTTAGGACTAGGACTTAGACGAACATAATGAAGTGTATTCTTATCGGCGTCGCGCTGATTGGATTCGTACCCGCGGCGATAGCCGCGCCCGCTGATACTACCCAGGAAGGTTCGGGGCGGCTGGTCAGGCCCAGGTTTACGGTTGCGGGTGTTACCTACTTGCCCAAGGTTTCTTATGCCTCGGAGCGTGGGGTGGGAATTGGCGGTACGATTCTCAAGCCGTTTGACTGGCCGTCGAAGGACGACGACGGTGCGTCAACGTTAGAGCTAAAAGGTCGCGTTACCACAAAAGGGCAAAGTGAACTGTGGGGAACCGTCGAACTGGCGGGAAGTTCGCCGTTTTCGTTACGCGCGCGCGCTGAGGTTTCAACCTTGGCGGAAAAATTCTACGGCATTGGCGCCGACACCCCAGCCGACGCCGACGAGGTCTATCGACCGCAATACTCCCGTTACTACATTGAGTTGTTTCGCCAGGTAACCCGGGCGCTTCGCGTGGGCGTACGCTCCGAATATGCGCGCCACCTGCTGCTTTCCACACAAGCCGACGGCGCGTTAGGTTCCGGTGTGGTGCGGGGCGCCACTGACGACGCAATTGTGGGTTCGGGAGTGGTCATGGCGTTTGATACCCGCAACCGTCGCTACTCGCCGCGGCGGGGGGTGTACTTTCAGGCGGCGGGCATGTACTTTGACAACAACTCTACAAGTTTCGAGTTTACCCAGTTCTTCTACGACTTGCGAACCTACACTCCGCTCGGGTCAAGAGTTTTGGCCGGCCAGGTGTTTGTCTACGCGACGGACAACCAGGTACCGTTCTGGCGATTGGCTCAACTAGGAGGTCGCCATCACTCTCGGGGCTACCGCAGTGGGCGGTATCGTGACAAAGTACTGGCGGCGGCCCAACTGGAACTGCGGTCGCCGGTAGTGGGGCGGCTCGGATGCGCGTTTTTTGCGGGCGTGGCGAATGTTGCGCCCACGTTCGGCGAGATGCGCCGCGACCACATTCGACCGACCGCAGGTTTTGGCCTACGCTGGCTGGTTGGCCGGGCAAAGGGCCTGAACGCCCGTATAGACGCCGCAGTTGGCGAAAACTCCTTCGAATTGGATGTGGGAATCGGGCAGGCGTTCTAGCCTCAAGTCGGTCAACGGGGCTTGCGCCAACATTTTCGTTGGACTAAAATGGCCGGGCTTGCCCGTCATTTTGTCTGGGCACCTCCGAAGGGGCTGGTTGTATAACGGAGTGGCAAGTCCAACAATTTCTCGACGCCGCTTAGCGTCATTATTCAAAAACAAAAGACTTACGAGGAGTGCAATGGCAGGGGCGTCGTCACGTACGATGATTCAAGCGCAAGGGTTGTCCAAATACTACGGCCCTTTTGTCGCCATCAAAGACATTTCATTCTCGATTCCCGAGGCTCAAATCGTGGCTTTCCTGGGGCCGAATGGCGCCGGCAAATCCACAACCATGAAAATTCTCTCCGGCTTTCTGGCCGCGAGCGAAGGCGAAGCATCGATTGCGGGCTTTAACGTCCGCCAGCAACGCCTGGAGGCGTCTCGACACCTGGGATACTTGCCCGAAAACGGGCCTCTATATAATGACATGACGCCGCTGGAGCTGCTCACGTTTTTTGGGCAGGCCCGAGGCATGGATGCCGCGACGCTACAGTCGCGAATCGATGTCGTGGTTGACCAGTGCAGTCTGCAGTCGGTGCTGGAAAAGCCAACCGGAAAGTTGTCACGAGGTTTCCGTCAACGGGTGGGATTGGCGCAGGCGCTGCTTCACGATCCTTCGGTGCTCATCATGGACGAACCGACATCAGGTCTGGATCCCAACCAGATTCGCGACTTTCGCGCGAACATAAAAACGCTGGGAATGACCAAGACGATCCTGATTTCCACACACATCCTGCAAGAAGTCGATGCGGTTGCCGATCGGGTGCTGCTGGTCAACGACGGGCGTTTGTTGTTTGACGGCACGCCCGACGAGTTGCGCGAAGACGGTTCGCTAGAACGACCGTTTCATCGCCTGACTAGTTCTGCGGCGAAAGGAGCGTCGGCATGAAGTTAAACTGGGGCGCGATCCGTGCCATCTTTCGCCGTGACTTGCGGTTGTATTTCAGCAATCCGACCGGTTACGTCTTTATTACGTTGTTCATTTTTCTTGCTGCAGCAGCGGCTTTTTGGCAGGAGCGTTTTTTCCTTAACAACCTTGCTAATCTCGACCAACTGAATACTGCGTTTCCGTTCCTTCTGTTGTTCTTTATTCCCGCTATCACCATGGGTGTTTGGGCCGAAGAGCGTAAGCAGGGAACCGACGAGCTGTTGCTGACGTTGCCAGCGACCGATGTTGAAGTCGTTCTGGGTAAGTACATTTCGACCATCGGGATTTATTCGGCCGCCCTGGTGCTTTCTCTGGTTGGACATCTCGGGGTTCTGTTTTGGCTAGGAAACCCCGACCTGGGACTAATGCTCGGTAACTACATCGGATATTGGTTCCTGGGTGCTGCGTTTATTGCGGTGGGGATGTTGGCGTCGATGATTAGCGTGAATGCGACCGTCGCGTTTATCCTGGGTGCGATCCTGTGCGCGTTCTTTGTCTACATCGAGCAGGTTTTGGGAATCGCCGGGAAGTCGCTGGAGGCGTTTGGTCGTTCGTTGGCGGTGTTTGACGCCTTTAGCGGATTTACCCGCGGCATCGTTAGTCTTGCCGGTGCTCTGTACTTTACCAGCATCGCGGTGTTTGCGCTGTACCTGAACGTCGTGTTGCTGGGTCGTCGTCACTGGCCGCGCGACGCTGGCGGCATGAAGATGAGCATGCACCACCTGGTCCGCGGCGCCGCGCTGGCGGTTGCGCTGATCGCGCTTAACGCGATGGTTGCGCGTACCAGCGCCCGTGTCGATGTCACCGCCGAAAAACTCCACTCGCTTTCGGGTGAAACCCGCCAGCTCATAGCCGAGATTCCCGACGAACGACCGGTGTTCATTCAGGCGTTCGTCAGTCCCGACGTACCGCGCCAGATGGTGCAAACGCGGTCCACGTTAATCGGTTTCCTGGAAGAGATTGATGCCGTCGCTGGCGACAAAGTTCAGGTGGTCATCTACGACACCGAGCCGTTCAGCGAAGAGGCGCTGCAAGCGCGCGAGCAGTTTGGGATTCTTGCTCGGGAGACGCCGGAGATAGGTGCCAGTCGCGCGAAAGTCAGCCAGGTGTTTATGGGCGTCGCGTTTACCTGCGGTCCGGAAGAAGATGTGATCGAGTTCTTTGATCGTGGTTTGCCCGCCGAGTACGAGTTGGCTCGTAGTATTCGCGTAGTGGCGCGGACGCAACGCAAAAAAATTGGGGTGTTGACGACACAAGCAAAGGTGTTTGGTGGTTTCGATTTCAATACGTTCGCAAGTTCACCCGCGTGGCCGGTAGTCGACGAACTTAAGAAGCAGTACGAAGTTGTTCAAATCGCTGCGAGTGATCCCATCACCGAAGAGATGGATGCGCTGTTAGCGATTCTGCCGTCGTCGTTGTCGCAACCAGAGATGGACAACCTGCATTCGTACGTCGAAGCCGGCAAGCCGACTCTGCTGCTGGTCGATCCACTGCTGGTTGCCAACCTGTCGCTTTCGCCCAGCGAAGAGAGCGGGGCCGGTACCAACCCTTTTATGCGCAACCGTGGACCGCAACCCGAACCCAAGGGAGCGATTGGCGCGCTGATGGCCTCGGCCGGCGTGAACTGGAACATCGCGCAAGTGGTTTGGGATGCGTACAACCCACATCCGGAGTTGTCGACGTTGCCACCCGAGGTGGTGTTTGTCGGTCGTGGAAACGAAAATCCCAATGCCTTTAATGACTCCGCGCCAATATCGTCGGGGCTGCAAGAGATTGTCATGCTTTTTCCGGGGACGATCACCGGGCTTAACACACCGGGATTGTCGTTCCAGCCGTTACTAGCGACGAGCGTGCGGTCGGGTTCGGTGGCCTACAACCAGGTGGTCAGCAAGGACTTCTTTGGAAGTCGCCTGGTCCCACAAGCCGCGCCGCACATGGTGTCGAGCAACGACTATGTGTTGGCGGGACATGTTACCGGTACCGACACCATTCCCCGCAATGTGATTGTCGTCGCCGACGTAGATTTCATAAGCGACCAGTTTTTTGAGATTCGTCGTCAGGGAATCGAAAACCTGAACTTCGACAATATTTCGTTTTTTCTTAACTGCATCGACATTCTTGCAGGCGATGATTCATTTCTTTCATTGCGTAAGCGCCGGGTAAGGCATCGCACCCTGGAAACCGTGGAGGCTCGGGTTCGAGCTTTTTCCGAGCAAAGTGCGACTGACCAGCAAGCCGCCGAAATGGAAGCGCAGGAAGCGTTGGCCGCCGCGCAGCAACGCCTTGACGAACGCGTCGCGCAAGTTCGCCAGCGAACCGACCTGGACGCGCAAGCCAAACAGATTATGTCGCGTAACCTGCAAGAGGTGGAGAATCGCAAGTTCGAGGCGATCAAGGCCAACATCGAAGCGCAGAAAGATTTGAAGGTTCAAGAGAGTAAAGAAAAGATGGAGGCGCAGGTGCGCCGCATCCAAAGTAACATTAAAACGTTTGCCGGGCTGCTTCCGCCGATCCCGGTGTTCGCGATGGGAATTATGATCTACCTGCGCCGGCGGCGCCGCGAAAGGGAAGGCGCCGCTGCCGCGAGGAGGTTAAGGAACTAATGGGAGAGATTCGCAAGACGACTGTCTTTGGCGTTGTCGCTGTGCTGCTGGCAGTGCTGGCGTTGGTGACCAAGCCACGGGTGGTAGAACCCGACGCGTTTTTTGACCGTGGCGAGCAGTTCTTTCCAGAGTTTCAGGACCCAAACGCCGCGCGTAGTCTGGAAGTGATCGACTTTGACGACGAAACCGGTGCCGCGGTTCCGTTTAAGGTGACGTTCAAAAACAACCGTTGGTCGATACCCTCGCATAACGACTATCCCGCCGACGGTAAAGACCGCCTTGCCCAGACCGCCGCCGGTATCATTCAAGTCACCAAAGACGATTTTCGAAGTGACCTGGTCTCTGACCATGAGTTGTGTGGTGTGTTAGATCCTCTCGACGAAACGACGGCTTCACTCAGTGGTCGCGGTCAGCGCGTTACCATCAAAGGCGAAGGCGATAAAATACTGGCCGACCTCATCGTCGGTAAGCCGGTGGGCGAAGACGAATCGGTTCGTTTTGTCCGCGTCCCCGAACAAAAAAGGGTCTACGCCGCCAAGTTCGACGTCGATATTTCCACCGAGTTTGTCGATTGGATCGAGCCCGATTTGTTGCTGCTCGAACAGGCAGAGATCGGCGAAGTGGTAATTAAGGATTACTCCATTGACGAGCGCACCGGCAGCGTTAACGATCGCGATACCATCGAGCTTATCAAGGATGACACCGATACCTGGGCGGCGGAGGGTATGCGCAACAACCAGGAGGTCAATATTGGTGAGATGAATAAAATTCTCACCGAGTTGGACAAACTGGCGATTGTGGGCGTGCGCCCCAAGCCGGAAGGGTTAGGCGCATCGCTAAAGAAAATGGATGACGGGACGTTGCAAGTGACGCAGCGCGACTTGATGGCGTTGCAGAGCAAGGGCTATTTCTTCTCGCGGGACGGCGAACTGCTATCTAACGAGGGCGAAGTCCAGGTTGCGTTGGACGACGGGGTTCGCTACACGCTGCGCTTTGGCGAAGTTGTCTATGGAACCAACGTGTCGGCCGCCGGGTCGGCTGACGAGCAAGGCCCAGGTGAAAACCGTTACCTGTTTATTTCCGTCGGATTGGATTCCGACCGTTGGCCGGAACCGCCATTACCCGCGGACATGTCCTTCCAAGCCAAAGCCGACAGTTTGTGGACCGCGGATGACTTTTCCAACAAGAGTCTACAGACTGCGCACGATACCTGGCAGAAGAACTTTGCAAGCGCGAGCCAGCGCCGCGACGAACTCAACCAACGATTTGGCAACTGGTACTATGTGATCTCGCAGGAGAGTTTTGAAAAACTACGGGCGACGCGAGAATTACTAATTCGAGATAAGACCGGTTAGCGTCGATGCGGAATTTGCTACAAAAAAAGGCCACGGCATAACGCCGCGGCCCTTTTTTTTAACGTTTCGACGGGCTAGAAGCCCAACTCGGTACGCTTTTCCTCCGCGCCCGGAAGCGGGTCCAGCTTATCGGTTACCATCGGAAGTTCCTGAGACTTCTCGGCGTTAACGGCTACCCACTGCTTCTGGTTGTCGGGGACGTCGTCTTCGGGATAGATGGCTTCGACCGGGCACTCGGGGGCGCAGGCGTCGCAGTCGATGCAGGTGTCGGGGTTGATATAGAGCATGTCTTCGCCCTGGTGGAAGCAATCCACGGGGCAAACCACCACGCAGTCGCTAAAGCGACAGCCCTGGCAGTTTCCGGTTACGACGTAGGCCATTCAGACTCCTTGCAGGTATTAGCATTTTGGCGGCGAATGCCGCATTGAGCTTGTAATTAACAAACGGGTGTTGGGTGGGTCAAGCCGAAAGCCTAACGGCGAAACGACAAGCCCAGTAACACGAACCCGAACAATGCCAGCGCGCCGGCGATCAGACCGCGGGGTCCGGCTATACGCTCCATGGCGGTGGCGCGGTTTTCTTCGTACTGCGTTAAATAGCGATCGGCATGTCGCCGTCGACTCTCCATGTTAGCCATGCGTTTATTGAACTCGCGAAACCGGTCGTCAGTTTCTTCGCGGAAGTGTTTCTTTAGCGAATCCGACATCTGCGTCAGACTATGGCGAAAGCCAAGGTTCAGGCGCCCCTGCTCCTGGATTTCGATGTCCATAGAGTCACGCACCGCGATCATGGTTTCGATGCCTCGGTCCCACCGTCGGACCTCTCGATAGTCCCGGCCCACCCAGGCAATGGCCGCGGCGATCAGGAGAACCGCTAGTATGCGCATAGCTATCTTCATAAGCCTGTAATATTAATGGAGTTGTGCGATTTGTCAAGCGCCGGCTAGCTGTAAAAATCGGTCGCGGATGGGCGCCATGGTCGCGCCCCATTCGGCCTTCTCCCGAATCAAGTTCAGATTGTGCGCGACAGCACGGCGACGAAGCGGCGCGTCGCTCCACGCATCGATCACCGCAATGGCGAGCTTCATCGGGGACTTAAGCGGTACCAGCAATCCGTTTTCTCCGTGCGTAATCCACTCCCGGTTAGCGGGAATGTCGGTGACAATGGGAAACAGACCACACGCCATGGCTTCGAGGAGCGACACCGAAGTGGTGTCGGAAAGCGAGGTCGACACATAGATGTTGTGGTCGCGAAGCAGACCAGGAACGCGGTGATGCTCGACGTTGCCCACAAAGACCATTGCCCCTGCCCCAATCGATCGCTCGGCCCGGGCAACCAATTGTGCGCGTAAAGGGCCGTCGCCCGCCACCGTCAAGGTGGCTTCGGGAACCCGTTCACGAATCGCCGGAAACGCGTCGATGATGGTGGAAACGCTGTAGACTTCGTCGAGCTTGCGATTGCTTAAGATGCGTGGTGCGCCGACGAGTTCCTGTTCGCGCGGTGTGAAGCGCTCGATGTCGACACCGAACGGGAATGTGGCTACGCGATCCTCCGGAATCCCAAAGTCGTCGACAATCCGGCGGGTCATGACTTCGGCGTCGGACGTAATCAGCGGCGCGCGTTTTAACACGTAAGCCGTGCGGCGCCGGTGCAGGAAGCTCTTGTCGGGGTCGGTCATGATATCGCTTCCCCACGTGGACAGCACCCATGGGTTAGCATCGACGATTGCGCACATAAGACCGTAGTTGGGTACAAAATGCGCACTGATGACGTGCGGTTTGACAGTGGCGATTAGTCGGCGCAATTGAGCGGTCGCGAGCGGATAACGCAGCGCGTCGGGAAGCCGGGACGGCACTCTCCCGCGCACCAGGTCGCCAGGGTAGCTGACCGGATCTTCCAGCGAAAAGGTGACCACGTTAAAGCCATGTTCTGAAAAGTAGGTGCACCAGCGCTGCAGGTGGACCTGGCGCGCATCGCCCAGCAACAGCAAGCGCTTGTGAGAAGGGGAACTCGACATCGTGCAATGAGTGTATGTCTTTAAAGGAGCCGATGTCAAAACAAGCGCAAAGCCGGGAGAAAGTTGACTTGTGCAATGGGCGGGACTACCCTGTCAGGGTGGTTGTTGACTTCGTTAAACCTGAAGGTGTGATTGGTATGTTTAGATCGCTCGTCGCGGTGGTGGCCGTAGTTGCCATTTTCCTGATCGGGTGCCAGGGAACGCAAACTCAAGTAGTTGATCCCGGGTTTGCGGAAGGCAAGTACGAAAAGATCGCGGTGTTTCCGTTCATGTCCGCGCTGCACAGCGCCGAAGACCCGGACGGAATTGGTCCGGCGACAATGAATCGCTTTTTTATCGAAGCGCTGGACCTGCGGCAGGACTATAGTTTTATCGCACCCAATACTGTTGAGTACGCGATCGAGTCGGCAAATCTGCAAAGCGCCTACGCCGGGTTTCACGACAAGTACCCCAAATCGCAGAAGCCCAACGCCGCTTTCCTGAGCAAGCTGGCCACGCAGCTAAACTGCGACGCGTTTCTGGTGCCTGTACTCGACCTGTGGCAAAAGGACGAGGTTGACTATCGCGAAGATGGTACCCCGGCAACTTACATTGGAGCGACGGTCACCATATTGAGTCGCGATGGTTCCAAGGTTTTGTTCCGAACCACACAAGAAGATTATTTGGAAGGTGCACGATCGGAGACCGGCAGCCGGTCGGTTACTACTACCGGAAGCGGTGGTTTGCGGGCTGACCGTGGGGCGAAAATCCACCGCGCACCGCCGTTTCCCGACGTTGCCACCAAGGTTGCCGAACTGCTGGTCGAGGCGATTCCGCAGCGTTAGCATGTTTGACCGTGACCACGACATGATGGGCCTCGCACTAGTCGAGGCCCAAGTCGCGTTTGAACGCGATGAGGTTCCGATCGGATGCGTGGTCGTTTGCGGTGGGGAAGTGATCGCGGTAGGTGCAAATGCAACTGAAAGTACCGGTTCATCGCTTGATCACGCCGAGATAGTCGCCATACGAGCGGCGCAGGCTGCGCTGGAGACTCCCTACCTGGACGACTGTACTCTGTACTGCACGGTTGAACCCTGCACAATGTGCGTGGGTGCCATCATTCTGGCGCGGGTTCGGAGAATTGTTTTTGGCGCACGCGAACCCAAGACCGGCGCTTGCGAGAGCGTCATTTCCATTACCAACGAGCCTCGACTCGCCGGTGGTCTGGTGGCGACCGGTGGTGTACGCGCCGACGAAGCGCGCGAGCTGATGCGCCGTTTTTTTGTCCACCGCCGCGGTTAGACGCGGTGCCTTACGCCAACTCCTGGCTGCAGTGACTCCCCCGATGAGACATTCTTCCGTCAAAAACCATAAGGACTTGAAGTCCGACGGACTCATCCGTAACATAGCCCGTGGAGAGATGCGAGAGTGGCTGAATCGGCACGACTGGAAATCGTGTGTGGGGGCAACCTCACCGAGGGTTCGAATCCCTCTCTCTCCGCCATTATTTGTCCCTAGAAACGCTCGCAGCCCCCGAGTAATCGGTGAGTGTTTTTTACACGCCCGCATTTGCTCGTCGATGCGGGCGTTGGTAGTTTATCGACATGCAATCTAACCAACCCGAATCACCCTGCATTAGTGTGTGCATCCTGGACCCCGACACCGGCTATTGCGAGGGGTGTTACCGCACAATCAACGAGATCGCGGCGTGGTCGATGATGACGGCTGAACAGAAGCGTGCGATCCTGGCAAAGCTCGCGGAGCGGGAAGTAGAACTGGGGAACACCGAGTGACCACACAAAAGCAACGGATAGAGAAATCGGAATCCCGAATGGTCAAGGTGGTGCTCCCAGGCACTGCCAATCACTTTGGGACGCTGTTCGGGGGAACCCTTTTGTCGTGGATGGACGAGATGGCGTACATCACCGCGACACGGTTTAGCCGCTGTCGAATGGTGACTGTCTCCAGCGATCAGATTGACTTCAAGCAACCCATTCCCACCGGGACCATCGTCGAACTCGTCGGCAAAGTTGAGCGCGTGGGCAACACCAGCGTTCGGGTTCAGGTGGATGTATATCTGGAAAAGATGTTCAGCGACGACCGTACCAAAGCGGTGACCGGGGGTTTTACCATGGTTGCTGTCGATGAAGACAACCGTCCGCTGCCGCTGCCGAAATAACCAACAATCGGCCAAATCCCTGAAAAAACACAGCTTGGCGCTCTTGCCCTTTAGTGGACGATGTATTACCATCGCCCGCGGAGAGATGCCGGAGTGGTTGAACGGGGCGGTCTCGAAAACCGTTGAGCGCGCAAGCGTTCCG
>CAZPQK010000015.1:0-69986 GCA_964588695.1 uncultured bacterium
CACACAGGCGGAGCGAGGTGAGCGAGTGTTGTTCGCCCTCGCGAGCACACAGCGGAGCGAGGTGAGCGAGTGTTGTTCGTCCTCGCGAGCACACAGGCGGAGCGAGGTGAGCGAGTGTTGTTCGCCCTCGCGAGCACACAGCGGCGCAAGCAAAGAACAACGAGAAAGGCCACCCCGAACTTCGGAGTGGCCTTCAAACCTGCGGTTATCCAGGTCGTGTGCGTTAATCCTCGACCTTCGTGACCTTGCCGTCGATCACGTATATGTACTTGTTCCGCTTCTGCTTCGCGTCCGGGTAAATCCACTGTTCGTTCTTCTTGCCGCCGATCTCGTTTACGTTAACGTCGGCGGGATGTCCCCACGACTCGATCGCCGCTTCGGCAGGCATACCGATAATAATCTCGTGTGCAGCAATCGCGCGGGCCGTCTTCTTGCCCCACTTACGAATATACGCAACCTGGCGCAGCACCGGATCTTCGTACCAGAAAATCTCATCGAGACGGGCGTCGATCTTTTGCTTGGTCAGCGGGCGCTCGATGTCGAGGTCGTACTTGATGCGCGTCTTATTGTTGGGCGTCTTGACCAGCACAGCACCGCCGTAGGCCATGTTGACGTCGACGATTTTCACTTTGGTGTCGCGGTCGATAGAACCGCCTTCGCCGATGTCCTCAATCACCTGGCGCGTCCACGCCGAACGATCGCGGTAGTCTTCGTGTACCGACATCTGATCTTCGATCGGCATGTCTTTGACAAACACCTGCTTGGCCTTGCTGCAGCCCACGACCGCCATCGCCAGACAGGCCAGAATCATTACTCGCTTCACGCGTTCACCTCTTTGCTTGCGGCGCCGGTGGGACGGCAGCCAGTTGTTGCGACGCGACAGTCCCTAGTTTGCCGCGAATCTAACACCACGTTTACGACACGCGGTTATCGCACGCCGCGGATGTGGTTCACCGTCATCGTTTCCATGCGGTCGTCGATGTCGATCGCAATCAGATCGACACGCGGCCGCAAGTGGCCCGCCTGTTCGGCGATGCCGGTAATGGCTTCGCGGACGCGGGCAAGCTGAGGGCGGGCCAGACTCTCCAGCGCGGAACCGTAACGGCGCCCGCGACGAAGTTTCACTTCTACCGCCACCAGCCAGTCGCCGTCGATGGCGACCAGGTCGACCTCGCGGCGCGCGTAACGCACGTTGTGGTCGACAATCGTAAATCCTTTTAGTCGCAAGAACTCTGCAGCGATTGCTTCGCCGCGACTCCCGCGCCGTCGAGTGTTCTCCATCCCATCCTCCCCAACAACCTCGCATCGCGAGATACCCAACACTATTCCACCCAGTCGCCCGCTCGCGCGCACCTTAAACGACGCTCACCCGAGCGTCACCTCCCCGCCCTACCGGGCCACCTTGCGGCGACCCTCATACTATAAAAAGCTCGCCTGGGTTTTATCAATGGCTTTTGGCTGAAAAGATACCCGGTGCGCTGGGCTAAGTCCCAGTCGTGAAATAGCTTCCAGGTGAGTTTCGGTGCCGTAGCCCTTGTGCTGATCAAACCCGTACTCGGCGTATTTGCCGTGCAGGCCGGCCATGAACCGGTCACGCGTCACTTTGGCCACAATCGAGGCGGCCGCGATACACAGGCTGGTCGCGTCGCCCTTGGGCACGGGGGCGACCCTGCCTTCCCACTCAAAGATGTCGCGGCCGTCGACCAGAATCAAATCGGGTGCGCGCTTTAGCAG
Organism: uncultured bacterium; assembly: GCA_964588695.1. Classification (GTDB taxonomy): domain Bacteria; phylum Krumholzibacteriota; class Krumholzibacteriia; order WVZY01; family JAKEHA01; genus CAZPQK01. The sequence goes on from CAZPQK010000015.1 coordinate 1,735, forward strand.
CACTGCGGCCGTGCGCATCGTCAACAGCGTGGCGCGCAAAATGTTGTGTCGATCGATGAGCGCCGGTGGCCCCAGCGCAACACCCACCGCGCTTGCCCTGGCCATGACCAGGTCGAACTGCTCGTCGCGTTCGGATTCGGACAAATCTTTGGAATCGGTGACCCCAAAAAGGCCGGGGTCGTCGGGGAGGATCACAGCGGCGCAGCACACGGGGCCCGCCAGGGCCCCGCGTCCCGCTTCGTCGATGCCCGCGACAACGCCGACGCCAGCATGGGCGGCGACATCGCGGTCGTACTGCAGGAGCGCCTGGTAGCGCTCGCGCAGTCGAGCTTCGTTAGCTCTTTTTCTCCTTGATCCGGGCTGCTTTACCAACGCGGTCTCTCAGGTAGTAGAGCTTGGCGCGACGGATTTTACCGCGGCGCACAACTTTGATGGATTTGATGTTGGGCGAATGCGCCGGAAACACACGCTCCACGCCGACTCCGCCGCTAATCTTGCGCACGGTAAACGACTCACCGGCGCCCGAACCGCGCTTCTTGATGACAACTCCCTGAAACGCTTGCTCGCGCTCTTTGTTGCCTTCAACCACGCGGACCATGATCTTGACGGTATCACCGATGTTAAAGCCCGCGGCTTTTTCGCCGAGAACTTTCTTTTCGAACCGTTGGATCGTGTTCATGACTACCTCCTAAAACGCGCGTCGGCGCGCTTGCTCTTACTCGTCGCCTTCTAGTAAATCCGGGCGACTCCGACGGGTGCGTTCTTGCGAAGACTCCCGTCGCCACTTTTCAATTTCTGCGTGGTGGCCGGACAATAACACGTCCGGTACCTTTAACCCCCGAAACTCTTCGGGGCGCGTGTAGTAGGCGCAATCCAACCCGCCGTTCCACGCGTCTTCAAAACTATCGCTGTCGCCAGAATCCTGGTTGCCCAGGACGCCGTCGCGCAGCCTTACCGTCGCTTCAATCATCGCGGCGGCGGCTAACTCGCCCCCGCTTAAAATGAAATCGCCCAACGAGTATTCATGCGTGACAACCAAGTCGCGCACTCGTTCATCGATGCCTTTGTAGCGGCCGCAGATAAACGTCAATTCTTCTTCGCTCGCCAGTTGGCGAGCCTCTGTCTGGTCGAACCGCTTGCCGCCCGGCGTCATCAGGATAACCGGCGACCCGTCCGTGCGGTTTAGGCTTTCCACCGCGTCGACCAGGGGCTGGGCCATCATCACCATTCCGGCGCCGCCGCCGTAAGGCGTGTCGTCGACCGTCTTGTGGTTGTCGCTGGTAAATTCGCGCGGGCTGACGCTGCGATAACTTACCAGGCCCTTACCCGCCGCCACTTGCAACATCCCCATGGAGAACACGTGCTCCATTACTTCGGGAAAAATGCTGACGACGTTAATCTTCATCGTTGCCGTCGGCCTCACCGGAATCGATGAGCCCGGGAATCGGCTTAATCACCAGGACACCGGTTTCTTCGTCGAGAGAGTCGATAAACTCATCGACCGCCGGGATCAAAAACTGTTTACCATCGTCACTGACGACTTCGTACACGTCGTGCGCGCTCGACATCATCACGCCTTCGACGGTGCCGACGATATCGCCGTCGACGGTTTTCACCAGTACACCTTCCACCTGGAAGGGCAGCACTTCGTCGGGCAGTTCGACGTCGAGGTTGTCGAGGTCGACAAAGATGTCCGACCCAACGACCGCCTCGGCGGCGTTGCGGTCGGTGATGCCATCCACAATCACCACGTACGAGTTGCCGTGAGGCCGATAGCGACTAAACGAAATCGCTTTGCGCGCGCTCTTGCCCGCGCCGCCCGCGTTACTGCCGCGGGCCATCGCCAACGTCTGCGAGTCCATTAACTCGTCCCAGAAGTCGGGCGACGGATGAAATTTTAGTTCCCCTTTAATGCCGAACGCTTTGACCAGTCGCCCAATCAACACTTCGCGTCGGCGCGCCTGTGCCTCGCTCATTCCTTAATTTCGAAGATGATCTTCTCGCCGGCTTTGCTGGCGGCGGCGTTAACGATCGTGCGGATCGCGCGGGCAGTCTGGCCGTTCTTGCCAATGACTTTGCCCAGGTCGGCGGGGTCCACCGACAACTCCATGACGGTGTAGCTTTCTTTTTGCGAACGCTTCACCTTTACCGACTTGTTGGTTTCCACCAACGAGCCGGCGACATATTCGATCAACGACTGGATCGAGTCTTGATTCACATCGCCCATCTCGGGGCTCCTTCTTTATGGGCCGTGTTGCACGGCTTATTATTCGTCAGTCAACGCGCCACTGGTACTCGCGCGCGAACGCCTCGGCCGTCAAGAGAGACGCCCGCGGGAACGTTCCGGCGGCTGCGCTTACTCGGACTTCTCTGCGGCTTCGTCGCCGCCATCAGCGGCGTCGTCGGCACCAGCTTCGGCGCTTTCGCCTGCGTCGGCTTCGGCAGCCTCCGCTTCTGCGGCTTCCGCGGCCTTAGCTTCGGCCTCGGCGGCGGCAGCAGCCTCTGCTTCGGCTTTCGCTTTGGCGGCGGCTTCGGCTTCGACCTTCTTCTTGGCAGCCTCTTTTTCGGCAGCGCGCTCTTCGGGCGACTTACCCTTGGTTTCTTTTGCTTTTAGTTCTTCGACTTTTGCGTCGAGGTCTTCCAGCGATACGCCTTGCTTAACCAGGCTCCACTTTTTGAGGGTGCCGGCGCGACGCAACAGGCCGCGAGCGTTTTCGCTGGGAATGGCGCCGTGACCGAGCCACTTAAACACGAGCTCTTCTTTAACCGTGAGCTCGGCGTCTTTGGTCATCGGGTTGTAGGTGCCCAACGTTTCAATGAAACGACCGTCGCGCGGGCTGCGCGAATCGGCAGCGACGATACGGTAGAACGGGCGCTTCTTCGAGCCCATGCGTTTGAGTCTAATTTTGACGGCCAAACTACTTACCTCCGAAACGGACTTTGTTGTTTTGTCGCGAGCGGTGTGTCGCCGCGACGGTCAGACAATCTAGTTAAACGAAAACGGGAGCTTCTTGCGTCCCTTCATTTTCGTCATGGTTTTCATCATTTTCTTCATCTGCTGAAACTGCTTCAGCAGCTGGTTTACAGCCTGAACGCTGGTCCCGCTCCCCTTCGCGATGCGTTTGCGACGGCTACCGTTAATGATGCCGGGGCGCAGGCGTTCTTCCATCGTCATCGAGTTGATGATGGCCTCGACGCGGTCGAACTGTTTGGGATCCACGGTGACGCCCTTCATGGCTTTGCTGGCACCGGGGATCATTTTGAGCAAGTCGTCAAGCGGCCCCATCTTTTTGAGGCGGCCCAACTCGTCTTTGAAATCGCTCAGCGTGAACGTTTGGTCACGCATGCGCTTTTCCAATTTGGCGGCTTGCTCTTCGTCGATCGTCTCTTGGGTTTTTTCAATGAGCGACAACATATCGCCCATACCCAAAATGCGACCGGCCATCCGGTCGGGGTGGAACAGTTCCAGGTCGCTGATCTTTTCGCCAATGCTGGCAAAACGAATCGGCTGCCCGGTGACTTGTTTCACCGACAACGCGGCACCGCCACGCGCATCACCATCCAGTTTGGTCAGAACGACGCCAGTAAAATCGATTCGGTCAAGAAAGGAACTAGCGACATTCACGGCCTCCTGGCCGGTCATGCTATCTAACACGAGCAGCGTTTCTTCCGGGTCGGCGAGACCCTTTAGGTTCGCAAGCTCGTTCATCATCTCTTCGTCGATCTGCAGTCGTCCCGCTGTATCCAGGATCAGCGTGTCGCACATGCGCTCTTCGGCGGCGCGCACGGCGCGCTTGTACAGATCGGGGACGTCCTTGTCGTCGGGGGCTCCCCGAAAAACTGGAACGTCGATTTGCTTGCCGAGAATCTCCAACTGGTCGGCCGCGGCGGGGCGGTAGACATCGAGGGCGGCCAGCAAGGGTTTGCGGCCGCTCTTGCGGATGAACTGTGCAAGCTTGGCGCAGAAAGTTGTCTTCCCCGCGCCCTGCAACCCCAGCACCATGACAGCGCTATCGGGTCGCGTCAGACGAAACGGCACCGCGGTGCCGCCGAGGAGTTCGGTCATCTCCTCATTAACAATCTTGATAATCTGTTGTTCGGGCGTGAAGGACTTGATGACCTCCTCGCCGATTAATCTCTCTTCCACGCGGGCGACGAACTGCTTGGCCACGCGGAAGTTAACGTCGGCTTCTAAGAGCGCGCGACGCACCTCGCGGGTGGTGTCCTTGACGTCCTTCTCGGTGAGTTTTCCGCGCGAGCGGATCTTCGAGAAGATGCCGTCGAACTTCTCCTGCAGACTCGTGAACATACCCTATCCCCGGACGCACGACGGCCCGGCCCCAGGGCTTCCGAGGTCGGAACTACACTAACGTGTTGCGTTACTTGATATTAGACCGAATCGCTTGAAGCGACCCCACAATGTACCAAACGGGGACCGCTGGTGCAACCCCCAAACGGTGGGGCGGTTAGGGGGTTTGGCGGGTGGGTTCTCGGGGTTTTCGGTCTCTCCGTGCCCGCTTGGTCGACACATACTCGAATGCAGGTAGATCCGTTCAATCTAAAGTTTAGGGGGCGACGCCTGGCTCTCGAAAGCGGGTTCCCATGCTGCCAACCAGTTCGCCATCCGCTGCAATCCTGAACGCTCCACTCGCTTCCAGCCAGCCCAAGGGCTGCCCGACACCACCCAACAGGCACTTCTCTCCGATTACAACCCATATCGGCGCGAGATCGTTGCGTTTCAAAAAAGCTTCGAATCTGTCTCTATTCACAACCACGCACTTAGGTCCGCCTTCTATCCGCAGATCAAACGCTACTGGACGGCCGCGGCCGTCGCAGAACTGTCCATCGGCGTTAGGATGTTTGAGACCCAACGCACGAACCAGCCGATGACTAGGAAGTTGAATGTGAGGTGTTCCGTCAAAGGACGCATCATCTGATGAGATTCCAAGGTACTCCTCGCGTCCGTTCATCACACGCCACCGACTATTTTCGATCGACGACCACGGTGATGAGTACTCGGACATCGATGGTGCCCATGGCCACTCACCTATGAAAACCCCTCGCATTTGAAAGGGCTCCGGCATCCAACGCCCCATGAAATTCTGTGTCTGCGCCCATTCAAAAACCTCGTCAATAAATTTAGCCCTGACAAAATAGCAGTTCACAATGAACCATACTTGCCGTGTAAGACTTGAAAACCTCTCTTCCTCTGGAGCGTGCTTTTCTTCCCAATTCAGTCCCCCTCCGCACGACAGCCACTCACCTTCGGATTCATCGTGTAGAAGGATCGCGTTCTCGATCGGCGGTAGATCCTTAGCATCTCTTAGCCAGTCACTATTGGATTCAATTCGACCTTTGTCCTGGTACTCCATGCGGCTAAGAGCAGCGTTAAACTGCGGAAGTCGGCGCTGATTGGTCACCGGGATACTCGGTAGCACCATCGAGGGGTCTATGTCGCGAGCCCCAACCTGCCACGGCCCCTCATACTGCACAATCTTATAGCCCACTGACTGTGTCTTAAACTTGAAGTTGTCGGCCAGTCTCGCGAGCAATTCGTGAAATGCTATCCACTGGTACTTCTTGCCAATAGGTTCCGAAACAACAAATTCCGCATGACCGGAACTGCGCCTAACCTGGAAATCAAAATCGCCGTGCAGCTTCGCGCTCCAACCGAGTTGCACGACTCTGTTGAACAACCACCGCTCGGCACGCGACACATCAAAGTCTTCGAGTGGATCCTGTACGGAACCGTGTTCGTCAACATAGGGCCGAATCTCTTTGCGAAAGAACCTTGCCGCTCTAGCGTTTAGCGCCCTTTCGAAAAGACCCAACAACGATGACATGCCGCGAACGGGTTGCTCCGGCCAAATCAGCGGTCCAAACCTTAGACCATGCATAGTTCGATTCATCGCGAAACAGAGTTCTAGTTCATCAGGTTTGAGCATCTCTTTGAACTGCTTTACAGCCTCGATTCGAGGCATCCACTGTTGGCCCAATCTAATGCCAGTCCAGTGTCTAACGCTTGTGTCCAGAACTTGTCTGCTGAAATCCGCAACTTGTCTGTCAGACTCCATTACGGAAGACCATATGTCGATCAAGCCTCGATCTTCACTTTCACCCTCAAAAAACTCGTAGGGGTAGTACTTTCGCTTCAAAGTCGCCAACGTCGGGACTCTAACTGGGAACTTGCTTGAGTATGGGGGGCTCAAGCGTTTCATGCTCACACGTACCGGCGCCTTGTTATTCAAGGCAAGCTCCACAATGCCGCGAGCATAGTCTCGGGTCAAAACGTGAACCGGCAGCTTATTCCGCACGAAGTTTCTTCCGTAAACGTACCGCGCTATCTTCGTCAAATTCGCCACGTCATCTTGCCGAAGCATACAAGCGCCAAACACCGCAGCGTACACTCGCTCTAGAACATACGGATCATCCACATCCTCGAATTGCCGAAGCAGCGGCAACGCAGTGCTTAGCCTGCCGGCTAGTAGACTCGCGACTGCTTTTGTCGAACAGTCCCGAAGAGATCGATTTGATGAGGTGAGAAACCAACACAATACGGTCGCCAACAACCGTATAGGCTTGTCAGAAATATGATCTTTGTCGTGCTGAGACCATGCCCATGTCACGATCCGATCCACGGCCTCCTTTGCACCATACTCGTAGTGTATAAACGCCGACCAATGCGAGTCCCGCTCGGGCATTTTCATCTTGATAAGATAGTGATGAAGAAAATCCCCATTCAGTGGATGGTCAGGTACCGACGCGACTGTTAGAACAGAATTCATCAGCATGGGAAAACCATCGTTGTAGCGCAGCACAACATCATTGATGTACGCGAACGTGTTCTTAAGGTCATGCGTGAATGCGCTTGCTTTCCGCCAGATTAGACTGGAGATGAACGCTTCTAGTCCGACCTGTGTATCTCGCAGGTACGGCGCTACCTCTACAAAATCAACTCCCTTGAGGTGCTCAGGACACTGCACAGACAGTGCTTCTATGAGACCCGAGTCCCATGATTGCGCCAGCATCTTCCCGATTTTTGTTCTTCTGGAGAAGAAACGCCGTGCGTTAAGCAGCGTTTTGGTATCGCCGCCCAGAGCAGCTTCGTACTTCTTGAAGATATATCGCCCAACTAGATGATCGCTGAAACGCTGAAATGGGAAGCGATAATAGATCGCTGGCGACGAACCTTTCTCCTGCCCGACTGCGATACGAACAAGCAACAAGTTGCGATCTAATGCGGTCAAGAACGCCGAATGGTCTATGGTTGGATAAGCTGACTCAATGACGCCCTTCAGGTCGGCCTCGGACACTCTGTCCGTCGCACCGTCGATCATCCGAGATGCCACTGGTTTGATCACTCGATTCCAGACACTAGCTTTTGACCCGTGCGGGATCCCGAACTGCTTCGCGACAGTAGCGGAAGCGCTCGCTATAAACGATTCGAATATGTAGGTCGACCCTTCATGGCCCCGAAATGCCTCCCGTGGCCGCTTGGTTGTGGGGCTGCCTAGTCGCTTTTTCACGGCCTTGCAGAAAAGCAACAAGAACAATGGATTCTGGAACTCTGGCCGGAGAAGCGGCACCTCGGGCAACGGCAGATCGTGCTCATCGAAGAAAGTCTTTACCGCTTCCCACTCGCGAAACCTGAACCCCGGATGACGTTCCGCAGTGAAAACACGACGCTGCCTGTTCGAGAGCACCTCATCTTCGAATCCGGCGCGTACTGAGATCACTAAGGCCACGTGCTTATATCTCGAGATCTTTTCTGTGATCTTAGCTAGATGGCGCTTCCACCGATGACTTCGCCGCGTTTCGTTCAATGCGTCAATCATAAGAACCGATCTGGATCCCGACGAGCGCCCTGCGCGATTCAGTCTATCGAGGAACTGATTCGCTGTGAGCGAAAGCCCGAGCTGACCAAGGATTTCCCTCCAAGGATCTGAAGTTCTCTGGAACGATTCGCCGAACACGAGCAAGGCTGGAGACGTTTGCGCAGGCTCTTCTAAGTCGGCTCGCATAACGTCGCATAGAAGGTGTGTCTTACCGATACCTGCCTCACCCTGCAGCAGTAAGAACGGCGAATTTGACAGCTTCGCGCTCACACTTCGGGCGTACGTGACGAAGAAACTCAGCTCGTCAATCGCACCTCGTGCATAGTGAAGTGAGGCGTTGAACTGGTCCGCTGCTGAACTACTCCATTTATCGCGACTGTCGTCCTTTCGTTCTAGAGACCAGATCCTTCTTTGTTCTCGATGGATACTATAAACAAACCGCCAGGCGGACCTGCGGGCCGCTAATGCTAGTTTCTGGATCTCGGACCATTTTATGGGCGAAGCGCTGTATTCATGGATACGGTCTAGTTCCCGGCAGACGCGATGTACGCGCTTGATAAACGTGCTGTGGTTGTTGCTTATGCGCTTGTTGGGATACTCGGAGGGAAGAAAACGGACGGTGCGCTTGAGCTGGCCTTTTCTCTTGCGCACGCCGTGATAGAATCGCTCGGTTCTGCGAAGAGCATCAAGCACTTCGGCAATTGGGAGTTCAACGTTAAGTCTCGCAGTATAACGTGGTCCCGCTTGTTCTTGCGCCGACTGGAAGTGCCTCGCCCGCCAGTCGTGGCTTGGAAAATCTCGGGCTCTATCTCGTTCTGGACTCATCTACAGCGCTTCACCAGTAGGTTTAAGTTTCAGCGAAGCGAGATCTATTTGCTTTGAGCAATTCTTGCGGCTCTAGCCGCGAATCGCCGCAACCGCCGCCGCGTAGTCTTCCTTGCCGAAAATCGCCGTGCCGGCGACAAGGATATCTACGCCCGCATTCACCGCAACCGGTGCCGTCTCCGGCTTGATCCCGCCGTCCACTTCGATCGCGAAATCAAGTCCGCGTTGTTCACGCACATTCGCTGCGGCTTCAACGCGCGACATCACATCGGCGATAAACGACTGTCCCCCGAAACCCGGAAACACCGTCATGGCGAGCAGCAGATCGAGCTGGTCCAGGTAGGGTTCGACACGTTCGAAGTCGCAGTCGGGATTAAACGCAAGGCCCGCCTTCGCGCCGCGATCGCGGATCTCTTTTAGGTCGCGCGAGACATCGTGGCTGGCTTCGACATGAATGGTCACGATGTCGGAACCGGCGTCGATGAACTGCGGGATGTACTTGTCGGGGGTTTCGATCATCAGGTGCGTGTCCAGCGCCACCTTGGAGCAACGCCGAATCGCGTCGACAATGAACGGGCCGAACGTGATGTTGGGCACGAAGTGTCCGTCCATCACATCCAGGTGCAAAAACTCAACGCCGCAGTCTTCGACCGCGGCGACTTCGTCGGCAAGTTTGGAAAAGTCTGCGGCCAGCAGGCTGGGCGCCACCGCCACGGGATGCGCCGTCGCGACGGCTTTGCTACTGGGAATTAGCTGCGACCAACTCAATCGTGTCTCCTTGCTGGATGAGCCGCCGGGCAGTCACCCGGCTATCTGAATCTACCCAACAAGGGTCGGATGTCGCAATTGTGGATTTTCGCGTCTGGCCAAAGGTTGCCGGCCGTCTGCACTTTCACAGTGAAAGTGATTGGGGCAAGTCACCCGATCACCTTCACATGAAGGTGTTCATTTGAGCGATTCGGGTAGGTTGAGCGCCTTAATCTTTCCCCATGAAAATACTTTGACGGGCACCGACGAATCGAGGTCGCGGGAACCGTTCGTCTGATACGCGTACAGAAGGTCGCGATCCCGCGCGAGGAACTTTACGTAGTGCCCTTCCGCGGTGCGCAAAACGTAGACGCCGCCAAGCTCGGCACACACGTCTATTTCGTAGTCGTCTTCGTTCGGAGAGGCCTCGACGACATCTTCAAGCGTCGTGGCACCAATAACCCTGTAGATGCCGCCTCCAAGATGCTGCATTCCTCTGGTCCTGGCCGCGAACCACACTAAACACCCTTCAGCGGGCGCTCGAATAACCCACATGATGATATCCAAGCTGTCGCCCGCAGCCGTAGCGTTGCTGAAATCCCAAGCGGAATCGCCCGCTTCTCCGATCAATAACTCGGCACCAGATGGTGGGATGAACGCCAGCAGCAGAACACTCATTAGGACAGCCGTATAAACGGTGACGGTGCGCATACAACTAGTTTACCACGTCTTGGAAGAGCCGAGAGCAGAGAAGCGCACATCTGCACTTTCACTGTGAAAGTGATTGGGGCAAGTCACCCGATCACCTTCACAATGAAGACGGGCGAGGTCGGCTTTAAACTCCTGGCGCACCCATATCACGGGAACGTTACGATCGCGGCACGGGTCGGCGAGTTCGTTGGTCGCGGCGACCAGTCGCGCGCGGTGCTCGGCTAGGCGTCCTCCGCGGAAGAAGTCCTGGAGCACATCGATGATCAGAAGCGCGGGTTTCATCGAATAGTTTCCAGCTACTTTACTACAACTTGACGAATCCGTTTGAGTTCGGCTGACTCTTCGCGTTGAGCGAAGTAAAGGTCCCACCGCTGTTGCAGGTTCATCCAAAACTCGGGCGTGTTGCCAAAATATTTGGCTAGGCGCAGCGCCGTTCCGGGCGTCACGCCACGGCGGCCATTGACGAGTTCGTTCACGCGCTGATACGGAACATGGATTCCGTCAGCAAGATCTCGTTGCGATAGCCCCATTGGCGTGAGGAACTCCGCAAGCAACATCTCCCCGGGGTGGGTTGGCGCGCGATGCGTAGGAATTCGAATCATTTTCACCCTTTGTGATAGTCCACCACCTGGACATGTTCTGGTCCAAGGTCCGTCCATAAAAAGCAAACGCGATACTGCTCATTAATTCTGATTGAGAATTCTCCCCGCCGATCGCCTCGAAGTGCTTCTAATCGGTTTCCTGGTGGGATTCTTAGCTCTTCGAGCCGCACGACCGAGTCTAGTTGGTCCAGCTTTCGCGTTGCTACCGCCCAGAGTGCCTGCGGGCACGACTTCCGGGCCAGTTTGGTGTCTCGACCGTTAAAGATGTCCTCGGAGGCGATGTCTTTGAACGACCGGATCATAGCAACATGATAGCACGGCTACCATGCTATCGCAAGTGTTTTGAAAAAATGACCAACTATTCGGTACTCGCTGCCACCAGTTCGATGGAATCGCCCTGGCGAATCAGGCTCCCAGGCAGAGGGACCTGGCCGATGATCGTGTTGGGGAACACGTCTTCGCGCGGCTCGTAGCGAACCGCACTAACGCGGAAGCCCATCGCGCGCAGCTTCTCGCGGATAAAAAGTAGGTCCTGCCCGTCGAGGTTGGGCATCACGTAGTGGGCCTTCTCGCCGGCAACCGCCACCACCACATCAACCGCTTCGCCTTCAAACAGCGAATCGCCCATCGTTGGTGAACTCGCGATGACGCGTTCGCGCCCATCGTCTACCAGCACCTTCGACGACCGGCCCATCTTTAGCGCAACTCGCTCGAGCGCCGCGCGCGCCTGGCGCATCGACATACCCGCAAGGTCGGGCACTTCGACTTTGCGCGTCCCCAAACTCACCACCACTTCCACCGTCCGACCGGAACGCACGGAGTCATTGGGACGCAACGATTGGCGAATGATTTTTCCGGCGTCGGCGTCGGGATGAAACCGACGATGCACGACACTCATCTCCAGACCGATACGGTCGAGTTCTTTGCTGGCTTCGTCTTCCATCATCGTGGTCACGTCGGGCACGATCACCGTGTTCCGGTTGTGCACAAACATGGGCATGATGATGAAGTTAAACAGCGCAAAGCCGACCACAAAGATGAGGCCGGCAGACACGAGGTTTATGGCAAACGATCGTAGCGTCACGTTACGTATCCTTACTCGCCGTCGGGCCGCGGGCGAAACCGATCACCCACGTTAACCTGCGCGCCGCGCGCAAACGCCTGCGCGTCCATCGCACCCTTGCCTTCGGGTTTTACCCGCAGCACTTCCATCGTCCCTTCCCCACACTGAACCAAGAACGGATCAAGCGACAGAATGGTTCCGACACGCTCGCCATCGACATTACCGTGCGCACGCGGCACGGCGTCAAGAACGATCACGCGGCGGCCGCCAAAGAACGTGTAGGCGCTGGGCCACGGCGACATCGCCCGAATCCGCAGGTCCACGTCGCGCGCGGAATGGCTCCAGCGTATACGTCCGTGGGTCTTGCGGATTTTCTTGGTGTGGGGCGCGTCGGTGGGTGGTTGTACGCGCGGGGTAATCGACCCGTCAAACAATCCGTCCAACGTTTTCACCAGCAGAGGGCCGCCATCTTCGGCCAGGCGTGCGGTAAGCGTACCCGCGGTGTCGCTATTCGAAATCTCGATCTCGCTTTGCAGCAACATGTCGCCGGTGTCGATGCCTTCGTCGATTCGCATCGTGGTGTTGCCGGTCATCGCATCGCCGGCAAGGATCGCCGCCTGCACCGGCGAGGTACCGCGATACTTGGGCAGGCGCGAGGCGTGCACGTTGACACAACCAAGACGCGGGCCTTCCAACAAGTCGGTCTGCAAGATCATCCCGAACGCCACCACCACCACAACGTCGGGCTTTAGCGCCAACACCTCGGATGCAACTTCGTCGTAGTTATCGCGCGTCATCACCCGCGTGGGAATGTCCAGGTCGATCGCGCGCTGCCGCACCGGCGTGGGCGACACTTTGCGCCCGCGCCCCTTGCCGCGGTCGGGCTGCGACACCACCAGCAGCGGACGATAGCGTTTGGACGCGACCAACGCATCCAAACACGGCACCGCAAAGTCGGGGCTTCCCATGTACACAATTCTGTGGGTGGGATTCGTCAAGTTGGCGTGGGCTTAAGCGTTGTTAAGCTGCGAGATCTCGCGAAGCTTACCCTTGATGAGGCTCTTGCGTGCAATCGAAAAGTAATCAATAAAGAGCCGACCGTCGAGATGGTCGATTTCGTGCTGCAACACCCGCGCGTACATGCCGGTCGCTTCAATCTCGTGGGTCTCTCCGCTGGTGTCCTGATAACGCACGCGGATCGTCTCCGGCCGCTGCACGTCGCCCAACAGTCCGGGAATGCTCAGGCACCCCTCCTCTAACACCCAGGTGTCCTTGGAGCGCTCCAGAATCTCGGGGTTGACCAACACCAGCGGTTCGGCACCGGTGTCCTCTTGATCCTGCATCTGCACGGCCACGCACACGCGCATGGATACGCCCACCTGCGGCGCGGCCAGGCCAATGCCGTTGGCTTCGTACATCTTACTGATCATCGCCTCGCCGAACGCCTTAAGCTCGTCATCGAACACCTCGACGCGCTGCGTTCGCTGACGCAACACCGGGTGCCCGTAGTAATGCAGCTTCAGGTCCATCAAGCGTTACTTCTTGCCTTTGCCATTCTTGTCGTTTTTGTCGTCGGCCTTGCCGCCGCCACCGGCGCCAGGCACACCGGCGACCGCGCTCTTAGCAAACTCCATTTTGACATTCTCGGCGACGGTCAGCACGATCACGTCGTCTTTGATTCCAGCGACGGTTCCGTAAATGCCAGCGTTGGTGAGCACACGGTCGCCCTTTTTGAGCGCATCCAGCATCTTAGCCGTTTCTTTGGCGCGCTTTTGCTGCGGACGAATCAACAACAGATAAAAGATCGCCAGCATCCCGATAAACGGAAACAGCAACGACAACGGGTTGGCAGCTTCGCCACCTTGCGGCTGCGCCATGGCAAATAAAACAAACTCAGTCACGGTTACTCCTCAGAATTAGAACTCGCGGTGAAGCGCGCCAGAAACTCGGCGCGCCAAGCGTCAAACCTATCAGAAATAATCGCCGCGCGCATCTCCCCCATGAGCTGGCAGTAAAAGTGCAAGCTGTGGTGAGTGGCGAGCGAAATCCCCAGAATCTCGCCCGCGACAATCAAATGCCGCAGGTAGGCGCGGGAGAAGTGCTGGCAGGTGTAGCACGTGCAGCCCTCCTCGATGGGCCCAAAATCCCTGGCGAAAGCCGCGTTCTTAAGCACCAGCCGCCCGTCGTGGGTAAACACGGTGCCGTTGTTGCGAGCATTGCGCGTGGGCAAAACGCAGTCGAACATGTCCACCCCGCGCGCGACGCCTTCGACCAGGTCCACCGGCGTGCCGACACCCATCAAATAGCGCGGCTTGTCCACCGGGAGCGTTCTGCCGCACAACTCGGTGATCGACCACATCTGTTCTTTCTTCTCGCCCACCGACAACCCGCCGATGGCATACCCGGGAAAGTCCATGGCCATGAGTTCTTCCATCGACCGTACGCGCAACTCCGGGTCGACCGCGCCCTGGCAAATGCCAAAGATCACCTGCTCGTAGCCGTAGGTGTTAAAGCGCGCGCCAAACACGTCGCGGCCGCGGCGCGCCCAGTCGGTAGTAAGCTCCACACTGCGCAACGCTTCGGCGTGGTCGCAGGGCAGCTTGGGACAGTAATCGAAACTCATCACGATGTCCGCGCCAATCGCGGCCTGAGTTTCGATCACCATCTCCGGCGAAAAGAGATGTTTGGATCCGTCGAGGTGAGACTGAAACGTAATGCCTTCGTCGGTGACCTTGCGCAACTCGGCCAGGCTAAACACCTGGTAGCCGCCCGAGTCGGTAAGGATCGGGTGATCCCACGTCATAAATTTGTGCAGCCCGCCCGCCGCGCGCAACACCTCTGTGCCCGGACGCAGGTACAGGTGATACGTGTTGCCCAGGATGATCTGGGCGCCCAGGTCGCGCAGCTTGTCGGGGCTGACCGCCTTGACCGTAGCCTGGGTCCCCACCGGCATAAACACCGGGGTCAGGACCTCCCCGTGGTCGGTAGCGAAGCTCCCCGCGCGGGCGGCGCCGGAGGTGTGCTGTAATTTAAAAGAAAACGGCATCTGCGTACTGTACCATCACTTACGATAGTGGCGAAAAAGGTTTTATTCGTCCCCGGCGCCTGAGTAGGGCCGGACAGGCCCCTTGTGTATACCCGTCTTGATACCGTAAAATTAACCCCATGATGACACACGAAGAAGAATCCAGACTGGCTGAGGTCACCGACTGGTACCGCGAACTCCCGGACGGCGTCCGCGAGTCGGTGCGCGAAAAGAGCATGTTCGTGAACGTGCCCAACGGGCACTGCGTGTTTGACGATGGCGACGAATGTCCCGCGTTTAAGATCGTCGTCGACGGCACGCTGCGCGTGACCAAAGTCTCCGAGTCGGGCCGCAGCATTTTGCTTTACGAAGTCAACCCCGGCGAGTCGTGCGTGCTAACGCTCGAATGCTTAATGGGCAAAAGCAACTATCCCGCGCGCGGCGTCACCTTTGGCGAAGTTAGCGGCGTGCTGATCCCGAAAGATTTGTTTTTTGAGCTGATGGAAGACAGCCGCGAGTTCCGCTCCGCCGTGTTCGCGACCATGGGTCGGCGACTAAGCTCTGCGCTGGAGACTTTGCAGGAGGTCGCGTTCCACAACGTCGACCAGCGCCTGGCCAACCATATCTTGAGCCGCGCCGACGGGGCCGAGTTGCTGACCACCCACCAGCGCCTCTCCGAAGACCTGGGCTGCTCGCGCGAAGTGGTCAGTCGTACTTTGGAAACGTTCAAGACTCGCGGATGGCTGAGCACCGAGCGGGGGCGAATAGTGCTCCTAAACCCCGACGAAATGCGCGATACCTACCAATCAATGTGACGTCGGTCACAGACGACACCCCGTTCCGGCTTTTACCCTAATTACAGGCGTAAAAGAGGCGAACACTACCGATTTCGGGCCAGCGCCCGCCACGGTAAGGTCCCGGAACGGAAGGTGCCTGCCCCACCGAAGGACTGGAGATCGTGTCGGGCGGGCGTGGCACGTTTTAAAGACTACCTCGTCGAATCCGGCGGGGTTTTCTTTTTGCCGAAACCGCCGATGACGTCCTTGAGCTTCCCGTCTTTAAGCTTGTCGTTTAACACATCGCCCAATTTGTCTTTCAACTCGTCCTTGGCGTCACTTACCAAATTCTTTTGCAGAGTGTTGGTGATCGCGGCAATATCCGGTACCACCTTCGGCTTCTTCACGTCGCCCACCAGCTTTACCGGCAACGTCACGCGCCCATCGGCGCCGCGCAAGTACTTCACCCCATCAAACTGCGCCACCAGCGAGTTGGTCATTTCCGGAGTAAACGACAGCGTGCAGTCCAACTCCAACGTCTGATCAAAACCTAGCGAACCGTTGGCTTTAATCCCGTAGCCTGCGGTGACCATATCGACGCCGCTGGTAAAGATGCGGCCGTCTTCTATTTTTAAGCGACCGCGCACGTTCTCAAACGCCGTGCGGTTGCCGCCAAACACATTGGAGTGTCGCTGACGCAAGTTGGCAAAGAACGACCGCGGGATCAACTGAATCTGTTCCAGCCCAGCCAACAAGTCGTTGGCGATGTTCACACTAAGAAAAGCGCCTTGTAGCATCTCTCCGGTACCATTACCGGCAAGCGTGGGCTGAATGTCATCCCACTTCTTACCCTTGCCGCCGACGGTCAGGTCGAGGCTTATTTTTCCTTCAATAGCTTTCGACAATCCCGGCATGCGGTACTCGGCAAACTTTACCAGGTCGATGCTGTTGACCTTCGACACGACACTAAACGAGGGCGTATCGCCCGCCACCACAAACTCCCCGTTGCCGGTCACCGACCCACCGAGCGTGTTGAGTTGATAACTCTCAATTCTCACTTTCTTGGTATCGCCCTTAAAGTCGGCGCGCAAAATATTGTAGTCGGCGCCGCTGACGATCCCGGCCGGCGACGTAAACAAACCGTTGTGGGTAAAGTTCTTGGGATCGGCGACAACCGCGGCCCCGCGTACCGTAACTTTTCGAAACAGGTCAAGTCGCTCCGGCAACACCGGCTGGTAGACTTGCACGTCTTCGCGACGAAGTTCCGGACTGGTGACCACGTAAGACAACTTCATCGGTTCAAACTGCGTCACGCTAAACGACGTCGTCACGTCGCTCTTTCCCATCCGTGCGGTCAAACCCTCGGTGGTAGTAAAGGCGGTCTTGTCGGTGATGTTAATGGTGCCACGGATGTTCTCTACGGGCTTGATGAGTTCTTTGAGCGTAACGCGCACGCCTTGTAGCTCGATCCGCCCCGCCACCTGCGGCAACGCTTCGCCCAGACGTCCGGTTACCGTGGTCTCCAGCTTTGCCGGACCCGACGCCGACAACGTGTCAACCGACGCGACGTATCCCCTTAACTTTGACACTTCCACCGACTGCGAGGTAAACGACATTGTGTACTTGGGCACCGACTCGCGTGCATCAAAACTCCCCACAACGTCAACGGCAAGGTCGGCCATCTCCAGTCGGGCGTCGTGTATGGCGATGACGTCATCCTGCCGCTTAATCTTGCCAACCAACGAAAGCGGTTCGCCGGCGGGTTTGCGGTACTTGTCAGGCGACTCCAAATCCAGATCGGTGCCGTCCACCGAAACGTCGCCGGTAAGGTTGGCGACGGTTCCACCAAGGCTTAGCCTGGCGGCAATCGCACCGCCCAGGTTTACTTTGCCAGGCTTCTCGGGCAACACTTCGAGTACGCGGTCAATATCGAGGCGCTTGACGTCGACCGTCACGTCCAACGCGGCGGCGTCGATTTCGACAGATGTCGCGTCGCCGACCGGACCGACACTGCCAACCAACTCGATGTTGTCGTCGTCGGACAGAACAGCGGCGTCGAGTTGAAAGTCAATCGCCCTGGTCTTAGAAATATTGCTGACCTTAACGTCAAGATCGTGGGCTTCGAGATTCTGCCCCGACTGACGGTCGCTGTAGTAGAACGTTCCGTTGTTGATGTTAGCCAGCGCTAATGCGAACGGCGTGGCAGCGGACTTCTCGTCGCCACCACCCGCTTCGACTTCGGAAGCGTCGCCCGACGCATTGGACAGCGACGCCGTGTTTAGCACACCAGCTTCGTTTTTGATGACTCGTACAACCGGCTGGTCCAATACCAACCGTTTGACTTCGACTTCTTTACGCAACAACGGGAGAATACGAACCCGCACTGCACCGCTTTGCGCGGTAAAAAATGGCTCGGCCGAGAACGCGGGGTCGTCGCCCACGGTCACGTCGGCAAGCGTCACCGAAATCGACGGCCAGATCGAGACACCGACATCGCCCACCGAAATATCGCGTCCGGTTTGCGCTTCGGCCTGCTTTAGGATTCGATCCTTCTGCGAATCCACCACGCGCTGCAGGTTGGTCAACAGTAGCGTCACGACAACACCCAACACCACAACTACGGCGCCCAGGGTAATCCATAATTTGCGCATCACTAAAACCTCAGGAAATAAACATCGCGTCGCCGTAGCTAAAGAACCGGTATCGATTCTCTATCGCATGTTGATACGCGGCCAATGTTTCCGGACCACCCAGAAACGCGCTCACCAACAACAACAGCGACGACTTGGGTAAATGAAAATTTGTAATTAATGCATCGACTACACGAAAGCGATACCCGGGATAAATAAACAGCGACGTCTCGCCGGTGTAGTCGCGCGGCTCGCGCCCAAGCCATCCCGCAGCTTCAACCGACTCCAGGGCCCGCGCCACCGTCGTCCCTACCGCGACCACGCGGCGCTCGCTGCGCGCGGCGCCTAGCCGGGCAAGGTCGCCCGCCGAAATGCTAAACACCTCGGAGTGTAACCGATTGTCCTCAACGTTATCGTGTTCCAGGGGGCTAAACGTGCCGGGTCCGACGTGGAGCGTGACTTCGAGTATTTGTACACCCATGTCCGCCAGTTGGTTCAGTAGCCCGCGGGTAAAATGCAGCCCCGCCGTGGGTGCGGCCACCGACCCCGGATGGCGGGCGTACACGGTCTGATAACGTTCGTGGTCGGCGGGCTCGTCGGCGCGCTCGATGTAAGGCGGCAAGGGCATGTGTCCGTGTCGATCGAGCAGTGCGTCGATGTTGGTGGCTTCCAACTCGGCGATCCGTTCGTCAACGGCGGAAATATAGGTTACCTCATCGCCGTCCGGCAGTTGCAATCGCTCGCCGTCGTTTAGCTTCTTGCGATTGCGGACCCAACCGACGAAGCGCTCGCCTTCGGTTCTACGGATAAACAAAATCTCGATTTCGGCACCGGTCGTCCGTTGCGCCAGCAGCCGCGCCGGCACCACTTGCGAGTTGTTAATGACCAACGCGTCGCCGGAACGCAGCCGACGCGGCAATGTCGCGAACGTCGTGTCGCGAAACTCACCGGGTCGCTTACGGTCCACCACCAGCAAACGACCATCGCCGCGCTCGGCCGGTGGCCGTTGCGCGATGAGTTCAGGGGGAAGGTGAAAATCGAATTCGTCGAGGCGCATTACAGCAAACGCGGCGATTCGTCGCCGCCCGCGCCGGTTAGCCCGAGGTGCGTTAGCGCCAGCGGGGTTGCGACCCGGCCGCGCGAGGTTCGTTGAATAAATCCCTCTTGGATAAGGAACGGTTCGTAGACGTCTTCGATGGTCTCCGACTCCTCGCTAACCGCAACCGCAAGCGAGTTTATCCCCACCGGTCCGCCGCCGAACTGCTGAATAATCGAAGCGAGGATGCGACGATCCATCTCGTCAAGCCCGCGGCCGTCCACCTGCAAACGTTCCAACGCGTAGTCGGCGGCATCGCGCGTTACCACGGACTCGCCATTGACCTGGGCAAAGTCGCGCGTGCGTTTTAGCAGCCGATTGGCAATCCGTGGCGTGCCGCGTGAACGGCGCGCGATTTCTTCGGCGCCGTCATCCGAGATCTCTACATTCAAGATGCTCGCCGAACGTTTTACAATCGTCTTGAGGTCTTCCGGCGAATAAAAGTCCAAACGAAACACGACGCCAAAACGGTCGCGCAACGGCGCGGTAATCATCCCGGCTCGGGTTGTGGCCCCCACCAGTGTGAACGGCTCCAGGTTTAGCGTGTAGTGGCGCGCGTTGGGGCCTTTGTCGACAATCAGTTCGCACTTTAACGAATCCATCGCTTGATACATGTGCTCTTCGAGCACGCGCGGCAAGCGATGAATCTCGTCAATAAAAACGGTTTGTTTGGATTCGATGTTGCTGAGCACGCCGAGCAGCTCGGCGGCGTTCTGAAAGGCGGGCCCGGACGTCACCTTGATCGGGACTTCCATTTCGTTGGCGATGATATGCGCCAGCGTGGTCTTACCCAACCCCGGCGGCCCGTACAACAACACGTGATCGAGCGGTTCCTGACGCTGCCGCGCAGCCTCAATAAACACTCGCAGGTTGTCTTTAAGCTCGGTCTGGCCGACAAAGTCGTCGAGGCGCCGCGGGCGCAGCAGCGCGTCGGACTTGTGATCGTCCAAAAACTCGGCCGGATTGGTGATTCGTTCGTCGGTCAACGCGGGCTCTCCTTAACCTCTACCGGCATAACGTAGGGCCTCGCGCACCATCTCTTCAACGGAAACTTGGCCGTCGGCCGGCCAGGGCAGCTTGCCGATGATGTCTTCGGCATTTTGCTTGGTCAGCCCCAAGGCGGTAAGCGCCAGCACGACTTCCTCTTGCGGGCCCGCGGCTACCGCCGGAGCGGGGTTAGCTCCATCCCCGGCCAGGTCGTCGAGTTTGTCGGCCAACTCCATGGCCAGACGTTCGGCGGTCTTTTTGCCCAATCCCGGCAGAGATGTCAGAAACTTCGTGTCGCTCCCCTTGATCGCAGCAGCCACCCGCTCGCCCGGGTGCAGACTCAACACCGTCAGCGCCAACTTGGGTCCGATCCCCGACACGTCTATGAGTCGAGTAAACAGTGTGCGGTCGACGGCGCGCAAAAAGCCGTAAAGCTCCAGGCGGTCTTCGCGCACATGCAGGTAAGTAAAAAACTGTTTCGCTTGATCGTCCGGCGAAAGCGACTCCACGTCGCGCTCGGGCAGGTTCACCTGAAACCCAACGCCGCCGACATCCACCACACACACCGGCCTGGTTGACACCACCCGTCCGCGCAACTGAGAGATCACACCCGGCTCCATTCTCGGTGTTTGAAAGCGTGACACATTGCAATCGCCAACGCGTCGGACTCGTCGGCGTTACTGGGAGGATCGGGTAAACGCAGGATTTTGCCCAGCATGAAGTTCACCTGCGACTTGTGCGCCGCCCCGTTTCCGGTAACCGAAAGCTTCACTTCGCGCGGCGGGTACTCGAATATCGGAAGCTCGCGCATCGACGCCGCCAGAATAGCCGCGCCTCGTGCTTCGCCCAGCACAATTGCGCTACGCGGGTTCTTGGAGTAAAAAATGTCTTCGATCGCAAAGTGAGTCGGCGCGTGAGTGTCAATGATGACACCGATTTGATTGAAAATATGCGCGAGCTTTTCGTAGCGCGACATTTTCTTCGCCATCTTAATCGCGCCGGACGCGACGTAGCAGGCCTGGTCACCGACGCCGTGCACCACCCCCCAACCCGTGCACGAACTACCCGGGTCTATCCCTAGAATGCAAAGCGAATCGCTCAGGTTGTCCTCACCTTGCGGCTGCTACTGCAGTTGTTCCAGCACTTCGTCGGCAATGTCAAAGTTTGCGGACACGCCTTGCACGTCGTCTAAGTCTTCGATCATGTCCATCAGTTTAAGCGTCTTCTTGGCGTCGTCCAGTTCGAGCTTGACGGTGGTGTTGGGAATCTTCTCCAGCTTGGCTTCTTGCACTTCCAGCCCCGCCGCTTTGAGTGCGTCGGAAACCGCCGCCAGATCGGTGGCTTCAGTGACGACTTCGTGGCCGTGTTCGTCGCTCCGCACATCTTCGGCGCCGGCTTCAATGGCCGCCTCCATTACCGAGTCCTCGTCACCCTGGTCAAGCGCCAGACGAATGATGCCCTTGGTTGCAAAGTTCCACGATACGCACCCGGTCTCGCCCAGGTTGCCGCCGTGCTTGCTTAGCGCGTGTCGCACTTCGGCGGTCGTGCGGTTCTTGTTGTCGGAGAGGGTGTCGATGAGTAGCGCTACTCCCGCGGGGCCGTACCCTTCGTAGGTAAACTCCTCATAGCGCGCACCTTCAAGATCACCGGTCCCCTTTTTGATCGCCCGCTCGATGTTATCGTTGGGCATATTGGCGCCCTTGGCGTTCTGTACCGCCAGGCGCAACCGAGGGTTGCCTTCCAAGTCGCCGCCGCCTTCGCGCGCTGCCACGGTGATCTCACGAATGATCTTGGTAAACACCTTCCCGCGAGCTGCATCGGCCCGTGCTTTTTTGTGCTTAATCGACGACCATTTATTGTGTCCTGCCATACTGCAATGCCTTTTCTAGCTAGTCGCCGCTGTCCCCGGCTTTGGTAGCTTCGATCACCTTTTGCGCGACATCGTGCGGCACTTCTTCGTAGTGCGAAAACTCGCGACGATGCGTTCCCCGACCCTGCGACATCGACCGCAGTGTGGTCGAGTAACGGTAAAGCTCGGCCAACGGCACCTGCGCGTTGATAATATTGTACTTGCCCTGGGGTTCCATCCCCTGAACCTTGCCGCGACGGCTGGACAGGTCACCCATCACGTCGCCAACGTAGTCTTCGGGCACCTTTACCTGAACGTTGATAATCGGCTCCAATAAAATGGGGCCGGCGGCTTCAACGGCCTTCTTAAACGCCATCGACGCGGCCATCTTAAACGAGTTTTCCGAAGAGTCGACGTTATGGTAGCTACCGTCAAAGAGGGTCACCTTGACGTCCTCCATACGACACTTGGCCACCACCCCGTTGGACATGGTTTCGATCACACCTTTTTCGACGGCGGGAATGAACTTACCCGGCACCACACCGCCGACAATGGCGTCAACAAACTCAAAGTTGCTGCCACGCGGCATCGGCTCCAAACGAAGGTGCACATCGCCATACTGGCCGCGGCCGCCGGTCTGCTTCTTGTACTTACCCTGGGCTTCGGCCTTGCGCGTGATGGTCTCGCGATACGCGATCTTCGGTTTCTCTAGTTTCACATCGACGCCAAAGCGCGACTTTAGTTTGCCGACAATCACGTCCAAATGAAGCTCGCCCTGCCCGGTAATTAATGTTTCCTTGGTGTCCTCGTCAATCTTGACGGTGAAAGCCGGGTCTTCATCCATAATCTTGTGGAGACCCGCGCCAACCTTGTCTTCGTCACCGGTGTTGGCGCTGTAAATGGCGGAAAACACCCGCGGATACGGAACCAGGGTCTTGGCCAGTTTCGGGCCGCCTTTGTCGGTCAAAGTGTCGCGAATCTTCGTTGACTTGAGCTTTACAACTGCACCGATGTCGCCGGGACCAAGCTTGTCGACTTCGACCCGTTCTTTGCCCCGCACTGCGTACAACTGTCCCAACCGCTCCACCTGATCCCGAGATGAATTGTAAGCCTCGGACCCACTGCTAAACGTGCCGCTGTAGACACGCATCAGTAACATGTCGCCAACGTGCGAGTCGTTAACACTCTTGAACACGTAGGCCGCGGCGCCCGCACCTTCGGAGTTCACCTTGGTGTCTTCATCGCCGTCGACGGCACGCGAGCCATGGTCGGCGGCGGGCAGCAAATCGACCACCGCGTTTAGCAGGGCAGTTACACCAACTCCGCTAAGCGCGTCACAACACATGATGGGAAACGTGCCGCGCTCGTGAATCGACTCCACCAATCCAAGCTTAAACTCATCTTCGGACAACGAGCCTTCGTCGAGGTACTTCTCCATTAACCCTTCATCGGTCTCGGCAGCCGATTCCATGAGGTCTTTGCGCAGCGCGGCAGCGCGCTCCTGCATGTCGGCTGGGATATCGATTTCGGTACGCTTGCCGCCGTCGAACTCGAACGCCTTGTTGTGGAAAAGGTCGACGACACCCTTAAAGCTATCGCCCTGACCGATCGGCAAGAACACAACCCGTGCCTGCCCGCCGAAAGTCTCTTGAATACCAGCCACAGTGCCTTCGAAGTCGGCGTGTTCTTTACCCATTTTAGTAATAACGAACATTGCCGAACGGCCAAGCTCTTCGGTGTAGCCAAATACTTTCTCAGTGCCCACTTCGACGCCGCCGTCGGCGCGAACAGCGATTAACGTGTTCTCGGTCGCACCGATTCCCTGCAGTACATCGCCGACGAAGTCTTCGTAACCCGGAGTGTCGACCAGGTTAACTTTGGTCTCCAGGCCTTCAACAAATGCCACACTCGCCTGAATGGAAATCTGACGTTCGACTTCCTCCGGCGAAAAATCCATCATCGTGTTGCCGTCTTCGATTTTGCCCAGTCGGCCGATTGCTCCGGTCGTGAACATCATCGCCTCCGCAAGCATCGTCTTTCCCGACTCCTGATGTCCGGCCAGGGCAACGTTGCGAATGTTCGCGGGCGCGTATTGCTTCAAGATCAACTCTCCTTAAATTCCCTAATCCCAAGTCATGGCGTGGCTTGGCGCGATTTTAACACCGCGTTAAGGGGGTGTCAAACTGGCCGGGAACGGCCCGGGTCGGGCGGTAGCAGCGAGCGGGGCATGTTAGCCAAGCGCTCCCAGCGCCGCACCAATCACCAGGCTTACCAGGCTAATCAGGTAGACGGGGATGATGCACAGGATGGCTTTATTCAGGCTCATCGAAAATACACGCATCAATCCGATGGCGAGCACCACCATCGCCCAAATCGAAAAGAATTCCAGACTTTGCAGGAACCCGTGCACGAACGGGTTGGCGTCCGGGGCGAGAAAGCTAAGGCTCAACGAAAATGCCGCGTCTTCGGGACCGCGAATAGACTCGCCGCGCGACCGCACCATAATTGCACCAAACAGCACCGCCACCGTCGAAATAACGCTGCTGTACATCGTCATCACGAACCACTTCTTAAAGTTGGCCAATTGCGTGGCCATGGCGACGGCCACGTAACTGATCCCGGCGAAGATAACCGACACCAGCAATATCAAACCGGGGGTGATGACGTACTGAATCCAGCCCCACTTCTCGGTGTTCTCGACAATGGTATCGAGTTCGTCGGCGGGCAGGTTCTGCGGGTTGAGTTCGAGCAACTCGGCGTTGATCGGCGCCATTATGAACGCAGCCACCGTGGCAAGGATCGACACCCAAACCCACGCGGGTACCCATGATACGTCCTGGTCGCGGATTTCATCGTAGACGCCCTGGGGCGCGTAGTACATGCGGATAACGCGATCGAATCCAAGCATAGTGTTACTCCTGCAAACTTCGGACGAAGTTCCAAAACTCAGCTGCAATTTGCGACCAGTCGTGACGAACGGCGAATGCCCGCGCCGCATTATCTAACGCCTGGCGTTCGACGTCCACCCGCGTCCGCTCGGCGAACCTGGCAATCGCTTCGACAAACGAGTCACCGGGATCGACGGCGGCCACCAGTTCGCCGTGGCCTTCAACCTCTGGAGAAAACCGCGTGGCGACAACCGGAGTGCCGGCAGCCAAATACTCGTACATTTTGTTGGGGTTTACGCCACGGGTCAAATCGTTGTAGCGAAACGGAATAAGCCCCACGTCGAATCCCGCCATCACTTCTGGTACTTTCTCGTGCGGGATCGGCGGCGTGTGATTAACGTTCGCCATTGCCAGCACCGGCTGGAACGTCGCCTCGGCACCCAGCATGATGGGCCCCACTAACTCGATATCCCAATCGGGGCGCGCTCGTGCAATGTTTGCAATCAGGTCGGCGTCAAGCCACGGGGCAATCGCGCCGACGTAGCCAATGCGCGGGCGCTCCGGGGCTCGTCCTTTGGCTGCATTCGCAAACAGCGCTACGTCGACTCCATTACCCACCATGCGCACTCCGCTATCCGAACCACGGACCGCAATAACGTCATCGACCAGCGCGCGCGCACTGGCCGCAACACCGGATGCCTCGCGCAACGCCAGCTCAACTCCGTTGCGAGTCCACGGGGGCATATCGGGAAACGATGCGTGCGCGTCGTTGTAATCGTACAGCCAGGCGCGATACCCAACGTCTTTGACCACTCGCGACGCAAACGCGTTGGACGACACCACCACGGTTTCGTGCGGCACCCAACCAAGTCGATTGAACAAATCGCGCACTTTGCGGCCAGCGTTGGCATCGATCAAACCGCGCACCCAGGGCATACCCACCAACGGCCGGGCCACCGAGCCAACGGGTACGTTTTTTAAGAAAGGAACCGTTGCCACGCGAACGCCGTTTTCGTCGCGAAGCGAGTAATCGTTGGCCCGCCCGCGAGCGTAGGGTTCCATAAATAGAACGTCAACGTCGTCCGGTCGGTAACGAATCACCTGCTGTTTGCGGGTACGAAGAAAGTCCCACTTGATTTCGGCATACCAGGCCACGTTCATGTGTTGAGCGTACACCACCGCATTGGCGCGCCCAACGAGTTTTCGCGGCAAATAGTTTTTCGTGTCGATACCAACCGGTTCGAGTAACATCTCGGCCATGAACGACGCACCACATATTCACGTGGGGTTCGTAATTGACGACCTGGGTATTGGCGGCGACCAGAGCCAACTGGTCGTGACCTGCCGGCATCTTCCCGCCGCACTCCGCGCCAGCGTGTTTGTGTTGTCGGATCGCCTGGAACCGTTTGCGCAGCCCATTCGCGACCTGGGAATCGAGGTTCACCCGGTGCCCCGCAAACGCTCATTTGAGTTGGGTCGCAGTACTCGACTTGCCGCGGCGATGAAAGATGCAGGGATTGACCTCGTGCACAGTTGCATGCAGCCGAATGGGTACTACTGCTACCGGGCGGCGCACAAGCTCGGCGTACCCCTCGTGCTAGCCCTGCGAAGCGATCGGCTTGGCATGGATTGGCTTCGAACAGCGTTGATTCATCGCGCGATGCGGGCAGCCGATGCGGTGGTAGCCAACTCGGTTGCCGGGAGGACGTACCTACTGGAAGCCGCCGGAGTCGCGCAGGACAATGCTTACGTAATCCCAAACATTTTCGATCCTGACAGCGCTCCCCAGGCCAGCGGTGAATCGATCGATGTCGTGTTCGTGGGGAGATTGGTCGCGCTTAAGCGAGTGGACTTGCTGTTGCGCGCTTTCCAGGCGGTCATTCGCAACCTACCGGCTCATTTGCACGTTGTTGGCGACGGTCCCGAACGCGAGCACCTGGAACAACTCGTCGGCGAACTGAACCTCTCTGGCCGAGTGCGGTTCCACGGCGCGATCAGCGATCCGCTCCCACTTGTCGCCGACTGTGGCGCACTCGCGCTGGTATCTGAGTATGAAGCAACGCCGGTAAGTATCGTCGAAGCGCTGTCGTGCGGTGTTCCCGTAGTCAGCACCAACGTGGGTGACGTGAACAATCTGATTCCGCGCGGTCTGGGGATTGTGTGCGACGACGACAGCCCCGAGACGATTGCCGATGCCATCACCCAG
The DNA here is from genome assembly GCA_964588695.1 of uncultured bacterium. Classification (GTDB taxonomy): domain Bacteria; phylum Krumholzibacteriota; class Krumholzibacteriia; order WVZY01; family JAKEHA01; genus CAZPQK01. Next base: position 28,975 of record CAZPQK010000015.1, read on the forward strand.
GTACTTACCGACTCAACCTTTGGGCGCAACGCGCGCAGCCGCGGACCAGCCGGGATGCGCGACCGCTTTGGCGCCGACACCACCATGGGTAAGTGGTTGCGACTCTACCAACACTTGATGAATCAACAAAAAAGCGGAGCGCCCTAAAGCGCCCCGCTCTTCTGGTGGGGTATGGGGTGTGGCTGCTAGCCGCGATCCTTCTTTAGTTCCTTTTTGAGTTCCTTTAGTTCGCGACGAAGCTCGTCGAGTTCTTCGCGAAGCTCAGCGTCGTTGCCGTGCAGGCGTTCGACCCGCATCGGTGCGCGATGACGCCATACGTTGCGGGGTCCGTCCCAATTAAAATCCACATTGGGAGCGCGCCCGCGCCAGTTGCGAACAAGTTTGTCGTCCATCTCGGCGGACAGGGTTTGCTTCTTCCCTTTGCGCACAACTTCGATTTTCACGTCGTCGCCTTCATCGAATTCTTGCAGGGCTTCTCCAATGTCGCCCCACTCGCGAATATCCTCGTCGCCAATCTTGGTAATAACGTCACCGACTTCGACGCCAGCTTCTTCGGCCATTGATTCGTCGGACACGTCGAGCACCAACATGCCCTTGTCGGTATCAAAGTATTCACCCAACTCGCGCCCGACTTCGTGCACTTCAACACCCAGGCGAGGACCGGCAATCTCGACAACCATGTTGCGCAGCCCGCGGCCAAACTGCCCATTCTTGCCAAAGTCAAAGTCGAACCCGTCGCCGTTATTAAAAAACCACACATCGTCGTCGCGCTCGCCGATCGTCACGGTCAGCGTTTTTTCTTTGCCGTCGCGAACGATCTTTACCTTGATCTTGTCGCCGGGAGACGTGTTCGAAACCAAGTCGGCTAGTTCATCGGGGTCTTCAACGTCCTTACCGTCGAACTGCACAATCACATCGCCTTCGCGCAAGCCGGCATCTTCGGCCGGACTATCGTCGGCAACGTTATTTATTAGAACACCGCGATCAACCTTCAGATCGAGGCCACGCTTTACGTTACGCGTGAGTTCCTGCATGTAAATGCCGAGGTAGCCTTTGTCGTCGTCGGCCATCGCCGGCGGCGCCGTCACAGTCGAAGCCAACATCGCGAACGCCACCAGCATCCCGAAATACGGGAGGCGACGGGCGTGGGTGGGGCCGAATGATTTCATCTCGTTTGCTCCTAGGGGTTAGTCCGTTTCCAAAAGCCGTGTCCGCTTTCTGAAACTTCTACGTGGTGAACCCGGGATTAGTTCCCACTTCCCGGACGGTACGCAGATTATGCCGGGGTGGCACCCTGCTCATCGCGGGTCACTTCGACCACTGCCAGCCCCAGGCCAAGCGAAAACCAAAGCAAATACTTTAGTTGGATGCTCAAGAAGAGGGCGCTGATGAGCCCGGAGACTATACAAGTGATGATGTAGAAAGCGAGACCGCGCCGCTCGGGATCCAGGGTGGGGTCGCGGACAATTTGGGTTAGCGCGGTTTGAACCGATAAGAAGATTCCCAGCCACACCGCCGTCGCTATTGCGCCGACACCAGCGAGTAGGTCCAGGTAAGTGTTGTGGGCAACGATCCGCTTTTGCAGAGCAAACGCAGAACGCTGAGCAAAGTTCTCCAGCCCAATTCCGGTAAGCGGGTTCTCCAAAAATAGCTGCCACGCTACCTTGGCCGCTTTTATGCGTAACCCGATGGAATAGTCAACCAGCCCCGATCCGTTGACGGCGTCAACCACGGTACTAAATCGCGTCCAGTAGTAACTGGGTGTGAACAGCGCCGCGACGCCGGCAAGCCCGCCAACGAGTGCATAGGCGCGAGGCGAAGTTAACTCGCGGCCGATCAACATTGCGGCCACAATACCTAACGGAAACAGCGCCGATCGCGAGAAGGTCAAAAACACTCCCACGACTAGCGCGGCGGCAAGTACGAGACCCAAGATCCTGAGGGTCCACCCGCGCGCAAAACGGCTAAGGTACACAGCAATCGGAATCGCCCCAGTCATATACGCTGCCGCGTAGTTGGGGTCGGCATGCGCGCCGCTAAAGCGAAGAACAAAGGTGTCGCCAGAACCGGTAAGGTTTACGTTCGAATCGACGCCCATAGACAACGCCAGCCAGCCAATCACCAATGTGGCAACGGCTCCACCCGCCACCGACAAGGTTAGCGTTTTAAGGTGTTGTCTTGTTCGCACCCAATGCACGGTCAGCACAACCAACAAAAACGACTTGGCTAACTCGACCAGCCCCGCAACTGAGGCTTCGGGATGGTGTGCCCAAACTATCGACTGCAAACCCATAACGGCGAATATCGCGACGCACCACAGAAAAGCGTTCGTGCGTAATCGCCAGGGCGCGCCACGAATCAGGTCCAACGCGGTGGCCCCGGTCAGCGTAAGCACAACTCCCATACCGACAATGTTAGGAAGAAAGTTGGTAATACCCGAGTAGGTGTAGAACGCCATAAAGTAAACGCCCCACCGAGGCACTACCAACAGGCAGGCCAGGCCAGCCGCAGCAATCGACCCGGCAATCGCCAGGCGCAACAGCGACATTACCCCAAGCGCATCGGCGGCAAGAAACAGAAGGAAGGGGGCCGCCACCAGCGCCAGTTGCCACGGGCGCAAAGCGGGCCGTGCGGAGGAGATCACGACTGTGATTTCTTGCGGCGAAAAAACCGGTTAAAGTCGCCAACGAGCGGGCCAAAGACTTCGGAAATCACGCGCGACTTGCCTTCGTTGGCTTTCCACGATGCGTTCACCAGCGCGATAATCGACGCCCACGCCGCCCCCAGTACCGCACCGACAATTACCAGCATCTTTCGCTTGGGGCGGCTGCGCTGGTTGGGCACCATCGGAGTGTCGAGCACTTGCACCGTCGGGGTATCACGTGCTTCGTCGATACGGGCTTTTTCGTACTCTTTAACCAACATCGTGTAGACGGTGTTTTCTATCTCGATGCGGCGCTTGAGCCGCAACATTTCCAGGGCAAGCTCGGGGACTTCTTCCAGGCGCGGCATGAACGATCGCACCATGTCGGCGTCGCCGCTTTCGGGACTAGTCTTTAACTTCGCGATTTGATTGACGAGCTGGTCGTATTCCTTCTTTTTTCGTCGATACTCTTCTGAGTTGGTCGAAGTGTAATGGCCTAGCAGGTCCAGCTCGGTTTCCAGTGCAATCGCCTGACCGGTAAGCCCGGCAACAATCTCCAACGTGGACGCCAGCTGCGCGTCCAGGTTGAGCGCTTTGTGCTGTTCTTGAAAATCGCGCAAGTCCTGCTCGGCCCCGGCCAGAGATTGCTCGCGCACCGAGATCTGGCTCTCGACGAACTTGCGAGTACTGGTGGCCTGGGTAACGTTGAGTTCGCGGTTGAACTCATCAAGCAACTCAATCATCCGCTCGATGACGGCTGCCGCCCGCTCGGGATCCTGATCTTCGAATGTGATTTGCAGCAGGCCGTTTTCGATTAACGTGAAGCCCGCGTGGGACTGAAGCTCTGGAAGAGCATCTTCAATAACGGTGGCTCCGTACACTTCGTACAGGTTGAACTCTTCGAGAATCCGTTCGCCGATGCGGCGGCTCATTAGCATGTCGATGTAAATACTCTCGGGTCGAACGCCGGTTGCCATCGGACCCAGAAGAGGTGCGCTGACGCTTTCCAAGAGCTGTGCGTAGATGGGCAACCCGCCCTTAGTTTCGGGGGGAAACACCGACGCCGCGGCGGTATACCACTTGGGCAAAAGAAAACTCACCGCCGCCATGATGACGGCGCCAACCAGCGCGGCGGAGATAATAAATCGCCGCCAACTTACGAGAGTTCGAAAAAAGAAGAGCATGTATTAGGGATCTTGGGTTGCGCTTAAGGCTTTGCCACCGGTGTGGTTTCCGAGCGACTACTGTTAGCTACCCGGCGTGGCTCCAGGGCACCGCTTAACGGCACCGCCGGCGAAACGCGAGTACTCTTGGCTGTTTCCCAGACTTTCTGTCGACGTCCCATTGCGAACCGGAACGTGCCTAGCATCGCTGCCGTATTCACCATCGTGAAATAAAAGGGAACGTAGAACACCTTAACCGGATCGTGATTGCGAAACATCCAGCCGAGCCCCGCCGACAAATAAAAGGCGACCTGGCCCAGCAAGGCAATCGCGTAGAACGGCGCTTCGCCCGCGAGCACGACGTTGGCCACAAAGGTAAGTACCAGAAAGAAACCGGCAAACCAGCGTAGCATTTTGTGAGACACAAACTGAAACATACGAAAGCCATGCATCAACCCGCGCAATCGACTGAACCCGGTCAAACCCCGAATGATGATCCGCACCTTACGGTCGAATTCTTCACGCCAGCGATGCGCTGTGCCTTCAAATGCCTGCGCCGCAGGTTCGTACACCACTCCGTATCCCGCATTTGCCACTTCCATGGGCAGTTGAAAGTCGTTTGCGATTTCGGCAGCAACCGGGCGAAACAACTCGCGGCGAATCGCAAAGATCGAACCGTTGGCCACAAGCACGCTGCGCAGTTCACTTTCGCGCATGGAAATGCCAGCTTCGTAACGCCAGTAGACACCTTCGCCTTTGCCCACCGATGATTGGTCGACATCTACGTAGCGCAGCTTGCCCACAACACAACCGATCTCGCTGTCCACGAATCGCTGCGCCAATACGTTGACGGCGTCTTCGGCGAACCAGCAGTTGGCGTCGGTAAATACGACCAGGTCGGTCGTCAGGCCGGGCACAACGTCATTTAGAACGGCACTCTTACCGCGACGAATGGGATAGTGGTAAAGGCGTACGCCCAGTTCGGCGTACTCGCGCGCGATGTCAACAGTGCCGTCGCTGGAACCGTCGGACGCGACCAGAATGTCTAGACGGTCGCGCGGATAGTCCAGGCTCAGGCAGTTCTTGATGCGCTCCCGGATAACCGATTCTTCGTTGAATGCGGAAACGATGAGTGTGACCGTTGGCAGGTTATCGCCGGACGCGACGGTCTGCTGCGCGCGGCGGCGGCGGCGCGCGAGAAACTCTAAGACAAGTGGATATCCGAAATAGGAGTAAGCGACGAGGCCGAGGCTTCCCCAGAACACAAACTGCCACATAAGAATAGCGAACCCCTAAGTTGAGTTAGGACACGCGACTCTATCACGCTGTTTTGCGCGCGAACAAGTCAAAGATGCCCACGAACGAGCCGTGGAATCAGTGGCAGTCTGTCGGATGAGCCTCCGTTGGAGGTGGTTACCAGGGGACCTTCGGTGAGGAACCCCAATTATAACACTTTTACGGTGCGGTCCACAATTCGGCGGCGGCAATCTTTTTTACCCCGTCGCGGCTGAATCCTACCCAAAGTCCCCCGTCTTCGTCCAGCGTAAGTGTAAGCGGATCGCGACCTTGGAGCTCGCCGGGTCCCAGCCAACGCACGCGGTCGGGGGCGATCAGGCCAACCCCCCGGGTTCCGGCCACCGCCAGGCGACCACCCGGCCCAAACACGATACTCTGTAAGCCGCTACCAACAAAGGCGTTATGCCTCACGTTGGGCAACCGAACGGGATTCCACCCTGTCGACTCGCCGCTCCACAGCGAGTCGGCGGTAGCGACGACGACGGCTCCCGAAGGCGCCACCGCAACGGCTCGGGGATCCTGGCCGCCAAAATCGTCGCGGTTAAAAACCGTCCATTTGGCGCCGGAATAACCCGACAAGCCGTTTTCACGCAACATCCATACCGTCCCCCCAGTCGCGGGGACAATGTCAACGATTCGGCCACCGCCAATTGAGGATCGCCGGTGGTGCAGCCAGATTTCTCCGTCCCACCGGTAAGCGTCACCGTTCTGCGTTCCCAGCCAGATCGAGCCGTCGGCAGCGCTCGCCGACCTGGTGAACACGGGTTGCCGCTGGGCAATATCAATAGGAATCGGGCGATCGTCTGGAAAAGTCGCAAGTCCCCATCGGCGCAGGCAAAGCAAGTTACCTTCACCGTCGCGCACAACGTCCACGATGTCGTCAAAGGGCGTCTCCAGAAACGCGCGTCGGCGATCGTCGTAGCGGAGTAATCTTCCGCCATTGATCAACAGTGTCTGATCAGCCGAAGCGATGACCCGGTCGACTCGTGGTGACGGTAGCCCGGCCGGCAGCCGAACCGCACGCCCGCGCAAGTCTTCGTCGATCCGCAGCAGGACGCCTTGCGCAGACCCGACAAACACGTTGCCTTCATCGTCGGTCGAAACACACCGCCATCGCTGCTGGGCCAACGCCGGGTCTTCGGAAGTGTAACGCGTCCACTTGCCGTTGCGTTGAAAGGCAATGCCGCCTCCGGCACCGCACGCCCACAGCTTGCCGTTCGCGTCGAGCGCGATATCGGAGATATCGCCGGTCGCAAACAAATTGCGCGGAGTGATACGCAGCGCACGCGAACCGTCAAACCGATAAACCCCGCGGCCGCGAAGCAGCAGGTAATAACCAACACCGCGATGCACAACCATGTCGCGAACCTCGGCGCGCGGAATACCCGCGCCGGATTGGTAGTTAACCCAAAGACTATCGGTAAACGCGCACAGGCCCATTGACGTCGCAAAGTAGGTTTGACCGACACGCGGCTGCACCACCCGATAGACTTTGTCGTCGAGCAGCGAATCCGCACGAGTAACGGTACGCGCGTTGCGACCGCTAAAACCCACGCCGTTTCCGAATGTGCCAAGAATCAGGTTACCGCGGGCGCCAAAGTCGATACTCCGAATGGCGGCTAGCGGCAAATCTACAAGATCACCCGGTTGGTCGGGCGTGTAATGTGTGATGTCACCACCGGCAAAAACCGCGAGGCCGTTGTCGGTACCGACGTAAATGCGGTCGTTACGGGCAACAATCGTCCGTATCGAGTTGTCGGGCAACTGTCCAATTACCAAATGATCCGAGAACGAATTGCTCAGCAGGTCGTAAACAAAGATTCCGTTGCCGGTGGCGATCCAGAGTTCGTCTTCGACGTGCACGACGTCGCGAATATCGGCGTTGTGCGCCACCCGCAGGTTGGCAGCCGCGGGGAGCGACAGGCACAGGAGGAGGCATATGGTGATTAGCGTTCGCATCGTGCGTACGATACACGATGAGTCGACACGATCAAAGAAAAGTTGTTTGCCTAGTGGGTGCCTGAAGGTGCTGCGGAAGCGGCTGTGCCATCGCGTGGGGTCGTCGCTTTGGCGGCAACGCGGTCAATACGATACCCGATCCAGCCGGGCGCGCCGTTTTCGCTTCCGCGAAAGATCGGCTCCCACGCCACGGGGTTTTCTTTGTCCCAGGTATCCAAGAAGAGGTTGAGAACGTTGGTGTGATCGATAATGACGTCGATGTCGCTGTTGTCAACGTAGGCGCGCAAGCGATCTTCCTGCAGGGCGGTTAGCGCACCGTGATTGACCTTGCCGTCAAGATTGATCACCCGATGCTTGGACAGGTATCCAATAGCGCCACTTTGAAAAACACCAATGGTTTGGTCTTCGGGGACGTTTTCGTTAACCCACGTTGAAACATCGTAGAAAAAATACGTTGGCACCGAACGAAACCCAGCATTGACGCCCATATAACCAAACACGGTCAAATACGCAACTGTCGCCGGCACCAGGACGCGCCGTGGAACCCTGGACCATCGAACTGCTCCGGTCAGGTCTTTCAAAAACAGTGCGAGATAAATGGTGGCAATAAATAACACCGGGTAGTAGTAGCGCGTAAAAAAGAAAACTCCAAAAATATAAAACGAATAGGCCGCAAGCATCAGCACCGCGTATAACAAGGTAAACCCAAGTTCTCCGCGGCCATCATCGTGCTTGCGCTGACGGCGAGCCCACCACACGAATCCAACAAGCGCGACCATACCCAGGACATTGGCAATTACATTTGCTACCGCTGGATTGCTGGCAATCCCGACTCGTTCGAGCGAACGAAAAACCACATGAACGCCGGGCGTGACTTTCAACACCGAAAGCGAATGCACGATGTGGTCCCAAAAGAAACCCAAACTTGGTCCCGACTCCGCGACATTGGCAGCGCCCAGGTTAAAAAACGACGCGTATGCTATCGACAAGAAACGGGTCGCAGTTCCCGACTCCTGAAATGGGCTACCCACAGCGGCAACTCCGTAAATGGCCCAGGGCAAGTAAACACCGACGCTACAAACCGCCGCGACCAGGACCGCCGCCACGACTTTTGCATGGGTGCGCCTGGCCACCAGCAATGCGTCAAGCGCCATTGCCATTACAAAAATCGCAAGGTCGACACGAGCGAGCATGGCGGCACCCATGATGACGCCGAGTGTCGCGGCCGTGGTCAGGGACAACTGCTTGCTGGCGTCGGCGATGACGGATCTGACCCGTGAAAGGTAAAACCAAAGTGCCAGCGCGAGCATAAAAGTGGAGATCGCGGTCTCAAGCCCATTAGCGGTTTGTTTCGTGACCACCGGAGAAAACATCCACAACGCAGCCGTCGCGGTAGCGATGGGAACCCAAACGTATCGCCTGATGATTAAGAACAGCAGATAAGCGGTTGCAGCGGTGAACAGCGCCAGCAGCGTTAGCGCAATATAGATGGGTGTGATCGGGTCGCTACCGGCCGCGGCATAGACCAGCACCAACAGCCCGACGTACAACGGTTGGAACCCGTTGGTGGGGTTGATTCCGTCGAACGTCGCACCGTCACCGTTGGCGATATGGCGGGCGATTTCGAAGGCGTAGAAACTATCGTCGTACAGATACCCGTTCTTGGCGAGGGTGTCGAAATCCTGCCACACGACGGCTGAATGAAAGAGCACCCCTAGCGCAAGCACGAGAATCATCCATGCAGGGGAGGATGTTCTCAAGGCTTTGCTATACCTTACGTTATCAGTTGTTCCTAGTCGCTCTCCTTGGTTCCATTAGGCGTTTTGCCATTTCCCATAGTACCGCAAACAGCTCCCAATTGGAAGACCGTCGATTGCAAGGTGTTGTGAGTCAACATTTTAAACCTGTGTGTCACATAATTATGACACCCGCTGTCTAACGCGCATTGCGGTCGGGGGCCCCAAACGGGTATCTTGGCGGCTTATGTCAGCACACGCCGGAAACTTAAAGCTCTTGATTGTCGCCGCGTACGTCGCGATGTGTCTGATCTGGAGTTCTACCTGGTCGATAATCAAAATTGGCCTGCAGGATGCCGGTCCGTTTACCTCCGTCGCGGTTCGATTTGTGTTGGCTGCGTCGGTCTTGCTTTTGATTACCGCTGCGCGAAAAAGACGACTTCCCCAGACGACTGCTTTTTGGAAACTCACCGTGTTCATCGGCCTAACCCACATGGCACTTCCCTACTCTTTGGTGTACTTGGGTGAGCAACGAATCAGCAGTACACTCGCCGCAATTCTTTACGCGATGCTTCCAGTGTTCGTCGCCATTTCGGCCCGGGTCGGTTTGGGCGATCCACTGACGGTGCGTAAAGTCGTGGGCATCTTTGTCGGAATGGGTGGCGTTGTTGTTATCTTCACTGACAGCCTGCGCGTCGCTGTCGATTCGGCGGCACCGATCGGAGTGGCGATGCTTTTGGGCAGCATCATATTCACTGCGGTTTCTTCGGTTGTGGTAAAACGATACCTCGTGAACTACGACCCGTTGGATTCACTAGCGGGCGCGTTCTCGGTGGCCGCGATCGCCCAGGTCATCGTGGCGGCAATCGTCGAGGGCGAAAACCCCATGGGCTATAGCCCGGTCACCTGGGGAACCATCTTGTACCTCGGGCTGGTCGGTTCGGTGCTCGCGTTCGGCTTGTACTTTTGGGTGATCAAGCTTATTGACGTCACGCTCGTCGCTTATCAAACGTTCATAATTCCAGTCCTGGCCATGGGATGGGGCTGGCTCCTGCTCCGCGAAACCCTTTCGCTTTACGTTCTGGCAGGAGGCGTTTTGATTCTTCTTGGTATTGCCATCGCGACTGCCCCCCGCCGTCGAACCGAGGTGCAATCGACATGACCAACCTCATCGAAGCGGCTGCACAAATCCTGTCCGGAACCGGTCGACTGTTTGTGACCACCGGCGCGGGAATGTCACAGGAAAGCGGCATTCCGACTTTCCGTGACGCCCCGAACGCGCTTTGGGCCAACTACTCTCCGGAAGACCTGGCCACCCGTCGCGGTTTCGAAGCAGACCCGACATTGGTGTGGAACTGGTACGCCGACAGGCGCGAGATGATCGCGCGAGCCGAACCGCACGATGGCCACCACGCGCTCGTCGAGTTTGAAAAACGGGTGGACTCGTTTTTGTTGGCGACGCAGAACATCGACGATCTTCATCGTCAGGCGGGCACCAAGTCGCTAGTGGAACTTCACGGCAATATCTTTCGGTTCAAGTGTTTCGACAACGACCATCCCGCGCGAAATCCGTTCAACAGCCAGGACGCCCCGCCGAAGTGTCACTGCGGGTCTTACCTTCGGCCCGACGTCGTGTGGTTCGGCGAAATGCTGGACCGTGACGACCTGGATCGCTCGCTGTCTGCGGCGGAACGTTGTGACACGATCCTGGTGGTCGGCACCTCGGGCATGGTCTATCCCGCTGCAGGTTTCGCCCAGCAGGCACGGTCAAAGGGCGCCAGGGTCATCGACATCAACCCCGAGCGCTCCGATATATCGCTGCTGGCGGATGTATACATCCCGGGCGGCGCCGCTCAAGCGCTACCCGAGATTCTTGCGCGCTGGGATACTGGCAAGTCGTAGACGCGGGACATCGAAACGTGTACGATTATGGCAAGTCGTACTTACCACCCCTGTGCGAAAGAGCTTCCCGAGCAAGTGAGTAACCTTCGTTTTCTATGTCTGCTGACAGCGACTCTGTTGGTCGTTGTGGTTCCAGCCGGTGTATCCGCACAATTAATCACTCAAGTGGTGACCACGCCAGCGGGCAGCCCTGCGATTTTTTCGCCCGACGGTGATGGCGCTAACGAAACGTTTCGGGTGACGGTGACGTTAACTGAGAGTACACCCGCAATCACCGTGTCCGTGCTGGCAAGCGACTCCACATCAACCATCACCACCCTGTTTGCCGGCGCGGCCGCCAGCGGGGTCAACGCTTTCACCTGGGATGGCACCGACGGCGTTAGCACCGTGCCCGATGGCAAATACGTGGTATCGGTGCAAGCCAACGGCACAACCCAACCCGACACCACCGTCTTGCGCGACGTTTACGTCGATACGATCGCGCCCAGCATCACGTTGAGTGGTCCGTTTCCGCCGGTGTATACCCCCGACGCGCCGTCACAACTTCCGACCGCACAAATATCTATCAACGTAGCTGGCAGCACCGCGCCCGGCGCGCTCCCGGTGGGCGACCAGATTAGCCTGGAGTTGTTCAATCCTTCAAACAGTCTGCTTGCCGATGCGTTGGAGTTGCAACCAGACTTTGCCGGGGACGGTGCGTACACCGCCGTTTGGGATGCGCGCGGCGTTGCGTCGCTGCAAGACGGAATGCATCGCGCGCGCATAACCATCGCTGACAATGCCCAACACAGCAACATCGACTCCATGATTATCGACCTGAACAAGCGCGGCCCGGAAGCGACGTACTTGAACCTGGATGACGACGAAACCGTCACCTCGCTTCCGGACAGCCTGCGCGGCTACGTGTTTGACCGCCACGGTGTCGACTCGCTGCACGTGCGATACTCCACCACGGCACCGTTCACGCCCGTCACTTCCACGCAAACGCGTGGTGACACCTTGTACTTTGCCGTCGTGCTGGCCGACTCGGTGCCTGGCGACGGTTCGGTTACGATTACATTACGAGCCCGCGACGGATTCGGCCTGGAGCGAAACAACAACTTTGATGCAACACTCGACTCGCAACCGCCGACCGCGCCGACAATCGATCCCTTTCCCACGTCGACGTGGAACGCTGACTCCATAGCGGTGAGTTTTAGTTGGTCTGATACCCCTGAGTACATCCGCGTCTACGTCAACGGCACGCAGGTAGACTCTGTGGTTACCATTCTGCGTAGCCGTGCGACAACCGATGTTGAGTTGGCACCGGGAAGCAACACGGTGTTTGTCACCGCGATCGACGAAGCTAAAAACGAAAGTGTCCCTTCGGCCACCAATACGATTGTGTATGACGACGGGGTCGGCGTCGCGCTTCCCAACCCGTTCCGCCCTGGTGACGAATTTCAGGTTAGCACTGGCACCAACGTTAATTCGGTACGCTTGCGTCTGTACGATATGGCCGGAGACCTGGTACTGGTACTGGAAGACAACTCTCCGCGTTCCAGCTTCCGGTTTCGGTGGAATGGAACCAACGGCGATGGCGACGAAGTGCGCAAAGGTCCGTTGATGCTGGTGGTTGAGATTGTCGATACCGGACGAATCTTTAAGGAGCTGTTCTTGTATGCGCCTTAGAGCAGCCGTGATACTTGCCGGATTGCTGGCGATGACCGTTTTTGCCGGCAGCGCGAATGCGTACTCGCGTGGCGGCGCGTTTCGAGGACCAGGATTCGGCGCGCGCGCCTACGGATTGGGCGGAGGCGGAATCGCGTTGACCGGAGGTGTCGATGCGGTGTACTGGAACCCAGCCATGTTGCCCCGCTCGCAGCGCGGCGAGGTGGGCGGTTCGCTGGTTAACCTGTTTCCCGACGGCCTTGCTCGGCAAACGCAGTTGGGTGGAACGTTTTTTCTGGAGCGCAACGACACGGACGACATAAACGGAGCGCTGGCGCGGCAATCGTTTGGCGTCATGCTCACCAACATGCGGCTGGAACTTACCGACGGAGACAACTATGCCGAAAACACCTTACGGTTGGCATACGCGTACACGCCAGAGGCTCTGGTCACATTCGCCGCAGCGTTTGACGTTCTGTTTTCCAATAGTGACACGCCCGACTTTTCTGCGGCGGGAACATCGGTCGATCTGGCCGCGCGCCTCGAACTAACCCCGTCGCTAACCATGGCCGCTGTTGTTCGCAACGCTTTCTCGCGCTATAGCTATTCGGATGGACTCGACTACGACCGTGAACGTCAGGTCGCAATCGGCTTTGCGGCAAGTCCGATCGACCAGCTTAGCCTGGTCACCGATTTTGCGTTTGAACATGGCGACGCCGCGCAGGTATCGTTCGGCGGCGAAGGCGTGCTTGCCAACCTTCTCGCCCTGCGTGCGGGCTGGACGATTCGCAATACCGGTGAGTCGCGCTCCTACCCTCAGTTCGGAATCGGTCTTCTCGCCGTCGACCGACAGCTAGGTCTCGGCGTCTCCGGAATTCGCTTTGACTACGCGGCTACACTCGACGAAGAAACCGCGTTTGACCAGCTTCACCGCTTCGCTCTGGCGATTCAGTACTAGGCGTGTCGGTAACTTCCCCTCTCCGCAAAGCGTCCGATCGCATCCTCGACGCCGCATTCCTGTTACTGGCACTGTTTATTCCCTTTTCCATTGCTGGCGACAACAACGCCATTGGTCTGGGAGCGTTGGGCTTTTTGTTGGCTGTGTTCGCCGGCGCCAGACGCAGGCCGTTAGCACTCCGTGATCCGATTTTCGTAACCAGCCTGGCAATGGCGACTGCGGCGATACCTTCGGTAATAATCTCTCAAAACGGAGATCGGGCGTTCGACGACTGGAGTTCTTATTGGCTACTGCTGCTCTACCCATTGGTCGCCGGCAATGTCGGCGACGGCAATCGGCGCTGGCGCTCGCTGGTCGCACTGGGCGTGGCGGCTTCGCTGGCGGCGATCGTCGCCTACGTTCAACGCGCGGGTGGTCTTTCGCTGGGCCCTATACAGATTGCCGCCGAGCATCGAGTGAGTGGCACGTTACACACCATGACGTTCGCGGGAGTAATGTACGTTGCCACCGTGGTGTCGGCGGCGCTCGCGCTTTGGGAGCAAGGCCGTCGCCGCTGGCTGTGGCTGCTTGCCTCGGCGATGCAGTTCGTGGCCGTGATGCTGACAATGACGCGCGGCGCGTGGTTGGCCCTGGCGGCGGGACTTTTTATGGTGGTCATACTGGTGCCTCGGCGGGCGGTACTGTTGACTGCCGCGCTCATGCTAGCGCTGCTCATCGCGTTCTCGTTCGTTTATGGCAATGACGAAGGCCGGACGTTGTCGATTACCGAGTTGCTTTCCAACCCTGCCGATCGCAACGTCGGCACCCGACTTGTCTTGTGGGATATCGCGATAGAAATGTTTCGCGAGCATCCCTGGCTAGGAGTGGGAATGGGGGATTTTACCGACGAAGCCGAAGGGCTACTGCGCGAACGAGAGGTTCGCACCACGGTGGACACACACAACGTGTTCCTGCACACGCTTGCCACCCGGGGAGTGGTCGGGTTTATCCCGTTGATGGCGTATTGGGTTGTGATTCTGGTGGTGCTATGGCGCGATCGATCGCGCGCAGCGCCGGATAGTCTGCAGCGTTATCTTAGCACCGGGGCAATTGCGGCAACCGTTGCCATGATGGTTGGCGCGCTCACCGAAAACAACGTCGACGACGAAGAGATCTTTATCGCGTTTTCTTTTGTGCTGGGACTCGCGCGATCGGTGTTTTACTCGACCGACGATACCTTGCCCCGTTGACGGCGGGTTACGATCGCCCACACGGCTGCTGCCGCAAGGATCGCCATCACCGGTTCTACCGGAATGCGGCTGCGGATGGAACCAAAGAAGATTAGCGCGACTGCGGTGTGCGCGAGAATGACGCCATAAGGAAACACAAGTTCTCTCCACCGCCGTCGATACCACCCCACACCCACCAGCGCCAATGGAAACACGATAATCGCGTAGACAAACCCGACATCGATTGTGGCTGCCAGCCTTCCCAGTGCCGAATCGGTTCCAAACCACCACCCACTACGAATGCCACTGATCCCCTGATCGCTGTGTAGTCGCCAAAACCTCTGGAACTTCCACCACGTTATGCGCGGCATGTCGCGCCAGTTGTGACGCACAAACTGCCTTCCCATTTTGTAAGTGAACGCGTCGCGGTCGCGTTCGTTCATTTGTGACAGCTCATCGTAACGGGGCAACGCGCCGAGAGGTGCAACTCCCCCGCGGTAATGCTCGATATCAACTATTTTGGGATTGTTACCTTGAAAGAAGGTAACGCCGCCGTGCGTGGTAAGACCAACCCACCCGTCCATAACCAGAGCGTTGCGAATGCTCCACGGCAGTGTCACCGCCACCACGATTGCTACAAAAGCCGCTGCTCGCACAGTTCGGCGAAACAACGGCGCATGCGCGAACAAAGCGATCGTCAGACCCAGCCATAACGTCAGCGGCAAACCGGTGGGACGCACCAGCGTGGCAAGCCCCATGAGCACCGCCGATATCACCAACGGCTTCCACGCAAACGGCTCGTCGACTTCGCTACGTCCCGGCCAGGGAAACCACAAGAAGGCCGACAGGAATAGTATGATGTAGAGGTTTTCGGTTAGAAGGTATCCGGAGATGAAAACCAGAAACGGGTTTACTGCGGTCAGCGCCGCGCCGAGCAAACCGACGCGCTCGCCAAAGTAACGACGCCCAGCTAGAAACGTCATGAACACAGCCACCGTGCCCAGTAGAACTTGCAGGACCCGGGCTGCGGGAATCGACGACCCAGTCAATTTGAACACTGCCGCCAGCACCAGCGGCCAGCCCGGCGGCCGGCGCGCCGTCACCTGGCCGTTGGAAAGCAAGTACCCCTCTCCGTCCGCGAGGTTTTGCGCCAAACCCGTGTAGTCCAATTCGTCGCCACGAATTGGAGCGTCGAGGCCAACTACGCCCGCGCTGAAACCCATTCGGGCGACAAAACCAAGAACAATTACGACTCCCAAGAGAATCTGAATTCGCGTGAGTTTCTTCCTAGCCGACGTCATAAGTAACGTCATTATAACCGCTTAAGGCTCAACAACCCAACCCCCAAGTTGCCCTTCCGCTACCGATTTGCTTAAACTTCCGTTGCATTGCGCCCCCTTGCGGTGTAAAAGAAACAACAGCCTACGGGTAATGCCGGATGGGACTGATATCTAAGGAGAAAACAATGCACAAATCTCAAATGACTCGCGTGTTGGTCGCGCTTCTGGTTGTGGCAGTCGGGTCGCTGTCGTTGCACGGATGCAGCAGCAAGACCAAGACCGGTGCCGGTATCGGCGCTGCGGCTGGTGCAGCCGTGGGCGCGATCATTGGTAACCAGTCGGACAACAAAGGCAAGGGCGCGGCGATCGGCGCCGCGACTGGCGCCGTTGTTGGCGGCTTCATCGGTCGTTACATGGACGAACAAGCCGAGGAACTCGCCGAAATCGAAGGCGCCGAGGCCGAACGTGTCGGTGACGGTATCCGCGTGACCTGGGACAGCGCGATCCTGTTCGATTTCGATCAGTCGGCGCTTCGCACCATGTCGAAGGACAACATTGAAAAGATGGGTGACGTGTTCACCAAGTATCCCGATACCGAAATTGTTGTAGCAGGACACACCGACAGCCAGGGTAGCGAAACCTACAACCAGTCGCTTTCGGAGAACCGCGCCAAGTCGGTGGCGGAGTATCTGGTGACCAAAGGTGTGACGGGCTCGCGGATTACGACCATGGGTTACGGTGAATCGCAACCGGTCGCAAACAACGATTCGGCCGACGGTCGTCAGCAAAACCGCCGGGTGGAAATTATTATTCGCCCGAATGCGGAGTTGCGTGCACGTGCCGCGGAAGAAGACGGCAAGTAAAAAGCCACCCGTGGACTAAGAAAAACGGCGGGGCCAGGTGGTCCCGCCGTTTTTTTTGATGAGCTACTTTCCGCGGGTAAGCGCGACGGTAACCGCTTCCGCAAGTTGGCGAATGCGGAACGGTTTCTTGACGACGATGTCGTCACTGCGCAGATGAACCTGAGGAACGTCAACGTAACCAGTGCAAAAAACGACCGGCATGTCTGGATTAGTTTCCCGTATTCGGGCCACCAGATCCGGACCCATTAACTTTCCGGAAAGAACCACGTCACTTACGATCAATGAAATCTCTTCCTTCTGGAAGACATCCCAGCCCTCTTCTCCACTCGCAACGGCCACGCTTTCCAGCCCCATCCGCTCCAGGTCCCAGGCGATTACCCTGCGAACCTGATCGTTGTCTTCTACCACCAATACCCGGCCATGCGGCGGTTCCGGCGTTTCGCGCAGGAACGGATCGGTCGCCGGCATCTTGTCGGTCAGCGGAAGGAACAGCGATACCGTCGTACCGCGGCCGGCGGTACTTTCGATGCGCACATCACCTCCGGCGCCTTTCACAAACCGGTGAACCTCAAACAGGCCCAGGCCGGTGCCATAGCCATCGGACTTGGTGGTAAAAAAGGCCTGAGTCGCGTTACGAAGCTGATGCGGTTCCATACCAATACCGGTATCGGTTACCGCAATGCGAATCGCTTTCTGGCCTTCCAGTTCGGCTGGTTCCAGGATCATTTGCAGCCGCCCACCCTTGGGCATCGCGTCGCGACTGTTTAACGCCAGATTAAGAATCGCCGCTCCCAAGCGCGCCCGGTCGACTTCGACGCGAAACCCTTCCGCTTCGTTGATAGTCTCCACGACAACGTTGTCGGGAAGCACTCGCGGAATGAAACGACAGATCTGGCGCATAGCCTCCGCGACGTCGATGGATTCGACCACTTCGGGTTGATCGCGGACGAGACCCAAGATGGTTCTGGTGAGTTCTGCGCCCGCCCACGCCGCTTCGATCGCGGTTTCTATGTGCTCAAGAATCGGACTCGACGGCATCTCCGCAATCGCTGATTCCAGGTTTGCGGTGACGACCTGCAGGAGGTTGTTAAAGTCGTGGGCAAGTCCGCCGGTGACGCGACCAACCAGCGATAGGTTTTCGGCGTAACGTGCGCGAACTTCGTTTTGGCGAATGGTGGTTACGTCGGAAAACGTCACAATAACGCCGTGTCGTAGGAAAATGCGGCGAAGCTCAACCACCCGCCCGTCGGCGTTGGTGAGGTCTTCGACCAGAGGCACAGAACGAGTCTCTGCCATATCCAGGCGCTCGCGTACCGCCTCGTCGGGGTGCTGTTCGTGGAAAAAGCCGCGATCGGTGAGGTCGCGGAGCATCTGCTTTAGAGGGATACCTTCCCTGATGGTTCCGCGAGTAAACAAGCCAAGCTCTAACAACTCCTGGTTCCAGGCAACAAGGCGAAGGTTTGCGTCCCACATGCCCGCAGCCTGATTGAAAGCATGTAGTACTTCTGTCGCAAAATCAGGAAAGCCTGCGTGTTCGCAGTCGTCCGTCATGATAAGTCTCCCCGGGCACCCCGTGATGCCCAAAGCGAGGCCCGACCATGCTATCGCCGGATTTCAGACATGGTCTTGGCTTGGGTGAACAATAGCAAATAGTCCCGGCCACCGGCCTTGCTATCGGTCCCCGACATATTAAAGCCACCAAAGGGGTGAACTCCAACCAGAGCACCCGTGCATTTTCGATTGAAGTATAAATTCCCTACGTGAAACTGATCGCGCGCCTGATCCCAGCGATCGCGATTGTTAGAGAACACCGCGCCGGTCAGTCCATACTCGGTCCCGTTGGCGATCTCCAACGCGTGTTCAAAACTCTTGGCTTTGATTAAGGCGACAACCGGCCCGAATATTTCCTCTTGTGAGATTCGAGCATCGGGAGCCACGTCGTCAAAGACGGTGGGTTGAATAAAGTACCCGTCGCCGTCACCCCGAGCACCACCCGTCAGCAAGTTACCTTCATTTTTCCCTGTGTCAATGTAGCTGAGGATTTTCTCCACAGCTTTTGTGTTAACCACCGGCCCCATGTACATATCTGGACCGTCGGCCGGGTTCCCCTGCTTGATGGCTTTGACCTTCGGCATCATTTTCTCAACAAATTCGTCGTAGACGTCTTCGTGGATAATGGCGCGCGAGCAGGCAGAACATTTTTGACCGTTAAAACCAAACGCCGACGCGACCACGTTGGTTACCGCCCAATCCAGATCAACGTCGCTATCGACAACGATCGCGTCCTTCCCGCCCATCTCTAGAATGGCGCGTTTGATCCACTTCTGCCCGGGCTGCGTTTTTGCCGCCTCAGCGTTGATACGCAACCCGACCGCCTTCGATCCGGTGAACGCCACAACTCTGGTTTGCGGATGCGTTACCAGGAACTCACCCACTTCGATAGCGTCGCCGGGTACATAGTTGACCACGCCGGCCGGAAGCCCAACCTCTTCGAGGACCTCCATGAACTTTGCGGCGATGACCGGCGCATCGGGGGACGGCTTTAGGCAGACCGTGTTACCGGCCACTACGGCGGCCGTTGTCATACCAGCCATAATGGCCAACGGAAAGTTCCAGGGCGGAATGACGGCGGTAACCCCGAGCGGGATATAGACCATCTGGTTGTCTTCGCCCGGCAATGGCGTCACCGGCTGCGTCTCGGCCAAACGAAGCATCTCGCGCCCGTAAAACTCAAGAAAGTCGACGCACTCGGCGGTATCAGCATCTGCCTCGGCCCAGCTCTTCCCCACCTCAAGCACCATCCAAGCCGAGAACTCGTGTTTTCGATCGCGCACAATCTTTGCAGCTTTAAACAGGTACTCGGCACGCTCGGCCGCGTCAACGTACTGCCAGGTCGCGAAAGCTTTCGTCGCCGCTTGAATCGCCTGCTCGGCGTGGGCTTGCGACGCTTCGGCCACAGTCCCGATGATTTCACTGGGGTTGGAAGGATTCACCGAAGTAAAAGTTTCTCCGGAGGTTACCTTCTCACCACCGATATATAGCGGATAGTCGCGACCAAGCTGCGACTTAACCAGGTCCAGAGCTTTCTTAAAATCACCGGCGTTCGACGCGTCGGTAAAGTCGGTAAACGGTTCGTTGACGAACGTGCTAGGCATAGCAGTCTCCTGCGGGGCGTAAATCCATGGATGGCGGTAGATATAAAGTATATGCGTGGCGCCTCCCCGTGGCGCTTGACTAATGTACATTAACATAAGGACTTAGTAAACGGATTTCACCATAAATGGCCCTCCTATCCGTTGCCCCCAAAGGGCATCAGCGGTTATCGTGACCGCATGAGGGTACACACGGAGAACATACGAGTTCGCTACGTCGAAACCGACCAGATGGGGGTCGCCCACCACGCCAGCTTTCTGCCTTGGTTTGAGTTGGGCCGTACCGGGCTGCTCCGCGCCACCGGAAACACCTACCGCGAACTTGAAGAACGTGGGTTTCAGTTACCAGTAATCGAATACAACTGTCGGCTTGTGAGAGGCGCGCACTACGACGACGAGCTGCTGGTGGCGACTCGCGTGTCCGCGCTGGGGAGTCGTAAAGTAGATTTTACATATCAGGTAACCTGCGACGGCGCACTGTTGGCAACGGGTTACACCCGGCATGTGTGCGTGTCACCGTCACATGACATCCGACGGTTCCCGCCCGAAGTCCTCGACGCATTGGCCCTTTATCGCGACTAGCGAAGAACCTCAAAAATCGGCGACGGATTTTCGTCAGGTGATTCCCAGCGGTGCTCGACCGATTCGACCGAAGCGGCTTGTGGCCCCTTCCGGACGTAGGCGAGCGCCTTTTCGCAGTCGGCTCGCTCTCCGGTAAAGACGGCTTCCACTCGTCCGTCTGCCAGGTTGCGCACCCAACCGGTCAACCCGGCGCTTTCGGCAAACTGTCGTGTTGATTCGCGGAACCACACGCCCTGCACGCGGCCAGTTACCCAAACGTGAAGCTGTTTCATCATCCAAGTGTAAGGTAAAACGCGGCCTGATCTCCACGTTGCTCGGCGTTCAACCGATCCGCGCGCAGTGTATACGCATTAATCGCGTCCGGAGTTAGTTGCGTCGGATCGTTTCGGTACGATTGGGGGGCCATTAGCGGGATGCCGCGACGGTACTGCTCGCTGCCCCAAAACTGAAACGCGCTGGAATCATACACCACTCTTTGGATGGTCAGTCCAACCGCTGCGGCGAGACGAGAAAAGCTTTCACGGGCTTGAATGTGTAGATGACGGGGAGAATCGAGTTGCACCCAGTCGGCCCGATACTCTTCGGCGGCAAACGAATCTGACAGAGGCATTCGAACCAACAAAACGCCGTCGGCACTAAGAAGTTGTCGCAGTTGTTGCAACGTCGCTAACGGATCGGAGACGTGTTCGAACGCGTGGTGCATCATAACTAGATCGAAGGCACCCTCGACGTCACCAGGTTCACGACACCAGATCGTTACGCCGTCGACGGTCGCATCGCCCGAGACGAAGGGGTCTACGCCGTAGAGGTTCCGAAACCCGTACGCCGACATTTTCACTAGCAGATGGCCAGCACCGCATCCAACGTCAAGAATTCTGTGTTCTAGCCCTTTGCCGGCCGTTCGCACCCATTCCAACGACGGCGGAACGCCATAGCGCCTTACCGCCCACGCTCCGATCGGGTTCGAACTCCCCAACAGGTGCCGAGCACGCTGCCGCTGCACCCACCGGGAAAACCCGCGAACCGGCTCCGGTTCTCCCATCGCGTAGTAACCATCGCCGTAGTATCGAGCCATGTCGTCCGGTATGGTTTCTATTTGCCAACAGCCGCACGTCGCACACAACCGATAGGTAAACTTGTCCTGTGTGCCGAACATCATTTCGCGCGTGGCCAGGGTCTCGTTGATCCGGTCCCCGCAAACGCGGCAATTGAAAGGCGTCGACGAGTCGGTCATCGCCGCAGACTTCCATACCATCGAATGCACCGCTCGCCTAACGGCCCCAGCGGTAATAACGCTCGGGCGATTCGAGCACGACGGTTTTGCGGGTACAACTCTAACGCTTTGTTAAAAGCAGCGCGCGCGTCCGCGCTACGTCCTTGAACTTGCCGTGCACGGCCTACATCGGCCCACCGAAAGCTTTTGGCAAGGCGGCACGCTTCGGAAACTTGGGGCTGTCGTTCGGCGATGGCGTCGATGAGTTCTAACAATTGCGGAAGCATCCGTTCGGCGTCGGTAAAGTTGCCGCCGTGCTCGCGTCTCTCCAGAGCTTTACCGTGCACGTAGCGATGGGGCATGCGTTCAAGCAATCGCGTGTTCAGGTCAAAATCGTCAGACCCATAGCACACACTCTCCCGAAAACCTCCCACCGTATCGATCATTTCGCGGCGGTAGAGTGTCGCACCAATGTTCGCGTAGGGCCGCTGAACGAACGCGGCAAGCTGCGCGAAACGATCGGTTCCACTTGCAACCGCTGGCGCGGCACGATCAGTCCCCGGAACGGGCTCCCGAGTTTCATAGTCCACCACCGAAACATCAGAAAACACGGCGAACACGTCGGTTCCCAGGTGGCTCAGTGCCGGCATTTGCCATTTCAGTCGGCCGGGCATCCAGCAATCATCCTGATCCAGAAAACCAACAAACTCGCCCTGCGCCGCCGCCAGTCCGGTGTTGCGAGCCGCGGCAATGCCGCGATTGGTTTCGTGGCGTTCGACTCGGACTCGTGGATCGGTGAGTCGCGCGCCTAAAACTTCTCGCGACCCATCGGTCGACCCATCGTCGACCACCACCACTTCCAGGTTTCCCGACTGCGCAAGCACGCTATCAATGGCGGCGCCAACAAAACGCTCTCCGTTGTAGCACGGAACGATAACCGAAACCAGTGAACTCACCGCGAAGCCTCGCTGCGTAGCGCGCTGATCTTTTCGTAATAACTACTGATCACGTCGCGACGACGAATCATTCCCAATATTTTAGTAGCGTCTTCGTCATCGACGACGGGAAGCTTGTCGACTTCCTGCTCGGTAAACTTGCGCAAAGTGCTCGCCAGGTTCTCGTTGAGGCTGACGGTTGACACCGGCGTTTCTGCCAGTTCCTTTATAATGATCAGGTTGTCGAGGTCGCGCTCAACCAGGATGTCGCGTACGTCGGCGATCGAAAAGATTCCGGTTAGTCGGCCGTCGCGGTCGACGACCGGAAAGTTCTGCTGATCGGTCTCGGTCATAATCGGCACAAATTCACGGAGCGTCATGCTTTCGGGAACGTACTGGAATTCGGCGTCCGGGTTGAAAATATCGCGCACGTACATTTCCTCCAGATAATCCTTAACAAAGTCACCGTAGTGCGCGGGCGAGTCGAACCGCGTGTCGACCTGGTTCTGATAAATGCTCCACCGACGCGACACCAGTAGTGCGATCGCACAAACCCACATTGCAGGCACTAACAAGCCATAGTTTCCGGTAAGCTCGCTAACCATGATGACAGTCGAGATAGGCGCGTTAGACACGGCAGAGAAAAATCCCGCCATCCCTACAATGACAAACGCTCCTGGTTGTGTCACTACCGACGGCCACCACAAGTTAAAAAGTTTCCCAACGGCGCCACCCAACGCGCCACCAATAACCACCGAAGGACCAAACACACCACCACTCCCGCCCGACCCGATAGAAAACGATGTGGTGACAATCTTGAACAAGGCAATCGCGAATAGCATGGTAATGGTGATGTTATTGTTGATCGCGTCCTGCACAACGCCATAGCCAATGGCGAGTGTTTCTGGCAGGAAGAATCCCACGCACCCAGTCAACAGCCCTCCGAGAGCCGGCTTCCAGTAGTTGGAAATTGTAAGACGCTCGAAAAACTTACGGGTTTCGAACAATCCGTAGATGAGTAGGGGTGAAGCTGCGGCCACCGCGATGGCCAGTACCGTGTACGGCAACAACTCCAACGGGTTAGTAAACGCAAAGTCTGGGCGCGAAAACAGCGGTTGAAAACCAAAGAAGACACCAAAAGTGGAGTACGCGACGATCGTGGTCACAATCGCGGGAATCACGACTTCGTGCTCGAACTCGGGTTCGCGATACAAAATTTCGGCCGCGAATAGAGCGCCGGCTAGTGGCGCGCGGAAAATACTACCGATTCCTGCACCGAGCCCCGCGGCTAGCATGATACGGCGCGACCGGGGCGACATATTCATCCGTTCAGCCAGAAACGATCCAAATCCTGCGCCGATCTGTGCGATCGGACCTTCGCGACCGCCGGAACCACCGGACCCCAGAGTCACTGCGGCCGACAATGCCTTCACCAAAGGTACGCGCGCCCGAATCTTTCCCTGCTTGTTGTGGTAGGCGTCAATCGCCGCGTCGGTCCCGGGACCGGCGGCTTCGGGCGCAAATCGATAAACCAAGAAACCGCTGATCAGGCCGCCGAGTGCAGGTACAAAGAACAGCAGCCACCGTCGAAACGGAGTGCTGGTGGGCTCGAATATCTGCGCTTCGCCGGTTGGTGTCGCCGGCCGAAACCCGGCGATTTGATCCATAAACAAATGCGTTGCGCCTTGGGTGAGGTAGTTAAACGCAACCGCTGCAAGACCGGCCGCGACCCCAAGCAGCACGCCATACACGACATATACGCCAACCGAACGAATGTTGAGCGCGGAGATCAGCGCTGCGAGCAGTCGACTAAGGCGTCCCATAGACGGCTACACCGTAAACCGAGCGGCAATCGGCATTCGTCGCCCCATCCCAAACGCTTTTGACGTTACTTTAATTCCCGGCGGTGCTTGCTTGCGTTTGTACTCGCTACGCCGCACAGCCGAGACCACCCACTCCACAATCGCTGCATCGTGCCCGCTTTCGCAGATTTGTTGCGGCGTTTGTGCAAGCTCGACGTAGCGATCCAAAATGTCGTCCAACACGTCATAGGGAGGCAGCGTGTCGCTGTCTAACTGGTCGGGTTTCAGTTCGGCCGAAGGCTGCTTGGTAATGGTCCGTAGCGGGATCCGCTCACCGTCACGATTAATAAACCTGGCGATGTTGTACACCATGGTTTTAGGAACGTCCGAAATCACCGCAAGCCCGCCGCTCATGTCGCCGTAGAGCGTGCAGTAACCAACCGCCATCTCGCTTTTGTTACCCGTGGTCAGCAACAAATGCCCAAACTTATTGGAGTGGGCCATCAACAGGTTCCCGCGGATGCGCGCCTGGATGTTTTCTTCGGCCACCCCACTGGCTAGCCCAGAAAACGCCGGGGCCAACGCTCGCGAATAAGCGTCCATGACGTCGCCGATCTCGATGGTATCAAAACCAATCCCGAGGTTCGCGGCCAGCGCGCGCGCGTCTTCTTTGCTGGCTGCCGACGAATACGGAGACGGCATCGCCAGGCCGTGAACTTTGTCGGCCCCAATCGCGTCAACCGCAATAGTCGCGGTTAGCGCGGAATCAATACCGCCGGAAAGCCCCACCAGCGCACGAGTGAATCCGCACTTATGCAAATAGTCGCGCGTACCCAGCACCAGAGCCCGATAGATACTCTCCTCTTCGCTCAGAACTTCGTAAGCAAAACCTGGCGACGGCTGGGAAAGGTCAACCGTCTCGACCGCTTCGGTAAACATAGGAAGCGCAGCGGTCACCGACCCGTCGCCGGCGACGACCAGGCTACAACCATCAAACACAAGTTCGTCGTTCCCCCCTACCTGATTCACAAACACAAACGGTAACCCGTGACGCTTAGCATGGCTGGCAAGCAACTCGGCGCGGAAGGTGTCTTTTTCTAGCGCGAACGGCGATGCGGATATGTTAACCAGAAGGCTTGCCCCCTTAGCGGCAAGCTCCGATATCGGATCCATTTCGTAGGGCGCGTTGGGAAACAGCGCCGGGTCGTTCCACGCGTCTTCGCAAACCGACAGCCCTAACGTTTCACCCTTGAACGAATACACCGCGATTGTTTCCGCCGCGCTAAAGTATCGCGCCTCATCAAACACATCATAGGTGGGAAGCAGGGTCTTGTCCTGACGATGGAGCGTTTCGCCGTTGTGAACCAGCACGGCGGCGTTGGCGATTGGCTTTCCCGAATTGTGAGTAGTGGGCAACGGCAATCCGACTACTATGCCGAGGTTGGGAAAGTGTCGTGACGCTTCTTCGATAGCGTCCAACGCGGCTCCGCACTGCGCAACAAAGGCGTTCCGCTCTAGCAAATCCAGCGGCGGATAACCGCTAAGGCATAGCTCGGGAAAGACGATCAGATCGGCGCCGGCGTGATCCGCTACCGGCAGGTGATCCAGAATTCGCTCCAGGTTTCCGTCTACGTCGCCAACGACAGGATTTATTTGTGCCAGGGTGACTTTCACTGTTTCGTAAGCCGTTGTTTATAAAGAAATTGGCGGGTCGCGAACGACAGCCGCGGCCGGACTCGTGGGCGTAGTATAGTCGGGTTTTTCGTGACCGGTCAACGGTCGCCCGTGTCTAAGTTATTGAAGAATTGTTTTTTGCGTGCGTTCCCAAATCTCAGCGTGTTATCTTCCCGGCGTTCCCACGGAAGATCGGCAAGGAGAAATCATGATGATCCGAATTCGTTCGTTGAACCGCCAGAAACTCAGCTACGTCGCCGCGGTTTGTCTGCTCGGCTTCGTTGCGGCCTGCACAACCGTTGCCGTGACCGGGCGCCAGCAGCTTAACCTGATTCCCGCGTCGCAGATGAACGCGCTGAGCTTTTCTCAGTATCAGCAATTTCTTAGCGAAAACCCGGTAAGCAACGACTCACAATCGACCGCGATGGTCCGCCGCGTCGGGCACCGGATTCAGCAAGCGGTTGAACTCCACCTCAAAGAAATCGGCGCCGCCGGAACTCTCGACGGTTACGAGTGGGAGTTTAACCTTATCGAAGAAGACGTGGTGAACGCGTGGGCGATGCCCGGCGGCAAAGTAGTGGTTTACACGGGTCTTTTGCCAGTGGCGCAAACCGAAGCTGGCCTGGCGGTGGTCATGGGTCACGAGATCGCGCATGCGATCGCGCAGCACGGCAACGAACGCATGAGCCGAGGAATGGTTTTGGAGTTTGGGTCGCTGGCGCTGTCTAAAGCGCTCGAACGAAACTCGCAGCTAACGCAGTCGATCTTTATGACCGCGTTTGGAGTCGGTGCACAGTTTGGATCGGTACTACCTCATGGCCGCATGCAGGAAAGCGAAGCCGATGAGTTGGGCCTTATCTTTATGGCAATCGCCGGCTACGACCCGCGCGAAGCCGTACCGTTTTGGGAACGCATGGCAGCAGCGGGTGGCGGCAGTCCGCCCGAATTTCTAAGCACGCACCCGTCGGCGTCAACCCGAATTGCCGACTTGCAAGAGCAAATGCCACGGGCATTGGAGTACTACAACAAGTCATCGTTACGCTAGTCGGCGATTGTAAACTGGCGTTACCAAGCCTCGGTCCCTGGCCGAGGCTTTCCTATTTCCCTTTCCACACCGCTGCGTCGATGATGGCCCACAGATGAATTATCCAGCCCAAGAGGAAATACCAGAGCACGCTGGCGAGTACGAACATGAAGATCCCTCGCCACATGCGTCCCTGGAGTAACTGCCCCAGCCCCGGGATAAAGAAGCTCGCCAACGCGGAAATAACGTTTCCCGCCGAACCTTGTCCTGCCATCAGAAACTCCTTCTACCTCTCGTCGGCCGTTGGGCCGTACACTGCCGGGACCCGGGCGCCCGCAAGACGCAGATACACACCAAGCTGCGCGCGATGATGGATCATGTGGTTCATAACGAACGACCGCAGAACCGCCGCGCGCGGCAACGTCATTACATGGTGTCCGCCTGCCTCCGCCGTCCAGTCGGCCAGCAAATGATCGTCACTCGCTTTGGCAATAAGGTCGCGGGCACGCTTCACGGTTTGATCGTACTCGCTTAGGGCGATGTCTACACTGGACAGTGCTTCGCGCGGCGGTATCTTAGCAAAGTCCAGCACTTCGGTTTCGATGGTGGTGGTGGCCCATTGCGGAACATTGACTAAGTGCGTCATCAGCTCTCCCATGGTCCACGCGCTGTCCCACGGCTTAAAGTCAAGCTTGTCGTTGGGGACGTGTTCAACGACTGTGCGCGTAAGCGCCATTTCGTGATCAAATTCGTCCAACATTCCTGCTGCTATCGACATTCTGAAACTCCTTTGCAAGTCACACGACGTAGTATACACAAAAAACCCCGGCGATTATTCACCGGGGTTTCTTGGTAATCTAGAATCTGCGCTATCGCGTTTCTTTATACACGACGTGCTTGCGCAGCACGGGATCGTAGCGACGAAGCTCGATACGGTCGGGCGTGTTCCGCTTGTTCTTGGTGGTCGTGAACATGTGTGGGCTTTCCGTACTCTTCATCTTGATGGTTTCGCGCGCGCCGGTTTTTTTCTTTCCCATAGTTTACTCCTTAGCCGCAGCCCTAAGTAATATCCTTCAAAGTGAGTCCCTGTTCGCGCAGGTATGGCAGTAACCCTTTCTTGCTGACGGTACGCAAGGCGCGAGTGGACAGCTTGACGCGAACAAAACGGCCCAGCTCTTCTACGTAAAGGCGCTTGGACTGTAGGTTCGGGAGCTGACGACGTTTGACGCGGTTGTTCGCGTGCGAAACGTGGTTGCCAACCAGCGGGCGCTTCCCGGTGAGTTTGCACTTCCGTGCCATGGTAATTCCTTTCCTGCCGGGCAGTTACGGTAGCCCGGGGACGAACAATGTCCGGTAATTGGAAAATTCGGTATCGGAGAAATGTATAGGAAGAAAGGGGTTACGTCAACCCCTCAAGGCCAGGCAACTCGTGCCGGGCGCAACGTGGCGGCGAACCCACTACAGGCATAATCGCCTGTATAACAACCGGTTACTGTGTCAGACCGGGGGGAAGCCCCTGCGGAAACTCGTCCCTGATGGCGGCTTCGATCGCCTCGACCCGGTTCTCCGGATACGGGTGCGTGCTCATAAACTCGGGCTGTTGGTTTCCGCCCGAAGCTTCGGCCAGCACTTTCATTACCTGGATCAGACTTCTCGGATCATAGCCCGCTTGCCCCATGAACCTTACCCCAAGGCGGTCGGACTCAAGTTCGTCTTCGCGGCCGTACTTCATGTTTACCAATTGGCCCACCATCTGCGCCACGCGCGCGTTGTTGCCGTCGGTCGCAACAACGACCGCGCCAATAAGCCCTTGAGTCAACCCGGACTTGGCAATTCGTTGTGCCCCGTGGCGCGCAATAACATGCGCGATCTCATGGCCGAGAACGCCGGCTACTTCGCTCTCGCTACCCAAGCGCCGAAACAGCGCCATGGTAATGAACACCTGGCCGCCGGGCAGCGCAAAAGCGTTGACGGTTTGCTCGTCGGCGAGCAGATGAAAGTCAAACTCCCAATCGGTACCGGCCGCGTCGCTACGCTGCACAATTCGATTCCCAATCCGATCCAACGCCGTTTGCAGTCGCTCGTCGGGGTAATGGCCACCGTGCTGCTGAATCATGGTCGGGGCGGCTTGGAGCCCCAGGGCAATTTCCTGTCGCGGTGTAATACTCACGTGTTGTGATTCGCCGGTAACGGGGTTGTACTGCTTTGATCCCAAGTAGGAGCACAACGAAAAACCGGCGACGACAAGTGCCAGCAGCAACCGAGCTTTGCCGTTGCGACGTGGGCCACCACGAAGGGTCCGGCGCGCCCGATAGCGCGACTGACCAAACGACATCGCGGGTTGATTCGTTCGCCGGGTTCTAATTCGCATGGTCGGCTACTTTCGTAGAGCCTTCGACGTCGTCCACATCCAGCGCTTCGTAAACCCCGCCAGCTAGCGCGCCAAACAAAACATGCGCCAGGACCACCGATGTACTGCGGATCGCAAAGAACCACGGGAAGAAGTAGGTGAATGTGTAGAAGTTGATCGCATAGATAGCGAGGCCCAGAAACGCCCCTCCGATGATGCCGGTTACCAGGCCGCCGCGATGGATTATGAACGCGATCGTCATCGCGTAAACCATCGACAAAACCAGATGAGTGAGAATCGCGACCGCCAGAGCGGCGCCACTAAACGATGCCGGCGGCGGCAGGATATCCTGCCCCAAAACCGGCGAGGCAAGAAATCGGACCACAACCCACGCGCTGATGTCGGTAGTGGCCGGGACCGCCACTAGCATGACCGCTAAAAACGAAAGGCCCGCGACGACGCCAGACCACACGGCGGCGGTCCAATCGAAGTAAGATTTTTGCTCTCGGGTTGAACTCATTAACTCCTCCGACCCGGGCCGGACGTCTCAAGTCACATTTGTTTTGGGTGTTAAAACTGGCGAGTGACCAGGCCGTCATAAAGCGACTGTGCCATTACGCGAAGTCCCGCCGCGTTGTTGTGCGGGTCTACCAACGAGTTGCGATACTCGGGCAGGTACAAGTCCGTCGGGAACCGAACCACATCGACGCCGAGTTCCGCAAACAAGCGGCCGTAAGCGTCTAGCGGCACTTTCACAAACTCGACGCGTTCGTCTCCGTAAAAGAATACGACCAGGTCGATGTCGTGTTCGCGGCAGTAGCGTACCACACCGGCTGCCGCGTCGCGCACGTCCCGCCAGGCTGGAGCAGTCTCGTCGAAGCGCGCGATAAGGTCGCTTCGCGTGGAACTCGACCGTCGTAACCAGCGAACTGTCGAAAGCACAAACGAGTTGGAAACGATCCACACTTTGACTTTACCCAGGCGGGCCCGTAACCCATCGGGCTCGGGTGGCTCCGCGCCCAGCAGTTCCGTTCTGGGCACGCTCGTCCGCCCCGTGCGCTTGGGGTTGGCGTCGTTGTTAACGACGACCCAGGCAATGACGTCGGGATTAATCTGTTCTCCGTGAGCGGCCAGAAACTCGTATTGATTGCGAGTGTTCCAGGAGCCAACACCGGCGCCCACGACGTCCCACCCTGCGTCGTTGTCGTCAGCAATCCCTTGCAATTGCATCGACGGCACGCTGGCCTGGGGAGCGCCCCAACCAAACACGACAGAGTCACCCAAGATCATGACGCGCTTTTTGTCGGGAGCAGGCCTGGAAGAAAACTCGGGCGTACGTAAACCCATCGAGTTCGTTTGGACTCGAACTCCCTGGTACTTCTTGTCAAGATTAGCGCGATGAATGTACGCGTAGCGATCGTCGGGCCGCATGTCATCAAAGTAGCGCGCGGCTTCGCGGAAGTATGCGATGCCCATCGGATCGGCTATTCGTAGGAAAACCTCCAGCAGAACAAATACAACTGCCAGGGTAAACACGACGTAGCGTATGGCACCGCGCAGCTTCACTTAGCCGTTAGGGTTGGTGGCAAAAACGGTAAGCTCTGGTGTGAACCCGCGGTCGTCCATCGCCAGCATTCCACAAATTGCATGCGCAATCTCTTGCGAGCGAAGCTTGCGCTCGCTTTTCTCTTGTGGGTATCCGGCCGAGGCGGCGAAGTTGGTTAACACTTCGCTTGGGTTGATGACCATCACGCGAATGTTGAACTTGCGAAGTTCGTGGCGCCAGCAATCACTGGCTGCATTGAGCGCGGCCTTACTGGCCACGTATGCGGTGCCTCCGGCGAACCCTTTAAGTGCCGCCGTCGAAGACACATTAACAATGTTACCGTACTCGTTAGCCGCAAAATGTCGGGCGGCGACCTGGGCCATCTGCGTGGCCCCAACGAGGTTGGTGTCAAGTATTGCGCGGAATTCGTCCATGCTGAGATCGCTCAACGCTCCAAACTTTCCCCAGCCGGCATTGTTGACAAGTACGTTGCAGTCGCCAAAGGCATCCAACGTTTCGGAAAATGCTCGCTCGCAGTCTTCGAACTTCGAAACGTCGGCTTGGATAGCCGTCGCGCCGGTTTCCTTAGCAGCCGCCCCCAAACGTTCGCTGTCTCGTCCGCAGATGGCAACGTCGGCGCCTTTATCCATCAGCTGCACCGCCAACTCCATTCCAATACCAGAGCTGCCGCCGGTTATGAGCGCTTTAACTTTTGATAGTTTCATAGTCCCTCCCCAAAGGGCCTAGTCGATAACCTGGAAGATTGCACGCGACGCACGGAACTTGTCCGCGTAACGGTGGGTGTGGTCGGCCTGCAGCGCGGGCGCATGGTCGCGCTGATAGATGTCGAGCTGTTCACGTGTGGCCAGTTGGTACTCAATACTATACGCGATGTAACCGTCAGATTCGACGGGTTCTTGCCGTCGACGCAGTGTATTACCCAAAAAGTGGCCGGTGGCCAGCACGTCGGGAATGTGATGCTCGCGCATCCACGCTAGCCAGTCGTCGTGTATGTCGGGCGCAATCGCCACGTTGACGCAGTAAATGACCATGCTGACTCCTTGGCGCGCTTACAGGTCTTCGTAGAAAAACAGAGCGTTTCCGTCGGGGTCGTAGAACCCAAACTCCCGAGTTCCCCACGGTTGCTCTTTGACTGCGGTTCGCTCGCCAAGAACCCCGAGGGGTTGCCACTCCGCAAACAGCGCCGTCGGGTCGTCCACAAAAAAGCGCAACTGCATCGCGCCGCCGTTCTTGAAGGTGGTCTCGTCGTGGCGCTGCAAATGGATCTCCGCACCCTCTCGTCGCACGCCGGCGTAACTCTTAGGAAACTCCGGGCTGGTGGCATCGGTAAATGCGTGCTTGAAACCAAGCTTGCCGTAAAACTCCAGCGCGTCTTCGACACTTCGAACCGGCAGCACCGGATGGATTGCTTTTATTGTGCTCATACTAACTCACAAGTAAGGGCCTGAACGACAATCATAACTTAGCACTAACGAACGTACATGGCTTTGATCTTTCCCCACGTAAAATGACTGATGGAGACGGGCTGAATGCAATTCGGCGCGGCGATTAGATCCTGACACCAGCTTGACACACCGTTAACAACCAGCGGCCACGACTCGGCCATTGGTTGCCACTCCCCGGTGCAGTCGAGGGCATCAAAACGCCCAGTTAGCGAGTGTGCCAGTGCACAAACCCATGCATCGCGAGCGCCCGCGCCGTTTCCGACGACGGTAATCGAATGGGCTATCACCGGTGCGACGTGACAAAACCCATCGTAACGTATTTCGATACCGGTCAGGGCGGTACCCACCCAAGATGCATGGGGGATGTGTTCGTCGATCACGGTTAGGCCGCTCGCGCCAAGATCCAACCGATAACGAGCACCCGCGGTCGCGCTGGTGGCGCGATGCAGAACATGAATCGTGAAGGTGCCGGTATCGTTTTCCAGATGGCAGTCTAGAACCATCGGTGGGTCGACAACCACGGACAACGCGCCCGGCTGCGCCAATAACGGGAGCGAGTAAACCGTAAGGGCAGTTGCCAAACCGGCAAGCGCGCAAGTACCTCGGCCGCATTGGCCAAAGACGGCGCCGACAGACCGGGAGAGGCGTCGAACCAGCAGGGCAGGTGCAGTTCGTGTGCGCATTCCAGAATTCTATCGGCGCCGATGGCTCAGGTCAAATCATGTGCAGACTAGCCGGCCTGCTTCATATGAACATCGCGCTGCGGGAACGGGATGGTTACGCCGCCCTGGTCGAACGCTTTTTTAACACCTTCGTGGACGTTAAAGTAAACATCCCAATAGGTAGCAGGGACGGTGAACGGGCGACAAACCAGGTTGACGCTGCTGTCCGCGTGTTCCACCACGCCGACGAATGGCGCCGGTTCGGTAAGTACGTTCGGATCGCCTTTAAGCACATCCATCATGATACGTTTGGCGGTGTCGATGTCGTCTTCGTAGGAAATTCCAAACACCATGTCGACGCGAATCGTTCCTTTGGTGCAATAGTTGACGATGTTGTCGCCGGAAAATTTTGCGTTGGGAACGATCACCGTTTTGTTTTCGTGGGTGCGCAGGGTGGTAACAAAAATTCCAACCGACTCGACGAATCCTTCGGTACCTGCTGCTTCGACGTAGTCACCCACCTTGACGGGGCGAAAAATAATCATCAAAACGCCGGCGGCAAAGTTCGACAGCGACCCCTGCAACGCCAAACCAATCGCGAGGCCAGCGGCACCGATGATGGCGACGAAAGACGTCGTTTGAATTCCCACTCGGCTGAGCGCGGCGACCACGACAAAGGTCAGCAACAGCGCGTACACCATATTGGTCGTGAACTTAATCAAAGTTTGGTCGACGTTGCGCGCATTCATCAACTTGCGCACTCCACGGGTTACGCCCTTGGCCACCCAACGACCGATAACAAAAATGGCCAGCGCGGCCAGAATCTTTAGTCCGAACTCGGCGCCGACTTCCTGTAGTTTCACAATCCAGTCTTGAAGCTCCATCGTGCTCTCCGTTTGGTAGGTGCAATGGCTCCGGAGAGGAGCCAAATGTGGTGTTGGCTTACTCCTTCGACCCGGCGACCGTGACTTTGGTCACATAAGTTAGCTCGCCTCACGATGCTCACGGCGCTAAAGCCGCCCCTCCCGCGTGCCGATAACCCATTGACAACGGGTCACTTCGGCAATCATTTCCCACTAGGTGGAGGCAGCGTGCTAAGCGGCGATCTTTCCAACTTTCCAATCGCGGACCTGCTGGTCTTTCTCGGACATATGGGCAAGGACGGCGTGCTGACGGTTTCGGGTGCCGACGACGGGGTCAACGTGAGCTTCGCGTCCGGTGCCGTGGTGGACGCCTACTCCGAGCCGGGCGATCGGGTACTGCTGGCATACCTTGGCAATCACGATGGACTCAACCCCACCGCGGTGGCGGGACTGCGCGCCGCGGCGACCGATACGGGCCTTCCGGTGCGACAGCTGCTTGACGATATCTCACTGGCCAACTCGGCCGCTGCTGGCCCCGCCATTGCGGCCGCTATTGCGGAGAGCCTGTTTCACCTGTGTCAGCTTGACCGCGGCGACTTTAAGTTTGTGGAGACGGCGGTCAACTTTTCGACCACCGGACATCGCGTGGAGAGCCTGGTGCTCGACGCGATGCGACAGGTCGACGAAGTGCGCGACTGTATGACTCACCTCGGAGGCTCGCCCGAGGGTTTGGTGGTTACTGCGGGAGACGGTCCGACCGCCCCGGCCGGTGATGGAGTTGGTTCATGGCTGGAAACGAACCTCACGGCGCCCATTGTGCTCGGCGACCTGATTGCTAAGAGTCCCTTTGGTTCGCATGCCACCATCAAAGCAGTTCGCGTCGCCGTCGATCGCGGCGCTTATACAATCGCAACGTCAGCGCCGGTCGACAGTTCCCCACCACCAGTGGCGGCACAACCGTTGTTTGCGGCATTCCGTCGATCGCAAGCCCGTTCGCTAAAGCTTCCGCCGAAGGAACGTATGCAACTCACATTGTTGTTTGCGCGCGAGTGGTTTGATTGCGCCGCTTTGATTGGTGTGCGTGACGGAGTGATTGAACGGTGCATGGTGTTTGATCGGCGAAGCAACCAACGCGCCCAACAAACACAGCCGGGCACCGCGGTGACGCAGTTTCCGGAGCTCGACTACGTGGTCGCGCAGCAACGGTTCTTTCACTGTGGCAGTGGAGCGCCGGATTTCTTGAACAAAGACGACGCCGAACTACCACCAGGTGACGGCGCGTTGTATCCGTTGGGATCGTTGGGAGATATGGCGTTTGTTCTGTACGCGCGGGCTCCAATCGCTCCTGTCGATGCCGAGCCCGCACCCTTCCAACTACTAGAGATTCTCGCCTGGAACTGCTGTCCCCCCGCCGATGTCGATAGCGACGACACTGGTGCGCCCACTCCGGAAGTACCGGCTACCCGAGCACCCGAAAAGCCACTGGCGTCGCAAAAAGCGTTGGCGTTGATCGACGAGCTTGGCGAGTTGCCGGCTATGCCGACCACAGTTAGCCGGGTGATCAATCTCCTTTCTGACCCCGACGCCAACATGCGCGAAGTCACGCAAACAATTTCGCGTGACCCCGCTTTGACCGCACGGATTCTGCGCGTCAGCAACTCGGTGCTGTACGGGGGTGCGCAGGAAGTTACTTCGTTGGACCGGGCGTTGGTGCGGTTGGGGTTAAGGACAGCGCGCAGCATTGCGATCGTAACGGCGACGCGTTCTCTGTTTCCCACTGGCGATGACGATATGGAATCGTGGGCCCGACGACTGTGGCAACACTCGGTGGAAACGGGAGTGGCCGCGCGTCGCATTGCTCGCATCGCCGGGTCGGTCGATCCAGAAGAAGCGTTCGTCGCAGGCTTGTTGCACGACATTGGCAAAGTCGTCATGCTGATTAAGTGCACCGATGCGTTTCATCGAATAGTACGCGCGCAGGCCAGCGGCGCCGACGGCCTCGCGGCCGAACGCGACGAACTTGGTTTTGACCACGCGCTTCTGGGTGGTGCACTTGCCGAGCGATGGGGGCTGGCGCGGGAACTTGTGCAAGCAGTGCATCGCCACCACTGGCCCGACGACGCGGATGAGCCCGACACCCTGGTCGACATCGTCGCGTTGGCCGATCACATCGCGCACGTCTACGGCGCCGAACCATCGTTCGCCGCGCACCTTACCCGCGCCGAAGCGATGTCCGAGTTGGCCGAACGCATTGGCCTGCCGGTTGAAGAGTTGCAATCGGAGTGGGATCTAAGCGATGAGTCACTCGACAGCACGACGGAAACGCGTTCGCCAGTGGCAGTTAGCTAGTCACCCGAGACCGCTAACACTTTCTTAACTTGACCGGTCGGCCCTCGGCGTTTACTCTTTCCTTGACTAGGGAGAGAACTTCCAGGAGAAACCTGGGGCTTGCTCGAACTGGGTCAATCCCACCGTAACCCGATTCCCCCTGCTGAGCCACGTCGTGACCACGTCACGCTGGCCTTGAAATGTAGTTACGCACCCTCGACCGGGGAGAACGCCCGGGGGTAACATGCGCTGCGCCCGCCCATTTATTCGGGCAGCTTTCAGCCCGCGAAACGGTGGTTTCACCACCTACATTCATTTTGGATGTACGTCGGAGATACCTCGCGCCCGCGGTCCGTTTATAAGTTTCATCCTGCCGTTGCTGGCGTTACTCATCCAATCGAACACACTCGTGGCGGCGACCTGGTACGTCCACCCCGGTGGCGCAGGCGATGCCACCACCGTCCAGGCTGGCGTCGACCTGTCGAGTCATGGAGATACCGTGTTGGTCGCCCCGGGAACCTATGCCGACACGACGACGATGTTGGTCGACGGCGTCTACCGCACCGTCACGCTGCACCTGACCAAAGACATCGTGCTGATCGCCGAAGGCGACACCTCGAACACGACGATCGGTGGACCCGACAGCGACGTCGCCATCTTTGCCGAAGGCGTGGGACCAACCGGCCGGATCGAGGGTCTGCGGATCGAAACCGCGTTTATTCCGTATGGGTGCGCCGCACGATCGGCCGACGCTATGACAGAGCCACCAACCCGTCACGCTGGCGAGCAAATCGGACTATATGCCAAAGACTGTAGTTTAATCGTCGATAGTTGCTTGTTTATGAACAACGGGCACTGCGCTGAGTTGTACAACTCGCCCGTTTCCATCGTTGGAACTGTACTGTCTTGGGCGTTGTTTGGAATTTTCTGTGAAGCGGGTTCCGACGCGACGATATCGAACTGCCGAGCATTCTTAATGGCGTCTCCGATCTCCGTAATTGCCTGCAACCCGGCCATTACCGACAACCACTTTGGCGGCATCGGGCAGATGTGCACTGCCGTATCGGTCTACTCCGGAGGAGCACCGTACATTGCCCGCAACTATTTCGATCACATTCGACCGACAGCCATTATCATCGGGAGTTCCGAACCGATCATCGAGGACAACTATTTCGCCGAGGGGTTGACGGCGATCTTTATGTCCGTCGGTACGGAAGTCCCAATCATTCGAAACAATATTTTCTACGACCACGGTAGCTGGGTTATCTCCATCACCAGCGGAGCGCCAGTGCTTGAGGGCAATACTTTCGATCTTAATGACAACACTGTTGGAAGTATCGCGATTGCCGTTCAGGGGGTAGTAAAGCCGCCCGTTATTCATCGAAACTTGTTTACACGGTTCGAGTACGGAATCGTTTGTTTTGGCAACGCGACAACGACTACCGAATGCAATAACTTCTTCGCAGTACCTAATCCTTACTTTGAGAACTGCCCGGATCAGACGGGCATTAACGGGAATATCTCGGTGGACCCGCAGTTTTGCGGGACCTGGGATAGTGGCAACTGGTTCCTCCAAAGCGACTCGCCCTGCGCACCCGGTAACCACCCCGACGGCTACAACTGTGGCCAAATCGGCGCTAGAGGCGTGGGCTGCCAGGCGACACCCGTTCGAACCCTGACCTGGGGCGCCATCAAGCAGGGCTTCGCCCCCAAGACAAAGGAAACACCATGAAGGTCGTCCTCGCGATTTGGCTTCTGATCTGTCCCACCACACTCGTGGCGGCGACCTGGTACGTCCATCCCGGTGGCGCAGGCGATGCCACCACCGTCCAGGCTGGCGTCGACCTGTCGAGTCATGGAGATACCGTGTTGGTCGCCCCGGGAACCTATGCCGACACGACGACGATGTTGGTCGACGGCGTCTACCGCACCGTCACGCTGCACCTGACCAAAGACATCGTGCTGATCGCCGAAGGCGACACCTCGAACACAACGATCGGTGGACCCGATAGCGACGTCGCCATCTTTGCCGAAGGCGTCGGCCCAACCGGCCGGATCGAGGGCCTGCGGATAGAGTCACTGTTCGCGCCTTATGGTTGCGCCGCTCGAACGGACGCAAATACCGAAGATATTGTTGAAAGCGCGTCAGCAATGGCTGGGGATCAGTTTGGGCTCTACTGCATAAACAGCAGTTTGTCGATAGTAAGCTGCTTCATTGAAAACACCCGGACATCCGCTTTTTTGTTGGGCTCGCCCATCACGCTGACCGACTGTTTAATCCAATGGAGCCTAATAGGCATCGACTGTAACGGTGGGAGCGACGCTATCATCGCAAACAATCGTATTCTCCGCCTTGGTGGCGCCATTATCGCAACGTCGTCTAACCCATCAATCGTTGATAATCACATCGGCGGCGGAAATGCCCAGATGTGCGGGGCTGTAGACTGTGACCCTGGCACTTCTCCCTATATTGCCCGCAACTACTTCGATCACATTCGACCGACAGCCATTATCGTCGGGAGTGCCGAACCGATCATTGAGGACAACTATTTCGCCGAAGGGTTGACGGCGATCTACCTGTCTGTCGGTACGGAAATCCCAGTCATTCGGAACAATATTTTCTACGACCACGGTAGCTGGATAATCGACATCCGCAAGGGCCAGCCGATCATCGAGCGTAACA
The DNA here is from genome assembly GCA_964588695.1 of uncultured bacterium. Classification (GTDB taxonomy): domain Bacteria; phylum Krumholzibacteriota; class Krumholzibacteriia; order WVZY01; family JAKEHA01; genus CAZPQK01. The sequence goes on from CAZPQK010000015.1 coordinate 67,914, forward strand.
CCATCGACTTGAATACCGATTCCGACGGAATCGTTATCCAAAACGATGCAGTTCCAACCATCTCACACAACGTCATCACTCGTTGCGTCGGTGGAATCGTGTGCCTTGCGCAATCATCCGCCGTTATCGAATGCAACAACATTTTTGATACCGATTTTCCATACGCACAGAACTGCCCGGATCAGACGGGCATTAACGGGAATATCTCGGTGGACCCGCAGTTTTGCGGGACCTGGGATAGTGGCAACTGGTTCCTCCAAAGCGACTCGCCCTGCGCACCCGGCAACCACCCCGACGGCTACAACTGTGGCCAAATCGGCGCTAGAGGCGTGGACTGCTCGACGACACCAGTTCGCCAACTCAATTGGGGAGGAATTAAGGCGTTGTTTCACAGAAAGGGGAAAACAAAATGAGACGCGTCTTGAGTATTTTTCTAACCCTGGTTGTGCTGGCCTGTGCCAACACATCCATTCATGCTTCCGAAGTACCGCACGCTGCGGGCGAGTTGGTCGTGTACTTTAGCGACACCGAGCGTTCCGCCTTTGAGGGGAATCTCGCAACTGCCAGCACACTGCGGTCGCTGCTTTCCGCCAATTCGTTGGCTTCGGTACGGCCGTTGTTTGGGCCGAAGTCTGGCGAGTGGACTACAACACGACTCGCCCACACAGCTGGCTCGGTCAACTTACGCCCGAGGAGTCGTTAATCGGTTGCATTGTCAGCTCGTGACTGGTCTATAGGATGGGGGGAAGGTCACGTTGACCTGGAGAACACAATTGAAGGCGACGTCAAGTAAACGGCTAGTGATGGTGCTAGCATTCCTCCCTTTGCTCGCAGCAGGTTATTGTGCGGACTCACCACCAGCACCCGTAATCGTAGCCCCTCAACAATGCGAGGGTGACCCAAGCGAACCCTACGCCCTCACGTTCACTATCCCTAACACTATTCAGGTGGGCGACACGTTTGACATCAAACTGTCCTACGAACTGATCGGCCCGTATTCTGGATACGAGGAGGCAGAATACCGCGTCGAAGGCGAGTGGTTATGGTCGCATAGCGACCTCCAATACGTCTCGGGTGACACAGCATGGGTCGATACCACCACGGTTTGTAGTCAGATTGACCGGTCTGTCAGATTTGTTGCGTGGGAGGCTGGGGAGACGGGCGTGTTTGTTAACCTGCTTGGTCGAGATTTGATCGACAGCTTACCAGTTGAAGAAAACGGTGTAATCGAGTTCACCGTTCAACCGTAGTAGCACATGCAATACTCAGCATGGACCGTCACTCTGGTTGGGGCGCGCGGACGCTGCGACGACCGGCGTGGTGCTGCCGGTTCGGGTATAGACGCAAAGTTTGGCGTTCGGACGCCCGACGCAGCCACGCCCCGACGCAAAAAGCCCTGCCTGGTTTAGCCAGACAGGGCTTCGCAATAATTCGGCGGCGCCCTACTCTCCCACAAGGTCTCCCCTGCAGGACCATCGGCGCTATGGGGCTTAACTTCCGTGTTCGGAATGGGAACGGGTGTACCCCCCACGCTATTGCCACCGAAACTATGTCTGCGCGGGCCAAGCGTTGCGCTCGCCCAGCTGCATGGCGCTTTCGCGCCTAAGATCCACGGCGGGAAAAGGCTGCGGATACGAATATAAATAAGTTCCGTCAGTCACTTTTCACACCACCGTGAGAAACATGACAATTGTAGATCAGGTTTGGTAAAAAGACCGCTTACCTAAGTAATTATTAAGACTAAGCCTCACGACCTATTAGTACTTCTCGGCTGAATGCATTACTGCACTTACACCTGAAGCCTATCAACCTTGTCGTCTTCAAGGGGTCTTCAGAGGTCAAGCCTAGGGAGATCTAGTTTTGAGGTAGGCTTCCCGCTTAGATGCTTTCAGCGGTTATCCTTTCCGAACATAGCTACCCTGCCATGCCGCTGGCGCGACAACAGGTGCACTAGAGGTTCGTCCATTCCGGTCCTCTCGTACTAGGAACAAACCCTCTCAAATCTCCTACACCCACGAAGGATAGGGACCGAACTGTCTCACGACGTTCTAAACCCAGCTCGCGTACCACTTT
>CAZPQK010000016.1:0-66937 GCA_964588695.1 uncultured bacterium
CTTTACCAATAATAGCCAATATCATCGAGACCGACATAAACCCCAATGAACTCGTCGATAGCAATCGTGTTTCCCCACGAACCCCACCAGTGATCAGGGTTGACGCCGGTACTGCCGACTATGAGTTCATTGTAAGAGAGCGTTGTGATGCCACTCCCACCGGGATCCATCAAGTACACTTCCTGGATGCTGGGCGGTATGATTGAATAACCATAAACGCCAATCATATGGCCGGGGGCTTGCGTAGCAGAATTCGGTTGACAGGAAACGAGAAGGTAAGGTTCATTCACGCCGAGCGAGCAAAGGTACTGGAGCTGGAGGGCTTCAATCGTCGGCGGTTCAGGAATAAACAAAGGATCCCCCAACCGCCAGTAGAAACCCCATTGCGACCTCATCGCCGAATAAATCTGTCCATCCGTGTAGTAATGAAAAGAACAAGGGTATGTCCAGTGACAACAGACGCAGCCTGACCCGCCATTAATGACACACAGATCACTTACTAAATCGCATGGATAAGGAAGCGTGTTGAAAGCGGACATCACCCAAGCAACCGTAGTCGGTCCACACCAATGCGGTGTTTCTTGGTACCAAGCGTCGGTCCGTCGATCGGGTCCATAACAACTGCCGCTTTGGGCCTCGACGAAGACTGCCCAAATCAACACGCAACCCGCTACCGCTACAAACATCGACTGCGCTTTCATTCCGCATCACCGGTCCGAATAGCATCAATTCGCCCGAGCAACCGTGCCGGGGAAACACCCCTTTTGACTCGACTATCGAATAATGGGATCTTTGATTTCGTCGCGGTCCTTTCATCGAGTGCAGCGACGACCTTGGATCCATTGGCTTCGAAGGCGAGAAACTTCCCTACGTAGGGCACGACCAGGTAATAGGCCGAATTCTTTGAAGGCTCCTCCAGCGAAACCCATGCGTTTAGTCCTGCATGGTCATGGAACACTCGTTGGACTACATATTCCCCTTCTCGCGTACCCACCACGAGCCCGCCCATCAAACGGCCGTCCTTCGCGAAAACCGGGAAGTTTTGGGAGTTTCCAAATTGGCGAGATTCGAGAGTTGGCCCCCGTGACTCGTTTCCGCTCCGAACGACATAGCCACGCATCGGCGTTCCAATGCGAAGGTCAGTTAGATCGAAACTGTCGTCGAGCCGCCAATGCATTCGAACAAAGCTGTGGTCTTGCGTCAGCCAAGTTTGTAGGTACTCGTGCGCAGCAATCCGGGCACCGTCAGGCGTCTCCTCCACGTTCCCCGCCTGCGGCATCAAAAGCAAGCTTACAACGAGAAAGACTCTCTTAAGCATCTGCATCAAACCTCCCGTTTTGTTACTCTCATCGGCCTTAGACTGATCGTAGTGCAGGCTCCGATTGTACGCCATCTACTTTGTCCTTAAGACCGCTCATTGCCGCGATATCGCGTTTTGGTTGTCGGTGTCCATGTGTCGTCTGTCGTGCAGGGGGATCAAAAGGTCGCTAGGTCGCTCCGCGCCAGCATCCTTTTAGGTGCTGGCGTCTACGCCGCGACGCCAAGCTTCTTAGCCTGGCGGACAAGCGCTCGGTCAAAGGTCATCATCGCGCAATTCGAGAGGATAGTCGACGCAAGCAAGTGCATGTCAATCCAACCAAGCCCGGTTGCGAACAGGTTGCGGCGCGCGACGAATTCTAACACCTCGCTGTGTGTTGCTAGTTCAGCGGTCGGCAACGAATCCAACAACGCCAATATCTCGGCGCGGTTCTCCAAACCTCCGCACGCGATCTCACCCACTACGAATGGGTGAGTCAACACGTCGCCGCTGTTCAGCGTTTCAGCAAGTTCAAGGCTACCTACCCTTAGGTGATCTATCCACACCGAAGTGTCGACCAAAATCACGAGCGGCTCGAATCACGCCGACGAGGAACCGCTCCTAACTTCTTCTCAGAGCCGCCCAACGCAGCCAACCTTTTCGCGCTCGCGAGTGCGATAAGGGCTTCAAGTCCCATTCTCACGAGCGCGGTTTTCTCGGAAACACCGGTCAACCTGGTCGCCTTTTCAAGCAAATCAGAATCAATATTCAGCGTAGTTCTCATGTGCATGAATATGCATGGTCGATACATATCTGTCAAGCGAGGTCTTCGGCCGCCCGACGCTGAACGATCGGTCCCCCTGGGAGGGGGAAACAAAAGGCGGGATTACATTCATTGTGGATGTAATCCCGCCCTTTTGCGTCTACATACGCATGTCGCGACCAGCGCTGGTCGTGCTGATCGTAGTCTTTACAGCTCGAACTTGACCGGAATCGCGACGTAAGCGCGGGTTGGCTTCGATTCTAATTCTGCCGGTGTGAACTTCCACTGGCTGACCGCGTCCAGCGCCGCCGATTCGAAGCGTTGGTCGGAGCTGCGCAGCACCGCCGTGGAAAATACCGACCCGTCGACGTCGACCAGGACCTTTACCAACACCGAGCCCTCCACGCGCTCAGCACGGGCGTCGGCTGGGTAGTCCGGCAACACCGACTCCACCAATGTGGGTGGCGCGTCGAAGCGATAAAAGTCGGCGGGTTGATCGGACGCAGGTTTAGAGTCCGAGCCGGTAAACAGAGACGGCATGCAGGCCGTGAGCGTAATGGCCAGGGAAAGCGAGACAACGAGTAACGTTTTCATGAGTGCTCCTCCGTTGTTGGGACCGTGGGGAGTTCTTGATAAGAGTAGCGCCCGCAGATTGCGACGTCAAACGCAATGCCAAGCCGGATTACCGGCCACGGCGATGATAGCTACCCAACCTGGGTGCCTACCCACCAGGTTGTGCCGCCCGCGTCACGAAAACCGCCGCGCTTGTCGGGATCGTCCTTCTGCAAGGGTTCCTGCACCGCTTCGGCACCGGCGTCGATCGCTTTCTTAAACGTCGCATCGACATCGGGAACGTAAACATGAACATGTGTTGGAATCGACGACCACTGCCCGGGTACGGCATCGGCGAGCATCACCACCGTGTCGTCGATTCGCACTTCGGCGTGAACCACACCGCGATCGTCGTCGGTGTAATAACGGAGTCGCTCCGCACCGAATACTTTCTCGAGAAACGCAATCGTCGCATCGGCGCCATCAACAATCAGGTACGGCGACACCGACGTGTAGTTATCGGGCTTGAAACTCATGGGATTGGTTCAACCTTTCAGAACTAGTTGGGCCGCGGCCCGGACCACATCGCCTTAATGCGAGCGGGCCCACGTTGACCGGGTTCAATATCCTTAAAGTGCCAGATTACTCGACAACCATCAACAAGCACCGGGTTAGAGGACAAGCATTTCAAACCATCTGGCGGGCATTCATCGAATGACAGCTCAATGACAGCACTTCCAATTGCACCTGACCACGAGGCTCCTGTCTCTAAGACATAATCAAAGAATCGATCCACACTTCTAGGTTTGCGAACCAACGTGCCTCCAGCATCGGATGCATAAACCACTCTAACCACACGAGTCTGACCCGCGGCGAAGGAAACCTGTTTTGTCCACCAGTTCGTGCCTCCGCCAGTGTTGTCTTCTCCGAGTTGTCGCGTCGCCGCTATTGGCTCGCCGTCGACAAACGATTCAAAGGAATGGAACGGCTCCCCCTCGTCCAACGCGCCACCCCACGACTCCGGAAAACCGAGCATAACCGTAGCTGCTTGCCCGCTGTTAATTAGAACGAACAGGCATTCCGTTGTGATCAGGCTACTTGAAAATGAAACACGAGCCTGAACATACTCCGCCGCCATGGTGATCGCGGGATGCTCATCGAGCAGCTTGACGGTACCGCCAGCGCCGGATATCCAACCGTCGTTCGCTCGGGCGGCGCCAGGCATAACTAGCACCATCGATGTTGCTACTAGCACCAGGAATCTAGCCATTACAGTTCTGCTCTCATGAGAATGTGCTTAAGGAACAATCAGTATACAAAAAGCCCGGACCATCGCTGACCACGGCGTCGCGCGTCCTTCTGCGGGAGGGGAAAGTAAGGGGCGGGATTACATTCGTAGTGGATGTAATCCCGCCTCTGGTTTGGCTATATACGCATGTCACGATCAGCGCTGGTCGTGACTCCAACATCTCCGGCCATTGCAGGTCGGGCTGGCTGCATTCCGGAAAAACACAGAACCGGAGAATCACCGCGACGACGAATCGAACCGCCAGCGGCCAAGAACACTTACACGAACCTCCACGTCGACCGGCACTATGGTTGTGACAATTCCCGGCACCGAAACAGCTTTCATTTGAGTCGCCTGGAAACTAGTTCTAAACGTTGGATTATCTGGGTAGTGCGTGGTTAGCTCAATAAGTTGGCCGAGAACTCCACCGGCTGCATCCGCCATCGCGTTCGCATCCTGTTTTGCGCTGTCAACGGCATCGGAAATCGCCTCGCGGCGAAGGCTGTCGGCCCTGGTTGATGACCATCGCACCGACTGGATGGTTGCCGACTCACCTTGAAGTACCACATCTACAAGTACTCCGACTTGTCGCAACGACGTTGCCGTTAAGCGCAACTGTCGCTGTTCCTTTTGAGGTAACAACTATTTCAGGTGGGGTTGTGGTGGTCGCTACGGCGGGGGTTAGCAGAAGCACTAGCAAAGAAACGATCACATTTTTCATGATCATCCCCCCTTTCTGATAGAAATCTATTGCGTCGACCGGACCTCCGCAAGAACTCACTACGCACGCCACAAAAAAGCCCCGACCATTCCTGATCGGGGCTTTGTGAGTTTGACTCTTGTAAAGTCGGCTACGAAATGTAGTCCGTCGAATCCGGCGCCGAGTACATGAGTTCGGCGAACTTGTGCATGATCGCCTGCAGTTGACCCGTCGCCTTCTTCAGCGCAACCACGTCGCGGTCTGCGGAATCTTTGGCTTCGCGCAGCTCTTGCATCGCGGAATTGATGTCGGCAAGGTCGCCGTCGCTGAACTTGTCGCGGAAATCCTTGATGGTTTGCTCGGTCGAGTAGAGAAGAATCTCGGCCTCGTTGAGCGCTTCCGAAAACTGCTTCTTGACCGCGTCGTCGTCGGCGTACTTCTCGGCATCTTCGATCATGCGGTTGATCTCGCCTTCGCTAAGACCGCTCGCCGTCTTGATGACGATCTCTTGCTTGCGACCCGTGCCCAGGTCTTTGGCCGAGACGTTTACGATACCGTTGGCGTCAATCTCAAACGCGAGTTCGATCTGCGGAACACCGCGCGGGGCCGGCGGGATACCAACCAGGTCGAAGCGACCCAGCGTGCGGTTGTCCGACGACATCTCACGCTCGCCTTGCAGTACGTGAACACTAACCGCCGGCTGGTTGTCGGTTGCGGTCGAGAAGATTTGCGTCTTCTTGGTCGGCACCGTCGTGTTGCGCGGGATTAGCGCAGTCATCACGCCACCGAGGGTTTCGATACCCAGCGACAGCGGCGTCACGTCCAGCAGGATAACCTCTTCGACGTCACCGTTCAGCACGCCACCCTGAATCGCGGCACCGCGGGAAACAACTTCGTCGGGGTTAACACCCTTGTGAGACTCTTTGCCAAAAAACTTCTTAACCGCCTCGCGGACGGCAGGCATGCGGGTCGAACCACCGACGAGGATCACGTTATCGATGTCGCCGGTGGTTAGCCCTGCGTCCTTGAGCGCTTGCTTACACGGATCGATGGTGGCCTTAATCAAAGGCTCGACCAGCTTCTCCATGGTCGCGCGCGTCAGCACCACTTCCAGATGCTTCGGTCCCGATTCGTCAGCCGCCAGAAACGGCAAGTTAATGGTCGTCTCCAGGGCCGACGAAAGCTCACACTTGGCCTTCTCAGCGGCGTCCTTGACGCGCTGCATGGCCATTTTGTCGCCAGAAATATCCATCCCGGCGTCGTTGTTAAACTCCTCAACAATCCAGTCCATGATGACGCGGTCAAAGTCGTCGCCGCCAAGGTGAGTATCACCCGCGGTTGACTTAACCTGAAACACACCATCGCTAAGTTCGAGGAGCGAAATATCGAAAGTACCGCCACCAAGGTCATACACAGCGATAGTTCCGGACTGACCTTTGTCCAACCCGTAGGCCAACGCTGCAGCGGTGGGCTCGTTGATAATGCGAAGAACTTCCAAGCCGGCGATACGACCGGCGTCTTTGGTGGCTTGACGCTGAGCGTCGTTAAAATACGCGGGAACGGTGATGACGGCCTGGGTTACCTCTTCGCCGACATACTCTTCTGCAACCGCCTTTAGCGTTTGCAGCACCATCGCAGAGATCTCTTCGGGGCGAAACGTCTTGTCCTGAATGCGGATCAAGACATCGTCCTTCTTGCCCTCTTCGGCGATGTACGGAACTTTACCAGCTTCGGCTTTCGCCTCTTCCCAGCGGCAACCGACGAAGCGCTTTACCGAGTAGATCGTCTGTTCCGGGTTGGTGATGGACTGCCGCTTAGCGATATGTCCTACCAAACGCTCGCCGTTCTTGGCGAACGCGACAACCGAAGGCGTTGTACGAGCACCTTCGGCGTTCGGAATGACGGTGGGCTCGCCGTTCTCAACGATGCTTACGCACGAGTTGGTGGTACCCAAATCGATCCCGATCACCTTGGACATCTTGCGCTCCTTAAGACAGTAATTTTGACCGCGCGGCACTTCTTGCCGCTCTATCGTCACTAGCGCCGCAAATCGGGCCGCTAAGTGTTATTTTGCAACGATGACTTTCGCAGGGCGAATGACGGTCTCGTCCAGGAGGTAACCCTTTTGGACCACTTCGGCGACGCAGCCAGAATCGACGTCTTGCGATTCTATTTGGCCAACCGCCATGTGGTAGACGGGATCGAAGGGTTGGTGGAGGGATTCGGCCTCAGTAACGCCGAACTTCTCGAGGACTTGCAGGAAGTTGTTATAAATCAACCGAATACCCTGCTGGAATTCGTCGTCCTCATCCCCAGCAACCGAAAACGCCCTTTCAAAGTCATCAACGACATTCAGAATCTCGAGGATGACTTCCGTTTTCGACTGCTGTTTTAGCAATTCCCATTCCTTACGGGAACGTTTGCGGTAATTTTCGAACTCAGCGACCGAGCGGAGCCACTTATCGTTTAACTCCTTTATTTCCTTGTCTTTCTCGACGTTGGCTTTGTTAAGCTTAACGATGATCTCGTTCTTCTCGAGCAAGCGATTGAGCACTTCGTCCTTCGACGGCCCCTTGCCGTCTGCCGCGTTTGACAATTCCTTAGCCAACCCACGCTTTTTGCCCGGTTTATCGCCACTCGGCCTGGCCTCGGCGGCCGCTTCCGCCTCGGCAACTGCCTCGGCGTACGGGTCGTCGCCCTCAATATCGATTTCGATCTCGAGGGCTTCGTCGTGCTCAACGCCGGCGGATTTGGGATTATGTTTCGAGCGGTCGCTCAAGGGAACTCCTTGCAGTGGTTTGGCTTAGAAGCGTTCCTCGCCAATCGCACGCAGCTCGCGTGCGATCGAGTGTACCAGAGCCAACCCAAGGTCGTAACGCATTCGAGTGGGCCCGATGATACCAAGCACGCCCCGTGCCGCCCCCACACGGTACCCCGCTGTGATCAAGCTAAAGGGATGGAGCGCATCGTCACCATTTTCGCTGCCAATCGTCACCTGGGTGTCGTTTGACTGCCGCGCAGCGAGGATCGACATAAGGTAATCCTTATTATGTAGGAGCTTTAGAACAAGCTGCAACACTTTTGGGTCCAGAAACTCCGGCTGATTGAGTAGCTTCCCCTGCTCCTCATAGTACATCTCCGCGGCCGGAGGCTCGGAAAACACCTCGTCGCGCCGAATCGCGACCTCCCGAACCAAGACCCCCTCGTCGGTAACGTTGTCCTTAGGCAGGCCGGTAAGCGCCGCTTTTGCGTCCTCAATTGTCTTCCCGGCTACTCGCTCATTGAGCGTGGACTCCGCAGCTTCTACGGTGGCCTGCTCAACTTCGCGGTCCAGCCGTAGGGTCGTGATGCTTTCAAAGTCGGTGTCAAGAATGGCAATCGCCAGTACCTTTACCGGACTCAACCGTACCAGCCGCAATTGGGTAACCCGGTTCTCCTGGCGGACCAACCCGTAGATGACCGCAAAATTCTCCGACATATCGCCGAGTAACTTTGAGGCCTGAGACATGAGTTCGAAGATGTTAAAACGACCCGCTCGAAGACGCGCGCGGCAAGAGTTCACTATCTCTTCGCGGTGCGTTCTGGTTTCGTCAAGGTTGTCCACGTACCATCGGTAGCCTTCGTCGGTTGGCATACGGCCGGCCGAGGTGTGCGGCTTGGCTAGATATCCGGTGCGCTCGAGTTCGGCCATGTGATTGCGAATCGTCGCGGTACTGCACGGGTGCTTGCCCGTCTCGATGACGGCTTGCGAACTCACCGGGGCGCCATCGGACACATACAGCTCCACAACCGTGTGCAATACGCGGGCGGTGCGTCCGTTGTTATCGAGCGATTCGTTAATCATAATCTAATGGGCGCGAGGATCGAGAGCGTTGGCCACTCGCAATACAATATCATTAAGTAACAGGAACCCCTCATCGGTTAGCCGCCAGCGATCGCGTTCGCGCACCGCCCATCCTTCGTCGGCGAATGACTGTAACTCGGATTCGGCGGCGGCAACGTCGGCGGCCAGCAACCCACGGTCGGTGCGTAGCCCTAACATTAGCTGCTCAATTACCTCGGCGTTCGCGTCGGTGGGGTCGTCGGTACGCAGTTCCGCGGTCGACCACCCTTGGGCGGACAAGTAGCGATCCAAAGACGGACGATTGGAAAACCGTCGCCCCTCGCTAAACGAATGCGCGCCCGGCCCGACCCCGATATACGCGCCTCCATCCCAATATACGCGGTTGTGCGCCGACTCAAACCCATCGCGCGCAAAATTCGATACTTCGTAGTGGCGGTACCCCGCGGCCGCCATGTGCTGACACACAATGCGATACTCGTCGGCCGCCCGATCGTTATCAACCGCAGCCAAAAACTTAGCCACTTCGTGCTCCATGTCGCCACCCGGCTCCAGGCAGTACACCGAAAAGTGCTGTGGACCGCGCTCCAGAAGCCGAACAATCGTGTCGGTGGTCTCAGCAACGCTGCTGCCCGGTACTCCCAACAGCACGTCAAAGCTAACATTGTCAAACTCGCGCTGCACCAACTCCATCGCCGCCAGATTCTGTTCGGGCGAACAACGTTTAAGCACCTTCTGCGGAATCGGCTGCATCGACTGAACACCAAGACTAATGCGGTTAACACCGGCGCTGCGTAGAAAAGCGAGTAACTCCGACGTCACGTCTTCGGGATTAAGTTCGCAGGTTACTTCGGTGGTTGCGTCGTCGCGATACATCGCGACCACTTCCAGCAGGCGTGCGAATTGCGAAACTGGCAACACGCTCGGCGTGCCCCCACCAATGAAGATCGTATTGAGCCTGGTTTCAGTTGCATCGCCCAACGAATGATGAATCTCGCGGATAACGGCGTCCACATAGGGAACGACGTTCGCATCGATCTGCTGGACGTGATAGAACGAACAGTAAGAGCAGCGTCGCGTACAGAACGGGACGTGAACGTACAGCGACACTCGCCTCATGAGTTAGCGAATGATGTTACCCACTCGCGAGAATCGAATGGAGTGCTTGGTTGGATTCCACGAGAAGTAAATGAACATTGCCTTGCCGGTGATATATTTTTTGTCGAGCGGCCCCCAGGCACGACTGTCGGCGCTATTGTCGCGATTGTCCCCCATCATCCACACCGTTCCATCAGGAACGGTCACCGGACCAAACTGTCGCTGCGGGCGATCGCCCAGGACATACTTAACGAAAGGCTCATCGCGCTTCTCACCATCGACGTACAGGTCGTTACCTTTTAGTTCGACGGTTTGGCCTTCGATAGCAATGCATCGCTTAATGTAGTCCTTGTTACCGTCGTGTGGCGCTTTAAAGATAATAATGTCGCCCGGCCGCGGGTCGCGAATGCCAGGAAGGCGCGAATCGGTAAACGGCAGCTTGGCCCCATACAGAAACTTGTTCGCAAACAAGAAATCCCCAACCAGCAAAGTATCTTCCATCGACTCCGACGGAATCCGAAACGCCTGCACGAAGAACGTACGTACAAAAAACGCAAGCGCCACCGCCATAACGATGATCTCGGTATACTCGCGAATTATTCCTTTTTTGCGTGTCTTGCTCTTGGCCATTACTACCCTTTTTGTTCAACTTGCAAAACGGCGAGGAAGGCTTCCTGAGGAATCTCCACTTTGCCCACCATCTTCATTCGCTTCTTACCCTCTTTTTGCTTTTCCAGCAACTTACGCTTGCGGGTAATGTCGCCGCCGTAACACTTGGCCGTTACGTTCTTGCGCAACGCTTTGATATTTGTCCGCGAAATTACTTTGCTGCCGATACACGCCTGGATAGCCACTTCGTACATCTGGCGCGGAATCACTTCTTTTAACTTGCTCGCCATGTCGCGCCCAAAATAGTACGACTTGTCTTTGTGAACAATCATTGACAGTGCGTCTACGGCCTCGCCATTGATGGCGATATCCAACCGAACCAGGTCGCTGCGAACGTGGTCGTGATACTCGTAGTCGAGGCTCGCGTAGCCCCGCGAAACGCTCTTTAATTTATCATAGTAGTCGATAAGAATCTCGGCCAGCGGCATGTCATAGCGCAAAACCGCCCGCTTTTCGGCGATATACTCCATCTCCAAATATATACCGCGTTTTTCCTTATTAAGTTTCATCACCGCCCCAACGTACTCGCTGGGGGTGATGATCTCGGCGCGGACCATGGGCTCGCGCACGTGGTCGATGTCACCCGCCGAAGGAAATCGCGCCGGGTTGTCCACCTTGGCCACGTCGCCGTTCTTTAAGTGAACCCGGTAGGCCACGTTGGGCATGGTGGTAATCAGGTTAAGCTTGTGTTCGCGCTCCAGGCGCTCCTGGATAACTTCCATGTGCAGAAGCCCCAAGAACCCACAACGAAACCCAAACCCGAGAGCTTCGGACGTATCCGGCTCGAACTGAAACGACGAATCGTTTAGCTGCAGTCGCTCCAGCGCGTCACGAAGGTCGGCGTAGTCGTCAGAGTCGACTGGGTAGAGCCCGCTAAACACCATCGGCTTGATTTCTTCGTAGCCGGGTAGAGGCTCGGTGCAGGGATCAGCGGCGCGGGTAAGCGTGTCGCCCACTTTCGTGTCTTTAAGATCCTTCAACCCCGTAACCACGTAGCCAACTTCGCCGGCCATAATTTTCGCCGTCGGCTCCATGGTTAAACGAAAGTAGCCGACCTCGGTGGTCTCGAACACCTTACTGTTGGAAAGCATCTTAAGCGCGTCGCCTTTAGCAAGCTCGCCTTCGACCACGCGAACGTAGATGACCGAACCCTTGTAAACGTCAAAGTACGAGTCAAAAATAAGCGCTTGTGTCTTTGCCGCTCGATTACCTTTGGGCGGCGGAACCAAATCGACCACGGCCTCCAGCAAGTCTTCCACCCCGGTACCGTCGCGTGCGCTAACTTTAAGGATCTCGTCGGGGTCGCAACCGATCAGGTCGACCAACTCTTGAGTCACTTCGTCGACCCGTGCGCTCGCCAGGTCGATCTTGTTGAGCACCGGGATAATCTCCAGGCCGCCATCGATGGCCAGATACACGTTCGATATGGTCTGAGCCTGAATTCCCTGCGCGGCATCTACAACCAGGATCGCTCCCTCACACGCCGCCAGGCTGCGCGAGACTTCATAAGCGAAGTCGACGTGCCCCGGCGTGTCGATGAGGTTAAACAAATATTGACCACCGTCGCGCGCATTGTACTCCATGCGAATGGGATGGCTCTTAATGGTGATCCCGCGCTCGCGCTCAAGGTCCATCGTATCCAACACCTGCGCGCGCATTTGCTTGTCGGTGAGCGTCTTGGTGCTCTCCAATAAGCGGTCGGCCAACGTCGACTTGCCATGGTCGATGTGGGCGATAATGCAGAAGTTGCGAATCTGTTCTTGCGAGAAGCTCATAGTTATTAACTAAAACGAAACCATTAGCGAAACGCCGCGTTCGTCCACACCAACTCCGCGCTGAGGAGCCTGACTTAGCCCCGGCGGATCGTAACTACGAACGTCGTAAAGATGAGCGTCGATCCACGCGTCGAGCACGCCGATCAGCCAAATAAATCCCGACCACCACGCGAAGTCTTTGGCGGTTTCCTTATGGAACTCGATAAAGGCGTTGGTTAAAGACAACTCGTTATTGTAGTCTGCCAGCGCTCCCGCGTTGGTGGGCGGGTCTTGCGCTTCTAAGATTTCGCGGCGCACCTCGTAACGCTGCGCCTTCTTCTGATTAATCCAAATGCGGCTGCTGTAATAAAACATGTAGCCCACCATTAGCCCGGTCTTCAGGCGTCGTCCATTGTACAACTGCCCAAGCCCCGGAAGCGCGGCGCTACTCCACATTGCCACCTTAGGACTCTTTCGTCGCTGCCATTGATACTGGCCCACCGTCTCCTTGCGCCCCATCCGCCGAAGCACTTCCGACATCGCCTCGGGCGACTGCTCTTCGCTTGACGTGTCTGCCGGAGTCCACGAGGCCGCGGCCGCGGCGCTGGACTCGCCCCTACCCCAATTTGCGTCGGCATACACCGGCGCGGCTAACATGACAGCGCCCAGCAACAGGGCTATGCAAGCCGCGGGACGACGCAACAGAATGACACCTCGATGGCCGTAACTACAACGGAAAGCTACAGATACACTAAACCCGCGACCGGGGTGAAGTAATGGCGGGAATGTGTGGGAATCGAACCCACCTCGGACGGTCTCGCCCGACGCAGGGATTTGAAGTCCCGGAGACCCACCAGGGCCCATCCATTCCCGTGACCCAGTGTCGCGGGCACGCGAAACACGGTGGAATATAACAGGATGGCTCAGTCGGTTGAAGCAGTTTTTGGGAGCAAGCCGGCCGCGCTAGCGTCGCGCTATGACGTCGATTTCGACGCGGGCACCTTTCGGTAACCCGGCAACAGCGACCGTGGAACGCGCCGGCGGTGGGTCCGCGAAGAACTCGCCATACACCTCGTTGACGGCGCCAAAGTCGTCCATGGTCAGCAAGAAGATCGTGGTCTTGACGACATCGTTAAAGTTCAACCCGGCCGACTGCAGCACCGCTTGCAGGTTGTGCATGACCTGGCGGGTCTGCTCGCCGATGTCGCCATCGACTAGCTCCATCGACTTGGGGTCCAGCGGAATCTGGCCCGAACAAAACACCAGGTCGCCAATGGCGATGGCCTGGCTGTACGGTCCAATTGCGTCGGGCGCGCTTTGAGTGTGAATACGTTCGCGCCCCATTATTCGACCGTCACGCTCTTGGCAAGGTTACGCGGCTGATCGACATCGCAACCCCGTAGCACGGCGATGTGGTAGGCCAGCAACTGGGTCGGAATAACGGTTAGTATTGGATACAGAAAGTCGAGCGTCAGCGGAATCTGGATAACGTGGTCGGCGACTTTCGCTACTTCGGTATCGCCTTCGTTAGCGATGGCGATGATCCGCCCCTTGCGCGCTTTCACTTCGGCGATGTTGCCAAGAATTTTGTGGTAGGCATTGTCTTTGGGACAAATTACCACGACCGGCATTTGGTCGTCGATCAGCGCAATCGGGCCATGCTTCATTTCGGCCGCGGGATACCCTTCGGCATGAATGTAAGAGATCTCTTTAAGTTTCAGCGCACCTTCCAGCGCGACCGGAAAGTTCGCTCCGCGCCCCAAGTACAGAAAGTTGGAGTCGTTGCAGTAGGCTTCGGCGATCTCTTTGATCTGGTCGTCCATTTTTAGAATGGATTCAACTTGTTGCGGCAGTTTTTCGAGGTATTCGATCTGCTCCTGCCCTTCGCGCTTGGACATGACGCGCATGCGGCCAAGCAGCAGAGCGAGCAGGCTAAGCACAGTCACCTGCGACGTGAACGCCTTGGTCGACGCCACTCCAATCTCCGGACCCGCATGAATATAAACGCCGCCGTCCGACTCACGAGCAATGGTTGAACCCACCACGTTGGAGATTCCCAGAACCGTCGACCCCTTGCGCCGAGCTTCGCGCATGGCTTCCAAAGTGTCGATGGTTTCGCCCGACTGACTGATTGCAAACGTCACCGTGTTGGGTTCGATCATCGGATTACGGTAACGAAACTCCGACGCGTACTCTACTTCGACCGGAATGCGCGCGTACTCTTCGATAACGTACTCGCCGATTAGTCCCGCGTGCCAGCTGGTGCCGCAGCCGAGAATCTGAATCCGCTTTATTTCGCGGAGGGCCGCTTCGGTCATGTTCAGGCCGCCCAAATGTGCCAGCCCGTCTTCGGCAACCAATCGCCCACGCATCGCGTTGCGGATGGTCTCGGGTTGCTCAAAGATTTCCTTAAGCATGAAGTGGTCGAAGCCACCTTTTTCGATCATCTCAAGATCCCAATCGATCTCTTGAATCTCTTTCTTAATGTCGATATTAGTAACCGTCTTGGTGATAAAGTGATCGTTCCACACGGTCACCATTTCTTTGTCATCCAAATAAACGACTTTGTCGGTGTGCTTTAGGATGGCGGAAACATCAGACGCAAGGAAGTTCTCTCCGTCGGCAACGCCCACCACCAGAGGGCTACCGTTGCGGACGCCAATAAGCTTGTCCGGTTCCTGCTCGCACATGATGACCAGGCCATAGGTGCCTTCAATCTGGGCCACGGTCTTTTGCACGGCTTCTTCCAGGGAGCCGTCGTAAAACTTTTCGATGAGGTGCGAGATCACTTCGGTGTCGGTGTCCGACTCAAACTCGTGACCCTCTTTTTGCAGCTGGCGCTTAATGCTGCCGTAGTTTTCGATGATGCCGTTGTGAACAACGACGAACTTACCCGAACGATCGGATTGCGGATGCGCATTGACCGTGTTGGGTTCACCGTGAGTTGCCCAGCGCGTATGCGCGATGCCGCGCGTGCCCTGAAATTGTGGACGCTGTTCAAGTAGTTGCTCGAGACGCGAGATCTTACCTTCGGACTTGGTTACGACAACTTTCCCGTCCTCTTCGATCGCGACACCCGCCGAGTCGTACCCGCGGTATTCAAGGCGCTTAAGACCTTCAAGCAAATAAGGCAGCGCCCGATTAGGCCCGATGTATCCGATAATTCCGCACATGCGATTTCCTCTTTAGTTCCAGGATCTATCCAAAACCTGTTTGGCTTGTTGCTGTAGCTCGTCCGCTTCCGCGGCCGTAGGCGCTTCGGTGATAATCCGAACCACGCCTTCGGTGTTAGAGATCCGCAGATGAATCCAACGGTCGGCGAACACCGCTTTTACCCCATCCTGCGTGTCGATCGTATCAGGATTGAGTTCGCCTAGATATCCAGAAATCCGCTCCAGGGAGAACTCCCCACCAAGGGGAGTCTTAGATTTGGCAATAACAAATGGCGGGTAGGTGTCCACCAGCTCCCGTAGCGAAACCCCGCGTTCCGCTAAAATCTGCAAAATAAATGCCATACCGAGCGGCGCATCGCGGCCAGGGTGCAAAGTCGGGTAAATGACGCCCCCGTTGCCTTCTCCGCCGATGGGCGCGCCGCTTTCGAGCATTCTGGCCACCACATGGGCCTCGCCAACTGGGGTACGGTACACAGGCACCGCGTGATTTTTCGCAACTGCGTCCACCACGCCCGAAGTGCTCATGTTAGCTACCACCGGCCCCGGCGTATGAGAAAGGACATGATCGATGGCCACTGCGAGGGTGTATTCCTCGCTGATCGCCGTTCCAGTGTTGTCGACCAGCGCCAGCCGATCGGCATCGGGATCGCTTGCAAACCCAAGGTCCGCGCCTTCGGCCTTAACTTTCTCGGCTAACTCCTGAAGCGTGTCCGGCCGCGGTTCGGGATCACGAAAAAAATCTCCGTCGTCTTTGACGTTAATCCCCACAACCTCCACACCGAGTGCGGCCAACAAGTCCGGTGCAATCACACTTCCCGCACCGTTAATGCAATCAAGTACAACCTTGAACTTTCGCTCGCGAATCTTGTCGACGTCGATAATGTCGAGCGCAAGGATATCGGCGATGTGATCTTGCGACGCATTGTCGAACGTTTCGATTGCACCGTATCCATCGCCCAGCGCGAGATCGAAATTGTTATTTTGATAATTGGCAAGGACACCGTCGCCCATCTCTTTGTTAATAAAGATGCCGCGGTGATCCAAAAATTTGAGCGCGTTCCATGCGATTGGGTTGTGGCTGGCAGTAAGGATGATTCCGCCAGCGGCGCCGAGTTGCTCCACCATCAATTCGACCGTGGGAGTTGCAGCAATACCCACGTCGATAACTTTACGACCGCTAGCCGACACGGCCGCCATCGCGGCAAGCTTGAACGCTTCGCCGCTGGGTCGCGTGTCGCGACCGACCACTATGTGCCCCGAAGGCAGGACATTACAGAACGCGAGCGTGAGCCTGGTAACGACGTCGACATCGATCGTCTTACCCACAATCCCGCGGGCACCGGCGACGCTAAAAAGGAGTTGGTCGGACACAGGGCTACTTTCTTGAGGAGGCGTTTAACTTGTTATTTCCCAAGAAAGTAGCCCCGCGGGAAGCGGGTGTCAAGCCTGCAAGACGGCACCGGTGCCGTCGAATTTTTAGTGATAGAGCGCCTTAATCTGGCCCCAAGACGTGACCGCAATCGGAGTGGTCTGCGAAGTGCTTTCACAGCCTTCACATTCTTCCGTTACGTTGATGACCCCATGGGTTTGATCCACCCAGGTGGTTATCGAGCCCGGAGGGGTCGCGCAGTCTACAGTCGCAACAAATCCCTCGTTCTCCAGCGAAGAGTTGGGATTGTTTAGCAACCGAACAAACTGACATTCGCCAGCCGTACCTTGAGTTTGGTAGTAAACCGTCATGATTCGAAAGGTCGCTTCGGTGATGCACCCTCCCAGGGCAAGCGATACGCCGGACTCGGGAGAACCTGCCGTCAGATAGCTGACCGACCCCAGCGCGAATCCCACGTACAACCATCCCGCTGCAGCATCGGGCTCGATCATATACTCGACAGCGCTTATGCCTTCCGTTGGATCGTTCTTGTAGACGATGTGCGTCGCCACTAATGTCGGCGTCTCATCAGCGAAGTTGCAGCTCGCCCCAGTTTCATCAGAATAAACTCCGATCACGCCGGCGGAGCTAGAGCCTATCGACAACGCAGTTATAGCCAAGACCAAATAGAAAACTCTCATCTTTCCTCCAAACCACAGACTCCGAACACCGGTGGAAAAGCGTGCGGGGATGATTACAGTCTAGCAAACCTAGAACGATCGGACAATAATTTGGCGGCTGGCGCAGTTTGACCGTGACGAAGCAAGTGGTTTATAATTACTGGATTAGCGTTCCCCCACCCAGAAAGAAGCCATGGTAAAAGACCGCCAGACCCAGATGCGGGACTACTACGATCAGTCCGACTACTTCGAGCGTTTCGCCGACCATTACGGCGCCAAGGACAGCGCGTTTAATCAATATGCCCGCAAGTACATTTTCTCGATTTACACGCCGGCAGAAGACGAGCGTATCCTCGATGTGGGATGCGGATGGGGGAACATTTCGCTGGCACTGTTGCGCCAGGGACGCAATCTGGTTGGACTCGACTACTCGGTAAAGTCCGCGCAGATCTGCCGACAGGGTTCGCAGGAACTTGGACTCAGCGACAGCCGGTTCGTATGCGCTGACGCTGGCAATATGTCTTTTGGCAGCGGAAGCTTCGACGTGATTTATGCCGCTGGGGTTATCGAGCACATGTATCCCGAAAACTACGCGCGGTTTATCAATGAAGCACGGCGGGTGTTATCGGACCGCGGGCGATTGGTGCTGGGAACGCCCAACCCGCATCACGTCTTCGAGTTGCTTAAGCGCAACAACATCCTCATGAAGGAAGACGCATCGCACGTCGACTACAAAACGCTTCCCCGAATCACCAAGACGCTCGAACAGAACGGGTTCGAAATTGAACGTGCCTACTATTACCACTCGCACGTGAAAGGTTTTGCAGCGCTAGAGAAGCTAACCAGCGGATTCATTCCAATAATGCGTCGACGGATTTGTGTGCTGGCGCGGAAGACGGGCTAGCCTAGAGACTCAGGTTCAGTTCGTCGGCTAGCTTACGGGCATCGGGCACTTCGATGAAGTTCTCATCGGCGTCCCTCCACACTTCCAGAGCGATGCGAAGGTGCTTTAGTGCCGTCTCGCGATCGCCCTGCTCGTGGGCAATTTGGGCCAACCCCAGGTGGGCGGAAGGATGGAAGGGTTCCCGTTCGAGCGTCGCGT
The DNA here is from genome assembly GCA_964588695.1 of uncultured bacterium. Taxonomy (GTDB): domain Bacteria; phylum Krumholzibacteriota; class Krumholzibacteriia; order WVZY01; family JAKEHA01; genus CAZPQK01. The sequence continues at coordinate 18,287 of CAZPQK010000016.1, forward strand.
TATAATAGTTGGTCGCTTTTTCATGATGACCCAATTGGCGAGCAACCGTTCCGGCCACAAGTTGTGCAATCGTCAGCTGCCACGGCTCGGTATTGGGAACCTTTGTAACCGCGGCATCAAATCGATCCATCGCAGCGTCAACGTCGTCGTCCCACAGTAATAAAGATCCGTACGACAAATCCACGGCCCACAACAGACCTGTGCGGCTCTTCTGAACCCACTCTTCAAAAGTGGCGAGCGCGGGGCGCATCTCTTCGGCATTTGCCGGGTCGTTCATCATACTGAACGTGATAATCCGCCCCGCGGCAATCACTTGCTCCATCCAGCTGACGTTGTTTTGCTGCGAAAGCTGTTGCAAGAACGCCAGGTGTTCTTTGCCGCGCCCTGCATACACGTAGTAGTCCGCGCCAAACACACGGTTGATGGTTGCCTGCATTGGCGAGTTTTGCCGGGTATCTACATCAAGATAGTGCTGAAATTCGCCGAGTGCCGCCTGCGCCTTGCCCATAAACAGGTAAAGGTTGGCCAGCGAGCGATACACTGTTGCAGAATCGCCGGGCGTGGTGGCTCCTGCCAGTGCCTCTTCCAACTGCCGTTGCGACTGCAGCAGCTTGCCTTCGCGGCGGTCCATGTCTGCGAGCGATGTAGAAAGGTAGACGCGCGTGGGGTCGGCGCTGATCGCGGTCTCGTAGTACTTACGCGCGGAGGCTAGATCACCGCGGCGCCCGCTATACTGTGCTAACCGCAAATACGACTTGTAATCGTTGGGAAAACGCTTCTCATAGCGATGCAGAAACTCCTCGGCGCGCTCGAAGTCGCCCTTCTGCTCGCACAGATAGGCCAAACTGTGCAGTTCCCCAACCCGCGCGGGGTCGAGGTCAAACAAAATAGAACGCTCGCGAATCGCGTCGTCGAACCGCCCCAACCGCTCGTAATGGTTGGCCAGAGAGTTTCGCGCCGATGCATCGCCAGGATGAAGCTTGACCCAACGCACCGCGTTCTCGAAATCCGCGTCCTCGTCTTGCATGAACTCGTAGTAGCTATTGTACAACTCAAAGCGGCGACGCTCGGGAAGCCGATAGTTGTTTTTTACGGCATCACGAATAGCGGCGCGCGCTCGACCCGGCCGGTTGATAGATGCATACGCGTCGGACAACGACCAATACCCGTCGGCGAAAGTCGGGTCGATGTCGACCGACTGTTGCAACTCGGCGGCGGCGGCAGCGTGATTGTTGTCCTGCCAAATCAGGTTGATGCCATTAACGTAGTGTCTAATCGCTTCGGGCTTGTCGGTGAAAATATCCGCCACTGCCAGGTCGGGGCTGGATTCAATGTGGTACTCCGGGACACCCAGCGCGCGACGGATCGCCACCGACAGTTTGTCGGCTACGGCAAACAAGTCAGCTTCGGCGTAAGTAAACTCGCCGACCACACGTCCCGATTGGGTATCACTAAGTTTCACGCTTACGTTGTACCCGTCCCCGCTTGCCGCGGCGATAGTTGACTCAAGAAAATAGGTGTAGTGAAACTCGGACGCTGTCTTTTGCTTAAAACGCCGGGGCGCGCCGACCGGCGTGTCAAAGCCCGCGTTATTATGAGCATCGGTGAATCCCATCCCCACCACCAGATATGGATCCTGAACCAGGTCTGCACGTAATAGCTGCAATAGGCCGTACGACATCCAGTCGTTGTCGGGGTCACCGGTTTCGTTGTCGGCGTAGAACACCGCAACACGCTTTAAGAACTCACCTTTGGGAATAGCCCGTTCGACGGTGTTACCGTTCTCGTCGACATAGGTAACAGTTGTCGTCGCCGCACCCAGGTCCTTTCCCTGGAACATCACAAACAACAACGCTGCTGCAACAGCCAGGTTCAGTGGAATTCCAAATCGCGCCGCGCTGCCTTTTGGGTCGTAACCCAACAAGAATACCGCGGGGACCAGCGCCGCCATGGCCATCACCGCGAAGTTCGGAAGGTTGGGCGAAATTGGGTATTTGCCCACGGCCCACTTAAGCACCAACGCCACCACAATCGTGGCAACCCCGTAAATGGCGCCAGCGACCAGGGCGCGCATAGCGTTGCCAGTCGAACCTTGCGCGCGCACACGGGACGTCGCGCCAGTTACGCCGGCAAACTGCCCGGTCGCTCCCGCAGGTACGCCAACTTCGTTTTGCACGTCCGCCAATTCGGCAACAACCGCGTCCATCGATTGGTAGCGCTGTTCGGGATCTTTGTGCATCGCCTTAGCAACCACTGCACGTAGCGATGCTGGCACGTCGTTGCGAAAAGCGTCAATCGGCTTGGGCTCTTCGTTGAGAATCGAATAAATGACCGCCTGTTCGAACCCGGCATGAAACGGCAGGCTACCGGTGAGCATTTCATAGAGCAGCACACCAAACGACCAGATATCGGAACGGTGGTCAGAAGCTTCCCCGCGAGCTTGTTCGGGAGACATGTAGTCGACGGTTCCGAGTGATGTTCCGGCTTGTGTAATTCCCGTTTGATCACTGCGTTTGGCAATCCCAAAGTCCATCACTTTGGCCAGACCGCGATGATCAATCATGACATTCGCACTTTTAATGTCGCGATGAATCACACCGTGGCTGTGGGCCTCACCCACGCCGCTAGCTATCTGCAACCCCAAGTTAACCGCGTTGGCGACCGGCAACTGCCCTTCGCTCAGTAAATCTTTGAGCTCCTTGCCATCGATGAATGCCATCGCGATGTACGGCTGGCCGTCGACTTCGTTGATTTCGTGGATGGTGCAGATGTTGGGATGCTGAAGCTTTGCGGCCGACTGCGCTTCGTTGAGAAAACGAGCCTTGCCGTCTTCGCCGCCGAGTGCAAGCGGAAGAAACTTAAGCGCAACGGTCCGGTCAAGTTTGGTGTCCGCCGCCTTGTAAACGACGCCCATTCCGCCCTGACCGAGCAGCGCTTGGATTTGATAGTGTGATATGGTTTTGCCGATCATGGATCGCGCTCGCCGCCGCTTGATTTTGTCTCGCGTTGGGGTAACTACCGGGGACGGTCTTCGCCCCACTTCCCTACCATGCCGCGCCCGGAAGTCTTTGTCAAGACGCCAAATACGCTAGCGGGCGACAGAACGACACGCATTGTATCTACCCGTGTCGTCGCGCTCTATTCGACCACAGAAAACGGGTCGTCGTCTTTTAGCTCCTTCTTAAGACGTTTAATTTCGGCTTTGAGTTTCACAACAATGTCGGAATATGCAGGGTCTTCGTACACATTGTTTAGCTCGTTCGGATCCTTAACCAAATCGAACAACTCCCAACTTCCCACGCGATACAGGTACATCAACTTGTGGGTATCGGTGACAACCCCCAGGTGGTGAGGTACGTTGTACTGTGTTTCTCCAAAGTACTTGTAATAGAAGCTGTTGCGCCACTTCTTTACCTGCCCGCCACGAAGAATTGGCATCAAGTTTTCGCCCTGCATTTCACTGGGAACCCCGACACCTGCGGCGGCCAGCAGGGTCGGTGCAAAGTCTACGTTCGAGACCATCAGGTCAGATTCCGTCCCGGCCGGAACCACCGCTGGCCAGCGGACAATAAACGGAACCTGCAGCGCTTCCTGGTAGATCCAGCGTTTGTCAAAGAAACCGTGGTCGCCTAGAAACAACCCCTGATCGGACGTGTATACGACAATCGTATTGTCGGCCAGGCCTTCGTCATCGAGATACTTAAGAACCCGCTCGAGGTTTTCATCGATGCCGTCAACGCATCGCAAATAGTCTTTAATAAATCGCTGATACTTCCAACTCACCAACTGCTTGCCGCTAAGGCTGGTGGCTTGCTCGTTTTCGGCGTCGTACGCCCGCCGCCATTGCGTTTCCTGATTGCCTACCAGAAACATCGGAGCGTTCATCTTGAGGTCATTCGCGTTCATATCCCTTTCGATTCGCATACGCGGACTGGCCCAGCCCCAGCCTCGACCCTCGCCGTTATCAAAAAGGGTTTCCGGTTCGGGAATCGTGACGTCTGCGTAGTTGCGCAAATGTCGTAGCGCCGGACGCCACGGTCTATGCGGAGCTTTGTGATGATAAAACAGCATGAACGGTTTCTGCGGGTCGCGCAGCTCGCGCAACCATCGAAGCGCCTCGTTGGTAATCACGTCGGTGACATAACCGGGATGTTCCACTACCGTACCGTTGTGAACCAGTTTGGGGCGGTAGTATTCCCCTTGCTGCGGAATGATCGCGTAGTAGTTGAACCCCTTGCCGTCGGGCGTAAATGAGAGGTGCCATTTGCCCACCACCGCGGTGTCATAACCGGCGTCCTGTAGTAATTTCGGCAGAAACTTCCACTCATTTAAAGTAACACCGGCATTTAGTCCGTAACCGGTGCGATGCGGATAAACGCCAGTTAAAATGGTCGCGCGCGAAGGACCGCAAATCGCGTTGGTAACATAACAACGCTTAAACAACATTCCTTCCAGGGCCAAACGGTCGATGTTGGGCGTTTTATTAATCTTGGAACCGTAGGCGCTGATCGCGTGGCTGGCGTGATCATCCGCCATAATGAACAAGATGTTGGGGCGCGGCGCGTTCTTACTGGCGGCAAGAACTTCTGCCGGCTGGATGGATACCAAGGCAACGACGATCGCCACTACCCGAACACCGCAAGCGCGTATTGAGTGAGCATATTTCATTCTAGTTCGATTCCTCCCATGTGCCCGCCGTCCAGGTTAGCAAACGGACAAAGTACCGTTGCCAGACGCCAGGCTCGGCGACGTCGGCACGACCGTTCAACGCCATTCCGTCGTTCTCTACCGACGACAGCAAAATGACTCTCCGCATTTCTCCAAACAAGTCCAGCATCGGACTGCCCTTTACATCAACGCCCGGCACCAGACTAGCATCCGCAGGAAGTTTCTCTAAGTCCCAATACATCGCACTGCCCATCGGGTCGAACACGGCGTCGGTAACGGCGGGCTCATCGATACGATCCAACAACGTCGGTCCACCTCCAGTCACGATCGCCGCGTAGCGTTCGCGCGATGTACTAATAACAAAATGGTTGTCGATCAGCCCCACGCAAACTTCGCCGACAAACGGTAGCGCCGCCGAATATGCTTCCAGTTGCCCAACCGGAGTCGGAGAAAAACCCAGATCGGTTCCAATTGGTCCCGCAAACAGACTCTCCAGCGTTTTGTCGAAACGATTCGCGTCGCGAACCTGCATGTACAAGACTATGTCGGGATTGGGAAAGATTCGGTTGATTAGCAAACCAACGTTGCCAGAGACCTCATAGAAAATGTCCTCGACCGGATCGATACCCCACTCGTCCCGGAAATCAGACGAGCGGTCGGAAAACGTTGCGAATCGATCGAAGCCAGCGAGGAATTCCCATAATGATTTGCCGTCCAGCGATAGCATCAGCGCCATCGCTGCATCGACGCGCAATCGATCGTAAAACGTGGACCCGCGCAGAGCTTCTCCGGTCCATCGTCGCAGCGGCGATGATTCCGCCAGATGAGTGAACCCGTTCCACTCAACGTTCTCGCCGGTCATCGCCCCCCTAATGAGCGTTCCCTCCATACCAAATCGGTTCATCATGTCGAGGATTCCAGCGCGCGCTTCTTGCGGAACCCCCTGATCTATGAAGGCGGCCGTCGGCGACAAGTACAGCCAAAAGTCATCGCCGCGCGTACGTCGCTCCAGGCGCCTGAATTCCTTCGACTTTTGGAGTTGCTTGCGCGCCAGTTGGTGCTGGTATGCGGCCAGGGCGGGAACATCGACACCGGTCGAATCGGAAATAAGGAACCAGTACATGTAGCCGTCGTCATGATAGAGCACCGCCGAATCGGCGACGTAAGCGTCGCCAAGACCGTTGATACGCTGCTCGCGAAGCTCGCCGGACGCTGCCACAAGGTTGGTTAGCGCGGCCCTTTTAGCCGCCAGGCACAACGTAATCGTGCCGAAACCATCGTTCATGCTGTACATCGCCAACGGCTTGTTCGTGCGAAACCCAAACGCCTTAACCGCGGCCTTGTCGAACAGGTCAACACCGAACAGCTTGCGCATTTCGTCGCCCGCCTGCTTGGCATCCTCCGAGCGGCTAGTTCGGGCATCGGCCACACCAAACAGTTCGTGAAACCGATCGTAGCTTTCGAACCGAATGGCCCATTCGGCTTCTACCGGAACACTTTGCGCTAACGCGTTAATCGGCGTTAGCAACACTGTTGCTGTAAACAAAAACCGCACAAACCGATTCAACATAGTGGGCCCTCTGAGGTATCGACGAAACTCCAGAAGAATGTAGGACACGCCGCGGGGCGTGTCCAGTCAGGCGATCTTTAAGGTGTGTAAAGAGGAGTTAGCGGTAGACGCGTTTGCCACCGTAGCGGCCACGGCCAAAGCGACGCTTACCGCGCGACTTTGACGGGGTGGACATGTTTTTCCACAGCGATGCGATGGCGGGGCTGTGGAACTCGTGGTCGGTCTCGGGCACCAACGCGTCTTTGGTGAGGCGTTCGATTCCCAAAAGCATGGTGAGTTCGTGGGCGTCGCAGAACGAAATTGCGGTACCAGACGCACCGGCGCGAGCGGTTCGTCCTATACGGTGCACATAAGCTTCTGCCTCGCTGGGTAGTTCGAAGTTAATTACATGAGTAATACCGTCGACATCAATTCCCCGCGCCACGACATCGGTTCCCACCAACACTCGAGTCTTTCCCTGATCGAAAGCCGACAGCGCTTTCTGCCGCATGACTTGTTGTTTGTCGCCGTGTATGACACCCACCGAAATACCTTCGTTACGCAGAATCGTTTTAACGAACTCTGCGCGATGCTTGGTACGGGTAAACACCAACGCTCGAGAAATCGCGTCGTCTTCGAAAATCTTTACCAGCAACTTGCGCTTGTCGGTGGCGTTTACAAAGTAAACCTTCTGTTCAATGTCGGTCGATATGGACGCCGGCGGCGAAACTTCGACTCGCGCGGGAGACACCAACATTCCCGAAGCCAGGCGCATAACTGCCTGCGACAATGTCGCGGAGAACAGCAGCGTTTGTCGCGACTCCGGCAACTTGCCAACAATCTTTTTGACATCGGGATAAAACCCCATGTCCAACATGCGGTCGGCTTCGTCCAGCACCAATGTCTCTACCTGCCCAAGCGCGATGTGTCCCTGTTCGAACAGGTCCAGCAACCGTCCCGGCGTGGCGACAACAATCTTGGGCTTGCGTTTGAGCATCCGCAGTTGCTTGTGCTGGGGAACGCCACCAAGGATTACCGCCGTGGGCATTTCGATAAAGTGGCTGTAGGATTTGATATTCTCGTCGATCTGGAGAGCAAGTTCGCGGGTCGGGGTCAGAATCAAAGCCCTGATCTGCCCCGGTTTGTCCGGTCTATTGGCTTCCAACCGCTCCAAGATCGGCAGTGCGAACGCTGCCGTTTTCCCGGTACCGGTTTGGGCCGTCGCCAGCAAATCGCGTCCCTCAAGAACATGCGGTATGGCCTGGGCCTGCACGTCCGTTGGGGTCTCATAACCCTCCCGCTCGAGCGCCCGCAGAATGTGGCGATTGGCAAGGAGGTCGGAAAATGAAACAGACATATGATCCTTAATTAAATGGACTTATCCCCTGGGGCCGCGTTGGCGGCTGATCGCGATTTCTTCACAAAACGACTGAAAATGGCAAGCAGAAACGAGGCGACGTCGGGGATTTGATATGGTAGCTGGCGTAAGTATACTATTTTTTAGGCATCTACGCAACTAGCCTTAGTGGCCTGACGCGGCCGCCGCGGGAGGCTAGGCGCCGGCGTTCGGATCGGTGGAAGACTCCAGGCGACGAGCGGCTCGCGAGAGCAAGGCCGAAGAGGACGGCACACCCCCGACAGCGAGCACGCCCTCATCAATATCGTCGACGATCGAGCAGACCCCGCCCAGGCCAAACAACTCCAACTGCGAACGGGTCAACTGCCGACGCGACTTCGACTCGCCGCCCGGTGCGGCGACAATCGCCACCCTGACGTCGTCGGCAAGCACATTCAGAAACGGGCGCAGCAGCAGGTTCGCGCTCTTGGAGAACGCGTATTCCGCCTCGGAGACGTCGGCGACAATGCGCTTTTTGCCGGTGTTCACGAGGTCCTCCAGCTGACCGGTAATCGTTTGCGTAGTATCAATATCGACCTGCTCGAAACCCAGAAATCCCTGGAGGTGAACCACCACGGTACCGTTGAGGGTTTCAAACCGCGCCCTAAGCGCCGTTCTGTGCTGTACGATTTTGCTCATCTCACTTCCTGCCCTTTTCGCGCTGCGGGCGACGACTGCCCGCAAATACATTCCTTACTCTCACTACGACGTACCTGGCACCCGACGGAAAGTTGGTGGATATTTCATGAAATTGCGCGTCCGGACTGCCGACGCCAGATTGGGCAGGTTAAAAAAACGCCGCTCGGTTGCCGAACCCGGATGCCGGGTGTAGAATCGGCACGATTTGACTGGGCGGCAACCTTCTCCGGGAGCTTCACACTGTGCGACGTGTTTTATTTTCTTTCCTGGTTTCCGTACTAATTATTGGCGCCGTAGGGTCCAACGCGCAAAGGCCGGTAACGATCGGAATCGTGGTAGACGGGCCCTGGGATGAAAACGCGACTATTCGCCAACTGTTCATTAGCGAGATCGAAGAAATTCTGGCCGGCGAATTCACGCCCACGTTCACGGCAACCAGAACCGGGTCCTGGACGATCGAGTCGGTTCGGGCCGCAACCGACGAGTTGCTGGCCGACCGGTCGGTTGATCTCGTACTTACGTTGGGCCCGCTAGCGACTCACGACGTTTGTCAACGCGGGGCTTTGCCCAAACCGGTTATCGCTCCGGTGGCCATAGACGCAGATCTCCAGGGGCTTCCACGAAAGAACGGCGCGAGCGGTGTCGACAACCTCAACTACACGGTCTTTCCCAACAATATCGTCGCCGACCTGAAGACGTTTCGAGAAATCGTTTCATTCGACCGGGTGACGCTGTTAATCAACAAGAAGATTCGCGACGCGATTCCTAACATCGATCGCGAATTCGAGCGTATTGTCGCCGAAATGCCGGTAACGCCAACAGTATTCTCGGTTGGAGACTCGGTCGACGAAGCTCTAAACGCGATTCCAGACGATTGCCAGGCGGTGTACCTGGGACCTCTTATTCACCTTCCCGCCGCTGACTTCGACAAACTTGTTGCCGAACTGAACCGGCGCAAACTTCCCACGTTCTCGTTGTTAGGACGGTTAGAAGTCGAACGCGGAGTACTCGCCGGTGCTAGCAACGACATCTTTCCGCGTCTGGCCCGCCGAGTCGCTATAAACGTCCAACGAATTCTGCTGGGCGAGAACGCATCCACACTACCCACAGTGTTCGCGGCCGAAAAAGGACTGCTAATTAACATGAGTACTGCACGGTTGATTAACGTCTACCCCAACTGGGGTGTGATCACCGAAGCTGAACTGCTGAACGATCGAGCGCGAAACATCGATCGAGTTCTCACCATGGAGCAAGCCGTTGACGAAGCGTTGGCCGCAAACCTCGACCTGGCCGCACGTGAATTGGAAGTAGTTGCAGGCCGGCAAGATGTGGCCGCGGCGCGCGCCAACCTATTGCCTAACGTCGACCTGTCGCTGTTGGGCGTTCAAATCGACAAGGACCGGGCCGAAGGTAGCCTGGGTCAGCAAGCCGAACGCGAGTTGTCGGGCTCAGCAACTTTTCGCCAGGTTATTTTCTCCGAACCCGCGATGGCCAACCTGACGATCAATCGCCACTTGCAAAACAATCGCGAGTTCTTGCGCGACGCACTAGCGTTTGACATTGCCGAACTCGCGGCGCGTGGATACTTGAACGTGCTTCGCGCCAATGCGGTCGAACGGATACAGCAAGAAAACCTCAAGCGTACCCGCTCAAACCTTGACCTTGCCCGAGTCCGCGCTTCTATCGGGACAGCGCGGTCGGCCGAGATTCTTCGCTGGGAAAGCGAGGTTGCCAATAACCGCATTCGTGTCATAGACGCCAACGCGCAACGCAACGTCGCTGAAATTGCGTTAAACCAACTTTTAAACCGACCGTCGGAAGAACCCTTCCGTGCCCAGGAAGAAACTCTCGCCAATCCGTCGCTACTGTTTACCCAGGATCGGATAGCGCAGTACATGAATAACCCGTGGGACTTCCGAACCCTTCGTGGATTTATGGTGGCGTACGGACTCCGCGAGACACCAGAGATTAAGGCCTTGAGCGAAGCGATTGCAGCGCAGCGTCGCGGATTGGATTCTTCCGGGCGCTCCTTCTGGCTTCCCGAACTAGGCCTCGAGGCGGGAGTGACAAACGTGTTCGCCCGTGACGGCGCCGGATCTGACATCGACACTTCGCAGTTTCCCTTTAGCCTGATCGGTGAGCCCAAAGACCTATCCTGGCAGGTCGGCGTTAGCGCAACCTATTCGTTGTTCGAAGGCGGAGCAAAGATCGCCGCCCGTCGGCAGGCAGCCACAGAGCTTTTGCAATTGCGCACAGAACTCGACTCGGTTCGCCAGAAGGTCGAGCAACGCGTTCGCTCGGCTTTTCACCAGGCGGGCGCATCCTACGCCGGCATCCAGCAGTCCCGCATCGCTGCCGATGCGGCGCGTCAATCGTTGGATCTTGTTGAAGACGCCTACTCGAGCGGTGCGGCGACTATTCTCGACCTGCTCGATGCACAGAACAATGCACTGGTAGCGGACGAGGTAGCGGCCAACGCCGTGTATGACTTTCTGGTAGATCTTATCGCCGCCCAACGTGCGGCTGGCTTGATGGTGATTCAGATGGATGAGACCGAACGAAGTTCGTTCTTCCAGGAGCTCGACGCATTTTTTGCGTCGTCGCAAAACAATAATTAAGGGAGTGGTCATGCCTTCGAAACTTACCGTCGCCTTCGGGTCGATGTTGCTATGCCTGGCAGGGTTGGTGGTGTCATGCAGCGGAGACAAACCCGCCCCCGAACCGGTACTGCGCAGTGTTCGTGCCGTTCAAGTTTTCGCCAGCGGCGGCGAACGGACACGAACCTTCGCTGGAGTCGCCCGCGCCGGCGTGGAATCGCGACTGAGTTTTCGGGTCGCGGGAACGGTGCAACGACTGCTTGTCGAAGTCGGACAGCAAGTAAAAGAAGGCGAATTGATCGCCGAACTCGACCCAGAGGATTACAACTTGCAAGTGCAAGACGCCAGGGCGTCGCTATCACAGGCAAGAGCTCAACTGCGCAACGCCCAGTCGGCATACGATCGTGCACGCGACCTGTATGAAAATCGCAACGCGTCCAAACAAGACCTCGACGCCGCACGAGCACAATTCGAATCGGCCAGCGCTATGGTGCAGTCGGGTGAGAAACGACTGGAGCTTGCGCAGAATCAACTGGGCTACACCAAACTGCGAGCGCCGCGATCGGGCGCAATTGCGTCGTGCGACGTGGAGGTGAACGAGAACGTCTCCGCGGGCAAACCGGTGTGTTTGTTAACTTCCGACGGCAACATCGAAGTGGAAGTAGCCATTCCGGAGATCTTAATCTCGCAAATCCGCGAAGGCGGTAAGGTGTCCGCGCAATTCGACGCGCTCCCCAACACGGCGATTCCGGGAACGGTCACCGAAGTCGGCGTTGCCGCCACCGACATGGCGACAACCTATCCGGTCACCGTCCGCCTGGACAACAGCGCCGACGCGGTACGCTCGGGAATGGCAGCCGAAGTTACGTTCCAGTTTGCGGCAACAAGTAACCGTGAAACATACCTGGTCCCGTCGGTTGCAGTCGCAGAAGACCGCAACGGTCGTTTCGTTTTTATCGTGGCCGCGGCCGACACTCCGGGCGTAGGAGAGGTAAGCCGTCGACCCGTGACGATCGGCGAGTTAACCGGAGACGGACTGGAAGTTAGCGAAGGCCTTAGCGATGGCGACTTTGTCATCACGGCGGGCGTCAGCAAGTTGACCGATGGACAACGGGTTCGTTTTGACGCCGACGGAGCCAGGTAGCGATGAACTTTACCCAAGTTGCCATCGACAAAAAGCGTATCACTATTGTCGCGCTCGTCATCATCTTGTTCGCCGGTGTTTCCACTTACCGATCCATGCCACGCGACGAAGATCCTGGTTTTACGATTCGCACCGCGCAAGTCATTACATACTTTCCGGGCGCCAGCCCCGAACGGATTGAACAACTTGTAACCGACAAGTTAGAGAAGCGCATTCAAGAGATGCCCGAAATCGACGTTCTGCGCAGCCAATCAAAGACCGGCGTGTCCGTCATATTTGTCGACATCAAAGAAAGCCTCACCGAAATGCGCCCCATCTGGGACAGTCTACGGCGCAAAGTTGACGCAGCTCGAGGAGAACTGCCGTCTGGAATTCGTGGTCCGTTTGTTAATGACGAGTTTGGCGACGTGTTTGGGATCATGATTGCGCTTACCGGCGAAGGCTATAGTTACGCCGAACTTAAAGAGATCGCCGACGATTCCCGCAACGAGCTGTTGCTGCTTCCCGACGCCGCCAAAGTTGAAATCTCTGGCGACCAGGAAGAACGAGTGTTTGTGGAGTTCAACAACGCCCGCCTTGCCGAACTCGGATTGTCCCCCGGCCAACTTAGCAACATCCTCGAAGCTCGAAACATTGTGTTTCCCGGCGGCCAGGTGTTCACCGCCGACGAGCAGATTGCGCTAGAACCCAGCGGGAACTTTGAATCCATCGATGAGCTGCGCCGAACTGTAATTTCGGTCCCCGGGAGCCGCGAACTTGTTTACCTGGGTGACGTAGCCAACGTCACTCGGGGTTACGAAGACCCGCGGCGATCGACTGTCCACTACAACGGCGATCCCGCGCTGATTATCTCGGTTAGCCAACGCGAGGGCGGCAATATTATTTCGCTGGGACAACAAGTCGACGAGAAATTGGAGCGCTTGCGCGCGGCCTATCCCATCGGAGTTGAGTTCGACGTTATCTACTTTCAGCCGCAGTTCGTTGGAAAAAAGATCAAGGACTTTACCTCCAACCTGTTGCAAGCGGTGGCCATCGTCATGTTGGTGATGCTGGTATTCCTGGGTTTGCGCACAGGCCTGGTTGTCGCCAGCCTGATACCTATGGCGATTGTGATGGCGTTGATGGTGATGGGTTTTCTCAACATCGGACTCGACCAGATGTCGTTGGCGGCACTGATCATCGCGCTGGGGATGCTAGTCGACAACGCGATTGTGATGTCGGAATCGGTGATGGTACAAATCGGCCAGGGCAAGTTGCCAAAGCAAGCTGCGCTGGACTCGGCGGCAGAGTTACGCGTACCTCTGTTGACATCATCGCTGACCACAGCCGCAGCGTTCCTTCCCATCTATCTGGCCGAATCGACTGTCGGCGAGTACACCTCGCCAATTTTTACCGTGGTAACGATCACGCTTCTGTGTTCATGGATACTTGCGCTAACCATGACTCCGCTGTTGTGCGTTGCGTTTCTTAAGGTCAAACCCACCGACGATTCGATGAACAGTCGCTTCTATCGCACTTATCGATCGTTTTTGACGTTACTACTAAAGAACCGCATCGCAACGATCGTCGGGGTAATCGTTATCTTTTGGGGATCGATGCAGCTGCTGCCGTTTATCCCTGCGATTTTCTTTCCGTCAAACGACAAACCCATTATGTCGGTCGAGCTGGAACTGCCTATCGGTAGCCCACTGACGAAAACACTCGACGCGGTCGATCGGTTGGAAGCGTTCATCGCGTCCGACATGCGGGGACAGATTGAGAACGGCGAAGTTGTCTCTGAGGGTGCGGTTGCGTTCGCCAGTTTCGTGGGCGAAGGCGCGCCCCGCTTCTTTCTGTCGTACAGTCCTGAACCACCCAGTCCTGAATATTCGTTTACGCTGATCAACGTGACCGACCGATGGAAAATTGAGTCCGAACTGGTACCTAAACTTGAGGCGTTTTGTGCTGACGCTTTTCCGGACGCCAAGGCAACCATTAAGCCACTTGATTTGGGACCACCGGTGAGCGCCCCAGTGCAAGTACGCGTATCGGGTAAGGACCGCGACGAAGTGTTTGCGATTGTCGATCGGGTGAAGGCCGAGATCGCTAAGATTCCCGGCACGCGCGACATTAGCGACAACTGGGGTCCACGTGCAAAGAAGCTTCTGGTAAAGGTCAATCAGCCGCGAGCCCAGCGAGCGGGAGTATCGAGCCAGGATATCGCCATATCGCTGCAAACTGCGCTTAGCGGAATTGCCACCACCGACTACCGCGAAGGCAGCGAAGTCATCCCGGTGGTGCTGCGTTCGGTTGCCGCCGACCGCAAAGACGTCGGCAAGATTGAAAGCCACAACGTCTACTCGCAAGCCACAGGTCGAGCGGTGCCACTTAAGCAAGTCGCGGACGTCGAGATTGTGTTCGAACCGGCGAAGATATGGAGATGGGACCGCTCGAAGACCGTCACTGTAGACGCCAACATTGAGCCGGGTGCCAACGCCATCGCAATCGCAACCCAGTTGGATGCGATCCTGGCGCCCGAAGCCGCGACCTGGCCGGTCGGCTATAAGTATGAGCTTGGTGGAGAGCTGGAGTCGTCCGGCGAAGCCAACGCCTCCATCATGGCTAAGCTTCCAATTGCGCTGCTGATCATAATTCTTCTACTGGTTGGCCAGTTCGACTCGATTCGCCGACCGACCATTATTCTGCTAACGATTCCGTTCGGCCTGGTCGGCGTATTTATTGGCCTTTTGGTAACCCAAAAGCCCCTTGGGTTTATCGCGTTCTTAGGCGTGATCGCGTTGGCTGGCATTGTCATAAACAATGCGATCGTGTTGCTCGACCGCATTAAGATTGAGATCGAACAGAACGGACTGGACCCTCGGAGTGCAATTGTCGAAGCCGCGCAACGTCGGCTTCGACCAATTCTACTGACAACCGCGACAACCGTGGGCGGACTGGTTCCATTGTGGCTGGGCGGCGGTCCCATGTTTGAGGCCATGGCCGTGGCAATTCTGTTTGGATTGATGTTTGCGACCGTGCTGACGCTTGGTCTGGTGCCAGTGCTTTACGCGTTGTTCTTCCGCGTCGGCTTTAAGGGCTTTAAGTACTAGTCCGACCCGGCGACAATGCCTTTGCCTTCGACAATCGTGATAATTTGGTTCGCCGGCGGATTATCGACAGTCTCGGTCTCCCCGCCGATCCAACGAACCTCTATCTTGCTAATAGAGTCGGCATTGCCCAAACCAAAGTGCAGCCGAAGACCGTAGTGACTTTGGTACCCCTGACCGCTGTGCACTTCGGCCAGTTGTGTCTTGCCACCCGCTGCAACCCGAACATGTGCGCCGATGCCGTCACGATTCGTGTTAACGCCCTTAAGCTGCACGACCACCCAATTCCCCGCGGCGTTGTCGTTGCGCAGGACCGTTGGTTTAGCGCGCGAGTTAAGCACAACAACATCGATGTCACCGTCGTTGTCCAGGTCGTCGAAAGCGGCACCGCGACTGACCGCCTTAACGCTTAATCCGGCCACCTCAGAGACGTCGGTAAACTTGCCGCTACCGTCGTTTTCAAGCACGACATTGCGCGCCGCGTAAGTGGCCACGTCGCTAAACTTCTCAACGTTGTCATTGACGTGCCCGCACGCAACAAACAAGTCGCGATCGCCGTCGTTGTCAAAATCTGCGAACCCGTTTCCCCAGGTCACATCCACAAGCGTGCCGCTACCCGCTCCCGTCGCCCGCGTGACATCGTCGAAGAACTCGCCTTGGATGTTTTCATACAGGGTTGCGAGTTCGGTCTGATAGCTGGTCATCTCGATGTCCAGCCAGCCATCGTTGTTATAATCGCCACTGGTTACCCCCATGCTCGACTGGGGCGCGCCATTAATGTCGTAGGCGAGGCCGCTGCTAAGGCCGACTTCCTCAAAGTGCCCATTGCCGTCGTTACGAAACAGAAAGTTGCCCCAATCATCGTTGGCCACGATGATGTCGGTGTCGCCGTCGTTGTCGATATCCGCAGCGACGGTCCCCATTCCCGCCCCCACGTGCTCTCCAATGCCGGAACTCTTGCTGACATCGGCAAATGTTCCGTCGCCGCTATTGCGGAACAAAAGGTTGGGCGTGCGGTCATAGTCGCGGGGCCCGGGGTATACCATCCAGGACCCAAAGTAGCGCTCGGTATGAGCTTCGTACGACCACGCGACGTAGTTGGCCGCGAACAGATCCAACCAACCGTCGCCGTCGATATCCAAAAAGTTCGCGCCGGCGCCGTTCATCTCACCACCCGAAACACCAGCATGTGCCGTGACGTCACTAAACGTCCCGTCACCGTTGTTCCGATACAAAACGTTAGGACCAGCGTTGTTCACGAACAGATCCAAGAACCCGTCGTTGTTGTAGTCCCCCACGGCAACACCCAACCCAAACCCGGCGTCGCCGACGCCCGCGCTGGCGGTGACGTCGGCAAAGCGCATGTCGCCAAGGTTGCGATAGAGCGCATTGGTGGGCTTAACGCTCATGTCTGCGCCGCGTAGCGGTGCGCCGCTAAGAAAATAAATATCCACCAGGCCATCGCGATCAAAATCGAACACGGCGACGCCGGCACTCATGGTCTCAATCAGGTAACGACGACCACTGCCGCCGTCCGAGTGGACGAACGTGATCCCGGTTTGCGCAGTTACGTCGGAGAACTTGATCTCGGCATCTACGACCGTAGCCGACGCAGCCAGCACAACAAATGCCCAAAACACTCGTGCAGACACTACTGATTCCTCTGAAGTTGATCGTACAAGTTGCGCGCCCGTTGGTCATCCGGCGCCAACTCTAGCGCTCGCACGACGGCGGTCCTGGCCCGGTCGTACTGCCCGACTTCGGTACTTACCACCGCCGAGAGCAAGTGAAAGCGGGCGTTGTCGGGTTGAATGCGCGTGAGATCGTCGCACAGCGAAAGCGCTTGTGCATTGCGCGACTCGCGACGATATAAGCTTACCAATTGCACACGTGCACCGACGTTGTCAGGGGCGACTTCGGCGGCGCGCAGCCAACTGCGCTCGGCGTTGTCATTGTCATTGTAAGCCAGATACAGCCGACCGATATCCACTAAAGCTTCCGCAAGAATAAACTCTGCGGGCGCGATCACGTCGGTCGCGCGTCGCCGCTCTTCCGACTCGGCGTCCGCGTCCGCTCGGGTTTCGGCGAAACGTTGTCGATACTCACCAGCTTTGTCGGCGTCGCCTAAACGACTGAACGCCGTCGACAGCCCAAAATAGGCGCGGGAATCGCCCGGCCGTAACGTCAAAGCCTGTTGGTACGCGTCTCGAGCGTCGGCAAACTCGCGACGTTGCAAATGAATCCTTCCCTGCACCAACGACATTTCGTTGGTTTCTGGGCCGATCGCGCGGGCGGTTTCGATAGCCGCAAGTGCATCGTCAAGGCGACCGAGTTCTAACAGCGCCTCTGCGTAGCGTCGATGAACGACCGCGGACTTTGAGTTGACCTGCAGTGCGCGCTCGGAGAGTGCGACCACTTCGCCGAACTGCCCCTTGCGCAAGTACGCAAGCGCGAGAACGTCAAAAGCGTCTTCGTTGTCGGGAAATCGCTCCAGCACGCGCAACCACCAGCGTTCGGCTTCGGCGGTATTGCCAAACTGGTTGTGCACCGTACCCATAAGACCAATGGGAAGCGGATCGTTGGGGTAGGCGGCGAGTAGCTTCTCGGCCGCGGTAATGGTTTCTTGCTTAAACGCGTTGAAGTTTTCTTCCAACGCAGCCTCGGGTACTTCCACGGCTGGAACATCGTCGGTACTGTCTGGCGTGCATCCGACGAACGTTATCACGACGCCGATCAAAAGCGCCGCAAGCGTGTGCCTTTCCAGCTTCAACCTAGCGATGGCCAACCACCTGCCGCGTGTTCCAGGTTTTAATGTACTCTTGCATCTCGGGCGAACTATGCCCGGATTGTTCGGGCGGATAGTTATCCATCGCGTGATATGGCAGCGGGTCGACGGCATCCGGGTGGGCCGTGTACAAGTTCATGTCTTTGCAGTAGCCGTCGGCGTGCATCACAATGGTTCGTGCCCAACCTGCGGGTAGCGGCGGCAGTCGCGTGGCGTCGAACTCAAGGACAATCTCTTCTCCTCGCGCCATCACCACAAAGCGGTCATCAACATCGCGCAACAACTCGCGTACATCGCCAAAGCGCGTAAAGTTGCCGGTAAGATGCTTGAACGGCAGGCCCTGGTCGACGCGATGGTAGTCGTAGGCCGTGGGATCGTTGCCATCGGGCGAGTACTCGCGCGGGTAGCCCAGGTACCGAAGGTCGGCGACGTCGGGTGTTAACGTATGTCGCTTGATACGTTGGTCCATCACGTCAACCCCGACGAATATTTGATCCCAAAACACTTCCATGTTGGTACGAAGCCGCAGCTTTCCGTGGTCGCGGATAGGAAGGTCGGTAATATCCAGCGTCATCATGCGCGGCAGTCCCGCCGGAAATCCAGCGCCAGGAATCGCAACTTTCCAACCGCCACTGCCGTCGGGAATCTCGACACTGGGGATATCCATCGACAGCCCCGCTTGATACGCGGCGTAGTTAACGTGTGAATAGGTGTACTCAACCCATCCCCACAAGTACATGATCGCACGCGCGCCTTCCGGAAGGCTTTGCAACTGCTTGCCAAAGTCGAGTTCGATCCAGTGGTCTTCGGCGTAACCAACGAAGCGTTTATCCTTCGGCGGTTCGAAACTCACTCGATCGATTCTTAATACTCGATCGCGGACGTCGTTACCGTCTCGGTCGCGCGCGGCGTTGGGGAACAGTTTTTTGGTCACCGCGTGCGGCTTACCAGTTGGTAATGGCTCGGTCCCGGTAAAGCGTTCGTCAGGATATAGCTCCCAATCTGCCGGATGGTCGTAGGCAACAAGGTGAAGCTGATCCAAATAGGTAACTTCTTCCAATGGCTCGGCGACGCGCAGCAGGTAGCGGCCGTCCTTGACTTTGAGTTGATGCGGCGGTATCAAAACATCTTCGGTGGGGTCAGGCGGCGCGTACGCGCCCGGCTCCATAAAAAAGCCCATGCCACCAACACCGAGAAAGTCGGTGATAAAATCGAACCGCTCGCCGTTCCACGCAAACAGGATCGGGCATGACGAAGGCTTACGCGACGCTTTGGCGATGCGCCACTGTTGGTTCGCGGCGATTTCGAGTTCGCCTTGCAACGTTGCGTCGGGCCAGGTCAGCCGCGCGTAATCAACGTTAGGCGCGTTGCCCAAGCCAAAGTGGGCGACCGGCGGCGGGCTTCCGAGATATCCGGACGACGAGGTGATCGTACGCACCTGCAACTGCCGGCCGGTTTTGATTTCCACAGTTGTGCCGACGGCTTCGGGGTTAATTCTGGTTGCGGCGTCATCGCCTTCGGGCGTGGGAATGACGGTCAGCCAGTTGCGACCTTCCGGCGGATCGGCCCGCCATAGTTCCGGCGGACCCGCGACGGTCGCAATAAGAAACTCGACCATCCCATCGCCGTCGAAGTCAGCCACGACAGAGCCGCGGGCTTGCCGGTTGCGATATGACTTCGGCGCAACGGCAGGACGACGCTCACCCAGTCCGGCGAGGGACTGCGCCCTCCCGGTGCCGACAAAGTTTTCCGATTTACTGAGCCGTACGTAACGCCGCTCCGGCTCCTTTCCAGTGTGTTCGATAACGAGGAGATCTAGGTCGCCGTCTAGATCTACATCGGCGAGTTGGCCTTTTTCAACCAGGCTCAATAGGAAATGTGATTCAGCGTCAGACCATGAGTCGCCGCGAGCGCGACGAAACCCTCCGACGCCAAAATTAAAAAAGAGCGTCGAACCTCCGCTACCCTGAAGTATCAAGTCTTCGTGACCATTTCCATCAACGTCACCGAGAGACACACCCCACCAAGGACCGCTTGCCACTAGCTCGGGAAAACGCTCGGTCGCATCGCGGTACTGTCCAACCCGATCGTTTAGGAACAATTGGTTTGGTTCGCCATCGTAAATGACATACAGATCCAAATCGCGGTCCTGGTCCACGTCAAAGAATGCGACGCTCGTGCTTTTTCCCCGACCCGTGTACAGGCTCGACATCCTCGCAACGTCGGTAAACGTACCGTCGCCATTGTTACGCCACAGCGGATTCGGCGCGCCGTAATTGGCGACATATATATCCAAGTCGCCGTCGTGGTCTGCGTCGGCCCAGGCGGCCCCCGCCGATAGCGTCGCGGCACCGGCGACACCCGCCGATGCGGTAACGTCGGTAAACTTGCCGGTTCCGTCGTTGTTAAACAGCCGATTGGTTTGGTGGCAGGTCAAAAACACATCCGGGTCACCATCGCCGTCGTAGTCGCCGAAATACGCGGCGATTGCGCCGGTTTCATTCAGGCCTGACTCACGCACCTGTTCAAAGCGACCGCCTCCGTTACGGTACAAACCGCCCCCGCTAAGCCCGGGGATGAGCACATCAAAGTCGCCGTCGCAATCGATGTCAGCGCACGCGACGCCGGGCCCAAAACTTGCCCCCGCTTGACCCGGCCTTCCCGGCGTTCCATTCGCCTTGCCAGTCAGGCCCCATTCCCGTGCGACGTTCTGGTACTCCGGACTCCACGACGCGTCGACACCCGGTTCGAAGGCACGCGCGACCATTGCGTAGCGACCCATTTCGCCGTACTTGAACTCGCGCGCCACTCCGGTCCCCGACGTTTTTAGTTCGCGAAAGCGGGTTAGCAGTTTCGTTGCGCGTTCGCTATCGCCCTGACGGCGAAGCATCGTCGACAGTCGATAAATGGCCGACTCGTGATGTGGTATTTGCTCGATCGCGTGTTCAAGCAACGCAATCGCTTCGACGGGATCGTCTTCGGCCAGTAGAATTGCCAGTTGATACGCAGCATCGGCGTCGTTGGGGTCGATCTCCAGCACGCGTCTAAACTCTGGACGCGCCTCATCGGGGCGCTTTAGAAACGTCAGCAACAAACCCAAGGAAAAATGCGCGTACGCGTTGTTAGGCTCCAATTCAATCACGCGCCGCAATTCGTCTTCGGCACGCGCGCGCGCTTCGTCGCTTTCGGTGTTCAACAAAGCGATACCAAGGTTTAGTCGGCCGGTTGGCCAGTCGGGACTAAGGCGAACCACTTCTTCGAACGCCTTGACTGCCTCCAAGGGTTGATACTGGTCCATCAATCCCATGCCACGGTTGAACGCCGCGAACAGTTCGTCAACTTGATGCGGCGGCAGTTCCGGTAGCGGCTCGCGCACTCTCGTCGGGGTCATCTTGCTGGTGGCGACGGGTTGACAGCTTAAAGCGG
Source organism: uncultured bacterium (assembly GCA_964588695.1). Taxonomy (GTDB): domain Bacteria; phylum Krumholzibacteriota; class Krumholzibacteriia; order WVZY01; family JAKEHA01; genus CAZPQK01. The sequence goes on from CAZPQK010000016.1 coordinate 39,577, forward strand.
CGAGCACACCCATGCACGCAAACATCACCAACGACCAACGTACTACTTTCGCCACGGTAGCTTCTCCCGCGCATCGGCGATAGCCTTCTTAGTGTCGTCGGTGGTGACATCGTGTTTGCCGGTCAGTTGCCCCGGCGCATAAAACGACTCGTTGTAAACGGGGTAGGCTTCACTCCGCAGGTGCGAAGGCATGTGGTGCCCAACACGCACCTCGCGTTCGTGACGAAGCGCCGAGATGTCCACCGGCGCGACCACAATCTTCTCGCCCGGCCCGGGGTCAGCTTGTGCAAGAATGCGTCCGTCGTAGTCCACAATCATACTTCCGCCAGGCCACGAAAACGGTGGGTAGCTGGAAAGACTCGCCGCCTGGTTAGAACTCACCACGTACGCGATGTTCTCTAACGCCCGGCAACGGTTCACCACCGTCCACCAATCCATCGGTTCGGTCGCTCCCCACGGATCCATGTACGCACTGACTCGGATCAGCACCTCGGCACCGTTTGCGGTGAGCTGACGCAAACATTCCGGAAACAACCAGTCGTAACAAATCGCCACGCCCAACTTGCCGATCGGCGTGTCGGCCACGGGAAACATTTCTTCGTCGTAGCCTTCCAGGTCGTGCGGGCTTGCGTGCACTTCCCACGGCACCCACGGGTTCACCTTGCGATACTTGGTAAGAATTCCCTCCGGGCCAATCAAGCACGTCGCGTTAAACACCATTCCCGGCCACTTTGGATCTTCTTCCAAGAAAGTCCCGGTCTGGATGAACACACCGAGATCCTTGGCCACCGCCGTGTAGCGCTCGGTATGTTCGTTGGGAACTTCCACGGTGAGATGTTTGCGCAACTCCGATGCGGTGGGATACACCGGCGCGGCGTGGGCAAACTCCGGAAACACCACCAGCTTTACCGGCAAGAACGGGGAGTAACCTTCCACCGCCATTCGAGTCATGCCGATCATGTGCGCGACACGTTTGCCAATTTCGTCGCGGCTCTTGGGGTTCGGAAGATCAATTTGACAGGCCGCCGCTGAATAGCGAATGTGGTCCATGGTTCGGGAGACACTCCTGGATGCTTGGTTGCGCAACTGTTGCAACTGCCAATGGTTGCGAGCCGACGTGGGGCTAGGATTCTAGCAAATTTACCCGAATCCGTCGTTTAGCAATTGCCCCCGCGGAGCAGACACTTCGCGCGGCTCGCCGCTGTGATAAACTCTAGCGAATCCACCGGTTTTTAGACATATTGAGCCCTAACATGCGCCCTTACCTGTTGCTATTAATAATGTCAACTGTGCTGGCGGTCATCGGTTGTTCGGACACCGAAGATGCCGACACCAACGGCGCACCCGTGGCCGAACGCGGCATCGCGTCGCGGTCGATAACGCCGGGTGATCGGCCCGAAAGCCACCAGCGGATGGTGACAGCGTTAGAGGAACTGGCAAAGCGTGCGCCCAACGAGAACAAGTATCAGGGCGACGGACGCGCGCTGCAGTTGCGCCAGGCCATCGCTCAACTTCCCACCGACGCTTCCATCGTCGATCGCATGCGACTGCTTCGTTTTTCCGGTATGGCCGAACTGCGCGCCGGTAATGAAACCGAAAGTATCGCAGCGCTCACCGAAGCACGGCGACGACTCCCCGAAGCCCAAGGTCACATAAGCGCTTTGCAGGCGGCCGACGTCGTGTTCCGACTGGGCGTTGCCCACATGCGCCGCGGTGAAACCGAAAACTGTTGCAACCGGTTTACGCCCGACAGTTGCATTCTTCCGATCCGCGGACGTGGGGTTCACGAAGACCCGTCGGGTTCGCGTGCGGCAATTGCGCACTTTAACGATGTGATGCAAATGCTCCCGGCCGACAACGACATGTACATGACGGCAAAATGGCTTACCAACATCGCGTATATGACCTTGGGTGAATATCCCGGCGGCGTTCCCCGCAAGCACTTGATTGCCCCGGAGAAGTTCACCAGCGGAGTCGAGTTTCCGCGGATGCTAAACGTGGCACCGTCGCTTGGGCTCGATCGTTTTAACAGCTGTGGCAGCGTCATCCTGGACGACTTTACCGGCGACGACCAGATCGACGTGTTGACCTCAACGTGGGAGCCGCGCGGCGAACTTAAACTTTTTACCCGACAACCCGACGGGACCTTCGCCGATCAATCAAGCACGATAGGCCTGGGCGGAATCTTCGGCGGACTAAACCTGGTTCCCGCCGACTACGACAACGACGGTGACCTGGACTTTCTGGTGCTGCGTGGCGCCTGGTTGGGTGACGCCGGACGGCATCCCAACTCGCTAGTGCAAAACAACGGCGACGGCACCTTTACCGACGTTACTTTCGACGCAGGTCTCGGCGATGTGCACTACCCCACGCAAACCGCGGGATGGTCCGACTACGACAACGATGGCGACCTGGACGTGTACATTGGTAACGAGATGCTACAGGGACGCGAAGCCCCGGCGCAGTTGTTCCAGAACCAAGGTGACGGAACCTTCGTTGATGTTGCCGACGAGGCTGGCGTTCGTAACAACCGTTTTACCAAGTCGGTTTGCTGGGGGGATTACAACAATGACGGGCATCCGGATTTGTTCGTGTCAAACTTTCAAGGCGAAAACCGCCTGTACCAGAACCAGGGCGACGGAACGTTCATTGATGTCGCGCCCGAGTTAGAATTAACTCACCCGTTGCGCAGTTTTCCGGCGTGGTTTTTTGACTACGACAACGACGGCAATCTGGACTTGTTTGTTTCGACCTACGACGGCCGTACCGCACAGATCGCCCGCTACTACGCCAACACCGCCCCGACCTCCGAGCCCGCGCGTCTTTACCGCGGCGACGGGCGCGGCGGCTTTGTTGACGTAAGCGTCGATGCCGGCCTGACCATGCCGATGTTGCCTATGGGCGCGAACTTTGCCGACCTCGATGGCGACGGCTACCTGGACATGTACCTGGGTACCGGCGATCCCGACTATGCGTCCCTTATGCCCAACCTGTTGCTCATGAACGAAAAGGGCAATGGCTTTGTCGATGTCACGATGGCTGCCGGTGTCGGGTTGCTACAGAAGGGGCATGGTGTTGCATTTGCCGACCTGGATGCCGACGGCGACATCGACCTGTTCGAGCAAATGGGCGGCGCGTACATCGGTGACCGCTTTCGGGACGCGGTGTTTCAGAATCCGGGCTTTGACAACCATCATGTCGTTGTGCACTGCGTGGGTACGCGTTCGAACCGTTCCGCTATCGGCGCGCGAATTGCGGTTACCGTGGACACGCCCGACGGCCCTCGCAACATCTATCGCCACGTCAACACTGGCGGCAGTTTCGGCGCAAACCCGCTACGACAAACAATTGGCATTGGCAAGGCAACCCGCATTGCGTCGATCGAAGTGTACTGGCCCACCACAAAGATCACCCAGCGGATCGGCGACGTTCCGCTGGGTGCAAAGGTTCGCGTCACCGAAGGGACCGGCGCCGAAGGTACGATTGACGTTAGCGAGCCGTAAGTTCGGCCAAACGCTCGATGCTGGCCTTAGTCTTCGGCGACCACCCGGAATGAATCTCGGTAATGACCCCGCGTTCGTCTAACACAAAAGACAGCGGGATGAAGACTTCCGACGTCGCGTATATCTTTTCGATCAGACTTCCGTCCGCAACAAACACCGGATAGTTAACCTTACGTTTGTCGACGTAACGATTGACCACATCCAGACCGCCGGCATCCAGACTAAGGCCGACAATCTCGACATCGCTTTTGCGCAGACGCGGATAGTTTTTAACTAGCTCCGGAATTTCGGTTGCGCACGGAACGCAATACGTCGCCCACAGGTTAACCAGCACCTTCTTACCCGGAGGAATCGCCGACGTCATCGGCATCGACTCGCCTTTAAGGTTGGTCACCGCCTCCAACGGAAACCGGTCGCCAACGCTGACGCTCAGCTTGGCCAAATACGCTTCGTCGGGCGCCAATGGATCGGGAAGACTAGCGGCCACTTCGGCGACGGCCGTCGGCGTGTCGACGCCCTCGGTAATACTGATCGAGGCTCCCGCCGCCACATTCGCAACCCGCTGCTTCGCTCCGGACGGCCAGGTCACTTCCACCCACTCGGCGCTGGCGTCCTGGCCCAGGCCAAACAACAATCGTGGATCATGCTGGGAAAGGTATCCTGCGCCGCCCGACTTTGCCTTGGTTAACACGCCGCTGGTTGTCTTCACCCGAACGACCGCGCCAAACGCATCTGTGCCCGATTGAGTTCCGGTGAGAGCAACGCGCAAGTGGCGGTTATCGCTTCCAACGTTGTTGCGGTACAAGAAATGTGCGTTGCCCTGAATGCGAGTAAGAAAGATATCGACGTCGCCGTCGTTGTCAAAGTCGGCCATTACCGCGCCACGACCATCGCCAATGTCGCTAACACCGGAAACACCCGAGAGGTTTTTGTACTTTTTGTTGCCGAGATTCAGCCACAGCCCGTCGCGTTCGTACCCGCTAAAAGAGAATCCTTCGCTAAACAGTTGTGCGTGGCCGTCGGCGAACTCGCGACTTCCTGCTTGATCCAGCTCAACTTGAGACGCCAACACGTGGCGCCAGAAGAACGATCACGTGTCCTTCATGAACTTTCCGGACACAAATCCGTTGGGGTTGTAAAGGTCTTCCCAACCATCGTTGTCGAAGTCCATGAATCCACCGCCCCACGCCCATCCGCCAGAGAGCCCGCCAACGTCTTTAGTAACGTCGCGAAACGTGCCATCGCCCTGGTTTTCAAAAAGCGAGTTCCCGGCGGCAAGTTTGCGCAGCAGGGCACCGTCCGGGTCTTGTGCCTGTTGGGGAAAGATGCGTTTCAGGATTCGGTTGCCTGCAGTCGACGACATGTTGGTGACGTGAAGGTCAAGGTCGCCGTCGTTATCGTAGTCGCCAAAACTCACTCCCATGCCGTTACCGGGATCCGTGACACCAGCAAGATTGGCCTGATCGGTAAAACGCCCGCCATCGTTAACGTAAAGCGCGTTCAACCCGTAGTCGTTGGCCACGTACAGGTCCTGGTCGCCGTCGCCATCAAAGTCGGCAAACTCGGCGGCGTAGCTCCAGCGCGAGTCGTCCAAACCAAACTCGGCGGCCTTTTCGGCAAACTTGCCGTTGCCCTGATTCACAAACAGCCGGTTGGGCGTTCCGTTGGTCGCCGCGCCCCACGAGTTGGGCATGACGGTTCCGTAGCGATTGTAGGAAGCAACATAAATATCCGGCAGTCCGTCGCTATTAATGTCTCCCGCCACCGCGCTAAACCCGATTGCGGACACGTTGACACCAGCTTCGATCGATACGTCAACGAACGTAAGTTTACCGTCGGGAACCAGGCGGTTTTCCAAGAGCAGTTGGTTGCCGACCGCGGCAAGAAACAGGTCCGAATCGCCGTCGTTGTCGTAGTCGACAAACAGTGGCCCGGTGACTTCGCCGGGAAGAATGCTAACGCCCACTTCGTCCCCGGCTTTAACAAACTTGCCTTTGCCGTCGTTCAAATACAGGTGATGTCGGTCCAGGCCCGCGGCGAACACATCAATGTCGCCGTCACCATCTACGTCCGCCGCGGCCGCGCCATTCCACGCAAAGCTTTGGTTGCTGGGCTCACCGTAACGCGGAATGGTGAGCGCCACGCCGGCGGGAACACTTACTTCGGAAAACAAGTCGGCGGTCGCGACAATCGACTCAAACGACTCCAGTGAGAGGTCGGTAAACTGCCAATTGCGGTTGCCATTGGCATCGGGGGGTGCCAATGCGAACCTGGCACTCATCCAACTCTGAACCCATTCGCGATGACCGTTACCATCGCGCCCTACCACAAACATAAACACCCGCGCGGCGCCGTGGCTGTCGTCGGCAAAGTTGGCTTCCTTCACCTTAAAACGAACGTCTTCCACTTCGCTAAAATGCGAGTAAAAGCCTTCCCATGCTTTCAGGAAATCTGCATGGCTCATCTTTGTTGCTTGTGTGGAAAAGTTCCAGCTGTGCGACTGTATCCATTTAACTTCGGTGTTAGTCTCGCCCGGAGCGACGGGAAACGCTGTGGCGTTTAAGCTGGCCGGAAAGTATCGGGCAACTTGGGGCATATCGCGATTACGTGCGTCAACCGACAAAGCCAGCAGGTCGTTGGCTAACGACTCCGACAAGTCTTCGACCTGTTCCATTTGATCACGATCCACGGGCGGTTCCGCGCGCACGGCGGAGCCAGCGAATAATGCCGAAAATAGTAGAAGTATACCGAGCGAAGCTTTCATCGTGTCTCCGGCTTGAGCCAGTTAGCAATCAGAACCATATTGCGAACCCTATGATTGTAGTGGATTTGCGCATCCGGAACCAGGAATTGGTGATGCGAAACCGCAGCGCGGGTCCCTAGGCACTGGACGATAGGTGGGCTTTTAATCTGCTTGCTAGCGGCTCGGGAAGCTGTCCGGCACGAATGTTAACGCAGGCATCTTTTGCCAGATCCAGCCCCGCGAACATCGAACGGCAGCGGTCGCAGAGATCATCGTCCGGCATTGCAAAAGGAACGCCTTTGTCGAGACTTTCCATCTTTGCGTGAAGGAGGTCTAGACAAAGATGAGGATTAACTTGTTCGGCTTCAACATGTCGAGATGGAAAGTTCTTCGCCACTGCATCACGCACCAGCAGCCGAGCTCTGTGCACGCGGGTCTTTACCGTCGCCTCTTTGACGTCCAGAATCTCTGCGATATCTGCCTGCGAAAGTCCGGCGATGTCAGACAACACCAGGGAAATCCGGAATGCCTCCGGTAGTTTCGCGATTGCGAGTTCGACCGTCGCGCGCGCCTCTTCCCTGATTATGTCGTCCAACGGGTCGGTGTTAATACTGGGAATAGCAGCTATCGGAGCGTCGGGCCGGGGTAAGAGTTCCTCCCACGACGCCAGATGTTCGGGTTCGCCAGCTCGCTTTCGCTTCATGCGCTGGCAAGCCCGAACGGCGATGGACCACAGCCAAGTCGACGGCTTGGAGCGACCCTCGAACGTGCTCCACGACCGATGTGCGCGCAAAAACGTCTCCTGCACAAGGTCCTCGGCTGCCTCCTTAGAAGGACACATCCGAAGACCAAGCGAATAGATTGTAGACGCGTGTTCTTGGTACAGGTCACTAAGCGTGATGTCGGATCGGTGGCTCACCCCGCTAGTGTAATCAACACTCGCCTCCACGACAAGCTCGCAGCATTTACTTGAAGCCGAACTTTCTTAGCAGGCTCATCATCGGGCACCAGCCCGTGAATGCCGACTGAACCAGATTAATGGCAACAAACAGCGTAAACAGGAACCACAGCGGGCTCACCCAGTACCCGAGCGCTACGCTTGCAGCGACAAAGGTCCCCGCGATGAGTCTTAGCGTTTCATCAAGCGTCATGGTGCTCTCCTTGGTTTAGAAACTGTAACGAATTCGGACATAAGCGTTAGAGTTGTCTTCGAGTTGTCCAAAAAATGTATTGGCATCGCCAGCCATGACATTGGCACCAGCGGCGATGGTGATGGTGTCGGAGATCTTACGGGTTACCGCGGGTCGCCAGTGGGAATCGCCCTGCTCGGGGGCGAAGAACCCAAACAGCGCCAGCGTTAGAGTGTCCTGTTGCAAGCGCCAGGTAAGTCGGGCTGTCAGTAGCGTACGGGTTTCGTCGGGCTTGACCTCCCCCGCCGCCAACTGCGCAACCATTTCATCGTGGTTGAGCCATTTTTCGACGTAGCCCTGGAAACCACCGGTTACATTTCTGAACAACTCCCTTTCGAAACCAACCAACACACGCGCTTGCGAATTGGGAAGGCGCGGGTCGTTACCCTCCCGGTCTCCGCGAGACACGTACATGCTTCCCTCAGCATTGGCAACACCCCCGAGAAGATTCCCGCGTACGCTCGCACCCGCCGCCGCCATGCGTGCGAATGTCAGTGAACTATCGATAGTGGCCGTCGGCTGCTTGAAAAATCCCCAGTAGCCGTAGATAGCCAACTCCATCGCGTTGGCGTTGCGAAACAATCGAGCGGCCAGTTCGGAGTTTTCTAGCGTCTGATCGGGTAAAGATGCTGCAAGGGGTCGCCCCATCGTCTCGGCGCTGACTAGTTTATCATTGGACGGATCGTAGAAAGAAAACCGTTCACCTGTGAGATATCGGTCCGGCGAGAACAGCGGTGTCCACACCACATCGAAGTTAAGCGCCCGCGTAAACGCGCTGAACTTTATGGCGTTGGACGGGGCTTTTAAAAACTCATCGTCGCGCCCCGCGAAGAACGACACGAAGTCTTTAGGGAACAAGTCGTTCAAAAACACCAGGTCGCCGGTTCCCCACGTTAACACTTGCCTCCCCGCCCGAACATCCAACCAGTCGCCGGCACGAAACAAAAGCCACGCCATGCGAAGATCTACGTCGGTAGCACCTAGCAGGGCATCGTTTAACAAGTCGGCTTTTACCGAAACTTCAGCCTTGTCGGAGTAATGCGCCAGATCGAAACGAAAACGCGCCTCCCCCAAGGTAGCACCGCGCGATTGCGTAGCGTCGTCCTGTAGCCGTGCACCACCCGCCGCTTCCACATAGCCATGAATAGGAATGGCGTGAGACTCCTCGCCCCAGTCGTCGTCGCCCCAATCGTCCTGTCCCAGGACCGGAGTCGTGAGCGGAGTGGTCACCAACAACACTGCCAGCACGGCCATTCTAAGAAAGGAAAACCCCATTGCTACTGACTCTTGGTGTTGAACCACTCGCGCGACGGATTGCGCAGGGTGCGTTCGCTGAAAATGTTTTCGGGAACATCGAGGTTGTAGTCGATGTTGCGAAACTCAGAAACCGTCGAGCCACCGCTTCGCAGATCCGACACCTTCATCCTGGTAACCGTGGTGAATCCTTCGATCGTCTCAGTAGCCAGCACTTCGATTCGCCGGTAAACACCCTGGCCGTCGGTGTACTCCATCTTCATCGGCACAAACGTGCCTTTGTCGATCCACGCCGTCCACTCAACAAACTCGACGCTCTCCCCCGGAGCCGGTCGATTGCGCACCACAAAGTGTTCACCGGTAGTTTCAATTAACTCGTGTGTATCTGCATCCAGCCGACGTCCAGAAACATCTTCGTAGTAAAAGTGCGACCCTACAAAACTAGTTCGCTTGTCGCCGGCCGCGATTCGCTTAACCAGATCGAGGTCGGGCAGGTACAGCCAACGATCATCGTCGCCGTCGACATGCTTTTTGACCAGGAACACTGTGCCGCGAACATCGGCGGGACGGGTAAAGAGCACAGCGTAGTCCTGGTCGCCTCCGTCGGTGTGATCGCGCCGAAGCATGGTGAACACGCGCCGCCGCTCGCCACCTTTGCCGTCAGATATCGTCATTCTGACCTGGGCGCGGCCGTCTTCTCCCGCGTAGTAGGAGGCGTTATTGGCCCTGGCCACGATGGAAGCGACGTCCGGCGTTTGCGCGTGCAAGGTTCCTGCGGCGACAAGCGTAACCGCAAGCACCAGGGATGCCGAGCCCGCAATGCCACGGCGCCCGGCTTCGGTCACCAGTTCGTGTGACTGAGGTCCGGGCGGGTTGCCGCGAAACAAAAGCTTCTGCAGATTGCTCATTACACTGGGCAGTAGCATCAGCGTGACAACCGACGACACAAGCATGATGGCCGCCAGAAAAAAACCGACTGTGTTGTACGGAACCAGCGGCGACGCTAGCAACGGTAAGAACCCAACCGAAATTACAATGGCGTTGCGGGTTATAGCCCGTGCGGGTTCATTAAACATATGGCGAACCGTCTCCTTGAAGCTTTGCGTTTCTTTAAACACAGCGCGACTGCGCTCCAGAAAGTGAATGGCGAAGTCCACCGACAGCCCCAACGTCAGCGAACTTAGCACCGCGACCGGCATGTCGTAGTCTTTTCCGACCAGTCCAATCAGCCCGTAGACGAACGCGATCGTTACCGACAACGGTAGCATGGCAAGAATCGCGAACCACAAGTTGCGAAACAGAATGAGCATCATGACAAATACGATTACAAAGCTTCCCAACAACGCATCGGACATTCCGCCGACCATACTGTCCTGCCATACGACGTTCAGGTGGGTAAGCCCCGCCCAGTCCATCGAAACACCGGCTGGTAACGGGTGCGCAGTAACGAATTCGTCAATGTGTTTGGTGACCTTGGCCATATCCTGGTTGTCGCCGCTTTTTAGCTGAACCCACACGATCGCGCCGCGATGGTCAGGCGTCGTGAAGTGCCACAAGTCGTGAGGGCGATGCGAGGACTGATAGCTGAGCAGCGTTTGCGCAACTCCAGCAGCGGTCTCGGGAATGGTGAAATGTTCATCATCGCCTTCCCGTAGTTCGCGATGGACGGTCTTTACAATGTCAACTAGCGAAGTGCTTTTGCCCACCAGTCCACTTTCCAAGAGGCCCTGCTGCACATCCGCTACGTAGTCCAGCGATTCGGGCCTCTGAAACGTTTTGAAGTTGGCCTGCGCCGATTCCAATACATTAAGGATGTTTTCCCAAACCGTTTCGTCGGCTACGTCACTGTCATCGTAGGCATCACCGGTACCGTCCAGGAGCCTTCCCATCACGTTGTAGGAACCAAGCGTAGCCACTTCCGCGGTAGCATCGGCCCAGATCGCCTGCCAAGCGGAAGTAACCGCCGCACGGCGTTCTTGATCAACCGCACCGACCAAGGCATCGACGTCGCGACGAACTTGATTCAACGTTTCGCCGCCGTCGGCATGGCTAAGCACCAGGTAGGCGTCATAAGTTCCGGCGAAGTGCTCGTTGAGCACACGGTCGGCTACCCGGATGCTGTGTCCGTCACGGAACCAACGCAGCGGGTTGTCGTTGATCTGAATCTTTGTAATCCCGACAACGCTTACCGCAATCACGACCGCTACCAGTCCGATAATCAGTTTGGATCGGTTGACGACGACGGGGCCGAGCGACGCCAAAAATGACGCCAGCCGAGGGCGCCGCTCCCCCGCGTCGTGCGGCACACGAAGCGCCGCAATTCGCCGATCGCTCAGCAAAACGATGTAGGCCGGGATAAACGTAATCGTCAGAAGAAAGGCCAGGCCGATACCGATCGCGACAAAGACGCCGAACACGCGCACCGGAGGAATCGGTGCTAGCGCCAGCGAAGCGAAACCCGCGGCAGAGGTCAGCGACGTGTACAACATCGGCTGGAACAAATCGTCCATTACCAGGCGAATAGTCTTTTTACGATCCTTAACCACCGGATACAAATCGGCAAACTCGCTGAGAATGTGGATCGAATCGACCACTGCAATTGGCATCAGGAAGATTGGTATCATCGAACTCATGATGTGCACGGTGAACCCAGCAGAAATAAGTGCACCCATCGTGGTGGACACCGTCGCGATGGCAACAATCATTGGGGCGGTGACCAGCGCCAGGCTGCGAAAGAAAAACAACATCAGCAGGAACACAATCATGCCGGCTATCGGCGCGGACACGCCCATCTGTTTAAACATCTCGATACCAAAGGTATCTTCGGCGACGGGTAAGCCAGTTATGTGAAACTCATCGTTGCCGGCAAACTCGCCGACAAAGGTTTCGATGTCGGTAGCAACTCGATGGCTGAGACTTTTTTCTTCGAGCGGCACGTAGATGGCGGCAGCGCGACCGTCTTCGCTGACGAGCGTACCGTTAACAGCGGGCAGGCGTCGCGCGGCATCGCGCACGCTCAGCGCGTCCTCGTCACTTACAGGCGGCTTCGCAAGCAACCAGTCGAACCGCACGACGCCAGGCCCATCTTGGGTAATATTGTCGACACTCGCTAACGACATGACGTCGCGACGGATCACGCCTTCGATGTTTTCGACATGGCGCGTTAGTTCGTAAATGCGTGAGAGCGACGCCGCGTTAAAAACACCGTTGGGGTGTGACTCGTTAATGACACCTACGACCAGCATGTCGTGGAGATCAAACTGCTCCTTGGCGTGGTTGTGGAAAACCCGCGCTGGCTGGTCGCTGGGAAGCATGTTTTCGGGGTCGGTGTCGACGGTCAGGCGCGGAATCTGGGCGCCAAGCACCACGAACAAGGCTGCGGCCAGCACAATCGTCACCCTCGGGTGATGTATCGTCTTTTCAATCAATGACTTATGGAATGACAAAACTACTCCTCATTCTCGGGGCCTGAAAGGCCCCCGACTGGCGTTCTGGCTCTATAAGGTAAGAGACACGAGTACAATCCCAGGTTCCCGATAAACCATCGATAGAATCCCCGTTGCCGGAGTGGCGAACCTCTTCCGTCCGGCGGTGTTAGTATCAAACAGAGAGGGGTGTCATGGCACTTATATTGGAGTTCGCCATTCTGGCGGCGATCCTGGGCGCGATCGGCTTTTTGTGCGCGATTGTGTGGCGTAAGTTCCCCAGCAAGAGCTACCGCGCCGGCGTTGCGATTGCGCTTGGCGGGGCGTTTTTGTTGTTTTGGATTAACGCCGCGGTGGGAATTGTGGGCGACACAAACAACGACGCCAACATGCTATATGTTGGCGTCATCGGTTTGGGCGTTGTGGGAACCGCGATTGCCAGGCTGCGTCCAAACGGGATGGCACTGACGCTGGTCGCGATGGCGGTTGCCATGATTGCGATCGCTGGCTACGCGATGATCTCGAACACGGCAACGTCAGGACCCATTTGGCCTCGCGACGTTATCGGCGCTACCGCCTTTTTTGCCGCGCTGTTTTTGGTATCGGCTTGGATGTTCCGCAAGTCGGAACGCGAGTTGACGTAGCCGCGCCGGTGGTTGCGCCTAGTCGAAGTCGCGATCCATTAGCGTTTTGCGGCCGTCGCTTTTGGCGTTCTCGATAGCCCGATCACACAACGCCCGAATCTTGTCAGAAAGCGCGGGCGCAACGTTGCCGGCAGTGTTCATCCCGGCCGAGGACTTCACGTAAGCTTTCAACTTGGACACAACTACCAGAACTTCTTGTTCGCTCATGGAAACTCCCTAGTTCAAAAAACGGATGAGGCCTCCGACAAATCTGGCCGGGATATTACGACAGGGCATGTGTTTGTCCAACAATTTCTTAACTGCGACGATGATGTCGCGTGGGGCACCTGCCCAACCACGCCTGTAACATGCTGTTATCACACATGTTACGATACCGCTAGGCGGCGTCGGGTTCCAGCATGCCAGAGATTAACTCCCGCGAAAGAATGCCTCGTGCGATGAGCTCGTCTTTGATGCGCTCGAGGACATCACTCACCAGTACCCGTTCCAGGCGGACGTCGAGCACGTAGCACTTGATCTTAAACCGCGTCAGAAACGTGCGGTCAAAGTCGTCCGCTACCAGCACTGCGATGGGCTTTCGCAGGTACACGTAAGGCGAACTGGCCGCGGCGTCACTCGCCAGCTCTTTCACCGAGGCGACATCGACGAACGCGGGTAATGTAAAATCGATCACCACCATCTCGTCGAGCGAACCCGAGTTAGAGTTGACGACCGCCTCGGTCATCATCATGGCGTTGGGCAGGCTGACGGTGCTATCGTCAAAAGTGCGAATATTCGTAGTTCGGATACCGATGCTTAACACTTCCCCGTAGTGCCCGCGGATTTGTACCATATCGCCCACGCGGAAAGGCTCGTCGAACAGAATAAAAATCCCTGCCAGAATATTCCGTACAATCTCCTGCGCCGCGAGTCCCACCGCCAGGCCCGCCGACGCGGTCACCGCAAGCACGGCGTTGGCCTGCGGCTTAAAGATGAACACGATTATAAAGTAGATGGTGACCGACCACACCACTAGTCGAGCGATCGGAAACACGCGTCCAATTTGCAGTCGGTGACGGCTAAAGCGATTACTAAGTAGGGTTAGCGCCCACAACAACAATCGCAGCAATACCCAGGCAAAACCAAGCGCGAACACGGTGGCGAGTACGCGCCGGAACGATAGAAGTTCGGTTAATGATTGAACTGCTGTGGTATCCATAAAGCCTTCTCCTCTAGTAGAGGATTCTGATCGTTTCCAACGTCGTTGACAGGACGTGCCAAAAGACAGGATTAAGTCCGTAAACCTGATCGTCGGTGTTTACTTCTTCGCCGGTTTCCACTTCCCCACGTTTGATAAGATTTAGCTGCAGCAAGTAGCTCATTACCGCACGGGTCCGACTGCGATTGACGCGAAAGATTGCCGCGTGTTCGCTTTCCGAAAGCACACCGTTGTTTAGGATCTCGGCCAGAGTAAACAAATACAATCTATCAAAGCGGGTGATGAACGCCGTATCCGGACGCTCCAGTTTAGACACGACAATAGTCTCGCGGTCGGTATCGGCCGACAACGACGCCAACCAATAGAACAACGCCGAATCCATGTTGCCGCCGCTAATTTGAAACAGCGTCTCGAAATACTTCTCTTGAAGCTCCGTTTGAACCTTCTCTGAGTCGGCGGGATGCGATAGTAACAGTTTGCGAATCTTGCGGTCGGTGACACCAACCTCCGAAAACCGAATCTGCAGCCCCGAACTACGGTGTCGGATGAGCAGACCCTCTTGCAACGTGTCGGCCGAATGAAACGACGTCTCGACGACGTGGCTAAAAAACCGGTTCACGTTTAGCAACTCGTCCATGCGTCGCCACGAGTACAACCGGAAGCTGATCACCCACAACACGCGTGCGCGCGTCGCCAGCACAAAAAACATCAGCGCTTCTATCGCGCGACGTCCGCCGATGGCGCGAAGCATGGTCAGGTGCCCGCCTTCGAGAATCATGACGCGGCGCGGTAGCTCGAGCACTTTATCGGCGAGGGCTTCCATGCTTTCAAAAGTTCCGTCCAACTCGAACCAGGCGGTGGCCGCAGCGACGAGTTCGTCGACCGTGTTGATTCGTTGTTTCAACTCGCAACGCAGCACCGGCATCGCTTCGTCGAGGTCAGACTCGAAACAGTTCAGCAACGACGTCTTCCCGCTTCCTTCGGGGCCGATAACGGCGACGCTGGAAGGGCGCCCGGAGTTCCAACGGGTAAACACCGAACTGAGCGTTTCCAGAGCACTCTCGCGCCCGACCAGCATCTCGCGGCTTTGCAACGGTGACGACGAGAACAGGCGTCGGTAAATGGGCGGAAGGTCGCGGGTGCGCTCGGCAACGTCGGCCATGTTGGGCAGGTCGGCAAACGCCAGTAGCGTTTCCTGCGTCTTGCGCTGCACGCCAATGACTTTGCCGATGCGTAACAGCCCGTCTTCGGCGCGAAAGTACATGCGTCGCGAGATACGCGAGAACTTGCGCCACTGGCGATGCGCGCGGTTCGATGTAGCCTCGCGAAACTTCTCGGCCGAGTTCGCCGACCGACGCATCGCCCAGCGCATGCGGGCCGAGAACTCGTCGGTCTTTTCGACGTCCTGGCGAATCTGCTCTATCGCCGACTGCTGATACTCTTCAATCTGGGTAACGGCTTCTTCGGCAAACGCGTCAAACGGATCGGCGATTACACTTAAACGCTCGCGGGCACGCGTCAACGACCCGGTAACAATCTCGGCAACTTCGCGGGCGCGATCCTTTGGATCGATCGGCTCTTCGCCTTCGGCTGGCGGCGGCGGCTCCTGGGCGAGTTCGTCGATTGCAACATCCAGGTTGGAGCGAACGATTTGCCACGCCTCTTTCATCGCAAGCACCGCGTTGGTGTGCAACTCGGAGTAACGACTGATGACTTCCTGGTGTTTGAAGCCACTCGGATCTAGCACCACGCGGCGGGCAACGTCTTGAGTGGGCACGTGCACCACTTCGTATTGCGACCACAGTCGAACCTTGGTGGTTAGCTGGCGTGCGCGTCGCACCAGTGAGATCCGCGACTGACCTGCGTGCTCGGTTGCCTGGGCGTGCACGTCGCAAACGCGTTCGCCACCGGGAACTGCGGGTGCGGTTCGCCGTGCCTTGATCGTCGCGGCCGACACCGGAAAACTATCAACGTTTTTAACCAGCGTCGACTGCATGTCGTTGAACAGCGGCGCAACCGTAACCACCGGCGACTGTCGCTCTAGCGTGCGCATCGGGATAAGTCGGGCGTGACGGTAGAGTCGCGCGATTTGTTTTTCTAAAAGCGAAGAGACCCGTCGGAATGCCCGCCGGTCGGGGGCGTCGCCTTCGATCAGTTCGGCAAACGTCTGGGTTAGTTTATTCTCTGCAGAGGTCAGGTCTTCGGCGGCCGATGTGGTCGCACCGCGAACGTCGGCGGCAATGCGACGCAGTCGGTCCGAGGCGCGCTGCCTTTCGCGACCAAACACGGCTTCGAGCTTGTCGATGGAACCGGATATGGCGGGACGTTGATCGCGCAAACCCAAAAAGCGATCGCGTTCGGCCCAGGTGGTAGTCGGCTGCTCTTGGGCGTTCTCTTTGGAGTTTTCTTGGGGGGTATCGGTCATTAAAAAGGGCCCACGTCCTGGCGGCCCGAGAGGAGTTGATCGCAGGGAACCTAATCTGGCTCCGAGCCGTAAGTCTAACCAGGGAAATGCCGGAATTCCACGGCAATCTTACCGGTTAGTCGCCCTGCGATCCGGGGCACCAGCGAGGTGTAGGCGAGCCGGGACACAAGCTGGACTATTCCGCTCGTTTGAGCGATTCGTACCCACCTGCAACGATGGCGTCCTTGTACCCGAACGTTTTCAACAAGACCAACGCTTCGCGCGAATGATTGCCGTCGGCGCAATACAGCACAATCTTGCGCGACTTATCTTCGCCTAGCTCTTTCGCCCGAGTGACAATTTCGCCGAAGGGAATATTGACGGCGCCCGAAACGTGGCCGCTTTCGAACTGTTGGGCCGAGCGTAGGTCAACGAGTAGTGCACCTTCGCGGATCGCTGTCCAGGCTCTCTGTTCGACGGACTGATCGGCGTTGTCGGAAGGTTGGCTGGAGCATCCGAGGAGGGATGCGCAAAACAGCAGTAAGAAAATCGCTCCAGGTAGCACTCGCTTGTAGTTAGGACAAGTCATCAAAGGAATTCCTTCCTGTACCGGTTATTGCAATCAACAACAAACCACCAACACCAATACCGTCGCCTATTGTAGATGGAAAAGGCACATCGCACCACCGAGTTCCAGCGGATTGCGGCACATACTGTCCGTCCTTATACGGCTCGTGTTATGCTGGTTCGTACTACTAGTCCAAAGGGGGAGTTATGACATTAGTTCTGTTGATTGCGTTCGCCATCGCTTCCAGCGCAGTGTTCTACCTGCTGTCGAGGCTGTCGGTTAGACTAGGTTGGCTGGCAATGGCCGGTGTCATGTACCTGATTCTCTCCGCGTTAGGCTTTTTACGAACCGGCGCCGGAGACCTGACGGACTGGATACACGTGGTTGTGACCGTCGTTGCGATCGTGCTGCTTGCTTGGCATCGCAGAACCGTCTAAGCAATGAGGGAGCGATAGACTCGCTCCCTTTTCACTTTGTACAAGCGCTTGTGACGCCGCGCAAGGACCTTGAGGGTAGAACCAACTCTTTGCGCGCTTCCCCAAGTTCGGCAGACCGGGCAGGTAGCGGTTTCCACCCGTATTCTCATCGCGTGAATTGCGCCGGCAGCGGCCCTACGCCTTCGATGATTGGGGGGTTCCCTAAGTTAGGGTAGTGTGGTAAGTTACCGGGTCTACAGAGTTTTTCCTCATTCTTGGGGCCGATGTAGCTCAGTTGGTAGAGCAACGCATTCGTAATGCGTAGGTCAGCGGTTCAAATCCGCTCATCGGCTCCATATTTTTCAACAGCTAAGCGCAGTCCTGTCGGTGACACTTGTTAGGCGTGTCGCTCCAGTGTCTCCCCGGTCGGAGTTAACAAGTTTCGATATGCCCTCGGGCAAACCGCAGAAACACCATCAGCTGACCACAGTCGAACGCCAAAAAATCTTTCATGTCGTTGTTAGTCATGAGGATAGGGCGTCACGCCTATCTGGAAATCGAAGCTTTTTGTATACTCGCGGTGAGCAGTTACTTGTGGCCCCCTAAGCACCGGAGGTTAGCGCCGTGAAGTGGTTTGTGTTCCTCGTTGTTGTCTTCGGATCCTGGTGCCCTAGTTTCGCGCAGACTTGCCAGTTGGAGTTTGCCGACACGGCCATTGAGACCGACGCGTCTCGGTGGTGGGGTTTGTGTGCGTCTGGCGACGTGCACGTTGCAGTCCAAGGTTTCGGCCCCTTTTCGTCGTACGCACTCGGAAACTTCTGGGGCGCCCTACCTGCTCCGGTTGAGATCATCGCGGACGCCAAGTTCACCCCGCTAAACCCGAACGTCACTTACCTGACGGTTTTCACGGCCGGGGGAGACGTATATCGCCGGCCACTAACTAGCGCTAGCGGGATACCTCAGCCGATACCTCAGTCCACTCAGCCGAACTACATTGGCAACATACTTGGATCGGAACCGGTCCCGGCAAAGCAATCTACCCTAGGTAGAATCAAAGCTGAACAGAGAGATCACCCTTAGCCCCACAATCGGAGGTAAACTAATGAATCGGTTTTTCTTGTTGTCCGCCGCCGCGTTCCTGCTGGCCCTGGCCGCGCTGATTGCCTTTCACATAGGGGCGAGATCCGTTAGCGCCCAAGCGCCGGGAATCATCCAGTCGTTCGCGATCGACAACGATCAGACGTACGTCATCACCACCGATGGTAATGTGTGGGCCCGCCCACTTCGGCTAGTCGAAGAGGTTCCAGCGGATGGATGCGGCGCGGGATTGCCTTTTCAGATTGTGAAATACTGTCCGGGCTCTAGCGCGTACTTCGTTGGCAACATTTGGGATGGTGGGCCGGTCCATTTAGATGAACGTTCGCTTGGCAAGCTCAAGGGAGATTATCGGTAATCGGACGCAACACGACTGGAGTTCTTGACTCGTGATCGCATTCGAAATGCGTAGGTCAACGATTCGAATCCGCTCATCGGCTCCATATCTTTCAACGAATTAGGTGGGTCTTCGGCGCGAACCGTTTTCTTGTGGACTGCACCATTTGTTGCGTTGCGTTTCGAGTGCCGAGGAGGACCGCCCGGCGCTAGTGCTCCGAGTTCGGGTGGCTACCGCGCTGCGGTAGCGGTATCGGCATGGCCCGTCAATTCCTGGAGTGTGGGCATGTCAGTGCCCACCTCAACCAATGGAATGGCAAACGTTTGACAAAGATCAGGCCATCGGACGTAAAACTTGATTGGACTAATCCGATGAATTCTGCGACGTCGGTTCGACACCCTCAGCGAAGCGCGCCCTGCGCAGTTCCACAGTCCTTATCTGCGCCAACCGGTGCGTGATTAGGAATGGTAGCGGCATCTCGTGGCCATTGAAGCGCCGCATCCAATCTTTGTGGGAGGCCGCCTCATCACCGGTGTAAAATACAAGTCGCATGGCGCTTGGAGTGCCAAATAGCAGCCCCGAATCGTCTACGATCAAATCGGTGGATTCAACTTGAATCGGCGTTCCATCGTCCACCCGTCCGTTGACAATCGTTAGATCGAAGTAGGGCCAGAGCGTCAGAACGTACTTACTCGGCCCTTTTCTGTTGTCCAAGTAAATACATTCGCCAACGAAGACACCAACATTGTAGTCGGGCAGTATCATGTTGCCGCCGGTTTTCGATAGTCGTTTGAGATGTGCGTTGATCCGTTCTTCTTCGCGGCTGCGCAGCCGAATATCAGTATCCTGATACAGCTCATTAATAGCGTCAACAACATGCTGGATCGGGTCAAAAGCTACGATACCCAGTCGCATATCAGTCCCGTGCACTATCTCGTTTCTAATGCGTCTCATTGAGTGCAATGATTCTGCCGAACGAGTTAATAAGCCCTTCTCTTCCGCCTCATTGATTAGTTGAAAGAACTTGTTTCCGTGCTTTGTTGAACCTTTGGAAATTCCAAGCCTTTGTCGAAGCGCCATCTCAAGCGCTCGAATCGCAAGACCCAACACCTCATCAACTTGGCCGTAGTCATAGAAGGCTGTGAGCAGCATCCCGCGAGCCCTCGCGACCACATCTCGAATATGCGGCGGAACCTGTTCGAGCAATCTAAGCTCAGGTAGCGCTTGCTCGTAGGTTTCAAAAGATGAAAATCCCAGTTTCGCCCATATGGAGGCTGGTTCCGGAGAGTTCTTAGACAAAGTGCTCCTAAACGAAGATCGTTGTTCGCCAATTTCTCGATCCGCTCGGCTACCTAAGCGTGCTCTTAACTTCACCCAACGCAGAAGGGTCAGTACCGACACCAGCGGTGCCATCCAAGAGGTGTTAACGCAGCTTGGTCATCCTCGGCGTCGAGTAAAGACTACCCGCGGCTGAGGGTACCATAGTGACCTAGCACTTGAGGGGAGTCCGCATGCAACACCCATCGTCCCCCCCGCCATCCCACCAAACCGCACCCACTTACCTTAGGGCACAGCCCTTGCTCTCTACCCACGGGGGGACTCCGTTACGCGGAGCCCTTGGGCTGTAACAGACACGACTACAACACTTTACGGAACTACACTATGTACCGAAGCCATCGTCGAGCGATCAGGTTTGGTCAGGTTTTAGGCACCGCGGTAGCGGTAGCGGCCATTTTTTCCACCGACCCAGCGGTTGCGGGACGCATCGAAGGCCGCGTGACCCTCAGCGCGCGCGGCGTTCAACGCGCCGCCCTTAATCCTTATCCGGGCGTCGCCGGTTCGCCGACCGAGAACGCCACCGCTAGCAGCGGTGCCCACGAGGTCGTGCTCTACCTTAAAGATTTCGCCACGCCCGCCGACGCGGAATCGGCGCGGCGCGAACTGGTTCAACGCGACACCAAATTCTACCCATCGGTGATCGGCATTCCGGTCGGCGGCACCGTCGACTTCCCTAACGAAGACCTCGTTTTTCATAACGTGTTTTCGTATTCCAAGACTAAGAAGTTCGATCTCGGTCATTACGGACGCGGCAAATCCAAGAGTGTCACGTTTGACAAGCCCGGCCTGGTGAAAGTGTTTTGCGACATTCACTCGACAATGTCGGCGTTCATTTATGTCGTCGATAGCGCGGTCGTCACGCAACCCAATGCCGACGGCACCTACGCGATCGATGTCCCGGCAGGCAACTACACGCTAGTCGCCTGGCACCCCAACAGCGGCGAGCGCGAATTTAGTGTCACAGTTGGAAACAAACCCGCAAAGGTCAACGTCGACATTTCGTTGTAACGTACTATGCTTCGATTTGGCTCGCTTCGAACACGGATTCTAATCCTTACCACGGTGCCGGTGTTAACGGTGCTGGTCGCAACGTTGCTGACCACGGCTAACACCGCGCAACTGACCGTCGACCGAAGCGTCAAAAAGAGCCTTCGCGAGGCGTCTTCTGTGTTTGTTCGCCTGGTCTCCATCAAGCGAAACGAACTCGCTAGCATGGCGCAAGTCACTTCGCGCGACCCGCGCTTCTTTGCGACTTTCTCTATTCCCGCCGAAGACCGCGGCCCCGAGTTCGGGCCGACGGTAGAAGGCATCGCGTTTGATTTCTTAGAGGTCACCAGCGCCGACTTTCTGCAGGTGTTTGGCACCGACGGCAAGCTGATCGCACATGTCGACCGCTTCGGCCAGACCCGCAACGACGTATCGGCCGAACGCGCGGGGCAAACCGCCATCACGCGCGCGCGTCGCGGCATTCCGTCGACCGACGCGTATCGCGAAGGCGATCGTCTGGCCCTCGCGGCGGTCTCGCCGGTGTTCGTTACCGACCGGCTGGAAGCAATCGTCCGGCTGGGCTCGTACCTGGACCACGACTTTCTTAGTGAAGTTCGCCGACTCACCGGTTCCAACGTCGTGTTGACCGCGGGCGGCGAAGAAATCGCATCGACGTTTCCTGCCGACGAAAACTTCGTGTGGCCGATGGCACCCGAAGGCGACCCAACGACCGCCGACCAATCGGCGACGGTCTCCGACGCCGTGACATTTACGCGCAACGACGTCGACTATTTGTCCACGCACATTGCGATCGCCGGCGTATCGCCTCAGGATGGGTTTGGGGTTTGGGTGGGTCGCGAGCTCAAAGAAGAGATGGCTCCCCTACTCGCGTTGGAGTGGCGGCTTGCGTTGGGTGGGTTGCTGGCGGTGCTTATAGCGCTGGGCATTGCCTGGCTGGCCGCCGACAGTATCACACGTCCGCTGTCGACAGTCGTCGCCGCTAGTAAAGCACTGCGCGCGGGTAACTACGATCACCCCATTTCGCCCAGCGGCAACGACGAAGTCGCAGCGTTGGCGCAGGACTTTGCCGACATGCGGTCGGCGATGCGCTCGTACGTCGATCACCTGAAAGAGGTCGATCAAGCCAAGAGTAACTTCATTGCACTGGCCGGACACGAACTCCGGACCCCGCTCACCATCATCAGTGGGTTCAACGAAATGATCGCGTCCGGTTCGCTGGGAGACGTTCCCGGGAAAGTCAAAGAAACTGCGAACGTTATTAGCGACCAACTAACCGGCCTCAACCGACTCGTGCAGAACATGCTCGACCTGACCAATTTTCAGGAGGGCCTTTACGAGTTTTCGGTGGCGCCGTTTGACATGTGCATGTTTGTGCGCGACATCCGCAATACTTATGACCGCGCGTGCCAGCAACGAAACCTAACGCTCAATGCACACACGCCTGACCACCCGATCATGGTCAACCTCGACGGCAATTACATTCACCAGGCCGTCGGTCACCTGTTGGACAATGCGATTCGTGCGACCGAAGACGGCGGCAGTATCACCGTCAGTGTTCGTGCCGACGACACTCACGCGCACCTCACCGTGCGCGACACCGGCGTCGGAATCTCTCCGCACGAAGTGCAGTGGATCAGCAAGGAAGCGTTTGTCGACGTCGGCGACGTGATCAATCACTCGTCGGGACGCCACCGCTTTGGCAGCAAGGGATTCGGGCTCGGCCTGGCCATTACTAAAGCCATCATCAACCGTCATAACGGCGTTCTTCGGGTTGCCAGCACGCCGGGAATTGGCAGCGAGTTCACGATCGTTGTACCCCGCCACAACAGCTCAACCGCCACCGAAACCGAGACCACGAAAGTAACCGAAGGAGTTCTGGTATGAAGCGGATGACAATTGCCGCGATAATGTGTTTGGTGCTGATGCCCGCGTTTGGTATCTGCCCCGTGGTCGCGCAAGACAACCCGGTGCAGATTCGCGGGTTGGTCGACATCATCGGTGGCGACGACGCCGACGTGCGTTTCCTGAACACCCAGAACACCGACGATTCTGCGTTCGACCCTCTGCGGGCGCGCCTGTTTATCGAAGGCAAGCAGGAGAACACCGAAGTCTACATTCAGTTCCTGTTTTCGCCGGAGAGTCGCGACGTCGATCGACTGTACGGCGCGTACGTACTGCACCGTATCTTCGACGAAAAGAATTTGTTTTTTGAGATCGGCCGCATCCCAACCCACGACGGCATCTGGGCATCCACGACGTACTCCAACAAGAATCCACTGGTGGGAACACCGCTGGGGTATTACTGGAAGAGTTCACTTCCCTATCGCAGCATGCCCAACAGCCTGGAAGAACTGGTCGCGTCGCGACTGGGCGGACAGCGCGGTGTTATGTACACCGATTCCACCGGCGCGCAGCGCGGAACCTTTGGCCAGGCGACGCTGCTTTACGACAACTGCTGGAACAACGGCGCGTACCTGTTGGGATCGACCGACCGTTTGGAGTTTGCTGCGGGGGTGACTACCGGTACAACAGGCGCACCGGTAAACAACAATGACACCAATGAGAACATCGCGCTGCACGCCAAGGTCGGCGCAGCAGTAACTCATGGTCTTAAACTCTACCTTTCGGCGGCGCGCGGCGCGTACCTGGGTCGCGACGCGGCCCCGTATCTGGCACCAGGCCAATCCATCAACGAGTATTTCCAAACGGTCTACATCGCGAGTGCCACGTGGCAGTGGAACTATCTCACCATGTCGGGCGAACACATGTGGAATCACTATGACACGCCGTTACGCGCAGACGGACTGGGCAGCACGTCGACGTGGCTGCAGGCGGTTTATACAGTCGCTGTGGGCTGGGATGTCGCGCTTCGCTACGACGAAATCCGCTTTGAAGATGTTACCACCACCCAAGGCACGACAACGTGGGATCAAAACGTGTACCGCTGGGAAGGCGGTATTTCGTACAAACTAAGTCGACACCTCATTGCCAAGGGTGTGGTTCAGGCCACCGACATAGGCGACGGCTATAAGCAGGGCAACATTCTTCCGACATTCCAGATGTCGTTTTCATTCTAGCGGCTCGCGCCCCCTTGCGATCCGTTCGGGGCACCCAATTGGGTGCCCTTTTTATATTGTCCAAGCTAATTCGGACACCGTGCTATACTCGCAGTCGGCGCCATTCACGGTCTGCCGCTCAATTCTTAGCAGTTCATGTTTTGCTCAACCACCGGAGAGAACGAACATGAGGCCTCACTATTGGGCAAGGGCAGCGGTAGCGTTCGGCGTCGCCGCTTTTTTTGTATCCCAAAGCACGCCGAGTCACAGCGGGCGCACCATCATGAGTCCGGCCAAGCTCAAGTCGGAGCACTTTAAAACCTACATTGCCAACCTAAGCGCCGACGAGCAACGCATCATCAAGTTCGCGTTGAAAGAGTGGATCTTCTATCACAAAGCGCCGCCAGCCGGACGAACGGTTAAGGTAAACGGGGTAAACAAAAAGTTCGACAAGAATGAAACCGCAAAGCACATCATGTCGCCGGGCCCGTGCCACAAAAAGGAAGACGCCGACGATCACGCCCTGTCGAGTCGGCAGTTCAGCACATCAGAACGAAATAGCATGGTTAATCGGTACGGTGCGGTGTCTCCGTTCCTAAACCCGGTCCATCCCACCTCCGATCCGGTAAAGGTTTTTAGCGATTTTTCCGCTCCCAACGCTGGCGTGGCGGACTTGACCTTCGAAAAAGCAGACAAGATACCCGGACACGGCGATAAGTGTTTGGGTGTCTGTAAGTACGAGACCACCAAGAAACCCAACAAAGGCGAAAAGAAGAAGCCGATCAAGATCTACTTCAAGTCAGATCCGGGTGACGGCAAGACGTGGTGCTATCCCAAAGATACCGACGGCGACGGATGGATCACCAACAACGACGCCAAGTGTCCGCCCGGCACTCGTGATTTCTACATGCTTATGAAACACGAAATCGGTCACATGTTTAGCTTCTGGCATGCCGGTAGTGACTTCTCGGACCCCGGCGGCATCGTCCCCCAGTACAACTTTGAGAACGTGGAGAACGGTCTCCAACATCCCAACGCGACCGACGGCGCCGAGCTCAGCACCAGTTCGCAATTCGCCGAAGTAAACGACAAGATATACTTCGCGTCGCCGCGCCCGGGCGGCTTCGGCGGCTCCGACATCTGGTATTCCACCTGGAACGACACGATCGGCGCCTGGGACACGCCTGTCAACGCCGGCCCTTTTGTGAACTCGTCTTTCGACGAACGCGACCCCAACCTATCGATGGGCGGCAGCGCGCTTTCGTTTGCCTCGAACCGACCGGGCGGCGCTGGCGGGTTTGACATCTGGGTAGCGGCAGGCGACACCGCAGACTTCGACACGACATTTGTCCTGGGTCCCGAAGTTAACTCCACGTCGGACGACGTGTCCCCGTTTGTTGGCGACGAAGGCGTTTTCTTTTTCGCATCCAACCGACCCGGCGGGTTTGGTGGTATGGACCTGTACTTCGCCCCGGCCCCACCCGACTCGGATACGGTGACGGTGTTTCTGCCAGCAATCAATGCGGGCAGCATCAACTCGGCGGCAGAGGAAGTTCACCCCTTTGTAGCAAGTGCAACTGATACCTCCACCGTCATCTACTTTGCGTCGAACCGTGGTGGTGGATTCGGCGGGTTTGATATCTACCGCGGCGAAGCTGTGTTCGGCATTTGGGCGCCTGATATTAACGTCGGCCCGCCGGTCAATAGCGCGGCGGATGAGCTGGACCCGTTCCCGGATCCGGGTCACATGAAGATCTACTTCACCAGTACGCGGTCGGGTCCGCCCCAAATCCACTCGGCGCTCAACGTGACTCCGCATATTGAGACCTTCGAGCTAAAAGAAGGTCGCGGGCTTCCGGGCGACACGGTCAATGTGGTGTTTCGCGTTTATAACACGGGCAGTGTTCCCACTACGATGACCCCAACCGCGACAAACTTGCACGGCTGGCCCATCACCTACGACAGTACTCCGCGTGTCATTCTCGCCGGCGACCTCGACGAAGTAGAGGTGGGCGTCATCATCCCCGGTTCTGCGGCGATCGGCGATAGTTCGGTAGTCATGCTGGATGCCGATGCCGATGGCGTGTGGGTGAGCAGTGACGATGGCCTGGCGTTTGTGGCCGAGCCGGTCGTGTCGGTGGGACCAGTGACACCCACAATCAACACGGCATTGCACGACAACTTTCCGAATCCGTTTAACCCGACAACCACCATCCGTTTTGATCTGCGACATCGTACTCGCGTACAAATCGACGTATTCGATGTGGCTGGCCGCAAGATCCGCGAGTTAACCAATCAGGTTTACGCGACGGGAACCAATCACGTCGTCAGTTGGAACGGACAAAACGGTAACGGGCAAGCAGTTTCCAGCGGGATTTACTTTTACCGCATGGTCACCGGCGACGGGTTCCACATGACTCGCAAAATGGTGTTGTTGAAATAGCGCTAGCTCGCCGAACGCGGTAAGTTTCAAGGGTCACCGGCACACGCCGGTGGCCCTTACTTTATCCAGAAGGATCGTTATGCAATCGACGTTAGACGCGCTCGACCGGCGCGTCGCCAGCTTTATGCAACGCGCAGGCACCACGGCTTTGCGGTGGGCGTTGGCGGTCGTGTTTATTTGGTTTGGAGCACTTAAACCGTTGGGTATTTCTCCGGCCGAAGGCCTCGTACTGGCCACAGTTGATTGGCTTCCACCCTTTTCGGCGGAGACGTGGCTAAAGGTCATTGGCTGGTGGGAAGTTGCAATCGGAGTCGCATTTTTGATTCCGGCAACCATCCGTATCGCGATCGCACTTCTGTTCCTGCAAATGGTGGGGACGTTTATGCCGCTGGTGGTATTGCCCGACGTCGTGTTCCAGGCCGGCAAGATTCCCTTCGGCCCCACATTGGAAGGTCAGTACATTATCAAGAACCTGGTGATTATTGCGGCAGCGTTGGTGGTGGGTGGAACGGTCGCGATCGGGCCTAGTCGTCAAGACGACCAAACGAAGCTCCGCTCATGATAGCCGACTGAACGTTAACGTCGGCGGGGTACACCAGAACCATGATTGCATTGTCGCGCTCCCGACCGGCCAGAGTGGCCATGTCCAGCTTACCCGTAGCGCTGTGCACCAGGATGTCGGGTTCAACTTCGCGCAGTCGGTCAATTAACACGCTTGCCTTTAGCGCATAGCTGATAC
>CAZPQK010000017.1:0-41304 GCA_964588695.1 uncultured bacterium
CCCTCCAAAGATGTGACAGGTTCCGCAGGACAGGTCACCGTGCGCAGAGGTTAGCTCGCCATCGTAGAGAAACTTGCGGCCGTCGCGAATATTCGTCGGTGTCGGATCAAAACCGAGCGAAAGTTCGATTGACGAATCATCGGTTAAGTCGACAACCGACAACGTGCTCATGAAGCGATTGTAGACGTAGAGGCGATTGTTCGTTTCGTCGAGCGCCAGGCCTGCGGGGCCCTCACCTACATCGATGCGACGAGTAACCGCGCCATTGACATCCAGTACACCCACCTTGCTGGAACCATACGCCACCACGTAGATATCGGTGCCCGAACTGTCGATAGCCAGGTCCAATGGTGTCGATAAACTTAGCGCTCGTTCGGCGACGGTGCCTGCGGTATCGGCATAGTTAATATGAGTATTCAAGTGCACCGGTGTCACCGACGATCCGGGCACAATCCGCGTGATTCTGTTTTGTGCAAAGCCACTCTTTAACTTGGGTTCGAAGCGAACCAAATTGAACGCTTCGGTGTTGGTGACATACAAGTCCCCACTGGTGGGATGCACGGCCAGGTTGAACAGCGACGTTCCGACTCCGCTAATCGTGCTCGTAACCGAAAGCGAGGTTACGTCGATCGCAAACACATCTTCGTCGGGCATGTTGTACGGAATGTGCGCGTTCCAGTTGCCACCGGTTTCGTCTAACCAGTTGGTGCCGTTAAACTGAACAATCAAGGAAACATCCGGCGCGGGCGGAAGCGCACCGTTCATCGGCGGCGTCGGTGCGGGCAAGCCTCCGTTGGCAGATACCGTTCCGCGAGGGACGACCGTCGTGCGGTTTCCGCTATCCAATACGTTCACGTAAACGGTTTGGCCGTCGTTGGAAACCGCCAATGAACGCGGATCGCTGCCGTCGATGTCAATGATAGTCGGCGCGGCCGTGAGATCACCCAGGTCATAAACCTTAATTCGGTCTTCCTGTGACAAGCACACAAACGCCTTGCCGTCGGCGAACACCACGTCGGTGGGTTCGTCGCCAACGATTAGCGTCCGTATGATGGTGCCTTCCGACACATCGATAATGCTGATGCTGTCGGAAACATGGTTCACCACCCACACCTCGCCGTCGGTGCGAGCGCGCACCGTAACCGGTTCGAGGCCGACCATGATGTCGCGCACCTTTAGAACCGCGGGTCCTTGGACGTCGTACGCCACCAGCCGATGGTCGGCCATGTGGGTGACGAAGAGCATATTGCCGCTCGGAGACAATTCAACGGGGTGAACCGGCGGGCTTTCATAGTTGATATCTGATGCGAGCAGAGGGGTGGCGGCAAGTAAGAGCACCGGCACGAGTACGCTAAGCACATGCCTGAGCAGCGGCATGAACGACCTCCTAAAAGATGTGGGATTTCCGGCGTCGGCCCACATTATATCACGTCTGTACGTCCCCAGCGAGCGCTAAGACCGCCCCGTGCGCTTGTTTAGGCAATGTATAGACTTAACTCGCCTTGGAAACGACATGGGTCGATCTCGACCATTAAGAACCAGCTCCTGGCCCTAAAAACTAAGATTCCTTCGATCCGGGAGTGGCGGGAACGCCGGGTCATGGAGACGTCATGGTTCTTGCGGGACAAGATGGCGCGAACGCTCGGCTAAATGCAGGGCTAGCCCGGTCGCCAGATACTCGGCAAACAGTTCGTGCCCCAACGGTGTGAAGTGGTTAAAGAACACCACCTCACCGCGATCCATCGCCGGCTTCATCACCGGTGTCGGGTCGAGCAAGTGAAGCCCGCTTCGATCGGCAAAACCATGCAAGCGCGGCGCCCACGAATCCTGACCCTCCAATGGAACTTGCAGCATGTTGCGACGCGGCACGCGGATTACGGTGAATCCCCGTTGCTGTGCAGCAAGGTCTTGCGCCCAGCGAGCAATCACGCGTTCGGTAACTTCCCAACCGGCTGTCACTAGCGAATCTGAAGGCCATGAAGACGGTGCCATACCAATGCGGCCTGGCGCCCCGCCGTCGCCGCCGTCGCGGTCTTCCGCGGTAACCTCGGTTTTGATTCCGTGTTGTCGCAGTAAATGCACGCGCTGGTGTAGAGTGCTCACCAAAAGCGAGTTCGACTTTATGTACTGCCAGGCGCGATGCACAGGTTTGGTCTTGTGTCCGTAGAGGCGATTGAAGCGATCATCCACCACAAAGCTATCGCCGCTTAGCCGAGGAAACGGCATCACGTCCGCGCGCTTGACTTCGGGAACATTGTCGCCCGGGTCGTTCTCGACGAACACGTGAACCACGTGATCCAAATCGAGTCTCTCTGTCCACTGCCCTGACTCGAGGTACGAACACACCGTATTGCGCCCCGATACTCCCATGGCAATAACCTCAACACGCTCGACGCTTTCGCCGCGACGGTTAGTAATTCCACGTAGCGAACCCCGCTGGTTAAGTAGATTCTCGGCGATACGAAAAAAGGTCTGCTCGATCGGAACCTGACGAACCTCAACATAGGAGTCCCCGTAAACACCAATCCGGAACGTTCCCGTTTGCGGCTTCTCTTTGTGGTCGATGTCCAGAAAACCCCAGTCGTTCACTTTGCGTTTGATGCGTTTACCGTGGTCGTCAACAAACAGCAGTGTCGTTTTGGGATAAAGCTTCCCGCCGGTGACTTCGTCGTAGTAGAAGGTGTGATAGGCCACGCCCGGGATGGGAATCACGCGCAACAATAGTTCGGCCAGGAACAGGCCGAAGACGGCGGTGACGGTAAGCATTGCCACGGTCAGGCCAATGCGTCGAGCGAGAGAAGGTTTGGCGGCGGTGGTCATGGGTCCATTCTAGCCGGTCACGGCCGCAGCGAACACCCGCGGTTTCCCTAGAATGGCCATACCCGCGGAGCAAGCAGCACGGTAATGATGCCCACGAGCAGCGTCATTGGCACCCCGATTTTCACGAAGTCGGACATCCGGTAGCCGCCGGGACCCCATACCATCAGGTTGGTCTGGTAACCGAGCGGAGTCGCAAACGCCGCCGACGCTGCCACCATCATTGCGATGGTAAACGGCACGTGGTTAACGCCCAACGAATGCGCGGTCGCCACGGCGATTGGAAACATGATGACGGCCGCAGCGTTATTGGTGACAAAACTCGATACCAGCGTTGTCGCCAGGTAAACCAGTGCAAGGGCAATCCAAGGACTGCTCCCCGCCTGCGCAATGAGTCCCTGCGCCATCACGTCGGCCGCCCCCGACGACTCCAATCCATGGCCAATTCCAAACGATGCCGCGATGGCGATCAACAACGGCCAGTCGATGCTTCGCCGGGCCGCTGCCTCAGAGGTACAACGGGTTAGAATCATTAGCGCCGCGGCGACGAACGCCGCAGTTAGCATACTCAGCCAACCGGCGGTGACCGAAATAATCATCCCGCCCAGAATGAGCATGGCAAACGGCGCCTGCTGCTTGGTCGGCGGATCGCCGCGATCGAGCACGCTGATAAGGTAGAAATCACTTGAATTGCGGTTGTTAACTGCAAATGTGGGATGAGCTTCCAGCAATAGGGCATCGCCCGGTCGCAGCACGATGTCACCAATTCGCCCCTTCATTCGAACCCCGTTGCGCGACACCGCGATGACGACAGCGTTGTAGCGATTGCGGAATCGCCCCTCGCGAATCGTCATCCCCACCAGCGGGCAAGTCGCCGACACCACCGCTTCCATGAAGCGACGTTGTGCGCGATGCGAGTTGAGCTTAAACACCTGCGTCGTGGCCAGCTGTAGACCGGGGCGTTTTTGTAAGTCGACAACGCGGTCAAGCACGCCAACAAAAATTAGCTGGTCACCGGCCTCTAAGGTTTGCAGTGGGTCGACCGCCGGAAACACCGTGTCGCCGCGATGGATCTCGATAAGGAACAAACCGTCAAGGTGTCGCAGGCCAGCTTCTTCAATGCTAAGCCCAACCAACGGCCCGCCATCGGAAACCACCATCTCCACCGCGTACTCGCGAGGATCTTCGGGGATGATGTCGTCGCTGTCCAGGTCGGGCAAAAGTCGCCGGCCGATGACAAGCATAAACAAGAAGCCAGCGATCGCCGCCGGAACACCTACCCACGCGATGTCGAACAGGCCCAGGCTGGGTAGCCCTTCGCTAACCATCATGCCGTTGACCACCAGGTTGGTCGACGTACCGATTAGCGTACACAACCCACCGAGAATCGCGGTGTAGCTTAGCGGCAACAACATTTTGGAAGGCGAAACCCCGGTGCGACGGCACCAGTTCATTACTGCGGGCAGGAGCATCGCTACGATAGGCGTGTTGTTGAGAAAGGCACTGCCCAGCAGTACCGGCCCGGCCAGTCTGGCCTGGGCGACGGTCGAAGATCGCGTGCGACCCAATACCCTTTGCAGGACAATCGCCAGAACACCCGTTTGACTGAGTCCGGCCGCCACCACAAAGAGCACGCCAACGGTTACCACACCGGTGTTAGCGAAGCCAGAGAGCGCTGTCGCCGGGTCGACAATTCCCGAGGCCAGCAACAACGTCAGGCCGCCCATCAAGATCAGATAGGGCGGATGGCGGGTCAGCGCAAGCGCCGCAAAAACGGCGACAACAACGCCGGTGGCAAACCAGGCTTCCGGGGTCAAACAACGCCTCCGGGGTCAATCGAGAGTGACGACGGCCCGGCTGGCGGGCCGCCTGAGACTGTAACCGACAATGTTTAATGAGTATACGACGAAATGCCCCGGGAGTTCGGGGCCACGTAGAGGCATGGTCCCTATTTGAGCAGGACCATCTTGCGCGTGCGCGTGAACTCGGGCGTACTGAGGCGATAAAAATACACCCCGGAGGCCACCGCAACGCCGCCGTCGTTGGTGCCGTCCCACACTTGCGGCGCCACCTCACCCGGTCGTTGGACCCCGTTGACCAGCGTTCGGATGCGACGGCCGGTGACATCAAAGATCGCCAGCTCCACATGGGAGGTTCGGGCCAGCGAGTACTCGATGGTGGTCGTCGGATTAAACGGGTTGGGGTAGTTCTGGGCGAGTCGGGTGCTGCGTGGAGAGGTTGTCGTCGTAGGTGCCCCCACCGACTGTCCTAACCAGGCAAGTACTTGCGCGAGATACGTAACCCGGTCGGAGATGCCGTCGGTGTCGTCGTCACGTAAATCACGAAGCCCGAAACCGGATAGCACGACACCGACTTCCACCGAATCGGGGTTCAATGTCTTTTGACCAATGGTGGCTCCAGTGATCGGACTCCCGTCATACGAGGCCAGTAGTTCACCGTTCCCGGATGCGGCAATCACGTCGAAGTCGGTGACATCCGGACAGTCGCCAAACGCCACAAACGTTTCGCCAGCGAACGGCCCGGGCTGCGTGCCTTCGACACTCGGCGATCGCAGTAGACCGGCCCAATAATGGTTCGGATTCAGGAGGTCATAGTTCACGTATGTGGATCGAAGGGCTGCCAACCCAGGCCCGGTGAGCCACTTCATGGCGTCCGGCAAGTCAGGTCCGGCTAACACAACTCCACCTACGCGATCGAGCCCGTCCAGAAACAACTTAAAAAGCAACGCGTCGTCGGACTTGTGTGCGAGGCCGGTCCCGTCACCAATCAAAAGGTCATCTCCGCATTCAAATACAACCACATCGTAATTCGCAAGAAGCTGCACCGTGACGTTTTCGATTTTGCTTTCGATTCCGGGGACCCTCCGCCCGCGAGCACGGTAAGTATCAACATTCACACCAAGCGCATCGAACATGGATTCATACTGTGGCGTAGAGTTCAGATCGCTCGACTGATTGACGAACAACACGTTTCCGTTGCCCGCACCTGTTAGGGTGGGTAGTACGGTGAATTCATCGGCTCCGATCGCTGCGTCGGCGATGTTGTCGACGGTACCGCCTGTGACCGAATGGTACGACCACTCGCCAATCGCGTTCACTGAAGCGTAGAAAAAGCTTACTGTGTCGCCCGGAGTAAAAAGGTTGTCGTTCAAGTCAATACAAAACCGGTCGGTTTCCGGACTCGATCTACCCGGACCAGTAAAACTCGTGTCACAACGCAACCAGGTCCATTCTTTTCCGCCGGCAACAGAACTGTGTACGACCGGAAAACGAAACGAATCCTGCGTAAGGGCGTGACCAACTTTTGTAGGCTGCCCTTGCGGCGACACACTTGCCAATAGATACACCGCAGCCCCAGTACCTGAATACGAATCCACCATTAGTCCATGGCCTCGATCGCGAACCAAGATTAACGCCGAGTCCGCAAACTGGATATTGGGGTTTGCAGCGGGAACCAGATCGTCCGCGCCGTCTGCTCTCGCCGTCCCCGTGATGGTACCGTCACTGGAGAAGTTGTCATTGAACTGCTCAACATCAGAACTAATCCACTCCGGACCGTTTAGATCTACGTTGTAGATTGCCACGTTGTCGAACACCGGACTTTGTGTGTGCGGGGTGCCGCCAAAAACGCTGCAAAGCGACTCACAAAGGTCGAACACTTGAAACCGTACTTGCAATTCACTCGCACCTGGAACCAACAACTCGCTAAAATCAGCCTGTTGACGAAACCAATCTTTTTGTGAGCCAAAATAGATACGAGAAGCCCCCTCCCAACGAGACCAGCAATCATCCACGAGAAATCGAACGTCCCATCGGTAGAAGACGTGTGCTTCGAGTGGAAGATCTCGATAGACATCAAACTCCAAGTACCAGTTTCCGCCTGCGGCGACCAATGGTAGTGCCGGGCTGACGATGGCATTGCTAAGAAACGATGTTGCCGAACTCCCGTACGGCACGATCGGTAGGTCTGCATATACGCCTCCCGACCCCGTGTAGGCCGAGCCGATAAAGAACACCCATGCGTTACTAACTTCCGAGCGACACGGATCTTCTTGCGCTAACGCCACCGCAGGATACAACCCGGCAAAATCGCCCAACGGAATTTGCGCGCATGCGTTCCAGTGCGCGGTTTGCGTTGCATTGACGAGGTCACCTTCGAAATCAGTCGCGTGGATGTTGATGCCATCGACACGTAAGTTAATATCGTCTAAGACAACGGCGCCGTCGGTGTCCCACAGGCCGTCTTCGTCAGACCAGTAATCATCCGACTTGAATCGAAATCGCAACAGAGTTGCGCCCGCGAGTAGGCTGTCGGGTACATGTGCCGTCAGCGTATCCAAGCCCGTTCCGCTGATCTCGGACAGGCCGACGATGGGCATCCACTCATCACGATCGAACCAGTCGTCGTACCCCCAAAACTCGACTGACCATTCGTCGTAGCCCGGCTCGGTGTCGTAGTGAATCGAAAAGGACAGTTCGATATCGGGACCGCTGATCGAATCGCTCAGGCAGAGCATTTGATCCCAGTTGTTCCCGTAACCCGGTAACGAGGCGTAGCTGCACAGTGGATTGGTCGACGCCGGGCGCGCACCGCACCACATGGCCTTGTTGCCCCCGGGCGCGGTTAAGATTGGACCGTTAAGCCCGGCAAAGTCATCGACATGAAAATAGAGAGCTTCGGCTTCGGTCAAATCGACCGACGTCCACCCTTGCGTGTCGGGCTGATTCCCGTTGTCGAACGTAAACCAACCGACGACGGTGGTTTCCGGAGAGACCCGCGCCCATGCGTCCAACTTGGTTGAGCTGTTGGGTGCAGACTCCTCCGCGGTCAGCGGGCGGTATGCCAGCGTCTTTGCGAAGGCGGCCGTGCTCCACAGTAGCATTCCCAGCATCACGACAACGAAAGCAGCGCGAACCGATGTCACTT
Source organism: uncultured bacterium (assembly GCA_964588695.1). GTDB lineage: Bacteria > Krumholzibacteriota > Krumholzibacteriia > WVZY01 > JAKEHA01 > CAZPQK01. The sequence goes on from CAZPQK010000017.1 coordinate 7,765, forward strand.
GAGCAGGACCATCTTGCGCGTGCGCGTGAACTCGGCCGTACTGAGGCGATAAAAGTACACCCCAGAGGCCACCGCAACGCCGCCGTCGTTGGTGCCGTCCCACACTTGCGGCGCCACCTCACCCGGTCGTTGGACCCCGTTGACCAGCGTTCGGATGCGACGGCCGGTGACATCAAAGATCGCCAGCTCCACATGGGAGGTTCGGGCCAGCGAGTACTCGATGGTGGTCGTCGGATTAAACGGGTTGGGGTAGTTCTGGGCGAGTCGGGTGCTGCGTGGAGAGGTTGTCGTCGTAGGTGCCCCCACCGACTGTCCTAACCAGGCAAGTACTTGCGCGAGATACGTAACCCGGTCCGAGATGCCGTCGGTGTCGTCGTCACGTACACTGGCAAAGTCAAATCCAGCGATCACAACGCCGACCTCGGTTGATTCCGCGTTCATGGTCTTTTGCCCGACAACCGCGCCGCTGCTACCATCACCGCCGTAAGATGCCAACAGCACTCCGTTCCCCGTGGGCGCCATCACATCGAAGTCAAGAATCGTCGGACAACCGCCATAGGCGATGAAGGTTTCTCCATCCAATGGGCCCAGGGGTTCGCCACTAACCGACGGTGCTAGCGAAAAGGCGGCGTCGGCGTGGTTGCCTTCGGTGAGTCCAAAGTTAATGTAGGTCGCTTGTAATGCGACCGTTCCCGCGCCCACGCTCTGTTTTAATAGCTCGGCAACGTCGGGGCCAGAAACGAACACGCCGCCCGGCCGATCGAGTCCATCAAGGAACTCCAGAAACAACGCGCCGTCATCGGACTTAAGCGGGTTACCGGTACCGTCCCCCACCGCGATGCCGTCGCGAGCATCCATAATGATGACATCGTAGTTTGCCAGCACCTGTGCAGACGGGTTGACGACTCTGGCTTCCACGCCGGGCGTCGCAAAACCTCGGGCATCGTAGGTGTCGGTTGCGAGCCCCAGGTGTGCGAACGTACTTTGGTACAATCCAGTCAACGACGGGTTGTGGGAACGGTTTACAAACAAAATATTGCCGACGCCAGCCCCCGTTATTGTTGGCAGCACGGTAAACTCATCGGCTATAACCGCGGCGTCCGAGACATTGTCGAATACACCCGCGTTTGGCGAATAGTACGACCACTCGCCAATCGCATTCTGCGCAGCGTAAAAAAAGCGAATTGTGTCACCGGGAGTAAACAAGTTGTCGTTGAGATCTGCGCAGAACTCGTCGGCGACAGGAAACGAGCGCGTGCTTCCATTTGCAAAACTGGTGTCACAGCGGAGCCACGTCCAATCGGCGCCAGCCGCAGACGTTGATTGAACAAACGGGAATCTAAACGAGTCTTGCGTGAGCGCGGCGCCACTTTTGCCCGGTTGCCCTTGCGGCCAGACCGAAGCAAGCAGGTACACCGACGAGCCAAACCCGCTCAGTCCATCGGCACCAAGTCCGTGTTCCGAGTCAACGACATCTACGCATGCGGAATCGCCAAAAAGAATTCCAGGATGACTCGATGGAAAGATATCGTCGTTAACATCCGCCCGTGCGGTTCCAGTAATGCTGCCGTCGCCGGGAAAGGCGTCGTTAAAGTGCTGGTAGTCGAGAGAACTCCAACTCGGCCCGTTGGGATCGACACGATAAACCCGGACGTTGTCAAAGTACGGCGCTGCGGTTGGAGTGTACTCTTCGAAGCACCCCCAAATTCCGCATCCGTCAACAACGCCCAGTGAAACCTGAATTTCGGTCGCGCCGGGCTCAATCAAACTCTCAAGCGAAAACGTTTGGCGCATCCACAAGTCATTCGGCGTAGAACCATAGTAAACAAAATTAAGGTTCACCCATGGTCCCCAACAAGTACCAACTCGGCTTCGCACATGCCACTCGTACAACATAAGAACGTCAAACGGCAAATCTCGGTACACGTCAAACTGCAGAAAGGTGTTGTCGGTCGAACTCGAAATCGCGATCGGCGGACTAACGACGGCATTATCGATGTACTCGCCGCTATAGTAGTTGCGCGGCACCACAGTTTCGCCATCGTACTCGCCGATGCCAATGGTGGTCGACCCCTGAAGAAACGCCCACGCGTAACCGCCGTTGACGCCGCATGGATCCAGTTGGGTGAGTTCATTGCCGGCAAACAAGCCCGCGTAGTCTCCGACGCCACTATCGATACAACTGGTCCAATCCGTGGTCATATTGGCGCCGATAGGCGCGCTTTCGAAATCCTCAAACGACACCAGCGCACCATTCTGCGATACCTGTAAATCATCAATAATGAAGGCACCATCGGTATTCCAAAAGCCATCCTCATCAGAGCCAAACTCATCCGACTGGAACCGAATTCTCACCCGGGTGCTGCCCGAAAACAAGGCGTCAGGAATAATGACCGAAAGCGTATCGGTTCCCCGTCCGTCTATTGCCAGCGCCGCTCTCCAGAACGTGGACGAAGACGACACGTTATCTTTGAACTCCACCAAAACCTCGTCGTACCCCGGTTCAGTGTCATGGTGTATAGCGAAAGACACTTCTATGTTCGGACCAGTGAGCGAGTCGTTAAAACAAAACGCCTGATTCCATTTGTTTCCGTAGCCAGGCAGAATCGCGTACCCGCAGGCTGGGTTGCTGGGGCCAGGACGCGCGCCACACCAGAGCGCCCGGTTCCCCGACGGCGGATACAACAAACCGAAAGATCCGCCGCCGAGCCCGGCGAAATCATCAACGTGTACGAAATTGGCTTCTTGAGCGGTTCGATCGATGCTCGTCCACCCTTGGGGATCAGGGAGAGAACCGTTGTCGAAGGTATAGCTTGCCAGCACACTGGTGTCCGGCGGCGCGGAGCGATACCGGGCGCAGGTAGCCTGAGGCGTGCGTTCTGCAATTGCTGGCTGGGGGAGAGCCTTACCGCCACGAGCATACACCCAGTCAGGGGCCGCAACCGCGGTGGCTAGCAGAAAGAATATGGTGAGCAAGGGGGATGGCAAGTTGAGACGCTTGAGCACGGAGCCTCCTGGTTAAGCCATCACTAACCACAAGCCTAGCCACGATTTCTCGTCCTGTCAAACCCCATCGACTTTACCCCACGAACCCAGCCGCGTATAATCGGCCCGCCCCAATCGTATCCTAGGAGGATTCATGCGTTTGTCCCGTTTTAGTGGTTTTTCGCCAATTCACGCGGCGCTCTTTTCGCTTTTTTTAACTTCAGCTGCAGGGCCCGCCCCGGCACAGGCCGATGAGTGGGAAACCGACTACGAAAAGTCCGGGCATGTGGCCAGCCCGCGCTACGACGCGACCGTCGCTTTCGCTAAACGCATGGCAGAAAAGTCCAAATGGATTCGCTACGAGAGTTACGGTGAGAGCCCGCAAGGACGCGAGTTGCCGTTGTTGATTGTCGACAAACGTGGAAACTTTACGCCGGAGAAAGTTCGTAAAACCGACAACGTTGTGATGCTTATTCAGGCTGGCATCCACAGCGGAGAAATCGACGGCAAAGACGCAGGCTTCATGCTGATTCGCGACATGGTGTTTCGGGACCGGCACACCGAGTTGTTGGACAACGTTACGATACTTTTTCAACCCATCTTTAGTGTCGACGGCCACGAGAGGCAATCTCCGCACAACCGAGCCAACCAGAATGGTCCCGAAAGCATGGGCTGGCGCGCCACCGCGCAGGGGTACAACCTTAACCGCGAGTATATGAAAGCCGACGCGGTTGAAATGAAGGCGTGGTTAAAACTCTACAACGCGTGGCTACCCGAGTTGTTGGCCGATTGCCATGTGACCGACGGCGCCGACTATCAGTATGTCATGACTTATGCGCTGGAATCGTTAGGCAACTCGGATGCCCGACTAAGCGAATTTCAAATTGGCGCCTACGAAGAGCCGCTACATGAGTTGATGGCCGCCGACGGTTTTCCGCTGGTGCGCTACTGCTGGTTTCGCAAGCGACACGATCCCAAGTCCGGCATCGTCGGGTGGACCTCACCGCCCCGGTTCTCCGGCGGATATGCCGCGGTACAGAATAGACTCGGGCTGTTGGTCGAAACGCACATGCTCAAACCCTACCGCGAGCGCGTCGACGGAACCTACGCGATTCTTAAAAACTCACTGGTGCTGCTTGATCGCCACCACAAAGAGCTAAAAGCAGAAGTCGCCGCCGCCGACGGCCGCGCGGCGTCGTCTAAGTTGCGCACACGTCCCTTCCCTCTCGCTTTCAACACGAGTTTTAATGACAGCGTGATGATCGATTTCTTGGGTTACGAGTACACCGTCGAAAAGAGCGACATTACCGGCGGAGACTGGCACCGCTACAGCGACACGAAGGTCACTTTTCCGATACCGTTATTTCATACCCAGGATGTGACCCGGTCCGCCATGCTTCCGGTCGCATACGTGATCCCGCCGGAGTGGACCGAGGTTATTGATCGGTTGGAACTGCACGGTGTGCGAATGACCCGACTGAGTTCTCCGCGTACCGTTGAAGCCGAACACTATCGTCTTACCGCGCCACGGTGGGAGTCATTTTCCTACGAGGGTCGACATCGCCTTGTCGAGTTCGAACAGAACACCGAAACCCATGCCACGACTTTTCCAGCCGGATCCGCTGTGATAATGATGAATCAGCGCACTGGTCGATTGATTGCCAACGCGCTGGAACCGAAGGCCGCAGACTCGTTTGTGTATTGGGGTTTCTTTGATACGGTGTTCGAGCAGAAGGAATACATCGAAAGTTACGTTATCGAAGCACTAATGCGCGAGATGCTCGCCAACGACGCAGAACTCCGAGCGGAGTTTGAATCCAAACGCGACGCCGAACCCGAGTTTGCCGAGAACACCCAAGCCATCCGCAATTGGTTTTACCGACGCAGCCCTTATTGGGATAAGCAACTGGGGCTTTACCCGGTTGGCCGCATCATGTCCGAAGACGACGCAGATCGACTGACTGGCCGACGTCCGTAGACTTATTGTCTAAACACCGTCTCGCCGCCGACAATGGTGTAAAGCACCGTTGCCTTTAGAATCTCAGCCGTGGGTATCGCGGTAATATCCCGATCGAGAATCGTAAAGTCTGCGGCCTTGCCGACCTCGATTGATCCCAACTCGTCTTCGGCAAATCGGGCATACGCAGCGCCTATCGTGAAGCCGGCGATCGCTTCGTCAAGCGTGAGCCGTTCTTCTGGATACCAACCGCCTTCGGGCCAACCATCGTGATCCTGGCGCGTCACCGCCGCGTAGATTCCCCATAACGGGCTCACACCTTCCACCGGAAAGTCCGAACCGAACGCCAGGTGTACTTCGGCATCCAACAGCTTGCGCCACGCATACGCGCCGCGAATACGGGTGCTGCCAACGCGCTCTTCGGCCCAGTACATATCCGACGTGCAGTGCGTGGGTTGCATACTTGCAATCACACCCAACCTGGCGAAGCGTGGAATATCAGCCAGCTGTAGCACTTGCGCGTGCTCGATTCGCGGTCGGTAGTCCCCCGGTTCGAGGTGCTGCATTGTGTGCTCGTAAGCATCCAACACCATCGAGTTACCACGGTCGCCGATCGCGTGCACACACACCTGAAACCCCGAGGCGAACGCTTTGGCGACGATGCGGTTCAGTTCTGACTCTGGGGTCACTGGTAAGCCAACGTGTTCCGGTTCGTCATCATAAGGTTCGTGGAGATACGCGCCGCGCGAGCCCAGTGCACCGTCGGCATACAACTTTAGCGCGCGAATCACAATACGGCCCTGGCCCATAGTTCTGGGCCCATACTTGAAGTAGTCCGCAACTAGTTCGGGCTGATCGCCGTTGAGTAATACGTAAGTGCGAAGTGGGAATGATTCGTCGGCCGAGATACGCTTAAGTGCTTCCAACCCGACAATCCCAACGCCGACATCGTGCACCCCGGTAAGCCCCAAACGGTGACACTCGGCGACCGCCGTGCGGTAGTGACGCATCTTAACGGCGATTGATTCTGGCGGCACAGCGTCTTCAATCAACGCCTCCGCATTGTCGATGAATATCCCGGTCGGTTCCCCGTCGTCGTCGCGCAATATTTTGCCGCCCTCGGGGTCGGGTGTGTCGCGCGTGACGCCCGCAACCTTCATCGCCGTTCGGTTAGCCCAAATGGCGTGACCGTCTACCCGATCCAAATACACGGGATTGGCTTCGGTCTCGCGCAGATCCCGCCACGTGGGATAGGCTTTGGAGGCCCAATCGTTTTGATCCCACCCGCGGCCGCGAATCCACTCGCCACCGTTAACATCTCGCTGCCGCACCTTCACCATCTCGGCAACTTCGTTTGCCGACGACGTGCCCACAAGTCGAAGGTTCTCCAGATAGCGCCCAAGGTTTCCCAGATGCCCGTGCGCGTCGGTCAGCCCCGGCAACACCAGGCCGTCCCGTATCGAGATTCGCTCGGTGACAGCTCCGATAAATGGGTTGGCGCCGTCAACATCGCCGACGAATACAATTTCCCCGGCGCGTACCGCAATCGCTTGCGCTCGCGGTTGATTTGGGTTCATGGTGACGATGTTGGGCGCAGTGATCACCACGTCCGCTGGTTCTTGCGAGAAACCAATTGTCGCCACGACCTGGAACACGAAAAAGAGACCGATAAGTCGCTTCACAGATTCCTTCTTCTAGAAAAACACCGAGACGCCAACCGACACGGCGTGTTCGTTAAAGTTTTTAACCGGATCCGACAACACGCGACGAAACTCGTAGGCAGTCGTCATTGCGGCTCTGCCACCCAGAAAAGCTTTCATGCCGAGATCAAATCCAATCGGATGGCGGTTCTCGCTAAAGCTCCCCAGCCATTCGCGGCGCAAACCCAGACTTCCCCGCAGGAACGGAAATGTTTGGGTACTTTCGCGGCACAACATTAACCCCACTCGTAGCGACGGTTCTACGACGTCGCGTTCGGCAATGTGTTGGTAACGGGCAACCACACCCACCGAAACCGCCACGCGCGATCGAGGCCTTGCGTAGCGATCCAAGGATAACGCTATCGCACCGTCGGCCACACCGTCGATGCTTACAAAGCGACCGCTAACACCAAACTCGAGGTTGTTCTCCATCTCGGCGACACCTGCCAGGGCATTGCTCGCCGCCGTCGCCAATGACAGGGTGGCCAGAAAGACCAAGGGCGCCGCGAACTTACCGCCACGCATCGCGCAAAACCTCCTCGGCTGGTTTACCGAACGGCGTGTAGTCCCGATTTGATGGCCCACCCTGGCCGTTCGCCAGCCAGTTCCACCATACCAGCCCCGTGACCCAATCCTGATCGGCAAACGCCGAAAGTGCGGCAGCGTAAAGGTCGGCCTGCTCTTCTAAATCGGTGTCACCGACCAGATTGACGTCGTAGGGCTTGCCTCCGGCACCGTCCACGCTGCGATACCCAATCTCTGTAATAACAACAGGTTTTGCAGTTCGCTGGTGAAGTCGCTTTAGCTCGGAGAGCCAAGGTTGCCAACCGGACAGAAGCTCGAGGCGACCCGCGTTGGTTCGACGCGCGACCGGGAAGTAAGCATCTACCCCTGTGGCATCAACCGCATCCCAAAACTGAACGCGCCAGGCCTCATCCCAGGACGCGGCGTACCAAACCTGTCCGGAAAACACGCTCCGCACGCCAGCTACCAGATCGCGCCAACGATTACCGTCACCGCTAAGCGTGGCCAGCTCGGTCCCCACGACAAAGGCGTAGCAGCCCTGGTCATTACTGAACACGGCCAGTTCGTTTACTAAAACGCTGTAGGCCGCATACCAGGTCGACGGACGCTCGGGTGTAATCTTCCCTCGCCACTCGCCGGTGTCCACATCGACGTGTGGCTTAACCACAATCTTTAAGCCTCGCGACCGGGCTTGCGCCATCGCGCTAGCCAATGCGTTAAAAGTTGGTGTGCGTGCGGGGTCGGGCGCAGGAACAGAGCTTTCAAGTTCAGGCTGGTACCACGTGACCACAAAGACAATCGTATTGGCGCCGGTCGCTTCGATATCACGGACCGCCTGTAGACCGCTAGCTGAGCCGTAACCCGATGGCGTCCAATCGGCGAGCGTAACCGCCCGATCCCACGAACGCGGAGAACGGATAACATCGAATGGAGACTCTTCGCAGCTTGTTGTAGCGATAAGCGCGAAGGCAACTGCGGAAAGTATTCGGCGTGTCATTGCCTAAATGTAGGCGAAGCGTCGAAACGGAACAAGTCGCTACATTGAACTGCGCGCAGTAAGTCGTCGTAGACGATCCTGCGCGCCCAGATAGGCGGGAAGATTTGGGTCTGCAGCCTGCCACAACTCTAGGAGCGCACGAGTATCAAGCAATGATCGATCAGCTTCTCCTAGCGCTTCAAATGCCTCAGCCCGCAGCGAAAGCGCGATTGGGTATACAGCCCCAAAGTCGACCGCGCGGCTCGCTGCGTTAATGACTTCGGTCAGGGGAGCAATGGCGTCACGTTCGAAACCGGCTCTCACTGACGCCATGCCGAGTGCGAGATTCATGGTCATGCGAACGTCAAACGGCAACGCCGCATACGTTCCCGCCGACACCAGACTGTCGCGAAGCGCCAGCGCGGTGGACGGATTGCCGATCAGCGCCTCAGCAATAACACTGGCAATCTTACGAGTGCGAACAGGGATAACGTCGTCGGCCAGCACACTTCGAACCCATTGCTCGTCGCCCGACAACGCTTTGAGTATAAATAAATCCTGGTGGTAGTTTTGGTTGCGTTGCACTTCGGGAAGGTTTTCGAAGATCGCGGCCACGGGTTTAGCTGCATTACGATCGTTTAGAAAAAAGAAACGATTTGAAGCCATATTGATTTCGGCCTGTAGTAACAGAAACGAATCCTCGCGGGCAATGCTCCAGGATTTCGCGTCGCGTAAAGCACTCATGGCAACATCGAACTGCCCAAAGTAAGGATACAAATCGGCTCCGAACGCGATTTTCGTCCAAAAGTAGGTTCGCGTGGTATCGTTCGCGCCGATTGCACTAAGCGTGTCGATGGCTGCCTCCTTGTCCTCGACAGCAAGAAACAACGCTCGGTCACGACGAAACCCCCGCCACCGCGGGTGCGTCGTTGCAAGTTCATCCAATACTACAACCGCGCTATCCACAAGACCGCGGTTACGGTACGACCAGACCAGGTTCTCCCAAGCATTTGCAGAGTCCGTTACTTTAGCCCAGCGCTTGGCAAGATCGCGTTGCTTTTCGAAGTTTTCGGTACGAGCATACGTCCAGGTTTGGTGCTGCAACGCTCGTTCAAAGTTGGGATCGAGTTGTAGTACCCGATCAAAGTACACTTCTGCTGTGTCGTAGTTGTCAGAGTGAAAAGCCGCATCGCCGATTCCGAACAACATCTCTTTGTCGTCGGGATAAATCTTTTGCATTTCACGATACGCGGGAACCGACGCTTCGAAACCGTCGCGTGACGCGGACAATGCTCGCAACAAATAGCGTTCTTTTTCGGGGATGCGGTCGATCAATGCAAGTGCTCGCTCGGTGTTCTTGACCATCGATTCCGATCCTTGGTTCTCCCACCACTCGGTGTAAGCAAGTCGGTAGTAGGCCAGACCGAACGTCGAATCGATATCCACAGCGGCTTGAAACGCCTTGCGCGCGTCGCCGAAGTCTAAATGCGATAACGCTGCTTCGCCCTCAAAAAACTTCTGGTAAGCCTCCAACGAAGTTGTGGTTACGCTGGCGACCGACGTGGCAGCCTTTACGCTTTCCTGGGACTCACCCTTAATGTCGATTCGAATGTCGGCGGCCAATTCGTCGATCATCCCAGGAATACTTTCGGCGCCAGTCCCACGCTGCTCGGCCGTGTAGACGTATTTATTTGCTTTGGTGTCCAACACCTTCAGGTCGATCGTATAGGTTTCGCCAAACTTACGTATCGTTGGAATCACCAACGCTCCCACGCCTGCATCTGTACAAATACGCTGTCCCAATGATTCGTCGATACGACTGGCATCGGTCACTCCGGCCGCACGCGCGACGTCGAACATGCGCGTCCGAGTCATCACCGACAGGCGGCGGGATTGCTCGAGTGCGGTAATCAGCATACCGGAAAGCCCGTCGAGTTCGGCCTGCCCGGTCTCATTGTTAAAATCGACCACTGCGATGGGGATACGCTCGTCGCCTTGAACACGCTTGCCCGACACAAAATCCGTGGCCATCCACGCCACCAGGCCCACCAGGGTCGCCAGGACAGCGCCGCCCAACCAGCGAGGCATGCCCGTGGAAACGCGCGGCTGCCGCGATTCCCGGTATGCCGCCAGGTCTGCCTGCAGCGCCCCTATTGTCTGGTAGCGGTCGTCGGGGTCTTTGGCCAGGCAGCGATCGACAATTGCAACCAGTCGGTCCGAAAGTTCGGGTTTGTGCTCCTTTAGCGAGCGATGCGGTTCGTTGAGGATGGAGTACAACACCGCTTGCTGATAGGTCGCTCGAAACGGCAACTGGCCGGCGAGCATTTCGTAAAGCACAACCCCCAACGACCAAATGTCGGTGCGCTGGTCGACGGCATCGCCACGGGCTTGCTCCGGCGCCATGTACGCCGACGTCCCGCCCGAGGTAAGCGCATCGTCGCTCTTGGCGTGTCCTTCGCGACGGGCGAGTCCAAAATCCATAATGAAGGGATGCCCATCGCTGCGCATCATGATGTTTGCGCTCTTGATGTCGCGGTGAACGATTCCCCGCGCGTGGGCTTGATTCAACCCGTCGGCAATCTGGGTGATGACTCGTAACGCTTCGTCTTCCGAGACCTCGTCGCTTAGTACGAGTTCGCGTAAGGTTTGCCCTTCGATAAACGACATCGCGATGAAGGTCTGCCCTTCAAACTCGTTGATCTCGTAGATCGTACAAATATGGGGATGATGTAGTGAGGCGGCCGCCCGGGCTTCGTTGCGAAGCCGCTCGTAGTCTTGCGGCCCTTCGATGAGATCGGAGCCAAGGAATTTGAGCGCTACCGCTCGGTCGAGTTTGGTGTCGTGGGCACGATAAACCACGCCCATTCCGCCCTCGCCGAGCTTCTCGGTAATCTCATAGTGAAGTACGCGCCGACCAATCATAGTACCGCACCCAGCTCTCTCCGCTCTATCCGCCCTTTAGGACTTATACGTTGGAAAGACCGCGAAAGTTGCATACTTACGGGGAACGCTTGACCACCACGAGCGTCAGGTCGTCCACCTGGGCGGTATCGCCTTCGTGGCCTTTGACCTCTCCGATAATCGCATCGATCAGGGCCTCGGCGCTAAGGCTGAGGTTTTGCTGAACGAACTCGATCAAGCGCTTGTCGCTGAAGGGTTGGTCGAACTCGTTGGTTTGGTCCGGAATACCGTCTGAGTAAATCACCAGGGTATCGCCAGGGCCCACGGTTGCCACATCTTCGGGGTACGGAAACTCGTCGAGCACCCCGAGTGCAACCCCACCGGTTTCCAGCTTGGTAACGTTTCCCTGCTGATCGAACAGGAATGGAATCTCGTGGCCAGCGTTGCAAAACTGGATGCTGTGACTTTCCGGGTTCAGCACGCCATAGAACAGCGTTGCGAACTTTTCCGGATCGGTACTCTGATGCATGAGCCGGTTCGACTTGGTCACCCGTTCGGCGACCGGCGAGTCGGTTAACGTTTGGCTGCGCAACGTGGCCTGCAAATTGGCCATCAGCAAGGATGCTGGCAACCCTTTGCCCGACACATCGCCTAAACACAGGGCGATGTGCCCGTGATCGTCACGGATAAAGTCGTAGTAATCGCCGCCAACTTCCTGTGCGGGGATGCTCTTCGCGGCTATGTCATAGCCGTCCAATGGCACGGTGGACTCGGGCAAAAGGTCCTGTTGAATCTGTGACGCAAGTTTTACCTGCTCGCGCATACTGGCGAACTTTTGCTCCTCTTCGTAGAGTCTTGCGTTTTCGATAATCTGCGCCGACTGCGATGCAATGATCGCTAGCAAACGCTGGTCGTTCTCGGTAAATTCACCGTCTTTTTTGTTGTACGCGGTAATAACACCGCGCAGCTCGGACTTTACGATCAAAGGAACACAAATAAGCGAGTGAATGGAATCGTCCCATTTGAGGCCTTTAAAGCGGTCATCGCCGGTCGGATCATTGGTGAGCAGCGGTTTCTTGTACAGATGCATCCACCCGATCAGGTTGTCGTTCATGTGAAAGTGGGGATGCTCGGCACTGCTCGACTTGGCACGAACCAGGGTTTTCATCGACTGGTTGGTCTCGCGATCGACCAGGGTTACCACCGTTTGTTCCGAGCTAACCGCGCGCATCGACTTTTCGACGATGCGCTCAATGATTTCCTTAGAATCTACCGACGCTCCGATGGCGCGGGACAGATCGTTGAGGATGGAAAGTTCCTCCACCGCGCGCTTCAACTGGAGGTTTTCGGCCTCAAGCTGAGTAGTTGGGCCGGCCGCGGACGCCGCCGTAGGGGCTTCTGCAGGCGATGCCCCTTCCGCAGGCTTGCCTTTCTGGAACGGATTCTTAAATGCCATGTTTTTGTGGGTCCCTGGGGTGGGTTTGGGTAAAAACTACGGCGAGTATCCCCGATATCCATTGGCCTGACAAGCGTTTAAAGTGTTTCCCAGTCGCTGGCCGCGCTTGAGAATAGCCCGCACCCGGCGGATTGTCGTATAATTGGCAATCATGCCCATCGCCACGTTTCAAGTCTCCGTGGTTACTCCAGCGGCGGTCTCCGCCGTGGACGTGACCGAAGCCCTACAGCTGGAAGTCTCCCGCGCCGGCATCCAGGATGGCCTATGCGTGGTCAGCGTCGATAGCGGTAGCTGCGCCCTTTCTTTGGTGGAAGGCGACGTGACCGACGTTGTCGATGTCGAGCGAGTGGCGAGCGAGCATCTTCCCATCTCCACTCAATCTCACGCTCGCGATCAGCACGAAGATATTTCGCAGATGCCCGAGCCCGCGGTTGGGATTTCTTACTGTCTTACCCTACCTTTTGAGTTTGGCGAGTTGTTACCCGGTAGCTGGAATTCGGTGGTGCTACTGGAAGGAAACGGACCCGCCGACCGAAGACTGGACATCACCCTGATCGGCGGTTAGTAGATCCACATGAAGAAGCAGTTCGTTGTGGGGCTACTGGTCAGCGCCCTTTTTCTATACCTTGCGTTAAAAGACATCGATTGGCAGTTGTTTGGCGACGCCTTTCGCCAGGTTAACTATTGGTGGCTGATTCCAGCGGTGTTTTTTACCATGCTCGGCCACTACACGCGGGCGCATCGCTGGAAGTTTATGCTCGCGCCGATCAAGTTAATCCCGCAAGGACCATTGTGGTCGGCCACCGCAATCGCTTTTATGGTCAACAACCTCTTCCCGGCGCGCCTGGGTGAGTTCGTACGCGCTTACGCGATTGGCAAAAGTGAAGGAATTTCCAAATCCGCGGCGTTTGCAACCATCGTCTACGAGCGCGTCGTCGACGTGTTCATGTTGATCGCACTTTTATGGCTGACGTTGTTCTACATCGACGGCCCCGATTGGATGGAAAAAAGCGCCGTCGTGCTGGTTGCGTTTAACGTGGCGTTGATGGTTGCGCTGGTGGTGATGCTACGCGCGCCGCAACGGTTCGTCGCGCTGATTGCGGCATTGGTCCGACCGTTACCGCAGCGAATCCGCGAACGCGTGGTACACTTGACTGAATCGTTCGTGGAAGGTCTTGCCGTGCTACGCGACGCCAGCCATCTGTGGCCAATCACGGTGTACTCGGTTGTGGTCTGGGGCTCGGCGGTGTTGGGCATCTACTTTGCGCTGCTATCGCTGGACATGCAGCTACCCTACTTTACCAGTGTGTTGCTGGTAGTGATCATTTCGCTGGGCTCGATGATTCCGTCCGCGCCCGCGTTTGTGGGAACGATGCAGTACGCGTGCATTCTGGGGCTGGCCGTGTACGGCGTACAAAAGGCAGAAGCCCTGGCCTACTCCACCGTCTATCACGCCACCCAGTTTTTTCCGATCACACTAGCTGGCCTATACTACGCGGCAAAAGCGCAGATTGGTTTATCCGAGATTTCGCAACGCGGCGACACTAACGCTACGGCTGAAAAGTAACGGCAAACCCGTACTGCCAGCCCGCTAGCGTGTTGCGTCCGTAAAACGTGTTGCTGGCAGTTCCCCCGATCCACCAACCTCGAACCAACTCCACGTCGAACTGACCGGTAAGCTTGTAGATATCCTGATCGCCTACGACGACCTGATTGGCAAACTCGGCCGGCACCGGTGTCACCACTACGCTGCCGTAAATGTCGGGCGGGTCTAGTTCGTTTTTTAGTCCGTCGAAGCGAAGCTTGCCAAAATACCGACCCCGCTGGGTGCCGATCTCGGAGAACACCAGATACTCATTATGCAGCGGCCCTTTGCGGCCGCGGTACCCCACACCGTTGGTGGTGTACAAACCTCCCCACCATGGCAACGAACCGCCAACTGCCAACTTGATTTCGCCTTCGGGCTCGCCCGTGCCCAACGGCGGGCCGTCGTTGTCCGGGCGCTTGTCATAGCCCAGCGGAATCTTCCCGCCGATCGAGATACTGGAAACAATTCCCGACGTCGTGAATGGCGCTTTCGCCCACAGGTAGAGGTCGGCAGGCCCGCTATTGGTGCGGATAAAGTCCAGCGGCTCTGCTCCTTGCACGAACGTGATCGTCTCTTCCAGACGGACGATTTTGTTGGAAAGAAACGAGACGAAGGTCAACCGATCCAGCACGCCGTATTCGTAGTACACCGAAAACGCGATGTCGCGGAACCAGGTGTCGTCGCGGCGTTGAGCTTCGGCAAAAATCGCCTGCCGTTCTCCGTCGTAGCCAAACTCGTCTTCGGTAATAAAGACGCTGGTGCTGTAGCGCAGATAGTGGTCGCCCTTCCGCTGCAACCAAGCTTCAGCAAACGCGCAATCTGGTGCAAGGATCACAATGGCAGCGACAAACGCGCAGCACGCACGCAGTGCCATCATTGGGGAATCCCTCCGCCTTGACAAACACCCGGCGGAACACGCTTGCACGCCATGTACTTGCTGTCAGGATGGTTCTGAACCCATACGTTCCAACGCGCACGCGTTGCCGGCAGTTCGGGCAAGAAGCGGCCTTCGAGAGGCCCCTGCACACAGGTTAGTCCGTCGGTTCCCTCGATGGGATACCACAAGCTTTCGGTTTGATAGTCGTAGAGCACAAAGGTGGACTTGTGCGTCCATCCACTGGCAACAATGTTGAGTTGGATTCCGTCGATTTCGCGGCTGTACACGGCAGCCAAAGAGACCAACGGTCACCACCCGACCGCGACGTGGGTGTCTCCGAATGACTCGATGACAATTTCGTGCGCGTTGAGGTTTTCGAGATTATATGCGCGGGTCTCCCCGTTGATGGTGGTGCCAATTATGACATCATCTTCGTCGGGCGCCGGGTAGGTGCGATCACCCGGGGATATCATGCGCGGCTTGTAGAGCGGCATGATCGCGTTCAGCCCCACACCATTCTCCCAAAAGTGCGGTGACAATTTGTATTTGTTGACCGCAGTGGTGATGTCCCACACACGGCCGATCTGGTCCACGATAAAGATCGTGTCCCCTTGAACAATAACCTCCGCCGCCGGAGGTTCTGGAATAACCGATTCGCAGGCCGCCAATAACGCAAAGCCGCCAACGATGAGACACAGTAAGCCAAGACGGATCATGGGTCGCTCGCTTGTTAGTGCCCGAGTGATGAATGCATTATGCCCGAATTCAGGCGTGTGTGACACCCCATTTGTTTCCGTTGGCTTTTTCGCGATCGACACAAAAAAGCGGACCGAACAATATCCGGCCCGCTCTTTGTTGTTTATAACGGCAGTCTAATCGTTGAAAAGCGCCTTTACGCCGCCTAGACTTCTTTCGCTGACCGGCACCACATTGCCAAAGTCGATGCAGCCATACAGGCCGGGCTGGCCAAGCAGCACGAACTTTTCTTTTTCGTTGGGATCGACCTCGGGGTCGTAATCAAAGTCGAGGGTCAGATCGGCGGATGAGAGCTTGCACGGGTCGGCGTCGTTAATCGCTGGACCCAGCAGGTTAAAAAAGTAGGGCTCTCCCTCATGCGTAAAACTGTACTGGGTTAGCCCGGGATCGATCGTTAATTGCGCGCCGTTGGGACCTTCCGGCGTAATCGATATTGTCCAGGTAAACACGAATTCCGCGCCGGGGATTGGGTTGCCAGTGTTGTCGGAAACCTTCACGGTAAAAGGAAACTCAAGCGAAAAGGGCGCAACGATGGGCTCCATTGGGTCGATCAGACGGATGATCGCCATGTAGCCAAGATCAACGCAGCAACCGTTCGGCGATAGCACGGGCTTGGTCGTGGGCCCACACGCCATCAGAACACCGGTCTGTACAGAGTTCTCGTTGTCGCCGTTAAATATTGGAGCTTCTTCGCACGACTCATTGGGAATGAATGTGGTCGGAAAACAAACATCTACGATGAAGTCGACGGCATGGGCGGGCGTCACCCACGTGGCCAACGCTAGAACCGCCGCGATAACCAACACGCGGCCGAGGTGATGATTCAAGAAACTACTCCTTAGTCGTAACCTGGGTAGTGGCCAGGCCTCCCACATAAGGGATAAGTCTATCAAAGACAGACCTTTAAGTCAATCAGCTAGGCTGTCACCTTAGCTTGACACCGACGGCTAAGAGGACCGATTTCAGTAAGTTAGACGCCCGTATAGTAGGAAGGACGGCAAAGAAAAAGGCGCCCCCAGGTTGGAGGGCGCCCTTTTTTGTAAGCAGAACCGACGGTCTAGTGTCGCGGGCTCCCTATCCCCGGGACTGGTCCGGTTGGATAGGTGTGGATGATCTCCCACTTCTCTTGGGGAGAATAGTCCCGACGCCGGACCACATCGGTGGGAACTGCTGGTTCCGGAATCGCCGCTCCAAAAGCCGCATTCATGACTTTAACAAACTCTTGCGCGATGACGTAATATCCCAGCGTGCTGGGATGAACGCCGTCGAGGCTTAGCAGTCCGCCGCTGACGTAGTCGAGCGTGAACTCTTGATCGCGAATAGTAACACCACCGGCGGCTTGAATACTTTGAAACGCCTGGTTGATGTCGACCACCGGAACCCCACGATTGGTGGCAACGGTGTCGATGGTGGTGTTAAACGCAGTGATGCGATCGTTGATGTTGGTTTGCTCAGTGGGATCCAGAATCACGGCGTCGGGCAACGGGTTGCCAGTGCCCCCCAAGGCCACCGGAATGCCGATCCCCTGCGCCAAAAGCGAGCCAGCACCAAGCGTAACCAACGATGTTATCGGCAGCGGCCCCGAGCCACCCTGAAACTCGCCAATCAACGGAATCACGTTGTTTGATGGGTCGAGAACCGGTTGGTTGGTAGCCGGATCGATGACGATCGGTGGAATCGTGGTGAAGAACGGGATCGCGGTAATCGGAAACACATTGCTGGTAACCACGTCTTGTGCCGCAGCCACCGCACGATCCATCGCAGCTATATAGCTGGCCTCAAACGAAGCCGCTGGCGTCATTAACGCATCGGTTCCGTTGGTTGCCGATCCCAACACATCGTTGTTTCCCGCCCAAAAGAACAGCAGCGTCGGCGATACCGCCTCGGCTTGTGCCATCGCGTTTGCGCCCAGAGCATTGTTCCGTAAAACGATTTCAAAGAACGGGAACATGGCATCGGCGGACGCGTCTTTGGTGGTTAGTTGTCCCATCAACGAACCGGGAATGCCGAGGTTGTTAAACGGCATCGGAAACGTGGCGTTGGTTAACGATCCCAACCCGGGAAGTGTGTCAATGTCCAGCGGCGAGTAGCTGGCAACAAACCAGGTTGCCGGGATCCCCGGGTTGGAGATGACCGGCTGTACAAAACTGGCGCCCACCGTTTTTGCGATTTGATTGGGAAAGCTGTTTTCCTGAAAACGACCCACCAATCCCCCGCTTTGCCAGCCCGCGGTAAGGCTGGTTCCAACGGTGTAGAATCTGGTGAAGTCAAGCGATCCAGTGTTAACGCCTTCGGGGGCGTTTGGATCGAGGTTGGCGGCGCATGCGGCCAAAGCCACGAGCAGCGCCAGAACTAACATGAGTCGTATGACTTTCATTGCGCTACCCTCCTAGAAGTCGAAACCGACGTTAAAGCCAAACAAGTTACCAAACGCTTTGTACGTTCCGTTGAATCCATCCAGGCTCTGTGCTTCGGAGCTACGTTCGTCGCTCAACAAAATCAGCCCAAACGTATCCAACACGAACGATCCGAAGTCGTAGCCAAAACCAAGGGCCAGGCCGTGACGATCAACGTCACCCAGCAGCGGACTCATGGTTTTTTCTGGTTGCGGCGTCGGATCGTAGTAGTAACCACCGCGAAGTTGCAGGTCTTCATTAACCTGGTAACTCGCGCCGGTACGAATACTAAGTTCGTTCTCGTAGTCTTGAACTCGCGACGTGTTGAGCGACGGATCGTCGTCGAACTCAAAAGTCAGTTCGTCGAAGTTCTCCCAGCCAAAATAATTGAAGTCGATCTCGAATACCCAGTTTTCGACTCCACTGTACGCAACCGCGACGTTACCAAACCAAGGCAGCTTGACTTTGGCGCTAACCCCTTGATCCGACGGCAACTGGGTAGCGACAACCGCATCGTAAGCCGGGTCACCGGTGCTCTTCTGGGTAAAGTCTGCATCGCCTTCGACCGTGGGCGAAACACCGCTACGGAACGAAGCGCCAAAAGTAACATCATCGCTGACATCCAACAGCAGACCTGCAGAGAACCCCACGTCAAGTCCGTTGTTGCCGGTCAAATCGGTCTCGCCGACATCAAGAAAACCGCTCCCGTTGGGATCCCAGCGCTGGATCGACCGGCTCAACTCTACCGACGCATGAACTAACTGCAAGCCCGCGCCAAACGAAAACCTGTCGTTGGGCGCGTACGCAACGGTGGGAGTGATGAAAAAAGTCACCAACTGGGTGTTGCTGGCGATATGCCGTCCGACCCACTCATCAGGGTCTTCCCACTCCTGGCCGAGTCCGTAGGGATTGTAGACTCCCAAACCGACTCCCCACTGCTCGTTAAGCTGCGAGGTAACGTAACCGTTGATCGGTGTAAACAAGAGCGTGCCGGTTTCGCCGAAGGTGTTAAACCCCGGGTCCGGGTCAACCCCAGCAAATTCCGTCCCGACAAAAATTAATGAAGTTCCCAGATAAACCTGGTTGCCCTGCAGCCGGGCCAGGCCCGCTGGGTTGAAGAAGATTGCCGACGGGTCGTTGGCCTGCGCCGTAAAAGCGCCCGCCATCCCCAGAGCCTTAGCACCACCCTCGAAAATGGCGAAGCCTGCCCCGAACGCGCTCGCCGGAAGCAATAGCATCGCGCAGAGCGCTGCGGCTACCGCAGTTTTGCGTCCAAACATAAACGCTCCTTTGTAAAGACTTTGTGCACCCACAACCATGAGAAAACGTTGCGAGTCCTAAGTCAACGCTAAACTTAGCACGGATTGACGGAGGCTACGCCAGGCGATACCTTTGTACCATGCAGACGCTGAAGAATTTCCTACTGGGTCCAATCCTGCGCTACGCCGAAGATTTACGCTTTCCCGAGCTGTTTCTGGTGACTTTGGCGCTGTTCGTGGTCGACCTGTTCGTCCCGGATTTCATCCCATTCGTCGACGAAATCCTACTTGGCCTGGTGACCCTCCTGTTCGCCAATCTAAAGAACGAAGAGAAAGACAGAGACTAACGGTCGCGCGATAAGTCGTCGGGAAGTTCGTTGACGTCGTTCGGGTCGAAGGGAAAATGTTCGGCAAGGGTCGAACCCGCCATGTCGATACCGCTGGTTAGTCCTCCAACGTGATCGCCCTTCTTAAACCGAGCCACTACCGCGTCGCGCACCCGATTCCAGTAGGCTTGATCAACCACGGCGTTAATCCCCTCGTCGCCAACAACGGCGAAACGGTGATCCGATACTGATACGTAAAACAACACAGCGTTCCGTTGTCGGGTTTGGGTCATTCCGACTTGTTGAAACACTTCTTTCGCTCTAACCAACTCGTCGGCTGGCGCTCGATAGTCCAGGTGAACGCGAATTTCGCCCGATGTTTTTTTCTCAAATGCTTTGATGGCTTCCACTACTTTGCGTTCGTCGTCGTCCGGGAGAAAATCCTGCGGAGTGTCGTGCAACAAACGGTGTCGGCGCGCGCGTTGTCTGAACGCACTGCTAATCATGACCACACCGCAAGCCACCAGCAGCAATGGAAGCCACGAAGACCATGCCACCCACCCGTCTCCCGGACCGCGCCATGCGCGTGTCCACAGGTAGGCAGCTAGAAGCGCTAGCCATACGGCGACGATCATACCTGCGTTGCGCCGATAGAGCGTCAAAAAGGAGTTTTTGTTTTTGGCTACCATCCGCCCGATGAACCTCCTCCGCCAAAACTACCGCCGCCGAAACTACCTCCGCTGAATCCGCCGCCACCAAAACCTCCGCCGGAGCCTTTCCAGCCTCCTGTGTTCCAGGTACTTCGCCCGCGCGGGCGAACGTCGGTTCCCCATCCACCGCTGTCGATCCAGACACCCTTATGTTTGCGAGCGGAATATACGATCAACATGATGATGAGCAAAAAGAACAGGAGGACAAAAACGATGACCACCAGGGGCAACTTGTCTTCGCGGGGTGGAATGTCGCGACCCTCTGCAAGCGCGGCAATGGCCGTAATCGCGCGGCGAATTCCCGCGCCGTACTCGCCTTCGCGAAACGCAGGCGCCATTTTGTTGCGAATGATGCGACCCGCTGCTGCGTCGGTAATCCGTGCTTCCAATCCGTATCCGACTTCGATACGAATTTTTCGGTCGTCGAGAAACACCGCGACCACCACGCCGTCGTCGCGGTCGGAATTGCCCGGCGCCCAGTTTTCGGCGATCGCTAGCGTTGCTTGCTCCAGCGACTCGCCGCGCAACGACCGCATAACACAAACACCAATCTGAAGCCCACGTCGATCGAACGCCATTAGCGAGTCTTCGATCGCGCGCCGATCAGCCGGGACAATCGCTCCGGTGCCATCATAGAAAAACCGCGATGGTGCGTCCGGAACCTCAAACGCTGCCCACGTCGGCGCCGCAGCCGCAAACAAAAGGAACGCTAGCTGCAACAGAATAAACCGCAAACGGCTACGCAAAGGCTAGAACTCCACCTTGGGCGGCTGGTCCGCGCCTTCCCGTCCCTGAAAGTAAGGCTTTGCCGGAAAGCCGAGAATTCCCGCGAGCAGGTTGGTTGGAAATCGCCGTACTTTGGAGTTGTAGCCTTGGACGGTTTCGGTAAAACGTTTGCGCTCCACAGAAATGCGGTTTTCGGTGCCAGCGAGTTCGTCTTGTAAGGCGACAAAGTTTGCATTGGCCTTCAGGTCCGGATAGCGCTCGATGGTTACCAGCAACCGCGACAACGCGCTACCCAACGCACCTTGCGCCTGATCGAACTTCTGCAGCATTAGCGGATCGTTGAGCATTTCGGGCGTCAGCGTCACGTTGCCAGCATTGGCGCGGGCCTGCGCCACGGCGGTGAATGTTTCTTTTTCGAACTCGGCCGCGCCCTTAACGGTTTCCACCAGATTCGGAATCAAATCCATGCGGCGCTGGTAAACATTCTCGACCTGGCTCCAGGACTGCTGAACGCCTTCGTCGAGCTTCACGAGTCCGTTGTACGTGGGAACGGCCCAGGCGACGCCGACCACAATCAACAAAATCAAAACGATACCAATAACTTTTCCCACAGGGTCCTCCAGATTATGGGGTGAAGACACTCCGGCATCGCAAGCAGATTAGCAGGTACTCGACGCCTTGTCGCGCGTGATATACCCGCTCGATCTATGCGTATTCGATCGGTTCCACAGGTTCAATACTGAGCGTCACGTGGGCTCTACGGTGGCCCCAACGCGGAAGCCGTGGCCCGCGAGATGACGGTTTTGCCAGCATTGCTCTGATAAGTAAACTCGATCTCAAGCTCATGTTTGCCATCGATCCGAGTGAGCGCAGGGGGAAGTTTTACGAAAACGTGTTCGGTGTTACTCGCTCCAGGTTCAAGCGTCTTGGGAAACGTCGGGGCAACCAACTCAATTTCGTTTTCGGCGTTGATTAATCGGATGCTGACGAGCTGTTCCAAACGCGTTTGGTTGTGGAGCTTTACGCGGAAGTGATTAATGACCTGATCGACCCCTTCGGCGGTGGTGGCCTGGGTGTAGGGGGTGTCGATTGCCCGGACGAGGTTAATTTCTACTGACGCCCGAGCAGCGAGGCTGACTCCCAGTCCCACGAACATCACTGAAAGCACAACGCCGTACAGCAAGGTTCGCGGGCGAAACCAGCGGTTTCCGTCGCCTTCCAACGCAGCCACCGATGAGTACTTTATCAGCCCCTTCGGCTTGTTGACGCGGGTCATGATTTCGTCGCAGGCATCGATACACGCCGTGCACGCGATGCACTCCATCTGGACGCCGCGCCGAATGTCAACGCCGGTCGGACACACGGCTACGCAACGGTAACAATTAACGCAGTCGCCCGCGGCTTCCCCTGTCGCAGCCTGGCCCTTGCGCGGCTCACCTCTCTTTTCGTCGTAGACCACCGCCAGCGAGAAACGATCCATAAGGACGGACTGAAAGCGGCCGTAAGGGCACATAATCATGCAAAACTGCTCGCGAAACCAACCGAAGTCAAACATCAACACACCGGTGAGAAACAGAACAAAAGAAAACGTTTGCCAGTTTTCACTGGGCGGATGAACCGACATGATTGCCAACCGCTCGGCTCCAACAAAGTAGGCCGCAAAACTGTGAGCTATGTTTGCGCTAACGAACCAGAACAGAAACCACTTTAGGGCCAGCTTACCCCCCTTAGACCACGACATGGGCGCAGCGCGAAGCCTCATGCGCTGCACATGGTCGCCTTCGATCCAGGTTTCGATTTTGCGATAGATTCTGTCGATGAACACGGTTTGGGGGCACGCCCATCCGCACCAGACACGTCCCAACAGGGCCGTCACAAAGGTGAGCCCCACGGTAAGAATACCGAGAAGAAAGAAAATCTTGGGCGCATCGTGAGCCCAGAGCTCCAACCCAAAGAACACAAACCTTCGGCCCGGAATGTCAAACAATAGAGTTTGGTGTCCGTTGATTTTCGTCCACGGCAGAACCAGGAACACGATAATCAACATCCAGTAGAACCAGCTTCGATACTTGCGGAACACGCCGCGCACTGCCGCCGGGTTTAGCGCGACGTGATGTCCTTGTTCATTGAAAGAAGCTGGTCGATCTTCGGGAAGGTCAAACGTAGGTTTCTTCCCAGATTCCTTGCTCATCTTATTGGCGGCCCTCAGTTGTTAATGAAATTGCCTTCCGGGTCTTTGGCATTGGCTGGCTCGCTCCCCTGCAAGCCCACCACGTAGGCTGCCAACGCGGCGTGCTCTTCTTTGGGAATTAGATTCCCCCACGGTGGCATTCCCTTGTCGGGAAACCCGTTTATGATTGCCGCCACGATGTCGCGTGCTTCGCCGCGACCATGAATCCAGAACTTATCGGTAAGATTCGGCCCCACTAACCCTTCCCCCGCGTTCCCATGACACACTGCACACTTGCTTGTGAAGTGTTCCAATGCCGTGGCCATCGCTCCTGCATCGCTGGATAGCGCAGCAACGTCCACATGGATATCACCAACGTCGATGCGGCTTTCTTCCTGTAGCGTTAACACCGACTGCAAGTTATCGGCAAGATGATCGTATTGCCCTTTGGGGTCATAGATCTGATGATAGCCAAAGTAGATGAGGGCAAAGATGATCGTGCCATAGAAGGTCGTTAGCCACCATTTTGGGAGCGGATTGTTTAGCTCTTGGATGCCATCATATTCGTGGCCTTCGATTGGCTTGTCGAGATCGGGCCGGTCTACCATTATTCGTCTCCCTTCTCGAGTGGCATTTGCGCCAGTCGACGATAATGCTCGCTGCCGCCGCGGCGATACGTCCACAACCACAGCACCGTGAAAAACACGAAAAACAAAACCAATGGTACCAGCGCCCATTCGGCGGCCGGCACCGCGGCTAACGCTTCCTTCTTCATTGTGTACCTCCGCTAGCTGCGGGCTGCTCGGACGCGATGGGTTGCGAGGTTTTCGTTCCCAGACACTGCAAGTACGCGATCAAAGCGACGATTTCCTTTTGCTCGAGGTTGTCTTCTTCGACTCCCTGGCTAAACAAACCGTCGGCAATAACTTGTGCCTGTTGCTCGGCCAGTAAGTCGGCGTTCGCAACCTCGTCATCTGTGTACGGAACGCCCAACGATTTCATTACCGAAAGTTTCCGCCGCAACGAAAAGAAATTGGTCTTTTGCGTGAAGAGCCACGGGTAGTTGGGCATGATCGACTTCTGGACGACATCGCGCGGGTTCAACATATGGCGATAGTGCCAGAGGTCGGGATACTTGTTGCCCAACCGTGCGAGGTCGGGGCCGGTGCGTTTGGATCCCCACTGAAATGGGCGGTCGTACATGGATTCCTCTACCGTCGATGCGGCACCAAAGCGGACAACGTCAAACGGGAGGGTTCGGATCATTTGCGAATGACAGGTATAGCAACCCTCACGCACGTAGATGTCGCGCCCCGCCTGCTCCAGCGGCGTGTACGGTTCTACCAGCACGTCAGTGTCGATGTGTTTGTGTAACGACAGCACCGGGACGATTTCAATAACCGAACCAACGAGGATGGCAACCACCGCCAGCACGGTAAAGGTAGTCGCGAGGCCTTCGAGCTTGCGATGCCCGGTCTCGTGCTCGTTGGAGTGCCGGCTGATCACCGGAGCGACTATTTTCTCGCGAACCGGCTGCCCCGATTGAACGGTTTTAACAAGGTTGTAGATACCCACGCAAGCGCCGACGATGTACAGTGCGCCGCCCAGTGCGCGCACCCAATACAACGGAGCGATACGCAGCACCGTTTCTACAAAGTCGGGGTACACCAGAAACCCATCGGCGCCGATAGCTCGCCACATCAGGCCTTGCGTGATTCCGGCTGCCCACATCGAAATGTAGTAGATGAGAATTCCGAACAACCCAAACCAGAAGTGTGTTTCTGCGAGTTTCTTGCTGTACAGGGTCGTGTTATAAAGTTTTGGGACCAGGTAATACACCATCCCGAAGGCAAGAAAACCGTTCCAGCCCAATGCTCCGCCATGCACGTGCCCGATAATCCAGTCGGTATAATGCGCCAGCGAACTAACCGCCTTAATGGAAAGCAACGGCCCTTCGAAAGTGCTCATGCCATAGAACGTTACCGCTGTTACCAGGAACTTGATGATGGGTTCGGTGCGTAACAAGTGCCACGCACCTCGAAGCGTTAACAACCCATTGATCATTCCGCCCCAGCTTGGCGCCCACAGCATCACGCTAAAGACAACTCCGAGGGTTTGCGCCCAATCCGGCAAAGCGGTGTTTAGCAGGTGATGCGGGCCCGCCCAAATATAGATAAAGATCAACGCCCAGAAGTGAATGATCGAAAGGCGGTAGGAGTAGATTGGTCGACCCGACGCCTTGGGGATGTAGTAATACATAAGCCCCAAGAACGGCGTGGTCAGAAAAAATGCGACTGCGTTGTGTCCGTACCACCACTGAACCAGGGCGTCTTGAATTCCCGCGTACACGGGATAGCTCTGGAGATATCCCACCGGCACTTCTATTGAGTTGCCGATATGTAGCACCGCGACGGTCACAATGGTTGCGATGTAAAACCATAAAGCCACGTACAGATGCTTTTCGCGTCGGCGTGCCAGTGTTCCGAAGAAGTTCACAGCGAACACGACCCACACCACAGCTATCGCGATGTCAATGGGCCATTCCAGCTCAGCGTATTCTTTACTTTGGGTAAATCCCAGCGGCAGGGTGATTGCCGCCGCTACGATAATCAGTTGCCATCCCCAAAAGTGAATGTTGCTGAGCAAGTCCGAAAACATGCGCGTTTTGCACAATCGTTGCGTGGAATGATAGATTCCTGCAAATATGGCGTTGCCCGCGAACGCAAAAATCGCCGCATTGGTATGCAATGGACGCAAGCGACCGAACGTCAGCCATTGCAGGTTAAGATTGGTCCGCCAGTTGGCCAGTTCCAAAGCCACAACCAATCCCACCAGAAACGCGACAATTCCCCAAAGCATGGTCGCAAAGAGGAACTTCTTAACCACGTCGTCGTCGTAGGTATTGATGAGCGAGGTGTCTCCGTTTTCCAACGGCAGCGAAGCCGCTTGCTCAGACATCTTCACCTTCCTTGTTTTCGGATGAGGGCATCGATTCGCCGTCGTCCCATAGAATGCGGTAGGCCGGCGTCACCAGGTCGTCAAACTGATCGCGCCGCGCTGCTATGACGAAAGCGACGACAAAAAACAGCGCAAGCAAAAGAGAAATCGGAATCGTAAGAAAAAGGATGTTCACGCGGATACCTCCGCGGATGTCATTGCCGGGGCGATTGGCCGCGCCTGAACGGTTTCGGCACGTCGCATTCCCAGCACCGTAGCTGCGACGACCACCGTGGAACTAATTGGCATTAGCACGGCGGCAACAAGCGGGTTCACAAAACCCGTCAACGCCAACCCTCCCGCGACGACGTTGTATACGAGCGAACCAATGAGATTGCGCCGGATAACGTTCATGGTTTGCCGAGCCAGTTCGAACACATCGGCAACGCCAGCAAGTCCCGCGCGCGCCAGATACACATCGGCCACTCGAAAACTTGCATCCATGCTTCCCTTTACGGCAATACCTACCGAGGCGGCCGCTAGCGCGGGTGCGTCGTTGACGCCGTCGCCAATCATGGCTGCGTCACGGGTGGCGGCAACCCGCGCCAGTTTTTCCTCCGGAGTTTGCTCCGTAAAGGTCTTCGAGGAAGCAATTCCAACGGCGGATGCGACCGCCGCACCAGCGCCAGCACGATCGCCGGTTAATAACGAACTGTCAATTCCCAAGCGACGAAGGCGTTCGAGCGATTCGACGGCGTCGTCACGAATCGTATCGCCGATAGCGACGGCCAGTATCGGTTCGTCGTCACAATAGAGCGCCACTATGGTGTCGTTGCCCAATCGTACATTAAGCGAAGCAATGGCGTTGGCAGACGCAGCGCGCAGCGCGTAATGCCGACCATTGACCGAGCCGCTTACCCCTAAACCGGGCACTTCTTTCCAGTCATATGCCACAGACACTCCGTCACCCGCGCACACGTTGGTCAAGACGGTCGCGATTGGGTGGTTGGCTGGCGACTCGAGCGCATGGATGATGGCCTGTTGAGCTGCTGTTGGTGCGTGCGGATACCAATGACGAACGCTCATCTCGCCGGTAGTCAGCGTTCCGGTCTTGTCTACAAACACCTGACGGACATCGTTAAGGCGTTCCAGCGCCTCGGATCTTTTAACGACACAGCCACCGCGTGCGGCTTGGCGCAAACCCAGGCTCTGCGCCAGGGGTGTAGCCAGCGCTAACGCGCACGGGCACGCAAGAATCACAAGCGCCAACCCTCGCCGGATCGCTTCGGCTGCGTCCACCGTCGCGTAACCTAATGTGAAAACCAAGCCGACAACTAAGACAACAATGGTGAAGGCTTGAGCAACGCGATCGGTGAGGGAAACCAGTGGCGTAACGCGTGTCGATTCGACTTCCGCCGCGCGCAAGAGTGCGCCGACGCGAGTTTCTCGTCCCACTGCGCTAACTGCCAACTGGATGTCGTTACTTAACAGTCGACATCCCGCGAATGCTTCGTTTCCAGCAGCAACCAATTGCGGTTTGCTTTCGCCGCTAATCACCGATGTGTCAAACCAGGCGTCGGCTTCCACAATCCCGTCGACCGAAAGACGATCGCCGCGTGAAACCGCCACGCAATCCCCCAGGTTTACCTGATCGGTGGGTATTTGTTGTTTTGTACCGGTCGCCCGATCGACAACGGTGACATTCTTGGTTTCCAGAAACGAAACCAGATTGGATGCGCCCAGGTAGTTGGCTTGCAGGCGGGCGAGCACATACCGACTCCCCAAAAGAAGCGCAACCAGCACGGCGAGCGAGTCATAGTAGAGATCGCCGTTACCGATGACCAGGTGATACGTACTTAACGCCCCACCCAGAACGATAGCGCTGGCAAGCGGGATATCGATTGACGGTCGCACGTGAAGCACAGCATGCCATGCTGACCGCAGAAACGGCGTGGCGCCGAACACAAGGACCGGTAAGAACAAGATCGCCATTAACCATTCGAATGCGCGTGCGATGTCGGGGCGGTCGATACCTGCATAAAGCGACGTCGACAACAGCATGATGTTGCCCGCCATCGCGGCTGATACACCCATGCGCGCAAGCAACGCGCGCTGCGCTCGCCGGCCACTATCATCCATGAACGCCTGATAGCTAAGCGGGCGCGGGTCGTGCCCCATGGTCGCCAGCCTTTCGACCACGGGCACAACCGACGCTCCGGCGCGAACGCGCATTTCCGCCGTGCTTCGGCTTGCGTCCACGCGCAACCACTCAACCTCTTCAAACTCGTTTTGTAGCGCTTCAATCCGAAATACGCACGCCGGACAATCCAACTCCACATGGAAAACCATGTGGTTTACATCGTCTGGAGACGAGTTACGCAAACGAAAGTTGGCGTCGTCCAGATAGGCATATTCCGCTGAGATCTTCATGGACTTCGTTTCTGTACACCCTGCTATGCGGCGAACCCGAAGCCACGGAGGCGGTCGGGAGATAAGACGAGCGCTAGCCGTTTTTCGACGAGGATGGAACCCACTCCTCAGATAGATGAATATAAGGTTATGCGATCAACTACTAGTTTATTTTCCCCGCTCGCCTCTTGTCAATGGGTTTTGTGAAACATTTCCCATAGGGCGCTAATACCCCGCTATTCTTAACGTTACGACCTTTACGCCGCATCAAAGGCTCCACTGGACGCCCAACGGGACCATTCGGCCACGGTCCCACGCTCATCTCGAAGCTTTCCTGGTTTTGCGGTTTCAAGATTAGCCTCGACCGGAAACAGGAACACGACGCCCAGCAGGATCTCTCCCCCGCCCGCACCGAGGCGCGCCAGAAACTCAGGCTTTCGCAGCGCACCACCGCTCGACCAGTAGTTGGGAATCTGGCGGCACGTCGCGGCCAGAAGGATGTTTTGAATCGCTGCCCCCGCCGCCGCGATATGTTCCATGTTCACCTGGGTCGGCGAAAATAGTTCATCCGCATCATTCGGGCTGGGCAGCCATGTCACGACGATTGCCGCCGAGGCACAGGCCAGAAGCTGCGGTACTTTGCCACGGTCGCCGAGCGAAAGCAGCATCTCCCGCGAAGCACGACAGGCTTCGACGTCTAACACGTAAGCCCGCCACGGCACCGGGGACGTGAGGTCGTTCTGCCGGTGACTTGCGTCGGCGACCAGGTGAAAAGGCGCCCAATGCGCGCATTCCAGTAGTTCTCTAACGGTTTCGCGATCGGTAGCGGCTGGCTGGGGGGAATCCGCAAGCAGTTTAACGGTGCGCCGCTCACGAAAAACCCGATCAAAATCATTGCTGTGCATAGCCTCTCCTTTGCCGAGAGGCTAGCCTACTGTGCCCACATTCGTCAGGTGGTTTCCGAATTCACCGACTGTCCGGTCGAACCCACGGGAGCGCCTGGAGCGCCTCTCCGCGTTGGCGGCAGTGGCGCAAAGTGGGGTCGGCGTTCCAGCGCATAGAGCGCAGCAGCGAGTACAATCGGTTCTAAAAGGTATAAAAGTCGCCATGCGTAGAAAGTGCCCGGGATTACATCCCAACGCGCCAACAACTCTGCCGCGCGCGTTGTCAGCAAAACTGAAACGATCCAGGTGAGGTACTGGGCCCGCCGTTGATTGGAGCTTACGCGAATCCAGCGCGCGACAAAGATAAGTCCCCCAATGCTAGCGACGACAAACGAGAAGATGTTAACCATCCGAAGCACCGCCACATCACTCCCCTGTATCCACAACGGCGTAGTGAATGCACCAGCGACCAGCATCACACAGGGAAAGTAGAGTATGCGTCGAAGCCGGTCAGTCCCTCGCATCAGGTCAGGGTATCGGAGTGCAAGATCGACAAACGCCGTGGCAGCAATTGCCCCCGCACTCGCAACCAGCGAGACCACCACAACCTCGACACTTCCGCCGGCAAGTTGTGCGGCCCCTCCCCAGCTGACGGCGTGGGCGAAAGCATAGACCAGGAAGACTCGGCTTAAAGGTGTTCCTTCAGAAGACCAAACAAAGAGTCCGGCGATCAGATAAATGAGACCAACAATCCCTGCGGGAACCAGCACAGCGTCGGGGAGCAACTGAGGCTTCGCGGGTTGTAACCACGCCGCTAGACGGAACAAAAAAACAAGGGTCGCCGCGAAGGCGATCCAGCCCATACTGGTTCCCATCATCCCGTATCGGTTTTGGGTCTTCATGCCGACTCCTTCTTAACAGCCGCTTAACTCTATCTTACGTTAAGCATCCACTGTCAACTACCCAGGCCGACTTTGCACGCACGGTGCCACTAGCGTGGTAAACTGGTACCTATGCGCCGAACTTTACAGCTTCTTTTAATCCTCTCTTTGCTCGTCGCCCGTAACGCCTGGGGCCAAGGCGTCAATGCGCCGGTATACGCACTCGCCTACGGTTCCGGCACCGTGTATGTCGGTGGTGAGTTTACCGCCGCTGGTACGATTCCGGCCAATCATGTCGCGGCCTGGACGGGCTCGGAATGGAGCCCGCTGGGGGCCGGCGTCGACGGGACCGTCTTCGCGCTAGCTGTTGACGGCGACATTCTCTACGTCGGCGGGGCGTTCTCCGCTGCGGGCGGGGCTGCCGCTACTGGGGTTGCGCGTTGGGACGGGTCGAACTGGCACCCCGTTGGCGGCGGCGTGGCCGGAGTCGGCGCAGTTGTCAAGTCGCTCTGGGTCGACGGTTCCGGACTCCTCGTGGGCGGGCGGTTTGACTGGGTAAACGAAAGCACCCCGGCGAATGGGCTGGCGCGATGGAGTGGTAGCTCGTGGCTGGTAATGGGCGGCATTCCGCCGGGCATCCTCCACGACATTCGCTCGATTGCGGTAAACGACGGGACGATATACGTAGGTGGAGTGCTGCTCTTTCCGGGCTCGACGCGACCCGACGAAGCTACCTTGTCACGCGCAACTCCTGCGGTGCTGTCAAATCACGCGGGAAGCGTCAACGGTGGCGTTGAATGCACACCATGCACGTCGGTAAACGCAATACTTGCTGACGGCAACGACCTGCTTGTTGCCGGTGCATTTGTGAGCACCGGATCGGCCGTGCTTCTGGGGAGTCCGTACAGCCTGGTTCGTTTGGTGAACGCAACTACACCCGTGGGACTCGGCGACGGAACCATGACGCCGATGATCCGCGCCGGCGGAGTTATCAACGCGTTGGCACAGTTCAACGGGAGCACTTTCGCTGGCGGCTCGTTCGGCGAACTGCGGGGTACTACGGCTCGGAATCTGGCTGGGTGGAATGGGGGTGAGTGGACAGCGATCGGCACGGGAGTAAGCGCGTCTGTTAACGCGTTGGTCGCAACCGACAGTCTGCTCATCGCTGGCGGCACGTTTACCGAAGCTGGCGGCACGGCCGTGGGATACATCGCCGCGTGGGACGGGATGTCCTGGAGCCCACTGGTCGCTTCTCCGCTGCCAAACACGACTCGCTCGTTGGGGCGGCTAAAAAGTGGCTTTAGGAGGTAATTCGCCGTGCCCCTGAAGAATTTCATCTTTCTTCTGCAAAACCCGACTGACTGTCCGACCCAAATATGGGGAGCGAAGTGGACGCCCAATGCTCATAAGGGACGAGTTAAATGAGAAAAACGATATTGCTGGCATCACTTGTAATCGTCATCGCGGCGCCGGTAACCGCCAGGACCTGGTGGATTCAAGCTGATGGGTTGGGCGAAGTTCCCAACATTGCGACGGGTGTCGACTCGGCCTCGCCGGGCGACACTCTCCTTTTGGGGCCGGGAGCGTATGTGGCTGGCCGCAACCGTAACATCGAAATCTTCGATTCTATTGTTATCCGTTCTACCGATGGTCCCGAAGCCACGGTAATTGACTGTATGCGGCTTGACCGTGCGTTTGCGTTTTCTGGCCCGCAGGAATCCGTACTGGAGGGGGTCAGTATTGTAAACAGCTGGACGGAAACGTTTGGAATCGCGCCGATTTCCGCGCTAGAGAAGGTAACCCTACGCGTGAGCAATTGCATATTTCGCGACAACATAGGTGGCGAAGCCGGAGTGATTCGCGGACGAGAGAGCTATATAACCGTCGAGAACTGTACGCTTCTGGATAATTACGGACTTTTCGGTCCCGCCGCGATTAGCTCATCCGTGGGAAGTCTGGACGTTCGGAATTGCTGGCTAGAAGCCAACGAAAGCAGAGGGTCTTCAGTTATCGCGGTGTTTCAGCCCGTACTTCAATCCCGTATCGAGAACAACACGTTCGTCAATAACACACATTCGCAGGGCGGCACCATAAATCTCACGGCATCGTTCGACCGCGGCTTTCGTTGGACGGCTCGGTGTGCCAATAACACCATTGTAGGCACCACCGCTCACCCGAGTTTTTCTGGCGCAATCAAAGTTGGAGGCATGTTTAACCTGGTCGAATACAACGTTGTTGCCTTTAACGACACCAAAGCGTTCTACTGTCAGGGCGAGAGCAACCCGGCGCTGGTCAGGTGCAACCTGATGTATGAGAACACGCGCGGGAACGCCCTATGTAACATGTTCGTCGGCGGCGGCAACGTGGTGGCTTCCCCGTTCTTTTACGATCTATCAAACAACGATTTTCGTCCGATCCCGTCGTCACCAGCCGCACCGAACAACAATACCTGCAATCGATTGTACGGCTCGCAGCCGCTAGCCGGCACCGCGGCTTCCACCGACTCGCCGCTGGCCAACCACGAGCTACTGAACAATCATCCAAATCCCTTCAATCCTCAAACCACGATTCAGTATCGAATCGCCGGACCTGCCGAGGTCACGCTCGATATCTATAGCGTTACCGGGCAGTTGGTAAAACGTTTTGCCCGAGCCCACGGATCCGGCGGTACCCACGCGATCACTTGGGACGGCCGCGATCAGAACGATCGGCCGGTCGCGTCCGGCGTGTATGTGTATCGCCTGACCGCGCCGGGGTTCGTTCAGTCCAAAAAGATGGTTTTGCTGAAGTAGAGGGAGCTCCGACGACGACGCCTTGCGGCAGGTTCCTGGTAAACCGCTAGCGGCGTGCCTGTTGCGACCAGATCACGACACACGGGCACGTGAGTATCTTCACATACGTGACGCAACGTTTGGCGGTGGGCCTGGGGGGCAAAAAGTTGGAGGCGGCACCCGGATTCGAACCGGGGATAACGGTTTTGCAGACCGTCGCCTTAGCCACTTGGCTATGCCGCCTCCGATTCTGGGTCGCTATGTTGGCGAGGAAAAAATGGAGCGGGAAACGAGATTCGAACTCGCGACCCCAACCTTGGCAAGGTTGTGCTCTACCACTGAGCTATTCC
>CAZPQK010000018.1:0-36447 GCA_964588695.1 uncultured bacterium
ACTCGCGACCCCAACCTTGGCAAGGTTGTGCTCTACCACTGAGCTATTCCCGCTCCGTCATCTAGCGGTAATTGTGAAACAGGCGCCCGGTGGCTTTTGGCCAACCGGGCTTTTGCCATTATAGCCGCAACTTCGCTGGTGTCAACGGCAAAGCGCATCGAGCACCTCCGCACTACTGCCCCTGAATTGGCGCTTCTATAAAGGCTTTTACCACCCATGCTTCGGGATATCCGGCCGCGCGAATTTTCTTTAGCGCCGCATCGGCCTCTTCCCGCGTACGAAAATCACCAACGCGGACTTTGTGCAGGCCTTGCTCGGGTGTCACGTGGCAGGTCATCGCCAGCTGCCCCGCCGCGGCGGCGCGAAACTCTTCGGCGATTTCCGGCGATTGACTGGCGAAGAGCTGCACCCGGAATCCCTGCACCGCAACCATCTGCGCGCCAGAAGCAGGCGCGGGAGCGCTCGTGGGCGGCGCCGGCGTTACTTCCTGAGCTACAACCGGTTTCGGCGTATACTCGATTTCCTCAACGTCGGCTTGTTCGGCCGCAGGCACCGGCGCCGGGACTTTTCCCTCGGTGCGGAAGTCATAATCGCCTTCGGCGGGCTGGGTCTGAGGCGTCGCGTACTTGCTCGACGGCGCGCATCCGGCCGCCATAACACTAGTGATCACAATTAGATACAGGGCTACTTTCACGTCACTTCTCCTCCCAAATCGCAGTGCTTTATTTTTATACCGACCCCAGGCGTCCGCGTTCCCGCAGCACATCGTAGTAAAACGTCTCGGTCTGTTCGGCAATCACGTCCCAGTTGTAGAACGCCCGGGCCCGCTCAAAACCCATTGCCGCCAGCCGGTCGCGCTCGCCCTTTTGCTCCAGCAGATAGCGGAGCCGCAGGTATAAGTCCTCGACGTTCGCGCTCTCGAAGAACAACGCCGCATCGCCACCAACTTCGCGGTTTTCGGGAATGCCGCTCAGCAAAACCGCCCGCCGGTGGGCCATGGCTTCGCAGGGGGTAATCGGCAGACCTTCGACCTCCGACGGCAGTACGTAGAACAGACAGTTTGCGTAAAGGTCCTGCAACACGTCGCCAAACAGATCGCCCGTAAAGATAACGCGGTCGTTGGCAAGTTCCAACAAGTGTTCGCTGTATTCTGTGCGCGGCGCTTCGGACCCTACGATCACCAACTTGATGGGATTATCGAGTTGCGCAAACGCGCGTAGCAAGTGATGCAAACCACGATCGGGAATGATCCGGCCGACCGACAGAATGTAGTCGCCGCCGTCCAACCCCCACCGTGCGATGTCACCGCGTCCGTGTTGATCGCGAATTGTGGCACCGTTGGGTATGTGACGCGCGGTTACACTGTACTCGCTGCGCATGTACTCTTGAATAATCTTAGAGACAGCAATAACGCCATGGCTCTTGCGCGCGCCCGTCGCCTCCCCGTTCTTCAGCAATCGCTTGGCGCGCTCGCCCCACTTTACCTGCCGCCAATCCAACGCGTGCATGGTGCTAATCACCGTTCGTCCGAACAATCGCGGAACGGGAACAAACGCGGACGGACCAATCCCATGAAAGTGCACAATGTCGAACTGGTGACGCAGTCCTGATTCCAACGCACAAAAGAAGGTATGGCTGGTAGCGTCAAGGTGTTTGGTGTTGATGCTCGGACGGTAGGCCAGCCGGACGTCTTTGTACGTGTGAACATCGTCAGTCTGACGATACCCATCCGGTGGAATGTAACCGTTACGCGCTGGCGTGTAGCGCGAACGACAAAACGCCCACACCTCATGCCCTTTGGCGGCCAGACGGGTGGCGATGTTGTCGACATGAGTTTCAACGCCACCGTATCGCGCGGGCACACTCTTTTGCCCAATCATGGCAATGCGTAGTGGTCGCTCCAGGTACTGGCTCACGACATCACCGCCCGGCGCTGGTAGATGTGTTCGAGAGCTTGCAGATGACGGTCGCGATCAAAATGTTGCGCGGTACGATCACGTCCGGCGATAGCGGCCTGACGCAACGCGGGGAGGTCTTGCCACGCCTTGCGAAGCACCTCTGCCAGGGCGCTCGCGTTACCCGCTGGAAACGTGATCCCTCCGACCAGATCGGCCAACTCGGGAAGTCCTCCGCGATTGGAAACGACAACGGGAACGCCAGCCATGGCCGTTTCCACCACACTAAACGGCGCGTTCTCGGCCGATACCGTCGGCACCACCACCAAAGCCGCGCGCGCGATTGCTTTGGTCATGGCATCGCGTTGCAACTGCCCAACGAAGGTCACATTTGCCATCGACTCGCCGCGGGCGCGAAGTCGAAGCTCCTCGGGCCCGGAACCCGCCACCCTAAGCTGAATGTCAGGCAACTGCGCGAAGGCATCCAACAGACAATCGAGCCCTTTCTCAGCGCTCAAGCGACCAAAATACAACACGTAGCCGTCGTGATCTTCGGGATGCGACCACGTCGACGACTCCACAAAAGCGGGCACATGGGTGACACGGCGCGGTGACATTCCGTCGGATATCATAACGTCGCGCAGGTAAGCTGAGGGGGTAAGAAAATGAGTGACGCGGTCGTACACACCCGACCACTGCTGCCAGTACGACTCGGCCGCAAGAAGCGTACTGCGGGCTAGCGAGCCTCCTGAGCATCGCGCAAGCGACGCTCGATAAAACTGCCCGCCGCGACATCGATAACAATACTCACCGTTGGCAAAGAGTCCATAATTGGGACACACCAACTTGTGGTCGTGAAGCGTCATGACGACGGGAATGTCGCGCTTTACCGCTTCCGGGATGATCGACGGCGTGAGCTGGTGGTAGATGTTATGCAGGTGAACCGCATCGGGTTGGGTGTCGTCAAGTAGTCGCGCGAACTTCTCGGCAGCCTCTTCAGAGCGAATAAACCGCCTGGCCGAACGCAGTGCGGCCAGACCTCGGGGAATGTTTTCGAAGTCACGCGACTCTACAAAGTATTCACTTTGCGGGGACGGTTGATTGCGAGGATCGTGCATTGAGAAATGCACAACCTGATGGCCGCGCTCGACGAGCGCGTCACAGAGCAGAAAGAGGTAGCGCTCGGTGCCACCTCTTTCGTAGAAAAACTTGTTGGCTTGCAGTACTACCATTCAAAGCGCTAGCTGGCCAAGTGCGAACGAAGCTTTTCTTTCGCGATCCAGCCAAACGCTTTTGGAAGGCTCTTCTTAAGCCCGGAACGGGCGGTGCAAATCATCCAGCATTGTTCACAGCCGTCAATTTCGTTGCGAACCGTATTGGCGCGATCGCTTTCCCACACGTCTTCAAACGAGTGACCTTTAAGGTCGCCCATCGGCGAGGGAATGGTCAAGCACGGATACACCAGCCCTTCGGGCGCCAGATAGAAGAACTCGTGCCCGGCGCGACACTTGAGCATCCGCGTCTTGTCCTTGTTGAACTGCAGCGTGCCCGATTCAAAATAGGCCCGCAACCAGCGCTTAGGATGGTAGCTCATCAGCTCGCGCCGCATGACATATCCCAGGGCATCATAGAGGTTATGATCTTGAACGTCCTGGTTTACCGACGTCGAAAAGTAAATATCCGAGTTCTGCGCAACAGCGGTAGTGAACTGAAAGCCCAGCGAGTTGGCGTAGTCATACACCTTTG
Organism: uncultured bacterium; assembly: GCA_964588695.1. GTDB lineage: Bacteria > Krumholzibacteriota > Krumholzibacteriia > WVZY01 > JAKEHA01 > CAZPQK01. The sequence goes on from CAZPQK010000018.1 coordinate 3,642, forward strand.
GCATTTCATGGACGTTCTCGTTCATCGCGGTAAATCCAATGCGCACGTTGGTAAACCCGCGTTCTTTTAACTGCCGAAGGGTTTCGGTGGAACGATCCCACGCATTCTTGATTCCACGAATCTGATTATGCGTTTCGCCAATGCCGTCAAGCGACACGCCAATGCCGATATTCGGGATGGTCTTGCGAAGCTCCTCCATACCCTCGATGATTTGCTTGGTTCGAAAGCCGTTGGTGGAAACGACGATGCGAGGGTTATCGGTTTTCTGATGGATCACCTTTACAATGTCCACGACATCTTTGCGCATAAACGCTTCCCCGCCCGAGATATTGATATCCTTAAGCGTGGATGGCACTTTCGCGTAGTCGTCGACGGAAAGAAACTCCTGCGGTTTAATCTGCCAAATGTTGCACATTTCGCAGCGGGCATCGCAGCGGTAGGTAATCGCGATAATGGCGTCGGTGGGATACTGAACAGCGGTTGTAACCATGGTCGTTACCAACTTCGGGATGTTTGATCAGCCGTCCCGGGGCCGAGTCGGGGGCAGGCGTCGGTTTTAGTCAATGTTGCTGGCCGAATTGACCAGATCAACCATGCGACCGTTCTCGCGCAGCGAGATGTCCGAGGCTTCCAGCACTCGAACCACGTCTAGCCCGTTGTTACCCGAACTCCGCATGTCAATGCCGCTGTTGATGGCATCCACGAAGTGCTGGCACTCAACCTTCAAGGGTTCGCTATCGTCCAGCTTGGGAATGAAAATATCCCCAAAACGATAGCTTAGCTGAAACTCCCCAAAGGTGTCGTAATGCGGTTGTTTGGTAACACCTTTGTCATAGATCCGAATCTTCTCCAGCGAGCTGACGTCATCGTAGACCAGCATCTTCTTGCTGCCCACGACCGTGGTCTGCCGAATCTTATTTGGATTCAGCCAGCTCACATGGATGTGGGCCATCACGTTGCGCGGATAGCGAAGCGTCAAAAAGGCAACGTCTTCGGTGGTGTCGCGGATGTACGACTCCCCTACCGTTGACACCGCTTCCGGCGCCGAGTCCAGAATATAGTTGAGGATCGAGATATCGTGCGGCGCCAGATCCCAGACGACGTTGATATTCTCCTGAAAGATCCCCAGGTTCACGCGCTCGGTGCTGATGTAATAAATGTCGCCCAACTCGCCGGACGCAATCAGATCTTTGATCTTGTTTACCGCTGCGGTGTACACAAAGGTGTGTCCGACCATCAATTTGCGATCGGCTTGATTAGCGGCGGCAACCATTTCCTCGCCCTCAGCCACAGAAACCGACAACGGCTTTTCCACGAACACATGCTTCCCGGCGGCAAGTGCCTCCATGGCAAGCGGCTTGTGGGTGGGCGGCGGCGTCGCAATAACGACCGCGTCCACATCGGGACGACTGAGAATGTTCTTGTAGTCGGTGGTCACGTCGATCGACGGATACAACGACTTCATGTGATCAAGGCGGCCTTGATCGAGGTCAGAACAGACGGCAACCCGAGAATCTCTGAGCGAGTTAAAATTTCTAATCAGGTTTGGTCCCCAGTAACCGCACCCGATAACACCAACACTTAACACGTACTGCCCATCTTTCGCTGTTGGGTTCTAATAACCGCCTATGCCGAAGAACATAACGGGTATCGTTCGAAGCATGATTTTAATATCCAAGCTTAACGACCAGTTTTCGATGTAGTACAGGTCCAGCATGACCATTTCATCGAAAGGAACCGTGCTACGTCCGCTGACCTGCCACAAACCGGTTAACCCTGGTGTCGCAGCCAGGCGACCCTTGTGCCACTCTTTGTAGTGGTCCAACTCGTAGGACAACGGCGGTCGCGGCCCGACGATGCTCATTTCCCCCCGCAGCACGTTAATCAACTGCGGAAGTTCGTCGAGACTGGTACGGCGCAGGAACCGGCCAATTGGCGTAACCCGCGGGTCAGCAGCCATCTTAAACGTACCGGTTTCTTCGTCCATCCCTTTGCCGCTGATAAAACTCTTGGCAAAGTCACGGTGGGTGGCGTCGTCGTTGTTCACCACCATAGTCCGAAACTTATAAAACTGAAATGGTTGCCCGTCCTTGCCAATCCGCTCTTGCACAAACAAGACCGGCCCTTCCGAGGTCAGCTTTATCATCGCTGCCATGAGAAGATAGAAGGGCATCCCGAAAACCAGGACAGACAACGACACAAACAGATCAATCGCGCGCTTGCACGCGAGATCCAATCGTGACGGCGCCTTGCTGGCGTCTCCCGCTACACCGCCGGATACTGACTCGGCCGCGAACAGGGGGACCACCTTGTGATCGGGGTACTGATACACTGCGGTGTTCTTTTTCACAGCTGCTAATCCTTCGAAGTTTTGGCTCGACACTTAGACCGAAACTTCCACGCCACCCAGCACGTCGGCTACGTAATCCACCTGTTCGTCGCTCAGTTCGGGAAATACAGGTAAGGAAACAAGGTCTTTCCAGTGTTGTTCGCTTACCGGTAACGTTTCCCCTGCCTTAACAAGGTGTTGGTAACCAGGTTGCTGGTGTATGGGCGGTACTATGTGCCTGCCCCACCCGATTCCTGCATCGTCGAGTGCTTTACGCACGCCCGCAGAATTCGGATGTCGAACCGCAAATATGTAATTGGACGGAACCGAGCCGGTGATTGTCTCCTGGAACCTGTACCCCGTCCCTTGGAGGCGTTCCTTGTATCGTCCGGCAATCTCTCGGCGGCGTTGGTTCCACCCTTCCAGCCGTTTGAGCTTTACGCTCAGAATCCCTGCCTGAATCGAATCCAACCGACAGTTAAAGCCAAGCCGGGGGAAAACGTTCGATTCGTACTGCGCATGGTGCCTAAGCGCTCTGATGTCAGTGGCAACGTCATCACGGTCAGTCGTGATGGCGCCGCCGTCTCCCGCACAGCCCAGGTTCTTAGACGGGTAGAAGGAAAACCCCGCTGCCGCGCCAAAGCTCCCAGCCTTTTTGCCCTGAAACGTCGAGCCGTGCGCTTGCGCTGCGTCTTCGACGATTTCGAGGTTATGGCGTCGTGCGATGTCGCCGATCGGCTGCATGTCGCACATCTCGCCAAACCAGTGGACAGGAAGAATTACCTTGGTACGAGGAGTAATCGCTCGTTCAATCAGCGTGGGGTCAAGGTTGAGTGTGTCATCGGCAATGTCTACAAACACTGGCGTCGCACCGGTGTACATGATTGCTTCCACCGTTGCCACGAATGACACCGGTGTCGTGATGACTTCGTCCCCCGGACCTACCCCCAAGGCGAGCAACGCAAGATGGAGAGCGGCGGTGCCGGAACTAACCCCGATTGCATGCTTGGTTCCGCAAAACGCCGCGTACTCTTCTTCGAATTCGCGGAGTTGTGATCCCAGCACAAACTCGTTGCTGTCCAGCGTGCGGCGAACCGCCTCGTCAATCTCCGTGCGTAGCCCCTGGTGTTGGGCTTTCAGATCCAGGAACGGTACTCTTTGCTTAGGCCCCATAAATCCCTGATTGCCGTGCTGAGTACTCCTCCCCTGACACTTCAATTAGAGATTGTATCACAAATGGCCCCGACGCCACCACAGTCAAATGTGGATAAGTGGCGTCCCCACGGCCATTTGGCCGATTCTCACGTAGATTTCACAATTGCTTGGTCCAGCGCCATTTGTACCAGTTGAGGGCGGGTAACCGGGGTGCTATAGCGCCCAATAACCCGTTCCCGGGCATTCTGGGCCATCATCTGGGCGGATTCCCGGTCGTCAACCAGGTCCATCAGATGGGCCGCGATCGCCTCTGGGCGGTCGGCATGGCGGTAGTGACGGCCGATTTCGAAATCCATGCCGGCGATGGCGACGGTCGTACAGACCAATGGGAGGCCCGCCATCATGGCCTCCAAAATCCGGATTCGCAAACCGCCCCCAAACCGCATGGGAATGACCATGGCCGCCGACTCCGCCAGGTAGGGTGCGACATCCGGAACTCGACCTACAACTTTCACGCGGTCATCGGCCAGCAGAAAGCGGGCGGGCTCGGGCAGTTCCCCGCCGACAATGGCAATCTCTCCGGTGAACTCATCCAGGTGAGGCATCACTTTTTCGGCAAAGTACACCAACGCGTCGATGTTAAACGGCGCGCTCATCGCCCCCATAAACAGAATCCGCTCTCGCCGGTCGACACCTTGGTCGGGCGGCGGAAAGCGTTCGGGATCAATCCCGAACGGAAGCACCTGGACATTGGCTTTCGGGTTTACTTCGCGAACCGCGTCGGCGTCGCGCTCGGTAAGCGCCCAGATGTTTCGCGCGGTCAAATACGCCGCTGTCTCTTCGTTCTTTTCGTTAAGCCAGGTGCGTACTTTCGCGATTTTGCTTAACACCATTTTGTCTAATAACGCCGCGCGTCGGTTCTTGTCCCAATCGATGTCGTGGGTCAATAGCACGACTTTGTCCATCGGAAGCAGTGGAAACATTCGAAACAACTGCCAGTATTCGACAATAATCAAGTCGAAGCTTTCGGGGTCGAGTTGTCTAACCGCACGACGAAACGCAGCCGGACAATCGTAGAGCGCTTTCAGCGATCGCCGAAACAGAAGCGACTGTAGCCCGTAACCCAGTTTAAAGCCGATGCGATGCAGCAGGGATTTTTTGTTTGGCGCCGGAACCGCAACGACACGATGGCAATGCTTTTCTAACTCGGAGATATTGGCGGTGTCTTCGTCGGTCACGGTCCGGCAGGCGACGGTGAGTTCGGTGTGGGGCGCAAGCGTCTGAATAATTTCAAACGACAGGATCCGTGTTCCCTGATTGGGCGGGTACGGAAGGACTGGTTTGATAATAAGCACGCGTGGTTTAGCCACCGATTACCTCACGATAAATCGACTCGAACTTGTCCAGGTGTGTTTCCAGCGTGAACTCCAACTCGAATCGTTTGCGTGCCGCAATGCCCATCTGCACGCGCAAGGTAGCGTCGGCGACCAACCGGTGAATCGCAGCGGCAATCGCGGCCACATCGTTTGGGTTTACTAGAAGGCCGTTCTCTTGGGCAGTAATCATTTCTGGAATCCCATATACGTTGGAAGCCACCACTGGCAATCCGCACGCCATAGCTTCCATAATGACATACGGCAACCCTTCAATGGTTGATGGCAAGGTAAGCAGATCGCCGGCCAGCATCCAATCGCGGACTTCGTTCGCTTCCAGCCGCCCTTGCCAGTGAACCCGCGACGCGATCCCCAGTTTCTCTGCCAGCGACTCACCATGAGCGCGATCGGGACCGTCACCGACCACCACCAAATGCGCCGTCTCGGAAATGGAGGGCATTGCGTGCAAAACCCTCAACAGCCCCTTGTGGGGCAGGAGGTTGCCAACAAACAAGACGACGACATCGTTGTCGCCGACACCGGCCCGTCGTCGAACCGCGGTCACATCGACTTCGGCCCGGCCGTGTTCGCGGTCGAGCCCGTTGTGTACCGCCCGCACTTTGCTGTCCGGTACCCGATGCTGTCCCGTGAGAAAAGGAACGTTGGCGGCACAAACAGTGGTTACGATGTCGACCGACCGCATCGCCCAACGGCGAACCAGCGCTCGCTTCCACAACGGCGAGACCATCGGCAGATGTTCGGTGGCCACAACACCCCGCGCGCCGGCACGCCGTGCCATAGGCGCCATCACGGCCATCTGTGCATCGTACGGTCCGGGCATATTCAGGTGAACGACATCGGGGACCTGTTCGCGAAAAGCAGTGCGCAATCTTCCCAACGTCGTCAGACCGTAAGGCAGATTCATGTCGACCGGGGTAACCGATACTCCGCAATCGCTCAGCGTCTGTGCCCATCCGCCAAGCGGTGACGACGCGTCAGCGCAGCGCATAACCAGCGAGACATCGTGACCACGCGCAAGCATCCCCTTCGCCAGCAACTCGACGAACCTCTCGGCACCACCTAGAAACGGCGCATCGCTTCCATAGCAAATCTTCATTCGCGTACCATGCGATCGCTAATCTGTAGTGACGCGCACGCTGTTCCGGAGAACTGATCGCGGTTGAATAGCAAGTCAGAAAGATGAAAGTTGGCGACGATGTTTTCCAGCGCAGGTTTAACCTGCACTTGATACGTCCCCAATGCCATATGGCGCGGAACGGTGATTTCGTAGCTATCGTAAATGAGCGTTCCCTCTGGCCACAGGTCGAGCCCCGCGCGGCCGCTAAACGGCCGGCGGTCGGCCCGCAATCGATGAAACACGCCGCTCGCACGCTCTTGCCGACGCCGCATTAGTTTTTCTCCTGGCCATCCCGGACCAGTCAACGATTCGTGATCCATCCGGACATACACGACCGGCGGACGAGTGTAGTCAATTGCATGATTCTTGCGGAATCCCAACGTGATCGTGACCGGCTCCCCGGGAATAACTTGTGGCGGATTCACATCGACATAGGCTACCGCGTAAGGCGCCATCGCGTCCCGGGCATCACAGTTGCTAGGCTGTTCTCCATGCACGCGATAGGCAAACGGAAGCGGCGCGGGAAACCAGCGGCGTTCGTCGACGTCGGCATCAGAAACCTTAAACCCCCACACTTCCGCGGACTCGAATACTTCGGTGAACGTTGGGTTCAACGCATCAAACTTGTTGGCGCTCATGCGCGCATCGCTTGCGTCCCAATCCTCCAGAAACCGTCGCAACGGAGGCTCCATGCGACCGTTCACAAGAACAACATCGACACCAAAGTCGCGGACGGCGCGAATCGTTTCTTCCTGGGAACTCGACGGCAGCAGCGCGTCGCGTACCGCTGCCAGACGACGATAAGCGTGTGGATCGCGTGGACTTCCGTGTTGCTCTAGCACCGCAACCACTCGTTGATCGCAAAAGGCGCTTAGCCAGTAGGAGGTCGTGGCATCGGTGAGAACCGTACTACCTCGCGGCAACCCCCGCACAAAAGTAATGACATCGCTAAACTGCCGCGCGATTGGAGTGGGGTGTGATGCTTTCAGGTCGCGTGCCACCGCCAGTCGAGACGGCACAACAAACAACATGGCCCACGATAGAAGCAACGTTGCAGCAACCGCGCGCACGAAAACTCCCTGACGCCGCGCCCAACGCACCAAGCCGCCAACGGCGGCGGCGACGATAACCAGTGCGGGAATGTTAAGCAAGAGTCGCATCACCAAATAACCGCTGGCTTTCGACAGAAGGCTCACTAACGGAGGAAAAAATGCAAACAACAACGGGAGAACAGTTAGTGCGGCCATCCGTCGGACCCCGATGAGGCTGGTTCGGAACGCCCACCACCACAGCACCGGTGTTAGCACAACACCGCACCAGAACATCAGTCCGTACTGCCGCACAACTTCCAGCGGACTCACCACAGCCGCGTTGCCAAACAGGTAAAAACGTCCCTGGGGATGACTGTGAATTGGATTGTCGGCACCCGCCGATGCTATCCACGCGACCACGAGTGCGACGCCGGCAGCAGTCGCGATGATCGCACCGGACTTGCGGGTGTCGGCTTCCCTATGCGTCCAATTCGGTAGCAAAAACAACGTCGCTCCCAGCAATCCCAAGTGCAGGGCCGCGCCGACGTGTACCGTGGCTGCCGCCAGCGCCAACAAAACGACGAGCCACAACTTCACGCGCGTCGTCAAAACCAGCGTTGCCATTAGCCAGTAGAAAGAGACAGCGATGTTCTGTCCGTTGGTAACCGATTCGGCAAACCGCAGACCCAAACCTTCGTGAAACAGAACGAACATCACCACCGCAAGCCACCACTCCGCACCCGAAACAAACCGGGAAACAAAAGCTGCAAACATGAATGTCAACCCCAGCGCCAGCACCGAACTATGCACGTGCCAAACCGCGTGTGGTTCGGCCTGCACCAGCCGCGTTATCAGTGCAACAACGGCGTGAAACCCACCCTTGCGGGGGTCAGATACGACTGCCCCGTCACTCACCAGAGGCGCAAGCACACCGGGCGGAGAAATCGTATCGAGGTGAATCATCTGCCGGATGTAGCCGATGTGGTCCAGTGCGTCCTGGGTTACCGAAAGCGGACGCTGCAGGTATGAAAATGTCAGCCCGACGGCAACCAGCCCCAGTGCGGTCACAGACAACCACGCCCAGTCACGGCCAGCGGGCCAGCGGTTTCGAAACACAAGCCACGTCGCCGCGGCCATCGAAACCAGGCACCACGCCATCGACCAGACGCCCAAGGCAACGCCAACCAGACCGCTTAACGCCGACGTCGCACTCGCCAACGCCAGGCCAGCAACGAGCGGCGCACCAATCCGCGCACAAACGCTATCCAGGTCGATGCGCGCTAGCATAAAAACGGCCCGCCCTGGTATCCAAACCAGTGCGAGCCACAGTGCGACCACCACAGCGGACGAACCCGCCGGCATCCAGCCAGCGAGGGTTACGGCGACCGAGGCCACCGCAATGACGGCCAGCGGGCGAAGTTCGGCCACTAGATCAGGCCGAATCTTTTCTTGAAGAGAAACATGAGGTTGTTAAAGCCATCTCGCCATTTGTCGAGCTTAACTTCGCCAACCCGCGGGTGGTAGTTAACGTGGTATTCGTCAAACTTTACCCCTTTGGCCATGATCGCTTCGATCTTGATTTCTTGCGAAAGCGGCATGCCATCGCTGGTCAGCCGCAGCTTGCCCAAGATGGGACGCCGGAACACCCACATTCCGGATTGCGAATCTTTGATTCCTTTGGCGAACAGCACCATCGTCGTAATCGTCAGAACCCAGTTCCCCACCTTATTGGAAAAATTCATCGCCTTTGGGTTTTGCAGCGGAAAACGTGACGCGGAAACAAAGTCGAGTTGCTTCTCTTCCAGAAAATCAACAAGTTCAGGAATCTGCTCGGAGGGGTAGGTACCATCGCCATCCAGCGTAATGATCACGTCTTTGGTCGCCGCCGGAAAGCCTGCCTTGTAAGCCGCACCGTAGCCTTTACGTTTTTCAAACACAACCTTGGCGCCAAGCTCTTTGGCTACTTCCGAGGTCCGGTCCGTGCTGTTATTGTCGACCACGACAACTTCATCAACGCAGTCGGGCAGGCGTTCCATGGTGTAACGCACGCCTTCCTCTTCGTTGTAACACGGGATGACTACACTTATGCTAAGACCTCGATGCATCAATACCTCCAAACATCGTGGTGATCACGATCTAACCAGCCGGACCAGGCGCCCTGCAAGCGGCAACGTCACGGCGGACAACATGTCGGCTTCTTTGTCGCCGACCACTTTAAACATCTTGTAGCCCACCAACACCATCACCGCTGCCACCACGCCCGAAATCCCCAACCAAACCGGGTGGTCCAGGAACCGCAGGACCGGCAGTAACAGCAAAACGCCCGAAGAGCCCAGGAAGCATCGCGCGACGAAGCCCAGGGGAATCTTTACCTCGGTGGAACGTCCGACAACGTAGCGATAGAGCATCGGCGAGAATCCGATTACGATCGCCACAGCGACGATCGCACCCGAAACGCCGTACCTCGGGATCAGCAACAGATCCAGGCCCACGTTGACACCCGCTAATGCGAGATAGACTAACAAACTCGTGATTGTTTTTTCCATCACATAAAGCGCCATGGACAAAGGGGTTCCGAGAAAGGACATCGTGAAAATAAGAAAAAACCAACGTGTCGGCTGCTGCGCAGCAGCCATTTCCGGGCCGTAGAGCAGATCGATCACCGCGCCGCCAAACACCGCCCCCATCACACAAAGCGGAGCGCAGATCAAGAATAACATGCGGTAGTAGCGGTCAATTGCGGGCTGCAATTGCCCTGGATCGCGTGCATAAACATCAGAGAAGCCGGCCATTACCAGCGGCCACACCGTCCCGGGAACGAATTCCAAAATCATCTGCGGAATGCGGTAGGCGATATTGAAGTAGCCGACCTCCTCCATCGAACGGAACGCACCCAGGATAAAAGTCTCTGACTCGCGCCAGACCACCAGGTTCAGCAAGTGAATTGCGGCAAACGGTAACGCGTAGCGGATCAATCGCCGCGAGTTAGGGGCATCGACGGCCGAAATATTATGCTGTGGAACCGCCGCTACCGCGCGGTCGATAAGGATCATCGTTGCCGCAAAATAGCCAACCGCGGCCGCGCCCAGTACTCCCATGACGCCCCACCCCCGGGGGATCACGATGAACAAACCGACAATGTAAACTACATGACTGAGAACGTAACCAATACTCAAACGACGCGTGTCGTATGCCGAATTCAACAGCGTCGCCAGCGTTCCAAACGCCAACTCCATTCCGGCAAATGCAACCGCCGCGACGATCAAACTTCCGTTGCCACGGAGACCACCAAACAGCGCCGCGAATTCGTCGCCAAAGAACCACGAAAGTCCAAGCAACACCATCCACGTGGCCGCGGGAACCAGCAACCCCCAGCGAACCACCAGGCTCATCGCGTGCCGGTCACCCTTGGTGCGCAGCGGCGGCAAGAACTTTAGCATCGCCTGACCAAAACCAAACGACGAACCAATAACGATAACCATCATGATGGTGCGTAAAAGACTGAACACGCCGTAATTGGCGTCGCCCAACCCGCGTACCACAATAACGCTGCTCACCAGCCCCAGAACAAAACGCGAAACTCGCGCGACGATAGTCCACGACATCGCCTTCCCTACGTTTCGGGTGACGCTCACGCCGCAACCACCTTCTGAATCGCGGTTTTTGCTCCAAGGATCGAATCGGGACGTTGGTCCGGCACGTTGGAAAGAAAACAACCTGCGGAAAACCGATCATCCGGATGATAGCCGTGCATGGCTTTTAGTGGCGCGTGCCCCATGAAACTCGGCACAAACATCACACCGGGTCGCGCCAGGCAAATTAGTTCGCCGTACGCGCGGTCCACAAACAAGCATCCTGCTGACTCCATTTCTGCGTCACTTAGAATGTCTCCAGCTTGTGACTCGGCAAGGAGTTCGCGAACGTCGGTTTCCACCGATCCCGCCTGCCAAAAACGAGCCATGGTTGCGTCGTAAAACGCCAGGTGATCTTTGCCCAAACGATGCCCGCGCCTGGTTAGCTGCGTCCACAAGTCGTAGCTGCGATCGACATTGGTCATTCCGTGATCGCTCAACAAAACGATCCGACACTCTCTTCCCGCCCGATCCGCGCCAGAAACGATGTCGTCTATAAATTGCTCGTATCGCTGCAGTCGCGTGCCAACGGTATCGGCGAAGATTCCGTCGATGTGCATCATCTCGTCCAATTCAGCCGTATAGAAAAACAAAAGATCGTCGTCGCCTGGAATCGCCGCCAAGAGCTCGTTCATGTTTTGGTTTTCCGGCGACTTGTAGTACCACAACCGGTAGCGCACTTTCTGTTCCTGAAACCAGTCAAAAAGTGTGGGACAGCTAAGCCCTCCAGGGGCGTAAGGGTCCTGATGGTGAGCCACATCGAATTGCCCCAACACCCGCAAGGGAATTTCGTAGAGGTCGTAGTAACCGTTGATGAGTTTGCGACGATCGGTCAGTCTGCGCACCAGCCAGCGAGTCCGCCACTCCAGCGCGTGGGGCAACGGAGGCAAGTGTGATACCCAGGAAAACGGAGAGCGTCCGTCGGCCCGGCGATACATCGTAAACGCGCCGTGTTCGACCGGTGTGCATCCCGACAGCAGCGAAGGAATTGCGGAAGAACTGTAACCCATTATGGTGTCGAGTTTGCCGCGGTTGGTCAGGCGGGGTGCAAAATCAAAATGCTGGACGATCTCCCAGCCCAGCGCATCGATCAGAAGGACAACCACCAGGGGAGAAGAACTCACCGCATCCGCCGATAAAGGGTAATCGCTTTGGCCACCGTGTCTCCCGACACGCCAGCACATTTGCCCAGCCGTTCGATGTAGGCCCGCACGTCGGCGCGGGCGTGTTCGAAATCATCCGACACACTGGCACCCAATTCCACCAGCCCGATCGTTCGCAGGACGTCAATTGCGTTGAAGCGACTAAAGTGAACGCCCTGCCGCAACGCTTCCGAACGATTCTTGCCAAAGTGGTGACGAGCCATCGCGAAAGCCCGAAGGTTTTGTGGGTAGTGCGCAGCCTTGCAGCGGCGGAGCACAAGGGTAGACCCCTCTTCGATGCCGTCGAACACCCGACGCGATCCGATCGCTTTCCAGGTACCGACAGCCGCACGGAGAATATCATCACGCGAGGGCAGCCCATTGCCCCACTCGCCGCGAAACAGGCCGGACATAAAGTCTACGCAATCAATGACGGTGTCGTACGTCGCAGGATCAATGGCGTCGCGATGGGTTTGGTAGGCTTGCTCACGGTTCGAGAACGCGGGTACATACTCACCCACCTCGATCAGTTGCGCGGTCATAATGTCTACGCCCAGTTTAGCCAGTGTAAACTGATAGGTCCGCGATGTGCGTTCCACTTCTCCCGCGGTTTCAACGTCAAGCAGCTCAAACAGCCGATTTTCCAACAAGTACAACGATTCCCGCACGTCCATCGTGTCCCCTATCGCCTCGCTGACTGCAAGCAGTTGCTCGCTGTCTCCAAAGAGAACCCGAGAAGTTTCCGAAAACGCGACCGTTCCTGGGCGACAGGGTTGCGACGACAGATCCGCTATTGTGTAAACGCCGACGTCGGGATCGCGCAAAAATCCAGTCTGTGCCGACAACGCAGCCCACTCGGGGTAGGCTCGCGCCACCTGCTCGCGCGCTTCCGCCAGATCCACGCCCTCGGCGAGCACCGCGTACAAGTCGATGTCGGAGTAGATTTCAACAGCACCGTCCGCGTGCGCAAACGCGACTTCGTCCCGCGCACAGCTGCCTGCTAGAAACACCAGTGTCACACGATCGTCGCCAAGCAACGTTCGTAGCGACTGCGCGATGGATTCTGCGCAGCGGAAAACCGTGTCCTTTGTAGACTGCACTGGTGGGGACGTCCGTGGTTAGATACGGCGGTAAATAAAATTCGGAATGTAGTAGCGTTTGCGATTGAGAACGACACCGAGCACACGACCATCGGTCTGCTCGATCGCGTCGACCGATCGTTGCACGATTTCGCGTTTGGTCCGGCCAGCGTGCACCACCACAACTGTACCATCGGCGACCGATGCGATCGGTGGTGTTTCCGGACAATCCGCGGCAGGCGGACAATCAATGAGAACCGTATCGTAAGCGTCGCGAACTCCGGCGATCAAACGGCCCAGACCATTTTCGATTAGCAGTTGCAACTGTGCGGCATCGCCGTCACCGACCGGCATGACGTCGAAAGGCGCGTTAGGCAAAGTGTGAATGGCTTCGTCAACCCGGCACTTCCCTGCCATCACGTCCATCGCTCCGCGATTATGAGTGAGTCCCATTCGCCACAGCATTGCCGGACGCCGTGCGTTCATTTCCAGAACCAGCACACGCTTTTGGGTACTCATCGCCACCAAATGAGCATATCCGGTCAGGAGGGTTGTGACGCCCTCCCTGGCATTGCCGCTGGTAAAAACGATTGCCCGTCGCGGTGTTTCCTTAAGCGCGGCATCGACCGCGTTCTTTAGAATACCAAGTTCCTTAAGAAACTCCTCAGACATCGTGTCTTCGTTGTGGCTGGTGCGAGCAGGGTCCTGCGCCGGGGGTTCTTGGCTCACCGCCTCTGGCGTCAAACGCCGCGAAGGGGCCTGCGCTGGCACCGGCTGTTGCCGCTGCACAGGTTGCGGCGACGGCGCACTGGGTTGTGTTTGGGCGGGCGACTGGCGAGCGGCTGTGTCGTTATCGGGTTTCGGTTGCTGTGTCACGCTTTCTTCTACCCGATGACTCTCCCGTGCCTTGCGCTTGCGTTCGGCTTCCGCGCGACGCAGCGCGTCGAACATTTTACTCATGATCGACTCCCGGTGCGGGCAGAAGCAAAGTCGTCGGAGAGTTCCACAATAGAGGCGTCCACCAACGCCTTCTCGACGATTCGATTGCGATGCAAGTATCCGCGCAACAGTACGCGGTCGCACAGCATGTTAATCAACCGCGGGATTCCAGACGTATAGTGATGAATTGCGTCGATGGCTTCGTCGGAAAAGTTCACCTGGCCGCTAGCGAGTCCCGCCACACTAAGGCGAAATCGAATGTATCGGTAGACTTCGTCTCGAGACAGAAACTGCATGTGGAATACACCAGGGATCCGCTGCCGAAGCTGTCGCAAGTCTTCACGAGCCAATAAGTCATTCAGTTCTGGCTGACCGACCAGGACAATCTGAATAAGCTTCTGCTGATCTGTTTCCAAGTTCGACAACATGCGGAGCTCTTCTAACAGGTCAGGCGACAAATTCTGCGCTTCGTCAATCACCAGTACCGGATTCTGATTACTCGCGAACCGCTGGATGAGGTAATCGTTCAGGGTCGTAAGCATAGCGACTTTGGAATCGTTACGAATCTCAACACCAAAGTCTGCCAACAATAGATAAAGCATCTCCTCAAAGGAAACCTTGGTGTTGAGGACAAAAGCCACTTCCAGGCACGGATCGAAGGTCTGTACAAACGCGCGTACCACAGTGGTCTTTCCGATCCCGACTTCTCCGGTTAGCGCGAGAAAACCCTTTTTGCGGAAGATGCCATACGCAAGGTAAGCCAGCGCTTCACGATGAGCTTTGCTCTTGTACAAGAACCTCGGGTCGGGCGTTGTCCCAAACGGGTTCTCGTCGAGATTAAAGAAAGACTCGTACATTTAGCTCTTCATCTCGCGAATTGTTGCCAGAACATTCTTGCCCAAATACTCTTCAACTTCCGCGACGCTGTCGACCGAGTGATCCATACTTTCCAAGAAAAACGCCAGCCCGAGCCCAACGACCAAGCTCAGGAATGGCCCCAACGCTAACCGCACGTAGTCCCTGGTTTTGCGCGAGTACGGCGCACTGGCCGGGGACAGGACCTGTACTTCCCACTGCTGACGTCCCACCTGGGCAATATCCAGGTCGGTCTGCTTGTCGAGCAACTCGCTGTACTTTCGTTCCTTGGTTTTAATCTCCATGTCGATCAGCGAAAGCTTCTGTTCGTTGTCTGGAATCCGGTCAAGATCAACCCGCGCCGACGAAAGCTCGTCTACCACAGCCGCACGCTGCGCTTCGTAACCGCGCAAGCGCTGCATCTCAACGGTATGCGCGTTGCCCACCTGACGCTCCAGGTCCACGTGCAGCATCTCGATACGCTGATCCAGGCTAACTACATCGGGGTGTTGTGGTGTGTACTTGGTAATCAACTCGTTGCGGTCGGCGTTCAATCGCTGCAGCGTCAACTTAATGTTGGAAATAATTCCACTCGAGAGCGGGTCGCGGGTTGTTAGCGCAAGTTCTTTTTCGAGTTGCTTGCCGTGCTTACCAACCAGACTGCCAAGATTGTCGACGTTGACGCGCTGCTCAGACACGACACCATTCAATCGAACCATTTCCGCTTCCAGCAAACGGATTTTGTCCAGTAGAAATCGGCGCTGCTCGGAGCTTCCCTGGTAGCGCGATTCATTGAGAAACCTCGTGCGCTCTTCGCGCCAGTACGCCAGGCTGCTTTCCACGTCGGTCAGTTCGTCGACAAGGTAAACATCGACCGGCGGCGGCGCGTGGCGGCGACGAAACATCTCTTGAAACGCCAGCGTGTGCGCCTGACAGGCCAGGCGAACTTCTTCGCGATTCAACGCCGCGTACTTAATAACAAACACGTTGGACTCGCCAACTACATCCGCGCGCACCAGGCCGGGATTGTACGACCACCCTGCGCGTCGCGCATCAACCGCGACGGAATCGGCAAAGATCTGCTTAGCCACCTCAAAAACATCGGATGAGAGAATAATCTGAATCTGAGAGCTAACCTCTTCAGGCCAGGAGAGGTAACGCATCGACGCGGGGTTAAAAATGTTTGACTGCGATCCGCGTGGCACCAACACACGCGAGTTGCTCTCCCAAAACTCGGGCTGTTGCGCGCTGAACACAAACACAAACACCGTCGCCATTGCGACGACGGACAAAATCAAATACTTGCGACGAAAGACGACATTCAGGAAGTCTCGAATGGTCGCTTCGCGCTTGTTTCCGTTTCCAAAATCACTCGACATAGTTTTCGCCTAGTTGCTGGCGTCTTCGGAGTTACGGTTTTGAAAGAACTCAAAGTTTTCTTGCAGGTTACGAATCTGCCAATAAGTAAACGCTGCATCGATAGGCACGTTTATGATAGTTCCGAACGTTTGTGCAAAGTCGGCCACCGATTGAATCCGACTTCGCGGGACGTAGATGATGTCCAGGTCCTGCAACCAGATGTCGTTGCCAATTGCCTTGCCGCCCATGATGTCTTTAACGTTCACTTCCACACCGACGATAGACTCCTCGCCTCGACGACGAATCACAACCGTGTGCTCGGGCTTCGCGCCACGTATTACGCCGCCCGCCTCAGCGAACGCCTGAATCAACGACATGCTTTGATCGAAGGTGTATGCTCCTGGGCTCTTGACATCTCCCAACACATAGATTCGCTTGTCGCGCGCTTCCTTCACAATCACCGACAACGTCGGATCCCGGAGGATCTCAGAAAACCGTGTCGTTAGCGTGGTGTCCAACGCCATGGGAGTAATGCCAAACGCGTTGACGTCGCCGACGTACGGTAGCGAGATGCGTCCGTCCGGGCGGACGAGCAAATCTCGAGTCGTCAGGTTCGCGTGGTACAAGAACACGACATCCAGGCGATCGCCGTAGTTGATCAGGTATTGCGCCGGGCTCGGATCGGGCCCGGTGTCGCGATCGAATTGCGCCAGACGGCTCTTGGGATACATCTCGGAACCGCGAGGAATCCCTCCACCACCGGCGCAGCCAGCTACCACCACCAGGCATACCACTCCCAGAATGGCTCTGCTGATGCAATTACCTACAGTGTAGCGAGTTATACTTCCCACTGATACCCGCTCCTCGGGTCAGAAAACGCACCGTCAACCGGGCTACGAAGCCCACAACTCGTTGATTTGCGATAACTTAAGACGACAAACCCAGCCTGTCAAAACAAAAGTGGCAAGATCGATGCCACGGCCATACGCCTAATAGGCGCCTCTCCTGGCCACAACGGCCGGTATCGTTTTCAGAAATATCAGTAGGTCGGTTCGGAAGCTCCTGGTTCGCAGGTATTCGAGGTCTAGTCGCATCCATTCATTGAAACCAATTTGGCTGCGACCCGAGATTTGCCACAGGCAGGTAATTCCGGGCTTTACTTCGAGGCGCCGCCGATGCCACGGCAGGTACTGCTCAACTTCACTCGGCAACGGCGGCCGCGGCCCGACGATACTCATATCCCCCCGCAGCACGTTCAGAATTTGGGGTACTTCGTCCAGGCTCGAGTGTCGCAGGAAACGCCCAACCGAGGTCACGCGTGGATCCGACTTGATCTTAAACACCGGCCCATCGGCTTCGTTGTGACCTTTCAACTCGTCGAGGCGATCATGAGCTCCATCCACCATCGAGCGAAACTTATAAAACTTAAACAACTTACCATTCTCGCCGACACGTTCCTGCTTGAAAAATACCGGCCCTCGCGAGTCAAGCTTAATCATGATCGTGATGACCGGCAGAATTGGGAGTATCAATAGAAAGGCGATTGACCCAACGACGAGGTCAAAGACACGCTTGGCGAGTCTATATCCAGGGGAATCGTTGATGGCGAAGTCATAACGGACTTCGGCCGAGGGGATGGAGTCTCCCATGATGCGCAGTCTCCGGTGCAAGGGCTATCCGGGTATCGCGAGGAACTGGCGACACCTCGCCCACTCTTCGCCTAACGTTCTACGTACGGTGCCAAGTCAAACTGGCGCGATAGCATTTGCTCTTTGGGAAACCTCCTGAGAACACGGAGGATAGCACGATTTGGGGCCGTTTGTCAACGCGACCGCCTACCCTTCCGAGATCGGATCCGGGCTGGTATCGCCCCTGGCCTGGCGCCGCGCGATGTTCGCCGCCGCGGCGATCATGCCAAAGAACATCCAGACAATGTATGGATAGATATCATCGCGCTGATGATCGGTGCGCATCTGCTCGATCAGGAGAATGAACAATGACACCTGTAGCAGCCGCGCCAGGTCACCCAATCGATCACTAACGCCCCAGTTGTAACAAAACGACTCGCGGACGACCCGATACGTAGCAAAAAGAAACGCCCCCAACCCAACCAGTCCCAGTGTGTAGAAGTAAAAAATATAAGCGTTGTGCGGCCAGAACATAAAGTCCAGTCCCCGACCGGTGTTAAAAAACGGACCGTGCCCAAGTATGGGCCTTTCGAACGCGCCTCGCAGCGCCGGTTCCCACGTCATGGTTCGGTTCTCGGGCACCAATCCCTCGAACTCAGAGTTAAGAATTCGACCCGAAAGTGAAACCGCATAGGTATGTTCCACCAACACGCGCTCGGCAACCACAAACGTGGTTGCAATCGCAGCAGCAACCATGACTACTTTGGCCAGCGATAGCTTGTGTCGGAAGACGTAACCGGCATACAGCAACCCGACGACAAACGATAGCGCGGCACCACGGTTAGCCGAAGACAGCATCGCACCAAACGTTAGCAGGACCACAACCAGCCAGAAAAAGCGCTCCGCCGGGTTCTTGGTCTTAAACACAAAGTAGGTCATGATCATGATCACTTGCGTGCCTAAGTCCGACAACATGCTATGACTGCCCAGCACTCCGCCAGCGCGCACGCCTTCGATGCGAAAATTCAACGTACCTGTGCCTTTGATCTGCTGCAGGCCCAACCAACCGGGAATAATCTGTCTTCCCGGAAAAACAATTTCCAACACGCCGGTAAACATGATCACGCCCGCCATCGCGCACAGAACCTTGGCCATGGTGACGAGTTTTTCTTCGGTACTAACGAAGTTAACGATCATGTAGAAGAACGCGAAGCAAGCGATCTGGCGCCAGAACAGCTTGAGACCCATGATCAAGTTGTAGTTATTGTCGATGTTGAAGAACGACAACAAGTACGCAAGCATCAACAGCAAGATAGGAACGTCAACCGGAGTCGGGCGGAGCAGGGGCAACTTACGCGCGGTTGCACGCACCGCCCAAATCAACGGAATCAGAGTCATCAAGACGGTATTGGTGCTGCCAACCGATATGCCGCTAGGAATAAAGTACAACGCGGTGAACAGGTAGACCGAGTACACCATGTTGAAACGGAGCATCAGCACCAACAGCCCGCCCATCACAACCAGCTTGATGATTCGGTGATGCGGGGTAATGGCCTGCTGCGCGGAAAGGTACGCCGCAACAAAGGCCAAACCGGCAACCGGAACGACCTTAAGCGCCCAGTCAAAAAGCCTGGTGGCGCGCTCTCTTAGTTCGACGTTATCGATACGCATGGAAACAACAAGAAACAATTCGGAGCCACAAGCCCTCGCTCACTCAGAAAGTGATCTTGGATATTGTGCAAGCTCCGTTCCCTAGTCGAGAACGAGCAATAAATACAACAGGGGCAGGAGGATTTCGTGGTGGCCAGTTATCGCATACGCTTCGCCTTTGCCGCTGAACGGTCGGCCCAGTACGTTTTCCTGAACCCGGTAGTGACGCAACATGTCGAAGCTCGCCGTGGTGACCCCATCCGGCTCCTTGCCCATATTGTAGTTCACGGACACAGCTTTAAGGAAGACTTCGGGAAGAATTACCGCGGATCCCACCAGCATGAACGCTCCACGATTGAAGGCATCACCGATGCGTGCGGTAAAGATACGAAAATCGAGATGAGACTGAGCCCCGACAGCGCCGGCGTCAAACCCGGGGTGCATGTGCGTTATGTCCGTGCCAATCGCGACGTGGGAGGTTACTGGTATACCCAGCCGAGCGGCTGCTGCAAACACGCTGGCATCTTTGTGGGGCGCGTCGCCATTGGCGACAAAGTCGGAAACCCCCGCGCCCAGTCCGCGCCCCAGCGAGGCGGCATGAGCACACGCGGAGTTAAATACGTCGGCTGTTTCGCGCGCCATGCCAAAGCGGCCCGCGGGCAACTCCCTACTGACATCCTCTGAGGTTTGTCCAAAATACGCCAACTCGAGGTCGTGAATAATGGAGCTCCCGGTCGTCGAAAGGCACGTGATGAACCCGTGCTCCATAAATGTCTGTAAATAGCGCGACAATCCGGTCTTGATCGTATGCGCACCCACCATCCAAACCACTTCGCGTCCGTCCGACTTAGCACGTCGCAAAGCGTGAGCAACCTTTTTTAGAGAAGACGCAGCCAGGATGTCTGGAAGCGCGGTCTCGAGGGTCGAACGGTCGACCGACTTTCCATCCAGGCGAGGCGGTTCAACGATGTCGTTAACCGACACCTTGGAGTAACGATCGGTGATACTAATCGTCGCGACGCGACTTAGATCTTCGGGGACGAAGCGGTCCGACATGCTAGTTCTCGGCGTAACGGTATTCTTTTAAAACGGCAGCGACCGAGCCGATAACAATCTTACTCTTCATGAGTACCGGCATCCTATGTTTATCATCGGTCATCCACACTGTCAATCGGCCCTTCTGAGTAAACAGTCCCGGGCCGCGCAGTATCGGTTCGACCACAATACAGTCGAAGGTTCCGGCTTCAACTGTGACCGTCTCTTTGCGCAACACTTTGATAACCAGCGGATAGTTTTTACCGTCGGTATGGTTGGCCACGGTCACCGACTGCCCCACTTCTAACGGCAGTGTGCGCACATAGTACATGGCAGACAGAACGTCCTGGGCTCGCGGTGGAATCGGGACTTCCTTGTTGTGGTAACGGGCAACATGGTTACGCTGGTCAAAGTCGACGTATTCGTCGCGCTTAAACCGACCTTCGCGCAGATGTTTTTCGTAGCGCAAGCTATAAAGTTCGGTTGTATCCATCATTGACTCGAACCGGTCGCGAACTTTAAACACTGCAGAGAAAACTTTGTTGGTACGGGCGTCAGACACTATGTGATAGCAATGGTTGCTGTCGATCTGAGCCACGTTGCGAACTTCGAGACTTGCCTCGCCCGCGTTTACAATGCCGTACTGAACCGCGTACACGAACCGCTCGCCTTCGCCAAACGGAACGAAAGTTGGCTGCAATTCGATGTAGCCCGAATCGGGAAGTTCGTGGGCGTAGAGCGAATCGTAGAACCGATACAGCAACGAATCTTCGGCGGCACTGTCGGTATTGGCGTTGACGCCGGGAGACATAGCCGCTGTAACCAACGCTAAGACAACACTTAACGTGATTCTGCTGAGGAGATGCCGAGTCATATTAAGCACCCTTTCTACTACTGGGGAGCCACTCGGAGTAGGCTTGTACAGTTTTATACACCGTTTCCCGATAATCGTATCCCTTCGATTTTTCCTGGGCTGCCGCCACACATTGCGTCCGGAGTGGCTGGTTGTCCAGGATTTCTTCGATCGCCCCGGCTAACGTGTCGGGCTGCCGTGGTGGAACCAGCAGGCCCGTGACTCGGTTATCTACTAACTCCGGTATTCCACCGGTGTCGGTTGCGACGACCGGAACTCCCAGCGCTTGCGCATCCATGATTGACGTACCCAAGCCTTCCAGGTGCGACGACAATACAAAACAGTCCAACGCTTTGAGGATCGACAACGCGTCCTCCCGAAACCCGGTCAAAATGACACGCCCCTGAAGCTGCAGGCGATCCACCAGCGACGAGAGCATTTCCCGCAGCTCGCCTTCTCCAACAATTAGAAACGTAATATCGTCTCTGCGGTCACATATACTTTTTGCAGCCAGGACATAATCCACCTGCGACTTGTGAGGCGCCAGCGCAGCAACGTTGCCCACGATTCGATGTTCGCGAGGGATTCTGAACTCGGCGTGCAAGTCTTTGTGTGCAACGACCTGGCGCAGATGTTCAAGATCCACACCGCTCGGAACCAACCGAACTCGAGCGGGATCAATCCCACCGTTGGTCAGCACCTCACGCACACCTTTAGAGATGGCGAGGTACAGGTCGGCACCGAACCTGTACTTCCATCGACCAAACGGATTCTTAGCAACCGCAAAGTCAACTCGTCGGCTGACCACCCTCAATGCGTCCACGCCGCCAGGGCACGACGCCAGAAACAGAATACCGTGGGCGTGCGACGAATGGGCGTGTACTACGGAGCATCCGGTTTGCTTGATTAACGAGCGCAAACGCAGCGCGGCGAACACGTCGTTGCCACCGCGGGGAGCCAGCGGAAACCGACCGCGGACGACGTCGGCGGCGCGACGGTATAGTTCTCCGTTTTCGGGTGCGGCCAGGAATACTTCGTGTCCGGCGGCACACAATCCGCGCATTAGAAACAGAACCTGGCGTTGTCCACCGCGCCATGTGGTTGCGGTGTCGACCATAAGAATTCGGTGCGTGGGTTGGGTCGGCTTAATCACAACAGTGCCTCGGCAAGGGTCGAAAACTGTTGTGCGATGGGACGTGGTGAATACAAAGATCGGCTCAGTTCATGACCGTTTCGGGCCAGACGTTGTCTTTGTTGCGGGTCGTCAATAAGTTCAGCCACGGTCGCCGCCAGCGCGTTAGCGTCGCCCGGAGGGACTGTGCGCAGATGCTCGCCGTCGACAAACCAGCGACGAATAGGCGGAGTGTCGGCGGTTATCAGCGCAGTTCCAGCGCCGAGGCATTGAAACACTTTGTTTGGGACTACCCGTGCCGCTTTGTCCGTGGTTCCGAAGATTCCCAGCGTCACCGCCGATGCGTGCAGCCGTTCCACAATGCGTGACTCCGACTCCCAAGGATGCAGTTCTACATTATCCGCCGCTGCCTTTCGCAGGCGATCGACCGCCAGATTGTGGGTTTGTCCTCCGCCAACGATCACCCAGCGAATATCCCGTCGATGCTGTAAAGCAATTGCTGCGTCCACAATCGTTTCAATTCCATGCAGTGGCAGAAAACTGCCGTAGAACAGCACGCTCTTGCTACCTCCGCCGCCAAACGTGGACGAGGCGTTAAACACGCTCTCGTCATATCCCACCGGCAACACTGCCATTCGCTGTTGCGACGAAACAAACTGGGCGAAATACTCCTCGTGCTCGGGCGTGTCCGCGAGTACCAGGTCGGCCAACCGCATGGCCATGCGATCGAGGTTGCGGTTGTGCCAGGCCTGGAGCGTGCCTTCACGGGCGTCCGCCCGGTCGTGCACGCGAGTATCGTAGCGCGAAACCAGCGGGTCAAAAATTACCGGCTTGTTTGTGCGCCGCGCTAACCATCGCGCCAACGGCATGTCCTTGTGTCGAAACTCGGGAACAAAAACAACGTCGAACGAGTCGTAGTCGAGTTGCTTGAACGAATTCCATAGCGAGTGATAACGGCGGATGACCTTTAACTTTCGGTTGGCCACGCATTCAACGACGTCGACTCCAAGCTCTTCCAGTCCGCGCTTGATCACGCGGTTACGCGGATAGTCGGGGTCGTACCCACCAAAAAAACACACACCGGTCACGAACCCGATGTCCCCGACTTAAGCTCCCACGCCTTAGCGTACTTTAAAAACACGGAGTACGATGCCAAAAGGCAAAGCAGCGCACCTTGCCGCCCGTCCCGCCAGCCTGCTTGCAAGACAAACATACGAAGAAAACGAAATGGCGGATGTAGCAACATGTTTAACAGCGGCATACGACCGCCACGCTCGATGTAGTCCCGCGCTCCTCGCGACGAATACTCGTTGATCTTGTCAAAGTGATGCGCCATATCGCGATAGGGAAAGTGGATCATCTTATGGCGCAGCCGCGACACGTCGCCCTGGACGGTAACTTCTTCGTGCACGTGAACGGCATCGTAACGGCCGGAATCCCGCGCAAATAGTCGTAGCACTTTGTCGCGCTGCCAACCGCACCCCTTAATTTGCCGGCTTAAATACGTACTCGACCTACCAATCCAGTACCCGCGGACACTTCCCGCCTTTAGCGATTCAATTTCCGCCCGTAGCGCTGGAGTGAGAGCCTCGTCCGCGTCGAGAATCAACACCCACTCGCAGTCAAGTTTGGCAAGGGCCCAATTCTTTTGATCGGCGGCGGAACGATACGGGCGCTGGTACAGCAACACTGGAAAACGGCGAACAATAGCCACTGTGTCATCGTCGCTAAACGAGTCGACCACCACTGTAGTTCCAAAGCCTTGCACACTTTGCAAACAACGCTCGATGTTCGCCGCCTCATTACGACAAGTAATCAACACGCCAATGTTCTTAACGTTCATTGTTCTCCGCCAGCATTGCTTCGACCGACGACAACACATCGGCAACCGCGATATCGTTCATACACGGCGCCCCAATCGGGCAATCGAGTCGCCGGCACGGAGAACACGAGTACCCTTTCCATAGCACGCGGTCGTTGGGCCCGCCCATATGCCACTCAAGCGGATTTGTCGAGCCGAACAACGTAACCGTTGGTGTGCCGACTGCAACCGCGAGGTGCTTCAGTCCGGAATCAATGGTTAGCATCCCGCGACAGGCGCGCATGTATAAAGGCAACTGTTCCAACGACAACTGCGGAGCCAGCGCGACCTGCGCGCTGACGGCAATGTCTGCCGCCGTCTCCCTCTCGCCGGGCCCCCAGGTGACCACGACGTTCAGACCCTGCTCTCGAAGGGTTTGGCACACAGCTACGAACCGCTCACCTGGCCACATTTTGGCAGGATAGGCGCGCCCCGGATTTACTGCAATCGGAGGTTCGTCCGGAAAGTCGATCCCGGTGGCGCGCACTCTTGCAGCGGCATCCGCCCGAGTGATTTCCGCCGCCGGCAGGCGGACCATTGTCGGTTGCCATGCATCCGGAATTCCAACGTGCCGCGCGAGCATCAGTGCAGACTGCGCCGATGTTCGCGGAACCACGTGACCGTTTTCGAAGGTCGCCCGCGGCTCCACATGGTGATACACCCAGTCTCGACCCCGTGCCTCATACCCCGCTGTGTGCTTCGCTCCCGCCAGGGTGGTCAACAAAGCACTCCGCGGATTCGCATGGAAATCAAGTACCCAAGACGGGTGCAAAGCGCGCAGCCGCCGAATGTAGCGCAGGTACTGCGTTAGCCCCGCAGGCCCGCTGGCGCGGGGCGGACTTGGCCACAACTCATCGATACCGTTGGTCGCCTTCAGCACCGGATGAAAGTGAGCGTCAATGATGTAAACGATATGTCGGTTAGGATTCTTTGCCTTTACGGCCTGCAGCGCGTCGACCGTCGCCAGCACGTCGCCAAACTGTCGAAACCGGAGTGCAACTACCACCTCACGCCCGCTCACCTGGCTACCGCCTCAACGTCGGCAAGCACCCGTTGCGGTGTAATGTCTTTAAGACAACGCGTGTGACCCAGCGGACATTCGTGCTGATGACAGGGGCGACAGTCGATCGGTTCGAACGCTGCCCGAAACGCTCCAAGGTGTTCGTAGGGAAACCATTTGTCGGGTTCGGCGCTGCCAAAAATTCCCACGGTGGGCGTGTTGACGGCAACTGAAACATGCATCACTCCCCCATCACTCACCACCATTGCGTTGAGCCGCGAGATCAGAGCCGCGACGTCGGCAATCGAACGCTCCGGAACGAGAGCAGCACTGCCCTCCACCGCATCAGCCAGCTCTTTGCTTAAACGGGTCTCTCCAGGGCCGGTAAACACGACCACACGATCGCCGCGTTCGGCAAGTAACCGTGCCAGTTGCTGAAAACGTTCCAAAGGCCATCTCTTGACCGACCATTTTCCGCCGGGGTGAAGGCCCACCAGTCGCCCCGCGAGTCGCTTTTCGATCAGCCACTCATCGGCCCACTTTTTGGAGTCCTCAGCAATCTCAACATTTGGTTTACCGGGCGCCTGGTGAATACCAAGTGGCCGCAAATAGTGCATGTGGAACTCGCTTGCGGCACGAACTTGTTGCGGCACCGTGGTGGGATGAGTGTACAGGTAGCGACGTCCCCGTCGATTGCCGCCAATTCGAACGCGTGCACCACTTAACCAGGTTAACCATGCACTTCGTGGGTTCGAGTAGAAGTCGATCGCCAACTGATAACGCCGTTTGCGCAATGCCGCGATCATCGCGGTCGCGTCACGCAACGATTGGCCAGCGGGCAAAGTAAACACTTGCGACAATCGAGAATCGGCGCGCAATAGCGCGTCGGCCGGTGGTCGCGTAAGGTAGTCAATTTCACAATTGGGAAACCGCGACTGCAACGCATCAATAACAGGCAACGTCAACACGACGTCTCCGAGGTAGAGCAGGCGCGTCAACAAAATACGGCCACCCTTATCCAATGCCACGGCTGCACGTTCCGCCCCGTCGCGTTGGATGGTCATTTGTCTTGGGAATCGCGCAGGCGGTTTAGCACGTCGGTGGAAGCATGGTTCTTGGGATCGCCGACAATGACTGTGTTGATTCCAAGTTCAACGGCGAGCTTTCGCTCGGGCACTGATTCGACCGTGTAGTCGGTTCCCTTCGCGTGGGTCGCGGGGCGAAGCTCGCGCAGGATATCGGCGACCGTCGCGTTTCCAAATAGCAGCACTGCAGACACTCCGTGGAGCGATGCCACAATACTGGCTCGAGCTTGCTCGGAAATGACCGGGCGACCCTCGCCTTTGAGCGAACGCGTGCTGGCGTCGTTGTTGATAGCGACCACAAGGCTGTCGCCGTGAGCGGCTGCTTCCTGAAGATATCGCACGTGCCCGACGTGAAGCGGATCGAAACACCCGTTGGCAAGCACGACATCGCGAGAGTGCTGGTTCGCGAGGTAGGTTAGGACATCGGGCACCGATTCAAAAATGGGAGCTCGTGGTGCGGTACTCATTTGATATCCAGACTATCGCTGTAGAGGGAAATCATTTCTGTCATTTCGTCCGGCGACACCGTGGCCGTACCGCGCTTCATGACGACCACGCTGGCGGCGAACGTCGCCATCGCTGCCGCTTCCACCAGGCTGCTCCCGGCAGCCAACGACAACGCGATTACCGCAGAAACTGTGTCGCCTGCCCCGGTCACGTCGGTTGCGTCTTCGTTCCCGGCAATACCGATCGCTTTAGCGGTTCCTGCTTCCCACGCCAGCATTCCCAGTCGGCCACGCGTGACTAGCATGCTGTCGTATCCTCCGCGGCGTGCAAGTTCGCCAGCGTCTTCTGCAGTCACGTTCTCGGCTTCGGACTGTCCCAACGCAGCAAGCGCTTCGACTTCGTTGGGAGTGGCTACCGTCGCACCGGGAAAACCGAGCATGGTAAACCGACTATCAACCACCACCGGCTGCCGACGTTCGCGTGCCTGCGCGATGACCCACTTACTTAGCTCACCTGGCAGCAACCCCGACCCATAATCCGAAATCAGCACTGCATCCGCATCGGCCACGGCAGCTTTGGCTCGATCAAGTACAGTATCCAAGGAGTATCTCTTAGGGATCGGAGCCTTGCGGTCGACACGAGCCACTTGCTGGCGGGCTGCGTTCATTTCCCCCGCAAGTATTCTAAGCTTAACCGCAGTTGGAACCTCGTCACTGACAACCATGCAATCGGTATCTACGCCGCGCGCTCGCAACAAATCGGCCAACGCTTCACCTTCACGGTCGTCTCCGATCACGCCCACAGCGCGAGTTGTCGCGCCAAACGCGCCTAGGTTTTGGGCGGCGTTCGCAGCACCGCCCGGGTGATAGGCTCGACCTTCGTAGTCGATGATCACAATTGGCGCTTCTCGAGACACCCGAGAGGTACGACCCAGAATGTATTCATCCAACAGAAAGTCGCCGATCACCGCGACGCGAAGCGAGGAAAACTGTTCAAGTAATTCAAGATAACGTTGCACTGGCATTAAGTCCGATCTATGCGTGTGCGGGCAATAGTAGCCCGATGATATTTCGCGCGCGACAGCTTTTTCTCACGCGGCTACGCCGTTGCTCAACTCGCGTTCTACGGCCGCGTACACTGCGTCCACACTGATCCCGTGAAAACACTCAAGCTGATAGGGACACGTGCGACGGTAGCAGGGATTGCAGTGAACTTCGTGTTGGATGACCGTCACCCGCGAACCCTGCGGCGCCGTCCAGGCTGGCGAAGTCGATCCAAACAACACGAACGTCGGAACACCTAGATTGCCAGAAATATGTGGGGCCCCACTGTCGTTGGCCACCACCGCGGAGGCTCCGTCAAGAAGCGCCAGAAATTCCCCAAGCGACGTCTTCCCAGCCAGGTTGCACGCGTTAGGAACCCCGGCGACCAATGTCTCGCCGGCGGCAAAATCGGACGGCGCACCGCCGATGATCACCATTCGCTTTTCGCTCAGGCGCAAAACCAGTTCGCGGTATCGCGCCAGCGGCCAGCGCTTGGCCGGCCCAAAAGCCGCGCCAGGAACGATAACGGCATAGTCATCCGCGTCGAATCGAGCCCGAAGCGACGCGCGGTCGCCATCGTCGACGGCAATTCGCGGCGTCGCACAAGCGCCGACATCAAGGTCCATCGCTTCGGCGGCGAGCCTGACGATTCGGCGATAGGTGTCGGCCAGGTGAATATTGCGATGACCTGCTTTGGGAACCTTCTGGGTAAGCAACCAACCGCGAGTGTCTGTCGCCAGCCCCGCACGAATCCCGCATCTGCTAACCTTCGCGGCAATTGCCGAAGACAACGACGGCGGAAACAACGCAATTGCTTCAGACTCCCATCTGCGCAAATAGCGACCCCGCCGCCAGGTCGCCCGCAGCCCACCGCGCGGCAATAGCGCAATGCGACGCACACCGGGAAGGCCCCAGTATATACGGCCGGTATAAGGCGTGGCGACGATAGCCAGCCCGATGTCGGGTTCGGCGGCAAGGTCTCCGATCGCCGGAAGCGACATCACCGCGTCGCCGATCCAGTTGGGAGCAACAACGGTAATCGTGTGTCGGGGAGAGATCATCGAGCCGTGCCGAACTGCAGGTCATGCAGACGACGATACACGCCGCCGCGAGTGAGAAGTTCTTCGTGGGTCCCGAGTTCGCGCAATCTACCGTTTTCCATCACCAGAATCTTATCGGCGTGCTGAATCGTCGACAAGCGGTGCGCAATCACAAAGGTCGTGCGACCCTCGAGAAGACGATCAATCGCTTCCTGTACCAGGTGTTCGCTTTCCGTATCGAGCGCACTGGTCGCTTCGTCAAAAATAAGAATCTCCGGGTCGTTGAGCAGTGCGCGCGCGATGGCGAGTCGCTGCCGCTGCCCGCCGGAAAGTTGCGTGCCGCGATCGCCAATTTCGGTGTCGTAACCATCGGACATCGCGACGATGAAGTCATGTGCGTTTGCGGCGCGCGCAGCGGCTTCGACCTGCGCTTGCGGGCAATCAAGTAGTCCATACGCAATATTGTTGCGAACGGTATCGTTAAACAGAATTGTTTCCTGTGTGACCACGCCCATGGCGTTGCGAAGAGACGACAGCCCGATTTGCTGGGCGTCGACGCCATCGAACGTAATTCGTCCCGTCGACGGCGAATAAAACCGCGGAATTAAATCGACCAATGTTGTCTTTCCGGCACCGCTGGGACCTACGATGGCGACAACTTCCCCGGGCCGCACGTCCACGGTAACATCTGCCAGCACGGGAACGTCGGGGACGTATGCAAACCCAACGTCCTCGAATCGCATGACATCGTTAAACGCGAATTCGGCGCCAGGTCGATCGAGCGGCTCGACCGGCTCGTCGAGCAACGTAAACACACGCTGGGCGGATGCCAGGCTCTGTTGCACGGTATTGTTGAGCTTACTAAGCGCCTTGACCGGCGTTATCACCCACATCATCGCCCCGACAAAAAGCACCAGGCTTTCGGCGCCGATGGCCCCGTCGATAACCAGGTTCCCGCCGTACCAAAGAATCACCAGAACCGATGCGGTACCCAACAATTCCGACGTGGGCGACGACAACGCTCCCCATAGTTTCATCTTGATGTACTGCATCATGTGTCGCTTGTTGAAGCGGTCAAACCGGTTTTGCTCGAAATCGGCGTTGTTAAACGCCTTCACCACCCGCACGCCGGAAATCGACTCTTCTAAATTAGCAGTCATGTCAGCCATACCTTCTTGTGCACGATGGCTGCGCCGTTTCAACCGATTACCAATTAGTCCAACCAACGCAATATTGATTGGCAACACCACAAAGGTCACCAGCGTTAGTTTCCAGCTGACCAGCAGGATGATGAATAACGCTATAAACGTCATCAGCGAATTGCGAACGATGCTCGCGGCCACGCCGATAACGGCGCCCCGTAGCTGAGTCACGTCGGACGTAATTCTGGACATTACATGGCCGGTCTTTTCCCGATCAAAGTACGACAGCGGCAGGCGTTGCACGTGCCCGTACACCTGTCTGCGAATGCGGTACAACACTTTCTGTTCCAGGTACTCGGTCATGTACGTCTGGATATACCCAAACACGTTCTTGACCAGCATTAGCAGTGCAAGGATCCAACAGAACCGGAGCAAGCGATCGCGCCGGCTTCCCTGATAGAGAAATTCTTGAACCTGTTGTGTTGCTGTTTGCTTGAAGCGTTCAACCGGCGCCGGAAGCCAAATGCCTTGTGACTCTTGCGGTTCGGTCGGCAACTCCACGCGGTCGGCGTCGGAAGCAAGCAGTATCTTAAGAAACGGCGGGATCAGGGTCAGCGAAACACCGGACAGCCCGGCAAAGATCGTGATGACAACCAACAGCACGATCACGCGACGCCAATACGGCAGAACGTAACGGAGGAGTCTTTTATAAGTGTTCATGTACCCCGGGTAGCAGTCAAGCCGGGCGTCGGCGAGCTCTAACTGGTAAGGTGCAGGAGCGTGTCGATCTTCGAGCACACTTCTTCAACGGACAGCTTCTGCCCGGTGGCGCCTTGGAGGATCTGCACCATGGACGCGTTCTTGGGAAACCAGTTTTCACCGTCGTGGCGCGTGAACATCCCAATCGTGGGCCGTTTCATCGAAACCGCGAAGTGAAAATAATCTGTGTTACCCGATAACACTAAGTCCGCGCACGATAGCAGCGCAAGCGCTTCCTTGATGTTCTTGGGCTCGAGGTCCAGGGCATTACCTAAACCCTGACGAAACTTAGCCAACCCTTTGTCATCAAGGCTGTTAGACATCACAAGGAGCTTGCCATCAAACTGGTCGGCAACCCGTTCGGCGACGGTTCGAAGGGCATCGTCCGCCAGCCGATGGCCACCCTTGCCCACGCCGGGGTCGACAACGATCAGCCGCTCCGACTTGCTGGGCTTGCGAAAGTGGACCATTTGCTGGCCCCATTTCAGGTCGGCTTCGGATAGTTTCCAACCCGGAGAGGTTCCCTCTGGCGAAATTCCCAGGGCATTAAGAAACGCGAGCGCCCGCGGGGCCTCATACTGGTTTTCTTTGGCGCGCAGTTCGCAGTTGATGAACGGATGGCCTTTTTCCTGGTAGTAGCCAACTCGCAACCGCGCGTTGGTGTAGAGTGCGGCAGTGCTTCGCACCACGTCAAACTTGCGCCCCAAAAGAAAGACGATGTCGAAGTTCTTGGAGCGAAGTCGCCGTAGGAGCGAAAAATACGTGGTCGAAGAAAACGACAGATGGGCGGGTTCGTAGCTGATCATCTCGTTCACAGCTTCCATGTTGCGCACCATCTCGCTGTTGCCTTCACGAACCAGCACGCTGATGCGCATGCCGGGGAAACGTTTTCGCAAATGGACCATCACGGGCGAAAAGAACAGCAGGTCGCACAGATCACCGGAATCGACCACCAACACGCGGGCGTCGTTGCTCAGGTCTCCCGGCAACGAAAACGGCTCCTGCTCAACAAACTTCCCCAGGATTTTGGAGACCGCTGCCGGCAGCTTATCGGTTTTTGCTAATGCGCTAGTGGCCAAATTTTATTCTCCGCGGAGGGTACACCCCAAAACTGCAAACCATGGGCCAAACTAGTCCCATACCAGAGTGTTATCCACCGCCTGGGCGGCACGCTCGATCGGCACAAACGTAAGATCGTCCTTGATGACATCTGGGATTTCCTCCAGATCACGGCGGTTGGCCTTGGGGAGCAGAATCGTCCGTATACCTGCCCGGTGGGCCGCGATCGCCTTGTCTTTGAGTCCCCCGATGGCCAGAACCTGGCCAGTAAGGGTCACCTCGCCCGTCATCGCCACATCGTTTCGCGCTGGTCGGTTAAACAACAGCGACGCGAGGGTGGTGACCATCGCCACCCCGGCACTGGGGCCATCCTTTGGGACGGCGCCCGCGGGAACATGAATGTGAACATCGTGCTTGTCAAAGAACTCCGGGTCGGGGGCCTTGGTAAGATAGGTCGATTTCACAAAGCTTAACGCGGCCTCAGCGCTTTCTCGCATGACGTCGCCGATCTGGCCGGTCACCCGTAACCCGCCCCGGCCGGGCATGGCCAGCGCTTCGATAAACAAGATCTCTCCACCGGTGAACGTCTTCGCCATACCGGTGACAACTCCGACAGTCGCCTTCTTGCGCGCAATCTCGCTGACGTATTCCTCCTGACCAAGATACTTGTTCAGGGTTCTTTCGGTGAGCTTTACCGGTCGCTTGTTTCCCGATGCCAGACGCCGCGCCACCTTACGACAAACTTGCGAAAGCTTGCGGTCCAACTCACGAACCCCGGCCTCGCGCGTGTAGCTCGAAACCAGTTTGCGGATGGCTCCACTCTGAATCGCCACCTGCCCCTTCTTCAACCCGTGCTCCTCAAGCTGGCGCGGGATGAGATGACGCTTGGCGATCTCGAGTTTCTCGGCCGTCGCGTCCCGGCTGAGCGGCACCTGAACCTGTGCACCGGCCTTCGCCGCGGCCGCCCGCTTGGCGCGAGTCTCTTCCATCCACGCCAGAGTCTTCGCCGACAGATCCTCCCAGGACCGGCAGGCGAAACC
>CAZPQK010000019.1:0-31003 GCA_964588695.1 uncultured bacterium
CACTTCGCTCCTGGTGGCTTATCTTGACGTTAGCACGCCCTTGGCGAGCCTGCCAAGCCCGTTGACACCTGTTCTTAACCTTCGATCTGCGAAGCTCCAAACCTACTTCTAACACAGCCGGCCTGAAACCTTACCGCTACGTCTCAGTTCTAGCGGTAGTACCCACGACGCGAGTGTTTTTGACTATTCTTCAGTGACAAATTAAGCTTGGTTGCCCCGACGCGTCGCCTTTGCTACTCTCTACCCGTTCGAACGGAGCAAACCATCGTAGATGGAGGGGGGAAAATGCCTAGATTTCGCCGACGCATCTGGTATCAAGAGCCGGGGGTCTATCTCTTATTGTTGTTACTGCCGCTGACTTCGTGTGAAAGCCTTTGTGGAACTCTCAAGGGAAACAAACGCCAAGGCGATGTCGAACCAGCTGCCCTGCAAGTAAGTATAACAACCGGCAACACCTCGAAGACACAACTGACAACGAAACACAACACATCGCACCCCGAAATCACCGAAAATCGGATCGGAACGATTGAGGTGGGGCACACTGATCCAGTGATCATAACGATGATTGGCGTTGACCCGAATGGCGTGCGAAGCCTAACGGGACGCCTGGAATGCACTGACGCCAATTCCACCGCTACGCCATCATGGGCTTTTAAGGTCGATGGCGCAGGCTCACCCGCTTTTCTCTGGGGCTCAAAAACGATCACGTTTGCCGAAATACTGACGGGACCGTGGGCCCAATTCGAACCATGCGCCCTCGGTGGTGTAACGTTCACGTATACTTCAATCGCGAAGGACTACGGCGGTAACTTTACCCACGGGGCACCAATCAAGTTTAGGATTGTCGAGAAGGGTGCTACGACATTATCGGATAACGGCCAATATGCGATCACAGCCTGGGAAGAAGATGGAGTGGGCTCTACCGAAATTACCGTTGCCGCCCAAACCATACCTCTTGGCGAATCTTTTCCGGGGCATCTTACGCTAAAGTACTATATATGCCGGTCGGCAACGGGCGAGTTCCTCGGACCTTTCAAAGAGACTATTCCTGATCGACTTGGCCTTGAATGGGAAGAAAACAAGCTCGTCCTCCCGTCGCCAGACGGTGCCCCGTTTTCCCTTTTTGATCGTATCTACCTGGTCTGGTACTACACGTACGTCGTCGACGGCGGTTCCACTCGAACTGTCAGTTTGTCCAAGACCGTCGTGCTCGGCGGGAGTGAACCTCGTTTAACCACAACTTACCGGAAGCTACACCCCGATAACGTTGTAATAAATACTCGCGAGATTCAGGTGACCGTCAACCTTCCACAGGTATACAGCGAAGACGTGTCCGTACGCGTTCAGCTGCCAAGCTTCCCACATACAACAAATCTACCAAATAACCGGAAACTGACGTTTCCTGCGGGACAAACCAGCCGTACGTTTTTGTATACGCCCAACCGTCATGGAGACGCGCCAGTAACGGGAACGATAACGTTTAGATACACGCTTGAGACCAAATGCACTACGATCCAACAACGCTGTATTCTCGACTATCGCGCGCGGTGGGTCTCGGGTGGGGCCGTCGAACCCCCTGCAACGGGAGAAGTGATTTGCAAATAGCTGATGGACAACTTCAGCTATACGCTGTGCGCTCGCTTCCGAATTGCACTCAGAATGCTCCGCTTGCCCGAAGGCGCAACAGTACCCAACCCGGCTAGGTCGAACATGATCAAGTTGTATTTGCGAGACTAGGCGTTTGGAACAGCCGGACTACCAACTACAACACGCCGGCCAGACGCTGCTTGCGACGGGTCTCGGCGTCTCGCAGTTCCTTCTGGAACTCCATCACGCGGCGCATTCGCTGTCCTATTTGCCACATGCCAACCGTGATCACCATCGCTACCGCCAGCAAACCTACAACTACGTCGCCCGCCCATTCGGGTTTAATGGCGAGGATGATCAGCGATCCAACAACGATCACCCCCGCGCCGATCGTTTCGGGCGAAAGAACTCCCAGCGCCCAAAGGATCGGTTTCTTCCAGGATCTCATCGGCAACGGGATCGAATTGTCCCAAGCCCGGTCGAAGTAGTTGTTCATCAAGCTTGCCAAGTTGCTATTGCCGTCGAGCCGCAACACCTCTCCGTAGTTGGCACGCGACGCACCAAAAAACCACGCACTCGCCAGAACAGTTTCCACCGACTGCTTACCTTCGTCGTATAAAATCGCCCCGCGAAAGTACGAATCATCTTCGCGATCGCCATAAATGCGAAGTTCGACGTCGACCTCTGGCTTCCCTTCACTCCGCCGCTGTTTGAGCACAAGTCGCAGGCCTTGAATTCCTTCGACCAACGAATCCGCTAGCGTTTTCGGATCCGAACCTTCGCTTAAAGCGACATTCGTCGTTGGCCCCAAGCAGAGAATACGAAGCGGAACGTTCGGGCGTTCGTCCAGCCACACATCAAGGTTGTCCGGAGAAAATATCGTCTTGGCATGATACGTACCGATCTTGACCACGTGTCCCGACCGGGCGTCGAGCATCGTGGTAAATGTGTTGTATCCACCTACAACGTTTACGCCCACGCCTAGATCGGTGACCAGTCGCGAGCGAGCGATCTCTTCGCTGCCCAGAGACCCCATTAGGGCGCCAAAGCGTCCATCCAGGGCGGCGTCACCAAACCGCTTGTCACGGTTGAGTGTTAGCACCGGCAAAGGTTCAAGTTTGGGCACAATTTCGGTGTCCTTCTCGAAACGCGCCAGATCGCGGTCGAGCAACCAGCTAACGCCTAGGACGATCTGTCTGTCGGAGAACGAACCCAACCAGGGAGTCGCGCGGACGCCACGGATCATCGCCTTTATCGCGGGTGTATACTCTTTCGAATCTAAAGCCAAACGAAAGTCGACAAGCATGTTGGTATGGCCTTGTGGAAACTCAAAACTAAGGCGTGGGGCGACCAGACGACCGTCATCAATTTGCGGAACATAAGCGGAGAGGTCGTAGAATCGGTACTTGAGCAGGTAGGCGAGAAGCTCAATAACCGTGCCTTCGTCGGGGGTCGCCGGTACTGCGCGCTTCTCCCAAAACAAGATGTCCCGAGCCAACGCATAGTGCTCGTCACTCGGCTTGACTTGTGACATATCTCCCCTCCGGAACGTTTAGCCGTCTTCTTTAAGTTCCTTATCACCCGCAAAAACGTCGTGTGCCGAACGCGCATCGGGCAGGAGCTTGACCGTCGCCGTCATCGCGAGCTCTTCACCCGGATTGCACAACGTATGAAACTCGCCGTCGGGAGGCATGATTACCAGATCGCCGGGACCCAGCGTTTCGCGATGTATCCCACTTTGCACCTCGATTGCACCGCTAATGACGTAGGTAACCTCAGTGATTTCGCAATGGCGATGCCATGGTTGGGTGTGGCCAGATGGAACGTGGGTCACGATCACCTCGACGTCATCGTCTAAGTAATACTCGCGCACTTCGCCGCCGTCGAGTTCCAGGCGCGGAATGTCGCGCTTCTTAAGTATCTTCACAATGGCCTTTCGTCGGGTCGATCTCGCTGCGTGGACAAAGATACCGCGCTCGATACCAAATTGGAAGGGTCGTGTATTCAACCCGTCGATGAGGTTGCGGATTCCGCCAGACTGAGAGATAATCAATCGACAAGCCGACGACTTCCACAAGCCGCCTTTGTGGTCGCCTCGAACTATAAGGAGTATCGATGCGGTTCCCTATCCTTGCGGCTTTTTTAGCGCTCTTACTCACGCCGACTTCGATTCAGACGCCGGTCGCGACCGGCGACACCACGGATCAAAGCAAGAACCCTTTCACTGCCCCGCTAACCCGCGAGATCCAACATCCGGTTTGGTTTACCGTCACCGAATTAGAGCGTTCCCGCGCCGGGTCGCAGATTATCCTCACGCTCCATGTCGCCCGCGCCACCGAAAGAGTCGACTTCGAGCTGTCCGTTCCTGATGGAGTCACAGTCGTTTCCGGACCGACCACATGGTCGGGACCCGTGGAAACCACCACCACGTTCGACTACACCTTCGTTGGAAACACAACCAAGCGCGGAGAAATAAAATTCTCCGGCCGGATGCTGATGCGCGACGGCCGCATGCTTGGCGGCATGCACACCTACGTTCTGAATCCCGAAATCGCCGCCCCTGCACCAACCGACCAACGTATCATTGAGCATCCCGAGTACGGTCGACTCCGCGCAGTGACGACTGGGGTACTGCGATGAAAAGAACACACATCACAGTACCAGCAATAGTCGGCCTCGCCCTTTGTCTGTACACACTTCCCGCTCGCGCCAACTTCGATGTCATCGGCAAGTTCACCTACGAAAACCGCGTTTACGACGCATCAACATTCACCGACATCGACACGCTTGCCGTTCGCTTTGCCGATGTAGAAGTTTACAACGTCACCGGTGGCGCGAACACGTTTCTTAAGTCGGGTATAACGGACGCGAACGGCGAGTTCGCCATTTACAACGTGGACGCCACCACTACGATGGATATCGAAGTGCGCTGCATGGCATCTAATCGCGGGACCTACCCCAACACCGGGCGCGTCGAAGTAAAAGACAACCCCGGTTTGTCCAACTATTCAAGCGCGGCCGTGTGGACCATGGTCCTTTCGGTTCCAGGCCACGTGCATAACGTTCACATCGACTTTACCTCCGTGCCGCAAGTGGCGGCCATCGGTCCCAACCCAGACGAAAGCACCGGCCCGGCCGGCGCGTTCAACATCTTCGACAATGCGTTACGTGGTGTCGAAGAAGTCATCACTCTCGCCGCTACGCAACCACGCCCCGTCGACATTCTGTGGCAACCTGGCGTTACCAAGACCAGCGCAGTGATTGCCAGCCTGGGAGAGATCGTCATTTTGGAGATCAGCGGATTAAACGGCCATCGGGACGAGTTCGATGACTCGGTGATTCTGCATGAGTTTGGGCACACTGTGGAGCGTTCGCTATGGGGTGGCACACGGTCGCCTGGCGGCACGCACGTGCTAGGCCAGTTTTACGACCCGCGCCTGGCCCTTAGTGAAGGATTTGCCACTTATTTTTCGTGCGGCGTCCGCAACGAGTCGTTCTATTTGGATTACGAAGCCGGTGGCTCACTCGCCTTCGACATCGAAACCGATGTCAACTGGGACGATAAGGCGTACTCAAGTGCCAGCGAGTTCGCAGTCTCGAAGGTACTGTGGGACATTGCCGACACACCAAGCGACGGAGGCGATTGTATCGCGATGGGCAAAGACGAGATCTTTGACGTCCTTACCAACTACCTGTCGACGCTCAGTCCACCCGCCAGCAACGATACCGTCCCCAAAGTTATGGTGGATTTCTACAGGGGTTGGAAAGTGCGAGGACACCCAAACCTTGACGGTGTCGACCACATCATGAACGCGCACATCATGGAGTTCATGGACACGCCCAACTGGCGATGGTACGAGAACAAAGGCCCCGGTTTCGCCATTCCCGGAGGCGCCGGGCTGACCCGTTGGACTAACGTCATGGATAGCGTCCGCGTGGCTGACATTTTTGGTGTCTTTTCGGAGCAGGAGTCTCACGCCGTTATCGCGTACGTAGAACTGCTGCACCCGGCCGAGATTGCCGACACCAACCGAGTAAACAACCAGCTAAAAATATCGCTGAAGTCTCCGCAAGGAACCACCGTCACGCTGTATGACAAAGGCATGGGTACCAGTGACGCCGACCACTTTGCCCGCGGTGGAACCAACGGCGGCATGTTTACCTGGTTCGGACTCGCCACCGGTCCCGCTCTGGCGCATCCGTGGTTGGACGCCGTCGGCGACATGCGCGACTTTGCCGGCGAAAACGCGGGAGGCATTTGGGAAATCACATTTATCGACGAAGTTGACGATGCGTTAAATGGCTGGTTAGTGCGTTGGGGCCTCGCGTTTATTCCCGGCGATTGGTACGATATTCCTCCGTCGCACGGCACCGACGTGTACCACACCAACTCGCTGTACGAGTGGCTGGGCAAGGGCGCCAGCCACGAGTGGACAGTCAGCGATCCGTGGGACAGCGACGGCAACGCCAACCACACACCGATCGACGCGGACTCGCTGGACGACGGAGTGACTTTTTATCCTCCGTACCTTCCTGGCACGCAAGGCAAGGTTGATGTGGAGTTGTGTACCAGTGGCGCGCGCAACGGACGGTACACACAAGGCGCCTTCGTAGGTGACGACGACATCTACCTGCGCGGATGGTTCGACTGGGACAACGATGGCTTTCAAGACCCACTTGATGAGGTGGCGAACCTTATTACCAACCCCAACGACTGGCCGTATTGCCAACCGTGTTCGACGTTTACGTTTACCTTTTCTGTTCTCGACACGGCGCAGTGGCAGGGCTATGCGCGTTTTCGCGTCGCGTATTCGGTGGTCAATCCAACCGGGCTGGAGGATTTTGGCGAAGTCGAAGATTACGAAGTCATGTTTTCCCCAACCGGAGTTCCGGTCGTCGAACGGCTTCGCAATAATTTGGGTCAGAACTACCCCAACCCATTCAACCCAACCACAACAATCCGTTACGCCACGCGGACCCGTGGGCATGTCACGTTACGCGTTTACGACATTGCCGGAAGGCTGGTGGCCACGTTGGTGGATGAAATTCAAGCGCCCGGTAACGACCATCGCGTCGTGTGGAACGGACGAAATCGCCGCGGGCAGCCGGTCGCGGCGGGCGTGTAC
The DNA here is from genome assembly GCA_964588695.1 of uncultured bacterium. GTDB lineage: Bacteria > Krumholzibacteriota > Krumholzibacteriia > WVZY01 > JAKEHA01 > CAZPQK01. Next base: position 6,714 of record CAZPQK010000019.1, read on the forward strand.
TTCTACACCCTCTCAGCACCGGGCTACGAAGCATCGCGCAAACTGGTGCTACTAAAATAGTGAGCCTCGATTGTGACGATTTGATATACTCTGTTGTGCCCCTGCTTCACCACCCCTGTGGAGAATCTTGTGCGTACTAACTTCCAAATCGCCATTGTAACCATAATCGTCGCCTGGTGTAGCTTGGGGCTTGCGGGTTGCGACTCCGAAATCGCTGTTTGCTTCCCCGGCGAAACCCTCATTAACACCCCGGCTGGGCCAGTCCCCATCTCCCGCATTACGGCTGGCGACAGTGTCGTCACCGTTAACCCGTCGACAGGCGCGCGTGGAGTTGGCGTTGTGGTTGGCAACCACCGCACCCCGTCTGCGGGGCTACTGCACTTTACGCTCGCCGACGGCAGCGAGCTTAGAGTTACCGCACACCATCCGCTATGGCACCACCGTCGCGGCGCGACACTGTGTTTGTCCATCGTCCTCGATCCAGTCGGAGGGTTCCGCTGGAAGCGGTACCGCGCATCGGTTGGAAGTTCTCACGCTGGGAAGGACACGTAACACGAAGCGACACGTTCGCCACACATAGTGATCCCGACGAATATACGATCACCGTGGTTAAGTGTATTTTTGAACCGGATACCGCGCGAGTGCAGTAACGCAAGGGCTTACACTGGCCAATCAATTTGACAATCGCCGGTGCAATCGGAACCTGCGCTTTACACTTTCGTAAAGCTCGCACGACACTTTCGAAAAGTTTCCCACAATCTGTGCGCCATACCTGGACACGTGCATGTGTTTCCGCTAAGGGTTAAGTATACAGCACTCGCGCATACTTAACCAAAAGGGGACATCATGCAATCGACTGGTACGCGTTGGCGCCCGCAAAGCGCCTCGTTCTTGATTTTTCTACTGCTACTCTCGGCCTCCTTCTTTTCTGTCAACTGCTCGAAAGAACCCACAACTGCTCCCCTGCACCATAGCGCCGACGGCGTCTCGGCACCCGTGGACGATCCTCAACACCAGCCGGTGGATTGGACCGGAATCGCAAACGTCGGCATCGTGCTGGTGAACTTCGATGGCACTCCGAGCGAGTACGAGTTTGGTACCGAGGAAGCCGACGAAATTCTGGGGTATATGTTCGACAACACGCTAACCATTGACGGGTTGTTTCGCGAGATGTCGGGAGGTGCGGATGGGTTTACCGGCGAGATACTAGCGATCGTCGAAATCGACACACCCTACACCGTCGATTGCGCGACCGATCGTTTCCAGTGGAACCGCGCGGCCTTCGCCGCGGCTGAGACATTGGGCGTCGACTTCGATCCCGACTCGCTGGACATTGTGATGTTCGTGTATCCGGAAGGTAACGATTGTTCCGGCTACTTTAATCCGCCGGTCATTGGCGGTCAGGCGTTTACCGACAACGGTAATCCTTACATCGACATCCCCGAGGTCGGCATCTACCACTACGTAGACAGTCCCACGACCATCGCGCATGAGTTAGGGCACCTGCGCGGCTGGGATCACTCGGACCGCGATTCATACAACGACTACAACGACTTTACTTGTGTGATGGGCGACAACTACGACTATGGTTCGCCGGGTGGCAAGATACCTATGCGGCAAGCAAATGCGATTTGGAAGTATGACGCGGGCTATATTTCGTCGTCCGATGTCGACACCGTTTCGGTGCTAGGCACTCATACCTTCTACCTGGCGCCCGCCGAGGCCCAACCCGGCGACTGGCCACCCCCTGGGATGGGAGAAACGCTACGCCACATCGTTCAGGTCACCGCCAGTAACGACGAGGTGTTTTGGATCTCTTACCGCGACCGTGACTTTACCGATTACGGCGACGACAACAGCATCAACCCGCTGGTTGATCGTATCTCGGTGCACACCAAGTCGGGCAACTCGCGCCTGGAGGCAACACTCGCCGCCAACGAGTACTTTTCCGAGGACAATGTCATCATTACCGCAATTACCGACGGGCTCACCGGCGGCGATTACGCCGAAGTTGAAGTCCTCATCTGGGACGAAGACGACTGCGAGGAGGGATTTACCTCTGCGATGTCCGAGGATCCAATTTACGACGACGGCACTGTCACCGTTGGTACCCACTTAACCCGCGACCTCATCATTACCAACGACAACCCGTGGTTCTGCAACGACGGAGACTATAGCTACAGTGTCTCTCACGACGGCGGCACCGGCTGGAGCGCGTCAATTCCCGACCCCGGAAATATCGCGGCCGGCGCTACCGACACCACAGCGGTTAGCCTGTTGTACTTTGTGCAACCGCCCGCCGCACCAGCAGACGACGTCATCACACTCACCGTCACCGTAAGCGATCCCGTGAGCAGCCAGGAAGACGAGTATGAGTTTGCGTTCTACTATGACACCACCAACCCCAGCACACCCGGCGGCCTCGCCGCGCAAATGACCGATGTTGACGAAGTCACCTTGTCCTGGAGTGCATCGAGCGACGCAACCTCGGGCGTGGCCAACTACAAGGTGCAACGAAGCGAAGACGACGGACCCTGGACGCTGGTGGGTACACCCACCAGTCCTGGCTTTGTCGACACGCCGGTCGACATCATTCAGAAGCTGGAGTACAGAGTTCGCTCCGTTGACAACTCGGGTAACCAATCCGCATGGAGCTCCATCGTACAAACCGGTTGTCCAAAGTGTCCTCCGCCTAGTGGTTCGTAGGTCGCTCGTAGACCTTGCGAGCGCCTGCCGGTTACGCGCGCATTGATCCTGATGCGCAAAAGTAAGGGCCAGCATCTGGTGGTGCTGGCCCTCTCAGTCGACTCGAAGCGCTAAAATACTTTAGCGGTATAGCGCCTTTACTTTTCCAAATGTGGACTGCTTAACCGATACGGGCAACATGTCCCCGGAGAAGTGGATGTAGTCAACTTCTGCATGGGCGCCGCCGGCTTCGCTGAGTCGGTACTGAAAGCCGTTGCCAGGTCCGGAAACCGTCGCTGCGTTCGATACGGCGAGGACGCCATCTACATACGCCGTGTACCGGCCGCCACCGAAACAGACGATGCGGACGGTGTGAAACTGGCTCACGTCTACCGGCACTTCAATAAAGTTGTTGGTGGTCCGAAAGCGAATCGCGTTGGCGGTGAAATAGGAAATGAAAACGTGATTGCCGGTGTGGACAAAGATCGCGCAATAGCGGTTGTTGGGATTGCCGAGATCGTTGACATCCAGCACTCGCGCACGCATCTCAATCTCGAAGGGCGCACCGGGTGTCATGCCGGCCCCAGCCGGGATGTTGGCATTCGGGTTCCACCCCGGAAACGAGTAACCCACATAGGTAGGCGCGGACGGCAGGTTGTTTCCAACCAGCAAGCCGCCAGCAACGCTAAACGCGGATTCTTCCGCGGGATAAAACGGATTGATGAAGACGATGTCAGAGTCGACAGACGGAATCACGCCGTCTGAGTCGAAGTCGAGATTCTTCATCACTTGAGCAGAAAGCGGTGAAAACACCGCAGCAACAAAAAACACGACTGCCGACACGGCTATTAGCCGATTCGAGGCCATATTAATTCTCCCTACCAGATTGCGAGCAGCGGGCGATTTAAGCATCACAGGGCCCTTACCCTATCGTATTAGTATAGCACAGACTCCCCCGCAAATGCGGCACACGCTACATGCGTTCCAAAACAAGAGTCGAGTGCGGCGGCAGTGTCGCGGAGTTGCGTATCGACGCAGCATGCGGTGTGGATGTATCAACGTTTGCTTGGACCACAATCTTCCAGACACCCACGGGCAACATGAACGTCACGTTTGCCTTCGTTGGGTTCGCGGCCATGAGTAGCGATTGCCGATCGCCCTTCGCGGGAGCAATCACCAATTGGACCGCGGCTGGAGAAGCGTCAGCAAGCGCCCCCATCTCCAGTGGTTTGCCGTCAGCCGTAAACCACCTCATCGTTACTGATGCGTCGAAGAAGAACTTGCTGCGCAGTTCAAAAAGCGATGCGATTAGTCCACGATGGTCGGAGGAAGTTGAACAGGCAATGGGACCTGTCTCCGCCGTAGGAACCGCGGGCGTAGCGTCGGGCCACACCACCCAGGATAGTTCGTTGTCCTGGCAATACGCGTTGTTGTTGCCGCGTTGAGTGCGTCCGAACTCGTCCCCCGCCAGCAGCATCGGCACACCCGACGACAGCATTAAAGTGGTTATATAGTTGCGTTGTTGTCGACACCTTAACGCCAGCACATCGGCGTCGTCGGTTTCGCCCTCTGCACCACAATTCCACGAATGGTTATCCCCGGCACCGTCGCGATTGTCTTCGCCATTGGCCTGGTTGCGCTTATCGTGGTACGCGGTCAAGTCGTGGAGTGTGAAACCGTCGTGGCACGTAACAAAGTTGATCGATGACACAGGTTCACGGCCGCCAAACAGGTCCATACTTCCCGACATCCGTTCGACCAGCCCCGGCGAACTACCGTGTCGCATACTCCAATAGTTGCGAACGTCGTTTCGATACCGGTCATTCCACTCGCGCCAACCGTCGGGAAACTGCCCCAACCGGTATCCCCCATCGCCCAAATCCCACGGCTCGGCGATCATCTTCGCGCCCGCCAGCACAGGGTCCGCGTTTATCGCTTCGATCAGTGCGGCGTCGGTTTGCACGCCGTGTTCGTCACGCAACAACGCAGACGCCAGATCAAACCGAAACCCGTCGACGTGCATGTCGCGCATCCAATAGCGCAACGCCTCGATAATCATTCGCCGCACATGCGCGTGATCGGCACGTACGGTGTTCTGCGTTCCGGTGACATCGGTGTACGAACCGCCGTTGGTGCGGTAATACGCGTGGTTGTCGAAACCTTTAAAGCTAAGCACTGGCCCCTGTGCACCACCTTCGCCAGTGTGGTTGAACACCACGTCAAGAATCACCTCGATGCCGGCAGCATGAAGCGCCTTAACCATGTGTTTGAATTCATTAACACACGCACCCGGCGACGAGTTAGCCGCATAGGAATGATGCGGCGCAAAGTACGCGATCGGGTCGTAGCCCCAATAATTGCTTAGATTCAAATCGTGCAAACGCCGGCGATGAATAAACGCCTGCACCGGCAGTAGTTCAACGGCGGTGACGCCCAAGTGCTTGAGATGAGTGAGCACCGCGGGATGGGCAAGCCCGGCGTATGTTCCGCGCAACTCGGGCGGGACATCGGGATGTAGCCTGGTTAACCCTTTGACGTGGGCTTCGTAGATGACAGTTTGCGACCACGGCGTGCGGGGCGGAGTATCGTCGCCCCAATCAAAATCGTCGGTAACGACTACCGAGCGCGGAACAAACGGCCCGGTGTCGGTTTCCGGAGTTGTCGGGTCACCGCTAAGCGCGCCGGTCTCGGCCGGAAACAACATCGTGTGCCAGGTGACGTCGCCCGTTACCGCGCGCGTAAAAGGATCCAACAGCAGGCGCCCGGGGGAACACAAATCGCCGGACGGAACATCAAAAGGCCCAAACACACGGTAACCGTACGCCTGCCCCGCGCGCACACCAGTAACGTATCCGTGCCAGTAATCGCCGCTGCGCCCGGGTAGCGTCAGTCGCGTCTCCTCCCCATCGTCACCAAACAAGCACAGGTCGACGCGATCGGCGACCGATGAGAACACCGAAAAGTTGGCGCCGTCAGCATCAAGCGACACGCCCATCGGATACGCCCGGCCCGGCGCCACTTTCCACGCCGACAAACTCACGCGCGCCCAAAGGTTCGGGTGAGTTCGGCCAGGCGCTCGGCGATGTCGTGACGAATCTCGCCCGGCATCAGCCGCCACGTCCAGTTACCGCTTTCGGTGCCCGGCACATTCATGCGCGCCGACGCGTCTAGCGCTAGAAGGTCCTGCATCGGCACGATACACAAATCGGCCACCGACGACTGGGCCAACCGAAGCATGTCCCACGAAACCTGCGTCGGCGTGGGCGCATAGCCCAAATAAGCGGCCAATCTACGCTTGTCGTCGTCGCTCGCGTTTTGTTCGAACCAACCACGCGTCGTATTGTTGTCGTGCGTCCCGGTAAAGACAACCGAGTTGGGCCGATGTCGATGCGGTGCGTATATACTGTCGTCGCTGTCAAACGCAAACAGCAGCACGTTCATACCGGGCAGATCGTAGCGCGCTATTAAGTCGCGTACGTCGTCGGTAATCACGCCTAAGTCTTCCGCGATGAACGCATCTCGTGGATGATCGGCAACAACTGCGTCGAGAAGCGCTCTTCCGGGCGCAGAAACCCATTTGCCGCCAGCGGCATTGTGAGCTTCACCGGGAACTTCCCAATACGACGCTAGCCCACGAAAGTGGTCGATGCGCACACGATCGAATAGTTGCAGGTTGCGGGTAATTCGCGACCGCCACCACTCAAAGTCAGTTTCGATGTGACGCACCCAGTCATAGACCGGATTGCTCCACAACTGCCCATGGTCGGCAAATCGATCGGGCGGCACGCCACCAACGAACCGCGCGCGACCGTGTTCGTCCAGCTTAAACAAATCCTGATTGGCCCACACATCGGCGCTGTCGGCACCAACGTAGTATGGAATATCGCCAATGATTCCAATTCCAGCCTCGCGCGCCCGGCCGCGAACCGCTTCCCATTGCTCGTGAAAAAGAAACTGCCGGAACTGCTCCGAACGGAACTGGTCGTATAGCCTGATGTGTGCGCCCGCAAGTGCGTCGGCTTCGCGCCGCCGTAAATTCTCGGGCCACTCCCACCACGGCGCACGCTCGTCCCGTTGGATCGCGGTAAACAAGGCATAGTCGTCCAGCCAGTACCCCTCTGCCTCGCAGAAGTCCTGGAACCGAAGTTTCAAATCTGCGGCCGAACCGCCTTCCAGATGCTCGTAGGCTCGGTCAAACAACGCGGCCTTTGCGGCGAGCACCGCGGTGAAGTCGACGTGTGGCACATGCGGGAGCGTGGCGGCGGCGATATCCGCATCGCTGACGTACCCAGCATCGCGCAACGCTAATGGACATATCAGCATGGGGTTACCCGCAAATGCTGAAGTTGATTGGTAGGGAGAATGGGCACCCGCCGGCGAGGTCGGGTTTAGCGGCAACACCTGCCACCAGCGCTGCCGCGCGCTCGCTAGAAACTCAATCCAGTGTCCCGCCGAAGGCCCAAGGTCGCCGACGCCAAAGTCGCCGGGCAGCGACGTTACATGAAGCAGTACGCCACTGGAGCGTTCCTGGGCAGTACCGGGCACTAGATGGTCCGATCGTGGACCGCAAATGCCGACGAGAATGACGTGCTGTTGGCGCCGGCGGCCGGAATGTAACAATGCGTAACGTACTCGCTTACCATCCGATGACTGCTAAAGCGCCACGCCAGCGTACGCAGCGCGTTCTTTTGCATTTGCAGCCACTCGTGCGAGTACCCGGCCGCGTCGCGGTTGTAAAACATCGGCACAATCTTGTTTTCCAGAATGTCGTAAAGCGCTTCGTAGTCGCGGCGATCCTGCTCTTCGTGATTGCTATGCTCGCCGCCGTCGCCAATCGCAAATCCATTGGTGCCGTCGTACGCTTCCGCCCACCAACCGTCAATTACCGACAAGTTAAGTGCGCCGTTGAGCACGGCCTTCATCCCACTGGTGCCGCACGCTTCCAAGGGTCGGCGCGGATTATTCAGCCACACGTCAACCCCCTGAACCAGATGCCGCGTAATGTTAAAGTCGTAGTTCTCCAAAAACACGATCTTTCCCAAAAAGCGCGGGTCACGCGAGGTTTTGAAAATATGCTGGATAATACCCTTCCCCGCTTCGTCGCGCGGGTGTGCCTTGCCAGCAAATACAATTTGTACCGGACGGTCGGGGTTGTTTAGCAACTTGTCCAGCCGGTCCAGATCGCGAAGCAATAAGTCACTTCGCTTGTACGGCGCAAAACGGCGCGCGACGCCAATGGTTAGCGCTTCCGGATTCATGTACGGGCGAGTGGAGTTACTCGTGGGGTCGGCTTCGCCGCGATTCTTGGTTTGCTTGCGCACGCGGTGGCGAACAAAGTCCACCAACTGGCCCCGTAGCAACTCGCTTAACTCCCACAACTCTTCTTCGTGAACATTCTCGATGGCGTCCCACACATGCGGATCAAACAACCGATTCTGCCAGTCTTCGCCCAGCCAGCGACGGTACAACTTGCTCATCTCCGGGGCCACCCAGGTGCCCACATGCACGCCGTTGGTTATGTGCCCGATAGGAATCTCGTCGACCGGACGATCGGGCCAGATGTTTTTCCACATATCCCGCGTCACTGCGCCGTGCAGGCTTGAGACTGCGTTCCGCTTTCGCGACATCCGAAAGCCCAACACACTCATGCAGAACTTTTCGTTGTGATCGCCGGGGTTTTCGCGGCCCAGCCCCATAAAGTCGTCGTAGCTTAGGCCCAGGTTCTCGCGCGTGTGTGACAACGTGTCTTCGACCAGGCCTGGGTCGAAGCGATCGTGTCCTGCAGCCACCGGGGTATGTGTGGTAAACACCGTCATAGCGGCGACCCGTTCGGCGGACTCATGAAACGAACGGCCATCTCGCTCCATCACGCGACGAGTGAGCTCCAACAGTGCAAACGCGCTGTGTCCTTCGTTCAAATGAATTACGCCCGGGTGAATTCCCATGGCGCTTAGCATGCGCATGCCACCCACGCCCAGCACCAACTCCTGACGAATCCGTACTCGCTCGTCGCCACCATAAAGTTGCGCTGTGAGTTCCCGGTTTGCTTCGTTGTTTTCGGGCACGTTGGTGTCGAGCAAATACAATTCGCACCTGCCCACCGACGCTTTCCACGCGCGAATGTGAATTTCGTCGTGCTGATTGGTGCGAATCAGTACCCGGTACGGATTGCCGTTTTCGTCGATCGCGGGTTGCAACGGCAGCCCGCTAACCGTCGCGTCCTGATACGCCTCTTGCTGCCGACCAGTGATGTCGAGCGTTTGCGTAAAGTAACCCTGCGCGTACAACAACCCCACACCAACCAGAGGCACGCCCAGGTCGGACGCGCCCTTCAGGTGGTCGCCCGACAACACGCCCAATCCGCCCGAATAGATGGGGATGGTTTCGTGCAAGCCAAACTCCGCTGAAAAATACGCGACCGGCCGCGACCGCAACGTGCGCGAATGCCCACGCCCCCAGTTTTTGGTACTGGCCAGGTAGTCGCGCAACAAATAATGCGCGCGCGTGATCCGAGGGCCCAGCGCCAACGCGCGCACCCGCTCGGATAAATACTCATCGGAGAGTTTTTGCAGCAGAACGATTGGGTTATAGCGACTCTCGCGCCACGCTTCCGGGTGCAGATCGCGAAAGATCTCGCGCGTTTCGGTGTTCCATGTCCAAAACAGGTTGTGCGCAAGTTCATTAAGGCGATCGCGCATCTCCGTATTGACCGCACTGTGATCGGACCGTTGCCGGTTCATCTTTGCATGCTCCTTCTAACCGCGTTTCGCGGCCTAGACATTCCACCAGGTTAAATCGATGTCAGAGAACACGACGTCGTGTACATCCGCGTCGTGAATCTCGGAGCGCTCGGCGTCACTTAGCCGGCGCAGATATTCGGAGTCGCTGGCCATGTTCTCGGCGATTCCCGCGAGCGATTCAAAACGGCCCGCGTGCAGCATAAATCGCTTCGTACCGTAGTCTACCGCCTGATCGCGGGAAATGACAAACGGCCAATCGCTGGCCTGCATTAACAACAGTTCGCGGCCTGCCTTTTCCAGAATCTCGCGCACTTCCGGGTGCTTTTGCCACGGCAGGTGATAGGTCAGTTTGCCGAACTCGGCTTCGCAACGATAAATAATGTCCCAAATCCAGCCCACACGCTCGTTGGTCCACACGCGATGGTCGCCGCCATCACCCCACGACCCTTCCGGCATCCACACCGCTTTGTCCGGTGGATGTTGCTCCAGGTGCGCTTCGGCAGTGGTCAGGTCGACATCGTCGGAAGCGTTTAACGTCAGAATAACGTCGCGTAAAAACCGCGGCCCTTCAAACCACCAGTGTCCGAACAGCTCTGCGTCAAAACACGCGGTCACGACACCCTGACGCCCCGTGCGCTGGTGATAGTCGTGCAGCCGACGGCGGACTTCGCTGCAAAAGTGAGTAGCGTGTTCGTGAATACGCCCGGGCACATCGTCGGGGTAGTACGGATCCTTCGCTCCCAGGTCCAACTTGCGCCCCGTAATCTTCCAATAGCGCAATCCCCGGCGCTCGCCATGCTTCTTATGAAACTCCAGATACACACCGTCAGCCGGATAACCAATGTCACCCGACCACACCTGCTCGCAAATCATCGGGTCGCGGGCAAACGCAACCGTCTCGCCCGGTTCAATGCCGGCACTAGCTACACGCACCGGTTCCTGCACCGCGCGCCATCCGCGATTGGGATAGGTATCTGCTTCGTCCCAGCTAACTTTGTACCACTCGTCGTCTCGCACCCACTCGCTACGTGAGGCTTCCACCAGGTGATGTTCGACAAAAAAATGCTGCAGCCCGACATTCGACAGGTAGTGTTCGGTCCCGGGACGATCGCGGTTAAAACCGCCACGCGCTCCGGTCCAATTACCAGCGGGACGGTAGGCGCACTCTGGAAGCCAAAGCCCCTTAGGCTGGAAACCCAGGATACGCCGAGAACTCGCACACCCAGCGCGCAGCTGAGCCATGATAGAAGAGTCCTGCGAGAGTAGCGGAAGATAGGCGTGGGTAGCGTTAGAGGTGAGCAGTTCGATCCATCCTTGCTGCGCACACTCGGCGTATGCGGCAGGAATGTCGCGCCCGATCTCCAAAAACGATTCCAAAGTAAGCTCGTAAAACGCCTGCCATTGCGACGCCAGATAAGCCAGATGCGGTTCACCGCTAGCGCCAAACTCGCGGTGGTCGGACTGCGCCCGATCGATGCGATCGTGCAGGTAGCGCTCAAAACCGGCGCGAAAGTCGTCGTGAACCAACTGCTCCAGCAGTACCGGCGTCAGGCCAATGGTAACGCGCGTTGTCGCGCCTTCCTGGTAACATTCGCGGAGGGTTGCCAGAAGCGGCAAGTAAGTTTCGGCCGCGGCTTCGTAAAGCCAATCTTCACCGTGCGGCCACGTGCCGTGCTTTAGCACGTACGGCAAGTGCCCGTGTAACACCAGGCAAAAGCTTCCAATCGCCATCTAACTGGCCGCCGATTCCATGTCGTCGTCAGCCACCGAGCCGGAACGCTTTTCCGACTTCCCGGCGGACTTCCCTTTGGTTTTGGACTTGGACTGGGTTTTCGCGAAGGTACCCGTACCTCCCGACCCGGCCAGCTCGATAGGCTTAGCCGACTCCGGCGCGATCCGCAGATACAGTGACTCTGCGCGCGACGCCACCTGATCCCACGAAAAACTTTCCGCGACACGGTCGTGCCCGCGGCGCCCCATCGCGCGTGCGGCGTCGAAGTCGGACATCAGATGGCTGAGTCCCCAGGTGATTGACTCCGGACTTGGAGTGATCTTGACGCCGGTCACGTCGTGGTCGACGAACTCGTCGGGGCCACCGATATTGGTTACCAGGACCGGCTTGCTGGCGCACCACGCTTCGAGTACTACAATACCAAAAGGCTCATTCCTGCTGGGAACACAGGAGATATCGCATGCATGGAACAACTCCACCAGGTCGCGGCCGCCTTTGAAACCCAAAAAACGAACCGCGTCTTGAATGCCCAATTCCATCGCCCGATTCTGCATATCGGTCATCATTCCGCCGCTACCGGCGAACACGAACTTGGTATTGGGATGCGTGGAAAGCACACTGGGAACGGCTTCCACCAGTAGGTCCGGGCCCTTCTGCCACTCCATGCGGCCGCAAAAGAGCACCATCGGGTCGAGCGGAGAAATGCCGTAGTGCTGCTTAACCGCACCAGCGTCGACCTCCACATCGAAACGCGCCGAACTGACGCCGTTGTAGAGCACTTCCGTTTTCTCCGGCGGCACCGCGTACATCCACTCGACTTCGCTCTTGGTGGTCTCGGAAACACAGAACACAAGGTCGGCGTGATACCCACCCGCCCATTCCAGCTGTCGCACCTCGGCGGCGCGACCGCCCGGGAAACTATTGCCGCAACGGGCGTACTCGGTGGAATGAACCTGAAACACACTCGCGTGACCGCGCCCTGACTTGATCCATATCATCGCGTTTACGGCCAGCCAGTCGTGCGCGTGCACCAGGTCGAATTGCCCGGTCATGTCTTCAACCGCCAGCACACGGTCGGCAAACGCGCTGCACATTTGGTTGATGTCCTGGACAAAGTCGTCCGCTCCCACGTAGGGGCAACGGTGATAGTGTACCCCGTCGACAACTTCGTAGTGTTTCTGCTCGGCGCCGAGCCGGGTAAACACGTGCACGTCGTGCCCGCGGCGTTCCAAGGCCGCGCTCAGTTCGCTCACGGCAACAGCGCCGCCGCCAACCGATACCGAATGGAGAGATTCCCACGCCAACATGGCGATTTTCATGGTTCTTGAGCCTTTCTTTCGGTCCGGACTCGACTACCCAGGGGGCCCCGCCAAACGGACTTTAGGACACTACGGGAACGCTAGACCTCGAGAACGCTATTCTGCGTGCCGAACGCGTTATCTACCTGATTCGCGTTGGGGTCAGTATACCATTCCCCATCCACCAGAAACTTATACTGGTAGATGCCGGGCTTAAGCTTGAGCTTCTTCTGAAACATACCATGTCGCTTGACCATTCGGGTAGCTTCGCGGTCCCAGTTGTTGAAATCGCCCACCAAATACACCGATTTGGCGTCAGGGTTGACGTCGCAGACGAAAAGCGTGGAAACGGCGGCTTTAGATTTAGGGGCTTCTTTGGTAAGCATTTGAACTCCTGTAGTGAGTGAAATTCTGCCGGTTGTTGCGCCACTAGCGACCTGCGCCATTGTAAACATGGCGCGCGGTGGCCGCGAACGCTATGGATTCGTTATTCAATCTTCTGATCGTTGCCGAGACTATTACTTGGGCGAGATGAGCCGACGTCGAGATATGCAAAGACCTCGCCGTTTACGAGTCACTACTCGGGCCACGTTAAATCAAATCCCAGCCCGGGCGCTTCGGTTGGAAATAGTTCGCCATGCCGTAACCTCACCGCGCCGTCACTGGGGTCGTCGACCAGGTCGAGGTGACCATCCAGGTCGCAGTACGCCACGTTGGGACGCGCCAACGCAAAGTGAAGTCCCGCGGCGATGGCTAACGCGGCTTCGTCCATGCACCCCAACATCACTTCCAACCCGGCAGACCGCGCGACCGCGTTGACCAGTTGCGCTTCGTAAATACCGCCAACCTTCATGAGCTTGATATTTACCATGTCCACCAGATCGTTGCGGGCCAATCTAAACGCGTCGCGAAGATCCATCAGGCTCTCGTCAGCCATGACCGGCATCTTTACCGACTGTGTGACCGCACCCAGCATTTCGGCATCACCACGAGGCGTCGGTTGTTCAATAAGTTCAACTTGCGCGTTTTTCGTTCCCGTAACAAAACGCTGCGCCTGCTCGCTGGTGTACCCCTGATTAGCGTCAAAACGAATCTCGACGCCATCGCCCAGCGCTTCGCGAACGTGCGCAATTCGTTCGATGTCCTTTTCGACGTCAAGGCCACCTTTGATCTTTAGTATTGTGAACCCCTCACCATGCCAGCGGCGCGCGAGCGCTACGGTTTCTTCGGTCGTCATAATGCCAATCGTGATGCTGGTCTTGAAACTCTGGCGATAGCCTCCAAGCAGTTTCCACAGCGGCATTCCCGCCGATTTACCCAGGATGTCGTGCAGCGCCATATCCAAACCGGCGACCGCCGCCGGCCGGGTATGCAGAGGAGGTTTGATTCGCTCAATGACATGGGCGATGCGCAACGGGTCGTGACCCACCAGGTGTTCGCGCGCCAATTCGAGATCGTCGACCACCGACTCCACCGACTCACCGGTAATTTCGCTGTCGGGCGCAGAACAACCAAAGCCGGTAATCCCGCCGTTCGTGCGGACCCGCACAAAAACGTTGCGGGCACGTTCCACGGTTTCATACGCGATCTCGTAGGGATCGCGTAATGGCATTTCTACCACCCACGTGTCGATCGATTCGATACGCATGTCGTCTAGTAACGCTTCTGGTAGATTTCGTCGAGCGTCAGTACCTTTAACTGCTCGACGAATGTGGTGAGATGCTGCGTCATAACTGCCCACATTTTGGTCCCCTTTTCGGCGGTCGCTTTGGTGGGATCCCCCATAACACCGCTTTCAGAAATTCTCTTGGTGAACGCATACCAGGGCACCCCGCGCTTGGAGGTAAAGCCCAAGTAAGCACTGGAGAATTCCGGAACCAGCTTCTTCGCGCGCTTCATGTCCACCAACTCCGGACGAGTCGCCAGGCTGGTGCTGGTCTCGATCTCGCCCGCGTGAACGTCGTTGGGCGTGTCGATCATGTCATAAACGTCCACGTCGCTGGTCTCACCCGTGTCAACGGCGACAAAAATGTGGGCGTCTCGGTTGATCTCCTGCGCGGCAAAGTTCAACGCCGGCGCGTTGCCACCGTGTCCGTTGATAACTACCAACTTGGTAATTCCGTTCCGCGCAGCGCTCATTCCGATCTCATAGATCATTTGCGCCAACGTGTTATTGCCGATGCTGATAGTGCCGGGAAAGTCGTCGTGGTGGTACGACACCCCGTACGGAACTAACGGCAGCACCAACGGCTTGGGATCCTTACATGCCCTGGCGACCTCTTCGGCCAGATACAGGGCATCAAACGAATCCGTGTCCAACGGTAGGTGATGACCGTGCTGTTCGGTGGCACCCACCGGCAACAGCGCCACGTCGACCTCTTTCAGACGTGCTTGCGCTTGCGGCCATGACATTTCGCCCAGAAGATAGCGCTCCTGGTCGGACGATTTCTTGCCCACAGATATTTTCTCCTGCTTTTCAAACGGGTAGGGACGGGTTAGTCCCGGATCCTTTAACACGTCAAAAGCTTTCCACGTGCCGCCACTACGCTGTACCGCGCCCTGTGCCGTTTGCAGCAGCACGTTGTAAAGCGGTTCGCGAATGTCTTCGGGGATACCTTCGACCGACGACTTGTCGCCATCAAAACGCAGTTTCATAATCTCCGGGTGCTCGCGTTGCGCGTGCTTCGTCTTTGTCGGCACAAGACCGTTACGCGCGAGCAACCACATTAGATGTTCGGAACCCGGGCGCTCCTGATGAACCCCTTGTTCGACGAGCGCCGTCATGCATGAATCGACCTGCTCGGGCGAATAGCCGCAGGCCGCCGGACTCGCGCCCACCGCGCGCAACATCCCCACAATGCGACGACACTTTTCGCAACGTCCACACGGAAGCACGCGATCGCCTTCGGTATGCGCCGCATGACAAGACATCTGCTGTTGCAAGAGCCGCGGGTAACGCTCGGCCAGCGTTTGCTGGATAAGCAGTTCGGAACATTGACGCAGCAACGAGAACTGATGCAACACCCAGCCCTTGCGTACAAAATAGCGTGTCATGGCGTCGTCAAAGTAGCGACTCTGGTCGTAGAGTCCGTTGTAATGCGGAATCTTCTGACGCTCGCCACGTGCAGTAGTGTCAAACTCATCGCCAATCACGATACGCCCTACCCCCCGCTTTCGCGCCAACGGCAACGCGCCGAACAAGAACACCGCCACCGTCCACAGACGAACTGGATATTCGTCGGACCGCACGCGCGCGAAGTCGGCGCGCACAAAGGGCAGTTGTCGCAACATCCACGAAAACACACGATCCGAGTTCATCCAGACGCGCGTGGTGTGAGGAACTGTGTCGCTGAAATAGCGGAACGCGTTTAGCGCGGTAAACCAGTGACGTCCTGACTCGTTGCCGAACACTGGGTGTACGTCGTAGCCAAGTTCGTTAAGGAGTCCGTAGCTAAGCAGACTGTCTTTTCCGCCGCTGGAGAGCACCGCGACCCGACTAGAATCCGCTGCTGGCGATTGCCAAGATGTGCGTTTCTCGTCACCGACAAACACCAATTCCGACTGCAAGTAGTGCTTTTGTTTAACCGCCGGTTGCTCGACCAGATCATCCGGCAAGAACGGATTTGGCTCGAGAAACTTCTTAACATAAATCTCGCGCGCGGTGTTGTCGGCCATCTGCGAAAGAAAGCGCTGGTCGACCGCGTCAAATGCACCCTCGAACACAATCTTCTTGGCAAATAACCCGTAGTTGAGCGCGACTTGTGCCCCCATCATGTTGCCAAGGTTGGTATCTACCAGGTCACCGGGCGTAAAAACATCTTCGGCGTACCGATACACCAGGTCTACCGAGTCACGATGCTTGCCACGAACGGCCGTGTACGTAACCGATACTCGACGCTTTTCCAGTCGAGCCTGGCCTACCCGCAACTCATCGAGTACAAGCAAGCGCGACAAAACGTCGCCCGCATTAGCTTTGTTCGCGCGACTACCGGCTGAAGATTTCGCCGTCATCGAGCGCTTCCCCTGGCGTGAAACGCGAGCAAACTTTCGACAATGCGATCGGCCCCCTGGGTGAGCGCGTCAACCGTCGGCAGGCCTACCGTGCGCTCAATGGTGCGGCACACGTGCGGCAACTCGTCGGCCGTGATCCCTTCATGATTGACGGTGATCGCAACCACCGGACGCCCCGAAAGCAATTCAAGCGCTTCGATTTGCTGCGGCAGCGGGTGCAAACGGTAACCGGGAAAACCGTCGTACTCTTCCCGGGCGGGAGCATGCTGCAACACGATAGCATCGGGGCGAGCCGCGGCCAGTATCTCGAACCCGCCCGGATACGCGGGGTTCATGATACTTCCCTGTCCTTCCACGACGATCACGTCGGGCTTCTGTTCATTCCAGGCGCGCACCACCGCGTGTTCGATCTCACCAGCGACAAAGTCATTAATTAGTGAGTCCAGAACCAACGAATAGTGCGCGCCTTGCATCCATGCGGTTTGACCGGTGCCAATCATGGCGCAACTTCGGCCGCTCCGCTCAAATCCCTCAACAAGTTTCCACGCGGTAGTGCGCTTGCCGACAGCGGAGTCGGTACCAAGCACTGCAATCTTGAAGGCATTTACCTTTTCGATGTCGCCGGTAAAAAAATGCAGGTCACCGCGCGCCGGCGGCTTGCGAATGTCGGTAAGAACCACGTTGTGGGTCTCGGCCAAACCGCGCAGTTCGGTGTCTTCGGTGAGGAAATCATGCAACCCCGAGTCGACGTTCATTCCTTGAGTAATCGCGGTGCGCACGTCTTTACGGGCCGAAGCACTCAAGCGTCCGCCGTCCGGCGCCAGCCCCACGACAAAATGCGTGACGTGCAGCTTCGCGCTCTTTGTGCGTTCGATAGCGTCGGCCAACGACGCGACAATCGGAATACCACTTTCCTTACCGTCGAGTACGGCTCCGGCATCCTTCCCCGCGTAGCGACTATCGACGACCGACAACACGTTGTAACGCTTCGTGAATCGCACCAATCCGTGAGCGGTCTTGCCATTGGTGGTATTGAACGCGCCTTCGCAATAAACAATGGCGGCATGTTTGCTGTTTGACATTCGTTACTTCTTTCCCGTCAGCACGACAACGTAGCGGTCGGGACCCAACGGCTCCTTTTGATGTTGATCAGCCAGTGCGATAAGTGCTGCCGTCGACGCCGACAGTACGTTTAGTCCCTCGCGTTCTCGTATCAGACGCGAGTACTCCGACATGCGACGGTCCGACGCGTTGGTTGCCCAACCTCCAGTATTGCGAATCGCATTAAGCGCCAGGTCGCCGTCGATGGAGTGCCAGTTGATGAGCGGTTCGTTTGTCGCGGTCTCGCGAATCTTGGTCGGATCCAGGTCTTCACAGGACGCCAGATTGTTTAGCCACGCGCGGACGATTGGGTTCTTGCGGGTCGAAGACCCCGCCACCACACGCGGAATGCGGGAGGTTTTTCCCCGGCGATACAAACTCACAAATCCTTTGTGCACGCCCGCAAGTGTCGTCCCGTTCGACGCAGGAATGGCGACTACTGCCGGAGCGTCCCGCAGCTCATCGTAGATCTCGAACGCTATTTGCGCGTAGGCATGTAACTGAATAGGCGTATTAGCGCCGCCCGGGTTAGCGTCGTAGATCTCGTCGCGTTCGGCATGCTGTTGCGAAGCGATGACCGACTGTTCGTAATCCTCACCCGCTCGCACAATTTCGGCGCCTAACGCTTCGATCTCCGCGATGCGCTGACTGTGATACGACGCGGGAACGTAAACCACACAGCGCAGCCCCACCAGCGACGTAGCCAGCGCAACCGCAGCTCCGTAGTTGCCACACGTGGCCACCGTAATAGCGTCAAACCCGCGGCGCAGCGCGTCTGCAGTTTGTGCAAAGGCTATTCTGTCCTTCTGGGTTCCGGTGGGATTTCCACCTTCAAACTTCAGGTAGATTTGTCGAAGTCCAACTTCACGCTCGATGTTTCGCGCGCGCGCAAAATTGGTGTCGCCGACTTCCGAGTCGATAACGTCTTCGAACGCTTCCAGGCGCTCTTCCAACGGGTAAGACACGTCGCGTGCAATCTCGCTCGCCGAGCGAAGATCGCTGGCGATGTCGGGCGATTGCGGCGTCGCGCCGTCGAGTTGGGCGTCCAGACCTGAGGGGTCCGAACTGGATGGGAGGTTCAAGGGTTCTCGGTTCGCCTTTCGGTTCTATAGTTACGGCCCGCTGGACCTTGTTTTTTAACGCGCGAAATGTACTACTACGCTAGCTCAAAATGTACACCTATTTTCACTATTTTTGCCCTGCCGATGCCTTTTTTGTGAGGTCCGGGTTGTCACTTTCCGGTCGATTCCCTGCGTCATTAAATAGCCGACACCAGACCTCGGCTTAGCTCGACCTGCAAGGAGACCAGACATGAAGCTAGCACGTTATATTGTTATCTTATTTACAGTTATGAGTCTGTCGCTATCGATTGGATGCGACGGTAGCGACGGCGGCCCGTTAAGCCCCGACGGGTCGACCGGAAACGCCAACGTCACCAAACTGCGCATAGAAGGCCCACTTTGGGTGCTGCAAGGCTCGACCGCCACTCTCAGGGCCATCGCCACCTTCGCCGATGGGTCGACTCGCGACGTCAGCAACGAAGCGGAGTGGTCCTGGGTCGATCCGGCCGCGGACACGGACATCGACAACGGCGTTATCGACTCCCAATCCGGTGCGACCACGTCGGATGTCCGCATACGTTATGGCGGCATGACCTACCAAGAACCCTTCTTCGTTTATCGTCGTTACACCGGCGGGCCGGTCATCAACTTTGATGGGCGTAACACCATTGGCATTATTGAAATGAGCACCGCCGGCGAGACCAAGCAACTGCGGGTTACGTGTCGCATGTCTGACCAACGCGTGATCGATGTCACCGACAAATGCGAGTGGACGAGTTCCAATCCCAATGCGATTAGCGTCGACCAAAACGGACTGGCCACCGCCCACGTCGCGCAGGCTGCTGCCGAGCTTTCCGTGACCTGGAGAGAGCGTCGCGGCAGCAACATGATTCAAGTCGGCGAGCCCTTGCCGGATGAGTATCGCATTGTCGTTTCTGGAATCCGTCTGCACGCCGAGTATTCGTGCGATAGCGCGACCAACCTTGATGGCGGCGACGGTGAGTTTGTGTTCGAGATAAATGTTATCAAGTCAGACGGATCGACGTACCCGGTGCAAGTAACGGCGGACTACCCTAGCCGTAGCAATTGGGTCGAAATAGATCAGAACGATATTCTCAATCTGACCGGAGAAGCCGAGTTTTACATCATGGAGTACCAGTCGTTTCAAGTGCAGCTGCGCATGACCGAGTGGGACAAAGAATTCACCGACTTTGGCGACCCGGTTCCCGACTCCGACATGAACAACGAAGTCGAGGCTACCACTCACTACAACGACGCGTTCTTTGATGCTGGCTCGCACAGCTTGCGCATTACCGGAGCGTCGGGCGACTGTCAGGTTCGCCTGGACTATTCGATATCGGTCGAACGGTTGTAAGGGGAGGTCTGGCTCCTTGCAACTCGAAGCCCCGCCGCGTCCTCGCGCCGGCGGGGCTTTACTATGGTTTTATGCCATTATTACTTTCCACTTTTGATAGGCTCCAAACTGCCCCTTCGGCGTGTGTTAAGGTCTAGCCATCGACCGCAGCGATGAAAGGATCACGTTGCATTGGCTCGGCTAACAAAAGGGGGAGAATATGTATCGCTCGATACTACTAGTCGCAATGGGTATTGCCCTCATCGTCGTACCGATTTCCACAAGCGCAAAGATCGCCGTCAAAACCCAAACTAATATCAACGCGGGGATCGCCGGTGTGAGAATCGCGGAGATTTCGAAAAAGGCACACTATGTTGCTGGCTCAGGTCAATACGAGCCGGACGCGGACAAAATCGAAATCTGGGGAAACCACAAGTACGATTGGAGCCCGGCGGCCTCGGTTGGACTCGTGTTTCGGTTTATAGAAGTGTCCGATACGGCGACGACGGAGGAGATTGATGAAACTGACGGCCGCGGTTTTGGCCTCGGGTTTCACTTCGTAACACTGCAAAAGAAAGAAGATGTCAAGTACGCACCCGCAGTAACGCTCCATTACGGAACATCGGCGTTTCAAGTTTTTCTTGGCCCTCTACTAATGCCGGCTGATTCAGTTGATTTGCCAGGCAGAAGCAGTCGCATTGTCGTGGACGCATCGACCGATCTGGACAACTTCGTTATTAAGGATGACGGTGTGGAACTGCACTTCTTTGCCGGGCTCATATTCTCTGGAAATCCGTTCAAGTTGGTAAAGTAGCTAGAGGCCTCCGCAGGCCGAAACCGCCACGCGGGTGCAGGCTTGGTAATCTTAGACTCCCCTGCTACAATCATGGGGCCACACCGCATCCTTCCCTTGCCATAGCGTAGGTTGCAGTTATTCATCATTTGGGAGTCTCCCATGTTACTTCGCGTTCGACCCGCCGTGGGTGTGGCACTTGCCGCATTGGCACTGAGCCTGTTACTACCGGTAACTTCCGCCGCCAGTATCATCACCTACACTGGTTCATCCGGCCCAGCGCTGGGCACTGTCACCGTCACCGTGTCGACTCCATCGCCCGGCAACGCCGACGTGGCCGGAGCTTCGCCAAACGTCATCAACGTCACCACGAAACAGTTCGATAATATCGATGCCATTTGGATGACGTTCGACGTCGCCGACGACGGTATCGGCACAACCGAATACCTGGTTACCGAGACGGTTACCAACAACTCTGGCGTCGACTGGATTGGTTATCAGTTGATGCTGGGTACCGGCACCGACGGTGGTTGGGTGCAGTCGCCATTGGGTACGCAACTCGACTTCGATATTCCCGACGATGACTCGCCACGCGACTTTACACCGTTTACCACGCTGGTGTACGACGACGCGACCATCGACGCGGTGAGTGGTCTCTTGACCGCGGGCTCCACCGCTACATTCACGTACGTGATTGATGTACCAAACTCATACACGGATTTTTCGATCCGCTCATCGCCGCGGGTTCTGCCCGTACCGGTAAAGCAAGGAACGTGGGGATCGATCAAAGCCTTATACCAGTAAGCCTTCCTCGCATTAACAGCGTAAATGAAAAACCCCGCTGATCGATTGACCAGCGGGGTTTCTTTTCCTGGCTTGCCACAAATGGCTTAGACGATCGCTACCAGTTCCAGATGAAACGTGAGGTCTTTGCCCGCCAACGGATGATTTCCATCGATCGTGATGCTGGCGTCGTCGACTGCGGTCACCACCACAGGAATGCTGTGCTGACCGTTGTTCATTTCTAATCCATCGCCAACCTTCGGGTCGAGCCCATCCGGAAGCTGGGCGCGCTCGACTTGCAGCACGCGCTCGGGCTCGTGTTCGCCATAAGCGTCGGCGCATGGAATTTTCACAGTCTTGCTTTCGCCGGTTGCCATTCCGTCAATCGCGTTATCGAATCCCGGAATCACCTGGCCGGCGCCAACCGTAAACTCGAGCGGATCGCGCCCCTCCGAGCTATCGAATTGGCTGCCGTCGTCGAGGGTGCCTTTATAGTGAACTTGTACGGTATCGCCTTTTTTTGCCTGGGCCACGAAAATCACGTCCTAATGGTTTAAAGTAGAATAGATATTGAAGGTGAACAGTATACGGGTTCTCGCCAGAATCGTCCATTCCGAGATAACGGCTATCTGGGAATGACGTACAGAAAGACGGAGAAAAAGTGACAGATCGACCCGGCGAGAACGAACACGTGCCAGACCGCGTGGTGAAACGGGAGTCGTCTCCATAGATAGAAAACCACACCCAGTGTGTACGCGACGCCTCCAGCGATTAGGAACGCCATGCCCCCGGTTTCAAGCTCGCGGACAAGGGGTTTGATGGCGGCTACAATTCCCCATCCCATCAGTACGTAGAGCGCTAGTTGTAGCTTGCGAGCCCTCCCCAGCGAAATCGCCTCCAACAAAACACCGGCGATTGCCAGTCCCCACACAATGCCAAAGATCGACCAGCCCAAGCCGCCTTGCAGCGAAACCAGTGCGAACGGCGTGTAGGTACCGGCGATCAGCAGGAAGATCGACGCGTGATCGAGAATGCCAAACACACGCTTTGCAGTTCCGCGGGGCAAAGCATGGTAGAAGGTGGACGACGTGTACAACATGACCAGCGTCGCGCCGTATATCGCGCACGACACAACGTGGATGGCGCTTCCCTTCATAGCAGCGAACACAACCATCAGCACCAGCGCAGCGATGCCCAACAGCATGCCCACGCCGTGGGTGATACTGTGCGCGATTTCTTCACCGATGGAATAGTGCACATCGGGGTCTGTGCGTTTGCTAGCAGGTGACATGCGGCAAACCTAACACTGTCATTGCAGTTGTCCAAAAAGAAAAGGAGCGGCCGCATCTGCTAAATGCGCCGCTCCTCTTCTGCCGTTGCTCCAGCAACGCAAACTGCTGTGCCCTATCTTATGATTGTAAGTCGGTGCGTTTGTACTTCTCGACCCGACTTTAGCCGCACAAAGTAGATACCGGAACTCACACGCTGCCCCTTACGATTGCGCAGGTTCCAGTTGGCCGTGTGGTTACCAATTGCGTGGTTGGTGTCGTTAACCAGCTCTTGTACCAGACGACCTTTAACATCGTAGACTGCCATTTGCACCGGCCCCTGATTGCCGACGGTAAAACCGAGACGGGTCGATCCGCCGGTAACCGGGTTGGCTCCAGCAATCCAGAGGGCCAGCGGTGCACGCGTAGGCGTATCGCCAACCCCGGTGATGGTCACCGGAGTGGAAGCGGGGTTGGCCGGATCCGAACCGGCGTCGCGCTCGTCCCCGTCGAGGTGACCGTCTCCGTCGCGGTCGGTGCCCAGGCGGGTTTCGCAACCCAACGGCACGCCAGTGAAGGTGACCTCGGTACCCACACCAGCCGCCGCCAGCAGCGTCGCCTGCGAGACATCGGGATCGAGGTCGCGATCGGGATCATACAGACCGCTACCGATGTAGGTATAACCGACAATCTCGGTTCCCGTGTTGGCTTTGGCAACCAGGCCTATCAGACCCAGATCGGCCTCGGCTTCCAGCGTGTTAACCCGCCCAATTCCTGCGGCCTGATTGGTGCCGTCCATAGTCCATTGCGCGCCAATCGCCGGGTGCGTTCCGGTATCAAAAGAGAGCAGGAAGGCTTCGACGTCGCGCCGCTCGGTGTCGTTGTTAAAACTAAACAACGGAAACTGGAGAAAGGAAAAAATCTCCGGCTCTTCGCCGTCAGCAGTAAATCCGAATCCACGAATAGTGTTGGCCGAGGCATTATCAAAGCCGGTCTTTTCGTAGAGATTTCGAAGGTGTGGGACGACCTTTCCTTCGGCGTCCATAATGGCCGCCGCGGGGATACCCGCGTTGTTGGTTCCCAAAGGCAACGCGTGACAGTTAACGCACTGCGCCCCGCCAAAAAGGCCACCGCTCTGGAACAAACTCTCGCCGGTGATTGGGTTAGCACCATTGAGACTCGACGCCAACGAATTGTCCAGGTTCCGGTGCGGATTAGACGGGTAGTTGATCCCAAAGATAAAATCCTGAAACAGCTGCATGTCGGGGCCGCTAAGAAACGTCCCTCGACCCAACAGATCAACAAACGCCGGGTTAAACGTCGCAAACACAGCGCGATCGCCACGCCAGTGAAGCGGCTCTGTTCCTGAGAGTCCTTTAAGTGACTGCGTCGTGAACGGACCTTTCATGGGGTGCAGGTCGGCCGATCCCGGGGGGCCAGGCAACATAAATCCCAGCGTCGGGT
>CAZPQK010000020.1:0-29101 GCA_964588695.1 uncultured bacterium
TCGCTACGCTCGGCTAACTGCCGAACTTGCTCGCAGCACGCAACGAGTCCTCGGCGGCAGTGGATCCTCGCTAGCTCCCGCGAAGGATTCGCTCGTGTTTTCGTCCCCGCTCGCTTGACTGGCGGAGGTGGCGGAGGGCTGAACGCCCATACAAAGGTAGGATTTACATTCAGAATGAATGTAAATCTTCACATTCCGACTATTCACATAATCAATAGCTAGTGATCCGCGAGCCTCGCGGCCTCGCATGCTGTGGGTCAGTCGTACGCACAAGTACGACAACCTCGGAAGTCGGGGCGGGCGGAGATGAAGACGCGATCGAATCCGTCACGGGGGCGCGACATACTCGGAAGTGCAGGCGGGCGGAGATGAAAACCTGAGCGAATCCTTCGCGGGAGCTAGTGAGGATCCACTGCCGTTGAGACAGAGCAAACATGCAAGGAGTCTGTTCGGCAGTTAGCCGAGCGTAGCGGAGCGAGGTGAGCGAGGGTTGTTCATCTTCGTCCGCCAGACAAGCGCGGTAAGCCGAGCGTAGCGTAGCGAGGTGAGCGAGGGTTGTTCATCTTCGCCCGTAGAGAATAGGGAAGTTGCAACGCGACCGCGAGCCCGCTCAACTTTAATCCGGCGGAATCACTCGCAGAATCTCCTCCGCCGTCGTCCGTCCCGCCAGCATATGTCGAATCCCACTTTCGAGCATACTCACGCGGTTACCTTCGTTCGCCGTCGCCGCGATCATTTCCGGATCGTGCCCCGAGCGGATCCCCAGTCGCACCTCATCCGTCATCTCTACCACGTCGAACACCGCAATCCGTCCGCGATACCCCGTCTGACGACACTCTTCGCAACCCGCGCCGCGGCGCACGCCACTCGAGTCGATGTCGCCATCAATTCCTAGCGAAATCATCGCCTCCGGCGACAGCGGCGACGGTTCCGCGCAACTCTCGCACACCGTCCGCAACAGCCGTTGCGCAACCGCGCCAATCAACGTCGACGCAATTAAATACTCTTCCACACCCAAATCGCCCAGACGAATAATCGCGCCCAGTGCCGTGTTTGTGTGCAGCGTCGATAGCACCAGGTGACCTGTCAGTGCAGCCTGCACCGCGTAGTCGGCCGTCTCGGTATCTCGAATTTCACCGACCATAATAATGTCGGGATCCTGGCGAAGTACCGAGCGCAACGCCTTGGCAAACGTCACTCCCGCCGACTCCTGAACACCAATCTGGTTAAACGACTCGTGCACCATCTCGATGGGGTCTTCGATCGTCGTCACATTAACTTCCGGCTGAGCGCGATACTGCAGCGTCGAATACAACGTCGTCGTCTTACCACTACCCGTCGGTCCGGTTACCAACAAAATGCCGTGTGGGCGACGAACGATCCGCTCGAACACCGTCAACTGATCCGGAAAAAGGCCCAACGATTCCAGCGACTGCAACAACACCGATGGGTCAAAAATACGAATCACACACTTTTCGCCGAACGCGACCGGAACCGTCGACACCCGCAGCTCAATCTCGTCGTCCTTAAACACCGTCTTAATGCGCCCGTCCTGCGGCTTGCGTTTTTCCGCAATGTCGAGGCGCGCCATAATCTTAATCCGCGAAAGAAACCCCGGGTACACCTGCTGCGGGATCGAGTGCGTATCGTGCAGGCGTCCGTCGATGCGCAGCCGCACCACCGCGCGTTCGCGCTTCGGTTCGATGTGAATGTCACTGGCGCGCTGCTCGAACGCGTAGGTAAACAGTAGGTCGACAGCCTTGACCACATGCTGATCGCTGGCGTCGAGTTCACGGTCGGTCTTGATGTTGACCAACTGCTCGAGGTTATTGATGTCGGTGCCAGCCGTTTTGGCGAGCTGTGCCTTCTGCATGCTGTGCTCGAAGGCGAAGACTTCGTTGATGGTGCGAATAATCTCGGTCCGCTGCCCGAGCACCGGCACCACCTGAAAACCCGTCACATCCTCTAACTGCACCACGGCTTCCTGGTCAAACGGGTTGACCATCGCCACCGTCAAGCGCGTCCCCTGAATCGCGACCGGCGCCATCAGATGGCTGCGGGCAAACGGTTTAGACACGATGCTACACAATCGCGCTGCATCGAGCTTAAGCGGGTCGATGCGCACATAGGTAAACTTATTGATCGCGGCAAACGCGCGACAAGCCTGGTCGACATCAAACGACGTCGCGCCGCGCACCTTCGGAGGAAAGCCAAAGTCAGCGACTATCTCAAGCGGAGAAACATAGCGCGAAGTCGAGCCCGACTTCTGCATGGCCGCGCGGAGCGCAGTCTCGCGCTTGGCCGCGCCGGCTCTTACTTCGGCGACCTGCTCTTCGGTTAGCACACCGTTGGCGACAAAACCCGACAGGATAGCCTCGAGCTTGAATGAAGGTTTGGTTTGGGTAGGGGACATGGAACGAAATGCGTGCAATAGCTGGACCACCGGCAGGAAATGATGGGGCATGAATCGGGCAAATTCTTCCGGTCGTGGGGTTGCGGTGTGCGGGAACCGACCTATACTCCAATCAGGCGGCAGGCGAAAGCCGACCCCACCTCCGCCTAAGGAATCGATTCGCAGCCAACGGATTGGCGCGATAGCGCCACCATCCTCCCGGTCGGCAAGAGCCGCGGGAGGTCAAAACACCCGCCCGGGAGCCTAACGAGCGGCAAGGACGGTATCGTCGCAAGCCCACCGTCTGCCACAACTCCCGACGAGCAGGGGGTTTCTGGGGTCACGTCGCGGTACGGCGTGACCCCGGTTTCTTTGGAGCGCTACATTTTGCTCGGACGCGCGAACCATTTGTAGACCGCCGGGATAACTAACAACGTCAGAATCGTCGACGTAACCAGTCCGCCCACCACCACGGTTGCAAGGGGGCGTTGCACTTCGCTACCGGTTCCGGTGGCCAGCAGAAGCGGGATCAACCCCAGCGATGTGGTTAGCGCCGTCATTAAAACCGGGCGCAGTCGGCGACACGCCCCGTCTACCGAGGCCTGGTCGACGGAAACACCGTCGGCAATCAGGTCGTTAAGGTGCGCGACCAACACCATCCCGTTTTCCAGTGCGATTCCAAATAGCGCGATGAACCCAACGGTTGCAGGTACCGAAAGGTTTTGCCCCGAAAGCCACAGTGCCGCGACTCCGCCCACCAGCGCCAACGGCACGTTGCAAAAAATAAGTAACGCGCTGCGCAGCGACCGAAAGTTGCCCGCCAACAGCAAAAACACCATCAACAGTGTCAACGGAACCACGACGCCCAGTCGGCGGTTCGCCTCCTGCTGCAACCTAAACTGGCCACCCCAGTCGATGCGATAGCCGGCAGGCAACTCGACTTGCCGGGCAATTTGCCCCTGCGCGTCCCCAACAAATCGCCCGATGTCGCGGTCGACCACATTACACTGCACGGTTATAAAACGCTGGTTGTTTTCCCGCGTGATCTGACGAGGGCCGACGATTTCCTCGATGCTGGCCAGCGCGTCCAATGGAACCTTGGTGCCGTCCGGTCCGGTAATCAGCAAATTCCGGATTGCGCGGGCATTCTTGCGCGCCGGATACTCGTAGCGAACAAAAATGTCGTAGCGACGCACGCCTTCAAACAGCTGCCCGGCAACATCGCCGCCCACGGCAACGCGAATCACATCTTGTACGTCGCCAACATTGATTCCGTAGCGGGCAATCGCGTTGCGGTCGACACGAATTAGTAGCTGTGGCGTTCCCGCCACCTGATCGACCTGGACGTCGGCCGCTCCCGGAACCTCGCGAACGGTCGCGGCAACCTGGTCAGCCAACTCACTAAGCGCTTCCAGGTCCTCGCCAAAGATCTTGATCGCCAGCTCGGCCCGAACCCCTTCGAGCAGTTCATCCACCGACATTTCGATGGGCTGGGTCAGGTTAACCAACACGCCAGGAACGTTGCCCAGTTGGCGGCGGATTAGATCTTCGATGTCAGACTGCGTGCGGGCCTGGTTCCACTCTTCTTGGGGGCGCAGGAGTACAAAGATTTCGGCGCTGTTGATGGGGTCGGCGTGCGCGCCCACCTCGCCACGCCCAATGCGGGTAACCACCTCGCGTACCTCGGGAATGTTCAGCAGTCGGCGTTCGACAATCTGGGTCGTGTTAGTACTCTCGGTTAGTGAGATTGACGGCGCCATCGTCAAACGAACGACAATCGTGCCTTCCTGCAACTTCGGCGTAAACTCCGATCCCAGTCGAGGTACCAGCGCAGCACCGGCAAGCAGCAAAAGCGCGCCAATCAGCACGGCGACGCGGCGGCGCGCTACAAAAAATGTAATCAACCGGCGGTAGAAGCGGGTCGCAAACTGTACGCGGGCGTTCCGCGAGTCACGGGGCGATGTCGACGGCCGCATGATGAGGTGACCTAACATCGGCGCCACCAGCACCGCAAATAACAACGATCCGATCATCGCAAACGACACCGCGTAAGCCAACGGTCTGAATGTTTTGCCTTCGACACCCTGCAGAGTCAAAAGCGGCGCAAACACAACGATGACAATGGTAATGGCAAACGCGATGGGCCGACCCACCTCTCGACACGCGTTGCTCACGACTTCAAGGCGCGGCTTATCGGGCATCGCGTTGCGCAGCGCACGGTCGATGTTTTCGACGATTACAATTGTGCCATCAACCAGCATTCCAATCGCGATCGCAATGCCGCCGAGTGACATTAAATTGGCGGACAGCCCCATGCGCCCCATCATTAGAAAAGCAAACAACACGGAGAACGGGATCGAGAGCGCTACCACCAGGCTTGGTCTAAAGCCGCCCATGAACGCGAGTACGACCAGTGCCACCAACGCAATGCCCTGCAAGAGTGCCGACGACACCGTGCGAACTGCCGCCGTTACCAGGCTCTTTTGTTCGTAGTAGGGGACAATCCGAACGCCGGGCGGGAGCGTGTCGTTAATCTGTTCCATCCGTTGTTCGACATTGGCAATCACGGTCGAAGAATTAGAACCGAAGACCTTCAACACCATGCCCGCGACGACTTCGCCGTCGCCGTTACGGGTTTGCACACCGCGCCGGGTGGCCCCGCCCTGATCGATGTCGGCGACATCGCGCAAAAAGATGGGACGCCCGTCAACCGTCTTCACCACAATCGACGCCAAATCGTCGGCGCCGGTCGCCAGCCCCACCGACCGGACCACGTACTCCTCGGAGCCTTTTTCGACAAACTGCGCGCCCACGTTAAGATTGTTCGCCTTAATCCGCGTGATGACTTCGTCGAGGCCAATGTCGAAACGCAACAAGTCTTCGGGGTGAACAACAACGTGGAACTGCTTGCGATGGCCGCCGATGCCCAAGACCTCGGTGACGCCGGGAACTGTCTGCAACTGCGGCTTAACCAGCCAATCCTGGACCGAACGAAGCTCGGTTAAACTGTAGGCGCCGCTTTCATCGTGCAGGTAGTAGAACAGAACCAGCCCCATGCCGGTCGACACCGGTCCCATTTCGGGCTCGCCAAATCCTTCCGGAATTTGTTCTCTTGCCTCTTGCAGGCGCTCTCCGACCAGTTGTCGGGCAAAGTAAACATCCACCTGGTCTTCAAAGTAGACGTTAACAACCGACAAACCAAAGTTCGAAACCGACCGGAGTTTAGTGACGCCGGGCAACCCCGCCATAGCCACTTCCACCGGATAGGTGACAAACTTTTCGATTTCTTCCGGGGCCAGTCCTTCGGTGACGGTGAAGACTTGAACCAGGTTGGGCGAGACGTCGGGGAACGCGTCAACGGGAAGCCGTTGGTACGACACGACTCCGGCGATCATCACCAATATCGCCAACGCGCCAATCCATATGCGATTCTGCAAACCAAAGTTAAGTGCGCGAGATAACATATCAGCTCCTAGTGCGCGTGGCCGTCGCCAAAAGCGTTCTTTTCGAGTTCCGCTTTAAGGGTAAACGCGCCGGCAGACACATAACGGTCGCCGGCACGCAGACCATGCACAATCTCAACCCGGGCGTCACTGGCGGCGCCAATCGTCACATCGCGAGTCACGAACCCCTCCGCGGTCTGCACAAAAACCACCTGCCGCGCACCCAGTCGCTGAATCGCGTCGGTTGTAACCGCCACCGGCACCACGCCTTCGGCGACCGTCACGCGCCCGGTTACAAACATGCCGGGGCGCCACTTCTGCTCGCGATTGTCCAGCACGATGCGCGCGGTTGCGGTGCGCGTGGCTTCGTCGACTATTGGCGTGACGTAATCGATCCGTCCGCGCTGCGAAACTTCTCCGTGGCCCACGAACACGCTGGCCATTTGCTTGGCTTTGACATCCTCCAGGTCGCGTTGATACACCGTCAGGTCGACCCACACCGACGACAAGTCGGCAATCACGAAAGCATCCCGATCTCGGCCCGCGGCTTCGCCAAGGGTGATATGTTTGGCAATGACAGTCCCGGAAATAAGCGTCTTAACCGAGAATGGCGCGAGGCTTTGATTGCCTTCCACAATCGCCAGAACTTGCCCCTTGCTGACCCGATCGCCAATGCGAACGCGCACGTCGGTCACGATTCCGTCAAACCGGGGAACAATGTGAGCAAGCCGGTCCGCGTTTGCACGGACCTCGCCGGGTAGTTCCAGCGTTCGGGCAATCGTGTCGGGTCCCGCTGTCGCAACGACAATGTTGAACTCCCGCATTTCCGCAGGCGATAGCACAACAATCCCGTCGTGGTGTGTCTCTTCGTCGTGCGAGTGGTGCTCCGACTCGTCGTGGTTATGTTGGGCCGCGGCGGTTCCAGCGAACGCAGTCGCCAGTAACACCAGGCAAAGGTAAGCGAAGCGCTTCATCGGGTACTTCCTTTTGCAGAAATGACGGGGCCAACGACGCCTTCAATTTGGGCGACCGTCGTGTGTAACTGCACCAACGCTCCCAGGTAGCGCGAGTTAAGCTCGAACAACTGGCGTTCGGTATCGAGAACATCGGTAAAACTAAGGCGCCCCTGGCTATAGGCGGCCTGGGCTTCTTCGTAAGCCGTGCGGGCTTCGGGGAGTACGCGCTCTCGCAACAGTTGTACTTCGCGGTCGGCGGTCAGGAGCGACTGGTAGAGCGTGGCCAACTCGGTTCGAAGCTCTGCTTCTGCGGCGCGTTGTCTAACCTGCGCCTGTTCGACCCGCAGACGAGCGGCCTGAGATGCGCCGCGGTTGCGATCGAAAATCGCCAGGGGAATGCTTACCTCTGCGACAACCGCAGCATCGTCGAGTTCGTGCACGTAACGACCACCCAGGCCCACGGTCACATCGGGTCTTGCTAGCGTTTCGGCGTACTCGGCAAGTCGGCTTTGATGGTTAACTTCGGCGCGCCAGCCGAGGGCTTGCGGGCTGCGATCGATCAGTGCGTCTAGTTCAGTGCGCGCCGGGATTCGAGGAGCCGCTTCCAGGTCGCCTTCGATCGTTGTAAACTGCGCCGACGAACTACCCCAGCGAACGGCCAGTCGACGACGGGCGTTGGCCAGCCGCGATTCGGCGGCCGCAACATCTATTCGTCGCGCCTCCAGTTCCAGGCGTGCGCGACTTTCTTCGACTCGCGAGCCAGCGCCAGCGTTGACCCGCGTAACCACCGAGTTCACGATGTCCTCTGCGAGTGTCGCCAACTCTTGAGCTAACGCCAGCGCGTCGCGTGCGGCCAGCGCATCAACGAAGGCCAGTGTTGTCAGCGTGGACTCTTCGCGCCGCGCAGTTGCCAGCGCGAGTTCGGCTACTCTGTGATGGCTGTCGGCGACCGCCGTTCGACGCGCGGCCTTGCCGAACCACTCGAGCGGCTGCGAGACCGTGATGGTGGTCTCGGTCGCGTTCGTTCCCGAAAGCGCTCCGCTGCCGGCAAAGTTTTCGACGCTCGCGGCCAACTCTGGGTTGGGACGGACCCGCGCCTGGGCGACCTCCGCCCCGACGGCGCGCTGTTCCAGCGCCAGAGCGCGTAACCGCGGGTTGAGTTCGAGCGTCGCAGCGATCGCTCGCTCCAACGTGAGCTCGCCTGTGGGCGCATCGCTTTGTGGTGTAGATGTCGATTGTCCGCGCGCGATTGATGGCGCGAGCGTAAGCAGACACCCCAGTAGAACCAGGTGTGGCCTGAATCCAAGCATTGCATGACCTCTGTTGGATGGCGCGTGTGCACGCGCACAAATACCTTCCCGCGCAGTTATGGCCGCGCGGGCTACGGATTAACACCAACAGTGGAATCAGATGAGGAGAGGGAGGTCGCTTTCGGGGAGCGGCAGTCGCTTTTGCGCAGACGGTGGCCAGTCTCGGGGCTCGATGAGCCGATCGTTGGTAAAACCAAGGCGAGGAAGAATTGCAATTGGCAGCGCCGGTGTATCGGTAACTGAGTCCATCGCTGTGCGACTCGCAATGACCGGATCATCGGGACAAGGGTCGGCGGCGCACTCATCTTCGTGGCCACACACTTCGGCGGCCGCGCAGTCGGTACATACGTGCTCCAGCAGGCCACCCCAGCATAGTGCTGGGGTCAACAGCAGCGCGAGCAGCAGGAACGTTGTCAATCGCAGCAGGGTCATCCCGGTCCTTAGGTCTGTGACTGGTCGGTATACACGGCCAGGCGGCATTGGTTCCCAAGTGACTCATCCTAGCAGAAACCGCCATCGTCGACCCATCACCATGCAATGGCCTTGCCAGGCCGCAGCAAACGGGGCGCGCCCGGGGGCCTTTGGTGCCCCCAGCCGAGGCACTACGGGGAGCCGCTGGGATGCGCTTGCCCCGCTAAGGAGCAATATGGTACAATCTGTAACTACATAAATGGCCTACATCTACAGGTTTTACATCAAGGGAGTTCTCAGGCCATGAAGCGGTTTCTGCTCATCCTGTGTGGATTCTTGACTGCCGTTGCGTTCCAGCCAGCCCCTGTGGCAGCGGGTTGCGGCGGTGGTGACTGCAACAAGTCGTCGTGCAACGCCCACGCATGTGGCGAACACAGCTGCGACGACACAGCGTGCACGACCGGCGTCAGCGACGGGGATGTGTTCTATTACACACGCGTTCGCGGCAAGCGCGGTCGCAAGTACGTCCGTCATTTCTTGCTTCGGAAAAACCTTACCAACGACAAAAAAGCGGTGTTCGAAGAGTACGGCTTTACGCCGCACCGACTGCGTTTCAACCACGCAGGCCGTATCACCGAACGGTGGACCTACCACCAGCACGGCGTTGAGTTTCTGTTCGACAGCGACAGCAACATCATCGAACAACGTCGCGTGCCGGTGGAGGATCGTCGCGTGAATGTCTATTCGCGCTGGTAAGTAAAACAGACATTGTTCGCACACGCGCATCCCTGCGTGCTTAAGCATGCCTGCTACGCGCGGGGGCGTGTGCGGGCATAGGAAACTACCCGCTCGGTGCCGTCCACTGGCGGGCTGGGACAAGGAGGCTCCCCATCAGTGCGGGTGAGCCTCCTTGTTTATGCCCCGGCGTGATTGCAATTCTGACCGCCTCTTGACTACCATCTACCCATGAGCGAACTCAGTCTCACGAACGGGTCCTTTCTTTCGACTTCCGACGGCATCGTCAAACTGGATGTTCTGGTGGGTGATGGCTACGGGCCGTTACACAACGGCGTTCATGTGGTAGCACCCGAACGGTCAGTGAGCGTGAAAGATTGCCTGATCGTTCCTGGTCTGGTCGATAGCCACTTCCACCTGATGACGTTCGCGTTGGCGAGGGTCAGGGTGGACTTGGGGCGGGCCAGCAGTTGCGAGGACGCTTTGGCGCTTCTTGCGGAACACGCGAGTAGCAGCGACAACAACTCGGCCGTTGTTGGCATTGGTTTCGACGAAACGTCTTGGGAAAGACAAGAGCTACCCACACGCGAACAGCTGGACAAGATTTCCAAAGACGTCCCCGTGTACGCGCGGCGGATTTGCGGCCACGTCGGTGTTGCCAACTCGGCGCTTCTGGAACGGTTGGAAGTCACAACGGTACAGTTCGACGACGCGACCGGCCTGACCAATGCCGGGGACGTCGACCCTAGTAGCGGTCGCCTTCGCGAGACGTCTGTGTTTGCCGCCAACCGGCTAACGTTTCCCGACGATGACACCGTTGCGCGCGCGATCGCCGATGCGATTGCCGCCCTGCACCGCATAGGGATTACCGGAATCCACGACATCATTGACCCCGCCCATATTCGTCCCTATCTGGCGGGGTTGGAGTTGGCCGAACATCCGCTGGTCATTGACGGCTACTTCTGCGCGGCTCCCGAGCGGTTCGACGAGTTGCAAGAGCAAAGCACAAGCTCGCCGCCGTGGTTCAGACCGGTTGGGATTAAACTTTTTGCCGACGGTTCGATTGGTGCGCGAACGGCGGCGCTCCGCAAACCCTACGCCGACGCCGACACCCGAGGCGAACTCACCCTCTCGAAGCAGGAAATTACTCGAACACTCGAGCAATGCGCCCGTCGCGAAATCGGCTGTGCGATTCACGCCATCGGCGATCGCGCATTGGATGCCATCCTGGACGCAATGGATGACGCTTCCGACCTTCCTTTTGTTCGGATTGAACATGCCGAACTGGGCGCCGATAGCCACATCGACCGGCTGTTGGAGCGCGGCGTTCTGCTGGGCATGCAGCCCAACTTCGCAGGGAATTGGGGAGCCGACGGTGGCCTCTACCACACTCGGCTTGGCAACGCGCGCGCACGAAAGATGAATCCTTTTCGCTCCCTGGTCGACGCTGGCGTTGCGGTGTGTTTTGGATCCGACGTGATGCCCGCCGGACCGCTTTACGGAATCCGATGTGCCGTCGAGCACCCGGTCGCCAGCGAAAGACTCCCCGTGGAAACCGCATTGGATTTGTATTCGCGTGCAGCCTGGCGACACGGCTCCCACGGGCAGAACAACCACGTTGTCCCGCGTACCGCAAAACCGCTTGAGGAGACGTCGCCGATTGGCCTGCCCGACCACTCTCGAGATCACCGGGGAGCCGAGTTGTCCGGGGCGATGCTGACCATCATCAAGCACACGCCAGGTGACCCAACCCGCATGGAGAAGGTGGTCGCCACCATGTGCGGGGCGCGGTGGATGTGGCAGGACCGCGATTACTTCGATTCAAACTGAATTGAACCCCGTAACCGACTGCGATATAATCACCTGCTGAGGCCGGTGAGTCGGTAAAAAACGAGCCTTCACTGGCCTTGACTTGAGCCCCTTTGGTTTCGTACGTTGGGGCGAATTTGATGCGGTTGTGCCGAGTTCGGGCCTGCCTCAGGCGCTGGCGACGGCGCCTTAGTTTTCCACCATTATCTGCCACGCTGCACTAGGAGACCTCATGTCCGACATGTCCACGGCCGCGCACGTCGCGCCCGATAAGGTACTCGACACCATCAAGAAGCATATGCTCGTCGACGGTTTTCCAATCGTTGTCGATCTTGAAAAAAGCCAGGGCGCTCGCATGGTGGACGCCCGCAACGGGACCAGTTACCTCGACTTCTTCCAGTTCTTTGCGTCGGCGCCTCTGGGCTTTAACCACCCCAAGGCCACGGGCGACGAAAAGTTTCTGGCCGATCTGCAACAGGCCGCGCTTAACAACCCGTCCAACTCTGACTTCTATTCAACGCAGATGGCCGAGTTCGTCGCGACCACCGAACGCGTCGTCATGCCGAAAGAACTACCACACATGTTCCTGATCGCCGGTGGCGGGCTGGCTATTGAGAACGCGCTTAAGGCTGCGTTCGACTGGAAGGTTCGTAAGAACCACTCCAAGGGAATTAAGGGTGAGTTCGGCACCAAGGTAATTCACTTTCGCGAAGCCTTCCACGGCCGCACCGGGTACACCATGTCGCTAACCAACACCGACCCGGTCAAGACCATGTACTTTCCGAAGTTCGACTGGCCGCGGATCGTTAACCCCAAAATCACGTTTCCCCTGGCCGACCACCTGGAGCACGTCGAGGCCGCCGAAGAGCAAGCCAAACAACAAATCAAAGACGTGATTCACCAGTACGGCGACGACATTGCGGCGCTCATTATTGAGCCTGTGCAAGGCGAGGGTGGCGACAACCACTTTCGCCCAGAGTTCATTAAGTTCCTGCGCGACGTCACGCTTGAGCACGAGATCATTTTTATCTGCGACGAAGTTCAAACCGGCGTCGGCCTGACGGGTAAAACCTGGGCCTACCAGCACGCGGGTATCACCCCGGACATCATCGCGTTCGGTAAAAAAATGCAGGTGTGCGGCATCATGTCGTCCGACCGCATCAACGATGTCGACAGCGTGTTTAAGGTGTCCAGCCGAATCAATTCGACGTGGGGCGGTAATCTGGTCGACATGGTTCGCTGCACGCGCTATCTGCAGGTGATCGAAGAAGAGAACCTGGTTCAGAATGCCGCCGAAGTCGGTGACTACCTGGGTGAACAACTTGGCGAGTTGGCGCGCAGAATGCCGGATATGGTCAGCAACACGCGTAACGCAGGGCTGATGGCCGCGTTCGATTTGCCCAACGGCGAGACGCGCAACAAGCTTACCGGCAAGGCCAAAGAAAACGGTATGCTGATTGTGGGCTGTGGTCCCAATAGCATTCGCTTCCGTCCGCCGTTGAACCTTACGCGCGCAGAAGTCGACGAAGGTATCGAGATTCTCGAGAAGTCGCTAAAGGCGTTGGCTTAGGCCGCGTGTCCGGCGACGCGTAGTACCACAATAAACGGCGTCTTCGCAAGAGCGGGGGCGCCGTTTTTGACAAAACGCGATATGTCACAACTTGTCTTTCATAATGTGCGTAAGGAGTTCCCGGGCGATGTCGTCGCCGTCGACGGGTTTTCGCTAACGGTTACATCGCCAACCATGTTGGTGCTGGTGGGCCCTTCCGGTTGTGGTAAGACGACTCTGCTGCGCATGGTAGCGGGTTTGGAAACGCTTACCTCGGGTTCTATCGAACTCGACGGCGAACGCCTGGACAACCGCGCTCCCAAAGATCGCGACATCGCGATGGTGTTTCAAAACTATGCACTGTATCCGCATATGACCGTCGAGCAGAACCTCTCCTTTGGCCTGAAGCTACGCAAGTGGGACAAGGCTCGCATCGTCGAAAGAGTAGGCCGGGCGGCTCGCACGCTCGAAATCGACACGTTGTTGCAACGAAAACCAGCCGAGCTATCTGGCGGTCAACGGCAACGCGTGGCGTTAGGCCGCGCGATTGTGCGCGAACCCAAGGTGTTCTTGTTTGACGAACCGCTTTCTAACCTCGATGCACGTTTGCGCGCCGACATGCGCGCGCAAATCAAAAGTCTCTACCAGGAACTGGGCGTGACCTCAATATACGTGACCCACGA
The DNA here is from genome assembly GCA_964588695.1 of uncultured bacterium. Classification (GTDB taxonomy): domain Bacteria; phylum Krumholzibacteriota; class Krumholzibacteriia; order WVZY01; family JAKEHA01; genus CAZPQK01. The sequence continues at coordinate 13,289 of CAZPQK010000020.1, forward strand.
CCAGGTAGAAGCCATGACTATTGGCGAGCGGCTGGTGGTGATGAGCGACGGCAAGATCCATCAGGTGGGAACGCCGCTGGAATGCTATCGGCATCCGACGGACACTTTCGTTGCGTCGTTCATCGGAAGTCCCGCGATGAATCTGCTTAGTGCGCAAGTCAGCGACGGTGCGGCGCGCATCGGCGATCACACCGTACCGCTTAGCCCGGCAATCGCGGCCCGGGTTCCGAGTGGCAAAGTTGTGCTGGGGATTCGCCCGGAACACGTCACTCCAGCCGACGCCGATTTACGACTGCCGGGAACGGTGACGCTGGAGGAGCCGTTGGGTCACGAAACCCTCACGCATTTGCACGTCGCGGGCACCCGTGTGGTCGCACGTGGTGACGGTGGCTTTAGCGGTGAGGGCACCACGGTTGGCGTTGCGGCCAATAATCTGCATGTGTTTGACGCCGAATCCGGCAAGCGAGTGGAGCCGTGAGCAGTTTCATTGTTGCACTTAATAATGTGTTTCGACGCCCCAATGTTGGCGGACGCGAGAGCGAAACCGCATATTCTGAGTGGGAACACCACTGGGGTCGGCAACTGGTTCAGGAATATCTGGAACCCCAGGGCGATCTCGCGGGTAAATATGTATTAGATGTTGGATGTGGACTGGGCGGAAAGACCATCGCCTACGAGGAGGGCGGCGCGATTGCCGCGTTAGGCACCGACATACTCGTCAAGAACGTCCGGGCAAGTCGTGACTATGCCCGCGAACATTCCCCCCACCAAAAGAGCGCGTTCTTTACCAGCGACGCAGGTTCGCTGCCGGTGGCTGACGCCACTTTTGACACCGTCGTTGCCAACGACGCCATGGAGCATTTCTCGCGCCCCGCCGAAGCGCTGGCCGAGATGGCGCGGGTAACCAGGCCGGGAGGCGCTATCTGGTTGTTCTTTACTCCTCACTTTTCGCCCTTGGGGTCGCATCTTTACGACTACGTCTACACCCCGTGGTGCCACTTGCTGTTTACCCGCGGCCAGTTGTCCAACGCGGTAGCAAAAGTGCTGGCCGAACGTCAGCCCGATGCCAGCGCCGAGTCGCTGGACGCGCAGCGCCAGGAGATCATGCGTAGCTACGACGAAGACTTGAATCACATGAACCTGCGTTGGTTTCATCGAATCGTCCGCGAACTGCCGACCGTTCGCATGACCTATCGCGAACTTCGTCCGGCAAAGTATCAACTCCTAAAACCATTCACCAGAGTGCCGTTTGTGCAGGAGTTGGTAACCGGTTTTGTAATCGCAAGGCTGGAGCGGACGAATGACTAGCGTCGCGCCGATAAACGTGATGCCGCCGCGTGACCGGACGATGATGTGGGCGCTGCTGATATCGTTGGTGGTGCACGCCGCCGTAATGCTGCCCTACGCCAAGGAGCTTATGGAAAAACTTAACTTCGAACCGGCGGAAGTTGTCGAACCGGTGTCGATTGAGTTTCAATTGGTCTCTCCGCCGGAGCAAGTAATTCCGACGAATCAGGTCAGCCAGTTCGGATCCACGGTAAACTCGGCAGCGGCCGACAGCGATCCGCGCAACGATGACTCGGCGATTCCCAAAGCGTCGGGGGCGAGCCCGTTCCTTGATAATCCATCACCACACGACGGCGCGCTGGGCCAAGGCAAAAGCGACTTGCCGCCCATTCCCGACGAAGTCTCCGACCTGGGACAGGCGTTCGAAAAGTCGCAGTACGTATCGCAGTACAGCGCGCGACAGGACGAAGCGTTGCCGGAGCAGGTGCCAGAGTTCTTTAGCGACAGATCGGCGCGGGCGTCGATTGGCGGGATTCAGCTTAGTACCACCGCATGGGACTTTGCCCCCTATCTGTTGGACCTGAAACATCGCATCCGGCAAAACTGGGTTCCGCCGATGGCGTTTACCGCGTTGGGTGCGATTTCGGGTTACACTTGGGTGCAGTTTCGCATCTACCCAGACGGTACGATGGAACGCCTGTCCGTGGTCGAAGAGGAGGGCCACGGCTCGCTACATAAGTCCAGCGTGGGCGCGATTACCGGCGCGGCGCCGTTTCGTCCGCTGCCCAAACATTTTCCCGAGGAATACTTAGAAATTCGTTTCGGCTTTTACTACTTGCTCCCCGGAGACGAGGAGCGCTTCTTTAAGAAAACCCAACAGCAAGGGAGTGACTAATGTGGGCCGTGTTTGCTAAGGGTGGACCCATCATGATCCCGCTCGGCATCCTTTCGGTGCTCGGCGTGGCGGTCGTGGTGGAGAAACTGATCACGTTGCGCAAGTCGCGGGTGATTCAAACCGACATCGTAAATGCCATTGATTCGCTGACCACGTACTCCGATGTGCCGATGGCCATCAAGATGTGTCAGCGCTATAGCACTCCGTTTGCAAACACGATTCGCGCTGGTCTCGAGGCCGCCAACGAACCGGTGGGTTCAGTGCGACAACTAATGGAAGACACCGGACGCCGCGAAATGAAGCGCCTGGACCGTTACCTGGTTGTCCTGGAGACTGTGGCCGCCGCGAGTCCGTTGCTAGGGCTACTGGGAACCGTGTTCGGCATGATCGACACCTTCCGCGTGATTAGCGTCGAAGGCGTCGGGCAAACCGGTTTACTTTCCGGCGGAATCGCCGAAGCGTTAATCACAACCGCATTCGGGTTGTCGATTGGTATTCCCGCGCTGGTGGCGTTTAACTTTTTCGACGCGCGGGTCGATCAGTATGTCTCGCGGATCGATGCCTACGGCCACGCGCTGCTGCGACGCTTGCAACTGATGCACGAACAGGGAATCGACGTCGGAAAGCGCACGGGTGACTAGTGGAACTGCGTAGAGCAAAGAAGCGTTCGCTGGTACTAAACGTGACGTCGCTCATCGACGTTCTGTTTCTGTTGCTCATCTTTTTTATGATTTCGACCACGTTTCTTAGCCAGCCGGCGATTAAACTGGAGCTTCCGGAGGCAGCGAATGCGGAACCGGTCCGGCAGACCCCGCTGGTCGTCAACGTTGCCGCCGACGGTCGCGTGTTCCTTAACGACGACCCCATCGAAATCAACCTGCTGCAGGAAGCGTTGCGCCAGCAGCTGGAAGGTGATGACGACCGCGCCGTCGTACTGAAAGCCGATGAGGCGGTGTCGCATGGCCAGGTGGTGAGGGTAATGGATGTGGTCAAAGGGGCAGGCGCACGGCGGCTGACGGTGTCGACGCGGCCCTCAAATTAAGCTTTCTTGACGCCTTAACTCCCCTGTGTTAGTAGAGTTAGACCCTTCGGGGCCCTTATGATGCGAAATCATCCCTACATTATTACGTTTGGTCTGTTCCTGCTTCTTGTTGCCGGGCTCATGGCGTGTACCTCGGATCAGGACACGCCACTTGGGTCTGAGTTCATCGGCGACATTCTTGAAGGCGAACCCGGCGATGTGTTTTCGGACACGCTAGCCGTCCTTTCCGACACGACGCTTACCTATGGCACTCTGGTGACGCAAACCGACTCGCTCACCGTCGGCCGATCGGAAGGTTTCAACTGGACGATCGTGTTGCAGCCAAACTTCGAAGGCGCCAATACCGCCACCAACGTCGCCTCGGCGGTCCTACGCTTGCCGGTGTTTGGCGACGATCCCATCAACATGCGAATCAGATTGCTTAGCCTGTCGGCACCATACGCCGAAGGCGATACGATCAACACATTAGATACATTGTCGGTGCTCACCGATCCCGACAATGGCGACGCCGAAGTGAGGACGTTGAATTTGGCGGCGCCGACGTACGCGCTTCCGCCGGCTTTAGTACAAGGCTGGATTCAGGGGACTGCGGATAACAACGCGATAGCGGTTGTTTATGTCGGTCCCGAGACCGGTGCGGTATCCGCCGACACCAATCGTGCGCGGATCGAATCCGACGAGTTGGGTGCAGGCAAGGGACCGTCTATTCAGGTGAACTTTCAGGGCGGAACGCAAACCACGTTTAATATTTCGCAGGATGCGATTCTGTTTCGGCCGGTCGCGCCGGTAAGCGGCAAGCGCGTCGGTGACGGCTTCGTGCAACGGTTGTGGTTTCGGTTGGACACAGGTCAACTCGATGACTTTGCCGCTGTGCAATCCGCCGAGGTGAAGTTCCGCCCGGTGCCCGACAGCTTTGTTGGCGTGCCGATCTCGTTCGAAATCTACATTCCCGATAGCGACGATCCTGCCGATCCCAGCTTCCTGACTGGGCGTTCGGTCACCCTGTTTACGGTTGGTGAAGACGACGAGTTCGCCGAATTCTCACTCACCAATACCTTGCTTGGCGTGCTTGCGGGTGAACTGAACGACAACGGTTTCGTCATGAAGTATCAGTTCGAAGCGTCGTCGTTTCGTCGCGCCGCGTTTTATGGAAGCGATGCGCCAGCAGATTCGCTGCGTCCTCGCGTGTTTGTGACATCGTCGGAGCCGGCAGACTTTTAATGAACAAGCCAATGGCAAAGTTTTGCAAGTGGCTACTTGCTGCGGTGATGCTGGTGTCGTTACCAGTTGGCGCGCACGCCGACTCCAAGTACAACCTTGTGTTTTTGGGCGGCCGCGTTGATGGCGGCGACGTTCGTTCGCAAACGTTGGGTGGCGCGGCTCAAATCGTCTCTGACTCTCTGGCGGTGTTGCAGTGGAACTCGGCAATGTTGGCGCACGTTCGACGCGTTACCTTTAGCGCGTCGCAGTATTTTGGCACCGATCGGTCGATATCAGCAGAAACCAACGAGCAGGACGCGGCCTACAAGTTTACCGGCATCGGTGTCGCAATTCCGCTGTGGCGACGGGGCGCTATATCGCTCGGATACTCGGGTCGGTTTAATCCCGACAGCCAACTCACGTTAGAAGGCGAATCCGACGAAACCACCGATGCGTTCAATCAAGTGTTCCGACGCCAGGGAGGACTGTTTTCGATCCCGGTGCAAGTGGGTTGGACGGTAACCGATCGCCTGCGTGTGGGCGCGCAACTAAGCTTCGAACGGGGAAGTTTGGAGTCGCGATGGGACACCGTGTTTGAAGATGTCACCATAGTGCCGGCTTCAAGCATCATTAACCGTTCTTTTAGCGGCGTGGGTTGGGGCGCGTCGATTGCCGCGCAGCCGATAGAGAACCTTCTGATTGGGGCGACTTTCGAAAGCGAAATTGACTACGACGTCGACTTGCGCGAAGTCCACACCAACTCGGCCAACAATCGTGATAGTACCGAGACCATGATTCTGCCGGCGCGGATTTCTGTCTCCAGCGCGTGGAAGGTACATCCGCGTTACACGGTTTACGGAAGCTTCGTCACCCGCGACTTTGCTAACTTCGAAGGCATCGGATTTCCGACCGAACGCCTGCAAGAAGAACGACTCATCTCGCTTGGATTGGAGATTGGTAACGCGTTCAAGCTGGGCAAGCGATCGTTTCCGGTCCGGATTTCCGGCCGCTGGGAGCAACTTCCGTTTACTTTTCCCGAAGGGGAGTCGGTAAATAGCCTCATGTTCGGCATCGGCACGGGCTTGCGGTTCCGGCAGGGGCTGGGTAAACTTGACTTGGGCATCCTAGCGGGTACCGAAGGCGACCAGGGCTCTAACCTGTTGGAAAATCAAGCGTTTCGGTTCTATCTGGGATTTAGTGGATCGGAACGCTGGCTGACCGAACGTCAAACGGAATACTAACCACACAAATGGTGTATAAATGGAAGACGGGCCGCCAGCTTGCCCTGGTGGTCGTTTTAGCAGCCGTGCCTGCGGTCGCCGACGAAGATCTGGCGGCCAAATTACGGCGAATGTCGCCGGCCGAGCAGCAGGCTACGTTGGCACCCCTGATTGCCAAAGATCCCGGCAATGCCAAGCTGCATTACTACTTGGGGAATGCGTACTACGGGGAAGGTAAGTTGGATTCGGCCCGCGTGTCGTTTCAACGGTCCGTAGCGCGAAACCCGAACGACAAGAAGACGTGGGTGAACCTCGGCATTGTCTCCGACTCGATGAACGAGATCGGTGATGCGCGCACGGCCTATCAGGCCGCTCTCAGGCTTGACCCCGAAGATGTACTGGCCCGCTGCCACTTAGGCTATAACTTGTTCTTGTCGGGCCGGGTCAACGACGCGATCGGTCACTATCGCAAAGCGTTAGAGACCGATCCCAACAGCGCGCAGGCTCATTACAACTTGGGCGTCGCGTTTGCGGAAGCAAAGATTTTTAAGGAAGCCATCCGCGAGTGGGAATTGGTGGTATCACTCGACCCCTCCGGACCGCTGGGAAAGACCGCGGCGGAAAACGTAGAACTTATTAAGCAGTTTACCAAAGACTAGTCTCGGCAGCGTCGGCCCTCACGGCCCGCAGACAACCAACCAAGTGGAGGACACACATGCGCCGCAGTTTTATAGCTCTTATGTTGCCGGTGGTGATGCTCACGCTAATCATCGCACCGGTTGCCGCGCAAGAGTTCGAAAAGCAGTACGACGAAGTCGACCTGATGCACCAAACAGCCGCTCAGTTTATGTCGGCCAATCAGTTTGCTGAGGCCGCCGAGGAGCTAAAGAAAGTCGTCGCCGCCGAACCCGATCGCCTGGATGCGTGGACCGACCTGGCGACCTGTTACAAGAAGCTCAAGGACCATGCGAACGCTGCTGCCGCGTATCAAGCGGCCTCGGACCTTAGCCCGGGCAACATGGACTTGTTGTCTAACCTCGGATACATGCAGCTGGCGTCGGAGCAGTACGATGAAGGCATCATAACGTACGAGAAAATGCTCGCGCTGGATTCGGTGAGCTACGACGCGAACATTCACCTGGGTTTTATCTATGGCAAGAAGGGGGACATCCAAAAGGCGTTGCCGTTCTACGAAGCCGCGCTCGCCGCGAAGCCCGGCGATGTTCAGACCTTGGGATCGCTCGCACAAATGTACGCCGACAACGGTAATACCGACAAGTCTGTCGAAATGTATCAGCGCGCCATCGAAGTGGCAGGTGCCGAGCAAAAAGCAACGCTGCGCGCTAAACTGGGTTCGTCGTTGATCAAGCAGAAGCAGTACGACAAGGCGGCGGAAGTTTACGGGGCACTGGTCGAAGCCAATGGCGAAAACCCGGCGCATCGTTTCAATCTTGGTATTTCGTTGATGCAAATGAAGCAACACGGCGATGCCGTACCGCACCTGGAAAAAGTGATTGAACTTCGTCCTGACTACGGCGCGGCGTATCAGCAATTGGCGATGTGCTATAACAATACCAATCGGTTTGATTCGGCTATCGCCACCGTCCGTAAGGGACTAGGTGCTACCGATCAAAAAGGCGGGTTGTATTGCCAGTGGGGCAAGGCACTGGAAAAGAAGGGGCTCTACGAGGAGGCCAAGGATCAGTTCCAGCGCGCAGTGAATGACCCGCAGTGGGGCGATTACGCAAAGAAGCAGTTGCAGCGCCAGGACGATCTGATCAAGCGCGCGCAGATGATCAAGCAACAAGGTTAGACTGCCCCGCATCCACGACTTGAGATCCCTCGCTCGGGTTGCCGGGCGAGGGATTTATTTTTGGCAGCAGGCGCGCGCCTGACGCACGTGTTTCCTTAGCAACCGGTCGCAGCGAGAGGCGGGGCGCCTGACACACACGTTCCTTTAGCAACCGGTCGCGCGCTTCGATAGCATGGCCACGAAAGCCAGCGTCAATCGCTCGCTCCAACGGTATGCCTCAGGAACAGGTGCTGCGGCGCCTGTTCTCAACGGTTTGCCGGACATGGCGCGGCGCGACCATCTCCCAAAACGGGCTGGGAAATAGGCGGACACGGGGGCGGCGCGTGGAACTGTCGCTGGCACCGTGCCCGCCCACCCTATAATATACAGGGGTGGCTGGCGCAATTGAGTAGGATCGCCGTAAGGCACAGGCGCCGCAGCATGCGTTTCCGAGGCAATCCATCGGAGCGAGCGTCCCGTCGAGGCGACACGTCGACTCCAAGACTATTGAACTATGAACGGAAAACTACTCCCCATTAACGCCGACAAACCACGTGGCGCCAAAGTCCTCCTCGCGATGAGCGGTGGTGTCGACAGTGGTGTGTCCGCCGTGATGTTGCAGGAAGCGGGATTCGAAGTGGTTGGCGTAACCATGAAGAACTACTGCTATGGCGACACCGCAGTACCCGATCGGAGCTGCTGTTCTATCGAGTCCATTGACGACGCCCGCGGCGTAGCTGGCGACCTGGGCATTCGTCACTTTGTGGCCAACACCGAAGAAGTATTCGGAGAGCAAGTTTATCAAAACTTCCTAAGCGAATACCAAGGCGGGCGTACCCCGAACCCGTGCGTGCGCTGCAACAGTATTGTGCGCTTCAGCACGCTCACCGAGTGGGCTGACAAGCTTGACATTCAGTACTACGCCACCGGTCACTACGCTCGGACGTTTCGCGCGGACAACGGGAAGCTTTACCTGGCGCGTCCGCGCCATCTTGCCAAAGACCAAAGTTACTTCTTGTCGGGACTTACGCATCAAGAACTCGAACGTGTCATCTTTCCGTTGGGTGAGTACGAAAAAGAAACCGTCCGCGCCACTGGCCGAGAGGCTGGCTTGGATGTTTCCGACAAACCGGAGAGTCAGGAAATTTGCTTTGTGCCCGACGGTACGCTTCGTGAGTTTCTCACCGGTAAGGTCGACTTCGCTCCTGGCGACATCGAAACGGTAGACGGCCAAGTCATTGGCCGTCACGGCGGGCTTGCCTTTTACACGGTTGGTCAGCGCCGGGGTATGGGCATTTCGTGGCCTCATCCGCTTTATGTCGTGCGTCTGGACTTGAAGCGTAATGTGCTGGTTGTCGGAGAAGACGACGCTCTCCTGGAAACCGAGCTAACCTGTCGCATCGGTTGGCTTGATCCATTGGTTACCCAATCACCGCAGTCGGTGTCGGCGCAGATTCGCTCGCGGTCGGCAGCCGAGCCACTTGCCGACGTGGCGCTCGACGGCTCGCGGGCTCGGGTCGTGTTTCGCCAGGCGCAACGCGCCATTGCGCCCGGACAAACCATTGCGTTTTACAACAACGATGTCGTCGTCGGATCGGGCGTGATCGATACCGTGGGATCGCAAGTCCGTGCGGCGTAATGCTCGCTTACAGCACAGGGCGTCGGCGTTCGCGCTAAGTCTCCTGGTCTTGCTATTGCTATCCACGCCCGCGTCCGCACTTGAATTTAACCAATCCATCGAACTGGACGGCTACCCCATACAACTCGTCATGAATGACGAGCACGAAAAGGTTGCCCGCTACGTGGCACGCATAATCGAGCGCGAAATTCCGCACGTCGCTTCCCAATTGGGGTTGGAATCGGTTAGCAACATTCGCGTGGAAATTTCCGACGACATGAACGCCTACCGGGACTCCGGAACCAACCTCCCGCGGTGGGGGGTTGCGTTTGCGTTGATGTCCCAGCAGGTCATGGTCGTCGATGTCGATCGGGCCAGCAACGCAATGAATTCGCTCGATCAAGTGATCCCGCACGAGTTGTCGCACCTGCTGCTGGCGCAGCGCGTTGGCCGCGTACCGATGCCGATTTGGTTCGTGGAGGGGCTGGCCCAGTGGCAAGCAGGGGAGTGGTCGCTAGTTTCCAACTGGATGCTGATGAACGCGGTGTGGTCGAATCGGGCGCCCAAACTAAACTACCTGCTAGATCGCTATCCCTCCGGCGCCGAAGCGGCGCGCGATGCCTATCGGCTTTCTTACATGGCGGTTGTCGAAATGTTCGGCGGTCGCTGGCACGATTTACCCGACTTTCTGCAAAGCGTCGCTGCGCGCGGCGACTTTGTTGCGCCGTTCGAGGCGACCACCGGGACGACATTGTTGGGCTTCGGCGCCGAGTTCGATGCGCGGCTTCGCGAGAAGTATCGGTCGCGACTTTTGCTCTTTCAAAGCGGACCGTTGTTTAGTGTGTCGGCCGCGCTGTTTATTGTGCTCGGTGGAATTTATCTGTGGCGGCGTCGGCGACGTTACCGCGCCATGAAAGATGAATGGGAGCGAGAGTTGGAATCATGACGGCAAACGAACCTGCGTCAGTTTCCGGCGAAATGCGATCGTCACCCGCAGGAAAACGTTCCGCCACGGGCCGCATTGTTGCCTTCATCGCCCTGGCACTGCTTCCAAAGTGTCCGGTGTGCGTCGCCGCTTACCTGGCAGCCGCCGGCGCCGTGGGGGTGGCCGTGTCTCCCGCAGCGTTTAACGCTGTGGCCATCGTGTTGTGGAGCGTGTTTGCAATCGCGGCGCTATCTTTGGTGTGGGTATTCGTCAAAAACCATCGGTGGCTGGGCGTTGCAGTGGTCATATTGGGTGGTGTCGATGTGATCGCGGGTAAACTGCTGGATCTGCCCTGGCTTTCCTACGTCGGCGTCGCCATCCTGGTCGGCGCGACTCTGTTTCAAACCGCGCGATGGGGCGGTGTCCGACGCCGAGTTTAAGGAAACCCGAGAACCCGTTTAACATATTCGGAGTAAACAACTTATGCGGGTCCTGGCGGGTTGACGACCCGTGCGCTCGGTGGTATAGTGCAAAGCCACCTGGCGAGGAGGGCTAGACCTAACTGGTAAGGCAGCGGTCTTGAAAACCGCCGGGTGGAAACACCCTTCAGGGTTCGAGTCCCTGGCCCTCCGCCATATTTTTTTGGATCAGCATTGGTGGAGAGGTGCCCGAGTGGCTGAAGGGAGCCGCCTGCTAAGCGGTTGTGGGGGTAACACTTCACCGAGGGTTCGAATCCCTCCCTCTCCGCCAGATTTTGCGCCGTCGGCGCTTTGATTTTGACGCAACCGATCGAATCGGTTAGGTTCTCGGTTTCCCTGTGCGCCCGTAGCTCAATTGGATAGAGCGTCTGGCTACGGACCAGGAGGTTGGGGGTTCGAATCCTCCCGGGCGCACCATTCTACTTTTCCCACCTGCGACGGCTGTTAGCGCGTTGTTACCCGTTTGGCTCCCTCCCGGAAACTACCGGTTGTGCAGCGCCAGGCCAATCTCCTCCGAGCGATGAAACAAACGTTCGATGTCGACTAGTGTCGTGCGGTGCGAACAGATCGACGCGCGCATCACGGTGTTGCCGCGAACGTTCGACGTCATTATGAAAATCTCCCGCCGTTCTTGCAGTTCGTCGCAAATATTTTGATTTAACTTATCAACATATCCGCGTGTTTCGGCGTCACCCGCATCCAACCCGCTCGGCAGAAACCGAAACGAGTAAATAAACAGCGACGGTTGATGAATAACCTCAAAGTTTGGCGAAGCCGTCACTAGCTCGTGCAAGCGTTCGGCACATTGGTTGTTTTGTCGAAGCAACTTGCGATACCCCTCCAGGCCATAGTGCTTCATGGTCATCCACACTTTTAGTGCACGAAACCCGCGGGACATTTGCGGGCCGTATTCAAAGTAGTTTAGTCCATCGTACTCGGTGGGGATCGTGCCGCGGAGGTAAGGCGCGTGCATAGAAAAGGACCGCCGCAGCCGTTCGGCGTCGCGCACAAGTACCGCGCCGCATTCGTAGGCAATGTATAGCCACTTATGCGGATCAAGGGTTATCGAGTCGGCTCGCTCCAGACCGGCGTAGAGGTGCTTCTTTTCGGGGAGCATTGCCCCGACGGCACCGCACGCGCCGTCGGCGTGGAACCAAAGCTTAAACTTCTCGCAAATATCGGCGATATCGTTTAACGGGTCTATGACGCCTACGTTAATCGAACCCGCCTGACCCACCACACAAAAGGGAATGTCGCCATCGGCTAAACACTTCTCGATCGCGCGCTCAAGTTGTTCCGGGTCCATCGACAAATCGTCCCGCGATGGAACGCGAACGATTGCGTCGCGCCCAAGTCCCATCAAGTCGAGCGCAGCGGTGATAGACACGTGGCCTTCGTGGTCGGCCATGAACGCCTTAAACCTTCCGCGCCGCTTGTCGGACTGGATGCCTTCTTCGACAATGTCGTAGTCGGCGGTGTTACGCAGCGCCGCCGTCATCGCCGTGTAGTTGGCCATTTGTCCGCCGGAGGTAAACAAACCACCGCAGTCCGGGTTGTATCCGATCGCCTCGGCGATCCATCGAATCGTCCGTCTTTCGATCTCGGTTGCCGATGGAGCCGGTTTCCAGCCACCGGAGTTCATGTTGACCGTTGCGGCCAGCGCCTCGGCCAGCGAGCCAATCATGCTACCCGAGCCGTTTACGTATCCGTAATAGTTTGGTGAACCCAGGTGAGTGGCGTTCGGGATAATCCGCTCTTCCCACGCATCGAGAATGCGATCCGGATCTTGCGGCGCCTCGGGGAGTGGCTCGTCAAAAGTCGCTTCGATTTGTTGGGCCGTCTGACCGGAGCATACCGGAGTGTCGCGCACGTTGCGGTAGTACTCGGTCATAAGATCAATAGCGCGATACCCTAACCTGCGAAACTCGTCGGGCGACATGTCGGCGTCGAACCAATCGGGCATTGCTTACCTCCGGTTTAAAATTCGTTAGTTTGCTACCTGGGCGGTCACTTTTATTAACGCTTTGGCGCCCAATTGAATACCTTACTCCGTCTGCGGATACCTTGAATCCGTTAACACAAGCCCACGGAACAGCCCACTCAAGGGCCGCCTTCTCGAGAGCCTGCAACATGTTGATAATAATGCGGTTAAGAATAATTGCAAACGCTTAAGAAATTCCCAAAGTCTTCGCCCCCGCGGCCGATACCTCAGACTAGGGCCAAAAAGCCGTTTGCGCTTTTTGCCCCGACATTTGTGGCAGCACCTAAGAAGGTTGATCGTCGCTTTGATGGGGAAGGCAGCGCGTGGACCTGTTTGAAACATCATTATGGCCTGCGCGTTGGAACTGCGGACAGTGGAGTTCGCAACTCGGGTGGCTGCACATTATCTCCGACCTGATGATCTTTGCGGCGTACGCTGCAATTCCGATTCTATTGCTTTACTTTCTCCGGCGCCGCCCCGACACGCCGTTTCCCAAAGTCTTTATGCTGTTCTGCCTGTTCGTGCTGGCCTGCGGTGTGGGGCATTTGATTGAAGCGTTCATGTTTTGGCAACCCGTTTACCGGCTGTCGGGTGTTTCTAAGGCGATAACGGCGATTGTGTCGTGGGTTACAGTGGCCGCTTTGGCTCCCGCAATACCGGAAGCGTTGAAGTTTCCCGGGCTGGCGAAAATCAACGAGCAGCTCAAAAATGAGATTGAGAATCGAAAGGCTGTCGAAGCCAACCGCGCGCAAATCCACACCCTTCTGCGGGAAAGCGAAGAACGTTTTGCACTGGCGCTTGCGGGTGCTTCCGAAGGCGTCTGGGACTGGGACCTGGAAACCGACGTGGTGTACTACTCGTCGGGATTCCTCACTATTCTCGAAGGCGGCCCCAGTGGACCCAAGCGCGACTCGATCGCTTATTGGAAGGAACGCATCTATCCGTTAGATCGGAAAGCGGTCGACGACGCCCTTCAAGAACATATCGCCGGCAAAACTCAACAGCTAGAAACCGAGCATCGCATTAAGCTACCCAATGGCGATCGCCGTTGGGTGCTGGTTCGTGGGTTGGTGGTTCGCAACGAAAACGGCGACCCGGTGCGAATGGTCGGCGGTCTTACCGACGTGCATCGCATTAAGACTGCTCACGAAAACCTCATGTCCCACGTAAGTCACGAACTGCGGACGCCACTTGCGGTGATGCATCAGTTTGCATCGAACTTGAAACGATCGGTGCATGGAGAGCTCACCGAAGATCAGGACGCAGCGGTCGCGGTTATTCAGCGAAACGCTACCGAGATGGGGCAGTTAATCGACCGGGTCGTGGAAGCCGCTCGGCTCAGCGACGGTCGCTTTCGTATTGAAGCGCGTCCCTGCAACTTGGATGAGGTTTTGGAAGGTGCGCTAACCAGTATTGGCGAAAAAGTGCGTCATTCCGGGTTTACCATCGAAAGCGACGTCGCCGACGACATCCCGATCGTACTTGCCGACCCGCAAGCCATTCGTCAGGTGCTTACCAACCTGGTCGACAACGCACTTAAGTTTTGTCCCGAAGGCAGTCACGTGCAGATCGCGGTTATGCGATCCGGCGATAGCCATGTTGAGTTTTCGGTAACAGACAACGGTCCCGGCATTCCACCGGCAGATTGCGAAATCATTTTCGATCGCTTGCAGCAGGGGACCGTCGAAAACAAGAACAGCCGCAAGGGGCTCGGCCTGGGGCTTTATATTGTCCGCGAGATCATGCGTCAGCACGACGGCGAGGTTACCGTCAAGAGTACAGTCGGCAAGGGAACGACGTTCCGATGCACAGTTCCGACGCTAAACCTGCCGGCGCTTGCGAAACCCGCGATTGATGGTGCGCACATGGATGTCGTTCCGCTGTCGGCGCTGGCGCTAGTCGTGAGTCCCAGCGACACCGACTTTATGGTGGACGTGGACGACCCAGAGTTTCGTCAGGGCGTTCAAACGATACGTGATGCCATCATGCCCGACCGCGACGTTCTTTTGCCGGTGTGGTGCAGCCCGCACGAACGCAAAGCGTTAATGGTCCTTCTGTTGCCGACCAAAAGAAACGGATGCGAAGCCGTTATTGCGCGACTGACTCGTCGCCTGGATACCGTGTGGCCCGCCGATGTCTGTTCGCGCGAGTGGAAGTATCTGGACACGTGCAGCCACGGTGAAATTAATGACCTGATATCTAAGTTGAGTGACGCCTTTCAGGGTTCCGACCCGGTGGCGTCCATCGAAGCACTGGAGTTAGTTGAGGGAGGCAGTCATGCCTAGAATTCTTATCGTCGACGACGACGTCGATCTGATGGTTGGGCTAACCGCTCAACTCAAGGCGGATGGTTTTGAGGTCGTTCAGGCAATGGACGCCTACGGCGCGTTGTCTGCAGCGCGTAGTGAGCGTCCTGATTTAATCTTGCTGGACCTGGGGTTGCCGGGTGGTGATGGCTTTAGCGTCATGACCCGCCTGGCCGCGATCCAACCCACCGCCCAGATTCCCATCATCGTGCTTTCCGCACGTGATCCAGTGGGAAATCGCCGCAAAGCCCGCGAACTGGGTGCAACGCGCTACTTTCAAAAGCCAGCTCGTCCCGAAGAACTTCACGAAGCGATTCGCGAAGCGGTAAGCGTAGCGGTCTGACAAAACTCTGGAGCAATCGACGTGGGCCACAGTAAACGCTGTGGCCCACGTCGTTAGCGACCGCTAACGGGTAGTTCTGTGTGTCCGATCTGAGTGGCACCGCAGTTGCATCATTACGGGTGGACCCAACAAAGGAGCCCAGCCATGCGACGGGCACAAGCCCATGCGACCAGCCCCCTCCGGACGGCAATTCTTGCCGTAGGGGTGATCTGCGCCGCGATTGCGCATGGCTTCGTTCGTCCGGCCCTCGCCAATCCCAGCCCTATTTCGAACGGAACCGCGTGGCACGCTGGCCACGGCCTTGTCGTGACCTGTCACCACCTGGTCGACGATGTCA
Organism: uncultured bacterium; assembly: GCA_964588695.1. GTDB lineage: Bacteria > Krumholzibacteriota > Krumholzibacteriia > WVZY01 > JAKEHA01 > CAZPQK01. The sequence goes on from CAZPQK010000020.1 coordinate 28,714, forward strand.
ACGTTGTCGCGTTGCAGATCGCAGGGGGTGAGCGGGTTTCTGCGCGGGTCGTGCTGCGCGACGAAACCGTTGATCTTGCGATTCTCAAAGTTGACGATCCGAACAAACTACCGCCCGCCGCTGGTTTAGCGGCGGACAACGCAGTTTTTGGCGAGTCGGTCTTCACGATTGGGTTTCCGCGCGCCGACGTCATGGGTGCAGCGCCCAAGCTTAGTGTGGGAATCGTTAGCGCCGAGTCGGGTGTGCATGACGATGTGAACAACTATCAAACGTCGGTGACGATTCAGCCCGGCAACAGCGGCGGTGCGTTGTACAACATGCGGGGCGAAGTGGTGGGAATGATGACGGCGCTTTTGGGGGTAAGCAACGGCGAAGACGAAGCGATCGC
>CAZPQK010000021.1:0-16944 GCA_964588695.1 uncultured bacterium
TCCGGATTGGAGTCTGCAACTCGACTCCATGAAGTCGGAATCGCTAGTAATCGCGAATCAGCATGTCGCGGTGAATACGTTCCCGGGCCTTGTACACACCGCCCGTCAAGTCAACCGAGTTGCGTGCACCCGAAGTCGCTGTCGGAACCGTAAGGACCAAGGCGCCGAAGGTGTGCGTGATGAGAGGGACTAAGTCGTAACAAGGTAGCCGTACCGGAAGGTGCGGCTGGATCACCTCCTTTCTAGGGAGTTAACGACCGGGTGGGAACTGTGCAAGCAGCTTCCACTCAATAATTCCTAGGTCGACAGATCGTCGGCCTCACACACAACTTTCTGTTTTCAAATAACACAAACACGCCCGCTCGATATAACATCGAGTGGGCTTTTTGTTTTTTAGGGGGGATTTAACGTAATGAACGACAATCCGATACGAGGAAGGTCCGACGACCTTCTGAATCGCGCCGACAAGGCGTCATGGTTTGCCGAATCGCTGCTCGCAACCGACAACGATCGAGGAGTTGTTGCCGCCATATACGGAGACTGGGGGAGCGGCAAGACCTCGTTTCTCAATCTTGTCGAGGAACATTTTCAAAAAGAGGACAGTGCAGTAATTCTGAAGTTTAACCCGTGGTTGTTCAGCAGCGCCGCGCAATTGGTCCCACTCTTCTTCTCAGAGGTTGGCAAACAACTGCCAAGACCTGACTATAAGAAACTGTCTGAACAGTACACACGTCTTGGTGCGGCATTCAGTCTTCTTGTTGCGCCAGGCCCGTGGGAGCTTCAAACAATCGGAGCCACGCTTACCGTGATCGGGATGCTGTTCCGCCGAAACAACGTTTCGATCGAGAAACATCGCGATAATATTGTTGAACAATTGAAGCGCGAACGTATGCCGTTTGTGGTTATTGTCGACGACATAGATCGCCTGGATAGGGAAGATGCGCGGGAAGTTTTCAAGCTTGTTCGCCTTATCGGCGATTTTCCTAACATGAAGTACATTTTAGCAGTCGATCGGCGTCGGGCGGCATTACAGCTCGACGAGGCACACTTCGATGGCGAAGCGTACCTTGAGAAAATTGTCCAGCTTCCCTATGAGTTGCCGAATATTCCTGAACCCCTGGCAGTAAAGGTTTTCGAAAATACTGTGAAAGAGGCGGTTGGGAAAACTGTTGGAAATGAAGTTTTTGAGTCCCAAAGGTGGACGGTAGTCTATCACTTCGTGACTCGTACGCTAGTTGCGACCGTCCGTGACCTTCGAAGGTTGCAGATGGCGTTAGTCCACACTACACCGATTCTCGGGGAACGGATGAATGCGGCCGACGCTGTCGCCATGGAAGCGATTCGAGTCCTGCGACCGAAGCTTTTTGATACGATCCGATCCAACTCAGAGCTGTTGGCGCCGTCAGATATTCCGTACTTATCGACGCTTGACGATGAGTCAGGCGACGAGGTCATGCGGTTGTGGAACGGGGAAGATCTGAACTTCCTTCGTCATCTGTTTCCCGGTCACAAGGGTTCAAGGTTGACAAACCAGCGATCGGTCTGGCTCCGCGAGCGTAGGGTTTCACATCCTGCAATTCTCAAGTTCTATCTGGAGCAGGTTTCCAACGAGGAACTGCGAACCCTGCAGCACGCAGAGCAGTTGTTTGCGCACCTCGGCGATCCATTCGCTCTTAACCAATATTTGGACATGATTCCCGCCGATCGGGTTAGAAAAAGCTTGCAAGATCTTTCTGCGTTTGAAGCCAGCTTTACTGAGACCCAAGCCACCGCAGCTATACCGGTTCTGCTCAATTATCTGGAGAGAATGCCTGATGTTCCAGTGGCGTTTCACGACTACGGTAATGAATCGGTCGTTCGAACCCTGGTATTCTTGCTTCTAAAGCGGCATGATTGCGAAACAACGGAAGCAATTACCGAAAAGTTGTTACCTAAAGTCCGGCGTTTGACCTTTCGAATGTATCTTGTCGATGTTCTTCGCGCAGGTGAAGATCACACCCCCCTCGTTTCAAAAGCTTTTCTCGAATTGCTGATAGAAAGCTGGAGTCGCAAGATGGCACTTCAGGCCCCGAGAGCTATTGCGAGCGAGCCGGACCCATACTATTTACTGACACGATATCTGAAAGAGACGGGTGATCGGAAGAGGATTCAGGTATGGCTGGAAGACGACGAAATCGCTGTGCGAACAATTGAGACTGCGATTGTCGAGGCAAGGACGATCGGCCCGGTCGGCGAAACGCTACGAGAACACGAGCTGCCGTGGGCACGTCTAGGCAAGTTGTTTGGCGGATCGGATGCTATGGCTTCCCGACTAACCCCCCTTACAGGTCGGTTTCCGGAAAATCGTGCATTATCGCTAGCGTACGAGTACATTACCGGAGCTAAGAAAGAAAGTTAGGATAGCAAGGCGACCGGACCTGCCACAGGTGTTCGGCAAACAGTCCTAAATCATGCTTGCAATCGTTCGATTGCAATTTCCTTCTTTGTGCTCTGCATCGCAAGGAGAGCTTTTAACAAGAAGTCCATCGAAACCGAACTATCGCCAGCTTCCATTTTGGCTACACGAGATTGAGTTGAATTGACTAGCGTTGCCAGCTCGGTTTGGGTTAGTTCGTTTGCTAGGCGTCGCTTTCTTACGAATCCCGCTAGCGCCAAACGAATCTCGATGAGTTTACTTTCCTCATCGGACAGCCCAGAAAGTGATATTCGAGGTTTGACAGTGTTGTTAAGCCGCCTCATTCAAACAGGTTAGCGCGTACCTGGTGGGGCGTTACGTCGGTCGCCGAATGCTTACCATTTCGTTTGGGCACCCCATTCCCCAAACTCCCGCTCTGCCAACAACTGATTGTGCGCGCTGCATAGTAAACGCAAGTTCTCGGGCGTGTGTTTGCCGCCGCGTGCGAACGGGCGAATGTGATCTATGTGTAAGTGTCGAGTCTCGCCGCAACGTTTGCCGTCGGGATCGACGTAGCGGCATCGACCTTCGTCGCGGGCGTAAACCTTATCGCGAATAGGTTGTGGAATCGCGCGAGAAGGACTGCCCGGAGGGCTAGGCCTAGTGGGCTTGGTAGTGCGCGGTTTAGCGTTTTGAGAGGTAGGGGACGCCGTAGCTTCGCCGCCGTGCGCGTTGGTCCGGTTAATGGCGCGCAGAGCGCGCTTATGTTCCCGTCTCACGGGGTCGTGCTTGTCTAAGTAACATTCCAACAACAGATAAAACATCTGCTCGGTGCTCGCGTTGCCGTTCATGCGGTTGCTGGCCAACGCCATCACGCGCTCGAGCTTTTGCATGGCGTCGTTGCCAATGTTGAACTCAACGCGATAGCGCTGTCGGTATGTTTGGGTGCCAGGTGCCGCAGTGGTTAAGTCGCCGACGTTATTGTCCGACGCTAGCGCGGTCCGCACAGGTTCCGACTCGGTCGCGTCGGGGAACCGTGCACTTCGCGCCGGTTCACTTTCACCGTGAAGGTGATTGGGTGAACTCGCGCAGCGCGTACGGGCCCGCTCAGGCGACCCGTCTAACAGTCCTGGCATTCGCTCAACGCGCGGCACCCGAGGTGCCACCGGCACAATCCGTTCCGGTCGCTCCGACTTGCCTTGCAGCCTCGCCGCCACTTCGCGCGCGCGACGGATCGACATGCCCGTGATTTCTTCCATGACCGAACGCGCGTTCTTTGGCGTCAACTCCCGCGACACCGTCGCCAATGCGCCCAGCGTAACCGAGCGCGTCTCTAACTTTTCGCGCACCCACGGATACGTCGCCGTCACCCGCGCGGCAGCGATGCGGCGCCACCCCGACGCCGACGAGTAGCCCAACTCGTTGGTGACATACGCGTACAAAGAACTATGCCCGCGATCGCGATACCAACGACACTTGTCCATCACAATCAAGTGATCGACTAGCGCCAAGGTGCACTGGCGTTCGCGTTGCATCAGATGAACGATGCGTTCGTGTGTGGATTGATGGGAGGGTTTGGTCGGCGGTCGTTGCGTTCTGTGCATGGTTGCCTCCAAATGTTGACCGCAACGACATTATAACATGGGGGTTTTGTGCGTCGCTGTCGACGCGCTAAGCGTTGATCGCATGCAAAAAGACTTTGCGAAGAGGCACTAGCGATGTTCGGGCGTGAACGACCTGCTGATCGTTCACGAAAGTTGAAAAGAAGATAGCTCTCCGTTCGCAGAAACCGTAGCGCAAGAAATGCGTCAAGAAGAATTTTAATAAGCTGATCAAAAACAGTACGTGACGCGAGATCACCAATCACGCCGAGGCGAATTATTCGTGCGTGGTCGGCAAACCGTAAACTGTTACGATCTCCAAGTACAACTCAAGCGCCGAGTGAACCAATCACTCTCACGAACGCCGAAATAAAACACCAAGCCCGTCTGTTTGCCTTCACCGTGAAGGTGATTGGGTGAACGTACGCAACGGCCGCGCACGCGATGTGTTAGCATCGCACATGCAATCCGCGTGGTCGCCGAAGCTTGATCACCGATACCTCACGAACCGTCGCACCGCGCGCCGTTACCTGGTGTTCAGGAAAGGAGCATGTTATGCCAACTTTAGTTCCATACGTGGTGTATAACGGAACCTGTCGCGCTGCGCTAGAATTCTACCGAGATGCCCTCGGCGGAGAAATCACGCTACTGCAGACCTACGCCGAATCTCCCATTCCATCGCCACCCGAGCACGGTGATCGCGTGTTCAACGCGATGTTTCAACTGGGGCCGCTACTCCTGCGTGCGTCCGACGATATGCCGGGCCATGAAGTCGCGCAGGGTACAAATATCTCGCTATTCGTAAATTTCGAATCCGCAGAAGAGAAGGTCAACGCGTTCAACAAACTCGCCGTCGGCGGCAAGGTTCAGTTTCCAATCGAAGATAACTTTGGAATGTTGACCGACCAGTTTGGCGTGCAGTGGATGATGGTACACGGGGAATAGAACCAGCGCCGCACCGCGGCGCCAGTCTGTCCGAGGCTGGCTCGCGCCGTATTTCAGTCCGTCGCGAAGGCAGAGAGGGGACGTTTCGCCGACGATGCTGCCTCGATCTGGTCAAGCAATCACGGCCGTACGTTCCGGTTGTATGCTACAATCCGTACGCGCATGCCCACGCAACCATACTCGGCTTGTCTCTGGAGGCACATCATGTCGACCCCTGTTGTGCGCGTGCGTCACCTGCGTTGGACTCTCTTCGTGGTCGCTTTCGCGGCGATTATTTTCATAAACCACTTTGCGCTTACCGAGCGACAACTTCCCACGCTTTCGCCTTCCGGCGACATCACTCTCAGCGGAACGGTTGAGTACGCCGAAGTAACAATCCCCGCTGGCGTTAAAATCTTCGCGGCGAACGACCTTGAAATTGTTAGCCGCGGTGACGTCGCGATTCATGGCGACGTCATCGGCGCCGATGGCGTGTCGGCCCACGATCCGCGCGCGAGTTCGCGCGGTGAAGTTCATCGCAACGGGGTGTCGATTTCGATTCGGTCCGAGAAAAACATTCTAGTTACCGGGCAGTTGCAGGCCGGAAATGGCGCGAGCGGAAACGCGCCGGGCCAGCGCGGCGGCGCCGGCGGCAGTATTGAACTCGAATCCCGACACACGCGACTCGCGCAAGACATCTTCGCAGGCAGCGGCGGTGCGGGTGGGCCAGGTGCACCCGGCGGCGACGGCGGTAGCATCGTCGCGCATGGATTTATCAACGCAACCCGCGGTCAAGAAACTTTTGCAACCGGCGGAAAAGGTGGGCGCGGCGGCGACGGTGTTGCCGGCGACTTTGACACCCAAACATACACTAACTTCCGGGATGGCGGCGCCGGCGGTAAAGGCGGTGGCGTCGTGCTTTCGCGTGCCGACGGAGAAGACGGCGGTTATGGCCCCGACGGAGAAGACTCGCTGGTAGTCGGGTTTGACGTTGCTAACCCGGGACAACCTGGGCAACCAGGCAACGACGGGCAAAGCCTTATGGTGATCGCGGTTGGTGGTCCTGGCGGTCCCGGTGGAGACGGTACCAATGCCACGCCCACCAATGGCAACGGTGGCAACGGCGGTCCCGGTGGTGAAGGCGGTTATGCGGCTGGAGGTGGAGGAGAAACTGGCGGACGAGGTGGTGCCTGCGCGGGTGGTAACGCGGGAGATGGTGGAGACGGCGGGTCGGCTGGGCAAGCATTCGGCGGCAATGGCGGTGTCGGTGGCAACGGCGGCTCTGGTATGGGCACCGGCTCCGGTGGCACCGGTGGCGAAGGTGGGCTCGGCGGCGATGCTTGTGCCGGTATTGGCGGTGACGGCGGAAAAGGCGGTCCGTGCTGTGTTGCGGCCGGCGGGTTTTCCGGCGGCGACGGGGGTAACGGAGGCGCCGAAGGTCTCGCCGATGCTGGCGACGGCGGCCGCGGCGGCAACGGTGGAAACGCCGATCCGGCCGGTGTCGGCGGCAACGGTGGCCCGGGCGGTAACGGGGGTGACGCAACTGGTTCTTTTTCGGGTGAAGGTGGCGACGGTGGCAAGGGATTCGTGCCGGGCGCCGGTGGCATTGGCGGGTTCACGGCGTCGCATGGCACCGGTGTATACGGTGATGGCGGGAGTCCTGGTTCGCCGGGCGGCTCACCCGGCGCAAACGGGATGTCGGGAGACATCGTATTTGGAACGCTCAAACATGGCGGTCCCGGCGGCCCCTGTGTGCTTGCCGGAGTACCGAAGCCAGAGTGGATTAAAGAGTCTGACGCCGATTCTGGTACACCGTCCGGACCCACAATCACCAAAGGAATCCCCAACGGCCTGTTTCGCGGCGGTCACTTCAACAACAGTTATGGCACCCAGGACACGGTCGTAAATTCCGAAGGCATTACCGACCTCTACCTGACCAAACTCAACGACGACGGTTCCGAAAAATGGACGCGTACCGTTGGCGGTACCGACGCAGCTATTAGTGTGAACCAGGTGCAGGCCGACGCGAATGGAAACGTTCTCGTCGTTGGGTCTATCACTGGGTCTGCAGACTTTGGCGGTACCACGATCAATGCCGGCGATACGCCCGATGGTTTCATCACCAAGTTTGACTGTGACGGCAACATTGTTTGGACCAAACAACTGCCGGAAGCAAGCATGACCAGCGGCAATGGCGTCTCTGTGCACGATGTCAAAATTGCACCTAACGGTAATATCTACGTGGTTGCGCAGTTTACCGGCAGCGCCTCGGTGGGAGATTCGACGTTCACCACAACTACGCCGACAAACATGTTTGTTTCCTGCTATTCGTCGCTTTGTACGTTTCACTGGGCGAAGCACGTGATCGGCACCACCGATGATTTTCTCGAATTGGAGATTGACGAATCCGGCCGCATCGTCGTTGGCGGCGAATTCGCTGGCTCTTTGGATTTCGGCGACTCAACTTTGGTTGCCAATGGAAGCGATCTGTTTTTGGGGTGGTTCAAAAGCGACGGTAGTTTTGATCGCGCCAAGAAAATTTCGTCGAGCTCGGGGTATTTGCAGGACCTCACGGCAGCCGCGGGCGGCGAGTTGTACGCCGCCGGGTATTTCTCTGGCGCTTTGACTTTCGACGGGCAGCCAACTTTGACGGGTACGCTAAGCGCTTATCTGGCGAAGCTCGATTCGACCGGCGAGGCCGAATGGGTTTGGACTCACAACGTCGGCTCGACCTATTTCGCGTACGCGCTCGCGTTGGACGTCGAGGTTCGGTCTAGCGGTAACGTTTTGCTAGCAGGAGGATTTATCGGATCAATCGAATTTGGTCCCCACGTCGTTACCTCCGGAGACGGGAACAACGGATTCTTGGCAGAGTTTGATCCCTCGGGTACGGCCGTCTGGGGTAAACAATTCGGCGACGATTTTGGCCAGAACGTGGCCCACGAAGTTGTCGACGGTCCGTCGGGCAAGATAATTGTTACCGGCGCTTATAGTCCGACCTTATTGCCTCCAGAGATCGATGGCGTGCCGCTCGATAGTCTGGGCAATCGGTACGACGTTCAATTGTCCGACGACGTGATATCGTCGACGCCCGACGTTCCCGTTGCGACCCAGACACGATTGTCCAACTATCCCAACCCGTTTAATCCGACAACCACCATTGCGTTCACGTTGCCGCACGCGCAGCGCGTGTCGCTGCGGGTCTACGACGTTAAAGGGCGCCTGGTTCGAGAACTGATCAACGGCCGCCGTCCTGCCGGGAAAAACGAAATCGTCTGGGATGGAGTCGCACAGTCCGGTCAGCTCGCAAGTTCGGGTGTGTATTTTTATCGACTTACCACTGCCGATCGCGTGGTCTCCAGGAAAATGGTGTTGATCAAGTAAAAGTGAGCGGATCAGACTCGAGGCTTTGAAAGAGTACAATCTTCGCAAAGCGAACGTTTCCAGTGGAATTCGAGGGGTGATTTAATCCAATGTAAAGATCATGTAAAGATCAAGGAGGCTCCACATGAGACGTTTAGTCGTTGTTGTAGCAGTTTCCGCCGCCCTAGTTCTTGCAGTCAGCTGTGCCGACACACCGGTGCAAACCGACTCGCTCGCCTCTGCCCCACCGCCCGAGATTGGTGGGCTTGCGATTGGTCCGATCCCTGGACTCACCCAGAATTGGCACACCGCGTCTGACGATGTCGTTTTTCCACGTGACGTGACGGTTCGCCTGGCCTGTCCGCTCCTTCCCGGAGAGTCGATTCGCTGGGTAGGCGCCGAAGAAATCGCGACTCTCAACAGTTTTTCTATCGCAGAGTGTAGCAACGTTCAGCCGGGGGTGATGAGCGTATCCGTGCTGGATGATCAGAGTCGAACCATGGTCGAAATGAGTTGGAGAGTTCTAGACGTGGACGTCGCTGACATCCGTTTGGGTGTCCCCGAACTAACCGTCGACCCGGTGCAAATTGGTGGCAAAGGAGACGCCTATCCCGATATTCAGGACTCCGCAAACGAACTGACAATGGACTATTTCTTTTCCGAGGAATCGATCGCTGATCTGGTCGAAACAGAAGAAGGTCACTACGTCACTTCGGTCAAGCGAACGGTGTTCGGCAAGGTCGAAGTGGTTCCCAGCGACTTTGCAACGATGGTGGAATGGCGCACTCCCGACGGTGCCTCGCTGGGTTCATCTATCCCGCTTCGATGCGAAAGCGTCGGCACGTCTGCTATTCGCGTTGGACCGGCCGAGAGAGAACAGAAGTTGCGTCTAACTTTATACGAAACGTTCATCGAGCACGGAACCATGGGCGAAGAGCCGATCGTCGATGGATTCGAGTACATTTTAACCGCCAGGACCGTCCCCGAAGGGTTCGAGTCGCAAGTAGTCTGGCTTGCCAGTACCAAGTACGGCTACACCGATAATGTCACGGGGCGAGGCGAATCGTTTAGTGTCGCTTTTTTTGGTACCGATGGACCCACTGAGGACGACCTTGTCAGTTTTCAGTGGACTGGAATTGCTGCCAGCGACGACCGCTTAAACATGGATCACAAAGTCACCAACATGATGGAAACGTCGGAGGCAAACCTACTTGAGGGCATCGACCCAGCATTGGTCGACTACTGCACCTACGTTATCTCGTCTCACAATTGTACCGGGTTTGATAATCCTGCGTCGATATGCGTCCCTTGCGTGGGCAGTTGCTCCGGTACTCGCTTTTTTCGGTTGTACGACTCGAACTGTGACTACAAATGCAACGGTCGATGGAACAAGCAACAGGACACCTGCAGCTCGTGTTTGTCAGGTGGTACTATCGTACCGTGGACACCCAAATCGACATTGCCCGGCGGTTAATCAATGCTAGTTTTGTTCGGCAACCCAAGGGCTCCCCGCACGGGGAGCCCTTCTATTACCGGTTATGTTTTGACAACGCTGTGTGTCGTACCCGGTCGCACACTTCGTGCGGTTACACTTTCACCGTGAAGGTGATTGGGTCAACGCGCGCAGCGCTAACGCTTAGCGGGAGTTGTAGCAGTACGTTGAGCGGTTACCGTCCGTTTGGACGAGGGGCCATACCACCGCGTTTTGACTGGCGGTAGAGTCGCGTTCGCAACTCGGGCTCCGCTAATCGTCAGCGAAAAGCTCGAGTTTGAGTTTGCCGAAGCGCTCGAGCTAAAGTAGCCTCCGCCTCCGCCCGCCGCCGACGTCGAAGTTCTGAAAGAATAGCCGCCTGGTTCAAGCGTACGATTCTCGCCGACGTTGACGGTGGTCAATTCTTCGGTGCTGTCAGAGTACTCAATCGTCCACCCTTCCTGCGATGGATCCTGCGGACGAAATGTGAGCGAAAGTCTAAATTGTCCGCTTCCGCTTTCGCCCGTGGACTCGGAGTAGTTTGCGGTTAGCGACATGCTGACACTTTTATCAAACACGTCGAAGCCAAGGTCGGTATCCCCACTGCTGGAACTCACGCCGGAACATCGGTCCGGTGGGCAGGTGCCATCGGTCGAGTACGAGCCTGAGCTGTTGCAGGTTATATTCCCCGTATACGAAGTTAATTCGTAGTCCGATGCCGTCCCCGCAATGTTGTCGGAGAAACTCGCCGAAGCATTTCCGCTGAAGCTGTCGCCACTAATAGCGCCACCTTCAGAAGCCGTTGCTCCGCCGCCCCAGCCTCCGAATTCAAAGTACCCGTATTCATCAAATGGTGATTCTTCGCGTTGCGAGTCGCTGCCGGTGATTTGGTCGGCTTCGTCGTTGATATCATCAAGTTTGTATGACGCCGAAGCCCTAACCTCGGCATAGCGTCCGGTGGCGATGACAGCGCCACTCGTGTCCGCAGCGACTGGAACTTCGACGATAACGTATTGGTATTCATCGTCGCCAGTGCGGGTGGGATCGCCGATGGGTGCGTCCGTCGCCGTGACTGACAACCACGCTGTGTTGTAGTCGACGTCAATGGCGTAACGCATATCCAGTCGACCGCCGTTGTCCGTAATCCGATTATCCCAGGGCGCCGGCCAGCCCCAGGTCCACGCGGCGCCCCCACCGGCGGCCACCCGAATCCCGGGCGCGGGGCGTGTGCTCCCGTTGGGCGAACGCCAGCGCGCGTAAACCGTCAGGTTTCCCGCGGCATCCGGATGGAACGCGCTGCTCCGTTTTACCACCGGATCGTACTCCAGCTGAATAAACAGAGAGTCTTTTGGCGCCTGATGCTGCGGATTAAGTAGTTCGTCACGCGCCTCGGCGTTGCCCTGATACAACTCGGAGTACGCGTAGTAACACAAGACGTCAAAATCGGTCGCAAAGATTTCGTCGAACTCTTCAATGCGACCGTCAATCGTTTGCAGCGCGGTACCTAGTTGCAAGTCGCGATTCAGGTCAAACAGTGCAGCGTCATCGCCTCCAGTGAGGCCGTTGCCGTTAAGGTCGTAACGCGAGTAATCGGGTTCGCCGCCGCCGCTGCGTCGGGCAAGCTCGTAACTTTCAAACAAAATCAAAAACGTCTCGATGTCCACTTCATCGAACACTCGGTTGGGCATAGTTTCCAAAGCGTGGCCAGCGACATCGAGAACTGTTGAACGCACGCGACCGTTTCCGCGCAGGTGATCGATGGCCAATACCGTAGCGTACGCGTCGACGACACCGAACCCCAAGGTTTGCCCGTGATGTATGGCCGTCTTGAGATCTGCGACGGACAGGTCCGGCGCCAACGCCCACAAATACGCCGCGAGTCCCGCAATAAGGGGAGAGGCCATCGAAGTTCCTCTAAACAGAGTTGTGTTGCCGTCGCAAGTGTCATCGACGATGGGGCACGGAGCCGGACCGTCTTCGCCGGGCGCCCAGACGTCCGGGTTGCGATTTGAAAATGTGGACACCCCGCCGAGCAGGTTGGTGGAGCCGACGACAATCGTGTTGTCCGTTGATACTGCAGCCAACGGGGACGCGTCGATAGCGGTTTGCCAGGCATCGTCCAAGGCGACTTGTTGCGCAGTTGTCAACGAATCTGGAATTAGTATCGAGCGCGGATCGTCGCGAAACCGCGACAGGGTCATTTCGGAGTTGTATAGCGCCTCGCCGAGGTTGCCCTCGTCTTCACCGTTATTGCCAGCGCTAGTGGCATGGAAGTACCGGTTGCTATGGGGCGCGGCTAGCTCGCGCCATTCGATAGCCCCCAACGCAAGGTCCACGTAGTGTTGGTGCCGCGAGAGAGCAAAGCGTGAACCTAGGCTGGTATTCAGGACGAAGTGGCCGACCGATGGAAACTGATCGGCAATAAACTTGCTGAAATCGCCGCCAGTGCCAGCGATCGACACCGGGATAATGTCCAGCAACTGTGTCGGGTCGGGGCTTACGCCGGTCGTGGGTTCGCCGTCGTAGTTTGCGCCGATCATTCCGGCTACCGCAAAACCGTGGTTGCCCACAGCGCGACCATTCTTGAGCCTGGTCGAAGGCATGCCGACCACAGTTCGCATCGCGTTGATGTAGGGGTGCGGTTGCGTCTGAGCAAAGTAGTCACCAACCAGAACTTTCACACGTGGATTGCCACGCGCTAACGCCGCCGCGTTCCACGCCGCGGGCATTGACATCAGTCGCAAATGTTCGATGTCGTTGCCTCCCGACGGGGGTAACACGCGCTTGGTTCCATCGGGAACGGGCGTTAGTTCCACGTCATGCGACAACCGCACGAAATTGAAAAGACTTGTAGCCTCAAGTTCGGCCGCTAAGGCCTGCGCCGCATCGGGAGTTGGCTGCGGAGGAGTTTTCAGGCTGACAAATGCACTATTCTTGCGCATCGCGACAATGCGAAGGTCGCGTGCGGTAAGTGCCGCGTTGACATCGCCGACTGTCGCCGTCTTAGCGACAACAGCGGTTAGCCGGGTAGTGAGTCGGGTGCCGTCGATGTCCGATTCGTCGACAGGCGACACCGGCAAGTGAACGGTCGCTGCCACCGCGTTGTCGCCGGGATTACCTGCCAACAGGACGCCGTCCGGGTTTGGTTGCGGGCCGCCGCCACCGCCGGGCGTTACGGGCGGCGCCGCCGGCGAGCCCGAAGAACATGAGACGTAACCGATTGAAAATACGCAAAGTAGCACCAACGCCAAGCGAGCCATGGGAAACCTCCAGTATGTTCACCGGAAGCAGACGCGGAATAGTTACGCCAAATCGGACAAGAAACTCGCCGGTTGAAGAATAAATTTCAGAAACTTTGTGGGCTATTCGTTCGCCAGGCGGGATTGCCAGATGGCCGCGGCTGTTGAATCATTCTGGGCCAGGTGGTGGGAAACGAGACGGCCGATTGCACGCTGTGTGCGGGGATCGTTCTCGCCCAGCAAACGCCCGAAGGTTCGAAGGCTTTCGTGCAACAAAGGTGTAGCGTTTTCGAATTCCGCAAGCTTCGAGAGTGTTTCGCCGTAGTTGCCGCGCACGATAGCCAGGAACAATTCGTTGTCGGGAATGGAAGCAAGCGCAAGAGAGAGCGCTTCGGCATAGCTTCTGGAGGCGCTTTCAACATCTCCCTTAGCGTTCTGGATGTAAGCGAGATTGTTCAGCGCCGCCAACGCGTCGTAGTGAGACGGACCCAAGATCTCACGCTGCGATTCGAGAGCGCGACGCGCGTAACGTTCGGCTTCGTCAAGGCGTTGCGTTTGCACGTAGAGGGTGACCAGGTTCGAGTACGCGACCAGTACGTCGGGATGGTTGGTGCCGAGTACTTGCTCGAGCCTAGATACACTACTAGCAAGCAGCGGTTCCGCGTCGGCGTACCGATCCTGGCGCAAATAGACAAGCGCCAGGTTGTTTTCGAGCGTCAACGTTTGACGATCAAGATCACCGGACTGGTGGCGCCGTCGGTGCAACGCATCTTTGGTTAGCAGCTCGGCGTCTTCAAGCTTGCCTGAGTAGGTCAGCAGGAGCGCGTAATTGGTTTGACAGGTCAGCGTGCGATCGTGGTCTGGCCCGTACGTCGCGATGAGGCCGTGATGCGCCAGGCTCAAGAGTGAATCCGCGCGGGTGAAATCTTCGACATCGGCGACGACAGATCCCAGCTGCGCCATTGCCCACCAGGTTTCGGGATGATTTTCGCCGTTGATTGATCGTCGAATTGAGAGCGCCCTTTCGTAAACGGGCACCGCTTCGGAAAAAAGGCCCAAGCCAGCGTACGTTGTCGCTACGACGTCGTGAATCTGTGCGTTTAACTGCGGCCGCGACTTGTACTGAGTCGTTGCAAACGAGAGTGCGGGTTGCAGCAAGTCGGCGACTCGCACGTCGCGCCCGCTGGCGCCGGGGTCCGCCGACGCCAACATGTTCTGCAAGAACTGAGTCGTAGCTTGTGATTTGTCTACTTCATCCTGCAGTTGCTGCTGCCTGGCTTCAGCCAGGCGGCGTTGCTCTTCGGCGCGAGAATAAAGCGTGAGACTGACAATGGTTGCAACGATCATGGTAACCAGAAGGATTCCCGCCGATGTTACCGCGGCGACGTTACGACGTGCGAATTTGCCTGCGCGATATCGAAATGTGTCCGGTTGCGCCGAAACCGGCAATCCACGAAGGTAGTTTTGAATATCCGTTTGCAAACGTTCGATCGATTGGTAGCGGCGCTCTGGTTCGGCACGCAGGGCCATTAGAACGATAGTGTCGAGATCCCCGTTCAACTCACGAGCAAGCGCGTGGTTGGCGCTCTCGGCTGCCACTTCGCTCGGGCGTGTCGGCACGGTGTGGGGAACTACACTGGTTAGTTGCGAACGAGGTACATCGGCGAACGGCACTCGTCCAACCAGTAACTCGTAAGCGACCACACCAAGCGAGTAAACATCGGTCGTAGTGGACAGCGGTTCGCCGACGAGTTGCTCGGGACTTGCGTAGGTCGGGGTAAGCGCACGAACGCCCGTCACAGTGTCGTTGTCTTCGGCAATATCCAGTACGCGGGCGATGCCGAAGTCAACCAGCTTAGGCTGACCCGCTGCCGTTACCAAAATGTTACCAGGCTTAACGTCGCGATGAATGGTGGAGTGACGATGAACGGCTCGCAACGCTTCGCAAACATCTACCACGAGGTCGAGACGATCGCGCACGGTTAAATGATGCTGCGTGCAATAGTGGTGAATCGGGATACCGTCGACGTGTTCCATGACAATGTACGGAGTGCCGTCGTCGGTGGTTCCGCCATCGATCATACGCGCAATGCCGGGGTGGTCGAGCATCGCAAGTACCCGACACTCGTTTCGAAACCGACGCAGCGCACTTGAGTCCAGCGCGCCGCGACGAATAAGCTTAATCGCCACGCGTTGGTCGAAGTCACCTTCGGATCGCGTGGCCAGATACACATCGCCCATGCCCCCGGTTCCGATCCGGTGATCAAGCTTGTACTTGTCGACGGTCCTGCCCAGCCATGCGTCGTCGCGCTCCCGCCAGTCGAGTTCGGCAACGCCGTCCAGAAAGTCACCGGACGATTCGTACGCCGCTAGTATTGACGTCGCTTCTTTCAGTAGCTGGTCGTTGCCCGCGCATGCCTCCGTCAGGAAACCAGCGCGCTGGTCGACAGGTAGTGCGAGCGCCTGATCGAGGATCTTTGTTATCTCGTTGTGGTAGTTATGCATCGTCGTTGTTTAGTTCTCGGTACAACCATGCTTTTGCATGTTGCCAGTGGCGCTGAACCGTTCGCGCCGATAGACCCAACGAAGTCGCTATTTCCTCGTTCTTTAATCCACCGAAGAAGCGCATCTCGACAATTTCGCTCATTTGTGGGTCGACCACTTGGAGACGCGTTAACGCGTCGTCTAATGCGACAAGGTCGGGAGATTTTTGGGGGCGCGAAACATTTTTCGCAAGCTCGAGAGGAGCGGGAACTTCACCGCTGCCGCGCTTCGCGGCTTTCCTTGTGCGCGCATAGTCCACCAGGATACGGCGGATAGCGCGCGAAGCGACGGCAAAGAACTGATGACGGTTTTTCCAGTCGTCAAAGGATTGGTCGACGAGTTTTAAGTACGCTTCGTTGACCAGGGCGGTCGGCTCTAAAGTGTGGTTGGTGCGCTCGCTTCGAAGTTGATTGCGGGCAACGCCCTTTAACTCGTCGTATATGCGGTTGTAGAGCGCTTCAGCGGCCGACGCGTCGGACCTGGCAGCGCGCAGTAGTTCGGTAATATCGGGTTGAGGCGCCATCCGTTTCAGTATAGCAGTTGTTCGAAGGAGTGGGTTGGATAGTCAGGGCGCCGCGCGTTGGGCGCCTGGAGAGGTGATACGGTAGCGTTGGCTACGGTTGCGAGATGCGACATTGCCGTGGGCTACATCGCCGAGGACTGCGGCAGCGTGATGCTGCGGTGGCGAAAAACACGGTAGCGTGTATTCCGATAGGACGGAAGGGACAGTCGGTATAGCCGTGATACCTTCGCCGTGAAGGTGATTGGGTGATCGCGCGCAGTCGCCGCGCAAGGCGAGCGCTAGCGTTTGCGCGGTTGCCTGCAGTCACCCACTTGTAGTTCCGGGCCGGTTGCCGCACGTGGATGTTTCGATGCGGCGATTGCGCTTCCCAAATTCACGCGCCGCAAGCAGTTGGTTGTGCGCGCTGCATAGTAAACGCAGGTTCTCCGGCGTATGTTTTCCCCCGCGAGCGAACGGGCGAATGTGATCTATGTGCAAGTGTCGAGTTTCGTCGCAGCGTTTGCCGTCGGGATCGACGTAACGGCATTGACCGTCGTCGCGGGCGTAAACCTTATCGCGAATCTGCCGTGGAATCGTGCGAGAAGGACTGCCCGCAGGGCTGGGTGGATTTGGCGTGGGCGGTTGCGCGTTTTGAGTAGTAGGACGCTTCGCAGCTTTGCCAACTTGCGCGTTGATCCGGTTCACTGCGCGCAAAGCGCGCTGAATTTCACACGCGCTTACGCGCGAGTTTGGTTGCTCCGTGCTTGCTGACTTCTCGGCGCGCAGAGCGCGCTTTTGCTCCCGTCTCACGGGGTCGTGCTTATCCAAGTAGCATTCCAACAAAAGATCAAACATCTGCTCGGTGCTCGCGTTGCCTTTCATGCGGTTGCTGGCCAACGCCATCA
>CAZPQK010000022.1:0-1320 GCA_964588695.1 uncultured bacterium
GAGCCGCTTCGTGATTATGTGCCGGAGAAGGACGCGCCGGTTGTCGCCCGGCTTAAAGGAGCCGGTGGCATTGTCATCGGCAAGACCAACCTGCCGGTACTGTCGCGTGACTTTCAGTGTGAAAATCCGATCTTTGGCCGGTCGAACAACCCGTTTGATCTGGATCGGACGCCTGGCGGCTCGACCGGCGGCGGCGCGGCGGCTATCGCTGCTGGTCTCTCGCCGCTGGAACTCGGCAGCGACATCGGCGGGTCGGTGCGGATTCCGGCTCACTACTGCGGGATCTACTCACTCAAGCCGACCGAACACCGGGTGCCGACGACCGGGCACATTCCCGACCTGCCGAACGGGCCGCGAGCCGTCCGGCACATGAACACTATTGGTCCGCTAACTCGATCTCTGGAGGATCTCGATCTGGCAATCCGGCTGATCTCAGGACCAGATGGCTGGGAAGTCGAAGTGCCGCCAGTGCCGCTGGAGCCGGTCGCGTCCCCGGCGCTCTCAGATCTCCGGCTAGCCTGGGCTGATGATTTCGGCGGCGTTCCGGTGACGGCCGATACGAAGGCCGGGTTGGCGACGCTGGCCGCGAACCTGGCTGAAGCTGGAAGCCAGGTCGAGCAGCGGCTGCCGGACGATTTTAACTTCGACGCCGTCCGTGAGACGCACGGAGCGTTGATTCACCTCGAGCGTAGTTCGATTCTGAGTGAAGAGGAGGAACAGCAACTTATCGCCGAACGTGGCCTGGATCCGAACAACCTCGATCTGATGTCGGACAACCCGATGGAACGCGGCATGGCGAAGGCAGCCAATGCCTCGATCCGTCAGTTCGCCGCGATTATGAACGATCGAGATCGGCACATCTTCGCTCTGGAACGCTTTTTCGATGACTGGGACGCACTGCTCTGTCCGGTGACTCCAACCCCGGCTATTCGCCACGCGCCGCGCAATGCGACGATCGAGATGGATGGCGTCACGTTGCCGTACTGGCTGGCCGGCTCCGGCTACACCGGTCCCTTCAACCTGACCGGTCACCCAGCCGTCATTGTTCCGTTGACACAGTCAGCGGACGGTCTGCCAATCGGTCTCCAGATCGTCGGCCCGCGCTGGTCGGAAATGAAGCTGCTGGCCATCGCCCGGGCAGTAGAACCGCTGGTTCAGGGCTACCGCCACCCGTCCGGGTATTAGACCAATTATTGCTATTGCAAATAGTTCGCTGTTTGCTTCGGTACTCTCTTCCCAGGTGATTTCAACACCTTCACCTCGATCGTGAGGTTGCTGGACCGATTCCGATCAATTACCTGGTGCAATTGCGCCGATCTG
>CAZPQK010000022.1:1420-10661 GCA_964588695.1 uncultured bacterium
CTTTCCGGTGGCCGGGATGTCAAAGAGCTGACTCTCATGAGTGCCCTGGATTGAAATCCGGGTTGCAACGCGGTCTTTTTCGGCGATCATGTCCAGCACATCCATCCGCAGGTCAGGAAAGGCCGATCGCAAAATGATGGCTGCCTGTTTCATCACCTCAGGGCCGGATCCTTCGACACCTGGAATATCTTCATGTTCGATGGCGCTCTCGACCACGATATCGTCGATCACGTCGATTTTCCCCTGGTTGAAAACTTCATCGAAGAACCGGCGTACTATCGCCTTATTAGCCTCAGACATGATCTCTCTTTCCAGTAGCTCGCCAGACTGGGCATTGGGGACAGCCTGGCAGGCTTACGAGTCAAAGTCCGCAACGCCCTACAGGACACTCCTATTCGTTCGGGATGACACCAAGTTGTTGGAACATGCCCAGGGTGTCAGTGACGCCCCAGTGTTCCTTTGCCAGGCCATTCTCAAACCGAACGAAGTCCATTCCTTCGATCTGGATTTTCTTTCCCGTGGCTGGGAGATCCATGAACTGCCCCTGGTGAGTACCTTCGATAGCGATCCGGGTGGCAACGAGATCGCCTTCGGCAATCATGTCCTGCGCCTCGACATGGATATCCGGGAAGGCGGTGCGAAGTGTCGTGACCATCATTCTCATCACCTCAGGTCCGGACCCGTCCAGGCCTGGAATCTTCTCATGTTCGATGGCGTCCCCGGCGACGATCTCGTCAATCAACTCGACTTTCCCCTCGTTGAAAATTTCATCGTAGAAACGGAGCATGATTGCCTTGTTCGCTTCAGACATCAACATACCCTTTCTCGCTGCCAGGTTCGTTATTGCCAATACGTCAGGGCGGAAATACCCGGACGGTGGTCCGCCAACGAATCATTACAGCCTTTAATTAGTCCGAAATCCTGATCGCAGTCTAGCAACATCTAGAACTCCTGTACAGTGATTGCAACGGCAAAACTGATGGTGGTTCCGGGTTCGGCTTCAGCTCGTCTGCGCTTCCTTACACATACTCGGCCAGTAGCCGGGCGAGGTTCTCGCCGCCCTCCTCCATGACGCCATCGTGGCTGCGTTTCATGGCGGCTCGCGCGCCGGGGACATAGCTTAGCCATCGGACAATCGGCCGGCGGACGTCGACATCCCAGATGTAGGTCACATCAGTGCCGCCGTCCCGTTGCTGGAGGAACCACTCGCCGGTTCCGGCCAGGTCGCCAGCTGCCGATACCCTGATGTACTCCGGCTCACGCTTCTCTTCCACTCTGGTCGCGAAGTAGAAGACGAATCCGAAGTCTCCGCTGACCTTGTAGCGGGCGACCGAGCCAATCTCGCCATCTCCTTCTGTTATCTCAGCCTCGTCAAAACCGGGCCACCACTCCGGAAACCGCTCCGGCTCGTTGAGCAGCTCCCAAACGTGTTCGATTGGCGCATCGAAACTCCACTCGGTCACCAGATGAAATCGCCGCATCATGCCGTCCTTCCCGTTCGTTGGCCAGCGTTCAAGTTTGTGCTCGTGCGGACATCATAGCGGAGGGATGTACGGTCGAACAGGTCTGCATCCGACCAGTTCCTGTCGGCTTTGCGAATGTGTCAATTGTCGGCTATCGTGGTGGCAGACGATGAGAAAGGAACATCCCGTGTCAACAAACCCCTTTTATGATCCCAACCCCGGGCAAGACGGCGATACGACCTACCGGCTTACCGAACCGTGGCCGGAAGAAGCCTGGAACGTCCGGCTGGTCGGTCATAGCGACCTGAATGGCTGGGGCGACGCCTTCCAGATCCAGGTCGGCGGCGGACTCTGCTACGTCGCTGGATCCGGCGTCCTCGGCCACAACGGACTCACGATTCTTGACGTTTCCGACCCGCGAGATCCGAAAGTGCTCAATCAGATCGCCGACGGTCCGAACGCGCGTACCCACAAGGTGCTGCGGGTGACCGGCGACCTGCTCTTGACCAACAGTGAACTGAAACCAGGCGTCGACGACCCGACAATCAAGCCCGGATTACGCCTATTCGACGCCAGCGACCCGATCAATCCTGAGTTTGTACGTTATGTTGAGACAGATGGGCTTGGCATCCACCGCCCGATCCTGGATCGCAAGCGCAATCTGCTCTACAGCTCGGGATTCAAGGATGGCTTCGACGGGAAGATCCTGCTGGTCCACGACATGGCCGACCCGTGGAATCCCGAACTTGTCGGCATCGGCTGGGTTGAGGGGCAGCATGTGGCCGCCGGTGAGGTTCCCTCCTGGGATGCCGGCAAGATCGGCCGTGGTTGCTGGCTGCACGAAGCCAACCCGTACGGCAACTACGCCACCTGTGGTTTCTGGGATGGTGGGATCGGCATGTTCGATGTTACCGATCCGGCTAATCCACGATTTATGTGGCGACAGAACCCGCACGAGACTCACGGCTGGCCCGGCTGTTACCACACCTTCTATGTTCCGGAAGAATCAGCCTTCGGAATCGTCGCGCAGGAGACGACGACGATTAACTGCGATCACCCGCCCGGCTTCATCACTTTCTATGATATGCGTGACATCGACAACCCGATTATCGCTTCAACGTTCATGCCGCATGAGGTGGATCCGATCCAGATGCGTCCGGTCGACGATCGCTGGTGCAGAACTGGCTCTCGCTACGGGGCGCACAACATCTGGCTTGGCATGTCGAAAGACGACTTGCTTTACAGTTGCTGGTTCAACGCTGGCTTGCGGATCGTTGACTGGTCCAACCCGTTCAAACCCGAAGAGGTCGGTTACTTCGTTCCGGCCGGCACGCCAGACGTTCCCTGCCCGCAGAGCAACGATGTCACCGTCGATCCCGACACCGGTCTGATCTACCTCTCCGACCGCTGGGGACTCGGTCTCCACATCCTCGAATTTACAGGTTGAACTTTCGGGTGCGGCTCTTAAAGTCACTCTCCCGCTGCTGGGCGGGGTGCCCTCTGGGCCGCGATTTAGGGTGAGGGTTCTACTGTCCCTGACACATTGAATGCCGTCAGTGAGACAAAGAGACGATCTGTCGCGACAGCTTCGTCAATCGCCCGTCTCCAGCGGTTGTATTCGTCGTCAGAAATTGCGCCTGCGGCATGGGCGCTGGCCGGTAGTTGAGTCGTCATCGCGTCACTTACCAGAGATTGCCCGGTAAGCACCCAGGTCTGCGGATTGACCGACAGGTCGGACAGGCCGGCGTTGCGGAAGAGCCGGTAGAGTTGCCTGCCGAGGTGGGGGAGTTCTTCTCCGGTGAACCAGAATTCGCGCACTTTCTGGAGGAGTTGCTGGTCGTCAATATCAATGATCATCGAGTCTTTATCGACATTGCTGGCGAAAATGCGGCCTCCCGGTCTGGTGACCCGGATCAGTTCACGCAAACCCTGCGACGGCTCCTCCAGGTACTCGAGTACCCGTTCAGCCCGGCAAGCGTCGAAACTGTCATCAGCAAACGGCAATTGATGGAGATCGCCCTGGATAAATTCGACCGGGCGTGGAATCTGTCCGGCTCGTGATCGCGCAATCTCAAGCATCTCCTCGCTGTTGTCGAGGCCGACTACTCGCCCGCCCGGACCGACGATGGCCGCCATCGCTCTCACATCGTCACCGGTTCCACAACCGACATCCAGCACATGACTGCCCGGTCTCAAGCGCAGTTGCTGAAAACTCTCCCGTTTGTAGACGGTCAGCATCGCGTTGGCGACATCGAGAAACGCCACCGCTTCGTCGAGGTTGGCATGGTCTGCGTGGCTAAAGGTTACGCCGCGTGTTGGGTTGTCTGCTTCCACTTGCCTACCCTCATTGAGCCGCCCGGTGACCGAATCGCAATCATATGCCCGATGGACGATACAATGCCTGACGATATGACTGCAATGTATGACGACATCATCGTTGGCGCGGGATCATCCGGAGCTGTGCTAGCCGCCAGGCTCAGCGAAGATCCGGATCGGCGAGTTCTCCTGCTGGAAGGCGGGCCGGATTACCGTTCTCCAGATCAGGTTCCTGAAAATGTGCGCCGAATCAACACCGGCCTCAATGCCTCCCTCCCCGGCCACGACTGGGGACTGAAAGCAACCGCAGGTCCGGGGCGGGAGATCGACTATCCGCGCGGGTTCATTTCCGGAGGCTCTTCGGCGATCAACGGTGCGGTGGCGATTCGCGGGATGCCAGCGGACTTCGACGAGTGGGCGAGCCTGGGGAATGACGGTTGGGCCTGGTCCGACGTCTTGCCATATTTCAACCGGCTCGAAACGGATCGAGATGTGGACGCACCGTTCCACGGTCAGTCCGGTCCGATTTCCATCAGCCGCTTCACGCCGGGTGATCTCCTACAGATTTCCCGGGCTTTCCTGGGAGCAAGCGCCGATCTGGGATATCCGCAATCGATGGATTTCAACGATCCGGTATCGACCGGCGCTGGAATTGTGCCGATGAACCGGGAAGGTGACATCCGAATCTCGACGGCCCTCGGCTATCTCCAGCCAGCTCGCGGCCGGTCCAACTTGACCATCCGCGGCGACTGCCTGGTGGATCGGGTGCTATTCGACAGGTTACAAGCCAATGGCGTAGAGGTCATAATTGGCACCAGGCGTCAGCGATGCTATGGCCAGCGGATCACGCTTGCCGCTGGCGCGATCATGTCCCCGGCAATTCTCATGCGATCCGGTATCGGGCCAGTTGCTGATCTCAAGCCGCTCGGTATCCGGATGAAGGTTGATCTGCCCGGTGTTGGAGCGAATCTGATCGATCACCCACGCTGCCATATCTTCTTCGCCAGAACGGCTACTCCCGGTGATGTACAGGCATCGGTTATCCAGGTCGGTATCCGGTACACCTCGATTGATTCTCGAGATGTCAACGATATGCAAATGTACCTCTTCGCGCCGCTGCAGTCCGGGATGATCGGTCTGGCTGGTGACGCTGCGGGATCGGATTGGGGAGCTTTTCTGACTTCCTTTCAGAAGCCACAATCCCGTGGCCGTGTGTCGCTCAACGCAGCCGACCCAGCTATCCAGCCAGCCATTGCGTTGAACTATCTAGATGACGCTGAAGACCTTCGCCGCACTGTCGAGGGATTGCGCGACATCTGGCGTTTTGTGACCTCGCCCAGGATGGCTCCGTTCATTGAGCACATTCTGCCGAATCCATTCAACGGAGTGATTCCTGATGAAGCGCTGATAAAGTCCGACACCCTGTTAACGGAATACGCCCGGCAGACGGTGACAACCAGTTTCCATCCGGTCGGCACGGCGCGGATGGGTCCGGATGACGATGAGATGGCGGTCGTTGATCAGTATTGCCGGGTGCGCGGTGTCGAGAACCTGCGGGTCGTCGATGCCTCGGTGATGCCGACCATCCCCCGCGCCAACACTAACCTGACCTGCATCATGATCGGCGAACGGGTGGCGGACTGGATGCGCTGAGGATCGTTCTACCCCAGGTTCACCTTTGCAGGTTCAATGGGGCAATCTGGTTCCCCAGTCGCGGCTACCTGGATTAGAATAGTCGAGAATACTCATAAATAATGCGCTGGACCGTCGCCTCACACGCTGCTTTCGGTCTGGCGATGATGAAGGGACGACTGATGACTGCCGTCTACGATGACATTATCGTCGGTGCTGGAACTTCCGGTGCGACGCTAGCCGCCCGGCTCAGCGAAGACCTCGACCGCAGTGTTCTCCTGCTCGAAGCTGGACCGGATTATCTGACACTGGATCAGATCCCGGAGCATGTGAGGAACATGGGTTCACCTGAAGTGAATTCTCGTGCAGGACATGACTGGGAGCTAGCCGCAATTCCGAATGATGGCCGTGAGATTGTTTACCCGAGAGGGAAGACAGTCGGCGGCTCATCGGCAATCAATGGAGCCATTGCTCTGCGTGGTGCCCCGGCTGATTACGAAGAATGGGCGCTGCTCGACAACGATCAATGGGGATGGGGCAGCGTCCTGCCCTGCTTCCAAAAACTCGAAAATGACCTCGATGTACATGACTCATTTCATGGGACTGACGGACCTCTCCCGATTCAGCGCTTCAAGCAGGATGAGTTTGTGCCGATGGCCCAGGCTCTCCTTGAGGCGAGCCAGGCTATCGGGTTTGAGATTGCTGATGACTTCAACAACCCAGATTCGACCGGTGCCGGCCCCTGGCCGTTTAATATGAACAACGGAATTCGTTTTTCAACAGCCATCGCATATCTTCTGCCAGCTCGAAACCGGCTCAATCTGACGGTGCGTGGTGATTGCCTGGTTGACTGCTTACTGTTTGAGGGAGACCGGGTTGTCGGCGTTGAGGTCATCTGTGATGGTCTCCGTCAGAAAGTGTACGGGGACAGGGTAACACTCTCCGCTGGGGCGATTATGTCGCCTGCGATTCTCCTGAGATCGGGAGTTGGACCCCAATCCCATCTCGAAGAACTGGAGATCAAGCCATTGCTCGATCTACCGGGAGTTGGCGCTAACCTCATTGACCACCCCTGGTCAATGATCCGGTATGAGCCGAGTGATCTGATCAATGACATATCAAAGCCGCACGCGCAAACAGGTATACGTTTCACAGCGCCGGGTTCAGATGAGTTCAATGACATGCAGATTTATCTGGTGTATGCGTTGCCGGCTATGGACAAGCGGGCGCAGAGTCTGGCATCTGAAGTTGAATACAGCCTGTTCGGAACGATCTCCGCGACGTGCCAGCGACCGCGCTCCCGAGGAAGGTTGACGCTCGCCTCTGCCGATCCGGAGCAACAGCCGATCATTGAATTGAACTATTTGGATGATCCCGAAGACATGCGACGAATGATTGAAGGCTTACGAATCTGCTGGCAACTACTCAAGACTGAGCAACTGGCTCCGTACATCAGGCGAATCTTGCCGAATCCAAACTACGACGTTCTCCTGGATGACGAAAAGATGGCATCCGACGAGGCGGTCGCCAACTATGCTCGCAACACAGTTACAACGATCTTCCATCCGGTCGGCACGGCGCGGATGGGTCCGGATGACGATGAGATGGCGGTCGTTGATCAGTATTGCCGGGTGCGCGGTGTCGAGAACCTGCGGGTCGTCGATGCCTCGGTGATGCCGACCATCCCCCGCGCCAACACTAACCTGACCTGCATCATGATCGGCGAACGGGTCGCGGACTGGATGCGGTAGGAATCCTTACCCAAAGCCTTGGTCTCAAGGGCACCTCGCCGAAAACGCGAGGAGAACGGCGTTGCAACCGCACGACCTGTTGTGTTCTTCCTCCCCTCTCCCGTTTTGTGGGAGAGGGGATTGAAGGGTGAGGGGTTCCTCAGACTACCGCACTCTTCCCCACAACCGCCGAACCCACCGGAATGTCATCACCAGCACTGCCTGAAGCAGCATCGCCGTCGTCGGAGTGGGGCTCTCAAAATCAGCGCCTCGATCCGTCTTCTCGGAAGGCCGTCCCGAATGAGGGGCGATGTGGAGTCGTTCAATACTGCTCATGTTTCTCCCTGGAATTCCTGCTCGAACACCTCGGATAGCACCGTCTCACTCTGCACAAAGGCGTCGACCTGATCCAGACCGGCCAGTTCGATGTAGTGCCCGGCAGGAAGGCACGCAGCGACGTTCCGCACCTGGCTGGCAAATGGATCGAGTTGACCGGCGTAGAGCAGCGCCGGGGAAGTGACCTGCTCCAGTCCGTCGAAGAAATCTTGCTCCCAGACCACCTGACGGTTGATCCCGACGAGCACACGGTTGTCGTTGGCATCCAGCGGGACCGGAAAGTCCGCCATGTACTGCCCGGCCAGTTGGCCGCCAGCGATGATCGACGCCACACGTTCTGGTTGCAGCTTTGACATCGCCAGTGCAATTCGCGCACCCAGACTGTAACCGACAAACCGGGCATTGGCGATGTTCAGGTCGTCGAGCACGGCGATAATATCACCGGTCTGCTTCTCCAGTGAGTGCATTGGCGGCCGGCGCGGTTTATCGCTTTTGCCATGTCCTCGCAGATCGATCAGCGTCAGTTGAAACGTTTCAGCAAGGGCAGCCGTGTAACCCGTTTGCCGCCAGCTCTCCAGCGACAGAGTAAAAGGGTGCAGCAGCACCAGCGGCGGTCCTGCTCCTTCAGTCTCGTAGTAGATCTGAATGTCGTCATCTGGATTCGTGGCATACGGCATGGTAAGAAACCCGTCGTTTACCGGTGTTGATCCGCTTGCTGCAGGATGCCCTGGATAAATTCCGATTTCTGAGTGGTGTACTCCCGGTTATTTTCAGTAGATTCGCTCAGACTCTGTTTCAGCGTCTCGTAGTCGTGGAGTGACTGCGGGTTGGATCGCAGGAAATCCCGGAAGAGGATCGGGTCAACCCAGGCCTTACTGTCATATTCAACTATGTGGAGGTTGTAGTTGTTCGGGTTGCGTTTCATGAAGGTCATCCGAATGACCTCAACCGACTCCAGTTCCTCGAAATGAGGAATATCGCTACCCTCATCTGTGTCATAGGTCCAGATGCTATCGAGAAAGTAGTTCAAGGGCTGCAGTTTGCTGAAGTAGTGGCTCAGGCTGCCAAGTTCGCTGACGCCGACCAGGATATCAACCCGGTTCTTTGACGCCAGACCAGGCACTGACGAACTGCCGATGTGCTCGATATCGACAACTTCATCACCGAAAATCTGCAGGAGCGATGTCCGTTCGTGTTCGAACAGATCCGGCCATTCCGGATTGTACTCAACGATAACGACCTTCTCATTGATCGGCGAAAAGGATGGTGGAGGAGATGAGTTAGATTGCCTTTTTGAATCAGATCCCTGGCCGGACACGCTGAGCGACCTCCTCTTGCGCGATCTTTCGTCGCCTGTGACAGTAGACTAAAGGATATACCGTCGAAACGTTCACAACGGATCATACACGCTCGCTAATCGTGAATCTTACATTTGAAGACCTGGCGATCATCGTCAGTGAATGATTACCTATGGAGTCGGAGGTTTCTGCCGGGTTTAAAGAGCTTGTCCGAGGTGGCGAACGGCTGCTTTCTCCAGCACAGGTTCCAGGAAGGATTTGTCAGCGTTATGTGTGCCAGGTCTGATACAGAAGAGTTGATGGCGAAGGCGGCGCGCGCGTTGTCGCTGGCCTGGGAAGCTGATGTGACGCTCTATCTTCAGGATCCGATCCGGACCGGGTGGGGTCGGCATAGCCTGCTGCTTTGCAATGTCGACGGTCCAGTTGGAACGCCGGAAACGGTGGTGGTGAAGGCCGCCGCCGAGCA
>CAZPQK010000023.1:0-8766 GCA_964588695.1 uncultured bacterium
ACGCAACTAGACGCCCTATTCAGACTCGCTTTCGCTACGGCTCCGGACCTGTGGCCCTTAACCTCGCTACGTAAATTAACTCGCCGGTTCATTATGCAAAAGGCACGCGGTCAGGCCGAAGCCCTCCCACAGCTTGTAAGTACAAGGTTTCAGGGACTATTTCACTCTCCGTTAGGAGTCCTTTTCACCTTTCCCTCACGGTACTTGTTCACTATCGGTCATCGGTGAGTATTTAGCCTTGCGAGATGGTCCTCGCAGATTCCTACAGAATTTCACGTGTTCCATAGTACTCGGGATTTTGACAGGAGAGCTCACAACTTTCGTCTACGGGACTAGCACCCTCTATGGTTGGACATTCCAGACCATTCGACTAGCCGAAGCTTTTGTAACTCCTTCGCCCTCACAGCATTTGGGCAGTCTTATCCCACAACCCCAATCGTGCAACGCATGCTGACTTACACACGAAATGGTTTAGGCTATTTCCCTTTCGCTCGCCGCTACTAAGGAAATCGATTTTCTTTCTCTTCCTAGGGTTACTAAGATGGTTCAGTTCACCCCGTTAGCTTCCAACGGCTATGTATTCACCGCCAGATAGTAGGGTTTTGCCCTACTGGGTTTCCCCATTCGGAAATCTCCGGATCAAAGGTTGTTTGCACCTCTCCGAAGCTTATCGCAGCTTACCACGTCCTTCATCGCCTACCGATGCCAAGGCATCCACCTTGTACTCTTAGTAGCTTAGTCATTTACTAAGATCAGATGCCTTTTTACCAGAACCTGGATCTACAAATTGTCAAAGAACGAATCTGGCCTTCTCAACCAGCAACCGCAAATTGCTATTGCTATTGCGATGGTGGACATAGTCGGGCTCGAACCGACAACCTCCGCCGTGCAAGGGCGGCGCTCTCCCAATTGAGCTATATGCCCGAGAGAATTCTGCTTTTACTCAAAAACCTGGTGGGCCTAGATAGATTTGAACTATCGACCTCACGCTTATCAGGCGTGCGCTCTAACCAACTGAGCTATAGGCCCTGATAAGTACAAACCAAAGGTATCAAGAAAAGCCAGATCTCACCCCGAACCGGTACTGCTACCGAAAGAAAGCCCGACCAGCGTGGAGCTGATCGGTCCTTGGTCATCCGGGCCAGGGTTTCTTCCAAAGAACTGGGCGGCCACTAGCCGCCCGTAGGTAAACGCCAATATAGACCGTCTTTTGCTCCGGTGTCAACCCGGAAAAGCCAACTATTTTGGAGAATCTTACGACTTAAAAAAAGCCGGCCGGGCCAAGACCCGACCGGCTGTAAACCATTGGTTTTTCTGCCGGTTACTCAACCACGTCTACGGTGTAGACAAGCTCACTACCGTCCGGCTGCTCCACGTACAGCGTAAAGGTATCGCCGGCGTGCGGCGGAGCGATGTTGAACACGCGATTAACGCGCGCCGGGCCGCCATCGCAGTTGCCGTCGTCGAACTTTCCGATCATCTTGATACGGATTTCGCCAGCGGTGCGGGTGTATTCCATCCGCGAGAACGCGTAGCAGTCGCTGTCGCCGAGTTCTGCGATGAACCGGGCCGGCAGCGTGTTGTCCTTCGACACGGCGGTCGGCAGTTCGACACTGTCAACGGTCGCGTGGAACTCGCGCGACGCAGAGTAATCGGGGCCGACGGCACAGGCGGTCACGGTTACGGCTAAAAGGGCGATTAAAATCACTAAACGCATGGGGTTTACCACCTTTAGGGCGTTTGTCCGAATCCTAGCTGAGTTGGCTTAGGATCTCGTCCGGTTCAGGGAATCGCTCGGTCTCGAACTTCGAAAAGATCAACCGACCGTCGACGACCACATCAAAAACACCTTTGTCGCCACCGATAAGCTCGGCTTCGTAGCCGAACCGATCTTTAATTTTCGCCGCCAAACTGGAGGCGCGTGGCAGATAATTTCAACGAACGCAATACGTTATGCTGATCTTCATTGGATGCTCCTCGCGCTCATTTGTGGGCCTGGCCCACGCTCGCGGCCATTCTTAGCCTTCGCCGGGTTCCTGTCAACGATTTCTTGTCACGATCTGTGTTGGCGACTTCTTCAAGCGTTGACGTGATCTAAGAATATAACCGTTGCTACCCTTTTTGGTAAGTGATACGCTCTTTTTGAGTAGTTTACTTCTCATCGATGACACGCCCCCTGGTCCACACACATATTAATGGAGGCACCTCCGCTATGAAGCGTCTCGTCCTGGTCACATCCGCCGTGCTTGTCCTTGCCATCATTGCCGCGGTTACCGTCGCCAAAACGCCCGAGCCCACCAGGAACCCCTTCCTGTGGATGATTGAAACGACACCGCCGTCTTTTCTGTACGGCACCATCCATCTGCCCGACGACCGGGTGTTGGCATTGCCGGAAGTCGTCAACATGGCGTTTGGGATGTCGGATGCGGTCTACACCGAGATCCCGATGGATCCCGCGACCACCATGAAAGCGGCGACGGCGTTTATGATGCCGGACGGAAAGACGCTGTCGAGCGTTCTGCCCAAGGACCTCTACACCCGCACCGACGCATACCTGCAGGAGCGCGGGCTTGGCCTGGCAATGTTAGACGCGTTTAATCCGCTCGCCATTGGCGTGCAGTTGGTGGTGTTGGACTACCTCACCGAACTGTCCAGCGGCAAGCAAGCACTCGACGCCGTGCTGTACGCACGCGCTGGTGAGGAAGGCAAACGACAGGGCTCGATCGAAACCATCGACGAACAAATCGAGTTGTTCACCGGTTTCACCATGGACGAACAAATCGAAATGCTGCAGACCACAATTGACTACCTGGAAGAAGCAGAGACGAGTGTCACCTCGCAATTAGTCGATGCGTACTACAGCGGCGACGGTAAAAAGCTGATGGATTTAATGTGGTCGTACATGGATCCGTCAGTGGGAGCAAATCAGAAGTTTGTCGAAAAAGGTTTGGTTGAGCGCAACCATCGCATGGCCGAGCGAATCGACAAGTTGCTAAAGGAGCACGATGGCCAGTCGCACTTTATTGCCGTCGGCACCGCGCACTACTTTGAAGACCACGGCATCCTCGCTCTGATGAAAGAGCGCGGTTACAAGATCAAGCGGCTTAAGGGCAGCGACGCTAAGAAGCTCGAGAAGATGATGGCGGGCGCCAACTGAGGAGAATGAATGAGCACCCTTGCATCCAGAATCGCACGACACCAATGGATGGCACTCGTCGGATATCTAGTTGTCTTGGTTGGTTTGGTCGGACGCGTCGCCATCGACGACGGCCATCGCACGCCGTGGGCGGCGACGACCGCAGGCGGGTGGTTGATGGTGATTTGGGCGGCGTGGCGGGTCGGCCTGCAGCGCGACCTGATGACCGACACCGTCGAAGACGAACGGGTCGTCGACTTTCGGAGGAGAGCTTACACCTACGGATTTGGTGCGTTAATGGGGTGCCTCGCGTTGTACATCGTTGCGGATTTCTTGGACGGACGAAAGCCGTTGATCTCGGCAATGCGACTCGCCGAGATGTCGCTCGCCATCGGCTACGGAACCGCTATTGGCCGTTTCATCTACCTCAATCGACAAGTGGAAGAGTCATGACTAGATCACTCATTGGTTTCCTGAGTCTCCTGCTCGTTTGGTTTTCGTCACCCGCATTTGCCCAAACGCTGCGTTCGCCGCAGTCCCCCAAACTTGGGTTCATGATTCATGGCGGGGCCGGCGTTATCGACAAAGCAAAGTTTACGCCCGAGCGCGAGCAGGCTTATCGCGACGCGTTGCGGGACGCCCTGCTTGCGGGGTACGCGGTGCTGCAAGCTGGCGGCGACGGTGCGGATGCCGTCGAAGCGGCGATTGTGTTGATGGAAGACTCGCCGCTGTTCAACGCGGGCAAGGGCGCGGTGTTTACCTCCGACGGTCGCAACGAACTCGACGCCGCAGTCATGGATGGAGCAACGCGCAACGCTGGAACGATCGCCGCGGTGCATAGAGTAAAGAATCCGATCAAGCTGGCGCGGATTGTGATGAACGAATCGCCGCACGTGATGATGGTTGGACATGGCGCAGAGACGTTTGGTGGCGAGCATGGCATTGAGACTGTCGATGAGAAGTATTTTTTTACGCAACGGCGTTGGGATGCTTTGCAAAAGCGGATCGAAAAAGAAAAGGAGAAGGATCGCTCGGCGATTGAGCCCCCTTCCCTGCTGTTAGACGACGCGTTTAGCAAGTATGGCACTGTCGGTGCGGTGGCGCTTGATGCTGCCGGGAATTTATACGCGGGTACTTCCACCGGCGGAATGACGTATAAGCGCTATGGCCGCGTCGGCGACGTGCCGATCATCGGCGCCGGCACGTACGCGGACAACGCGACGTGCGCGGTGTCGGCAACGGGTCATGGTGAATACTTTATTCGAGTTGGCGTTGCGCGCGACATTGCGGCCATGATGGCTTACGCGCACATGGGCATTCAACAAGCGGCCGACGCCGCGCTGGCTAAAGTAAAAACACTCGGCGGCACCGGCGGTGTGATCGCCATAGACGCACTTGGTAATATGGCAGTGTCGTTTAACTCGCTCGGAATGTATCGGGCTTACGTTAACGCTTCCGGTGAGCCGGTCGTTGAGATTTTTGGGAGCGAGTAGTTCGATAGCGTGTCAGTTAGACTGCGCAATACGCTAAAGGTTCACCGCGCGATGCACGATCTCTCGCAGCAGCAACTCGCCGACCGCGCGGGAGTAACACGAAAAACGATCGGTTCGATCGAGCGAGGTGTGTTTGTGCCATCGACCGAACTTGCGCTTCGCCTTGCGAAGGTGTTTCAAGTTCCTGTAGAAGACTTGTTTAAGTTGCCAGATGGGTAAGCGCGCGCACCAACTCAGCGCTTACCGGTACAACGCCTTGACTTTTCCCCAAGTGGATTCGCTTACCGGTACCGACGCATTCACTTCGATGTTTAACTCGACGCCAGTAGTCGGCACACGAAACTCCCCTATCGTTCCGGCAGTTGTTTTGGCGAACAGGCCTCCGATAACTTCGTACCCACCGCTTGCGGCGGGATACAGTGTCATGTCCCAACTCCGCTTCCACACCCGACATTCGCCGGGGTCAAGCGTTGTGCCCGCGCTGAAAAAGTAGATGAAGTACGGATGGGTAAAGGGCCAGACATCGTAGCACTCTGGAATGATAGAAAGGCAATCGGGCGTTCGAACGAAGATCGCATCCTGCGGATCAATTCCCCAATTGATATAGACCTGGGACGTCCCAACGTTCTCAACGATTAAGCAGAACTCTACCGTCGCGCCGGGATCGTAGTTCGTCTTATCGCTCGCGAATGTAACTTTGAGATCATTCTCGGTGACGACGGCCGTGTTAACGAACGTCATCGGTAGTTCGCATTGCGCCGCCGCAGTCGACACCGTAAGCGCGAGGGCGAGCACGAGTGCCAGAAGACACGCTTTCATAGGGGTTCCCTTCAACTAGGTTGTGCCTAAAGTACAAGGGAGGAGGCAACTCAAGTATACCGAGGATTTGAGCTATTGCAACTCGGCGGAGTCGCACATGGTGCAATGGAGTTCGAGGCCCACCCGAGTCGCGCGGCCGGTTTCGGTCAGCACCCAGGGCCGTTCAGATAGCGGTGGGTTGTGTCGGACGTGCTGGGTGTGGCCGCATTCAAGATCGGCGACCCAATGGCCTTCGTCGTCCTGGTGGAATCCGACAATGCGCCGTTTCATCCGGCTATTTTAGCGGCGGCGGCAATCAGCTCGGCGGGAGTATTAGCGTTTGCGATTGTTGTTCTAAGCGAAGCCACTTTATCGGCCAAGTGTTCAGCGAATGCGTTCTCACCATCAAGCGCGTCTAGCATCCACCGCTTTAGCTGTTCCAACGCAAACTCCTCTGGGTCCCCCAAGGTGAGCCCGACCGGAACCTTGCGCCACGGAGTCAGCGTCTTGGTTTTCTCCGCCGACGTCGCTACGATCTTGCGCACGGCCCCGAATTCATCGACGATCCATGCGCCGTCAAACACACCATCTTTGATCGCATCAGTAGTCGCCGTGATATCGACGAGCGATTCGTGCTCGACCCAGAACGAGATTCCGGGTCGAATGAATAGTAGAGATGGAGTCCGCGCCATGCGTGCATTGTCTCGCTTAGTTCTCTCCGGCGCAAGTTTTCTTACTCGGCCGCGGCCACCGCGTCGGCGATGGCTTTGGCCATGACTTCGTTGCCACCATCGTTAAAGTGGCAGCACGCATCTTTGTAATACGTGTCGGTGTCGTCGGCGAAGATGCCGCTAAGGTCGTGGAAGTCAACGCCTGCCTTAACCAGTTCCGCGCTAGCGACGCGCATTTTGTCGTAACCCTCTTCGACGACCGGCTTATATGGGCTCTCGGGATCAAACGCCGCTTCTTTTTCTTCGGCGCTTAGCGGCTTAGAGCCCGGATCGTATTGATTGGGCTGGAGCATGTGCAGATACTTGATGTCAAACGCCGCGCACATGGCGTTCATTTGTAGCGACGAACGTTTCCAAATTTCGACTAACTCGGGAATCATTTCGTCGTTGGGAACATGGAGTCGATTAGGACCGGTTACAAAGTACGGAATCTCATCGGGTTGGTACGATGCCACCTGTGCCCCGTACGCGGCTACACGTTGCGCGAGTTTGGTGTCTTCCCTTTCGCGAATAAGTCGCGCCGTGGGCGAAAACCGTAGCGCCGAATTTGCAAACGCCGCACGCCTTTCGCTGCGCTCCGCGTTTAGAAAGTCGACAGCACCGATCGATCGACGAAGTTCGGTATCGGGAACGTCGAGCGCGACCATGCTCCAGTTCATTGGGAACAACGGGTGCGCACCTTTGGGCGCGTTCAGCGCCGCGGGAACCGCGAGTTCGTTAAAGCCATCGAGGTTAATGAAGTAATCAAACTCGCCGCCCTGCGCCAGGATCAACGCGAGTTGATTAATTTGCTGCGGCTGGTGATAGCCGGGCATGCCGAGCCAGACGATATCGATTTCTTTGCCCGCAAATTTATCGACCTCGCCAAAAGCCTTGTACATGTGCTGGTTGTACCAGGTGCCAAGCTGTCCGGCGACGGAACCACCGGTGATGCCGATGACAACTCTGTCGGCGGATCGCTTGCGTACTGCGTCGTTCTTGTCGAGAAAGCCATCTTCGGAAACCGCGATTGCGGGATGGCCAGGATTCTCCGGCGAGCGACGATCTTTGGGTAGGAACACGTATCCGAGGTACGGATGAACCACCATGGTCGGCTGGCGAAAACCGAGGCCGGCTTCTTCACGACCGGCCTTGTTGCTGAGCGTATCGGCGCCAGCGATGGCAACGGCGGCTTCTTCGGCACCACTTACTTGCGGACGGTAGATGGCGAGCACAGCAAGCTCGAGAAGTAGATAGGCAACGACGAGGGTAACCACGGCGGTACCGACGGTCTTACCCACAGAAGTGTTTGCAGACATAGAATACCCCAGTGTCAGAGGGACGCGATGGACACGCGGCAGGCACGAAGCGCCTTAGGAGGTAGTACGAGAGCGGCGGCGGGTTGTTTCCGATATGTGCCACGTCGGTAGGAAATGAGGACACAGACGAGTGACAGTTCATCGGAGGCCCGGAACTTTAGCACAGTTTCGTTATCACTTTTGGCACCGGCCGCGGCGTTTATCCATGAAGGGCAGTCCAGACCCACTGCCCAGAATGGAGAGCGTCATGTTAACTCGTAATTTCACAATACTTTGCGCAATCGCGCTGCTCATGGTAACCGTCGGTTGCGAGGACTCGGTGATGGCACCGGTGCCCGTCGACGACGGTAACGGCAACAATAATCACAACTTCCCGGTGCCCTCGGGACCGTATGAAGATGTCCCCGGAAGCACCGATATGGAGGTGCTGATCCGGCCGCACACCGGCACGTTCAAGCCCGAAATCGCCGATGCCTACGGGCCTTTTCAGGCGCATTGGCGCGTCAACTACGGTAGCTGGCAATTGATTAATACCGGCACCGACTGGACGAGCAAACTCGATTGGCCGGTACCGGCGGGCCATGTTTTGCTAAAGGAACACGGCGCCATGTCACCCGCACAAAAATTGGTTCGCGAATTTGGTCCCGGCGTTGACCGGAAGCGCCTGACGCTCACCGTGGCAACGTTCCCTGCCGACGTTTACGTAAAACGCGAGCGCCAGTGGGTGTTGCAATCGCTCGAAGGCGGCGCGGGTGATTTTCTGGTGTTGCCAGAGAACACCGAAGCAACGTTCAAAACCACAGTGATGACTGGATCGAGTGTTACCGAAACTGAAACGTTTGGCGAAACGCTGACGGTGTCCGGCGGACTTAGTATCGAAGGCCTGTCGGCCGAGGTTGAAAAAGAAATGTCGCGCACGTTTTCGACGGCGGTCACGCACAGCACGATGCACGGCTCTGAGTTTTCGCAGACCGTACGCGGTGAAGCTGGCAAGTTGGTTCGCTATCAGTTGTGGTCGCGCGTCGACACGTATACGTTCTGCGACGCAGACGGCAACGCCCTGACGCA
Source organism: uncultured bacterium (assembly GCA_964588695.1). Classification (GTDB taxonomy): domain Bacteria; phylum Krumholzibacteriota; class Krumholzibacteriia; order WVZY01; family JAKEHA01; genus CAZPQK01. The sequence continues at coordinate 8,525 of CAZPQK010000023.1, forward strand.
CCCGAACATCAGGTTCGGCAACATGTCGTGGACGGATCACGGCAGCGCCACCAGCATGCAGGTGATCAAGTTTAATAATTAGTAGTCGGCGTCGCTCCGCTGCGCGCGTTGACCCAATCACCTTCACGGTGAAACCAGAAAACGGGTCCCTATTTGGGGCCCGTTTTCTTTTAGCGACTAGCTACACGTTTTTTCTTGACGTGTTTTTGTCGTGTCAATGTCTGGCAAACAGACATGTTTGC
>CAZPQK010000024.1:0-3997 GCA_964588695.1 uncultured bacterium
ATCAGCCACGCTGGCGCCCGCCTCGATCGACCCCGCCGCACCGCCGGGCGCCGCCGAGCGCGCGCTCGAAAGGCCGTCGGCAGACGGCGCCTCGCTCACCGAGGCCGCAGCCGGCAGGTCATCACCGCTCGGGGCATCGACCCCCGCCGTCGGCAACCCGTCGGCGCTCGGCGCAGCCGGGAGGCCATCAGCGTCGACGCCGATCGAAGCGCTCGGGGCGGCGTCGCCCACCGAGAACTCGGCAGTCGGCGCCGCGTCACCGAGGCTACCCGGGCCTGCGCCGGAGAGCGGTGAAGACGGCGCATCGGCGAGCCCGCCGACCGCGCCGGCCGCGTCGCCATCGGCCGCGAGCGCGACCCCACCCGCGACCCCCGCCGCCGCGCCGCCGCTCGTGTCGACGAACACCCAAACCCGCGCCTATTCGGTGAACACCCCCGCACCACCCCGAGCGTGACCGCCACGCCGACCCGATCACCAACACCAACGCCGAGGAGGAGACGGTGGGGGCCCGGAAACGCGGTCACCAACCTACGCCGGGCCCCCTCCTGATACCAACCCGCCGAGGCGGATGGTGATGAGCACCATGCCGCGGTCGAGCCGGGACGTCCAGCCCCTCCTCATCGGCGGAGGCGGCGGTCGAGGACTCGTACCGGGCGTTCTACTGCAAGCGCTGCGGAGCCGAGACGCGCCTCTGCCCGCCGTGCGACCGGGGACAGCGGTACTGCGGCGACGCATGCTCATCCGTGGCCCGCCGGGAGAAGCAGCGCGAGGCGGGGCGGCGCTACCAATCCACCCCGCGGGGCCGGCGGAAGCACGCAGCGCGGCAGGCGCGGTGGCGGGCGCGGCAGCGAGCGGCGTCGGCGTGCTCACCCACGCCACCACCGAGGGGCTCGGCGAGGGCGCCGCTCTCGGCGAGCCCGTCGAGTTCGCCCGACCCCGCCGCCGCCCCGCTGCCGCAGAAAGTGACGCATCAGGGTCCCCCGAGCCCCCCGACTTGCCCGACAGTGTCGCTCGACGCGCTCGCCCCCGGCGAGGCCGTCGAATGTGACCTCTGCGGTCGCCTCTGCCGACCGTTCCGGCGCTACGCCCCCCTCCGGGTCCGTCGCCGCGAGCGGTGGGGGCGCGGCCGTGACCCATAGTCGGGCTTTGGGACCCATCCAAAGCCACCACATCGAGAGGAGCCCGAGCGATGACACCGATCGCAACCGGCGCGGTGCGCCCGATGCCACACCGAGGCATGCCATGATCGACGAACACACCACCGCCGAGGTGCTGCGCCTCTACCACGCCGAGAAGTGGCGGCTCGGCTCGATCGCCCGCGAGCTCGGCATCCATCACACGACCGTACGTCGGGTGCTGCGCGACGAAGGCGTACCCGCCGCCGCTCGACCGTCGCGGCCGTCGATGATCGACCCGTACCGGCCGCTGATCGAAGAGACGCTGCGCAAGTACCCGACGGTGACGGCCGCGCGGCTGTGGCAGATGGCATGCGAGCGGGGCTACACCGGCTCGGAGGGCCACTTCCGCCGCTGGGTGCGGCTGATGCGGCCCCGCAAGGCCCCCGAAGCCTACCTGCGGCTGCGCACGCTGCCCGGCGAGCAGGCGCAGGTCGACTGGGGTCACTTCGGGCGGCTCACGATCGGCCGCGCGTCACGCCCGCTGATGGCGTTCGTGATGGTGCTGTCGTGGTCGCGGCGCGCGTTCGTGTGGTTCTGCCTCCACCAGCACCTCGCAAACCTGCTTCGGGGGCACGCGCATGCCTTCGATGCCTTTGGCGGGGTGCCCCGGCGCATCCTCTACGACAACCCGAGGACCATCGTCATCGAGCGCCGTGGTGATGCCATTCGGTTCCACCCCGGCCTGCTGAGCTTCGCCACCCACCACCGCTACGAGCCGCGCCCCGTCGCCGTGGCGCGCGGTAACGAGAAGGGCCGCGTCGAACGCGCGATCCGGCATGTCCGCACCAGCTTCTTCGCCGCCCGCGAGTGGCGCGACCTCGACGACCTCAACGCGCAAGCGCGTGCGTGGTGCGATGGGATCCGCATGGCTCGCCCATGCCCCGAAGACCGCGCGATGACGGTCGGAGAAGCCTTCGAGAAGGAGCGCGGGCACCTGCTTTCGCTGCCGGACAACCCGTTCTGCACCGACGAGCAGACCGCGGTCAGCGTCGGCAAGACACCCTACGCGCGCTTCGACCTCAATGACTACTCGGTGCCACACACCCACGTGAGCCGGACCCTCGACCTGCGCGCGACCCCCGAGCGGGTGCGCATCCTCGACGGCGTCGAAGTCATCGCCGACCACCCGCGGACCTATGACAAAGGCAAGCAAGTCGAAGACCCGGCACACATCCGCGCGCTCGTCGAGCACAAGGCCGCCGCCCGCGAGCACCGCGGCCTCGACCGCCTGCACCGGGCCGCACCGACGAGCCGTGACTTCTGCGTCGCCGCCGCCGAGCGCGGCCACAACATTGGCGGGCTGACCAACGGCCTCACCCGGCTGCTCGAACGCTACGGCGCCGCCGAGCTCGACATCGCGCTGCGCGAAGCCCTCGACCGCGGCGTGCCCCACCAGAACACGGTGCGGCTCATCCTCGAGCGGCGCCGGATGGAGCGGCACGAGCCACCGCCGGTGGTGCCGCGCTTCGACGACCCCCGCGCCCACGACCTCGCCGTGCGTCCCCACGACCTCGGCGCCTACGATGGCATCGGCGATGACACCTCGGGAGACGACGATGAGTAATGCTGCGAAAGACACCCTGCTCGGCCGCGCCAAGGCGCTCAAGCTGCACGGCCTCGCGCGACACTGGGACGACCTCGACGACCCCCGCCGCGCCTTCATCGCCGACCTGCTCGGCTGGGAAGAGACCGAGCGCGCCCGCCGGAGCCTCGAACGCCGCATCCGCGACGCTCGCCTCGGCCGCTTCAAGGCCATCGCTGACTTCGACTTCGACCACCTCCGCCGATGCAACCGCGAAGCCATCGACGAGCTGTTCACCCTCCGCTTCCTCGATGAGCCCGCCAACGTCGTCTTCGTCGGCCCCAACGGCACCGGCAAGACCACCATCGCCCAGAACCTCGCCCACAAGGCGCTCCTCGACGGCAACACCGTGCTGTTCACCACCGCGTCGACCATGCTCGGCGACCTCGCCGGCCGCGACGGCCCGATGGCTCCGAGGCGGCGGGGCTCGCCGAGCTGGCCGGCGCGGCGCTGCGCGACACGATCTGGGCGGCGCTGTGGCGCTCGGACCTGGAGGACGCCACGCGGCGGATCGAGCGCGCGGCGCGGCTGTCCGCTCGCGAGCAGGATCCGATCGGGGCGCTGCGGCTCGACTACAACCGGGCGCTGCTCGCGCGCGACGTCGCCGACTACGCGGGCGCACGGCATTGCAGCGCCGCCTCAAGCACTACACCCGCCCCCGTCTGCTCGTCATCGACGAGGTGGGCTACCTGTCATATGGCACTCGCCACGCCGACCTGCTCTTCGAAGTCATCAGTCAGCGGCTCGACCGATCGACGATGGTGACCACCAACAAGCCATTCGCCGAGTGGACGGCCGTCTTCCCCGACGCCGCCTGCGTCGTCACGCTCGTCGACCGGCTCGTACATCGCTGCGACATCATCGAGCTCGACGGCGACAGTTACCGTCTCAAGGAGAGTCGCGAGCGCATCGCCCGCAAGAAGGCGCGGCGCGGCGGTGGGCGGTGAGGCACCCGCACGTTCCTCGTACCTGGACCGGGCGCGAGGCGCTGGCCGTCGCCGAGTGGTTGCAGCAACTCGCCGATGATGTGCTCGAGATCTACTCCGTCGAGATCCGCGTCGAGCTGCTCGCCCGCGAGTTCGAGCGGGACGCGGGCGAGCCCGGTGCTGGGGGTGTCGGTCGAGCAGCCGCCGAGGATCTTTCGCCGTTCTGATCGGCGAGGGGGGCCGGTTGCGAGGCCCCGGTGGGGCCGGCGGCGACTTCACCGAATAGGCGCGGTTTGGGGTGATCGCCAACA